>JAFZRE010000004.1 GCA_017620015.1 Bacteroidales bacterium | reverse complement strand
TGTTGCCTCAGACATTCCTCCATACGCTGTTGCCGTGGGAAATCCCTGCCGAGTGGTCAGGATGCGTTTTGACGACGAATTCATCGCCTTTCTGCTGCAACTGAAATGGTGGGATTGGGACATTGAGAAAATAGAGCGTAATTTCAAAGCTTTGTCAAGTGGTGATTTATCATTGATCAGAAACCTATAAATTCCAATTTAGCAAACAACAAATAACAACCAATATGAAGAAAGTCATCGTAATCGCAACCAGTCTCCGCCCCGGCTCGAACAGCCACGCGATGGCGGAGCAGTTTGCCAAGGGCGCGGAAGCCGCCGGGCATCAAGTGGAACTTGTCTCGCTCAGAGGCAAGGAAATCAAGTTTTGTGTCGGCTGTCTGTCGTGCCAGAAGACTGGTGCATGTGTATTAAAGGACGATGTTCCTGCAATTATGGACAGTGTGCTCAATGCCGATGTAGTGTGCTGGGCGACACCAATTTACTACTACGAAATGTCGGGACAAATGAAAACCCTAATCGACCGTATGAACGCAATGTATCCCAAGGATTACCGTTTCCGCGAAGTTTATCTGCTGACCGCCGCTGCCGAGAACGAGGAATGGACTCCCAAGCGCACCGAAAGCGGTCTGCAAGGCTGGATTGACTGCTTTGGAAAGGCGGCACTAAAAGGACATGTTTTCTGTGGTGGCGTGAACGACCCGAATGATATTGCAGGGAATGCAAAACTGCAGGAAGCGTATGAGATGGGAAAAATGGTGTAAAAGATTAAGGCACAGAAATACTGCGCCTGATTCCATAGTGATTACCTCTGTTTAAACACTCTTCCACCTTGTCGGCAATCCCATATCGCAGCAATATATACTGTTTGGTCCTCTGTAAAATAATATATCCTATAATCCAGCACTACCAGATATCGATAACTTGGCGTATGTTGAAAATCCTCGTCAATTGGACCAATATTTGGCATGGACTCAAGATTGGTGGTTGCCTGTAATATTTTAGACATTCGTCTTTTGGCAACAGAATCTCCCGCTACCTGTTTGTAATACAAGTATATGTCGTCAAAATCCTTTGCCGCTCTCTGTAACCAATGGATTTTACAAGTCATATTTTGCTCGAAGTTCATCCTGTGTAACGAATCTTCCTGCCCTGAAGTCATCGTCTGCTTCGTTTAATACATTAGCAAACTCTTCTTTCGAATAGGTACAAGGCAATTTCTTGCCGCTTAGCATTGCGACTATATCAGCCAAGAGAAACTCATCCTCCGATTGCGAAGCGAGTTCTGATGCTCTCTTTCTCAGAGAAATCAATGTCTCGTGCATTTTTGTACTTGTTCCTATTGTTGTTTCCATTGTGGATGTGATATTTTTTACAAAAATACAATAAATTTTTAATGTGCAGTAATTCAAAGTGTGTTTTATTGCAATAAATTCGACAAACAATAGCAAAAATAAATTTTGCCATTCCATTTCCTTTTCCTATTTTTGCCATTGGTTTGGCGATGAACCAAGCCGTACATATTGATTAACGAAGCGTTTATGCTCGTCTTGTGAATAGAAACCTGAGAAATTTCTAAACGAATGCAAGAGGGCGTAAGTGGCTCGCGTATATGCGTGGGCTGTTTTTACTCCATTCTTCATTCAAAGGTAATCTCAGGACCTCTATTCAAAGAAGTGGTATATCAGTGCCACGCTTCTTTTGTTGGTTTAATTGCCTATAGGGTGCTGGTGGGCGGAAAAAAAACAATTTAAATTGGGATAAAAAGAACCAAATTAGAACCAACGAGGATATTGTAATGCCTATCCTTTTGTGGTGCGTAAACATAATTGAAAACAGTAATTTAACAGATATAAAAGTTTAATAATCAATTTTTAGAAATATTATGAATAGAATTATTACAAGTCTTGCCCTCTTTTGTGGCATTTTAGTTGGTTCAACAGCTGTAGGTCAAACAACCAAAACGAGTACTCAAAACGTAAAAGAAACCGTATATGTAGATGGTTACGGATATGATTTAAACTGCAAAGAAACATATACCTATTACATTGATTCTAATGGAAATTATCTTCGCCATGGAACATACTCATGTTCTGGTTCTCAAACCTTTAAAGAAGATTGGCAGAGAACGGGGAATTTAAGTATTTCATATTCATATAAGGCCACATACAAAGATGGCAAATTAAATGGCAGTGTAACTTCAACAACAACTGTAAAGGGAAGTATGTATAAGAGATATGTAGGCACAGCAAATTATAACACATCTGAAACTTCGACAAAAAACTACAAGGATGGCAAACTGAATGGCGCATATAAATACACATATACTTCTGATGGAAAAACAGAAAAAAATGCGTCGGTTAACTATGTGGATGACAAAATGGCTGCGGGAGACTTCCTGTTTATAGATAAAGACAATGAGCTGAATATGAAAGGGAAAATTGATGAAGATGGATATTATTCCTATATTTCTATTGACAATAATAGATGGGAATACAAGTTCATACATGGATACATACAATCAAAAATTGTCAGAGATAGAAATATGCAAACTATAGAAAACAAAACATATAACATTCCTGATATGGTTACATCTACGCCTTCAGAAGAATTAAACATTCGTTTATTAGAAAATGGTTATATGTCTGATTACGAATCGATTCTGTCTTCTGATTATGAAGCGAATCAATTGAACAATAGAATAGTGAGACTTTTGCCTTCTGGTATGACAATAAAAGACCTTCCTACTAAATATTATAATATATTAAAACCTGTAAATGTGAGGTCAATGTCAAACGAAGAATTTGAAATATTAAGTCAAAGGATAAAAGAAATATTAAAAAAGGCATGGGATGATAAACATGATAAAACTTATAAAGAAATAGCAAATAAAGGTACTAATGATATTGATCCAGTCTATTTGCTTCTTCAAAATATGTTGGCATATATTTTACGAACTGAAGGAATCCAAATTTCTTTTCAAGGCAAACCTGAATGTTTTATAATAAAGATATATGACAAAGATGACATTATCCTCATTTCAAAAGATAAGGAAAAAAGAATTTTAGAAATAGTTGACCAAGTTTCTAAAGAATATAAACAAAAAGCTATAGAAAAATGTGTCCAAACAATAAAAAATGCACTGGACGAAATCATAGAATGGCCGTCAAAGGATAAAAGTAGAATTGAGGCATTCTATAAGGGCAAAGGAGATAATAATCTTTTTAATAGAAGCTATGATTATACGTATGACATATTAAAGGACTGGTTGCCAATGCACTCATATAAAATTGATTCTGTATATACTGGTTTTAACGGTGATACTTGTTTTACTATGTGTACAATTAATGTAAAAGGGAAAGAGACTAATTCTTATGAAACATATAAAACACAAGCATTAATGGTTCATAATAGGGAATGGTCTCTTATTGGAGATGAATCTTTCAAACTTAAAGAGAGAATATATAATGATTGGGACAGTATCATTACTCTGAGAACCAATATAAGAAAAAATAAAATGAATATTGATAAATGCGAAAGCACATATAAGGATGTTTGGGATGAATATAATACACATAAAACTTTGAAAGGAGCGGCTTCTGTTACTATTAAAGAGGAAGAACTAAAACAATATTTTGCTTTATACAATAACATAATTGACACGCAAATGAACTATATTCTTTTTATCAGTTCCAGAAAAGCAATCGACTCTGTCTCTCCAAAGATTCTTGCTTCTGCCACCGATTATAAGGATATACAAAAGGCATATAGTTCATATTATAAGGCTTGTGATTTCAAAATTTACGATATAAAGAAAGATTGCCAGCGGATGAAGCAAATATTAGACATACAAGATAGTTGTTTGTCCTTTATTGAACTTCGGAAAAATATAGTATCCAACAATCAGAAATTAGCTACGTTTAGCAAAATTGCCAAAAATATTTATGATACTTACTCTTCATATTTTAAGGGAGTTGATTTGACTTGGACTGCTGACAATACATGCACAGCCAAACTGAGGAATGTTATAAGTGTCCAAAATCAATTCTTGAAAGTTATGACATCACCTAACATATCAGAATTAGACGCGCAAGTAAAAAAGATGAAAGATAAGAGCTGGGAAAGTGTTCTAAAACAAATTAACAAATAGAATCTTCTTCATATAACTTATAAAGAGGCTGTCCAAAAAGTGACAGTCTCTTTGCTTGTCATAGGCTCTGGTTATTGAACAAAGCCGAAGTATTGCCTATGTCGGAGTAACTCCAAAGCTTCGCCTTGAACACATTGGAACGCATCCCAATATTTGCGTTCCTTTTTCATATCCCCACATTCCATAAAAAACTATCTTTGCCCTACAAATTTTACCACAAATGATTCTCTACTTCTCAGGAACAGGCAATAGCCTGGCAATAGCAAGACAGATTGCCGAACGCGCTGGCGAACAAATAATGCCACTACGCGAGGCGGTTGGCAAGGATTTGACTGGCGAAAAACGCATTGGTCTGGTATTCCCTACATATTGGCTCGATGCGCCTATTGCGGTGCGTGATATTGTGCCGCAACTCAACATCAGTCCATCGTCGTACACCTTTGTTGTAATCACCTGCGGGGCGCAGACCAACAATGCGGTGTGGTCGGTGCGTCGTATTTTGCGACAGAAGGGTGTAAAGATTTCATATTGCAACAAAATCCGCGTTCCCGATTGCTCTGCACTTGCTTTCGGGCGCAATCCAAACAATCAGGCGTGGAAGTTCGAGCGTTACGCACCGCGTTTGGAGAAAATTATAAGCGACATTGCAGCAGAAAAGCACGGTCTCCACTATGCAGGATTCGACCCCTTAGGATGGCTGCTAAACCGACCTTCCATCGCTGCTAAAACCCAGAAAACCACGCGTCCTGCCTGCAATATCGAAAAATGCATTGGCTGTGGTATTTGTGCAAAAGTTTGTCCGCAACAGAACATCACTATCACCGATGGCAAAGCCATTTTAGGTGATAAATGCACATTGTGCCTTGCTTGTGTGCATTTCTGTCCGCATCAGTGTATGGAACTCAACGGCAAACCTACTTTGGCTGAACGGCAGTATCATCATCCGATGGTAGGGGTGAAGGATATGATGGGTGAATGATATTTTAAATAATGTTCTTTCGGATTTGCAACCTTTAGCTCACTGCCAAAGGCAGTAACCTTCAGCTCGTTGCCAATGGCAACAATCCGAAAGTATTGAATATAAGCATTTGTAATGCGCTAATAAGAATTATCACAGACGGATTATAAATCCAGACAACATTGTAAATTCTAAAATTGAGGCTAATGTTTTTCCATTGAATTTATAAACATTATCTTTGTCGCCTAACTCACAAACATTTTCTCATGAAACGAACATTTTTCATTACCCTGATTATAGCCTTGTGCACCGAGCCAATCCTCGCATGCACCAACCTCATTGTCGGCAAGAAAGCATCTGCTGATGGCAGCGTAATGTGTACCTACAACTGCGATGGATTCGGATTCTCGGGTTCGCTGTTTTACAGCCCTGCCGGACGGCACGACAAGGACGAACTAATAGCCATTCACGGTTGGGGGCCGTCGCACGAGGGACAATTTGTGAAGCAGGTGGAATATACCTACAATGTGGTGGGGCTGATGAACGAAAAGCAGGTCACTATAGTGGAAACCACTTTCGACGGACGCCTTGAGCTTGTCAACAAGGATGGACTGCTCGACTATTTCAGCCTTATGCGCTTGGCTCTGCAACGCTCATCTACAGCTCGCGAGGCTATCCGCTGCATGGCCGAACTGGTGGACGAATACGGATACAACAGCAGCGGCGAGACAATCACCATTTGCGACCCCAACGAGGCGTGGATTATGGAGATAATTGGCAAGGGCAAAGGCCGCAAGGGTGCCGTCTGGGTGGCTCTGCGTATTCCCGACGACTGCATCTGCGCACACGCTAACCTCAGCCGTATCAGGCAGTTCCCACTGGAACAGAAAAAGTCGTACAAGAGCATTAGTAGCAAGAACTTGCAGAATATAAACCGTCCCGAGGTGGAATGTGTTTACGCTTACGATGTGATTTCGTTTGCGCGCGAACTTGGCTTTTTCAGTGGCAACGATGCCGACTTCTCGTTCCGCGATGCCTATTGTCCAATCGACTTCGAG
The DNA here is from genome assembly GCA_017620015.1 of Bacteroidales bacterium. Lineage (GTDB taxonomy): Bacteria > Bacteroidota > Bacteroidia > Bacteroidales > ML635J-15 > Bact-19. Next base: position 166,808 of record JAFZRE010000004.1, on the reverse strand, counting down.
AATGTGCGCTATGCCGATGCCCGCGTGTGGAGTTTCTTCCGCCACCACTACAGCAAGGACGAAATGGACAAGTACCTGCCATATATCAACGGCGATTTCGACAAGTGCGACCATCTTCCGCTGTGGATTAAGCCCGATGCTCCGCTTTCGCTGCGCGACCTGCAAAACGACATGCGCGACCATTTCGAAGGCACACCGCTCGACATGACCGCCGACATGACCGCTGGTCCGTGGGGAATGCCTATCCGTCCGCTACCGATGCACTTCAAGGACAAGGACAGCATAGCTTATTTCCGCGAGCGTCCGATTGCCACCCAGCAGTCGGGTTTCACAATGACCTGCCAGATGCGTTCGTGGTTGCCCGACGATGTTGGCGGTGTAACTTGGTTCAATTGCGACGATGCTAATATGGTAGCCTATGTGCCTCTGTATTGCTGCATTACACAAGTGCCCGATGCTTTCCGTCAGGAGAACAATCCGCGCAACGAGTTTTCGTTCGAGTCGGCATTCTGGATGAACAACTGGGTGGCAAATATGGTGTATCCGCGCTATTCGATGATGATTGGCGACTTGCGCACCGCACAGAAGGAGCTAGAGGACTACTATTTTGCCGACCAGGACAGCGTCTTGCTTGCCGTAAAGGGTATGCAGCCGGCAGACCGCCAAAGCTATCTCAACCGCAAGAGTATTGATTATACCGTCCGCATGATGCAACGCTGGGATAAACTAGCCAAGTATTTGATTGTGAAGTACAACGACCAGATTATCCGTCGCACCGACGAGAATGGCAACTTCCTGCGCTGGGGCTACGATACTCCCGGCTACGACCAGCAGTTTATCGATGCTATTGGCACTTCAACTGGCGACAGATATAAGTTGGAGAAGGTGATTGAAAGGAGAGAAAGATAAAAACGAACTACGCAACACTTTTGGACAGAAGTCTAATCGACATTTGTCCAAATCATATATTTTTAGACTACTTTTGGACGAAAGTCTTTTTATAACTCGTCCTTGAATAAATCGTCAAGAACAACCTGTGACTGTACCATATTGGAATACATATTTTGCTGTAGCCCATTGGTTGTTATGAATGTATTGTGTAATTTTTCTTTTGTCTTTGTATGGTGGGCAAAAATGGAATTGCGTTCTACAATATGTTTGTAATAGTCGGCTGTTATAACATACGGATGCTTTGAATGTTTTATCTCACAGATGTTTATTATGCTGTCGGCACGATGCAGGAGCAAGTCAATCTGCGCACCTTTCCATTCTGTTCCGTCCTTGTCAACTTTAGGCTTGCACATCCAGCTGTATGCGTTTGTCATAATCCCGCTTATCCCAAGTTTGAGCTTTATTTGTTGTATATGATGAAAACACACCTGCTCAAAAGCGTATCCAGCCCAACTGTCGTGGGTATGTGCATCAATATTTGTCCAGAAATTAGTATCCTGTCCGCTTCCGTTCATAACAAATCGCAAATAGAACAGTGTATATTGGTCAGACAACTGATACATTGCATCTTTGCTCTTCTTGCCGAATGAGTTGTATTTGCGTGCAAAATCGCAGTTGACAAGGTTTTCGAGAGCATCAGAAAAATTTCCACTAGCAGCGCCATTGATTTCCTCCTTGATTTCCATCTGTGTCATTCCCTTAAGTTTCCGCGACATACATTCAACTATTCGAGTATATAGCTCTGAATTTTTGTACAGGGAGCGGAAAAGGAAATCGTATTCGCGGCGCAAATCGCCAGTTTCACTAAAGAAGAGATTGTCGATATTTTTTGACAATGGTAAACTTCCATCAAGCATATCCAAATAATATGGAATGCCGCCCATAATCATATATGTTTCAAGGATTTGCTCTCTATCCCAAACTATATTTCTGTTTATGAGGAACTGCTCGGTTTCGTATAATGAAAATGGAGCAAGATATATTGTTCTGTTCGAGCGTCCGTAAAGACCGCCCTTGTCGCCGACAAATTTGTCGAGCATCCAAGTTGTAGCCGAACCGCAGACAATAAGTTTCAACGGAGCAAAAGTAGAACCCCACGAATTCCAAAAGTAGCTGAATGCCGAAATGAAATTTGCATTGGGCATATCCATCCAAGGAATCTCGTCGATAAAAACTACAATTCGTTCCTTTTTTAGAGCTGACAAGTACGACTGAAGAGCAGAAAACGCCTCGAACCACGACTTAAAGATTGGCTGTGGTGTGTGGCTGTATTGCTGCAGTGCATTGCTGAACAAACTTAGCTGTACCTGTGTCGAAACATTGTAGCTTCCCGTAAAGAAGAAGTCAAAATCGTTGTTGAAGAAACATTTCACAAGGTATGTCTTGCCGACACGACGCCTGCCATATATTGAAATCAGTTGTGCTTCTTGCTTGTCGCACAATGTTTTAAGAAGATTCTGCTCCTTTTCTCTACCGATAATTCTGTACTTGTCCATAACAATAAATTATGCGGCAAAGATAAAACATAAAAATGAAACACGCAACACTTTTGGACGAAAGTCAATTCGACATTTGTCCAAATCGTATATTTTTAGACCGCTTTTGGACGAAAGTCACCGTGACATTCATCCAAATCTTGTGATTTGGTGTTGGTGTTAATTTGCCTCAAGTTCTTCAGAAGGTGATTGAAAGGAGAGAAATGTAGAGAAAAGGCTTGTTATTTTCTATTTTTCATTCCTCCTGTGATGTTGAGTTTTGTTTATAATCAACTTTTGTGTTAGAAGATGCAGCAATTTCTTCTGCAAAGTTATTGAGCATAATACATTCCTCTCGGGTTATGCGTTTGGGGCTATCATTATAAGGCCATGGACTAAGTATTAGCAAATGCCCTGTGGCTACAGCATCAAACAAATTATCAGATGGCTTATAGTACTCACCCAAACCATTATTGGTAATGTAAATTATAGAATGCTTCTCTTTTAAAAGGATTGTCAATATCTCCTTCTCTTTTGAACTAATAAATGGCGACACCATAACTGCGCCATTGCGAGCAGAAACAATACAGCCGTTCATATAATCGCGGAGAGATTTGTCATCTCCTTGCTTCGCAGCATCCAGCAACACACGATGCACATGTACAGTCTTTCGAAATCCATTCATTAAGATTGCGATATTTCCCACAGCATTGTATTTTCTGCCATTAATTACCACATTGTGCTGCACGCGAAAGAAATCTGGCCTTAATCGTTTAGTAGCAAGCCGTTGTGGGTTCATCCGTATGTAACGAATCATAGAATTCAGTTGTCCACGATGATAAAGGGCGCGTATGAAAGGCATTTCTGTAAATATTGGGAACGGATACTGGTCGCTGTTCTTGGCAGGGTTGGCTTCTTTGTCCGCAAAGCCCGAATTTAATTCGGGTGAGTTTGACAAAGAATATTCGCGACCAAGTTTTTTTGCACCTTGCCAAAAACTGCGGACAACCATCTTGATGCTATTTTTCATTTGTCGAGTAACATAGATTACTGCATGCAGATGGTCTGGCATAAGACAGAATTGCAGGATTCTAATTTCGGGATAATAGGCTGGTATATGCAGCAGTTCCTCGACTAAGCTGTTTCCTAGTTTCGTACGCTCAACTTTTGCCTGTGCCGGATTGTTTCCTGGAATGACGAGCGTGCCCAATAATGGCTCTCGTGAAGGAATGGTGAGTGTGATATGATAGATGCCCACGCCCCTCCACACGACATTAGACCCATGCCATTGCCATTTGTTCTGCTCGTTTTCCATTGTCATCTAAGTTGCATTTCTTCTCAATAACAAAATAAAATATACACAACTCGTTTTCAGTCTATGCGGCAAATCAAGCGAATGTTTACTCTGCAAATTTACGAAAAACACTTACTTGTTTCGTTACAAACTTATCAACATTCGAAGTATTTTCAGCGGAATAGTAAATTCAACCCGTTACAATCCGTAACCGTTTTGTTGCCATTATCTTCCTATTCCACTTTCAAAACAAATCCGCCACCAGGGGCTAGGTAAATGTCGATAGAACCGGTTATGTTATTGAGGCGTTCTATGCGGTAATCGCTACCTTTACGATGAGCGTTTGCGCCATCCTTGTAGATAACGGCGTTGACATTACCGCTTACCAAGCTTGAAAGGTCGATTTTTAGGTCGCGCTCAGTCCAGTTGGTGATGCCTCCTATATACCATGTTGTGCCTTTGCGGCGGGCGGTAACAATATATTCGCCAACTTCGCCCTGCAGAACGCGAGTTTCGTCCCACACGGTAGGAATGGAGGCGAGGAATCGGGTATAGTCCGGCTCACGCATATATTCTGTCGGTGCATCGCAAAGCATGGCAATCGGCTGGTCGAGAACTATGTAGAGTGCCAACTGGTGGCAACGGGTGCCCTGGCTCATTGGTTCTGTCCAAACAGGTGCATAGCAATATTTTGCTGCATTACGCATGGCTCCGGGCGTATAGTCCATTGGTCCGCCTGCCTGACGGATGAAAGGTATCTGCACATCGTACTTTACCATATCGAAATCGGTAGGCGACCATTTTAGGTTCTCGAGACCATATACACCTTCGAAGTTGAGTACATTGGGATATGTACGGTTGATGCCTGCAGGGATATGTGCGCCGTGGAAATCGAGCAGCAGATGATATTTGGCGCAAAGTTCTGCCGACTGGTAATAGAACTCATTGACGGCCTGATGGTCGCTGTCCATAAAGTCAACCTTAAATCCTTTGATACCCATTTCGCTATAGTGCTTGCAGACTTTCTCCATATCGCGCTTGAATGCATAATATCCAGCCCAAAGTATTAGTCCTACGCCACGCTCGTCGGCATATTTCGTAAGCATTGGCAGGTCGATTTCAGGCACCACTTGCAAAAGGTCTGCCTTTAGGTTGACAGCCCAACCTTCATCGAGAATGACATATTCGATACCATATTGTGCAGCAAAGTCGATGTAATATTTGTAGGTGTCGTTGTTAATGCCTGCTACAAAGTCAACACCGCTAATGTTCCAGCAGTTCCACCAGTCCCATGCCACCTTGCCGGGGCGTATCCAACTGATGTCGCTGAGACGGCATGCGGGAGCAAGCAGATAGCTCAAGTTGTTCATTGCCAGTTCGGTATCGGTACGCGCCACCATGGCAATGCGCCAAGGTGTTTCGTTGCCCTTGGAAAGTTGTGCAATCCAATTTTTGCGGGTCTTTACAATCTCCTGCAGGTTGTTGTGTCCGCCTTGCTCTGCCTTGTCGGGACAAGGAGCCTGGTCGCCACGAAGTTGACCAGAAATACCAGTACCTTTCAGGTATAGTCCCGGAAAATGTTCCTGATGGGTCTCGGTAAGGCAAACCTGAACGCCATTGTCGGCATGTACAACCAACGGTAGGAATGCCAGACGGCGTGGGTCGAGTTGCGACAGCGTATCGGTGGTATAGGTGTTTTCGAACGAATTGAAATATTGCCCTGTTGGATTTTTCTCATCGAAACCACGCACATACGGCACCGTGGCTTGCCAGTCGGCGGCAAAATTGTATTCTACCAGTTCGTTTTTCACCGTGCAGGCTTGGTCGGTGCGGTAGCGGTAGGCAAATCCTTCGTCGTAGGCACGGAAATCAACCCATAGGCCGTCCTTGATTTGCAAAATCAATTCGTTGTAGTGGTTGCGCATCGTTGCTTGGCGGTAGAATGGCGATGGCACCGTCTCGTCAATAGAACGGCGTGTTACCTTTTTCACTGGCAGACGGTCGCTAGTTGTTGTGCCATATACACGGTTGAGTGTCAAGCGAGAACGCTTCAAAATCTGCACTCCGTCAAGGGTTATGTCGTAGGATAGTTCGTCGTCGCTTGATGCTACGATGTTGCTTACAAGTTTGCCATCGGGAGAGGTGAGGATATAACTTTGTTCTCGTGCTACAGCCAGTATACCAGTGAGTAGCATAACGAGCATCATACAAATCTTAAGGTTGTTATTCATAGTTTATCTATTATTTCAATAGTTTTCTTATTTGGTTTTCTGATGCATCGGGAAGCAGATTCTGCAGATAGTCCATCATCCTTTTGTACGATTCATCAGGCGAGCGTGGGCATTGACAGGCAGGCTTGCCATATAGGAGTTCTGGCGTTGTCAGCAGCGACCAGCCCCAGCCGTATTCGTGTCCGTGCTTGTCGATAGGATACACAAAATCTTCGGTAACAATGCGGCAAGCCATCTGCAGGCGGGTGACATAACTGTCGAAACGACTGCGCATTTTTGGTCCGTCGAAACCGCAAGCCGAACGCAGTTCGCGTGTAATCATGCTGCCACGGCTGCTCAGAATTGCCAATATTGTTTCTTCGATAGAACCTTCATCTGGGGCGGGGTGCGTACTTCTGCGGTAGTTGCAGAAATCCGGCCACCATTCGGTGCTTATGAAGCCTGCTTTTCCAGCGAAAAACTTACCATACACGCAGTCGCCTTCCCTTACTATGTCGCCTTTCCATTTCCACAATGGCCAGTCCCAGCCGCCATCGGGCAGTTGCACATAGCGGCAGTCGGGGTCAACCAGTGCATTTGCCGAAAAACCGTATATTCCGCTCTCCAGCAAAGGCAAAAAGCCAATCTGCTGTATGGTGTCCATCATTTCGGCGCAGTCGTGTATGTTGTAACGTAACATATCGCAAAGATAAGACAAAGTTCCAAAAATGCCGATTAAAAACTGAGAATCGTGTAAAATTTGAACAACGCCAGAAAAAAAGGTAACTATATACAACTTGACTAAATTTTGTCTCTTGGTCATTCCGTAAGACAAAGCGAACAGCAAAAGGAACGTTGCTTGTGAGCCTGTCTATACGGAATCTCCTATTGAATTCGTTTTTCAAGGGAGATTCCGCACAGTTGAACAATATTACGCTCCACGTTCCGTATCGCGTTATTGTTCTAACTTGCGGAATGACAGGAGCGTGGCTCAAAACAAAAAGTATTATGTGTCAACACATATATAGTTGCCGAAAAAAATTCAATAATTAAGGAATAATTCGTAATTTTGCACAAGTAAAATGTTTATTAACGATTTAAAATTATAGGTAAAAACAAAAGGATAAATTATAAATAACCAAAGCATTAGCTATTATTCTTGTCCGAATCAAAAGCCTGCAAACTGATGGTTCAGAAGTCATTGGAATAACGCTAATCCACGGGAAAGTTTGTTTTTCCGTTATCCACTATAAAGTTGATGCTCGCACCGAATGTGGTGTGGGCTAATCTAAGTGGATAACGGGGTTCTTGCAGGCTCCTCGTGGACAGGATAGAAAGGCTCACACCTTTCTTTTTAGCCAAAAAGATGATGAAGATTGATAGTGATGCGAAAACTATCAATCGAATATGGCAAACGAGAATCTGTCGAAGGCAAAAATCGCCAAAAATGATGAATTTTACACACAATATGCTGACATTCAAAAGGAAATAAATGCATATCTGGAATACAATCCCGATGTGTTTAGAGGAAAAACTATTCTGTTGCCTTGCGACGACCCCGAATGGAGCAACTTTACAAAGTTTTTTGCACAGAATTTCGAGAATTTTGGCTTGAAAAAACTTATTTCCACATCGTATGCAGTCGAAAGTAAACAAATTAAGCAATGGGAACCTACACTTTTCGAAACCGAAAATCCCAACTACGATGCCGACAAAAGCCGCACAAACGGAAAAATTTTCATTCTCGACCACGACACCAACCAGAACGGCAAAATCGACATTGAAGATTTGGAATGGCAATATCTTAATGGCGACGGCGATTTTCGTTCCGATGAAGTGAAAAAACTTCGTGACGAAGCCGATATTATAATTACAAACCCACCTTTTTCGCTGTTTAGGGAATTTTTGGCTTGGATAATTGAAGCGGAAAAAGAGTTTGTAATTATTGGAAATATGAATGCGATTACCTATAAAGAGGTTTTTCCATTGATTAAAGATAATAAAATGTGGTTGGGAAATGGTTTTAATGCAGGCAACGCTTATTTTAGACCCATTGGAGATACATCAAAATATGCCAACGGGGTATTTAATGATGAAACAGGTTTAGTAAAATTTCGAAATTGCTGTTGGTTTACCAACCTTGACCACGGTCGCCGACACCAGTCGCTTTCGCTAATGACAATGGAAGACAACATAAAATTCAGCAAACACAAGGAAGTGAAAGGCGTCGGTTATCAGAAATATGATAATTATGATGCGATTGAAGTACCTTTTACGGATGCTATTCCAAGCGATTATGATGGAGCAATGGGAGTTCCAATTTCATTCTTGGATAAATATTGTCCGGAACAATTCGAAATAATAACAATGACCAAAACCCCTATTGGAAATAATTATAGAACAAAAATATACAATAGACAAATACAGCATAATGCAGACAATACAACACAAAGTGTGACCAAAGCAAATGATGGTGCTGTTATTGTAATAAAAGAGCCTTTAATCAATAAACCATATTATGAAATTGATGGCATTTTGTTATCTGCTGTATATCCACGCATTTTAATTCGTAAAAAACAATAAAACAATCACATTATGCAAACAACATTAAAACAATACACTGTTCGTGAAATCTGCGAAGGATTTGTATATAACGAATTTGAAGGCAAAGGTCTGTTTGGCCTTTCGGGAAAGTTGACCATTCAGCCGGAATATCAGCGCAACTACATTTATGCGGATGGCAAACGCGATGTGGCTGTGATAGAATCAATGCTAAAAGGTTATCCGCTGGGCTTGATATATTTCAACAAGGTTTCGGATGAAAAGCTGGAAGTTCTTGACGGTCAACAACGCATAACAAGTTTTGGCCGTTATGTTACAGGTAAATTTGCAATAAAGGATGCAAATGGTATGGAGCAATATTTTTCTGGTCTTGCCGAGAATTTGCAACAGAAAATTCTTGATACGCAGATACTTGTTTACGAGTGTGAGGGAGAGGAAAGTGAAATAAAGGAATGGTTCAAGACCATAAATATTGCCGGCATTCCGCTAAACGAACAGGAATTGCTAAATGCTGTGTATTCGGGACCATTTGTCACAAAAGCAAAAGAGGAATTTTCGAACACGCAGAATGCCAATGTGCAAAAGTGGAGCGCTTATGTTTCGGGAAATGTAAATCGTCAGGATTTCTTGCATACTGCTCTTGAATGGGTTAGCAAAGGCAAAATTGGAGAATATATGAGCTCGCATCGCCAAGACAACAACATCAACGAACTGAAAACATATTTTAATACTGTAATTGACTGGATTTCGGGAGTCTTTAATGATGTTGAAAGTGAAATGCGCGGTTTGGAATGGGGACGTTTGTACGAAACATATCATAAGAATTCATACAATCCGACTGCGATTTCTGCACGTGTACACGAATTATATGCCGATCCTTACGTAAAAAGCAGAAAAGGTATTTTTGAATATCTTTTAGGTGGCGAAATTGATAAAAAATTGCTTGATGTCCGTGTTTTTGATGAAGCTACCAAAAAAGCTGTCTATGCAAGACAAACGCAAGAAGCCAATGCCGAAAATAAATCAAATTGTCCGCTTTGTGCATTAGGAAGCGACAATAACAAACTAAGAATCTGGAAGCTTGCCGAAATGGATGCCGACCACGTAACAGCATGGAGCAATGGCGGTGCAACAGACATAAATAATTGTCAGATGCTTTGCAAGACACATAATAGGGCGAAGGGAAACAAATAAGCGATTTCAACTTGCTGCAAATTTTCTTAAGAGGGAATATTATCCAAACCGACCGATCTGAATTCCTCATAAAATACCTTGAGAAGAAAGGTCGACGACAAGTGGACTAGTTTGGATCTGGCTATCTTATTCTTGTCACGCCTGCATAATTTATGTGCTGGCGCTTTTCGAGGTAATTGAAAATTAGGTCACACGAATGGGGGAATTCTTTTCCTTTGTGCTTGTTGAAGCCGTAAACGCTTGCAATATAACTGTTTATGGCTATGTTGTATTTTGCGTTTAGGTCAAGTGGTTTGCCGTTGTCGAGCAATAATTCTATGCTTTCGATTTCTTCGTATTCGTTGCGGTGCAATATGCAGGAGCAACCAGAGCAAAGCATTGGAAAATCTTCGGTTTTGTAGCATGCCATTTCGAGCATGTCCATTATTTCCTGTCCGCTTACCTTATATTTCATTATAATGTTGTCGAAAGGGTCCAATGTGTATATATCCTTTGCTGTGATTTCTCCTGCCGGAAGTTTGCCAAGCCTTACACCACCAGGATTCTGGAATGCAAGGTCAGACTTTGTTGCATCGCGGATAACGTCGGCCATGAAGCAGCCAAGCGGTTCTTTGCTGTCGATGTCGGCGTCGTTGTGCCCAACCACCTTTCTGAAAATATCGAGATTGCCGAACTCGTCAACCATCTTCTGTATTCTTTCATCCTTCTTGGCAAAGTCTTTTACCGAGAACACCTGCTGCGCCTTGTAGTCTATTTTGCCGTTTGTGAAGTAGAATACGCTCACAGTCAAGTAGTTTAACTTCTTGCCCGACTGAGTAATCATTGTGTTGCCGATTAGTTTTGTGCGCTCTATTTTCTTGTGCGAATGCCCACCGAAAATAGCATCAAACTGTGGAAACTTCTTGGCAATCTCAATGTCGGCTTCGAGGCCGCAGTGCGAAATAAGGAAAAGCATGTCGCATTCCTTGCGCAGAAACATATATTCGGACAAAACTTCTTCTATCGGTTTGAACGATACACCTTTGGCACAATTAGGATGGAAGTCGGGTATGCCATTTTCTCCTACTTGTATTCCTCCGACAAATCCTATTTTCAGACCTTTGTAGTCGATAATCTTGTATGGCTTAACGTTGATGCTGTCGTCGAAGTAAACATTGGCGCACACATAGTCGAAATCGGACCAGCCAATCACATCCCGAAGGCCTTCCACTCCAATGTCAAACTCATGGTTTCCAAGGGCGGACAGGTCGAAATGCACCTCGTTCATTAGTTTCGTAATTGGGTACGAGGGCTTGGGATAGCGGTCGTTCACGGGATGTCCTGTACGGTTGTCTCCTGCCGAAATCAGAAGCAGGTCGGGGTATTGTTTGCGCAGGGTGTCGAGCAGGGCGGCAAACTGCGGAAAATTGTCGATGTTGCCGTGCATGTCGTTCACTGAAACTACATACAGCACCTTTTCGTCGGTCTGCTGTGCATTTGCGCTATGAGCAAATAGTAGCAAGATGGCAAATGCCATTGCCAACATTGTGGTTTCTATGTGTCGTATTGTACGGGACATACGTTTGCAAACATACAAAAAAATAAATTAGCATTCGCTAAAAAAACGGGGTTTGTCATCCAGAACATATTCCTTGATAATAAAAGCGTTTTATTGTGCTATATTTTAGGAGATAAAAAATATACATTTATGTATTATACATTGATGTATAATTTATATCTTTGCATCGAAAAATATATTTGATTATGGAAGTGCCTTTTAAGTTCGGTAAGCTTGCCGAGAACGATAATTTTGTTGATAGGGTCGAAGATAGAAGAAAATTGAAGCAGCTTTTGTCGTCGGGGATAAACGTTATGCTTGTATCGCCTCGTAGGTGGGGAAAATCGTCGCTAGTTTTGATGACTACTCGAGAGTTGATGGACGAGGATAAGAGAGTACGAGTTTGCTATATAGATGCAATGGGAATTCATACCGAAGCAGAATTTTATAGGGTGTTTGCACGTGAAGTTATTTCGTGTACTTCGTCAGTACTTGAAAAAAGACTTGATTATGTAAGGCGTTTTTTAAGAAATATAAAGCCTGGGATTACATTGTCGTCAAATTCTTCTGAAACAATGTCGTTTGACCTTAAGTTTGACATTGACGATGTTGATGAATATGAGATTCTTAACCTTCCCCAGAAGATAGCTTCTGAAAAAGGTTTGAAAATCATCGTTTGCATTGATGAATTCCAGCAGTTGGCACAGATTCCGCAATATAAGTCACTTGAAGGCAAAATGCGGTCAGCGTGGCAGTCGCAACAGAATGTTTCGTATTGCCTATATGGCAGTAAACGCCACATGATGCTTGACATTTTCAACAATTCATCCAACCCGTTTTATAGGTTCGGACAGATATTTTTCCTAAAGAAAATTCCTGTAAACGAATGGATCCCGTTTATAATGAACAAATTCAAACTTACTGGGAAAAAAATATCCAAGGATTATTCTACAAAAATATGTGAAACAGTCAGATGCTTGTCATGGTATGTGCAGCAGTATTGCTATTTTGTGTGGTCGAATACTAGTCGCGAGGTTACAAGCGATATCCTCGATTTGGCACTTGCGCAAATGATAGAAATGAATGCACCTATGTATGAGAACGATACAGAGAATCTTACCTCTGCTCAATTCGCTCTGCTCAAGGCTGTTGTAAATGGCGAGTACAAGTTGAATTCTGCATCTGTGGTAAAAAAATATGATTTGGGCAATGCACAAACTATCACGCGAAACAAAAAGATTTTACAAGAAATGGACTTCTTTGAGAAAGTAGAAGGCGTCGAAAAGTATGAATTTTGCGACCCAGTGTTCGAGATTTGGTTCAAAGAAAAGTATATGAACTAACTGTTTAAAATTATACATTTGTGTATTATACACTAATGTATAATTTTGTGTAACATTAATAATCAGTCAATTACTCTCATATTTTTGCTTTAAGCATCTCTACATCAATAGGCACAACGCCTACCTTTTCGCATACGATGCCACCTGCAAAGTTTGCTATACGTGCAATTTCACGTATGTCTTCTGATGCTGTAAGCAGAAGCGAAGCCACGCTTATAACAGTGTCGCCTGCACCCGAAACATCAACGATGTCGCGGATCTGGGCAGGGATGTGGACATAGTTCTTTTGAGTGCATATAAGTATGCCGTTTTCCGACAGCGTTACCATAAGAATGTCGATGTTGTTGTTTTGCAGGAACTCCTTTGCGTATGGCTTTAGAGTTTCTATGTCTTTGGTCTTGTCGATCTTGCAGCCTTCGCAGAACTCCTTTAGGTTTGGCTTGAACATGGTAACGTACTTGTATGCGTCGAAGTTGCGCTTCTTGGGGTCAACGGTTACCTTTATCTTGTTCTGTCGGCACAACATTGTGATGCGATGTATGATGTCTGGCGAAAGAAGCCCCTTGTCGTAGTCCTCGAAGACAAGCACGTCGATATGTTCGTTCTCTATGATCTGCGAAATACGGAACATCAATATTTCCTTCAGTTCATCGGAAATCTGCGATGCATCTTCGTCGTCGATGCGAAGCAAGTGCTGGCCTCCGCTGATAACGCGGGTCTTGGTGGTGGTCTTGCGGTTCTCGCTGCTTATTATGCCGTTGTCGGGAAGGTTGTTTTCGTGCAGCAAGTCGCGGAAAACCTGGCCCATGCTGTCGTTGCTGATTACCGAGCATAGATATACTTCGGCGCCAAAGGCAGCAATGTTGAGTGCCACGTTTGCGGCACCGCCAAGACGGTATTTTCTGTCGTTTACCGATACTACCGGCACTGGCGCTTCGGGCGAAATACGGTCAACCTTGCCAATCATGTACGAATCAATCATCACGTCGCCAACGACGATGGCCTTTTTTGTAGCGAGTTTTCCGAAAAGTTCGTTATAGTCCTGCATCTCTATTTTATTAGTTTTTTGCTGTCCATCCATTTTATTGCTTCCTGTTTTGCTTTCTTGTTCATCTTCGAACTGTTCTGCACAACGAAGTTGAGAACCCACTTATGGTCGCTTTTCGAGTAGTCCCTTAATGCTGCACCGATTGCCTTATTTATTATGTCGTTGTCGGTTTCTATGTTATCGGTTATGAATTCCTTTAGCAGTTCAGTATTGGTCTTGTCCTTCATTGAACGTTGGAACATTATTGCTGTAGCTCTTAGCCATTGGCTTTTTAAAGTACTCCATGACCTTAGGAACTCGGTAGCGATTTTGGGGTACATCTGGTAAAATAGGCTTACGATTTCGGTGGATATGTAGTCGGTAGTGTCCCAGCCTGGTTGTGTAAGTATAAGGCTTTCGATGAATACGATGTCGGTTTTTTGCCACATCTTCTTACGCTTTAGCAATAGAAATATGCCGAAATATAAGTATTCGCGCTCATTGAACGAAAAAAGCTCCCTTATTATGCTTTGAGTTTCATCGTTTTTTGGCAAAGGATAATTCGAAAAAATCTTTTTTGTGAGTTCTTTGAATTCTACTGTTTTGATTCCAAGGAATTTAAACTGGTTGTTTGCACTCTTAGACATAGCTTGTGCTGTCAAATCGTTACCATGTTTGGCAAGTATAGAGTGTATTTTTTTCGTGTATTCCTTCATTTGGAACCGTATGTTAAATTGTTCTGCAAAGTTATAAAAAATATTTATTTTGCTTTTTTATTTTGTCATTTCACTATAAAGTATTACTTTTCCCAAAATTTTCTAAGTATGAGTAGTCGCAAGGTAGGTTTCTTTCGGTTCATAATGCTTTGGCCACTGTCGCTTATATACAAGTTTATAGGCGATGTGCGGAATTTTATGTACGAAAACCATATCTTGAAGTCGAAGGAATACGATATGCCAATAATTTCCGTCGGCAACATAAGTGTTGGTGGGACAGGCAAGACTCCGCATGTAGAGTATGTGCTCAGGTTGCTCAAGAGCGACCACAAGACTGCTGTGCTGAGCCGTGGATATAAGCGCAAGACGAAAGGCTTCCGTATTGTCGAGGCTGATGACGACTATACTCTTTGTGGCGACGAACCTTTGCAGGTAAAACGCAAATTCAATGATGTGGTGGTGGCTGTGTGTGAAAATCGCAACAAGGGCGTCGAAAAATTGCGCGAACTTTATCCCGACCTTAACGTTATCATTCTTGACGATGCGTTCCAGCATCGCAAGATTAATCCAGGTCTGCATATCCTGCTTATCAATTACAACTATCCTATTTCCACCGACTATGTAATGCCACTTGGCCGTCTGCGTGAATCTAGGTTCAATGTTCATCGCGCTCATCTGCTTGTATATACCAACTGCCCGCCGAAACTTACGCCTATGGACAGGCGGATACTTACAAAGGAAGTAGGTGTGCTGCCATATCAGCATCTGTCGTTTACAACAGTTGTGTACGAAGACATAAAGCCAGTTTTCGGCAATTCGAAAAAAATGAATTATGATAGGATGAAAGATTGTAACGTGCTGGCTGTTACTGGTATCGCCCATCCAGAAAACTTTGCCGAAATGCTGATGCAGAAGTCGAAGGGAGTGATACATCTGCCATTCCCCGACCATCACAATTTTTCGGCGGCAGATATAGCCAAGATTAGCAAGTCTTTTGCCGAAATTAGCGGACCGAAGATGATTGTAGTTACCGAAAAGGATGCCGCGCGTCTGCGTACAAGCAAGTTCATCGATGATGGAATGAAACCATACATGTTCTATGTTCCCATAAGGGTGGAACTGCTCTGCGACGAGGAAGAAAAGAAATTGTTTAACAATCAAATAATCAGTTATGTCAGAAACAACAAACGCTACAATAAACTTTATAACAGCTCGCTTTAAGGAAACTCCCGAAGTTGGCATTATTCTCGGTACGGGACTTGGTGGTCTTGTCCGCGAAATCGATGTCATTGATGAAATTCCGTACAGCGAAATTCCCGATTTCCCTGTCTCCACAGTCGAGGGGCATAGTGGAAAACTGATTCTTGGACGTCTTGGCGGAAAGGTCGTGGTGGCAATGCAGGGACGTTTTCACTACTACGAGGGTTATTCGATGAAACAGCTTGTTTTTGCAACAAGGACTTTGATTCGCCTTGGCATAAAGTACCTATTTGTGTCGAATGCGAGCGGAGGTGTCAATCCCGACTTTGAAATCGGTGACCTTATGGTTATTACCGACCACATCTGTATTATGCCCAATCCGCTTATCGGCAAGCACAATCCCGAAGATGGCGACCGTTTCCCCGATATGAGTTGTGTTTACGACAAGTCGCTTATTGCCAGTGCCGACAAGGTGGCCGACGAACTTGGCTACAAGTTGCAGAAGGGCGTTTACCTTGCAACCACGGGACCGACATTCGAGACGCCAGCCGAATATCGCTTTTTCCGCGTTATAGGTGCCGACACCGTTGGAATGTCAACGGTTCCAGAGGCTATCGTTGCCCGGCAGATGCGTATTCCGTGCTTTGCAATGTCGATAATTACAGACCTAGGTGTTCCAGGCAAGATTGTGGAGGTCTCGCACGAGGAGGTGCAGAAGGTTGCCGCCGTCGCCGAATCGAAGATGACAGAAATTTTCACGAGGATGATAGAAAGGCTTTAATTTTGAATTATTAAAATCATAACGCAGTAATGAAGGAGATTTCGGATAGTTTGATTCACACAGTTCCCCGTTCCGTATCACTGGTTCATCATAACTTCCGAAATGACGTAAACCGTCATTCCACAAAGCAGAACGAACAGGCGCAGGTACGAGCCTTGTGAGTTCGCTTATGCGGAATCTCCCATAAGAAAAATTGCGATAATTATTTTTGTTACAAAACAGATAGGAGAAAGATGGATTCAAAAAGACAGACACAGGTTGCAGGCTTGGTTCAGAAGGAACTGGCGAACATTTTACAGTTTAAGTTCAACGGATTGGTGCCTGGCAGATTGCTAACAATTACAGGCGTGCGTATGTCACCCGATTTGGGACTTGCAAAGATTTACCTTAGCATATTCCCGTCAACCGACGGGCAGTCGATAATAAAGGAAATAAATACCAACGTTTCGCGCATCCGCTACGAACTCGGCAATGCCATTCGCAACGATGTGCGCCGTGTACCGGAACTTGTTTTCTACTTGGACGACAGTTTCGATGAGGTGGAGCGTATCGAGAAGGCGTTGAAGTCATAGGCGAGTCGACTGATTATTAAATTTGTATGAAGATTTTTCTGTATAAAAATCAGTTGACAGAGTTTTCGCACCCTAGACTGCTCCCTGAGCGTCAGCCGAAGGGCAGTCTGAATCGTAATTATTCAATGGTTTTCGCATCCTTCACTTATACACTTCGACAATACATACATCGCCCCTTCGACTATGCTCAGGGAGCGAAAGTTCTGCACATCAAAGTGAGCGAAGCTCAGTATACTGTAATATTTTTGCGTTAGAATCAATGTCCTTTCCGTTCTACATAGCATCACGCTATCTGGTGTCGAAGAAGTCGCGCAACGCGATAAATATAATCTCGATAATCTCGATAGCAGGCGTGGCGGTCGGTACTGCCGCTCTGATAATCGTATTGTCGGTTTTCAACGGATTCGAGGATTTGCTTATGCGCCTAAACAATTCGTTCGACCCCGACATAAAGGTGCTTCCCGCTACTGGAAAGACTTTTGTCCCCGACAGCAACTTCCAATCGGTATTGCACGATTGCGATTTCGTTTCTTCGGTTTCGTACACCCTTGAAGAAAATGCATTATTGCAATACAACGAAAAACAAGTGATAGCCACGGTAAAGGGTGTTGACGAAAATTTCTTTGCAACTACTGGCCTTGATTCTATGGTCGTTCGTGGCGATGCCTTGCTCTACAATGAGAGGGTTTCGTGCGCCATAATGGGTGCTGGGGTGGCATATTCGATGGGTGTGATTTGCGACTATCTGGAACCGCTTACTATAAGCGTGCCGAGTCGTACTGCCGAAATCAAGGGCAATTTCAGTGATGCCGCATCCGACTTACTTAATAATGTAACTCTTTATCCGTCTGGAATTTTTGCAATACAGCAGGAATACGATACCCGCTATGTGGTAATGCCCATTGACGAGGTTCGCCGTTTGCTTGAATTTGACGATGAGGTTGGTGCTGCCGAAATAAAACTCAAAAAGAAGGCTTTGCCCAATGAGGCTGTGAAACAATTGTCAGCAAAACTTGGCGACAAATTCAAGGTTCTCGACCGCAACAAGCAGCACGAATATGCCTACAAGATAATGCAGTCGGAGAAATGGGCTATCTTTATGATTCTTATATTCATACTGCTGATAGCTTCATTTAATATAATAGCATCAATCACAATGCTTATCATCGACAAGCGCAACGACATTTCCATACTTCGCAGTATGGGTGCCGATGATTCAGCTATCCGACGAATATTTTTCATAGAAGGCTTGGGAATAAGCATTGTCGGTGCGGTGATAGGATTGTTTGTGGGCGGAATAATATGCTGGTTGCAGATGTCATACGGATTTGTGAAACTTGGTGACGGAACTGGTTCGTTCATAATCGATGCCTATCCTGTTTCAATACATATTATTGACATTCTGTGGTCGTTTGTCGCTGTGATGCTAATCGGACTTTTTGCCGCTTGGATACCAGTGCGCTTTGTAACTAAACGATTGAAGGAAAATAATTAAAAAACTGATAATAAATGGAAAATTATAGGATTGCGCTTCTTATTGATGCCGAGAACATATCTAACAAATATGCCGACGGAATACTCAGCAGCCTTACGAAATACGGGCGTGTTATTGTGAAAAAGGCTTACGTTTCTGTTGATGAAAAAGGTTCCGTTACGCCAAATGCGTGGATAAACACCTGCAAGAACAAGGGTATGCATCTTGTTACCCAGACCAGAAATGCCTCTGGCAAGAATTGCGTCGATTCAAAGCTAATCATCGATGCTATGGACATTCTGCATTTAAACAATGATGTGGACTGCTTCTGTCTGGTATCGAGCGACAGCGACTTTACCACCTTGGCATCGCGACTGCGTGAGACTGGCAAATATCTTATAGGTATGGGCGAGAAGAAAACAATAGTCACCTTGCGCAAGGCTTGCGACGAGTTCATTGAACTTGAACGGGTAGAAACGGATGCTTCGCTCAACAAGTACCGCCGTGCAGTTGCCGAAGGTGAGGATGTGCCGCCTGTGTCGAAGGAATTTATTGCCAGTGCCGTGCGCAAGATGGTTGCCGACAATATGGCGAACGACAAGCCTACAAATCTTAGCGAAATCGGCACTCGTCTGAAAAAGATGTATCCCGACTTCGATTCACGCAACTACGGTTTCTCGCAGCTTGGCAAGTTCCTCGCTTCGCTCGACGGACTTAGCGTTGCTAATGCCGAGGTGGAACTAGTTGCAAAGAAGAAGAAAAGTAGCAGGTAATCTACAAGTTTTTCATCACAAGGAAAACTGCTAATGCAATGACAACCAGTATTGAGATTGTCAGATATATGATTGCATTTACCCTTGTTGTCTTGTCGTAGATGTTGACTTTTTCGCCGTTGAAGATACGTTTCTTGCCTAGTAGCGATGCAGCAAGGAATATTCCAATTATTCCACCGCCAAAAGCAAAAATGTACCCTATAATTATTGTAAAGTAGCCTCCAAACTTAGGTTTGCGAACTTCTTCAAGCCGTTTTTGTCTATATGCTTCCACTACCTCGTTCGAAACGTGTTTGCCTCGCTTTTCAAGAAGTGCCTGAGCCATTGCCGAGTCCTCTTCGTTCCATTCGTCAGGCTTCTTGATGACATCGAGAAGTTCTTCGTCGCTAAACTCGTTTAGCAGAGAGTTTTCCTCGCTGCCGGCATTACTTATCCACTCGGCTATGTGGCTGCGAAGTTCAGATTGTGCGCGTTCAAAGTCATCTTCGGCAATCATCAGCATAAACTTGTATTGCATTGCATCTTCGGCGACTTGTACGCCGTATGCCGTAGCCAAAGTATTGTCGCTGATGCTCTGCGGATTGTCAACCTTGTAGTCGATGTTGCAGTCGTCGAGCACATCGGTGAAAAATTTCATGTCTTCCTCTTCGCGGAAAACCCTGAGCAATATGTAGTTTTTTTCGTCTTCCATTGCGATTATATTTATTCGTTCCAGATTTCCCAGGCTTTGTCGGCCTGTTCGTATAGCATTGTCAGTCCGTTTGCTGTTCTTGCGCCTTGAGCCTCACACTTTTCCATAAATTTTGTTTTGCTCGGATTGTAAACAAGGTCGAGACAAATGTGATCTGCTGTAATGCCTTCGTATGGTATTTTGGGGAATTGTGACACATTGGGGAACATTCCGACTGGAGTTGCATTTATTATCAGCTTGTAGTTCTGTAATGTTTTTGCAGTAAGCTTGCTATATGGCAGTTCGTCGAGCGTGGATGGCAGTCGCGAAACGTTTGTCGATTTTACGCCCATTTCCGAGAGGACGAACTTTGCTGTCTTTGCCGAACCTCCGCTTCCGAGAATCAGAGCCTTGCATCCCGATGGAAGTTCAAGCATTTCGAATGTCTTGCGCAATCCGAAGATGTCGGTATTGTATCCTTTCAGGTGGGTGTAGTCGCCGTCGCGGGTAATCTTGATGACGTTTACAGTGCCGAGTTTCAAAACTATAGAGTCGAGCTCGTCAAGAAAAGGAATGATTGTTTCCTTGTATGGTGAAGTGACGTTAAGTCCTACGAGCGAAGGATTGCCAGTGATTATGTTTGTTACTTTCGATACTTCGGAGATTGGGAAAAGCGTGTATTTGCAGTTTGTGAGTCCTAGTTCTGCAAATTTCTTCGTAAAGTACTTTTGCGAAAGCGAGTGGCTCAGCGAGCCTCCTATAAGTCCGAATTGTCGTTTGCGAGTTGCCATGGGGAATATTTTTTGTTTCTATGGCTACGCCGTTTGATAGGCTTCGCCCGTTTATTATGTTTCTGTGTTTCTAGGTTTCTAAGTTTCTATGTTTCTGGTTTCTAAGTTTTTGTCATTGAGCTTCGCTTGCTGAGCTTGTCGAAGTATCGAAGTGCTGGTTGTTTGATGTTGTTTGAAAAATTGGCTTTCAGCCTTTTAGCCTTTTTGCCTGCGAGCCTGTTCGCCCATTATCTATTATCCTTTGTTATTTGTTCATTATCCTCTGCTGCTTCTTTCTTAGATTTCATCCTGTTTGCAATAGTTTCGGTTGCGATTATCAGTGCCGCACCTAATATTATAATAGATACGGCGATAAAGAATTCCGTATTAATATCTGGCAGTATGTTGTCTTTTGCCATTGGTAGTGCACCATTCTCATAGATTTTCCAAGGCCATATAATAGGAAGACTTCCAACTATGAATCCCGTAAGAAGCGAAATTGTCATGTCATGATAGTGCTTGAAAATCCAAGCTAGCACATGGGCGAACGCTACAATTCCGACAACTACACCAATCATTACGGGCAGTATTATTTTCATCGACTCAGCAAAATTATTGGTAAGCATATCTATTCCATTGATGACCAGCGAGTAGTCGCCCATAAGCACAAGTATATACGACCCTGAAATTCCAGGCAGAATCATTCCGCTTGAACCGATTGCTCCACAAAGCATCAAATAGAAGAAATTATCGTTCTCTTGCGCAGTGGTTCCGAAAGCAATCAGTAGCGAAATGCCTATTCCGATTGCAAAGGCCACAATTACGCCCAAATTCCATTTCTTAATGGTCTTGCCAACATAGAAAATCGATGCTATAAGCAGTCCAAAGAAAAGAGCCCAAATATATGTAGGATAATTCTCGAACAAGTACTTGAACAGTTTGGCCACCGAAACCATAGCCACGGCTATTCCGAGAAGCACCTCGAATAGGAATACAAAATCGGTATGTTTTGCAAATTCCTTGAATTTTCCTGTAAAAAGCAGTTTTATTGCTGTGAAATTAAACGATTTGAGAGAATTAATAAGTCTCTCGAAAATTCCAACTATCAGAGCGATGGTTCCTCCCGAAACGCCGGCAATCACGTTTGCTACACCCATTGCCACGCCCTTGAAAAAATTCACGATAAAATTCTTCATCCTAATACTTTATAATCTTTGTCGTTGCCGAACTGCCGTCGTGGAATGTTGCTAAAACGAAGTAAATTCCATTTTCGTACTGTTCGATGTTAATTTCTGCAAAGTTAATTTCCTGTTCGCTATAAAAAGTTTTCTCGCCGAGAATATTGAATATTGAAATCGAATTTATTGTTCTGTCGGAAGTTATGGATACGATTCCATTTGTCGGGTTGGGATTTGCCGACAAATGAGGTGCATACCTTTCTGTGCTTGCCGTTTCCAATGGACTAAGGCACGACTCGAAATCACAATGACCGTCCCAGATGGCTTCTGCGAAATAGGGGCAGTCGATGAACGGATTGCGGTTATGCTGGATTGCATATACTGCATTGTTACGGTCGATTTCCTTCTGCGATACGGGATCATTGTAGTGCCATTGCAATAGCATCTGTAATGCCCATGGTTTCAACTGGCTACCTTCGAACATTGATTCCGAAGTCTGACCGAGGTTTCTGTTTTTGTAGCATACGCTCATGTAGAAGTAGGTTCGTGCAAGGTCGCCCTTGTACTCGTCGATTGGCTCGAAAACGGTTCCCGAATATCCCGAAGCCGAGCAAGGTCCTATTTTGCTGCCGTTGCCCGAAGTGTATGTCGGATTTGAAACCTTGCCCAAAGGCAGATTTCCACGCTTGTTGTTTACCCATCCGTCGGTAGGATATACGTGGAAAAGGTCGGTTTTCATTGGTGTACTGTCGCCAAACCAGCTTTGTGGTACGGTGTGTTCGCGGTTGTAGCAGTCGCATTCATTCCTATAATTGCCACATTGGTCGGTGCCAGGTGTAAAGTTGCAGTTGGAATATATGTCCCAGATTTTGTCGTCGTCGTTTAGGTCGGTCTGCCGGTATGCCGACCACAATTCGTTGTAGCCCAAGGCAGTATGCCTGTTGACAATGGAATATAGTTTCTGCCGCAACTCTTCGCCGCACAAGTTTCGCGCCGAATCGTAATAGCCGTTCGGCATCTGGGCGTATGTAGTGATAAAGCAGATTAATGCTGTGATAACCAGAACAATATTCCTCATTTATTAATGAATCTAATTTTATGCAAAGGTAATTGTTTTTTCTGAAAACAACGGATGTCTTGTTGCTGAAATGCAATCGGCTGGATATGATGTTTGTAAATGTCTGTATTTTTTTATTTAACAATCATCGCAAATTGGTATAAATTCGAAAAATTATCTAAATTTGCGCCCATAAAAATAACTCTAAACGCATTTCTTATATGGCGATTTTATCAAAGGACAAAGCATACGAGTGGAAATTCTCGAAGATTGGTGGAGTTACACGCGTTAATATTGAAACTGGCGACGACATAGCCCACCTTGGCGAACTCGACCAGAAAATGTGGACGGTTCTGAGCTGTCCGACCAAAGGTCTTGAAATAGACGACAAGACTCTTGAAATCCTTGACCTCGACCACGATGGAAAAATCAAGGTAAATGAAGTGATATCCGCTTCGCAATGGTTGACTAAGGTGCTGAAAGACACGAGCCTGCTGTTGAAACAGGACAGCGTTCTCAACCTTTCGGACATAAATCAGGAAAACGAAGACGGCAAGAAACTTTATGATTCGGCAAAGCAGATTCTAAAGAATCTTGGTTTGGAAAAGGATTCCATATCCATTGCCGATACTTCCGACCGCCTTGCAATTTTCGCAAAGACAAGGTTCAATGGTGATGGGATTATTACAGAAAATTCAACCGATGACGAAGGTCTGAAGGCAACTATTAAGTCGTGCATCGACACAATCGGCAGTGTTACCGACCGCAGTGGCGACCCGGGTATCAATGCCGACCAGATTGAGGAATTCTACACCAACTGCGCCGACTATTCAGCTTGGAGCAAGGATGGCGACGACCGCAAGGAATCGGTTTTCCCATACGGCGAAAATACTGAGGCTGCCCTGAACGCCTACAACACCTTGAAGGAAAAGATTGACGACTATTTCCTTCGTTGCAAGCTCATAGCCTTCAACAACGATTCGACAGCAGCACTCGACGTATCGGTTGCACGTTTCGAAGCCATCAGCGACAAGAACCTTACAACTTGCATCGAAGAAATTTCCACCTACCCATTGGCACGTGTCGGCAACAAAAAGGATTTGATGCTCAACGAAGGCATAAATCCTGCTTGGGAAACAGCTTTTGCATCTCTCAAGAGCCTAATCTTCGACGTTGATTTTGCAGGCAAGGATTCGATTACCGAAAGCGAATGGAACTCGATTGGTGGAAAATTTGCAGCATACAAGGAATGGATGGCTGGAAAGAAAGGTGCTGTAGTAGAATCTCTCGGACTTGAAGCTGTCAACGGAATTCTCGCAGACAACCGCAAGGGAGAACTTCTTTCGCTTGTTGAGCAGGACAAGGCATTGGAAGGCGAAGCAAATGAAATCGAAAGTGTTGACAAGTTGATGCATCTGTACCGCGATTTCTACCTGTTGCTCAAGAACTTCGTTACATTCTCCGATTTCTATTCTCGTGACGATAAGACAAAGGCAATATTCCAGGCAGGTACGCTTTACATCGACCAGCGCAGTTGCGACCTCTGTATCAAGGTAAGTGATATGCCAAAGCACAATTTGACTGCAAGTTTCAGCGGAATGTACATTGCCTACTGCGACTGTCACTCGAAGACGAAGAACGAGAACATGACTATCGCTGCTGTCATAACAAATGGTGAGGTCAACAACTTGATGGTTGGCAAGAATGCCATTTTCTATGACCGTCAAGGTAACGACTGGGATGCAACTATCACAAAGATTATAGAAAACCCGATAAGCATACGCGAGGCTTTCTGGTCGCCATACCGCAAGTTTGCAAGGTTTATCGAAAACCAGATTAACAAGTTTGCAGCAAGTCAGGACGACAAGGTGACAAGCCAGGCAACTGGCTCGATGGAAGCTGCTGGCGACCAGATGGTAGCCAACGCAAGCAAGGCTGCACAAAACGTACCGGGCTCCGATGCTAAGAAAAGTCAGGCGTTCGACATCGCCAAGTTCTGCGGTATCTTTGCTGCAATAGGGTTGGCTTTGGGATATATTGGAGGCTTCTTGGTTTCATTGGCAACGGGCTTCCTTAAACTTTCGTGGTGGCAGATGCCTCTTGCAATCATCGGTGTCATGTTGCTGATTTCCGGTCCAGCGATGATAATTGCTTGGCTCAAGTTGCGCAAGCGTAACCTTTCGCCGGTACTCAACGCCAATGGATGGGCTGTCAACGCACAGGCATACGTCAACATTAAGTTCGGTGCAACGCTCACCAAGATTGCCAAGTTCCCGCATGTAAAGAATGCAACCGACCCGTTCAAGCAGGGTGTTCCAGTTTGGAGAAAAATACTTTATGTAATTATTCTCCTTGGTATCATCTTCTGCGCATTGTACTTTACCAATGTTTTGTCGCGCGTAGGCTTGCCTTCGCCGTTCCATAATGTCGCACCGACAGAAGTTGTCGCTACCGATACGGTTCCCGCAAACGATACCACAGCCACAGTAGAAGCGCCAGCAGAAGCTCTTGTTCCAGAAGCACCTGCTGCAGAATAAAACAATCATCATTTAACGCAATAAAAGGCTGAGGTCGCTCAGCCTTTTTTGTTGCATGTATCATCATATAATAAAGTAAAGACGCAAAATTTTGCGTCTCCACAATTCCTTAGACAGCACAGCATACCACACATCCTATGGACAAAGCATACAGAATTATTATTGTCCGCTAAAGATTCTAAAAAATCGTGCAAAATGCATAGTGTCATATTATTACATGGCTATGAAATTTTATGGGCTTGTATTTGGAGATACCTAACAACCTCGGAGAGGTTATATATTTATAGAAAAACGTATGCATTTATAGAGCGCTGGCGCATGTTTTTCTCTGGTTGGTGAGCCTGTCGAACCACAAAAACTGTGACAGCGCATAATTTAGCGGACAACAATAAAAAAATAGGGAGGTTGCCCTCCCTATTCAAATTATCGTTGATGTAGATTATCTTATTACATTGATTTTTACAACGCTTGTGCCAACCTTTACGAAATAAGTTCCTTCGCAAAGTCCCGACATATCTATGGTCTGGTTTTCGGTTGCATTGTCGATGCTTGCGACAACCTGTCCCAAAGTGTTTATTACAACAATGTTCTGTCCTTCTGCATTTGCGATGTTAATCTGGCCGTTTGTCGGGTTAGGATAAACCTCAATTGCATTTGCAAGCATTTCGTCAACCGAAGCATCGCAGTCGGCAATGATGTCGTTTACAGTAGGATAGTTCACATAGTACTTTCCGTACGAGTATTCAACAACACCTGCAACACTATAATATTTGTCGTCTTGAATTGTGTATGCATCGTTTGCAAAATTGTGGCTGAATGTAACTGTGTCACCAGCGGCATTTACGCATGTCCAGTTGCCGTATGGCATTGTGTGTCCTGTGCTACGTACGCATTCAACTCGAACATAGCAACCTTCGTAAGCTTCACTCTTGGCTTCGTTAACTGTTACATTTATAGGTGTAGCAACGCCTATGTCGAAAACTTCATAGTTTGCAACGTTCTTCAACTCGGTAAGGCCATAATATTCGGTTACTAGAGCTTGTAATTTTACAGAGTCGCCAATGTTCGGGTTGTTTATAGAGTCGAATACCCAGACACCGCTCCAAGCATCATTTGCATCCTGAATCGAATAACCCTTTACAGGACTATAAGGTGTATTTAAAAAGTTTGAAGTAACAACGCCCTTTACCCAAACTGTCCGGTTGTTGAGTGGAGAATCGCCGCTTTCTTCGGTTGTGTACTGGATGTCGCGGATTGCTGTGAAAGTAGGTCCTGCAAGATTAACTGTGAATGTTGAGGTAGCCGATGCAACTACTGTCTGGTCGTTTGCAACAAGGCTGGCATGAATAGTGTGTTCGCCTTCGGCAAGTCCAGTGAAAGCATGAGATGTTGCTGTTCCCGAGATTGCGTCTTCATTGTCAATTGAGAACGAAATGTTACCATCGGTACCAACTTCGAAGTTGAAAACTTCTACAGTTGCGTTTACTGACGCAGAATAAACTGTGCTTCCGTTTGCTGGGTTGCTAATTGTAATTGATGGTACTGATGCACCAGCGACAATGTCGGATTCGCTACGTGGCTTGAGTTCCCAGATGCCATCCTGTCCGAACCAGTCAACAATACCAGTTACGGTGTACGATGTGCCAACAGTCGGAGTGTAGGTAAGACCAAATACTACGATTGAAGTTCCATCGCTGATAGTCCATTTCTTTGCTCCGCCAATGTTTGTGCAAGTTCCAGTTACGGTTACCAATACGCTTTCGTATGGTTCTGCAATCTCGCTGATGCTTGCAAGTGCAAGTCCGTTGATTGGAGTTGATGCGCCATTGTTTATTATTTCGGTAGGAGTGAGTTCGGTAAGTCCGTTGTATTCTGATATTGCGCCGGTTACGGTAACATTGTCGCTGAGAGCTGGAGTCCACGACGAATTGGTATTATAAATGTACAATCCGCTCCATGCTTCTTCTGCATCCTGAATGTAGAACTTGTCGCTGTTGAATGCGGTAACAGTACCGCTTACGGTTACTGTCTCTCCGTTGAGTGGAGAAGCTCCGTCTTCCGCTTCGGTGTATTGGATGTCGTGGATTGGGGTTGTAGTTGGTCCGCTAAGGTTTACTGTGAATGTAGATGTTGCAGTTGCAACTACGGTTTCATCTGTTCCGACAAGACTTGCGTGGATTGTGTGCTGTCCTTCGGCAAGGTCTGCGAATGTATGTGATGTTTCTGTTCCTGCTATAGCGGTTTCTTCATCTATTGAGAACGAAATGTTGCCGTCGGTTCCTGCTGCGAAGTTAATTACCTGTACTGTAGCAGTTACCGTTGATGTATAAATAGTGCTTCCATTGGTTGGGGTGATTATCGAAATCATCGGGTCTGAGCCAAGATAGGATGCATCAATATAAAGGGCAATAGCTTGTTGGTTGGCATATCCAGATGCCTTGTAATATCTGAATCTAGTCTGGTCATCATTAGAATTGTATCTAAGGCGATTCCCAGAACAAATGATTTCAACACCACTTTCAGAAAATTCAATAGTATTCGAGAAGGCTTCTGTCTCGCTGGATATTAATTTATTAACATTGGCAGTGTCGCCGATATAATATCCGCTTGCCGACTTGACCGAATAACCGTCTTCAATTTCGTCCAATGTAAAATAGAAGTCATTGTCTGTAACAGAAATGGCCCCGTCTGATATTGTGACTGATTTTGTGTTTGCGATAGCATCCAGTGTTGTTAGGCTGCCATCGAAAGCAACATTACCTGCTTCGTACACAATCAAATATTTGCCGCCATCAACTAGCTGGTCGGTACTTGCGATTTTAACGTAATTTGTCTGCGCAAATGCTCCGAACGATATCAGTGCCAGACAAGCAACAAAAACAAATGATAAAATTCTATTCATAACTCTCTCAAATTTAGTTTATTAATTTATAATCTTATTATTTTCGCCATAAACAAAAAAAGAACCTATCCGAAGATAGGTTCAGTATGAAGTAATTTCTACTTTTCAAGTATTTCGGGGTCAACGAGGATTCTACCGCAGTATTCGCAAGGTATGATTTTCTTGCTCGACTTGATATCCAACTGTCTCTGAGGCGGAATCTTGTTGTAGCAACCGCCGCAGGCGTCACGCTCGATGGTAACTACGGCCAATTTGTTGCGTGCATTGTTGCGGATACGGGTGTAAGCAAACAACAAACGTGGTTCAATTGATTGCGATATTTCTTCGCGTTCTGCATTCAGCTTTTCTTCCTCGGTCTTAGTTTCAGAGATAATACCGTCAAGTTCAACCTTTTTCATTTCAAGATCCTTGCGACGTTCCGAAAGGCGTTCCTTTGCGTCGGAAATCATCTTGTTACGGTTTTCTATTTCTTCTTTGCTAACCCTGATGTTCTTTTCTGCCAACTGCATGTCAAGTTCTTGGTTTTCAATCTCTTTGGTAAGAGCATCGAATTCCCTGTTGTTTCTGACGTTGTTCTGCTGATCCTGGTACTTCTTCATCTGGGCATCAGCTTCCATTCTTTTGCGTTCCGAAACAGAAATCTGTGAGTTCAAGTCCTTTATTTCCTGCTTGTAGTTGTTGATACGGGTTTCGAGACCTGCGATTTCGTCTTCAAGGTCGCGTACTTCCAAAGGAAGCTCACCACGGAGGGTCTTTATTTCATCAAGTTTAGAATCAACAAGTTGAAGCTTGTATAAGTTCTTAAGTTTTTCGGTTACAGTAAGTTCGTTTTTCTTTTCGTTTTCTGCCATCTCAATAATTGTTTATCGGATTCGTATTTATGTCTGAAAAATAGGTTGCAAAGTTAATGCTTTTTTTCACAATAACGTCATAAAAAATTTCTTTTGTGAATTGTTCGCTTTCGTAGTGACCGATGTCGAGCAAAAGTATCTTTCCTTCGGCAAGAAACCAGTCGTGATATTTTATGTCGGCCGTAATGTAAGCATCTGCATTCGAGGCTATTGCTGTGCGGATGTACGATGCTCCGCTTCCTCCGCAAACTGCTACGCGACGGATTTTCCTGCCAGTCTTCGCGCTATGACGAATGTTGCCAACCTTGAATGTCTGCTTTACGGTTTCAAGCAACTCGTCCTCGGTCATTTCCTCTGCTAGCTCGCCAATCGCACCAAGTCCGACCTGTTCCCACTGGTTTTCAATCTGATATATATCGAATGCAGGTTCTTCGTACGGGTGAACTTTTAGCATTGCCGATA
Organism: Bacteroidales bacterium; assembly: GCA_017620015.1. GTDB lineage: Bacteria > Bacteroidota > Bacteroidia > Bacteroidales > ML635J-15 > Bact-19. The sequence continues at coordinate 137,272 of JAFZRE010000004.1, read as the reverse complement.
CTACCTTTGTCTGCAAATACGAGGGACAAATAACTTCAACTTTCACTTCATTTTCGTGATGCTGTTTCCCGATTTCGCCTACAAACGGATTGCAATTCTCGCCAGCGCGGAAAGTTCCAGTGCCGTTCACATTAAAACTGCACTCATCGTAATTGCCAATAGTGCCAGCACCGGCCGAAAACATTGCATTGCGTACCGTTTCGGCGTGAGATTCGGGAACATAAACGGCAATCTTGCGAAGCAAATGCTTTTCGGGGTCAATGACCTCACAATTCTTCATGCCAAGTTTTTCGCACATCTTCATGCTTACGCCATTCTGCGCCTTGTCGAAATTGGTATGTCCGCAATAGATGGAAATATTGTTCTGCAAAGCCTTGATTATCGACTTCTCCACATTGTTGCCGCCAGTGATTCTCTTAATATTCGGGAATATCAGCGGATGGTGCGATACTATCATGTTGCAACCCTTGGCTATAGCTTCATCTACAACCTCCGGTACGACGTCCACGCAAATCAGCACACCGGCAATCTCAGAATCGGGAAAACCGACATTCAACCCTGCATTGTCGTAGCTTTCCTGCAGGCTCGACGGAGCAAAACGCTCAAGTTCAGATACTAATTCTTTTACTTTCATTACTTCTGTCTTACAGTCTTACGGACGAACAGGCTCACAGACCCAAAGGCTTTCAGCCGGTTTGACAGTCAGACCGTTAGTCTGTTAGACTGCTGGACTGTTGGCCTGTTAGCCTGCTGGACTGTTGGCCTGTTAGCCTGCTGGACTGCTAGCCTTCTTTACATCTCGTTCTTTATTCCCACAAGCATTTCCTTGATTCCCTCGAGCCGGCTTACGATTTCCATGTTAGTTTCCACATCGGTGCGGTTCTTTGAGAGGCGTTTGCTGGCGCCGTCGAGTGTCATTCCGCAGTCCTTCACCAGATATTTTATCTGCTTCAGCACTTCGATGTCCTTCATTGTGAACTGGCGGTTGCCCTTGGCGGTACGCTGTGGCTTTATGAATGCCTCGAACTCCTTTTCCCAGAAACGAATGTTCGACTCGGCAATGTCAAGATATGATGCCACTTCGCTAATCGAGTAGTAGAGCTTATTGGGGTTAAATTCGTTTGTTTTTTCCTTTGCCATAATATATTGCAATTTATGTTGCAAAAATATGCTTTTTTCGGGAAATCACAATCGGCTTGCCAAATGTTCAAACAAATTTATTGGACGGAAGTGTTGTCTGTTAACGAATAGTTTGTACTTCGACCACCTTCTTGGTTTTTGACGAGTACTCCCTTATCAACCAAATCATTGATGTCGTTTAAGGCGGTATCGGACGAACATTTTGCAATTTTTGCCCATTTGCCAGTCGTCAGTTTTCCAAAGAATCCGTCGAATAGCATATTGATGAGTTTCTTTTGCCTAGCGTTGAAATTGGTCTCGGAATGCACATCCCAGAAATGTGCCTTTTTCAGTACCGATGACAATGTGTCTTCGGTGGCAAGCAGCGATTTCTTCATACAATCCAAAAACCACAAAATCCATTCGGTGATGTTGCCGTCGCCTCTTTGTGCGCGTTCTAGGACATTGTAGTAATTTTTCTTGTCGGTCTGTATCTGGTTCGACATACTGTAGAACCGCATCGGTGTCCCGTCGGCTCTCGACAGCATCATTTCGGTCAATGCTCTTGCTATTCGGCCGTTACCATCGTCAAATGGATGGATTGTGACGAACCACAAATGCACAATTGCAGCGCTAAGTACAGCATCGGTCTTATTGTCGGAATTTACCCATTTTATAAGACGGTTCATTTCCGTCTTTACTCTGCTATGTGCAGGTGCTTGATAGTGAACTTTCTCGTGTCCCATTGCATCGGAAACTACTTGCATCTCGTGAGTGCGGTACTTGGCAACATCTATCCTGTACAAACCGCTCATTCCAGTGGGAAACAATACATTATGCCATCCGAACAGCCTTTTGTCAGAAAGCGGAGCAGTGTAGTTTTGGGTTGCGTCAATCATCATTTCCACAACGCCGTCGATGTATCTTGACGATTTTGTTGTTCCTGCCACAGGGATTCCAAGCCTTTGTGCTATCGACGACCTGACCTGTTCAAGATTAAGCATTTCTCCTTCGATTTCTGATGACTTTACAATTTCGAGCGACAAGTTGGTCAATTGTGCTTCGTTCTGCTGTGAAAAACCTATAGACGATAAATTTCCAAGAACTTTCCCTTGCAACAGTCTCACTTCCGCAAGTTTATTAATTACGGACGCTGTGTCATATCTGAATTTCCACCAGCCTGTATGTTCGTGCAGGTACATATTGTAATTTTTTGCAAAGGTAAATCTTTTCGGTAAATAAATACTCTATTCACCGAAAATTTTTCGGTGAATAATATCACTAATCGCCGAAGGTGCTTGCGAGAAAAAACATTACCCAAACAAGAAGGGTTGTCTGTCAGCCTTTTAGCCCTTCACCACCACAATCTTCTTTGTCACCACCTTGCCGTCATTCATCCTTACCCTTACAAAATAGCTTCCTTCGCCCATTCCATCCGTGGAGATGACATTATTGCCATTGCATTGTTGCATTTCATACACCACCTCTCCTAACAAATTGCAGATTTGTATTTCTGCAATATTTTCGCCTGCAATGGTAATGCTTTCACTTGCAGGATTTGGATAAACCGACAGCACAACATTTTCATTCTCGTCCACTTCCACCTCGTGGCAGGGATTTACATAAATGTCCTTGTAGATGGTCTTGGTATTGCCGTAGAAGTCCGTAAGGCTTATTGTAAGCTGCTGCTCGCCAGGGTGCGTAGGGGTGGAAATATTATAATGCTTGGCTATGATGTTTTCTACAGCGGTATCCGTATCCTTTAGCGTTGCTTCGGTAATTGTTTCCGTATATTGGTACATTCTTTCACCGGTTAATACGGTGTCTATACCTATCTCCCTTGGTACGAAAACATCAGGATAATATATGTTTTCGATTGTCTGTCCTGTACTGAACTCCAAGGTGTATGGTGCCGACGGTCCGCTGATGTTTACAACACAGTCTATCGTATCAAGGTTGCATACCGTATCGGGAATGAATACATCCAAATATAGTTCGGGCAACTCAGTATAGCACAGTCCGTCCAAACCATCAATATCGGTCTTTACAAGCCATGGCTGCTGGTAGTATCCGTCGAAATCTGTTCCATAGAATTCGCTGTATGTGTAGCCTCCCATAATAAGACCTCCGTCTGAAGTAGGCTTTACGCTGTTAAGGTATGCCATCCAACCGTTGTGTCCGCCTGTGGGCAGATAGTTCCTGCGATATACAATTTCTCCGTTGTGGGTCAACTTTAACAATATTCCTGCATATCCTTCGCAATTGCTCCCCAATCCAACAACATATATGAATCCTTCGCCATCAACATAAAGGTCGTAAGCGCTTTCGCCGAAAGCAATACCAGGATAAATATTATAGTTCTTTATTATTTTCTCCCACAGTAAATTGCCATCATCATCTATCTTCCTTACACAAGCCGCATTGCTTGTTTCGTGCTCGTATCGGTTGGCATAGCATACTGGATATATGCCACTCATTACATAACAGGAATCAGGGGCGGAAGCGATGAATATTTGCGTACCATTTATCATATTGTTTCGTCCGTAAGTTTTTTGCCAGATGATATTTAGTGAAGTATCCAACTTTTGTACAACCCAATTATGATTATTATTACTCATAAGACCAGCCGCTATAATAGCATTATTATTAATAATCAAATTACCGATACCTATATGATTTAATCTTTCTGCTTCTGCTACAACATTCCCATTATTGTCATATTTTACTAAATATTCCGAGTATTCCGGTAAATATTGTCCTCCTATATATATGTAATCTTCCGTATATAAACTACATAACTTTTTTGCTCGAGCCGTGGAGTCTTTTTTTATTGTTACCGTGTCAAGTATTTGAAGGTCCTCATCAAATTCATACGACAATAATTTTATATTAGGACCAATGTTAAAGATAAACTTATAGGTACCGACATTTGACGCATACACTGGATTTACAGAGACCAGACCTTCGGATACATTATACTGGGCATCACCTATAATTGTGCTATGTAACATATTCCCGTCATTGTCTGTTTTTACTAACATAGAACAACGATTATCTCCAAATTGAGAATCTTCTGTGCCAACAACAATTATATAACCATTATCCAAAGAAGTAACAGAATTTAAAACATTCATTTCTTGATGACCGAAATCAGTTACAATATTGAATCTTGTCTGAGCCTGGCAATTTATTCCAAAGATAACTAACAGAATAATATATACTTTATTTGAAGACTTTTTCATTGTATGAACTTTATTATAATTTAACAATTTTAGTTTGGATTAAATTATTGTAGCAACTTTTTATTTGAACAAGATATGTCCCTGATATATACTTGCTTACATCAATGCTTATTAGTGCGTCATATTTGTATTCACCTGTCCTTATAAGTCGAGAATTTACATCATAAATATTAACCTCGATGGTCGCACAATCATCAATATTCTCAAATCCATAATGTTTGAGGAATTCTATTATTTCATCGTTAAGAATATTGCTTGCTAGTTCAATATTTATGAAATCACTGGTAGGATTTGGATATATTGCATACGGATAAATTTCAGATATATTTTCATCCATTGCTGTTTTAGACTGTAATTCATCTTCAAAAAGTGGCGTATATTTTGGCAATATAGTGTCAAAAGCATATTCATATAGAGTCTTGGCAAGTCCTGAATATGTCGGACTATTATCTGCAATGAGGTCATTTAGTTGGTTGAATTTTTGCTTCAACATATTTTTAGTCATAGAGGTATCCATTGTAGAAATATACATATCAATGACTTCTGCAAAATTTAATGCTTCTGTTGTTCCAAAAGAACGTATGTCTGGAACCATTTGACGAGCCAAATCATAGTTGCCCATAGAAATAAGTATATTGCAAGACTTTATCTTGCTGTCAAGGTCGTTTTTTAAAGTAAAGTAATCTAATATGGTGTTATAGTCTGTATCTACAAGGCTATCGTTCATAGCCTTGCTGTACAAAAGATTCTCGTTATGTGATATTTCCTGTTTTATGTTTCCTATAATCCTTTCGTCTGCAATCCTTGCATTTTCGCCAGACTGATAATATGATAACACTGTTTTTAATATATTAGAAATTTCAGCATCTTGTACTTTTTCAAAAGTTTCATTTGGAAGCGGTGAGTTTTCCACAAAAACAGATGTTACAAAAGTAGGATTCTCATCGATTTTATCAACAAGCGCATTGCATACAGTATCACTAAGGTAACCGTTATACGAGAGTTCATTGATTTGTGGTTTCAAAACTGAAGAAATCGACGAAACCTTTGTCAATGCATTTGTGGTATTGCCACCGTCAATCTTAGATTCAAGTTCGCTTTCTTCTGCTGCAAGTGTAGAACCCAGTTGCTGCATACTCGACATAATTCTTATTATTAAAGTATCTGGAACTGGCGGTATAGGAGGATCTATACCTCCGCCATTGTTGCATTGGCAATATGAATCTTCGAATCCTTGTTCGTCATTTGTATGAGGTATTACGGTGCTATTATTATAATGTCCAGTATGCAACTCTCGTACATAGTTGTTTATGTTTTCTGTGGCATTGTCATCGTGTTGGTAATAGTCATATTGGTAAACATTGTATGTGCTGTTTCCTGCATTTGTAAATTTGGTGCGGAACTGGTAGTGACCACGAGTGCTTATATCGGTTGCCAGGAACTGGTTGCCGGTTGGGTCGGTAGAACTGCCTTGGTAACGGCACATATAACCGTCCTTTACTCCTATGTCGTTGGTGTTCCTTTGAAATTTGTTACATAAAATCTCTAATCCAATATCACCTGTATTATTTGGACTGCCATTTACATAATTGGAATTTACCCCAGAAACAATAATCGCATTGTATGTGCCAGGTCTAGTGGGTTCTATTGGCTGAAAAGCAAAAGGAATTGGCTGTCCGATAAATGTATTGTACTTTACTGTATTTGCCGAGGAGCCGGAATTGTACACATATAATCCAGTCGTGGCATTTGAAATGGTGTTTTCCTCGAATGTAAAAGCGGAGCACGATTCAATGTATGCGCCAAAATCTACATCGTTGTCAGGATTCAGCATAGCAACGGTTCCCCTATATACTGATACGCTGTTGCCTTTTATCTTGCACCCAGGATTGTAATTTACATATATTCCACGGTAATTATCTGTGAAAGTGGAATTTAGAACTTTTACAGAACTAGAATAGAATCCATTTACATATACTCCGTAATAAAGTTTCTTAAAATTATTGGCAGAATATGTATTGAAATAACTCCTATTGGTTTTTATTCCAATACCACGGCAGTCTGTATAATATGGTGTGCCTATATCCGGCAATACAGCTGTGGAATATGACATCGTATTCTCAAATGTACAACCGCCTATATATACGCCACCAACATTGTCCATATATATGTGAGCATCGGGGAATATACTGTTGTCGTTAAGCAGTCGAGTGGTAGTGAATGTACAATCATATATGTTTGGAGTAATACTATATCCGATACCTAACGAATGAGAGTAAGAATAACGATTGTAATATATATCGTACTTGTTGTTGTTGAAATGACAGCCATTGGCTTTTATTATTCCTCCATTTGTCGATTCCAAAGCCTTTATTGCATCCTCGATTGTCGTACCGTTCCGACATATTACCTTGCCGTGCTGGCTTACGATAGAATGTGCCGAATTTGCATCCCCATCGACCTTTATTCCCTGCCACATCTTATCGGGACAGCCTGATTTAATGGTACAATTTTCGAATGTTACAGTTTTGCCAGGTTGTATTGTCCATTGAGTCTGTTCGATTGTGTTGTAACCGTTATAAGCACAGTATATTGTACAATTTGTAAACGTCACATTGCGGTTGATTGGCAATGGCTGGAACGAGGGGACTACTAGCGTTTCGCCAATGTATGAATCTTGAATAGGAACTTGCAGTCTCATAAACCCCGAAAGATAATCTATCGGGGTCAAATCAATGTAATACGAGTGTCCGTCGGCAGATTCAACAAGAAGTGAATTTGCTGCCCCCTGCATAATTTCCGCATACATTACATTTTGTCCGCTATTGCTGAATGTCTGTGTTGTCGTAAGGTTTCCGCTTGTAAATGTTGCGGTATATGGAGCAGTACCTCCCGAAATTTCAAAACTTATGGAAGCAGTACTTTTGTAGCAGGCTTCGGATTCCAAATCTACATTTATGTTGAACACACTGAAATTTATTGGAAAAGTATCGCAAATTGTTATAATGTCGGCTTGGTAGCCAGATGTGCCATTAAAACAATATCGCTGTCCAGAAACAATTGGATTGTTTATCAGTTCGTTACCTGCTGCATCGTGAGCAATAAGGGTGCTTATGCCCGATGGCAGGGATATAATATTTACACAAACAATAGTACTTGTCCCATTATTAGTTGTTTCAATCGTATATTCTGTCGGGTTCTCTTCCACAACCTCTACAGTTCCCTCGCGAATGCAGTTGCCGAAATGAATGGCATAGTTGTATGTTCCTGCATATACATTTTGTAGAATTGTTACCGACTCGTTTTCTGATACATGTTCAGTTGTTGTTGGCTCCAGGCTGCTGGCAGTGCTCCATGTCCAGAATACATTATCAGGCATCATTAGTCCCGTCGGATAAATAATTCTGAGTGCAATGTCAGTAAGTCCACCCGTTTCGCATATTGGTTTATATTCAGGTATAATCTCCTTTATAAAGCATCCCTCAATAGGAGCCTTGTATATTACGCAACCATCGTATTCAACATAAAGTTCGTTGACGTCTAGCAAATCGCTGCATGTTATATTGGAAATCCTATAGTACACATCACCATGTATATCAAAATGGTCAAAAGCTATTGTAGCATTATCATTGTTCACGAAATCAATCTCTAAATCAAGCAGATTAATATCTTCAACATTATGTATTATAACAGTGGTATACGCAGTATTGTCATTATTACAATGAGTGATAATTTCTACTTTGGGAAGCGATGGAATAGAAACATCAATACTTAAGGAACAAAAATCTGGTTCTGTTTCAGTAATGTTAATACTACATTGTGGATATACTACCATATTGGAATATTCGGAATACTGGCTGACCACAAGTGTAAGTACAGATTCGTCCGTAGTCTTTTCGTATGAATAATCACCGCTATTTAATGTAAACACATATCCGCTCAAAGACGTATTGTCTTCCTTCCACAGTTTTATCGTATCGACTTCGCAATCCTGAACTACGCTAATGTTTATGTCTCCCAAAGAAGATTCTATATCAATGGTGCCATTATAATTGCAATAGTCGTTTGTAATATTATATGAATACTCTCCAATAGGCAGATTTCCAATGGTAAATGTACTTTCGTTAGAATGTTCGTTGCCATATATATCTGAAAAATTATAAGGCGGCAATGTGTTTGACTCCTGATAATTGTTGATAAAAAACTCAACACTTCCAGGGTTGTTTTCGTTGCAGTATGGAGTAGGTGTCGAGACATAGTTTATTTCTGTCACTCCGACTTGCTTAGAAACAATATATGGACAGCCGTCAGTAGAATTATCCCGTATTTCAGCTACTAAAGGGATGTGGTTGTCGATAACATAATTTGGGTTATAGATTAAATGTAAATCATCATTGTCTTCATTATAAGGCGATGTCCAGTTGACACGCATTGATGGTTCCAGTTCCGGAACATTAACATGATAGCTGTGCGGCTGTCCGTCCTTGCAGAGGGAGTCCTGTCCGACGATTTGAGGATAAACATCACTGCGGTGACCAATGGTTCTTGTTTGTACAACAGAAGGACACTCTGTGGAGGAAAGTTCTATTGTAACAAATTCGTATGTATTAATATTACTATAATCTTGACTGTCAGGTCTTCCATTGTCGATGTCATAACTTGATGAACTTGTTGCTATCAAGTTATTGTTCTCGTCATAGAATCGCCAAGTATTATGTAGGGTATTCGACAGATTAACAATATTACTTATTTCACGAGGTACATTTCCTGGGCACCAGTCTGCGCATACAAAAAAATCCACCTTGCATGTGTCAATTTCTTTTACATCTACAAGATTTGGAAAGTTAATATGGTTAACATACCGATTTTCATTATAGTCAATGGCATGCATTCGTACACCGCACATATTACTTCGACCATTGTCTTCATCTCGTACTTCTGGATTTAAGATTACTCCTATCATACGCGAATTGGGATATATGTCAGAATATCTGCCAATATATATTTTCCCGTCAGGAGCTCTTTGAAGATTTACATATGCGTGGAAATTTTCATCGTACAGGCCTTCCCATCTACAAATTTCAGTCCGCTGTATATCGCATACGCATTGCATTTGCTCCATAACGTACTGGGTTATAATAATTTGATCTCTAATTCCATTAGCATGACCTGCCATATACAAGAACTTTCCGCTTTGGCTGAACTCTATTGCACATCCTTTTGCTCCTTCTACATGTAGATTACAGTCCAAAAAATCCATTTCCCCGGAATTTGCGTAGAATCTGAAAAATTTTATGCCATTGTTTTCTGTGCTATACAATACATATTGTGCATCAGGGGACACTTTTATAGATAGCACATTTGAATCACATAATACATAAGAATCTATGTCTGCGTTCAAAATAGTCATTGAGCTGTTATTGCTATCGTAAGCAAGTTTTGCTACACATCTATAATATGTATCTCCTATCTTTTTTGTGGCCAGCAACCAATATTTATTAGGATCTCTAGTGGGGACAGCCGACAGAACAGTCAGGTTTGTCAAATCGTTTCCAAAAGACAAAGATGTCCATGATAAAGTTGCATTTTCATTTAAACCACTAGTAACATCTACAACGCAACCATATAATCTGCCGTCATTTACACTAATACTTATAATTGCATACTTAAATTCTGAAAATTTTAAAATAATTGTGCTTCTTTCTTTTATTTGACTTTCAAGAACAGAATTTTCGAACAAATTATGCTGCGAATTCCATATTTGTCTTCCATCAGTATAAAACAGAAGATTACCTTGGCTGTCGCATATTGATGATTCAGAAACGTTTGCATCCATATCCGAATCGGTTTTGAATCTTGCCAGGCCATCACGAAAATCCAGGCTTGCATACGAATCGTAGTACCATTGCGCCTGTTCAAGATTGTCGGTAGGAGTTTCACATTCAATAGTTTCAATGATTCTGTGTGTAGTTAGCCATGTTAAATTGTTTTCATATCCACACGAAACCTCTATGTCATAATACCCTAATGCATCAAAAGTATATTGGATTTCTATTGTGTTTGCTTGTTCGTCAATTTCAACATCGCTGTCTTCCAAATCAACAGGATTTCCATTTATAGTAATTTGTTTTACTAAATCAATATCATCAGCAGTGATGGTAATAATATCAGAACGATGTTGGCATATAATGTTCTCAACAGGTGAAACAATATTGGCTGAATATATATTTGGCTGGGTCGGTTCACATTCTGTGGCAACTGATGAATTAGCAAGAGCACTTAGTTCAGAATATGTTGCAATTGTTTTTCGCATCCTACATACCTGGCCTCTTGTAAAAAAATATTTACATTCGTCATTTACATAATTCATTACATTGTGCACATTCGGTTCTGTTTCAATACAATTAGAATTATATGGTGGATCTGATTGATAATCTAGTCCCAAATCTTCGTAATCTTCTTCATCAAATGTGTGCTTCAACCCGAAGAAATGTCCTAATTCGTGTACTGCCGTATATCCTTTATCCTTGCCAAATGATCGCATTTCCCTCCTTGCCCCAACAACATCCTGTCTTAGTCTGATATATGAAAAACGAGCGCCATCACCAAGCGCCTCTATAGAACCTGCTTCTCCATAGTAGAAAGGATTCGACATTTTTTCAAATACAAATATGTTGAGGTACTTGTTTCGTGGAAATAAAGTATAGTAACTGCAAGCCTCATATTCAATATCTCGTAAGTTATTAAGGTATGTTGTTTCATCAACAGAAATATTTTCCCCTTCATTACGGCTTCGATATGTTATTCCATAATATGTGTTTCCATTATACTCAATTTCAAGATTTCGCCCAATATTGTCTTTCTTTGCAAAGCAAAAGTGCATTTTCGCATCTATAACATTATCATCTCCTTCTTCTACCATTTCTCCAGCGAAAAACTTGTTTATTATGTCTAATTGTTCGTTTATTCTGTCTGGAGATAGATAATCAACAATGTTTTCTCCATCGTAGCCATCGGGAACAATAACATGGAATACTACAGGAATCGTGTATTCATCATTGAGATTTTCTTCGCAATTGAATTCTGTACGATTAGTAATTGGTTCATTTGTATTGTATAATGCCTGCATTCCAGAGAACCAGTCTATTACAATCTTAGTAATGCAAGTGTCTCCATAAGCACCCCAGTTTTCACCAAATCTGCATCTAATTATTGTCTGATATGCCAAGTCTGCGTGCAAGATGTTGTAATATGTTTCTGCAAGTATATAATTTCTTTGGGATGTGATAATGGCAGTATCTTCGGATGTAAAAAACTTGAACTCATATTCAACTGCGCTGTCGTTTGCAGTACAGACAATTGGGCTTCCATAAGGTATGGCTTGTCCGCATTGCTCTGGCGACAAACTTACGGTTTGGGCAGATAGACCGCTGGTAAATAACAAAATAAAAATTGGTATTATGTATCTAATAAACGACATAGTACCAATGGTTTTCCTCAAATGTTTGTCTAATAAAAACTCCATAGTAAATATTATTTGTGTTTAGGACAAAGGTATAATAAATATTCATAAAAAAAAGTTTTTTTTAAAAAAGTATCATTAATATACCTTTTTTAACATTTGTCCAACCATTATTCTTTTGTAATTTTTATGGAATTTGAATTGTTGTGACAGTCTTAACAATTTCAAATAGATATTACTTCCATAGCCTTTCCAAAATCATCTTTCGTAAGCCTTTCCCCATTGTATGTAAGCGTATCGGCAAGACGAATGGAATGCTTTTTCAGACCATTGCTGAAATACAGGTAGATGTTGATATATTCGTTGAGGAATGTGCTGATGTTTTCGGCAGTAACTGTGATTTTTGCCTCAATGATAGTGGAAATTTCCTGCTGGAAAATCGGATAGTTGCCACGCTGTCCGAAAACGCTGTAAATGCCTTCGTGACGGATAAACGCCGACTTTAGCGGTTGGTTTGTTTCCTCGAATAGTGCCGTTGGGAAAGCAATCTCGACCTTGTAGTCCTTCTCAACTATGTTGCCGGCGTTACGAATCATAAACTTGGGATAGAAGTTCATCGACGAGAACTTTCCTCCCGACAAGGTTGGAATGCCGTTTATGTTTGTCACGCCAAGAAACTCCAGATTGCAAGTGCTAATCTTCATATAGGCCATACGGACTTCCGACTCGTTCATTACCAAGCATTTGCCTTTGCTCCAGCGGTAGAACTTGTTGTCGGTGAACTGGTGCGGTGCATTGTTGTTGGCTGGGATGTGGATGTGGATTATCTTGCCGTCGGAATCGGGAATCGGGCAAATTTTTACCGAAAGGTCGTCAACAGGCTTGTCAATCTGCGACTGAATCTCGTGGAAAATCCATTCTTCGCCCTTGTCGAATCCCTTCACCGGCTCGAAAGCTTCGGCACGAGAACGCTTCTGTGCAATGCCGAAAATAAGTTCGCCGCCACCGCTGTTTGCTATTGCCGACACCATCTTCGCCAACTTTGCCGACGAAGCCTGCACTGCGTTCCACTGCGCACCGCCGACAAACCACAACGAATCGTGGCAATGAACCTTGTCGGCAACCAGATTGCGGTAGTAGTCAATATTGTAAGTCCCTTCGATTTGCATGGCTACATGTCGAAACTTGAGATGAACTCGTCGTTGATGAAATTGTCGTAACTGCAGCAAACATGTGTTGCAAAGCTGATTGCGCAGTAGATGACCTTTCTCCACACTTCGAGCGACATATTTTCGAGGTCTGATGCGTAAACATTCTGCTTGATAAGTCCGTAGATAAGTCCCGCGTTGAAGCTGTCGCCTGCGCCAACGGTAGAAACCGGGGTTATGCGTGGAACATCGAACACCTTGTGGAAGTCGGGAGTGAAAAGGTTCACGCCGTACTTGTTGGCGGTATAGATGAAATTGTGGCAGCCGTAACCTTTTACTATCTCGTTGGTGTCGAGAGCTGAATTTGAATCGAAGATAAGCTGAAAATCCTCGTTGGAGCCTTTCACGATGTCAGCAATTTCAAGGTTTTCCTTTATCAGCGGAAGTGCACGCTCGCGGTCTTTCAAATGCGAAGGACGGAAATTCGGGTCGTAGATTATGATTGCTCCTGCTTCCTTTGCCTGACGCAGACAAGCCATAAGGTCGTCGCGGACTTCGGCCTTTATCGAGGTGAACGAACCGAAAAGTATTATGTCGTCGTGCTTCACTTCTGGGAAGGTTATCTTTATATCACCGTTCACACGAATCTTGTAGAAACTGTAGGCAGGCTCACGCGTATCGTAGAGGAAAGCGAGAGCAACACGCGACTTTGCATCGTTGTACAAGGTCAAATACTTGGTTGATACGTTGTTGTCCGACAAGAAGTCGGCAATAATGTTACCAATGGCATCGTTGGCCTGGTCGCCTACGACATACACCTTTTCGCCCATACGTCCAAGCGACACCGAAGTGTTGAGGATTGGTCCGCCCGGGCAAGATTCTACAGCCTTACCGTTACGGAAAATGATGTCGTAAACGGTTTCGCCAATACAATATATCTTTCGCATACAGCCTAAATTTATGACGGCAAAGATAAGAAAAGTTTGTGAGTTTGAATGCCTACGGCGTTTGAAGATTTAACTTCGTTGAGCTAAAGGTTGAAAATTTGAAGGTTCAAGGGGTTAAATGTTCAATTGTAGCGGCGCAATGCTTTGCGCTCGTTCAAAATAGTTAAAGGATTCAAAGTTCAATGGCTATCGCTGTGGGCTTACAAAAATTCCCTTCAGCACAATATTAAGGCACAAAGTTTGTTATATAGTTCACGTTAAAACATAAATGTCATGAAACGACTTGGATACATAATCGCATCAATCGCAACTGCACTTGTTTTCACAATGCTGTTCTTCGAAAAGAACATAGGCTTAAACCTTGTAATTCTCGAATGGATAACGATTCCTATTATGCTTATACTGAACAGACCGTTAAAGTTCAACAAACTTACAGTCACGGCTCTGGCGGTGCTTCTTACAACCTCGCTTGCAGTGCTGTACTCGCATTCGGGATGGACGATTTTCGTCAACATACTTATGTTCTTCACCTGCAACAGCATAATTGTGTTCAAGGAATACCGCAGTTATATGTATGCCACTTTCGAATCGTTCTGCAATGCTGCGCTCTCGTTCGTTCCGCAGATGCATAGGAAGCACGAAGACGGCGAACCTAAGATGAAGAAAAGCAAGATTTTCTGGCTCACGGTACTTGCATTTGTCATTACACTGGCATTTGTAATCCTATACTCGCTCGGCAGCTCAAAATTCGGAGAGATGGTAGGTGATGTACTTGAATCGCTTAACTTCGAATTCATTGTGCTGTTCCTAACAGGACTTGTCTTTGCAAACTACGTATTCCGCAAGAAGACCGAGAAACTCATGACTTACGAATCGGGGCTCGAAGAAACATTGGTGCATAAGCGCAAGAGAAGATTCATTCGCGGACTTTCGCAGACTCTTAAGAACCGTAACTTCTTCGGTGTCATGTTGCTCGGAATGCTCAACATAGTGCTTTTGTTCTTCAACATAAGCGACATACGCTATGTGTGGTTCTACTCGTGGGACGGTTCATTCTTAAAGGAATTCGTTCACGAAGGCACATGGATATTGATATTTGCAATACTCATCTCGCAGATGATTGCCCTGCTTCTATTCCGCGAAAACCTAAACTTCTACAGTAAAAACAGGTTGCTGAAGATACTCACAATGGTATGGCTTGCCCAGAACTGCTTCATGACCTTGTCGGTAGGAATCAGAAACTTCTGGTATGTAAAATATTTCGGCTTGGCATTCGGACGTATTGCCGTATTCTTCTTCTTGGTGCTCGTCATTGTCGGTCTGATTTCGATAATGATAAAGGTGGCAAAGCACAAGAGCATGTACTACCTGTTCAAGGTCAATAGTTTTTCGTTCATGGTTGTGATTTCGTTGTCGGCATTGGTGAACTGGAGCGTTGTGATTGCCCAGTACAACTTTGCTCATAGTGATAGTGCTTTCATAGAATATTCGTTCATGGCCGACCTGGCCGACCCGGCTTTGCCATATCTCACAAAGACAAGGGCAGAGCTCGACATCATCGACCAGCAACAGCAGCAGGCTATGAAGTTCAACACAAGGCAGGACTACTTCATAACTTCGAAGAAGTACGAAATCCTTATCAAGATGAAAATCCGCGACTTCTTGGAAAGATATGAAAACCAGAAATTCCTTGAATGGAACTTTGCAGATGAATGGGCGTACCGCCAACTGAAAAAAAGCGGATTTGCCGACGATACCGAATTTAATGCGGATTGGTTCGAGTTAGTAAGGTAGTTTCAATGGCTTCGCCGTTCTATGCCTGCGGCGTTTCTAGGTTTCACGTTTCTAAGTTTGAATGGCTGACGCCGTTTCTATGCTTGCGGCGTTTGAAGATTTGAATGGCTACGCCGGTTGATAATTAGGGCTTGCAGGCTCGAAGGCTCACGGCTTGAAGTCTAACAGTCTTGCTGTCTAACGGTCTTGCAGACTGCTTGACAGATCTTCTGTTAGCCTGTTCGACGTTTAGTCCCTTTAGTCTTTCCCTTTCTTTCCCCATCTGCGGCACGAGAAACCTATTCCGCTTTCTATAAACTGAGCCTTGAAGCCATTTGCCTTCAGCGACAGGTTTATGAACATATAATCAGTAAGGTAGTAGCGTGCTCCGACACGGAAATAGAAGCGTTTGTATGTCCATACTTTGTTGTAGAAATGGAATCCATAATATGTAATTAATTCGAAGCGGCGATATACAAGCTGGTGGCCTAGGCTTATGCCGAGCTTCAGTATGTCGGAAAACTTGTCGTACAACAGGAACAAGCCTCTTTCGTCATCGAAGTAGTAGTACTTGTTGTTTTCGTTGTAGAACATGTCGAACGAAGCGCCAACTTTTCCAAGCTTGCAGTACTGGTATGTGTATCCCGTCGCCACTGTGCTGCATATAAATCCGCCACCGCGACCTTCATATCCTACGGAATATTCGTCGGCTGTTGAGCAGGTTCCCATAATCCAGGCTTCGTGTGGAGAAAGCCCATCCTGATAGTCTTTGAGTTCCCGAGTAAATTCTTTGGAGCAAATGTCCTTTGATAATGCCAACGAAACAAATAGGCAGTTTAATCCTAAGTTCGGTTTTTTTACTGCCCCATTTGAGTAATGCTGGAATCCTGGCGAAAGTTTTAGTTCGAAGTCGGAGGGCAACCTGAATATGGCGTTGAAGCTAAGGTTGAAGTAGAAACACAAGTTGGTACATACGGCTATGTTCTGCGGATTTGTTTCTTTGTCGAATTTGCGGGTGAGGAGGGCAAGTCCAGCATTAACCCGTAAGCCCAGGTCAAACCACTGCTTGTCTAAAAACGAAAAGTCGAGGAACGAATAGGCCGCAAAAGCCGAACCAAGCACTTTGTGGTTGCCCATATAATTGTAGTTCATGCCAAAACCATGCTTTGGGAAATGGTATTTCACATCGTAGTAATTGTCGGAGAGGGTCGAGAAATAATAGTTGAATTCCCCTGCAAAAAGAGGTTGTGCCAATGCATCCATTCCGCTGCGGTGCGGGACAATGCGTCCTCCGTAAAGTTTTGCTTCGAGGCTATGCGTTCTTTGGGCAGATATGCAGCAGCATACCGACAGCAATATGATAGCAAGAATTAACCTTTTCATTTAGAAGCGGTTAAGTAAACAACAATTGCTATGATTGCAAAAATGATGTTAGGTACCCACACGGCTAGCATTGCACTTAATAGACCACTTAACGCAAATGTCGTGGAAAACCTCTGGAACAAGATGTACGAAAAGCTTAGCAACATTCCCAATGCAATGTTCACTCCAAGTCCGCCCCTGCGTTTTTTTACCGAAAGAGAGAATCCGATTATGGTCAATATGAATGTCGAAAAAGGAGTTGACATACGGTTGTATAACTCTATTTCGCTTGAAACTACTGCTGATGTGCCGGAAAGTTTCTGTTCTGCGATAAATTCCCGTAGTTCCTTGGCATTCAGAGCTTCTACCGAAGATGTCTTCTTGAAGAAATCCTCAGGGGTAATGCGAATTACAGTATCTTTCTGTGCTCCGGTTTCAATAGTTTCTTCTCCGTTATCGAAAGTTCTTATGCAATAGTCCTTTGCTTTCCACATTTGGCGAGTTTCATCCCATTGTATCATATCGGCAGTCATCTTCGATTTCAGTTCAACGCCATCAAACTTTTCGAGCGACATGCGAAGTCCCACACCATGCTCCCTGTTGAAATTTTCAACATAAAAATACACGCCTGGTTCCAGTTGCCTATGTATGTTGAATGAACTTACCCTTAGTCCTCTCGACACATACTTTTCCTCAAAGGCCAGTCTTTCCTTGTTGCAGTCGGGAATAACGTAGTTGCCCAGAATAAATGAAAATGCAGTAATCAGCAAGCCGCCCACAAAATATGGACGCAATAATCTGAACCTGCTTATTCCACTGGCAAACATAGCAATGAACTCCGACTTTCCTGCCATCTTGGATGTAAAGAATATTACCGAAATAAACACAAACAATGCACAAAACAAGTTGGCAAAGTTTGGGATGAAATTAAGGTAATACATAAATATGATATCGTAAACAGATGCCCCTTTGGAAATGAAATTATCAATTTTTTCGGAGATGTCGAACACTACGGCTACGCATACAATGAGGAAAAGGGCAAGGAAGAACGTGCCCATAAATTTCCGCAGAATATACCAGTCGAGTTTTTTCAATTATAATCTCCTTCCCAATTTTTCAACCATCATGTTTTTCCATTCCGAGAACGTTCCGTCGGCAATGTGCTGACGGGCTAAGTCAACAAGGTGCAGATAGAATCCGAGGTTGTGTATGCTTGCAATCTGTGCTGCCAGCATTTCTCCTGCTATTACCAGATGCCTTAGGTAAGCCTTTGAGTAGAACGAATCGACAATTGTTGTTCCGTTTTCGTCGAGTGGCGAGAAGTCGTCCTTCCACTTTTCGTTGCGCATGTTCATCGTGCCTTCCATCGTGAAAAGCATACCGTTGCGGGCGTTGCGGGTTGGCATTACGCAGTCGAACATATCAATTCCGCGTGCTATTCCTTCGAGAATGTTTATTGGAGTGCCAACGCCCATAAGGTAGCGGGGCTTGTCCTGCGGAAGATGCTCGTTTACAATTTCAATCATGTCGTACATCTGCTGGGTGGGTTCGCCAACCGAAAGACCGCCTATTGCATTGCCTTCGGCACCGATGTCGGCAACGTATTTAGCCGACTCAACGCGCAAATCTTCGTATGTAGAACCTTGCACTATCGGGAAAAATGCCTGACGATAACCGTACAAGCCTTCTGTCTCGTTGAAGTGCTTCCATCCGCGCGAAAGCCACGAGTTGGTGAGTTTAAGTGACTTGGCGGCGTATTTGTATTCGCAAGGATATGGTGTGCATTCGTCGAAAGCCATCATTATGTCGGCACCGATGTTTCGCTGTATGTCAACCACGCGTTCGGGAGTAAAAATATGCTTCGAGCCATCAATATGGCTACGGAAAATAGCTCCATCGGCGGTAAGTTTGCGGCAGTCGGCCATCGAAAATACTTGGAAACCACCGCTGTCGGTAAGAATAGGCCTGTCCCAACCGTTGAACTTGTGCAGACCGCCAGCCTTGTTTATGATTTCAATTCCCGGGCGAAGGTAGAGATGATATGTGTTGCCAAGGATTATTTGCGCATCTATTTCGTTTTTAATCTCGTAAGTGTGAACACCTTTCACTGTTCCGCAGGTGCCTACTGGCATGAAAATCGGCGTCTGTATGTCGCCATGGTCGGTAGTGATTACACCACGACGGGCATTGGTTTTGTCGTCCTTATGTAAGATTGTAAAATTCATGGCGCAAAATTAAGAAATTTAACAATTCAAAAATAGTAGAATCGCGCCATGTCACGATTTTACTATTTTTCAAGAATTTCAATTGCCTTGTCCATGTAGGGGTCGTCTTCGAGGAGGATTGCGTTTGCAACATTATAGTCGAGGACATAGCCGGCTATCTGGAAGCGGAGAACCTTGTTGAGGTATTTGCGGGAATGGTCGAGGTCGGCCTGCGAATATTGAATGCTGTCGTGACTAAGCCTTGCAAGGAACTTGTTGAACATTCCATCGCTTTCAAGGAAAGAGTCAAGTTTTTTCTTCGAGTCCACCTGCTCCATTTTCTTCCTGTTGACATCGCAGTATTCTACGCAGAAATTGCTTATGACATCGGTCTTGCTTATTGTTACAAGCATGTTTGAAACATAGCTAGTGTCGTGCTCCACGGTAATGTCGGGCATAAGTCCGTCGCCTTCATAGACTTTGCGTTTCTGGTTGATGGTATAGAAAACCTTGGAACTATCGACTGTCTGTTTGTTTCTGCCGTAGTTTGCATAATATTGTTCAAGATATGAAATGTAACCGTCCTTGTAGCTGCGCTGTATGCACCTTCCTGATGGCAGATAGTAACGCGAAACCGTCAGTCGTAGCGAAGAACCGTCGGAAAGATTGAACATCCTTTGAACCAGACCTTTGCCGAATGTCACATTGCCAATCACGGTGCCTTTGTCGTAGTCCTGGATTACGCCTGCTGTAATTTCTGATGCCGAAGCCGAATTTTCGTCAACCAGCACGGCCAAAGGATAGTTGGCGAACTTGCCGTTGCGACCAGATGAATACACTTCTTCGCGTTTTGAGTTTGCACCTTCGGTATATACGAGTAATTGCTTGTCGGCAAAGAAGTTGTCGAGAATTTCCTGGGCTGCGTGCATAAATCCACCACTATTGTCGCGAAGGTCGATGACGAGAGAATTTACCTTCATTATTTTCAGCATATTCAGTGCGTCTTCAAACTGTTGTGCGGTATTGTTGTTAAAAGATGTAACCTTTATGTAGCCAATGTTGCCAACCTTTGAATAATATACACTTTCCATATCGACAGGGGCACGGCGAATGTCGAAATCCATTGCAACCCCATCGCGCAGAATGCCAATTTTTACCTTTTTGCCTTCTTCCCCAAGAATGCGTCCGCGTACGCTGTCGTTGCTTATGCCAATGCCAGAAATGGGTTTGTCGTCAACATTAATAATCCTGTCGCCAGCCAGCAATCCAACTTTTTCGGATGCACCGCCAGGGATTATGTTGGTAATCATTACGGTGTCGTGCAAAACATAGAAGCGTATTCCGATTCCAACAAAATTTCCAGTAAGTTCCGATTCTACTTCTTCCGTTTCCTTTGCAGTCATGTACGATGAATGCGGGTCGAGGTTGTGCAGAAAGTCGGAAATCATCACGTCCTCGATGCTGTCGGGACTTAGTTCATCGACATAATACATGTCGATGAGGTTCATCACGTCATCAATTTTGCTTTCCGAGTTGACAAAGGATGGCGAATCTGTCCATGCAAGCCGGGCAATAAACATTCCCGCCACAACCGACAAGGCAATCAGCATCGGTACAAGTATCGCGACCTTTGTATTCTTATATTTCATCGTCCTTAAAGTTTTCGACTTTAATATTAGCACGTTTCAGGAGTTCTATTCCCTCCGACTTGCGGTATTCCTCGGAATAAACCACGCGTTCTATTCCCGACTGTATTATCAGTTTTGCGCATTCTATGCAAGGTGCAGTAGTAATATATAGTGTAGCACCCTCGCTGCTATTGCCCGACTTTGCCACTTTGGTTATTGCATTGGCTTCTGCGTGAAGCACATAAGGCTTTGTTACATCGTTTTCGTCCTCATACTGATTCTCGAATCCAGCAGGTGTGCCGTTGAATCCGTCGGAGATTATCATTTTGTTTTTCACGAGCAATGCACCCACCTGGCGTCGTTTGCAGTAAGAGTTTTTTGCCCATACTGCTGCCATTTCGAGGTAGTGTTTGTCGAACTTACGCAATCTGTCTTCTTTTTGGTTGTCCATATTGTGTTTTAAATTAATCATTAAAATGGTGGATTTTCGTTGTTGTCTTTCGTAAATCCTGGGATCGGTGCATCTTCGAAACTATTGTCGCCAATGAAGCTGCTGCCATTGTCGAAGGAATTGTCAGGGGCAAAGTTGCGGCTGTTCATCTTTGAACCATGGGTCTGGAATGTTTCTGTGTCTGACGATGGTAGCAGTTCGCTTATGCCTTCGTTCCAATCCTGGAATTTTGCCAGTTCCTTCACGAATTTCAGTCTTACATCATCTACTGCGCCGTTACGGTGCTTAGCGACAATTATAGTGGCAAGTCCTCTTGTCGAAATGCCGTCTTCGTCTTCCTTTATTCCGTAGTATTCGGGACGGTGTATGAATGCTACAATATCGGCATCCTGTTCGATTGCTCCCGATTCGCGGAGGTCGGAAAGTTGCGGGCGTTTGTCGTTGCTTCTTGTTTCGACGCTACGGTTGAGCTGCGACAAGGCTATTATTGGTACGTTCAGTTCCTTTGCTATTGCCTTGAGCGACCTTGAGATGTTACTAACCTCCTGTTCGCGGCTTCCCTTGCTGTCAACTCCCGATGTCATAAGCTGGAGGTAGTCGATGATAATAATGCCCAGACCTTCCTTGCTTCGGGCTTGGCGGCGACATTTTGCGCGGAGTTCGAATACCGATATTGCTGGAGTGTCATCGATATAAAGCGGGGCGGAACCAAGTCTGTGAAGCCTTGATTCGAAGCACTGCCATTCATCTTCGGTAAGGTCGCCGTTACGTATTTTTTCTCCGGAGATTTCTATTTCTGCGGCGATAAGTCGGTTCACAAGTTGCAGCGATGACATTTCGAGCGAGAAGAAGACAACCGGCTTCTGGTATTCGACGGCCATGTTCCTTGCCATCGACAGCACAAATGCCGTCTTACCCATAGAAGGACGTGCTGCCACTATTATAAGGTCTGACGGTTGCCATCCCGAAGTAAGCCTGTCGAGGTCGGTGAACCCCGATGGTACTCCACGGTACGAACCCTTGCTTTCTGCGGCTTTTTCTATGCTCTTCTTTGCCGCTTCCATCACGTCGCCAATCTTTACCAGTTCCTTCTTTACCATGCCTTCCGAAATCTGGAATATTTCGCCTTCGGCAAATGATATAAGTTCGTCAACATCCTTGGTTTCGTCGTACGAAAGCTTTTGTATTTCTGTCGATGCCTTTATAAGTTCGCGCTGAATGTACTTCTGCTGTACGATTCTGGCGTGGTATTCGAGGTGGGCCGCCGTGCCGATGAGTTCAGTAAGTTCAATAAGGTATGGCAATCCGCCTACTTCCTCTAGTTGGTTCTTTGAACTCAGTTCTTCAGAAACAGTTATGGTGTCGATTGGCTTTTCTGCCTGCATCAGACTACGCATTGCCGCGTAAATAGTCTGATGTGCAGGAATATAGAAGCTCTGAGGCTGTATTATGTTTGTAATGTCGTAGATTGCGCTCGACTGAATGAGTATTGCTCCTAAAACTGCTTTTTCAAGTTCGGGCGACTGTGGAGGTACCTTACCTAAAAGTGTGTTGAGTTCCTCAAGGACATCGTTTGATGACCGTTTCTTAGTTTTTTTCGTTGTTTCTTTTTCCTGTGCCATAACAATTTATTTTTGGGATTGCAAAATTACTATTTTTCAAGCAAGCAGGTTTTCCATTTTATCAACGGAAACAGATTTTTCGTCTATATTATTAACAAAATTATAGGCAACAGGTTGGCTTTGTGTCTTTTGTGATGTTTATTTTAAGGATGTTACTTTTCTGCCAGTATTTTTTCAGCAATTTCCTCTATAACCTTTGGATAATATTGGTATTCAAGTTTATGTACTTTGTTGGCTATGTCGTCGGGTGAATCGGTAGGCTCTACTGAGACCTTTGCTTGGAAGACAGTGTTTCCCTTGTCGTAGTTACCATCGATGAGGTGGACTGTTATGCCGGTTTCTGTTTCGCCGCTCTGCTTCACGGCTTCGTGAACGTGCATTCCATACATTCCCTTTCCGCCGAACTTAGGTAGCAGGGCAGGGTGTATGTTTACGATGCGACCTGGATATTTATTAATAAGGTATTCTGGAACCAGCCAGAGGAAGCCTGCGAGAACGATGAAATCTATGTCGTGTTTGCTTAGGTATTCCATTATCTTTTGCCCATCGTTGAAATCGGTGCGGTTGAAGGTCATGGAGTCGAGTCCGAGACGTTTTGCGCGCTCGAGTACGAAGGCATCGGGCTTGTTGCACAGCACGCAGACGGGTTTTGCGGAGGTTCTGCCGTTGAAGTAATTTGCGATGTTTTCGACGTTAGTGCCTGAACCAGAAGCAAATAGAGCAATTTTTATTGTTTTGTCCATAGTCTTGTCCTTTATGTTTGATTATCAATGCAAAGTACGGCAAAAAAAATGGCATGGGCAAAAAGAATCAAAAAAAGTTTGACTATCTGAAATGATTTTTGTTATTTTGCGGCGATTTTTTTTTAATGTATTTTTATTAACTAAAATTAAGAAATTATGTCAGACATTGCATCTAGAGTAAAAAGTATTATAGTTGAAAAATTAGGTGTTGACGAAGCAGAAGTTACACCAGAAGCAAGTTTCATTCAGGATTTGGGTGCTGATTCATTGGATACTGTTGAGTTGACAATGGAATTTGAAAAGGAATTCGGTGTTGAAATTCCGGACACAGAGGCAGAAAATCTTACTACAGTAGGAGCTGCAATTGCCTACATAGAAGCACACATGAAATAATTCTATGGAGCTTAAGAGGGTTGTCGTAACTGGCATGGGCGCAATATCGCCTGTAGGGCTGACCTGTCTCGAAACATGGAACAATGTTAGGGACGGTGTCAGTGGCTCTGCCCTTATTGACACTTACGACACATCTTCTTCTAAAACAAAGTTTGCCTGCACGGTAAAAAATTATTCCCCGGAACAGTATTTCGACAGGAAGGAACTCCGTAAGCTTGACAAGTTCTGTCAGTTTGCTATAATTGCATCCGATGAGGCCATTAAGGACTGTGGTGTCGATTTCGACAAGGTTGACAGGACGAGGGTCGGTGTTGTCTGGGCATCGGGAATCGGTGGTTCAAACACAATTTTTGGTGAAATCATTGACTACACAAGTAGTGCGGTTTCCCGTTTTTCCCCATTCTTCATACCTAAGATAATATCGGATATAGCTGCTGGAACAATATCCATAAAATATGGACTTATGGGTCCGAACTACAATACGGTTTCGGCTTGTGCATCATCGGCGAATGCCATAATTGATGCCACTAACCTTATCCGTCTTGATATGGCCGACATGATTGTCATTGGCGGTTCGGAAGCTTCGATAAACGAAGTGGGCATGGAAGGATTCCAGTCGATGCAGGCAATTTCGAAGAATAACGAGGAATATCAGACCGCATCGCGTCCGTTCTGCGCTACCCGCGACGGATTTGTGATGGGTGAGGGCGGTTGCTCGCTGGTGCTCGAGGAATATGAACACGCTGTAAGACGCGGCGCAAAAATCTATGCCGAAGTGGCTGGCGTTGGACTTTCCGCCGATGCATATCATATTACAGCTCCGCATCCCGATGGACTTGGCGGCATGATAGCAATGACCAATGCTTTGAAGAACGCAGGCATTGCCCCCGAAAAAATCGACTACATAAATGCCCATGCCACATCAACGCCAATAGGCGATGTGCCTGAAATCCTTGCTATTCAGAAAGTATTTGGCGAACACGCCTACAAACTTAACATCAGTTCCACAAAGTCTGAAATAGGTCACCTGCTTGGTGCAGCCGGAGCAATTGAGTCGATGTTCTGCATACTTGCAATAAACGAAAGCATTGTTCCGCCGACAATAAACCACAAGCAGTTCGACGAGAAGATTGACCGTAACTTGAATCTTACATTGCACAAGGCTCAGAAGCGAAATGTTGACTATGCAATGTCCAATGCCTTCGGTTTCAGCGGTCATAATACTTCCATCATCTTCAAAAAAATGGATAAGTAATGTTTCTATCCTTTCTTTTCAAGAAGAAAAATCCCAAGGACGAAAAACTAAAGAGACAGCTTGAAGAAATAATTGGCTTTAAGCCGAAGGAATTGCTGTATTATAAGATGGCTTTGCGTCACTCTTCGGCAAACAAGAAACAGAAGGAAATTCGCTACAATAACGAACGTCTTGAATTTCTAGGCGATTCGGTAATAAGCACGGTGGCGAGTGCAATGCTGTACGAAAAATATCCTAATGCCCCCGAAGGCATACTTTCGGTGCTGCGCTCAATGTTGGTAAGCCGTAAGAGTCTTAATCGTGTGGCTTCCGAGTTGGGTTTGATACGCCTTATGCAGTACAAGGAAGGCCGAAACAATGAAATAAAGAACATTACAGGCAATTCGTTCGAGGCTTTGGTCGGTGCAATATATTTCGACAAGGGCTATTCCGCCTGTGAAATCTTTGTAAATAAGATTTTCGACAAGTATTTTGATGTCGCCAACCTGATGAAACACAACACCGACTACAAGTCGCGTCTGCTACAGTATTCGCAGAAGGAAAAGTTTGCCCTTGTGATTGACACCTTTGAAAGTATGGAGGCTTGCGAGAAACTATATCATTTCGAAACGGAAATTTGTATCGACGGCAAATTTGTGGCAACTGGCAAGGGCTGGACAAAGAAGGAAGCAGAACAGATGGCTTCGTTGTCGGCTCTGAAATATCTTGGAAGAGAATAATTATAAAACGTTGGTATTTAGAAGATTACTGAGGTTTGTGTAGCTTCGGATGAAGGCTTGTGCAAAAAAGTTTTTAGGATTAGCAAAATAAGTGCTAACTTTGTCACAATTTTTAAATTCATAGAATGAAGCAAAAGACAATAGCTGGCGCAGTAAGGTTAAGCGGAAAGGGGTTGCATTTCGGTAAGGAATCGACATTGACGGTGATGCCAGCAGAACCAAATACAGGATATTTGTTTGTCAGAACTGATTTGGATGGTTGTCCGCATATAAGGGCTATTGCCGATAATGTGAACGAAACATCAAGAGGAACGACTGTAACCGAAAATGGCATTAGCGTAAGCACAATCGAACATTTGATGGCGGCAACATACGCTATGGGTATCGATAATGCCGAATTCCGTGTTGATGGTCCAGAGGTTCCAATCCTTGACGGAAGTTCCCGCTATTATGTAGAAGCTTTCTCGAAAGTTGGGACAAAGGAGCAGGATGCCGAGCTTAAAGTTTTGAATCTTGACGAACCTGTAAGTTTTACCAATGGAGATACCGAAATCACACTTTTGCCAGCAAACGATTATTCTGCTAAGGTAGTTGTAGATTACGGTAAGGCTATGCCGACACAGACTGCCGAACTTTCTCGTCTTGCCGACTTTCCGTCGGAAATTGCAAACTGCAGGACTTTCGTGTTCCTTAGCGAAATAGAGCCATTGCTCAAGATGAA
Source organism: Bacteroidales bacterium (assembly GCA_017620015.1). Taxonomy (GTDB): domain Bacteria; phylum Bacteroidota; class Bacteroidia; order Bacteroidales; family ML635J-15; genus Bact-19. The sequence goes on along the minus strand of JAFZRE010000004.1, from coordinate 110,483 downwards.
CCTTATAAAGGGCGGTGACCTTGACAATGCCATCGTTGTGGTTGACAAGGTGTTGCCTCAGAGTGAGTACGACCGTATTGCAGCATTGTGCGGAAAGGAAAGCATAAAGGTACAGGAAAGCGGAATTTTGAATACTTTGAAACTTCAGTTCGACAACGAACCGGCACGTCATAAACTGCTTGACATAATAGGCGACCTTGCCTTGTGCGGTTTCCGCTTTAATGCAAGGATTGAGGCAGTTCGCCCCGGACATTTCGCCAATACGCAGTTATCAAAGAAATTAAGACAATATTTTTTACAAAAACGATAAACAATTGGACATGAATCAACCTTTAGCATTTGTTCATCCATCAGCAAAAATTGCAGAAAACGTAATAATAGAACCGTTTGCATATATAGAGAAGAATGTTGAGATAGGAGAGGGGTCTTGGATTGGTCCGCATACTACCATAATGGAAGGAGCAAAGATAGGCAAGAACTGCAAGATATTCCCAGGAGCAGTAATTGCTGCCATTCCGCAGGACTTGAAATTCAAGGGCGAGAAAACTACTGCCGAAATTGGTGACAATACCATGATTCGCGAATGCGTTACAGTAAGTCGCGGAACTTTGGCAAAAGGTCGCACCATAATAGGTTCCAACTGCTTGATAATGGCGTATTGCCACGTAGCACACGACTGCGTTGTAGGAAACAATGTGATACTTGTAAACGGTGCTACTCTTGCTGGCGAAGTCGTTGTTGACGACTATGCTATTCTAAGTGCAAATACCCTTGTGCATCAGTTCTGCCATATTGGTGCGCACACAATGTTCGCAGGTAATTCGTTGGTAGGCAAGGATGTTCCGCCGTATATACGTGCAGCAAGGAATCCGCTGGCATATTCGGGCGTAAATTCGATAGGACTTCGTCGCCGTGGATTTACAAACGAAATGATAAACAACATTCAGGATGTCTATAGGGTTCTCTATAACAAGGGTATGAATGTAAGCCAGGCTTTGGAATACATTGAAAATGAACTCCCTGCAACAAAAGAGCGTGACGAGATTGTGCTTTTCTTGAGAAATTCGAACCGGGGTATCATCAGGGGAACGGGAGAGAAAGAATAAGTGATTTGGACTATAAAATCAAAAAAGGCAACCATCGGTTGCCTTTTTTGTTAAGTTATTTAGAATCTCACTCCAAAGCCACCTTTTATCAGTGCGTCCATTCCGATATTTGTTTCCACCATACCGTAAATGTTATCGTTGCCGACACGTATTCCGATGACAGTCAGGTTGAAAGCGCAGAATGTCGATGAGGTTCCAGAGCTTTGCTTGTTGTCGTCGAAGATGGTGCCGAGGCCTATGTCGATGCCGGAATACAGCTTGACGTGTTTTTTGTTCAGGTACGAGAACTGTACGCTTGGCATTATTGACAGCGTCGATGTGTTGTAGTGGTTGACTATCGCGTTGGTCGAGTCGCGTACTGTTGTTGTAAGACCTTCATATACAATCTTTGCGCCAGGGCGGAACCATTTGTTCACCTGATAGTAGTAATCAAGTCCGTATGTTCCGATGAACTTTGTGTCGGTCTTGTAGTTGTTTCCAATGCTGTTGCCAACGCCTTCGAAAACGACCTTGAAAAAGTCGAATACGCCGCCGAATGCCGATACGACACCGATGCTTGCAGTAATTTCGTTTCTAGGCTGTTCGGCAAATGATACTTCTGATTTGGATTCGACTGCTATTGAATCGGTTTCCTGTCCGTTTGCAATGAATGGCATAGCCATAATTGCTACGATTGCGATTGCTATAATTTTAGTTTTCATTTCAGTTCCTCCTGTTTTTTTTGCAGCATTCCAAAAATCGTTCCAATAATTTTTTAGTTTCTATGGCTGATGCCGTTTCTAAAGTTCAATGTTTAAAGTTCAACGTTCAACGTTTCAAGTTTCAACGTTTCAAGTTCAATGGTTTAAAGTTATGCAGATTATTAATTGTCCGTTTTTTCACCAAATGCAAGGTCGCCGGCGTCGCCCATTCCTGGTACGATGTACGATTTTACGGTAAGTTCATCGTCGATTGCTGCTGTCCATACCGTAACCATGCTTTCGGGCAGAACCTTTTCGATGTAATCGAGACCTTCCTTGCTCGCGATGACTGCAGCAACGTGAACGTGCTTTGGTGTTCCGTATTCGAGCAAGCCCTTGAATGCCAGTTCTATGCTACTGCCGCTTGCAAGCATAGGGTCGCATATTATCACCTGCTTTTCTTCGATTGATGGCGATGTTATGTAGTCGATTTTTACCTCGAACTTGCCGTTTTTCTTGTATTTGCGGTAGCCTGCGATGAATGCGCTTTCGGAATGGTCGAAAAAGTTGAGGAATCCCTTGTACATTGGCAGTCCTGCGCGTAGGATTGTTGCTATCACAGGTTGTTCCTTGAGTGTAGGTACGGTTGCAATGCCGAGTGGGGTTATGATGTCCTCGTCGGCGAATGGGAGACGTTTGCTGATTTCGTAAGCCATTACTTCGCCTATACGCGTGAGGTTGTTGCGGAAACGTAACCTTTCCTGCTGAATTTGGACATCCCTTAGTTCCGATACAAACTGGTCGAGCAGACTGCCCTTGCCACCTAAATTAAAAATCTTCATAATTCTTTTGTTTAAACAAACAATTTTCAAATCGGTTGTAAAGATAATACTTTTGATTCGTTTGCAATGTAGATTTTTTGATTTTTTAGTGATTGCACACTATTTCACCACGCCCAAACGAGCAGTCCGCCACAGATGATGATTCCTGTCACCACAAGGTCGATGATGCAGAATCCCATAATATCCTTGGCGTTGAGCTTTGCTATGGCAAGTGCAGGAATTGCCCAGAAGGGCTGAATTAGGTTGGTCCAAGCATCGCCCCACGAGATAGCCATGCCCGTTAGTCCCGGGTCAACGGCAAGATTCGCACCTGCTGTGAACATTATCGGAGCCTGAATTGCCCAGTGTCCACCGCCCGAAGGTACAAACATATTGAGCACGGCGGCACAAAGGAAGGTTAGCAACGGATAAGTTGTTGGCGTTGATACCGATATGCAAGCATCGCTGATGACTGTGCCGAGGCAGATTCCCGATTCGCCCACACCAGTGATGATGCCCATAATTCCTGCATAGAACGGGAATTGAAGCAGAATGCCTGCTGCACCTGTTGCCGACTTTGTGAAGGCATGAACGTAGGCAAGCGGAGTTTTGTGAAGGATTACGCCGAGGAACAAGAACAGCATTATCACCGAGTTGAGGTCGAGCGAACCGCCACGGAAGAATAATTTAATAATAAGGTATGTCAAGCCAAGAATTGCGATTATCAGACTTAGAATACGACTGTTCTCCATCTTCTCGGCTGGAGTTTTCCCTTTTTCTACCTTGGCTGGCTCATCTTCTTTTAACAAGTCGGGATTGATAGTTACAACTTTGTCTGCCTTCGGGTGCATAAGCGAGTTTACAGCCACAAGTGCGACTATTATCAGCGCTACAATCACGATGTTGTACGGACTGAGCACGGTGTCGGTTATGGGAATGGGATTTTCAAGAGCCCCACGTGTAACTTCTTTCAGACCAGAACCCTGTGTTGCCATCGTCAGTGGAATCGAACCAGACAAACCTGCATGCCAAACTACGAATCCACTATATGCCGAAGCTATCAGCAGGCGGTAATCGACACCTTGCAGCTTACGGGCGATTTCCTTGGCGAAAATCACACCGACGATGAGTCCGAATCCCCAGTTGAGCCAACAGGCCAATGATGAGATTGCCGTCACCAATGCGATTGCTCCAACGGGTTTCTTGGGTAGCGAAGCCAGCCAACTGATGCCACGCTTTATCAGTGGAGCCGATGCCAAAGTGGAGCCGCACACCAATACCAGGGCCATCTGCATTGCGAAAGCTAGCAGCGACCACACGCCGTTGCCCCAGTTCTCGACCACCTCAAGCGGTGTCTGATGACAAACGGGCATTGCTATCAAAAAAGCTACGACGGTGAGTATTACAGCAAAGATAAATGGTTCTGGCAGAAGTTTCTGCACCAACTTTACACAGGCATTTATTATTTTCTGGAACATATTCTGAAATTTTGCGCAAAGGTAAAGTTTATTTACGATTTATGAAGTACGATTGACGATTGACACATTGAATCCTATGCAGGATTTTTACTCAGTGGCATTGAGTAATTTTGTTCGTGTCGCAAAAAATGACATTTTTTTCATCGAAAATCTTTTTTCAAAATTCCTTTTAGCTGTATTTCCGCATAATATTCATATGATTTGCATGGCTAATCGTTTGGTAATAAAAGAATTAAAAATGCGTAAATTTTACGCAAAATATTTTGTCAGTTCAAAATTCTGCTATATTTTTGCGTAAAAATTACACATAAATATGACACAAGGTTACACATACAAATATCCGCATCCTGCAGTCACATGCGACTGCGTTGTTTTCGGATTCGATGGAAAGGATTTGAAAATACTGCTTATTGAGCGAGGTCTTGACCCGTACAAAGGTTGCTGGGCTTTCCCTGGTGGGTTTATGAACATCAACGAGACTGCTGAGCAATGTGCGAAACGTGAACTAGAAGAGGAAACAGGACTAAAAGTGGCTAGGATCGAGCAATTCCATACGTTTAGCGATGTTGATCGAGACCCGCGCGAGAGGGTTGTAACGGTGGCTTTCATCGGATTGGTGAAGCAGATAGAAGTCCAGGGTGGCGACGATGCTGCAAAGGCTCAGTGGTTTCCATTAAAGGACATTCCTCGTCTTGCCTTCGACCACGACTACATCCTGAGGCTTGCACAGCGTACGCTGAAGGAAAGGATTCATTTTGAGTCTATTGGCTTCGACCTTATGGATGAGGAATTTTCTATGCCAGAACTGCAACGCCTATACGAAGCGATACTTGAAGTGAAATTCGACCGCCGAAATTTTGAGAAAAAGATGATACGGTTAGGGATCCTCGACTTGATAGAATTAGAGGAAGATGTGCCTAAACCTGCGTTCAAGTGCTTGTCTGCAAAAGATTTTGATAGTCTATTTGAGGCGAAGCCAATTACAAGCTATCGTTGCAACTTCGAGGACACACAAGTCTTGCACGAACCATCGGTGGAATATTCTGTTTCAAGGGGTAAAAACCGAAAATTCCGCTTCAACAGAAAAAAATACGACGAAATGAAAGAAAAAGGAATATTTAAGATTGAATTTTAGACGCTAGAAATAAACCACACTGAAAAAATGGATTGAAAAAATTAAGACTTTTAAATATATTATTATCAAACACCAAAAATAACCATTAAAAATTAAGATTTATGTTAGGAGCAATTATTGGAGATATTATTGGCTCATCACACGAGTTCAACAGCATCAAGACAACAAAGTTCAATCTGTTTGACAAGGAGAGTTGCTACACCGATGACTCGGCAATGACCATGGCAGTTGCCGAATGGCTATTGGACGATGCAGAACACACTCACAAAGTACTGGAAGATAAGATGGTAAAGTATGGTTCGCTGAATCCGGATGCTGGTTACGGAGGAATGTTTTTCAGATGGCTGTTTTTCCCGGAAAGAATTTTTGAGTCGGGAAAACGTTTGCCGTACAATAGTTTTGGAAATGGCTCGGCAATGCGTGTAAGTGCAGTCGGCTGGTTGTTCGACACTTTGGAAGAAACTGAAAAAGTTGCCGAAATCTCTGCCAGCATAACCCACGACCACCCCGAAGGCATCAAGGGCGCTCAAGCAACGGCAGCGGCTATCTGGATGGCTCGCAACGGAAAGAGCAAAACAGAGATAAAGGACTACATTTCAGCGAAATATGGCTATAACCTTGACCGCACCTGCAATGAAATAAGGCCAAACTACGAATTCGATGTAACTTGCCAAGGCTCTGTTCCCGAATCCATCATTGCTTTCCTTGAAAGCACCGACTACGAAAGTACCGTTCGCCTTGCCGTCTCACTTGGTGGCGACAGTGACACGCAGGCCTGCATCGCAGGTGGCATTGCCGAAGCATTCTACAAGGACATACCAGAGGAGATAGTGAGTCGTGCAATGCGCCTTTTGCCCAGCTACTTCAAGGAAACTTTAAATAGGTTCTACGATGCGGCAAACTATCATCCTAAATATATTGGTATGGAATAAAGTACAGAAAACCAATTTAAAATGAGTGTTAATTATTAAAATAAAACAGCTATGAATATTTTTGGAAAAAATCAAAAAGGTGCCGAAAGTAACCAGTCCGTGAAAAGTGAAAACAATGGAAATCAGAGAAAGGCAAAAATTTACAACCTCATTATTCTCGACAAGAGTGGATCAATGTCGTCGATAGCAGAGGCAGCAATATCGGGTTTCAATGAAACGGTAGGAGGAATCCGTGCTGCTCAGGAAAAGTTTGCCGAAACACAGGAGCATTTTGTATCGCTTATGGTGTTCTGCAACTGCGAAAAACGCCTTGTTTACGACAATGTGCCAGTTGCCGAAGTTAAGGAACTAACCTCACGCGATTATCGTCCATGTTGTTGCACACCGCTTTACGATGCAATGGGAATATCAATCAACAAGTTGCGCGGTGACATTGAAGACAAGCCTAACAGCACGGCCATTGTTACCGTTATTACCGACGGACTTGAAAATGCCTCGAAGGAATACAGCGGTCAGCAGGTGAAGAAAATGGTTGATGAACTCAAGGAACGCGGCTGGACGTTTGCCTATATGGGTGCCGACCACGATGTTGAAGCCGTAGCAAGCCAAATGTCGTTCAACAATGTGCATCGCTTTTCACACGATTCGAAAGGAATGTCCAGCAGTTGGAATTATGAAAGGAAGTCAAGGATGGGGTACTTTTCTCGCCTACACGACTATATGGTTACCGAAACTGACGACGATGATGAAGATTTCGTTGAGAAGACCAAAAATTTGGCTTCGAAGTACTACGAAAAGGAAACGCCTGAACCCGAAAGGATTACTTCGGAGCACATTACAAGCCTTGCCGATAACGAGATTTTCGTCTTCGGGAGCAACCTTGCCGGAGCACATGGCGGCGGTGCTGCGCGAATAGCAATGAACAAGTTCGGTGCAGTCTGGGGACAAGGCGTAGGTTTGCAGGGACAAAGCTACGCAATACCAACAATGCAGGGCGGAGTGGAAACCATAAAGCCATACGTCGATGAGTTTATCGAGTTCGCAAAAGCGCACAAGGAATATAAGTTCCTCGTCACCCGCATCGGCTGTGGAATTGCAGGTTTTACCGATGAGGAAATTGCACCACTATTCTTGGAAGCGCAGAAGTTGGAAAATGTTTGGTTGCCAAAGAGTTTCTGGGAATGAAGTTTATACCCTTGTATATAAATTGATATGCTGTATTTGTTGAAAATATATAGTATTTGGTATGTTTGATAATGCTTGTGATATAATATATGGATTGTTGGACAACGAAATTAGCATTAGTATTGTCATAAATACAAACAAATAGTTAAAAGATTAATAGTATAAAATATGTTTATGAAAAGAATATGTGTTGTCATATTATTTATGGCTGTATTTATTCAGTGTCATGGGCAGTTATTTATAGGTAGCGGTGGTAATGGAAGTGAAGAAAACCCATATAAAATAGCAAACACAGATGACTACGTTGAACTTTGTGAAATATTATTCAACTCAAATACAGGACATCAAGGAAGTGTTGCTGGACAACATTTCGAACTAATTGAAAATTTGTACTTGCCAGACGAAATCTTTTTGCCTACCGGGATGTTTTCTTCTCCGCGATTTGTCAATTGTGTTTTTGATGGTTTTTTGCATGGGCATGGACATACTATTCAATATGATAGTATAACGAATATACTCGACAGGGATTATGAAAGATTTCTCTTTTATGGAGTTTCGGGGTATGTTGATTCAATAGTAATGGTAGGTGGTTATTGTTATCGGGCATCATTATTTGGCACAATCAAGGAAGAAGGGAAGATTCATGCTTGCATTAATAGGGCAAATAAATACTTGCCAGATTTGCTTTCTGCTGGAATAGCAGGAACTAACAATGGGGTGATTTCATTCTGTTCAAATTATGGTGATATTTATGCTATGTCTGATGGTTTGTCTTTAGATGCGGGGGGAATATGTGGAGGAAACAATGCCAATGCAATTATTAGCAATTGTATTAATTATGGGAATATGTATAACGTTCTAAATAGTGGTGGAATTTGTATAGCTAATGGAGGAAGTATTATTGATTGCAAGAATTTCGGCAATATAATTGCCGCAGAAGAGTTGCCCGAAGGCATAGAATTAACAGAAGTTTTTGGGAATGGTGGTATAGTTTGTACGATGCAATCATATAATGATAACTCTATTGAATCTTTAATATCTCGTTGTATTAACATTGGTAGGATTGATGGAGGCAAGTTATTTATGTCTGGTGGAATTTTATGTGGAGATGCCTCTATTAATATTGGTTCTTGGCAATATAATAATCAGACTAGCAGATGTGTAATTGCTAATTGTGCGAACTATGGGAACATATCCGGATTAAATGTCATAGGCGGAATTATTGGTGAGCAAGCTCGACAACTATCGATTATTAATTGCTTAAATTGTGGTAATGTAGAACAATCTAATTCATGGGGGACAATAGCAGGAAAAGTGTCGAACTTAGTTTCAATAAGCAAATGCTTAAACATTAATATGCAAAGTCAAATGATAGGAGATTCTATACTTGTTGTTGATGATGTGCCTTTTGATATATCCAATAATTATTTTGACAAGCAGATGGTTTATGATTTAATTCAAGATGATACAGATTGTAGTTCAGGAGTATTAACTATAGAAATTAGTGGCGCCAACAATGATTTGCAGGAAATGCTTGGTAACGGATGGTCTTACAATTCAAATCAATATCCAATACCTGAAGGTTTAGAAAACGATACATTGGCAATGTTGTATTCTTGTCCTATATATTTAAGGGTTGATGAAGAATCTATCGATAATGTTGATTCTGTTGCTCATCATTTTTGTGTGTCAAATGCAAATAATGTTATCTGGAGTTCTGGAAGTAAGATAATAATAGATGAAACTTCTGCTATTGTAATTGGAGAAGGTTACGAAACAATAACTGCTACATTATCGGACTATTCATTCTCAAGGACATTAAAATTATATATTCCAGACGATGATTCTATTCCAATTCTCCCATCTGATACTGTCAATACAGAGCCGACAGATACAATAGTTTCATACGATATAAATCATTCTCCTAATTTTACATTAAATATTTATCCTAATCCAGTTTCTAGACTAATTAATATTGAATCCTCTAATACAATTCTTAATGTTGACATTTTCTCATATTCGGGAGAAAAAAGATTTACAAAAAAGATTTTAGGGAAAACTGCAACAATAAATTTAGAAACATTTGAAAATGGCATATATATAGTTGTTTCGCATTTTACAAATGGTAAAATAGCAAGCAATATAATTGTTGTACAAAGGGAATAAACTATGTCGTTTATAAAAAGAAAAAACCTCCGAAAGCTTGGGATTCTAACGGAGGCTAAAATAAAGTTTGATAATATGAGGGCAATTTTAGGCGATTAGATAGAATTTTGCTTATCTAATTGCGGTGCAAAGATATATGTTGTTTTTCAATCTGCAAGTTTTTTTTGAAAAAAATGTGCAAAATTTGCAATATTATTTTTGTGGCGATTCCAAATGATTATTAATCAGATTGTTATGGTTGAAGTTGTGATAAAAAATTGTTATAATTTTTAGTGAGAATCGGAATTTTATTGATGATTTTATGGCGTTTTTCGCAGTTAGTTTTGTCTCTATGGTTCATAAAAATGCAAAATATCATGATTCAAAAATCCTTCGAAATCGTAAATAATCCTTATCTTTGCCAAAAATTTTTGATATGTACCTAAACAAAGTAATGTTAATCGGAAGGCTAGGAGTAAAGCCCGAAGTAAGATATGTAAAGGAAGAAACGCCAGTGGCAACTTTCCGTATGGCAACTACCGAGCCTTATCGTGGCAAGGACGGAGAAAAGCACGAAAATACCGAATGGCACAACATAGTCGCATGGCGTAACCTTGCAAAATTCTGCGAAACATACCTCGACAAGGGAATGCTGATATATTTGGAAGGTAGGATTCAGACTCGCAGTTGGCAGGGCCAGGATAATACAACACATTATACTACCGAAATCCTTGCTGATACAATCCGCATGATGGAGCCAAAGTCGGCACGTGATGGACAGCCTGTAGCTATGCCATCTGCAGCACCTGCACAGCCATTTGCCGAGCAACCTGCACAAACACAAGCTACTGCAGAACCTAACACTTTCCAGCCGGCAGCAGAACCAGATGAAGATTTGCCATTCTAAGTTTTTAGTTTCTATGTTTATAAGTTTCTATGTTTCTGATTGTTGCGATTGCTTACTTGTAAGCAATCCCCAACTCTTAACTTTTAACTTTTAACTCTTAACTGAATTGGATCGTTCGACCATAATAGGACTTATCGTAGTGATATTCCTGCTCGTGTGCTCCGGACTTGTTTCGGCAAGTGAGACTGGCTTTTTCGGGCTTTCGGCAGGCGACAAGGAAAAAATCCGCAAGGCTAAGACAGCAAAGGGAAAACTTATCGCGAAATTGCTGTCGAATCCTGAAAAACTACTGGCAACAATACTTGTAGCCAACAATTTCGTAAACATTGCAATAGTGATAATCACAGCATTCCTGTCGGATAGGATTTTCGCCAACATCGACAGCCCCGTGCTTGTAATTGTGTTGCAAACAGTTGTCGTCACATTTATAATATTGCTGTTTGGAGAGATGATTCCTAAGATTTTTGCAGCAAAATATCCGTTGTCGATTTCGAAATTCATGGCTTATCCGCTGTGGATACTTGAACCACTGTGCTTTCCATTCAGCATAATCCTTGTAAAATCGACCACTGCCGTAAAGAAACGCCTGCAGAAGAAGCATCCGTCCGAAATAAGCATAGAGGACTTGTCGCAAGCCATCGAACTTGTATCCGACGACCTGAAGGACGACCGCGAAATGCTTGAGGACATCGTCGCATCATCGTCGCTCGATGCCCGCGAAGTGATGACATCGCGTGTGGATGTGTTTGCCATTGAGTACGAAGCTAAGTTTTCGAAGGTGATTGGCGACATCGTAGAATCGGGATTCTCGCGTATTCCAGTTTATGAGGACAACCTTGACAATATCAAGGGAATACTTTACATCAAGGATGTGCTTGCTCATGTTGAGGAACACGATTTCGACTGGCACAAGCTTATCCGTCCGCACTTCATAGTGCCAGAAACCAAGAAGATAAACGACCTTCTCGCCGATTTCCAGTCGAAGAAGATGCACATTGCAATAGTAATTGACGAGTATGGTGGCGTGAGCGGAATTGTGACCTTGGAGGATATTCTTGAAGAGTTTGTCGGTGAAATCCACGACGAATTCGACACTGACGAAGATATTTTCAAGAAGATTGACGACCGCCACTACGAGTTCGATGCCAAGACTAGCATCGTGGATTTTTGCAAAATTGTAGATGTCGATTATGATTTGTTCCAGGATATCAAGGGCGAATCGGAAACTCTGGCCGGCATGCTTCTCGAGATAAATCAGGAAATTCCTGCCAAGGACAAGACCATAAGTGTGAATGGCTTTGACTTTACCGTAACGGCTTCCAACGAGCGTAGAATCAAGAAGATAAAAGTAAAGTTGCCCGAACCTGTCAAAACCGAGAACGATGAAAAATAAAATTGCTGTCATAATAACTATTGCTGTGGTGATGCTCTCCATATTGGGAGCTTGCGGCGGCAAAAATTATGCTCCGCGTCCCAAGGGATATTTCCGCATCGACTTTCCCGAAAAGACCTACAAGCAGTACAACGGCGAATGTCCGTTCAAGTTCGAGATTCCAACCTATTCCTTTTTGATAAAGGAGAAGGAGGACAACTGCTGGTTCGACATATATTTCCCGCAGTACAAGGCAACGGTTTATATGACCTATCGTAACGTCAACAGCGACCTTGACACACTGCTCAACGATGCCCACGATTTTGCCTACAAGCACACTGTAAAGGCCGATGCCATCGAGGAAAACATCTTTGAGAAGGATTCGTCGCGAGTGTTTGGCTGTCTATATAATATCAAGGGTAACGTGGCTTCGCAGGTGCAGTTTTATCTTACCGACAGCACAACACATTTTATGCGAGGTTCGTTGTATTTCGAGGCTCATCCCAACAAGGATTCGCTCGCTCCGGTGGTAGATTTCATCCGCGACGACATAGAACATTTTATGGAGAGTTTTGAGTGGCGGTAGAGACGTGCCATGGCGCGTCTCCACTGCCGGCAAAGATTATTAATTATCCATTGTTAATTATCCATTGTTAATTTATAAATCCATATTACCCGACCATTCCCTTCTCGCATTCTGGAAAATGGAGGAATCCGAGGAACAGTTGCGTGCAATGTGCGACTTGTGCGATGAGGATTTGTGTCGCATTGACAGTTGCAAGGCAACAAAGCGCCGTATCGAATTGTTGTCGGTTCGCGCATTGCTGAAAGCCGTTGGAATCAATCAGACAATACATTACAACGATTGCAAGCCTTATCTCGACAATGGCTACATTTCAATAAGCCATTCTGCCGACATTGCCGCAATAATCTATAATCCAACTCATTCAGTCGGCATTGACATCGAAAAGATATCGCCAAGGATACAGCGAATTGCAACACGGGCATTTTCCGATGAAGAAATAGCAGCTGCCAACGGCGACCTTGAGAAGTTGACTATTCTCTGGAACTGCAAGGAGTGTGTCTTCAAGCTTGCCAACGACGATGGGATTGATTTCCGCGAGATGATAAGTATTCAGCTCGCTGAGATGTCACCAGAGACGCCCCCAGAGACGCCCCCAGAGACGCCCCCCGAGACGCCCCCTGAGCGTCAGTCGAAGGGTCAGTCGAAGGGAAGTCGAAATGGAAGCATTATCGAAGTTTCAAGAGGCCTAAGTGAAGGATTAATTGATGCCACCCTAACAAAATCTGGCAAAAACCGCCATTTTTCCCTTTCTGCAATGAAAATTGAAGACAATACTGTTGTGTTTGGAAGGGAAATGCAATAAAAATTATCTCTCTATTTCCACCGCAATAATCTCGATTCGTCTTTCTCTTGCCGCTGCGGGATTGTAAACGGAATTCCTTTGGTCGCTGCGGTCGTCGCTCACGTTGGCGGCCGCCATAGTCTTGCCGAAGGCTACAAACTTGTATTCTATCTGTCCGCTTTCGATGTACTGGCGGAACACACCGTTCTCGTATTCGTCGAAGTAGTTCACAAGCGACGAAATCCTTCGTTTAGCAAGGTTGTTGTTGTATTCAACTGTGTTGAGAGGACTGGTGAAGCCCTTTATCGTTATTGCCACTTTTTGTCCGCTTTCTAGCAGTTCCTTCATCATCTTTGTAAATTCGATGAGGCGGTTGTAGTTTTCTTCGACATAGTTTGAAAAGAAAACATCTATGCTGTCGGTTGCCTGCTCACGTCCAGCCTTGTCGAGACCTTTGGAAAATTCGCGGCGGTATTTGTCCTGCATCTGCATATAGCTGAAGTAGGTGTCGCTGTAGTTCTGGTTTGTGACTGTGTCCCACGAGTTTGGATTTGGAATGTCGTTGTGGAAATATAGGCTTATAGGTACGAGAAGACGAGTGCGTTGTGTTAGTGTGGCGATGCGTATTTCGGTTTCCATGGCAATACGTTCTTCTTCGCTCACAAACTTTTCGATGTTGTGGTAGAAGATGTCGTTGCAGCAGCTCTGGTGTGTCTGTGCAAGTGCGCCTTTGCGGTTGCTGGTAAGGAATGCAATGCCTTCGTCGGGATAAATCTTGTAGTAAATGTCGTTTTGTGCCGAATTTATAGGATAGCCAAGATTTTTTACAGTATCCCAAACCCTGAAATTCCCTTTTGTGGCAAAAATGTCAAAGGCACCAATTGTCTTGTAGTGGTTTGAACTGAAATACAAGGTCGAGTCGATGAGGCTGTAGAACGGTGTAATTTCATCACCGGGAGTATTTATCAGCGAGGTTGTATCGACAAACTGTGCGAAACGTTCGTCTTCGATTATTGGACGGCCGATGTTCTTTACCGAGCCGAAACTTCCGTCGGGCAGAATGTCGCACGAGTAGATGTCGTATCCGCCTTCGCCGTCGGGACGGTTGCTCGACCATAGAAGCATGTCGGGACGGTAGCCGAACTCGATGAGATGAGGCTGCGTAGAATTATATCCCTGCGGATTTATTTTTTCGGGAAGTTTTTGGGGGTCGCTCCATCCGTCGGAGGTGCGTGTGCATTGGTAAATGTAGGTATTGCCTTTTGCAAAGTCGTCGGTAAGCGAAAAATAAATTCGACTGCCGTCCTTGCTCATACACGGGTTTGATATGTCGGCTGGGGCAAGTACATCAAGATCAATGTTTTCGACTTTTGTAAAATCATCGGCTTCTGTGCTGTAAATTCTTGATGCGTAGGTTTTCGACGAATCGTTTTCGGGACGAATTGACGAGAAAAGCACCTTGTCTCCTGACAGTGAAGCCCCAAAGTCGCTATATACAGAGTTGATGCCATCGTCGGTGTGCTTGATTTCCACAGCCTGTGGGTGGTTCTGCTGTTTCCAAGCATATTCGCAGTTGAGGATTTCCTGTTCCGCTTGTTCGGCGTATGCCTTGTTGCCCTTGAAGCCGTCTTTCTTCGAAAGCGTTATGAACCGTTTGAAAAAGTACTGCGCCCTCATAAAGTCTTCGTTCGACTTCAGCATCTGGGCATAGAAGTATGTTGCGTCGGGATATTTGTTTTCTACCTTGTCAACCAATGTCTTGTAGTGCGTCAAGGCATTTGCGTAGTCGTTGTCCATACGGTAGGCTTCGGCTATTTTCCATACAACGTCGTACATCTTCGTGTCTTGTCTGAGTGCTTCTTCGTATAGTTTCGCCGCACCATAGAAGTTCTTCTGTTTCATGGCATTGTCGCCACTGAAAACCAGATTGTTGACATCGCGTTCCTGAGCCGTTGCCACGCACGAAACAAGCGACAGCAGACATATTGCAATGCCTGTGCGCGCATATCGCAAGAAAAGTTTCGTTACATGAATTCCGGACATTTCCTATAGTATGGGGTTTCTAATGGTTTGGGCTTCGAGAAGATGTACTGGAGTGAGAATTCTATACCTCCGTTTCCTCGGCTTATGCGCGTGAGTTTCGACAGGTTGATGTCGTAGTTGACCAGAAGCCTGACGTTGTAGTATTGTACGCCGGCGCAAAGTATTCCGGCATCGCTGGTACGACCGAACATTCCGAAGAATACGGCTTGCAGTCCCACGGGATTGACGTTCATGCGACCTAAAGCGCCAATGTCAAATTCGAGGTATTTCTGCTGCACCATGCTGTAGAACATCGGAGCAACCCATAATTCGTCCTTTACATTTATGTCGGCGGTTGCGTGGACTATCCATTTTGCAGGCAGTCGCGAATCGTCGGAGCCGAGGAAAGTCTTTTTAGGCTGGTGCGGATGGGCTACCGAGAAGCCTGCTTCGGCAGTCCAGCTTTCGTTCAACCTGAGGATTACGTTTGTTCCCATTGCGCAGTCGAAGTAGCCGAAAGCGGTGTTCTGCCATTGTTCGCCCGATTCGCGCGTGGGGTCGTAGCCGTCGTTTACGTACTGGTTGCCGAAGTTGAGTTTGTCTATATGGACATTGTGGCGTGCGTATCCTGTCGAGAATCCGACTCCTGCAAGCAATCTTTCCGACAAGAAGGGATAATAGTATGCTGCGTGTAGCATTATTTGTGTGGTGCCGAATTTTCCGTCGCCTGCAATGTCGCGGTTGATGACTAGGCCAAGTCCCGACTGGTCACCATTGGTGAACAGTGACTTATGCGAGTAATCGACACTTCCTGCAAAGGTGCGGTAGGCGTTTGTGAAGCTGTTCCACTGGTTCTTGTTGTTGAGTATTGCACGCCAGTCGCCATCGAAATTGCCGGCGTTGGCAGGCGACGTCTGCATAGGGGTGGAGTAGAATTGCGAGAAATGAATGTCTTGTGCGAACGCTGTTGCGAACGCGAACAAGATGATATTCAGCAATATGAAAAAATTCTTACCCATGCAAACCACAAAGATAATGAAATTATGGATTAAGTGTTAGAAAATTCAAAAATTTAAAATTTAAAAATTCAAATATGGTTGTGTCGTGGCGTGCCGCGACCGTTCGTTGTGTTGTTAGTCGTAGGCTCGAGCCTACGACTATGAAAACTATGAAAGCCTACGACTATGTAAACAACAAGGCTCTGCCTTGATTCTTGTTGTTAATTATTTGTAATTCAGTAAATTAACACCTATCTGTTGATTTCTTTCCTTTTTTGTTAACGGATTAAAAATTTTGACTACTTTTGTACCTTTCACGTATTAGTGTCTGATTTTTGGCACTGATTTTGATTGTAAAACATATATTGATTTGTTATATATGAGAAAACTTATAATTAACCTTCTGGTTTTCATGCTGTTGTGTATCAATGGCGTGATGGCTCAGTTTAGTGGTGCGGGTACGGAGTCCGACCCATATCGCATAACATCGGAGCAGGATTTGTTAACACTCGTAAATACCGTTAATGCGGGAGTGCCGTTTTCGGGAAAATTTTTCCAGCAGACAGCCGACATCGACCTTGTTGATTCTCAGATATTCCCCAACGGTTTTACGCCCATAGGCGGATTTGATGGGAACAAGCCGTTTTCGGGAACATACGACGGTGGCGGTCATTCAATTTTCAAGATGGTGATTAATGGTTCCGACAAGGTGGCGATGTTTACCAACTTGCAGAATGGTTGCATTAAAAATTTGAATCTCGAAAATCTAAACATCAATGTCAACGGCTATTCCATTGTTTCAGGATTGGTAGCGTCGGCAAGCAACTCGACGATTTCAAATGTTACCGTAAGCGGACTGATGTCGGCTTCGGGCGAAATGACGGAACTCCATTTTGCGGGAATGGTCGGTCAGGCAACTTGCACTTCGATTTCGGGAAGCTTGTGTATGCTTTCTGTCGATGTTTCAAATGCCCAGTTCAATTCTACCGAGGTTGCTGGTATTGCAAAGGCTGATTCGCGCACAACCGTTGCCAACTGCTTTGTTTCTACATTTGTCCGTGGCGTTTGTTCAACCTTATATCCGATAGTTGACAAAGGAACCGCAACAAAATGTTTGGTTGCCGAGTCAAATGTAATGGCCACTATGACAGAAGACGTTACATACAACGACTGTTATTTTGACCATCAGAACACACTGATTGTCGAATTTCCAATACAGGAGAGCTTTATTGATGGTTTCTATGCAAAACCAACTTCGTTGCTAGTTTCGGGTTCGTTGTTCAACGATGACAACTGGGTTGAAACTGCAGGCTTGTATCCGCGTCCGGCTGCTATTGCAAATACCAATGCAGCAATTCTTGCCGCTACGCCAATGACCTTGAACTCGGCCGATGGCATTGGTGCTGTGAGGTCCGACTTTACTGTAAGCACGGCAAACGGTGTGAATTGGGATTCCGAAAGCAGCTACTTGCAGGTTTCTGGTAACAATGTTTCGTTGCAGGTTCGTCCCGATTCGCTAGCCGAAATCTATGCCTACCGCAACAACCTTGTCAAGAACCTTGGCGTTTATATACTTGGCGACAGGCTCGGCTCTAAGGGCAATCCGCTCCGCATAAGCAACGAGAATGACCTTCAGGCTTTGTCAAGGCTGTTCGGTGGCGACGAAGACCCATGGGACGGATATTCAAAGGGTATGGCTGATTACGATTGGAACACTCTTATTAGTCAGCTGGATGATGATATTTATATCCTTGTGGATTCTGACATTACTGTAACCGGGCCATACTGGACGCCAATAGGAGGTTATGGTTACTCTAGCGAATACAGTTCCTTTACTGGGCATTTCGATGGAGGAAACCATACTATAACCTTTGCGGATAGTCTGGAAGTTGATTATGGCAATGGTATTTTGTTCGGATATGTAGGTAATTCTACCATATCGAACATTACTGTTGTTTGCGAGAATCTAGGTATGGGTACTTGCGGAGGGGCAGGTTTAATTGGAGAAGTTTATAATTCTGTTATATCCAACGCAACAATTAAGGGTAATCTTGCTTTTTATATGGGTGGTGAATGCTACAGTTACTACGGAGGCATTGCTGGTATTGCAAATTCAACATCGTTCATCAATTGCGTAAACGAGGCATCGATATATTCATCAAATTCAGTCTTTGGTGGCATTGTCGGTCAAGGCGAAGATTTGATTTTGCGTTCGTGCGTAAATACCGGTACTTTGGTAGGTTCTTCGGGATATAGCAATACTTATATAGCCGGTATAATTGGCGAAGTTACTAATTCTTCGATTATCAACTGCGCAAATTATGGAAGTTTCGCAGACGCTCCTAATGTATATACAATCCCATGCGCAATAGTTGGTAGCGTGCAGTCGTCGGAAATATACGGTTGTGCAAACTACGGCGACAACATAATTCCGCTTGCCATAGATGCTAACGATTGTGAATTTTCAAACAATATAAATGTACCGAACAATATTTGTTCTCAGCCTTATGATGCAGAAATTATTTCGCTCATATTGATGAATTCTACTGGAAGTGATAGTGACAATTCATTGAACTATTTCTTTGACAACTACACCGACAAGCAGTTGGCTCCGTTTGCAGGAAACACCTATGGCATCAAGGGAATTCTCACAAACGACCTTATATCGGGGAATGCTGATGAACTTTCTGCCGACGACTGGGTTTTCACCAGCGGCCGTTATCCTATGCCTATTGGAACCGACCTTGACAACGACATTGTCAAGTTGGCTACTACTCCAATCTTCCTTGCCGCTACCAACGATGAAAGTTACCAAACTGTAAAGTCGGTTTACGGCAATATCATATTGCCTTCGACCAATGGCATTTCGTGGACGCTCGACAGCATTCCGCTGGCAGGAACATCAGTCAATCTGGATTCGCTCAGGACTGAAACGGAAAGTGTTTCGCTGACACTTTATTCACACATTGGTGAAAATAGCAAACCATACAACATAATTCTGTCCCCAATGCTGGGAACTCCCGATAATCCGTTGCTGGTCGAATCGCTCAGCGACTTCAACGAGCTTGCACAGGCTGTTGCCGCACAATACGATGCCTATACTTACAAAGGAATGGTAATCAACGATGGTGGTGCAGGTCTTTACTTCAGACTCACTGCCGACATCGAGGCGGAGCAGGGTTCCACCAATGTTGTCCAAATAAGTCAGATGAATGGTTTCTCTGGTAATTTCAATGGTGGCGGACATACAATAACGGTTACTAATAACGATTTGTACCAGAATTCAGTTTGCGGTTTGTTTACATCAATTTCGTATGCCAGGATTGACAGCCTTAATGTGGCTTTAAGTGGAAATGCTAGTGCCCCGAGAGGGACAAATGCATCATACGCATCAATACTATGTACAAATGCTATCAACTCTACAATAAGCAACTGCACCGTTGTGATAACGGATGGAACCTTTTCTAGTTACATCAACTGTGGACTTATTTGTGGTCTGTTACAAAATTCAAGGCTTATCGGATGCAGCACTCAGGGCAATGGAAATTATACGATACAATCGGGCGACTACGCAGGTGGTCTTGTAGCCTGCTCAAAAAACTCGACGATTAGCAATTGTACCAATGGTATGAGCCTATATTCGCAGGTTGGTTGTGTATCTGCCGGCATAGTGTCGAGAGCCTATTCGCTTATATTGGAAAACTGCACCAACAATGCGGAGATAATGAATAGCCAAGCTGCATATTTAACCTATACGGCTGGTATAGTCGGCAAGTTGGATGACAATTATTCCCCAGAGTATAACTCTATAACAAATGCAGTGAACAATGGTAGGATTTATGCTAACAATAACAGCAGAGGTGTAGCTGCCGGCATTATTTGCGGATATAACACATCGAGCGGAAATGCGTCGGTAAAGGTAAAAAATTGTGTAAACTCAGGTTATATTTATGGTGGCGATGCTGCCGCTGGAATCGCGTACCATATAAAGGGCGAAGTTTCCAACTGTGCAAATTATGGAATCGTAGAGAGTACTGGAGACGTTGCAGCTATTAAATGTTTACAAGGTAGCAGTAGTAGCGTGGGAAATATAGAAGTTGGTATGGTTATAAATGAATATAACTATTACAATGATTATACGGAAAGTTTAATCTCTCCGGATGCCGACGAAGATGATTTCTTCGATTCTGAAATAACCGATATAAGGGTCGATTCGCTACGAATTAATTTCAATAATGGTGGAACGCCGCGTACAACGCGTCAAATGGTGGGCAGTGCATTGGCCAACGAACTTCCGGGCGACTGGGATTTTGCCGAAAACCTTTATCCTTTGCCGGCAGGAATTGACCCCAACGACCCACGCAACAAACTTGCTCGTATGCCTATAATCCTAAGGTCCGAGGGGCTGAGCCGTTGCGAGTATATGACATCGGTACTATCTGACATTATACTTCCGCAGGTCGAAGGTGTAACTTGGGAATCGTCCAACCCCAATATAGTTTCGGCGCCTTCGGGTGGAGGTGTGGCTACTGTGACGAATCCCCAAGCAGATTCAACAGTTAGAATTACTGCGACTTGCGAGGGCTTTACGAAATCTTACACATTTACTGTCCATCGTGCAAGAGGTTCTTCCGCCGACGACCCAATCATAATATCGTCGAGTGACGATTTTGAAGAACTGGGAACAGATTACCCAAGTTATTGCTATGGACTTTACTTTAGACTTGGTAATTCAATAGAAATATCGGGATCATTGTCTTCTTTCAATGGTCACTTTGATGGCGGAGGTTACACCATAACTTGGGGAAATAATGTTAATCGTAAATGTTTGTTCCGCAACACCACGGGTGCAGAAATATCCAATCTTTCGACCTGTGGCAGTAATACCGCACTTATTGATAATGCAAAGGAGACTACAATAAGGAACTGTGCCGTATATACGAATATTTCAAGTGCTGAAAATGCTGGAGGTTTGGTTGGCGAATCGTCCGACGGCACGCTTATCGACGGCTGTATAGTTGCCGGAAACATTGTGACAAAGCATAGCGGAGGATTTGTTTCCAATGCCAAGGATACGCGAATCGTAAACTCTATTTCGATGATTAGCGCCAATAACTCAACTGGTGCAGAGCAGGAGGATGTTGCAGCCTTTGTATATTCGGGCTATAATAACGTTGTGGATTCGTGCTTGATAATAGGTTCTTACTTGCAGGATATTCCAACTTCCGTATGTCCAAGCATTGGAAACGAAGGGAGCAGCATTTATTACGACAATCAGCAGTGGAATTTCTCCGATGACAACAACAGCTTGCCCGCTATTGGCAAGATGACTCGCGAACTCGTTGGCAACGGCATTTTTGCTGGCTCGGCAAACTGGGTTCACGCAGATGACAAATACCCTGTACCTGCTGGCACGGAAGACTTCTTGCTTGCGACACTCGTTTCTACCCCTATGCTAATCGGCGAAAACGACAGGAATGTGATGGAAGTTACATCTCTTGGTATTTCTCCAGAACAGGTTGAAGGTGAAGTACAGTGGTCGGCACAAAGCGATTCGGGTGTAACAGCCGACTTGACGGTAGCTTGTGTTGACTCGCCGCTTCCTGCCGAAATTGTGGCAACGTTAACAGACACAAGTACAACATATATCTTTACTCGTCCGATAATGGTTACTAAGGGAATGTTATCTGTCGATAATAGCAACAATTCAGACCCATTGCCATTATGCGAGGGCGAAAATATAACGGTTATAAATCCATTTTATGGAGATGCCGAATATCAATGGTCGTCGGAACCGGAACTGCAAATCAACGAATTTGGTACCGACAGCGTGGCAGTAAGTATTCCTATTGACTATCTGGCAACCAACTATGGCAACTCGCAGTTTGTAGTTACTATTACGGCAATGTTCGAAGGTTGCGAAAAGACGTACGACTTTAGATATAACATATTGCCGTCGGCAACTCATATAAGGCTGAACGACACTGCTATATGCGTAGGAAGTGAAGTTACGCTTTCGTGCTATGCCGATGAGGGATACGAGGATTATATTGATGGTTTCGACTATCAGTGGTCCGATAGCGAATACGATGAAAATATTGTATTGGGCGAAGGTCCAAGCTATTATATACCTTCGATGAATGCCGACAGGACTGTAACTGTAGGGGTAACAGGATGCTCGGCAACAATCATTACCGCCCAATTATCGGCAATAGATGTTGTTCCAATTACGATTGTCAGCGGCGAGCCTAACCAGTCGATATGTCAAGGCGAATTTATGGAGCCGGTCGTATTCTCGGTCGAAAGGCCTACCTACTACCTGCCGGAAGGAATTTATGCTGATTACAATGACGATGAGGCTCTGCTTACGCTTTCTGGACGTCCGTTCTACAATTCGCAGTATGACTATTCATATACAATTTATGGTTGCGGTAGTACTTATAGCGGTTCAATTGACGTTTCGAAGCGCACAAGGATTCACACTGACGGTAGTTTCTCGCAGGTCCTTAACCTTGGCGACGAATTGGATGATATAAGGCTGGAGGATACTGGTTGGGAATATTACATAACCGTAGAAAGCCTTGATGGTACTGAAACTTTTACAACCGAGGATTTAGGCTTGTACATTTCGAATATTGATAGGATTGATTTCCTTTCAGGAACACCACAGATGCCAGGCGAATTCATTTATCATATTACTATTCCAGAAAATGGTGCTTGTCCCGTTATAGTTTACGACAATTTCCTTGGTGTTTACGATACCGAAGACTTGTCTGCTACTGCACTCAGTACAACCTTATGCGTTGGCGAGACGGCTACCCTTACAACAGTCGAGCGTCCTGGTGCATACGGGGGCGAATATGTGTGGACTTTGGAAGAAGATACGGTTGGTACAGGTTCACGAATCAATGTGATTCCACCGCTGGGAACTTCCACTTACGAAGTCGCTTGCGGCGGAAAGCGCATGTATGGCGAATTTGAGATTGGCGACTATGTATATTTGGATGAGCAACTTGGCGAAAATGCATATTCGATGCGCAAGAATACCGAAATCTCCGTGTATGATTACCAAACTGGATATATGATTGCGAATGTTGAGCAGGATAGTCTGTTGCTGATGTCGCTTTCGAAGTTGGAGGAAATCGTATGGTCGTATGACACAATAGATGTTTCGGGCAATACAAACTATGCTACGGTTGCAGATGCAATGAACGACATGAATGGACGCAGAAATTCAATGCTTCTTGCCGATGACGAAACATCGGCGGCAGCAATTCTTGATGATGAAGATATGTATCTGCCGTCGGCTGGCGAACTGGGATATATACTCAACAACTACGACAAGTTCTATTTCGCTTTGGAATACGACCTTCCGATTATGCTTTCGTCAACCGAAAAGGATGCAAATACGGTTTACGTGTTTAATGTGAACTACGGACGGATGATGGAATATCCGAAGACCGAAATCGCCACCGCAATGGGCTTCAAGAAGATTGCAAAAAGTGATGTTGTCAATATGGTTGGTCGTACATCCAACATAAACCGTACTGGTTCGATTGACATTATCGTAAGCGACAGGCATGAAATGTCTATCAGCACCGATGATGTTCTTTGTAACACCGACACCGCACACGTTGCCATCGAAACCGAATATTCGGTTGTGGACTGGTACAATACTATTAATTCCGACGAGCAGGTTGTTGTCGAAAACGGTGTTGCCGTGCTTCCCGAAGGAAGTTATATCGCCGTCGGAACCGATGAGTATGGCTCATGCCACGATACTTTGGAAGTAAAGGTAAAGGATTTGGCGTTCTATATGCCGCAGGACACTACGGTTTGCGATTCGGTAAGCTTTACCATTGCAAAGGAAGATGTAACTGTTATGCTTGGCGATGAGGTGCTTGAAGGTCAGACCTTTATGATAGCAGAAAGCGGAATCTACAACATTACTTTAATAGGTGTTGGTGATACTTGCCGCGAAGAAAAGACAATAAATGTCACTGTTAACCAGTCGTATAGCATTTCGTTCGACACCATTGTGCTCGACAGCGAATTTGTATGGAACGGCGAAACCTACACTGCTACTGGCGATTACGAGCAGCGTTTTACTTCTGTCAGCGGTTGCGACAGCGTTGTTACGGTTCACTTGACAATCGCTAATACCGAAACTGAATTTGCTGTTTATGGCAATGTTGCCGAGAGCGACGGCGTTTCGCGGCTTTCGGGCGTGAATGTGGTTTCGGGCGGTGCTTCTACGGTTACCGATGAGGCCGGTTATTATGTGATTATGGTTCAGCGGGCTAATCCTATTTTGCAGTTTGCAAAGCCTGGCTACAACTTCGTATGCGACACCATTGCCGAAAGCGGACAGCACAATGTACTAATGCTTAAGCCCGAAATGAGTGTTTCGTTGTCGGATGATTCCTACGAAACAAATCCGTATGTGATGAGACAATTTACCGTTCAGCTTAGCAATACTGGCGACGGTCCGATGGCTTGGAGTTCGCTTGTCGAAACAGAGCAGACGCGCAATGTGATGCATAGTCGCAACAACACTACTATGTGGGAATATGCCGACACCGTAATCCGCACCTACAACAACGCTGAGCAGGCAATCGCTACCGACGGATATTACATCTATACCGCTTCGTGGCAGAGGGCTGGCGAGTTCAGCAGGTACTCAATCGACAACGGATATTTGGAGACGTTTATCATTGAAGGCGTTGGCGGAATTAGGAATATGACCTACGGAAACGGATTCTTCTTCGCTACCGACAACACCAACAAGATTTACAAGATTAATATGGACAGCCAGAGCCTTGAGGATGTGATTACCCTCAACGACCCCGACCTGCAAATCCGTTACTGCGCGTACTCTACCGCCGAGGATTTGCTCTACATCGGCAACTGGACAAACCTCTATAAGTTGGTGGCATACAACACAGCATATCCTACATTGATACCGCTTTCATACACTATGGACAATGTGTATAGCATTGCATACGATGCGTTCTCGGGCACAACTCCTTGCCTGTGGGCATTCTCTCAGGTTTCGGAAAATAACGGCCCGTTTGCCAAGATTTACAAGCTCAACACCAACGGCGTTCAGGTTGAAGGAATGGTACATTACATCAACGATGCTTCGCTGGCAACAGCAAGTTCGTTGGCTGGTGGAATCTGTGTTTCGCAGTACTTGTACGACGACAGATATGTACTTTTGGCAAATGTACAGAACACCAATGCCACAAACAATATTGCCGTATATGAACTTGGACGCAAGAATTCGTGGGTAAGCACCGATGTTAAGGGTGGCGTTATTCCTGTTGGTGGCAGCATCGATGTCACCGTAACCGAATATGCGGTTGAAAACGGCAACTATACGGCAAATGTCAAGTTCAAGCCGGTTGTTTGTATGCCCGAGGTAACAGAAGTCGGTCTGTCGATGGCAGTTTCTACACCGCAATGCTCACCTGTTGCCAATTTGGTTGCCGAAACCGATACTTTCCACACTGTAAACCTTAGTTGGGAGGCTGCTGAGCTTGGCGACTACGAAAGTGTTTCATATTTGATCTACGAGGAGGGCACGGCTATGCCTATTGACACCGTTGATGCAACCACCTACACTATAAGTAATCCGGAGGTTGGCAATCATTGCTACTATGTTCGCGCATTTATGCGTGGCGAGGCCGACTGTGTTTCGGAGGCTTCCAATACAGCTTGTGTCGAAATATTGGAATTCCCGTGCAATGTACAGTTGTCACTTACGGCACGTGCCTACGGCAACCGCATAAGGCTTGAATGGACCGAGTTGTATGGTGTGTCGTACTACGCAATACTTTCCTTGGATGGTTCTGATGCAGTGTCTGTTTCTGGCGATGTGTCATCATTCGAGGTCGATGGCGTAAATGTTGAGACGGACTATTGCTATCGGGTGATGGCATTCTTTAGGAACAATGAGTGCAATTCGGTTTCGTCCAACGATGCCTGTGCAAGAATTGCATCTGCTGGTTGTGGCGAACTTCCTGTTGCAGCAGCAAAGGCTGTTGGAAATTCGGTGGCTGTAACCTGGACAAGGGTAGGTGGCGTGCAGTCGTATTCGTTGTATAGGGACGACAAGTACCTTACCAGCACTTCCGATACAATTTTCTACGATATGATGCTCGATTTTGAAACGGAATACTGCTATGTTGTTGAAATCGATTGTGGTTACGGTAACTACGGCTTGTCCGAAACCGCTTGTGCAACTACCGATGCGGAAGTCATAGAGGAGAATGCTGTCGAATTGCTCGATGCCGACAATTTCGAGTTGTATCCAAATCCAGCGGCAGAAATGTTCTTCGTGGAAGGTCGTCAGATGCAAGGACTGCAGATTGTGAACTTTGCAGGACAGGTCGTTTACGAACTTGACAACATATCAGACGATAGGCTTCCGATAGATGTTTCAGGCTTTGCACCGGGTGTTTATGCAGTAAGAATAATTCTGTCCGATTCACGTTCGGTTGTAAAACGGATAGTAATAGGCAGATAAATGTTTTGAGTGCCCTAAAGGGCAGAAATTAAACAAATATGTTTCAAATTAAACAAAATAGAATTTGTAAAATTTGTGTCAATTTGTAAGATTTAACTTCGTTGAGGGCTTCGCCGTTCTCGCGAAGCGACTGAAAAAGGTAAAAAGAATAATGAGCAATTGTAGCTGACGTAGCGCGCCGCGTCGCTACAAATTGCAAATAATAAATTTATGGGATGGTCAAAAACCATCCCTTTTTGTTTGATATTAATTAATGATATGTTTGATGTTGTCGTATATCTGTAATAATATGATTTTTGTATAATATAATCTGGTGGTGTTGTACATATATATAAATTTTGTATTTTTACCCTTCCATATTTTATAAAAATTCGTTAATAACTTTTAGTTTCTATACTATGAGCAGAAATTTTATCATCAAGTCAATGTTTGTGCTGACTTTGTTGCTATTGCTGATAGGCTCTGGCAGCGGTCTTAACGCACAGATATCTCACGGTGGGAAGCCGTGGACTTTCAGTTCCGAAAAGGGAGGCCCAGCTTCCTTTATAAATGTGGAGTTCGACGAGATTAGTCTCAAGGCTCCCGATGTTGAACCGTTAATTGCAGAGGACTTGGCAAACACAAGCAAAGATTTGCCTATGCGTGTTGGTGTGTCGCTCGATGCAGACATCACAATGCAAAATGCAGGTACTTGGACCGACCTTCCTATGGGAGCAAGGTTGTGGACTCTGAAGGTGAGGGTGCCCGGAGCAAAGGCTCTTACCCTTGGTTTCGAGGATTTCCATCTTGCCGAAGGTAGCAAGCTGTTCTTCTACAACGAGAACCGCAAGCAAGTGCTTGGTGCATTCACTAGCGAGAACAACCTTGAGAATGGGTCTTTTGCTATCGAGCAGGTGCAAGGTGAAGTTGTTTGCATTGAGTACTACGAACCAGCATACAAGAAGGCTAGCAGTACCGACAAGACCACTTTCCGCATTTTCGATGTCGGCTATTTCTACCGCGAATTCACCGACCTGAAACCTTATAAGGATACTCCGACTAGGGTACAGGAATCGGAATCGTGCGAGGTTGATGTCAACTGCTCACCTGTTGGTGATGACTGGCAGGACGAAAAGCGCGGCGTTGCACAGATTACACTGAAATCGGGTGGAAGCTGGTATGTATGTACTGGTTCTCTTATGAACAATACCAACAACGATGGTACTCCGTATTTCCTTACAGCTTTCCATTGTGGAGAAGACAATACAACTACAAATGAATTCAACCAGTGGATTTTCAAGTTCAAGTATGAAGCACCTGCAGCTCAGGCTTCGGGTAGTGGTACCACAATTACAAGCGAACCGACAGGTTCTAGGTCAATCACTGGCTGTACAAAGAAGGCCAGCGGTGACATAAGTGGTGGTTCCGACTTTTTGCTATTACTTCTCAATTCAACGCCTACGGCAGCATACGAACCTTATTACAATGGTTGGAGCCGTTCTACTACCGCTCCGTCGAATGGCGTTGGTATTCACCATCCTGCTGGCGACATAAAGAAGATTTCTACTTATTCAACAGCTTCGACAGGTTCTTATACAGGTTCTGCAAGTAGCGCTCACTGGCGTTTGACTTGGACTCGTAATTCAAATGGATATGGTGTTACCGAAGGTGGTTCATCTGGTTCGCCTTTGTTCGATAGCAATGGTTTTGTCGTTGGTACTCTTACAGGTGGTTCTTCGTATTGTACAATGACTTCGGGTCAGGACTACTACGGAAAAATCTCGTATCACTGGCAGTCTAACGGCAATACAAATGCCAAGCAGTTGAAACCGTGGCTCGACCCTACAAATACGGGTGTGACAAATTGCCCCGGTTACGACCCGTTCGCAAACCAGCCGCCTGAGGTTAATTTCGGTGCATCAACAACCACTATTCTCGAAGGTGGAAGTATCGACTTCTACAACTATACCGTAAACAATCCTGTTTCGTATTCATGGACTTTTGAGGGTGGAACGCCATCGTCAAGTACAGCAACCGAGCCTACAGGAATTACCTATAATACTGCAGGCACATACGATGTAACTCTTTCATCAACAAACGCAAACGGAACAAACTCAATGACAAAGAGCGACTACATAAATGTTATTTCGCCAACAGGTTCGTTCTGCGATACGGTGTCACAGTTTGGCGGAGAGCCTGCTGTATATTCATTAACACTTGATAATGCTTATGCCGGCTACCTTTCTGGTACTAATGGTTATGATATGACATCATGGGCGGAAAAGTTTACGGCTTATAGTCCTTATAACAAAGTTTCTGGATTCAGATTTTTCCCTGTAGTAGCAACAAACGGTACAAATTGTGATGTGACATTCAATTTGTGGAGTGTCGCTAATGATGCTCCAAGCGAGGTAATTGCATCTAAGACAATTACTATGGCAAATGTTATTTCGGCAATGAATAGTACCGGATATATAGACATTGATTTTGGGGCAGTATATGATATTCCTGCCGAAGGTTTTGCTGTCGGATTCGACCGTCCTGGTGATCCTAGTTCAGGGGATACGCTTGCAACATATACAAATAGTGAGGATGGAGAATATAGTACAGCGTATGTTAACTATGGCGGATGGGCAGACTATTCATCTTTGTTAGGCTCAACAGGTTTGCAATATCCGATGTTCCCATTTGTATGCTATGATGGTTCTATTGCTCCAACAGCAAACTTTACTTCAGATACTCGTCAGGTAAATGTAGGAGAAAGTGTAAACTTCTACGATATATCGGCAGGAAATGTTACATCGCGCTCATGGTCATTTGAAGGAGGTAGTCCATCAACGAGTACGGAAGAAAATCCTGTAGTTACATATTCTGCTCCTGGTAGTTATCAGGTTTCTCTTACCGTTACAAATGCTAACGGAAGTAACACTAGGACAGTAGCTGCTTACATCAATGTTTTTGATCCGAATGCATCCAGTGGTTCTTTCTCTCTCGATTTCGAGGCCTGTGGAGATTTTCAGGTCGATAACTTCCATCCATGGACTACCTACGATGGAGATGGTGCAGCGACATACGAGTCTTCAGGTTTTGATTTTCTCAATGAGGCTTATACAGGTTCGTTCATTGCTTTCAATTCTTCGTCAACAAGTCCTGAAGCAACGGGCTGGGATGCTCATGGTGGCGATCGCTGCGGTATATGCTTTGCATCCACTACGCCTCCTAATAACGACTGGTTGATATCTGCACCACTTACATTGTGCTCAAATGCATCAATCTCGTTCTGGGCAAAATCTATTACCGATAATTACGGTCTTGAAAGATTCAATGTATTGCTTTCTACAACCGACAATAGTATATCGAGTTTTACCGTAAAGCTTAGTGGAAATACATACATTCAAGCACCTACTACTTGGACGCAATATACCTATAGTTTGTCGGCATACGCAGGTCGGACCGTATACGTGGCAATACAGTGCGTTTCGAATGATGCTTATGCGTTCATGATTGATGATATTGAAATAACAGGTGATTGTAATTCGGCACCAACTGCCGACTTTATGGCTGATAATACTACTGCTGAAGTTGGTTCTACTGTTAGCTTTACCGATCTTTCAACCAATATGCCAACATCGTGGTCGTGGACTTTCAATGGCGGAACTCCTGCTACAAGCACCGTACAGAATCCAAGAGTAGTTTACAATGCTCCTGGTACATACTCGGTAAGCCTTACCGTTACAAATGCTCAAGGAACTGACACTGAAACCAAGACTGGTTACATTACTGTAACTCCACAGTCTGAGGTGTTAGTTGAATGGAACTTCCCCGAAGACAGTGCCGATGCAACTGCCGATGGTGGTATCTCTGCTAACCTCACTAAGACAATATCTGTCGGCGGTGGTGTAGGAACAATAACATATACTACTGATGGCGCTTCAACATTGTGTGCAAATGCTTCTGGTTGGAGGAATGGAAATAATGCTAAATACTGGAAGGTAAACTTTACTACCACAGGTTACGAAAGCATAAAGTTATGGTCAAAACAGAGTGGTGTTTCAACGAATAACTACTCTCCAAAGAACTTCAAGGTTCAGTATAGTCTAAATAATTCTACGTGGACGGATGTTACAGGTGCTACTGTAACTTGTGCTGCAAACTGGACTTCTGGAGTTCTTGATGAAATTTCACTGCCGGATGCTTGTAACAATCAAGCTAATGTATATCTGAGATGGATAATGACTTCGAATAATGCAATTAGTGGAACAGTTGGAAGAACTTCTTATTCTTACATTGATGACATTGTTGTGAAGGGTATTCAAATAGCGGCTGCTCCAGTTGCAGAATTTACAGCAAATACTACTAGCGTTTGTGCTGGTACAACGGTAACTTTCACCGATCAGAGTACAAATACTCCTACATCTTGGGCTTGGAACTTTGGCGATGGTAATACTTCAACCGAGCAGAACCCGACTCACACTTACGCAACAGCTGGTACATACACTGTAACATTGGTTGCTACAAATAATTCTGGCAATGATACCGAAACCAAGACCAATTACATTACTGTAAATGCTAATCCGACCGTTTCGATTGCAACTCCCGAAACCTACTGCGCTGGCGAAACTGCACAAATCAATGCTACAGTTTCGGGTGCAACAACTTATGCATGGAGCGGTCCTAACAGCTATACAGCATCAACACAGAATGTTTCGATAGCAAATGCTACTGCAAGCAATTCTGGTACTTACACAATCACAGTTGAAAACGTAGCATCGTGTATGGCAACCGCTTCGACAAGCTTAACCGTAAACGCTAATCCTACATTGAATGTCTCGAATGGCGGTCCTTACTGCGAAGGTGCAACAATAGCACTTAATGCAAATGGCAACGGCGGTACTGCTTATTCGTGGAGCGGTCCTGATGGATTCACTTCCAACATCCAGAACCCGACCATCGCAAATGCCGATGGCGACAATGCAGGTACTTACACCGCTACACTTACTAACACTACAACAGGTTGTTCGGTTTCGGCTAGTACGGTTGTAGCAGTAAATGCACTTCCAACGCTAAATGCATCCAACAACGGTCCGTATTGCGAGGGCACAACAATCACACTCTCAGCAAATGGTACAGGCGGAACAGTTTACGCTTGGTCAGGTCCTAACGGATATACTGCAAATGTTGCTAACCCGACTATTGCGAACTCGACCACGACAAATGCAGGTACCTATACTGTAAGGCTTACCAACCCGACAACAGGTTGCTCGGTTGAAGCAAGCACTATCGTCGAAGTAAATGCAAATCCTACAGTAACCGCATCGAACACTGGTGCATATTGCGCTGGACAGACAATAGCATTGTCGGCTGTTTCGGCTGATGCAACCTCGTTTGCTTGGAGCGGTCCTAACGGATACTCTTCGGCTCAGCAGAACCCGACTATTGCAAATGCAGCAACAAATAACGGCGGTTCCTACACCGTAGTTGCAACAAATGCAAACAATTGTACAGCACAGGCTAGCACTGTTGTAACCGTAAATGCAAATCCTACAGCAAATGCTTCCAACACTGGTGCTTATTGCGAAGGACAGACAATTACCTTGCAGACAACCGCAACTGGAACTTATGCTTGGAGCGGTCCTAACGGATTCTCATCAACAACACAGAATCCGACAGTTGCTAATGCAACAACAGTTAATGCTGGTACTTACACATTGGTTGTAACAAATGCAAACAACTGTACAGCTAATGCAACAACAACAGTTGTAGTAAATGCAACTCCGACAGTAACTGCATCCAACACTGGTGCATATTGTGCAGGCGAGACAATCTCCTTGTCAGCAACATCCGATGCAACCTCATTCGCATGGAACGGTCCTAACGGATTCACATCCACAACACAGAACCCGACAATAGCAAATGCTGCCACCACAAACGGCGGTGCTTACACAGTGGTTGTAACAAATGCAAACAATTGTACAGCCGAGGCAAGTACAAATGTTGTTGTAAATGCTGTTCCTACAATCACCGCATCAAATACCGGTGCATACTGCGAAGGTCAGACAATTTCGTTGTCGGCAACATCCAATGCAACATCATTTGCATGGAGCGGTCCTAACGGATTCTCATCAACCTTGCAGAACCCGACAATTGCAAATTCAACAGTATCGAATGAAGGTACATACACTGTAGTTGCTACAAATGCAAACAATTGTA
This sequence comes from Bacteroidales bacterium, assembly GCA_017620015.1. Lineage (GTDB taxonomy): Bacteria > Bacteroidota > Bacteroidia > Bacteroidales > ML635J-15 > Bact-19. The sequence goes on along the minus strand of JAFZRE010000004.1, from coordinate 77,618 downwards.
CAGCACAGGCAACAACAACAGTAGTAGTAAATACAACACCTACTGTAACCGCATCGAACACTGGCGCATATTGCGCAGGCGAGACAATCTCGTTGAATGCAATTTCTGATGCTACCTCATTCGCATGGAACGGTCCTAACGGATTCACATCAGCATTGCAGAACCCAACAATTGAAAATGCAGTTGCTACAAATGGTGCTTCGTACACAGTTGTTGCAACAAGCGCAGCTGGTTGTACGGCAAATGCAAGCACTGTTGTCATAGTAAATGCTAACCCTCTGGTTGATGCATCGAACACTGGTGCATACTGCGAAGGCGCAACAATAACCTTGCAGACAACCGCAACAGGCGCATACGCATGGAGAGGTCCTAACGGATTCACATCAACCATGCAGAACCCGACAATCGCTAATGCAACTCTTGCTGATGCAGGTACTTACACATTGGTTGTAACAAATGCAAACAATTGTACAGCAGATGCAACAACAACAGTTGTTGTAAATGCTAATCCGACAGTTGAACTTGGTAACAATGTAACAGTATGTTCAGGCGAAAACGCAACTCTTGATGCTGGCGCAGGACTTACATATCATTGGTCAACCAATGCAACAACCCAGACTATTTCCGTAGCAGCAGGCGACTACTATGTAACAGTTTACAATGCAAACGAATGTTCTGCTACCGATAATATTTCGGTTGCAAACTATCCGCAGACAACACTTGTAACAACATCTACAGCAGAAACACATAGTAATTCTCACGATGGTACAGCTACTGTAACGCCTACTGGTGCTTCTCCATTCCAGTACAACTGGTCGAACAATGGCAATACCGCAACAATCAGCGGACTTGCAGGTGGCAACTACAGCGTTACCGTAACAGATGGCAATGGATGTGTTTCTACAGCAATCGTAAATGTTGCAACTATGAATACTCCTCCTGTTGCTGATTTCTCGGTCAACAATGCCGAAAATGTAACGATATGCCTTGGTGCAGAAGTCGTATTTGCTGACCTTTCGACAAATACTCCTACACAGTGGACTTGGAACTTCGGTGATGGTCAGACATCCAATGTACAGAACCCAACCCACACTTACGCAGAAGCTGGAAGCTACAATGTTTCGCTCACAGTTGCAAATCAGGACGGAACAGACAGCAAGCAGATTACAAACTGCGTAGTTGTAAACGCTGTTCCGACAGCAACAGCATCGAACTCTGGTGCATATTGCGGTGGCGAAACAATAGAACTTTCTGTTTCGAGCGACATTGCAACCGAATACCAGTGGACAGGTCCTATGGGCTTCAGCAGCGCAATGCAGAATGCTACTCGTCCAAATGCAACAACCAACTATGCTGGAACTTATTCGGTTGTCGTAACTAGTGCAAATGGTTGTTCGGCAGTTGCATCAACCGATGTAGTTGTTAATGCTAATCCTATAGCCAATGCATCGAACACCGGTGCTTACTGCGAAGGCGCAACAATAACATTGCAGACAACCGCAACTGGCACCTACGCTTGGAGCGGTCCTAACGGATTTACATCAACCTTGCAGAACCCGACAATTGAAAATGCAACTCTTGCAAATGCTGGCGAATACACGCTTATAGTTTCTAACGAAAGCGAATGTTCGGCACAGGCACCCACAACAGTAGTAGTAAATGCAAATCCGACATTAACAGTTTCGGAAGCTGCTACATATTGTGCAGGCGAGACCGTTTCGCTGACAGCAAATTCGGGTGTAACTTCATTTGTATGGAATGGTCCTAACGGATATATTTCAGCAATGCAGAACCCGACAATCGCTAACGCAACCCCAGCAAATAGCGGTACATATACAGTAGTTGCAACAAGTGCAGAAGGCTGCTCGGTTGAGGCAAGCACAAATGTTACAGTTGGTGCAAATCCTGTTGCTACTATTACAAACAACAGCGGAACAACAACATTGACATGTTCAATGACTTCAATAGAACTTGTTGCAAACGGCGGAACTTCATATTCGTGGAATAACGGCGTTGCTAATACAGCAGAATTCATCGCATCAGCTGCTGGTGACTACACAGTAGTTGTTACAAATGAAAACAACTGTACTGCAGAAGCATCAGTAACAATAACAGCCGACGGTGATGTTCCAACAGTTTCTATCGATGGAAATACAACATACTGCGAAGGCGCATCAATTTCACTATCTGCTAGTTCGAATGTTCCAGTAACCTACACATGGGCTGGTCCTAACGGATACACCGCTTCAACAGCAACAATTAATATTCCGAATGCAACAGCAGACAATGCCGGTATATACTCGGCATCGGTAGTTGCAGCAAACGGATGTGAAGCAAGCAGCACAATTACAGTAGTTGTAAATGCTAATCCAACAGTTGAAATTTCAAGCAACAGTCCAGTTTGCGAAGGTGGCGATGTAACATTCACAGTTTCAAGTACCGAAACATTGAGTTATTCGTGGAGCGGTCCTAACGGATTTGCTTCTACTGAGGCTTCTCCTGTGATTTCTGGTGCAATCATGGCTAATGCTGGTACATATACCCTCGCAGTAGAAAATGTCGCTACTGGCTGTGGAAATACCTTCCACACTGAACTTGTGGTCAATGCTGCTCCTACAGTAAGCCTTGGCGACGATGTTACGGTTTGTGCAAATGTTGAGGCAACACTCAATGCAACAGCAGGTTTTGTATCCTACACATGGAACGGCGAGGCTGGTTCGCAGTCGTTCGCCGCAACTGAAGCTGGCGACTATACCGTAGTCGTAGCCGACAACAACGGATGTACTGCAAGCGATGTCGTAACGGTTAACCATTACGAACTGCCAGTACTTGCAATGTCGTCAACTCCAGAATCAGGTCACGGTGTTGCTGATGGTACTGCATCGGTTGAAATATCTGGCGGTACTTCACCTTACGCAATCCTCTGGAACAACAACGAAACCACAGCACAGATTACTGGTCTTACCAACGGTCACTATACAGTAGTGGTAACCGATGGCCACGGATGTGCAGTAAATGGCGCTGTTGATGTCAACTCGCTGAATACTCCTCCTATTGCAGCATTTACTCCAGATGTAGAATCTGGCTGCGCACCTCTTACTGTCAACTTCACCGACAACAGCACCAACTTCCCGCAGACTTGGACTTGGTACTTCGGCGAAGCTACTTCATCGGAGCAGAACCCTGTATATACCTTCAACGAACCGGGTACCTACACCGTAACACTTATTGTTTCGAACTTGGATGGAACCGATGTTGAAACTGCTGTAATACGCGTTTATGCTACCCCGACTGTAATTGTACCAGAACAACAACAATCGATAATCTGCGAAGGTTCATCAAGCGAAATAACAGTATGGAATGATGCTAATATTTCATACGAATGGAGCAATGGTTCTACAGAAAGCACTACAGTAGTTACTGAAGCAGGTGTATATACTCTTACCATAACCGACGAGCACGGATGTTCGGCAACTGCTGCTTTTGAAATGACAATGGCTCCAGTTCCTGAAATTTCACTTGGTGCCGACATTGATGTCTGCGAAAATTCGGAAGCAGAAATAAATGCTGGTGAAGGTTATAACTGGTATAACTGGAGTACTGGCGAAATGACTCAGTCGATAATGGTTTCTGCAGCAGGTGAATATTCGGTAACAGTATTCAACGAATATGGCTGTGCAGCATCCGACACTATTGCCGTATCAATATTGGCTGCTCCTACATTTGCTATCAGCGATACTTCTGTTTGTGTAAACGAAGAAATCGTTTTGAGCGTTGAAACTGAAGACGAAGTATTGTGGTTCGGCGAAACAGAAGGCAACACTTATGCTCAGACTTATCCGTACGCAGGCGAATATCTTGTTTGGGTAACGGTTAGCAACGGCGAATGTGAAACCACCGACACAATAACGGTAACGGTTGGAACTTGCACTTCTGTTGACGAAATGGCAGCAATGGAAATTCAACTCTACCCGAACCCAGTACGCGACATGGCAACATTCACCGTAACAGGCTACGAAGGCGCAATCTCTTACACGGTTGTTGACCTGAGCGGTAGGGAAATGACCTTTGAGACTGTTGCCGTAGCAGGCGAGTCGGTTCACACAGTTGATGTAAGCAACCTTGTATCTGGCGTGTATATCCTTAGGATTACAACCGACAGCGAAGTTCACAACATCAAATTTACAAAGGAATAATCCAGTTTGGATTAAATAGAAAAGGCGGATTTCGGTCCGCCTTTTTTTGTTGAATTAGAAAGTTGCAAAAGAGTGGGATTGGAATGCAGCAGCCGTTAATATAACCGCTGTTGTTTGTGCCGTAAGCGAAAAACAATTGTGTAAGTTTTGCTATAAACGAAAAAAACATTACTTTTGCAAATACTAAAATATTATTAGTAAATATGATTTTATGCCATTAAATAATAATATAATATTACCTAATTGCTTGAATCCGCACGAAGTTGCAAAAGATATTGCCACACGTGTAAGGCAACGCAGGCTTGAATTGAATCTCACACAGAGCGGATTGGCATTGCGGGCAGATATAAAGTTGCCAACATACAGGCATTTTGAGCAGACTGGTGAAATTTCCTTGTCGGCATTGCTACGCATTGCAGAGGCATTGGACGCTCTTAGCGATTTCAACGAACTTTTTGCACAGCGCAAATACGAAACCATAGACGAAATCCTAAACGGTTCAAAAACAAAAAGAAAGAGAGGAAAGAAAAATGAGTAGTATGGTAAAAGTTGTTGAGGTTTGGTGGGGCAAGCGCCTCGTTGGACGTATTGCTCTTGAACCAAGCGGACTTTGCGCATTCGAGTACGACACGCGATTTTTGGTAGAAGGCATTTCTATTTCTCCTTTTGAATTGCCGTTGAAAACAGGAACTTTCATTGCCCGCAAAAGTCCTTTCGACGGTGGATTCGGTGTTTTCGATGATTGTCTTCCAGATGGTTGGGGGTTTTTGCTCCTTGACAGATACCTGCGCAAACGAAATATAAATCCAAATTCGCTGACATTGCTCGACAGACTATCGCTTGTCGGATCAAACGGACGTGGCGCACTTGAGTTTGTCCCCGACAAAAGCGAAATGCTAGATGAAACCAAAGCGGATTTTTCGGTAATTTCAACCGAAATAGAGCAGATTCTTTCGACTGAAGATTATGGCGGCAACGACATTGATTCTCTTTATGCTCGTGGCGGTTCTCCTGGCGGAGCAAGACCGAAAATTTTTGTAAAGGATGACGATGGCGAATGGCTTGTCAAGTTCCCTGCAAAATACGATAGGCACGACATTGGAAAATTGGAATACGAATGTTCGCAACTAGCCTGCAAATGTGGAATCGAAATGCCCGATACAAAGTTGTTCGAAGGCAAATACTTTGGTACTAAAAGATTTGATAGGACAAATTCTTGCAAACTCCACGTCGTAAGCATGGCAGGTCTGGTATGTGCCGACTACCGAAGCCCAAGCATAGATTACCTGCACATATTTCAAGCTTGCAAAATGCTAACGCACAGCATAAACGAAATGTGGAAAATTTATCGTCTTATGGTTTTCAACTATCTGATAGGCAACAAGGACGACCACGCGAAGAACTTTGCATTTATTTATAGGGACGGCGACTGGCACTTTGCCCCTGCCTACGACATACTGCCGAGCGAAGGTTTCAACGGCTACCACACTACCACATTCAACGACCGCACAGAACCAACCGACAATGATTTAATCGACCTTGCCGTAAATGTTGGTCTTAACAGAAAGCAAGCCAGTGAAATTCTTGGGTTCATTCGGGATGAAGTTCAGAAAAGCGGGATTGAATTGTTTTAAAGAGAAACTATGCGATACCACGGTGGTAACTATTTGTAACCATACAAAAAAACGAATGCATCGTAACTGGTGCATTCGTTTTTGGATTCCTCTTAGTTATGTTATTTTACAGGAATGTTCTTCAGTACATCAAGCAGATGTCTGTACCACATATCCACGGTCTTGATTTCGACCTTCTCGTCCGGCGAGTGAACACCACGCAAAGTCGGACCGAACGAAACCATATCAAGGTTCGGGTACTTCTCGAGGAAGAGACCGCACTCAAGTCCTGCGTGGATTGCACGTACAACCGGAGTCTTGCCGAACAACCTTTCGTACGAAGCAACAACAATCTTCAGGATTTCCGAATCGGTATTAGGTGCCCATCCAGGATATCCGTCACCCGACTCAACCTTTGCACCTGCAAGCAGGAACACGTTGCGTACCATAGTGTTGATGTCTTCCTTGCCCGATTCGAGCGAACTACGCTGGCTGGTCGTAACCTGAATCTTGTCGTCGAAGAACTTTACCGAAGCAAGGTTGGTTGATGTTTCGACCAAACCCTTAATTGCTGGGCTCCATGCGTGTACTCCGTGAGGACACGCCGAAACTGCCATCACAAGATTGCGCTGCGTTTCCTCGTCAATTACGAAAGCAGGCATAGCCTCTTCGTGAAGTTCCAAGTTGATGTTAGGCTCGGTTATCTTTATTTCCTTAATGATGTCTTCCTTGAATTTTGCAAATTCCTTTCTTACATCCTCGGCAAAGTCAGCCTTAACGGTGAAAATGAATTCTGCTTCACGCGGAATGGCGTTGCGCTTGTTGCCTCCGTCGAAATGTGCAAGGCGAGCAAAATACTTGCTTGTGATTTTCTGAAGGAAACGGTTGGCTATTTTGTTTGAGTTGCCAAGTCCTTTGTTGATTTCATCGCCGCTATGTCCACCTGCAAGTCCGTTGATTATGAACTTGTATGCAACATGATGCTCGGGAACGGCTTCCTTCTTGTATGAGAAGTCGGCAACAGTGTCAATACCGCCGGCACAGCCGATGAACATTTCGCCTTCGTCCTCTGAATCAAGGTTGAGAAGGATTTCGCCATCAAAAAATCCTGCTTCAAGTGCAAAAGCACCTGTAAGACCTGTTTCCTCGTCGATTGTAAACAAACATTCTATTGGTCCGTGCTCAACGCTGTCGTCGGTAAGGATTGCCATTTCGGCTGCACAGCCCATGCCGTCGTCGGCACCCAGGGTTGTTCCTTTTGCCTTTACCCATTCGCCGTCGATGTATGGAGTGATGCCTTCGTTGTCGAAGTCAATCTTTACATCGCGGTTCTTCTCGCAAACCATATCCATGTGCGATTGCAAAACCACTGTCTTGCGGTTTTCCATGCCCTTGGTTGCAGGCTTACGGATTACTACGTTGCCAACCTTGTCACGGTGTGCTTCAAGGTTATTGTCCTTTGCAAACTTCATCAGGAATTCCACCATTTTCTCCTCTTTTTTAGAAGGACGCGGAACTTTTGTTATCTGTTCGAAATACTGCCAAACTTTTTTCGGCTCAAGATTACTTAATACTTCCATAGAAAAATTTTTATTAATTTTGACAACGAAATTAATACTTATCGGACTAACAGCAAAAAAAATGAACGGAATAAAAAATATTTTTTTCATCGCATTGATTATCATTGCATTTGGAGTTGGTGTAAGTTCGTGCAAAAAGGCTGAAAATCACATTTATGGAAAAGTTTCCGATATGTCAACTGGCGAAGCGGTAGGCAATGTGAATGTTGATTTATATTTGACAAGGATAACTTCTGGCAGCTATTCGGGCACTTTTGAAAAATTTGCATCAACGGTTACCGATGCCGAAGGAAACTACAGCCTTGAATTTGAACCTGTTGCTGCTGGTGAATATAGCCTGCGCATTTCAAAGGACGGCTATCATCCCAATGTATTGGACTTTATGCCAGAAGAAACCGCTTCGGAGTACGAAAAAAATATGGCAATTCCCAAGGCTGGCTACATACATTTTAAGATTCGCAACGCATACGGTGCATATCAGGGCGATGAAAACGATGTTGCAAGGATTAAAGTTGAGGGAATAAATCCGCTATGTTCCGAGTGTTGCTCATCGGATTATTATTCGTTTGAAGGTCTAGGCGTTAACGAAGAATTTGTGTGTAACATTGTCGCTGGCGACGAAATAACAGTAAACCGTTACCTAGTACGTAAGGGAACTTCTGAGTTCAGGAGCAAGAAGTTCATTTGTGAACAGGACTCAACAATAAATTATACATGGAATTACTAATGGAAAAAATAACCCATCAATGTTCATCGGAACATGATGGGTTACCAGTATTTTAGCGTATTTTACGCGTTCCTAAATTTAATTGCCGCAGTCTTGTCGATTTTGCTTTCGGCATATTCCTTTGTTACGACAAACGACTTTTTCTTTTCCGACGGCATTTCAAACATAGCCTCTAGCATTATTGATTCGCAAATAGAACGCAGACCTCTTGCTCCCAGTTTGAACGAAATTGCCTGGTCAACAATATAGTCCAACGCATCATCATCGAACTTGATGTCAATTCCATCAATCTTGAACAGCTTTATGTACTGGTTTACAATGGAATTCTTAGGCTCTGTAAGAATCATCCTCAGAGTTTCGCGGTCTAGTGGGTTAAGGTAGGCAAGAACTGGCAAACGACCTACTATTTCGGGGATAAGGCCGAACTTGCGGATGTCCTCGGGAATAACGTACTGCAACATGTTCTTGCTGTCGATTTTCTCTATGTTTTTCTGCGTTCCGTAGCCCACCACCTGCGTATTCATGCGACGTGCGATAATCTTGTCGAGACCTTCGAATGCTCCTCCGCAGATAAACAATATGTTCTTTGTATCTACGGGAATCATCTTCTGTTCGGGGTGCTTGCGGCCACCTTGCGGTGGGACGTTCACTATCGAACCTTCGAGCAACTTTAGAAGTCCCTGCTGTACACCTTCGCCCGAAACATCGCGGGTGATGCTTGGATTGTCGCCTTTGCGGGCAATCTTATCTATTTCGTCAATGAAGACAATGCCTTGTTCTGCCGATGCCACATCGTAGTCGGCAGCCTGAAGCAGACGGGTTAGCAAACTTTCGATGTCTTCGCCGACATAACCGGCTTCGGTAAGCACGGTTGCATCAACTATTGCGAACGGTACATTGAGCATTTTGGCTATTGTCTTGGCCAGCAATGTCTTGCCTGTGCCTGTTTCTCCGACCATTATTATGTTCGATTTTTCGATGTCAACATCGTTCTTTTCCTGGCTGATGCGCTTGTAGTGGTTATATACGGCTACCGACAATACTTTCTTTGCATAGTCCTGCCCGATTACATAGTCATCGAGGAAGGCCTTTATTTCCTTGGGCTTCTTTAAGTTGACAGCAGCTTTTGCAGGCTTGTCGTTTTTATGAAACTGCTCTTCTTCCTTCAGTATCTCGTATCCTCGTCTTATGCAGTCGTCACAGATGTTTCCGTTGACACCCTGGAATAGGATTCCAACTTCCTTACGCGAACGTCCGCACAACGAACACCTATCGTTTTTGTCCATTAGATGATTCAAAAATTTGAAAATTCGATGATTTGATAATTTGATAATCTGTAGTAGCGACGTGCCATGGCGCGTCGCTACAAAATTATCCATTATTCATTGTCAATTGTACATTATTTAGTATTCGATTTCCCTATACAAAATTTCGTCAATCATTCCGTATTCCTTTGCTTCCTCTGCAATCATCCAGTGGTCGCGGTCGGAATCTACACGTACCTTTTCGATTGACTGGTGTGAGTGGTTGGCGATGATTTCATACAGTTCTTCGCGGAGCTTCAAGATTTCCTTTGCTGTGATTTCGATGTCGGATGCCTGACCTTCGGCTCCACCCATAGGCTGGTGAATCATCACGCGCGAATGCTTCAGTGCCGAGCGCTTTCCGTGTGCGCCAGCGCAAAGCAATACTGCAGCCATCGAAGCGGCCATGCCTGTGCAGATGGTAGCCACGTCGGAACGTATGTACTGCATTGTGTCGTAGATGCCGAGACCAGCGTAAACCGAACCGCCCGGAGAGTTGAAATATATCTGTATGTCCTTGTTGGGGTCGCTGCTTTCGAGGAAAAGCAACTGTGCCTGAATAATGTTTGCAACATCATCGTTTATAGGTGTGCCAAGGAAAATTATCCTATCCATCATCAGTCGTGAAAATACGTCCATCTGTGCAACGTTTAGTGTTCTCTCCTCAATGATGGTAGGGTTGATATAACCGTTGTAAATGCTTGTGTACTGGTCGAAAACTAGACCGTTTACGCCTCTGTGCTTTACGGCGTACTTGCGAAAATCATTATTATAGTTCATGCGTCATTTTTTTAGGATGCAAACTTACATAAAATTTTCGGGATTTTATGTGAGTAAACTAAAAAGAGAATTTTGTAAAGATGGAATGTGTAAACAACAGTTTAGTTTTCTGTGTTTTGATTTGTTTTCTCAATGAAATTCTGCATCTGTTGAATAAGAGTTTCCTGTTCCTTGATTATCTGATTTTTGCTTTCAATAATGTCATCTTTTAATTTGCAGTTCGGACATTCTGCAGTAGTGTCGTTTAGACTTTCAATTTCGATTTCCTTTAGCAGAACAGAAATGTCAACATTTAAGCATTTTGCAATTTTTTGCAATGTACGAACCTTGAAATCATCGTTGGCAAGTGCTTGTCGAAAGCCAGTAAGACTCATTCCTATCTTTTCGGATAGTTCTTTTTCTGTAATTTTCTTTAGCTTTCTTATTTCTGTTATTCTATTAGAAATCAATGTTTTATAATTTAGTTATAATATTTATTGTATTTTTATTGCAGAAATAATTGTAATATTATTGCAGTAATTATTACATTTGCATCATAAATTTAAAAAAATTAGAATAATGAAAAGCTTAAAATTATTATTGATTGTAGCAATTTCTGCTATTGTTTTTTCTGGATGTGCCAAAGACCCATTGGCTTTATTTAGTGTAGATAGTGATGTGGTTTATGTTGGTGATGAGGTAACTTTTAAAAATGCTTCAGTTGACGCAGATTCTTATTACTGGGATTTCGGTGATGGAAAGTCATCGACCGAGTTTAGTCCAAAGCATACATATGAAGTGGCAGGAACATATACTGTATATCTTCATGCTAACACAAAAAAGAATGCTTCCGTTGCTTCTTTGGTTATTACTGTTAAGAAACATAATGAGTTTGTAGTTAACAATATACATTATCCTATAACAGAATTTCAGGTTATTCGTGAGGAGGCTGTTAATGGTGGAATGAATTATTACTTGTATTTTTACAACAAAAATGAATTGATTTACAATTCTTCAACAGAGTGGTTTTCCGGAAGTGGAAATATGTTAGAAATTGATTTGTATGCCAATTCTTTAGTCGCAGGAACATATAGGTACAATACAAGTGTTACTCCGATTTTAGGAACATGCAATTGGCTTGAATTATTTACCGATTATAATTTTGATACAGATAATGGTTCTTCAATATATGCTAATTCTGGTTCCGTTGTTGTTACTAAAGATGGTAATAATTACACTTTCGATATTGAGTTTACAGACGATAACGGAGTAAAGGTAACTGGTTATGTAGAATGCACAATAACAGCAACGGTCTAAAAAGTTATACTTATAATAACAAAAAAATGCAGTCGTTTTGGCTGCATTTTTTGTTTTTTTATAATTTTCCGATAATCTCTTTGAACCAATATGTAAACGAATCTGGGTTCTTTTCAATTTCAGATTTTATTTCGTTCAGCGGTGCCCATCGGTAGCCGTCGGCTTCGGTGGGGTCGGGTAGTGGAGTGCCGTTCCATTTGCCAGTATATACATGGTCTATCTCGTTCTCGGTTAGACCATTTTCGAACTTGGCCGTATAGTGGAAACTGAACGCAAATTGCAGTTCGCAGTCGAATCCCATTTCGTGTTGCAGTCGCTCGTGCATATAGGTCTCCATCTCCTTGCCTTCGACAAGGTGGCTGCAGCAGGTGTTTGTCCATAGTCCACCAGAGTGGTATTTTGTTGCAGCGCGTTTCTGCATCAGGATTTCGCCTTTGTCGTTGAACACCACTATCGAAAAAGCACGATGTAGTAAGCCCTGCTGGTGGACAAGGAGTTTCGGCGCATATCCGGTTATTTGGTCGTCGTGCGATACGAGGGCGATGTTTTCCATTTTTTTTATAAGGTTAACAGGCTAAAGTTATTGCCCCCAAGCCTTAAGGTCGTTAACGCCTTTAAAGGCTTTAACGTTTGGGGGCAACCTTTTTAGCCTGTTAGCTTTTAGTCATTATTCTTTCCCCAGTAGCCTGAACATTTCCTTCTTGTATGCTTCAACGCCTGGCTGGTTGAATGGATTTACGCCAAGCATATATGCGCTGATACCGCAAGCAAACTCAAAGAAGAACATCATATATCCGAGGTTGAACTCATCTACAGCATCAATTTCGATGCGGAGGTTTGGAACGTTGCCTGCCACGTGTGCGTTCATTGTGCCTTCGGCAGCCTTGCTGTTGATGTATTCCATGTTCTTGCCTTCAAGGTAGTTGAGCTTGTCGAGGTTTTCGTCATCGTGGGGAACAACAGGAGCGTCGCAGTCGTCGTCAACCCAGAGTACGGTCTCGAAAAGGATTGGGCTGCCATCCTGAACGAATTGTCCGAGCGAGTGAAGGTCGGTTGTGTACGATACCGATGCAGGGAACAAGCCCTTGCCATTCTTGCCTTCGCTTTCGCCGTAGAGTTGTTTCCACCATTCTGCAAAGTAGCATAGACGCGGATTGTAGTTAACCATTAGTTCGACCTTTCTGCCTTCGCTGAAAAGCATATTTCTTACTGCAGCGTATTGAATTGCCGGGTTTTTCTCGTTGTTTTCTAGGCAAATGTCTTGTGCAAGCGATGCGCCGTGAAGCATTTCTTCGATGTCAAAACCTGCAATTGCGATCGGCACAAGTCCTACAGGCGACAATACCGAGAAGCGGCCGCCAACATTGTCAGCAATGATGAAGTCGTCGAAACCTTCCTTGTCGCAAAGTGTGCGGAGTGCGCCTTTATTTTCATCGGTAATTACTACGATACGGTCGCGGATTGTAGCGTTGTCGAAGCGTTTCTTCATTTCGTTGTAGAGAAGCCTGAATGCAACTGCCGGTTCGGTTGTAGTTCCCGACTTCGAAATTACAACTATACCGAATTCCTTGTCGCTCAAGTATTCCATGAGTTCTGCGTGGTAGTTGCCGCTGAGGGTATGTCCTGCGAAAATCATTTCGGTATCCATCTTTCCGAAATGAGGCCTTAACGCTTCAATTGTTGCCTTTGCTCCGAGGTACGAGCCACCGATGCCTATTACAACTACGCAGTCAAGTTTACGCATACGGTCAGCGATGTTAAGTATATCTTCGATATCTTCGTCGCTGTATGATGTTGGCAAGTCAAGCCAGCCGAGGAAGTCGTTCCCTTCGCCAGTGCCTGCTGTAAGTGTTTCAAACTTTTCCTGTGCAAGTTTGAGCATTTCCTGATATTTGGCGTTGTTGCCGAGTGCTTTTTCGATGTTTAGTTTCATTGTGCTGATGATTTTAAGTTTATTATCTAAAATTTTAAGTTTTCCATGTTGTTGTCCTTCAGGAATATAGTATTGAATCCCAATGCATTTGCTGCTTTTATGTTGGCTTCGTTGTCATCGATGAAGATGCTTTCTTCGGGCTTGATGTGCGATTTGGCGACGACGTAGTCGAAAATATCGCGGTTGGGCTTCTTTAGGCCGATTTCGTGCGAGAAATAGGCATGTTCAACAAGGCTATCGAGGCCGTTGATGCCGTATGTTCGCTTTAGCAGTGCAGTGTAAAATCGGTAGTGGATTATGTTGGTGTTGCTGAGGATGAATGTGCGGTATTTACCTTCTTTTTTCAGCCGTTTCAGCATTTCGATTCGTGCAGCAGGAAAATCCATAATTAGTGCATTCCAGCATTGCTCTAGGATTTGGTTGTCCAACTTGCAGCCTGTTACCTTGCGAAACTCGTCGTAGAACTCGTTTTCGGTGATGCTTCCCACTTCTAGACGGTCAAAAAGTTCGTTTTGGGATGCAAGTGTATATAGTTTTTCAAAATCGTTCATCCCGTATTTGGCAAAAGCGATTTCGCTCAACTTTGTATCGATGTTGAGGATAACATTGCCCAAGTCGAATATCAGGTTTCGTATGTTTTCCATTATAAAAAATTTCACACAAATTTAAGAGAAATTCTATTATGTATGTGCGATGTAAAAAAATATTTTGTTGGAGGTAATAAAAAACGGCACCCGTCATCTGAATTCGTTTCAGAATCTGGAGTGCCGTTCTTTATTTTTAGACGTTCGATTATTTAACCACGATGTTCACAATCTTCTTCGGAACAACGATAACCTTTGCTACCTGTTTTCCGTCGGTGTATTTCTTTGTGTATTCGTTAGCCATTACGGTGTCCTCGATTTGCTTCGGGTTCATGTCAAGCGGAAGTTCGAGGTTAAAACGCATCTTTCCGTTGAACGAAATCGGGTAAGTGAATGTTGTTTCCTTGGTGTAAGCCTCGTTATATTCTGGCCATTGAGCCTTGGTTACCGATGTATCGTGTCCGAATTCGTGCCACAGTTCCTCGGCGATATGCGGAGCGTAGGGCGAAATAAGAACGCAAAGCGGTTCAAGGATTTCGCGCTTGTTGCACTTGCCAAGTTCGTTGCAGCAAATCATGAAGCAGCTTACACAAGTATTGAACGAGAACCTTTCAATGTCGTCGGTAACTTTCTTGATAGTATTGTGCAAAGTCTTCAGTTCTGCAGGCGTAGCCTTTTCATTCGAAATGCAGAAATTGTTGTCCTCGTCGTGGAACATACGCCAGAACTTCTTTATGAACCTTGCAACACCTTCTATTCCGTTGGTATCCCATGGTTTAGCCTGCTCAACAGGACCTAGGAACATTTCGTAAAGCCTCAAGGTGTCGGCTCCGTAGCGTTCTACAAGGTCGTCGGGGTTCTGAACGTTGTACATCGACTTCGACATCTTCTCGATTTCCCATCCGCAAACATACTTTCCGTCTTCAAGAACGAACTGTGCGTCGTTGAAGTCTGGCCTCCACTGGCGGAACTTGTCAATGTCGAGGATGTCGTTGCTTACAATGTTGATGTCAACATGAATCGGAACGGTGAATTCTTCGCGACCTGGAATGTTCTTCGAAATGAATAGGTTAATCGGAACAAATGCTTCGCCTTCCTCGAATTCTGGAACATCACCGCCTGCAACCAAATCCTTAATCTTCTGCTCAACCACATTGATGCGGTTCATAACATCGAAGATAGAGATAAGCAGAATCCTGTAGCCCTTGTCCTTTGCGTATTCGCTGTATGCTTCGGCAACCTTTTCGAGCGAATGTTCGCGCTTAATTTCAATAAGGATTTTCTTTTCATCGCAGTAGAAGTCGAAACGGCGTTTGCCATCCTTGTAGTCCTGCTTGAATTCAACGCCCAACTTCTTGTCTTTCAACAACTGCCAAACCTTATATTCAGCCATCTTCTCGAAACTGCTGACGCGGTAAACGAAGTTCGAACGACCCTGAATCATACCCTGGTTGATGAGCTTCTTGTATGGTTCTTCGTTGGGAACCAATCCGAGGTCGTAGAGGAACTTGTTCCAGAAGCGCGAATATATAAGGTGTCCGGTTGCGTGTTCGCGACCACCGATGTAGAGGTCAACATTCTGCCAGTAGTTTACTGCCTCTGGCGAGAAAATCATCTCGTCGTTGTGCGGGTCAGTGTAGCGCAGGTAATATGCCGACGAACCAGCAAATCCTGGCATTGTCGAGGTTTCGTACTTGTAGCCTTCGGGTGTACACCAGTTCTTTGCGCGTGCCAGTGGTGGCTCACCAGTTTCGGTTGGCAAATATTTGTCAACTTCGGGAAGTTCGAGCGGAAGTTTCGACTCGTCGAGCGGATACGGGATGCCGTCCTTGTAGTAAATTGGGAACGGTTCGCCCCAGTAGCGCTGACGGCTGAAAATAGCATCGCGCAGACGGTAGTTAACTTTGCGCTTGCCTATGCCCATCTCCTCGATGCGGTCGTTCATAGCCTTGATAGCCTGCTTTACGCGCAATCCGTTGAGAAAATCGGAATTCATAAGAATGCCGTCCTTCGAATCGAACGATTCTGTCCATTGGTCGGTTGGAACGATTTCGGCTCCTTCCTTAGCAACAACCTGCGAAATAGGCAGATTGAAGTGACGTGCGAAAGCAAAGTCGCGGCTATCGTGTGCCGGAACTGCCATAATTGCGCCAGTACCATAACCTATTAATACATAGTCGGCGATGAAGATTGGAATACGTTCCTTTGTGAATGGGTTAATTGCGTAGGAACCTGTCATTTGTCCGCTGACTTTCTTCTCGGCCATACGCTCAACATCAGAACGGTTCTTTGCCCAAGTTACATACTCCTCAACCTTTGCGCGATACTCGTCGGTAGCGAGAGAAAGAGCAAGGTCGTGTTCGGGTGCAATTACCATGAACGAAACGCCGAAAATGGTATCGGGACGGGTGGTGAAGATTTCCATTTTTTCGCTGCGGCCTTCGATTTCGAAGAATACCGAAGCACCTTCGCTACGACCTATCCAGTTGTTCTGTATGTCCTTTACGGGTTCTGGGAAATCAACGGTGTTTAGTCCGTCGAGTAGTCTCTGTGCGTAGGCTGTAATTCTCAACGACCACTGGCGCATCTTCTTGCGCTCAACAGGGTAGCCGCCGCGTACCGACAGACCATCGACAACTTCGTCGTTGGCAAGCACGGTGCCGAGTTTCGGACACCAGTTCACAGGAATGTCGGCAAGGTATGCAAGGCGGTAGTTCATAAGAACTTGCTGCTGCTTTTTTTCGTCCCACGAATTCCATTCATCTGCTGTGAACGAAAGGTCTTCGGTGCAAGCTGCATCAATGTTTTTTGTGCCGTTTTGTGCAAATTCGGCAACGAGTTCAGCGATTGGACGGGCTTTCTGGCATTTGTTGCAGTAGAAACTGTTGAAAAGCTGAATGAAAGTCCACTGTGTCCACTTGTAGTACTTCGGGTCGCTGGTGCGCACTTCGCGGCTCCAGTCGAACGAAAAGCCGAGGTTGTCGAGCTGTTCGCGGTACTTGTTAATGTTCTTTTCTGTTGTTATTGCAGGGTGAGTGCCCGTCTGTATAGCGTACTGTTCGGCTGGCAAACCGAAGGCATCATAGCCCATCGGGTGCAAAACGTTGAAGCCTTTCAGAGTCTTGTATCTTGAAAAGATGTCGGAAGCGATGTATCCAAGCGGATGTCCTACGTGCAAACCTGCTCCAGAAGGATAAGGGAACATGTCGAGGACGTAGTATTTGGGCTTAGATTTGTCGATAACAGCCTTGTAGGTGTCGTGTTTCTTCCAGTATTCGCGCCATTTGCGTTCAATTTCCGTAAAGTTGTATTCCATCTTCTAAAATTTTAAGTCGCAAAATTAAAAATAATTGTGCTTTGGCGGTTGAGTTTTTTGATATAAAAAACAAAAAGTGAAGAAAAAAACTTATGCATACAAGTTATGCCATGTTTTTTCCCTATTTTTGCAAATTGTAATAGTTTTACGATGGATTCAAAAGGTATTCTATATCTCATACCCAACAAGATAAGCGAGGCTCCGCTTGACGAGGTTGTGCCACAGAGACTTGTGGCGCTAGTGCCAACCATAAAGCACTACATTGTGGAGGACGTGCGTACTGTGCGTCGCTATCTGCGCCAGCTTAACCGTGAGGTTGACATCGACTCGACAACCTTCTACGAACTCAACAAGCACACCATCGACACCGACATTTCCAACTACCTTGATGCTGCCGAAAATGGTGAAAACATCGGACTTATCAGCGAAGCTGGACTTCCCTGCGTCGCCGACCCGGGAAATGTGATTGTGGCAATGGCTCATCGCAAGGGGATTAAGGTCGTGCCGCTTGTCGGTCCTTGTTCTATGATGATGGCGCTGATGGCTTCGGGACTGAACGGACAGAACTTTGCATTCAACGGCTACATTCCCATCGACCAGCCAGAACGCACCCGCAAGTTGCGCGATTTGGAGGCCCGTTCGCGAAAGGAAGGCCAGTCGCAGATATTCATGGACACGCCCTACCGCAACAACCGTCTGCTCGACGACCTGAAGGCAACGCTTTCGCCACAGACAATGCTTTGTATCGCTCTCAATATTACTTCCGACGACGAGTTTATCTGCACAAAATCCATCGCCGAGTGGAAGCGAGAAAAACTTGATTTAAACAAAAAACCTTGTATTTTCATAATATGACAGAGTGATATTTGAAAAAATTATGTAAATTTGCAACAAAATAAACTGGGAGAAAAATATGGCAACGATAACACTTGAATATGATGGAAGAAACAAGTTGATGCAGGATCTCATTGCATTGCTTGAAAAGTATGGGGCGAAACGCAAGGACATCGCCAAGGAAGAAAAACCATACAATCCAGAATATGTAGCAATGATAAAGCGCAGCCAAAAAGAAGCACGGGAAGGCAAGTACAAGACCATAAGAACCGAAGACTTATGGAAATAAGGTATACCGAAACGGCACTGGAACACCGTGACTTTTGGAGACAGAGTGGGCAGAAATCCATTATGCGCAAAATCTCCAGTCTTCTTGACGACATTGCGGAGCATCCTACTACTGGTATTGGAAAACCAGAACAACTGAAACATGAACTTTCTGGTGTATGGTCTCGTCATATCAACCAAGGAAACCGCATAGTGTATGAGGTTCATAGCGATCATATAATGGTTCTCGCCATGAAGGGGCACTACGAATAATTTTTGCAATATGAACATTATTGAGTCGAATATTGATAGCATTTCTGCATTGTGCCGTTCCCACAATGTAAGTAGTCTTTTTGTATTTGGTTCGGTTCTTACCGACAGGTTCAATAGCGATAGCGATGTTGATATGCTTGTATCCTTTAAAGACATTTCTGCATACGATTATGCAGACAATTATTTGAATCTTAAAGAAAGTTTGTCGCTTCTGTTGTGCAGAGAAATCGACCTTATTGAGGATGCTGGAATACATAATGCAGTATTGCGCAGAAATATTGACAACACAAAAAAGCAGATATATGGATGAGTATATACTTACATGCCTAGTTGATATTTGGAATGCCTGCAAAGAAGTAGAATTGTTTTTCGCAGATAAGCCCAAAATATTTGAAGAATTTAGGCATGACACTATGAAAATTCGCGCCGTTGAACGGAATGTTGAGATTATGGGAGAAGCAATGGGGTGTATTGCTCAAAGAGATGAAAAATTTCTATTGCCAGAATCAAAGGCTATTATTCAGACGAGGAACAGGGTTATTCATGGTTATGATAGCGTTACACCTGAATTTTTGTGGAGTTTGGTAATAAAACATATTCCTGCTCTGAAAAAAGATATTGAAGACTTGATTGAAAAAAATAATTGCAATATCATTTTATGAACCGTTTCATCAAAATAGGACTCCTTCTCGTCTTTGCCGTGGCTATCTGCCTGACATCGGGCAAGGTGTTCAACTACGAAATAGGAACAAAGCAGCCCGAACGCATTGCCGAACTTGGTGATTCAACAGCCTGCTTTGCCGAAATAGTTGAAAATTTCTCGTACTACGAATATACAGCCGACAACGACTGCTACCTGCTTTACGACAAGTCGGAAAAACTGGTAGGCAAAGCTCTTTTCTCGATGCCATACTGTGCCGACATAAAGGGCTATGCTGGAAATATTCCGCTTGTAGTGCTACTTTCGCCCGATGACAAAGTGCAGAAAGTACATCTGCTCGACAACAACGAAACGCCATCCTTCCTCGACCGCGTAGTGGCAAAAGGTTTCCTCGAAAGCTGGAATGGTCTTTCGATCGACGAGGCAAAAGCAAAAGTTGTTGATGCTGTGACTGGTGCGACCTATTCTAGTTCGGCAATATCGAAATCGTTACGAATTCGCCTCGAAACATACGCCGGCAGTGCCACAACTTCTGCCGAAACGGAGAATATGGGCAACCTCGTGGAATTCATCGCCTCGATGGTATTCCTGCTGTTCGCTGGATTCTGCTTCTGGGAACCACAGCGCACAAGGAAATTCCGCATCGTACTGCTACTGGCATCAATCGGAATACTTGGCTTCTGGCTCGGACAGTTCATCAGCATTGCAAAATTGTCGGCATGGCTTGTTTCGGGTGTTAACTGGCAGATGGAAATTTTCCTGTTCATTGTGCTTGTAGCTGGAATTATTGCTCCGCTTTTCCTAGGCAAACAATTCTATTGCATGTATGTTTGTCCGTTCGGGGCTTGCCAGGAACTTGTCGGCAAGGTAAATCCCAAGCACAAGCTGAAAATTTCGCCCAAAGTTGCAAAATGGCTGCGCTACCTGCGTTATGTTCTGCTTGTAGCACTAGGAGCATTGCTCTGTACTTCGCTTGACATCAGCATCGAGAACTTTGAGCCTTTCTCGGCATTCAAGTTCCAGTTTGCTTCGCTGGCAGTGCTGATTTTGGCAGGTGTGATGCTTGTGCTTTCGATATTCATAAACCGTCCGTGGTGTACTTTCCTCTGTCCGACAGGCGCCTTCTTCTCGCTTTTTATGAAGAACACCAAAGGCAAGGAAAATTCAGACGAAAACAATACAACAGAAAAATAGAAATATGGAGAAATACCGCAAATATATCATAGGACTTATTGGCGCAGCAATTCTTGTGCTGTTCTGTATATATTTTTCCAACATAGTGTGGTGGCTGCTAATTGCTGGTTTCATAGCGGCAATTTCGAGCCCGATTGTAAAACTTTTGGACAAGATTCATTTCGGTCGCTTCCAGATGCCTCGCTGGGTGTCGGCAATGATTACCACCATACTTATATGGGGTGTGCTAGTTCTGTTTGTTGTGCTGACAGTTCCGTTTGTCGGTAAGCAGATTGCACAGTTCCAGAACATCGACATCGAAAGCCTGCAGGCAGGTCTTAGCCAGCCTATTCAAAAGATTGACGAGTTTGTACGCTCGTACCCTATTTTCGGGATGCCCGAATTTTCGACCGAAGATGTAATTATTGAAAATGTAAAGGATGTCATCAACTTCTCGGCGCTCGGCAACATTGCCGGCAACCTTGGAAGCACGGCAATCGCGCTGTTTTTGTCGCTGTTTTCGATAACATTCTTCACCTATTTCTTCCTCAAGGAGACCAAACTTTTCCGCAGCCTGATTATGGCGCTTGTGCCAACTCGCTACGAGGAAAAGGCAACCCATATCCTCGACAAGCTTCCGAAGCTCATCAAGAACTACCTACATGGGATTTTCTTCGAGATGCTGTCGGTTACAACATTGATAACCATCGGAATGCTGATTTGCGGACAGAACTTTGGACTTTCGCTGCTGATTGGTATGCTCTGCGGTTTCCTCAACATTATCCCGTACATCGGACCGTGGATTGGCGCGGCAATCGGAATCGCTTTCATTGGTGCCGCCAATGTGAACCTCGACTTCTACACCTACACTATGCCGCAGATTTACGGCTTGCTGATAACGGTTGTTGTTGTAAGGCTGATTGATGACTTTGTCTTCCAGCCGTTCTTCTATTCGCGCAGTGTAAACGCCCATCCACTCGAGATTTTCGTTGTGATAATTGTGGCAGGAACGCTCTATGGCATTGTGGGTATGATGCTTGCAATCCCTGTCTATACCGTGTTGCGCGTGGTGGCGAAGGAATTTCTGTCGGAGTACAAGATTGTCCGCAAGCTTACGCGTGGCATTGACGATGAAAAACCGCAGAAAACAAAGGATATTACAAGCGGCGCCTCCCCCCAGAAGCGTCCTAACAGACGGCACTATAGAAGAGGGCCGAACAAGCAGGCAACTGTGGACAAAAAGGAATAGATACAGCTGAGAATTTAGCAGTTTGAGCACTTCGGGGGTTCAAAACTGCGCAATAGACTGCGCAATATTTTGCAAAATGTGCGCAATGGAGTGCGCATTTTTGTTTTGTTTGGCGAGTGCAAATGATTGTGATGCTATTGAAAATAATCATAGCCTTACTACTCTAAAAAAATCTGCTTTTTCCCGATTTTTCCTGTTTTCGCGAAGAATTTGCCTTTTTGTGACAAAATATGTCGTAAGTTTTGGGCTATTTTTACCCCAAAAAGTGCCCAAAAATGCCTGTTTTTGCCATCCTTGAAAAATATTATACGCAATTTGGTTGTTTTTACTATTAAAAAATAATCATAATAATATAAATACAAATTTTCACATTTCAAAAACAGGCAAAAATAGGCGATTTAGCCCCCAAAATGCCTTCCGTTGTCCAGTTTTAAATTTCGAAATCGTATTGAATAGGGATAGATTTTTTTTGTTATGAAAAGAGAAATAAAATTTTCCCACTTGCATGTTCACTCCATTTATTCGGAGATTGATGCAATTTGTAAGCCGGACGAATTGATTCGGCGTAGTGTTGAACTTGGTATGAATGCAATTGCCATTACCGACCACGGCAGTATGAAGGCCGTTATGGAGATGGCAAAATTTGTCCAAAAGCAAAAGGAACGAGGTCGCATTGATTCTTCGTTCAAGTTTATTCCTGGTACGGAGGCGTACATAGTTGAAGATTTGGAGACCGCGCACGACAATAGTTCGGTTCGCCATTTGGTTTTGCTGGCGAAGTCGGAAGTCGGTTACAGAAATTTGTGCCGACTTAGTTCGCTCGGTTATCTCGAAGGCTTCAATCGGATTCCACGCATCGACCACAAAATGCTTGAAAAGTATCACGAGGGTATAATTGCTTGTTCCGCTTGTCTAGGAGGCGAAATTCCGCGCCTTATTATCGATGGCAGGGAAGATGAAGCAGAGAAAGTTCTGTTGTGGTATATGGATTTGTTTGGTTATGATTTCTACATTGAGATGCAACGCCATGTAAGCGACACAGAAACTTATCGCACACAGCAGTATGTAAACGAGGTCCTTTTGAGATTAGCGAACAGGCACGGCGCTAATATTATTGCAACCAACGATGTGCATTTTATTAATGCCGAAGATGCCGATGCTCAGGATGAATTTATGAACTTCTCGCGAAAGTACAAGAAGTTGCGTACTGGCATTCACTATACAGGACAGGAATATCTAAAGTCGCCAGAGGAAATGGCAGAGTTGTTTGCCGACATTCCCGAAGCAATATACAATGTTCGGGAAATTGTGGACAAGGTGGATGTGGATATTCTTTCCTTGCACGATAGTT
The DNA here is from genome assembly GCA_017620015.1 of Bacteroidales bacterium. Taxonomy (GTDB): domain Bacteria; phylum Bacteroidota; class Bacteroidia; order Bacteroidales; family ML635J-15; genus Bact-19. The sequence continues at coordinate 54,481 of JAFZRE010000004.1, read as the reverse complement.
GTCTAGAAGCGTCCGTTCCCAACGATTTTGAAAACAGCAAGGAATATTTGAAATTCTTGGTGATGCAGGGTGCTATGGCGCATTATGGGAAAACAATTCCTGCCGAAGTGCTCAACCGTATCGAAGAAGAAATGAAGTATTTGACGGAAAACAAAAATTTCGCCGACTACATGTTGCTTGTATATGACATTTACAAGTCAATAAGAATTGAACTCGGTTTGCAGGTCAGGGGGCGTGGATTTATGAATGGTTCTATTGTTTGCTACTGTTTGCACTTAACCGATATTGACCCGATAAAATATGGACTTACGAATTGGTTGTTTTTCAAGGATGCAAACCACTTGCCTATTGCTATGGAAGTTGGGATTGATGACATTGGAAAGATTAGTAGATACCTTACAGAAAAGTATGGGAGTGAAAATTTTGCAGGAGCAGTTTCTTTTGTGCCGTGGAAAGAAAACTCGTTGAAGAACAACTGCATAAACAATATTGCAATTTTGGAGGGAACTGTAAGGCAAGACTGGGTTTCGTATAGCAGTGTGCTTATTTGTGCAAACGATATGATGTCGAAACTGCCGTTGTGCCGTGTGGGCGATAATATTGTTTCTCAGTACAAGATGTATGAAATAGATTGTTCCGAAGTTTGCGCCATTGGAATATATAACGAAGATAAATTGTCGAGAATCGATGAGATATTGAAGCGGATTAAAGACAAGAACGGTTACGACATACGCGCCGAAGATATTCCAATGAACGACAAGTCTACATTTGACTTGATTTGCAGTGGCGATTATTTGTTGCCTGTCGAAAGCATAATGCCTTACCTAAAACAACTTAACAGAGTTTCTTTTTGTGAATTGGTTGACTTGTGGGCTGTTGCCGGACGTCCTCAATGGAAACAAATTGTAGCAGAATACATTTCGGAGAAGAACAATCCACAAAAAATGTATCCGTCTCCCGCTGTTGAGGCAATATTCAAACCTACTGGTGGAATGCCTTTATACAGGGAGCAATTGTATCAGTTGCTTATTGATGTGTTGGGTTATAATTCCAATATGGCATTGAAACTGTATAATGACATATTGGATTCAATTGATGATTTGCTGTTCCAAAAAGAAGAATTTGTCCGAAGAGGATTTGAGAGAGGTTTTAGTGTCGATAGCATAGATGAATTTTGGGAAATGCTTAAACGCTGGGAAAATTTGGCTATGAAGTCGGTATATGTAGGTGATTGTATGCTCGAATACCGATTGGCATACTTAAAAGCGAATTATTTTGAGTTTTTTGATGAAAATTAAAATGTTGAATGATTATGAAAAGAATTGTAGTGAACATTTTGTTGGTATTAGTGATTGGATTGTTTGGCGTGCGGAGTGTTAACGCGCAAGAAATTACAACAACTCCCTACGAGGATCAATGTTTGTGGTTGGATGGTGAAACTGCGAAAAAAATGGCAGATGTTTATAGGGAGTATGCAACGCCCGAGGAGCAGTTTGTGTTTGGTTTAATGCTGGCGAAATATTTGGAGCCAGTGATGCAAGCCAATAACGGTGTCGAGCTTTATGTCGCGTACGAACATTTTTTAGGGAACTTTTTGGGTGCAAGTTTGCTTGTTGACCCGGGAACTGCCTACGAATACCAGTTGCAACTCATAGCCAAGTGGTATCTCGCAGAAAAACAGAAACTGCAAAAGTACAGGACGGAGGTGGATGATGAAAGGGATAGGATGCGAAAATCTGAATGAAAATTGCATAATGGGTCCAAAGAAGGAGATTCCGCACAAGCGAACTCACACGACACGTTCCTTAGTCGGTTTGTTCAGCTTTGTGGAATGACTTCTCTCCGTCATTTCGGAAGGTATAATGAACCAGCGATACGGAACGGAGAGCTGTGTGAATTAACCTGTCCGAAATCTCCTTTGAAACGGAAGTTTATGTGACTACAACAAAGAATCTTTTTTCGCATAATGTGTTAGGATATATGTACTTTATGATTAAATTTGTGGATTATAAATTAAAATTTTTGAGATATGATTGTAAATGAAATTAAGAAGCACCAACAAGATTGGGCAAAGAATAAGATAGGAACAAAAGGGTTGTATTGTGTAAATGTTTATGACAATATTTTTAGTAATAAATTACTTGAAAAAGTAGAAGCCAGATTCAAAAAAGCAAATGGTAATGAGTTGATAGACTCGGATAAAGCAAAAATGAGGGCTTTGCATTCTTCTTCTGCGTTTTGTGTAAATGTTTTTCAGTATTTATTAGAAAAACAAATGTTGGATATTGTTTCTGATGTGTTTGGTGTAAGGATGAATAATCCTTTGAATGGAGATTTTGAATATAAATTTCCAATCAAAGGCACAAAGACTGGTAATCGTTTCCCTGCAAATTTGGATTTCGTAATTGAGGGAGCTAATGAGTTAATAGCTATTGAGAGTAAGTTCACTGAACCTTATGGAAAAGTTAGTGGAGATTCAAGACTTTTGAAGCAGTCATACTTAGATCCGAATTCAAATTATGAATTTATAATAAAGCGTTTCTCAAAGTTAAAAGAATGGATTGATACTTGGGAAACAGAAAAATATGATGAGAATAAGATAGCTAGGGTTTGCCCATATACATATAAATACCTTGATGCAGCTCAATTGATTAAGCACTTGCTTGGTTTGTCTAGTCAGAATAAAAAATATAAACTTTGCTATTTGTATTATTGCGTTGCTTCTGACGAAATGAAAAAGCATAGTGAAGAATTGGAGGATTTTCAGAAGCATCTCGATGATTGCATAAATTTTAAAGCGATGTCATATCAAGAATTTTTTAGCAAGTTAAAATTGAAGATGCAAGAACATGGGAAGTACTTGGATTATATGAAAGATAGATATAACTTGTAATTTATATAATTGCATCTATGAAACTCCTCCACCTCTCCGATACTCACGGTCTTCACCGAAAGATAAAAGACTTGCCAAGTGCTGATGTCATCGTTCATAGCGGTGACATCAGCAATAGTGGCACCGAGGAAGAGGTGCTCGACTTTCTAAACTGGCTGATAGAACTGCCTTACCAACACAAGATTTTCGTAACTGGCAACCACGACCTTTGCCTCTGGGATGCGGAAAACATCGAAGACCTACCCGACAATGTTCATTTCCTGCAGGACAAAAGCGTAACAATCGATGGCGTCAAGTTCTTCGGGCTGGCGTACAACCATCCGGAAGAGCTGATTCCTGCCGATGCTGATGTGGTGGTCACCCACGAACCGCCAATTATGATACTCGACGAGTCGGCTGGAGTACATTGGGGAAATGCGCCATTGCGAAACCGAATTTTGCAGGTTAATCCCCGCTACCATCTTTTCGGTCACGCACACAATGGTTACGGTACTGTAGAACGCAACGGCATTGTTTTCTCAAACGCCGCCTTGCTTGACGACATGAACCGTCTGGTCAGGGAACCGAAAATATTCTGTTTGTAAATTACACCATATAACTTGCTGCTAAGTGATTCGGAAAATGAGTTAACAGCAGATAATCAAGAATCTTGTCTTCTAAAGAAAATTTGCAACTATTTGATTGTCAACAATGAATTTTCTTTATTACACTGGCATATAAATCGTAATTTTTATATAAGTTTGCAACACAAACGAAAAGCAATGGTAAGGAATAGTGTCATATCAAACCATAAAAAACAATCGACGCAAAGTGTTGCGTCGCTACGACTTTGAACTGTTAAACCCTGAACATTAAAAACTTATAAACGGCGTTAGCCATCAAACAGCGTAGCGAGAAACATAGAAACGGCGTTAGCCATAGAAACTTAGAAACGGGCGTAGCCCATATAAACTTAGAAACAAAATAATTGTATGAAGGTATATAAATTCGGCGGTGCATCGGTAAAGACGCCACAGGCAATAGAGAATGTCTATAACATAATAAAGGACGAAAACGAACTGGTAATTGTAGTTTCGGCAATCGACAAGACAACCAACCATCTGGAACGCCTCGTCAACTACTATTTCAACGGCGACGAGCAGAAAAATGTCGAGTTCGAGAACATCAAGAAGTTCCATCTTGACTATGTCACCGAAGCCTTTGGCGGCAAGACCGAAACAGTATGCAAGAAGCTGAATGCGCTTTTCGAGGAAATTGCCGAACGCATCGACGGCATTCCAACCGACGATTACGATTTCGAGTACGACTCCATCGTATCGTACGGCGAACTTCTCAGCACTACCATTTTCTCGGAATACCTTCGCTATAGGGGAAAACAGAACAAATTCATCGACATACGCCGCTATATGGTCACCGACTCCAATTTCCGCGATGCGAAAATCGACTGGAAACTTTCGGAAAAGAAGGTGCGCAAGGCATTTTCGGATGCAAACAACAATGTTTTTGTAACGCAAGGCTTCATCGGTAGCGACATCAGCCATCACACCACCACGCTCGGACGCGAGGGTTCGGACTACTCGGCCTCGTCGATTGCACATATCATTGATGCCGAAAGCGTTACAATCTGGAAGGATGTGCCAGGCATTATGAACGCCGACCCGGCTTGGTGCGACTTTGCCGAGAAGTTGGACGAAATCTCGTTCCACGAAGCCATCGAACTTGCCTTCTACGGAGCTAAGGTCATCCACCCCAAGACCATCAAGCCTATCGAAAACAAGAACATTCCGCTTTATGTGCGCTCGTTCAAGGACCCGTCGGCAAAAGGAACCGTAATACGCAAATTGGACTACTATCTCGACCTTGTGCCAGTGTACATCTTGAAGCAGAATCAAGTGCTGATTTCGATTTCACCGAAGGACTTTTCGTTCATCGTGGAGGAGAACATGAGCAACATTTTCGGACTGTTTGCCAAGTACAAGGTAAAGGTGAATGTGATGCAGAACTCAGCAATCGACTTTTCGGCTTCCATCGATGCCAACAACCGCAACTTCGATGCTCTTGTCGCCGATTTGCAGAAGGAATACTTTGTGAAGTACAACGAAAATCTGCAGCTTATCACCATCCGCTACTACACCGACGAAGCCATCAACCGAATGATTTCGGGGCATAAGGTCTATATGACGCAGAAGAGCCGTAAGACGGCTAGATTCGTGATAGAGTAGGGAACTATTTCCGCAATATCATTTCCTGTAGCAGTGCATCCAAGTTCGTTGCATTGCCGGTGTGGTTCATGTCGGGACGGAAATTTGAAATGTTTCGTTCAAAATGTTCTGCCAAATTACGTGCATAATCCACTAGATTTGCATTTACCTCAAGATTATCATTTCCCTTGCTTTGCTTTTTCAAGTTAATTAACTTGTCAATTTCTTTGAGTATAAAATCATCATCTACAGTGCCTTGCACTAATTCGCTAAAAAGCATTGGGGGCATAGTATTAAACTTTTCTATCCAACGGCAAGACAATATTCCCCGCAGATAGTGCAGAAAGCGCTTCAGCGGATTTGCAGAGTCTTGAAGATAGCGTTTGTCGTGCTTTATATAAAGGCTTTCGTAGTGGTACATTGTTTTGATGGGGTTGAAATAAACGGTTTCTAAACCCAGCATCCGTGATAGGAAATCCTCGTCGGCGCGATATATTACTGGAGAATGTAGCCATTCCATCAGCGATGGGTTAGACTTTTGGAACAGACGTAGTGTCTTGCGCAATTCCCATCCAACAAGGTCAACATTGTCGTCGTACATTTCTTCTATTACATCGCGGTCTTCGTTCACCCTAAGGTACCAGTCGAGTTTGTTTACATAGACGAACCGCAAATCCCAGTCGCTTTCGTTGGAATTAAGACCTCTAGCCCTGCTTCCCGATTCAACGGCCAGTAGTATTCTTACATCGTATTGTTTTTCAATATCTTCCAGATGCCGAAGGATAGCCGATTGCATATAATTGTTTGTAGTTTCCATTTTACAGTCAAATTCTTGCCTCAAAAATACAACATAAATCGTTTGCATAACAAAAAAAGGCGAAAGCATTATACTCTCGCCTTTAATATAAACTATGACAATAACTTATTCAACAACTATGTTCTTTACAACCACACCATCGGCAGTTGCGATTCTAACCATATAGTTAGCCTTTGCAAAACCTTCTGCGCTGATAGTTTCGAAGTTGGAGTTTACATCCTTGCTCATTACTACGCGACCAGTCATATCGATGATGGTAATGTTCTGCATACCTTCGGCAGAGATGTTGATGACAGAACTTGTCGGGTTAGGATAAACACTGATTTCGCTGATAGCGGATTCGTCAACATTATCATATATTACAAAAACATATATAGGTATGGTTTTCGTGTCACTTTCAGATTCATCTTCGTTGTATGCAGTAAGTGTTGCTGTTGTTGTATAATCGGCAGTATGATTGAGATCCAAATATTCAACAGTAACTACATTCTCATTGGATGATTCTGGATTTCCGCCCGGGAATGTCCATAAAATATGATGAGCATTAATGCTTGTATTAGTAAATGTTATTGTTTCTCCCATAAGAATATATATTATTCCGTCTGTTGCTCCGGGATTTGTAGTAAAATCAGCAACAACTTCATTCTGTGGTTGCGGTTCGCTTACATTTACACCTACGGTCTTTACACTTGGCGTGTTGTTTCCTCCGTATGCAACAAGTGTAGTGGTATATACTCCTGCTGTTGCGTAAGTTACTTCGACGGTATTGTCTGTTGAAGTTTCTGGGCTTCCTCCTTCGAATGTCCATGCTATGCTTGTTGCGTTTTCACTGGTATTGGTGTAGGTAATTGTTTCGCCAGCAGTAATATAAATTGATGAACCGCCGAGCAGTTGGGTTGCTTCGGGATTGGTTGTGAAATTGGCAACAACTTCATTTTGTGGCTGTGGTGTTACTCCAATGGTTACGGTCTTAGTGCTACTTTCTGATTCATCAGCATTGTATGCAGTAAGAGTTGTAGAAAAAGAACCAACTTCTGCGTAAGTCACTGTTACTACATTTTCTGTAGAGGTTTCAATATCACCACCTGTAAATGTCCAAACTATATGATGGGCATTTGTACTGGCATTAGTGAATGTAATGGATTCGCCTTGATAGATTGAAACGAACCCCATATCTCCGTAGTTGTCATGTATTTCGGGATTAGCGGTGAAATGAGCCTCAATAAATTCTGAAGTTTCTTCCTCGATTGTTACAACGATGCCAGTCGGGAATGTTATTGCTTGATTGTTAAGGGGCATATCACTTCCAAAAACATTTGCTGTTCCTGTTACATTGCACGAAAGGTTAAGGTTGTATTCGCCTGCCGTGGTTGGTGTTCCTGTAAGATGCAATGTTGCGAAATTGTTGGTTGTCGGGTCCATCTCGGTACGGCTTACGCAGTATGAAAGTCCTTCTGGTAAGTTGGCAAAACCTGTGATTGTCAAGCTTGTAATTGTTGCGGCAGCCTGCATTCCCATATATTCGACATTGGTATTTGCCGGGCATTGGATGGTGATGCAAACATCAACGGCTTCGTTCACATTGTAGTTAAGCTCTTCGGGGGCATAGTATGGGATTGTTGTCTGGCTCATCGGCTGGTTGGTTACGGCTGGACATGGTTCGTCGCAAACAATTTCCGATGGCTCAGGAGTATCGTTTCCTTCTCCAATGGTTAGGACAATACCAGTTGTAAAACTAATAGCTTCATTGTCAAAATTGTTGCTAAATCCGTATGCGCTTGCCGTACCTGTGAAATAACAGGACATTTCAAGATTATAGTCTCCATTTGTTGAAGGAGCTGTACCTGTAATGTGAATAGTTGCATAATTATAGTTTGTCGGATCCATATCAACTCTGTTTACGCAGTAAGTCAAGCCGTTTGGCATATTGGAAAAGCCTGTTATTGTAAGACTTTCAATCGTAGCATCAGCATCTACTGGTCCAATCATTGTAGAAACAGTAACATTTGTAGTTTGCGGACATTTGATAGTAATACACACATCAACGGCTTGTCCATGCTCGAATGTAAGCGACTGCGGACAGTAATACGGTACGCTTGTATTGCTGAAAGTCTGGTCGGTAATTGCTGTGCATGCATTGTCGGTACACACGATGCTTTGTGCGAAGCTGCACATACTTATTGCAAAGATTGCAATTGCTGAAAGTAAAAATCTTTTCATGTCAGTAAGCTTTAATTAAACATCAACAAATTTCAGCAAATGTAAAGAAAATTTTTGCGTGTGTGAACGATTTTTACAAAAAAAATGGTGTGAAGCAACCGCTCCACACCATTAAATAAACAATAGTACTAATTTATTCTACAACAATGTTCTTAACAACCACACCATCGGCAGTTGCAATTCTAACCATATAGTTAGCCTTTGCAAAACCTTCTGCACTGATAGTCTCAAAGTTGGAATTTACATCCTTGCTCATTACTACGCGGCCAGTCATGTCGATGATAGTAATGTTCTGCATTCCTTCTGCAGCAATGTTGATAATTGAGCTTGTCGGGTTAGGATAAACGCTGATTTCGCTGATAGCATTTTCTTCTACTGCAACTGGGTCGGTAACGGTTACTGAAAGTGTGAACTCATCGGTATTTGTTCCGTCTGCGCTGTAAGCAGTAAGAGTGGTTGTGTAGCTACCTGCTGTGCTGTATGTTACACTGACAACATTTTCGGTTGAAGTTGCAGGAGAACCGCCTTCAAAATTCCAAGAAATATGGTCGGTATTTTCACTGCAAGTGCTTGTATAGGTAACGGTTGTTCCAGTTTCAATGGTAAGCATTCTGGTGATATACAAGTCAGTATAAGCTGGGTCGGTTGTGAAACTTGCCTCAACAGCATTCGGGTCATTAGAAGCAACTCTTACATATACCGATTTGGTGTCGCTGATAGTTTCGTCTTCGTTGTAAGCGGTAAGTGTTGCGGTGAAGTAGGTGTCGCTTGCTTCTGCGTAGGTAACTGTAACAACATCTTCGGTTGAAGTTGCAGGTGAACCGCTTTCGAACGTCCATGCAATATGGTGAGCATTTGTGCTTGCGTTAGTAAATGTAACGGTTTCGCCTTGATTTATTGCAATGTATGAAATAACATACATGTTAGTTGCTTCTGGGTCGGTGGTGAAGTCGGCAGTAACAGCATTTTCTGCCGATACATTTACGGTAACGGTAAGAGTTGCAGCGTCAGAATCGGTTTCGTCCTCGTTGTATGCAACAAGTTCAGTTGTGAATGTACCAACGGTATTGTATGTTACAGTGACCTCGTTGTTTGTCGAAGTTGTTGGATCTCCACCCTGGAACGACCAAGCAATATGATGAGCGTTGGTGCTAGTGTTGGTGTAAGTAATAGTCTGACCTTGTTCGATAGTTACCGACTGAGTAAATAAACCTGATGCAGCAGGGTCGGTTGTGAAACTTGCGTCAATTACAACTTCCGAAACTTCAATTGTTACCGACTTGCTGTCGCTCTGCGATTCGTCAGCATTGTAAGCTGTGAGAGTTGCTGTGTAAGTACCAGCAGTTGCGTATGTAACGGTAACATTAGCATCTGTTGAAGTCGCAGGTGAACCACCTTCGAATGTCCATGCAATGTGGTCAGCACCTGTGCTGAGGTCGGCAAATGTAACAGTTTCACCTTCATTAATGTGAACTGCTTGTGTCAACATACCTGTAGCAGAAGGAGTGGTTGAGAAGTTTGCCGCCATATCACCAGCTTCAACAACTGTAATGGTAATGTTGGTCGAAACACCATTAGTACCATTTGTATAAGTATTTGCCAAACTTGTTCCTGTTCCTCCTTCCAATTCTGCTCTCATATTCAAATTGTAAGTTCCTGGAGTGGTCGGAGTTCCTGTAATACGCAAGGTATATGTGTTATTGGCATACATCGGGTTAGCACTTGCACAAGCTGTCAAACCATCAGGAAGATTAACAAGTTCGTTTGCAGTGATACTTGTAATTGATAAAGTAACCCAACTTAATGCTGAACTTATAGCAGAACCGCTTATTTGTGACGGAATCTTAATGCTGATACATTCGTCAACCGGCACACCAACTGTCAAAGGTGCAAATGCTGTTGGATATGTAGGTATTACACCTGTTGAATAGTCTGCATCATTAGCATGTGGTTCACAAGCATCCTGACAAACAGGAATCTGTGCGAAACTGCACAAACTCATTGCAAATATTGCAATTGCTGAAAGTAAAAACTTTTTCATATCTATACTAATTTTAAAATTATACTCTTGTTTATTTCCGCCCACTGAGCATAGTCTTTTCCCCGCCCACTGAGCATCGCACCCAGAGCCTGTCGAAGGGTCGAAGTGAAGGAAATCGATTTGCTATTCAATCGCCGTTTCGACTACGCTCAACGAGCTATAAATAATTATTTTGTCTTTATTATTCGTTTCAAAGAACTTCCTTTTTTAGTTTCAACCTTTACCATATATTCGGCATTTGCGAAACCGCTGAGGTCGATGCTTGCTGCCGAGCAATTTTCGTCTGCAAAATATACTACTCTTCCCAACATATCAATAATGCTAACCGAAACAAGGTCTTCTGCCTCAATGTTAAGGATACTGCTTGTCGGATTAGGATATATATTAACAAGCTCGTCAATGTTATATTCCTCTATACTTGAAAGTGTAATTGTACGCGCTATTGAATCACGACCAAACTCGTTTTCGGCAACAAGCGTAACAAGGTAATCGCCATCTTCTGCAAATGTTACCACTGGGTTTTGTTCGGTAGATGTTTCTGGTGTTCCATTAGCAAATGTCCAGCTCCATGATGTCGGCAAGTTGGTGCTACCATCGTTAAACTGAACCGAAAATCCTTCTTCCAGCTGTGTTACTGCATACGAAAACTCTGCAACAGGAGCTTCGCCTTGTTGCTGTTCAGTAACTGTTATGTATGAAGTTTCGGTCTTTGTATTTTCTCCGCAAGCATTAGTAATAGTCAACGAAACCTGATATGTACCAGGGGTAGAATATATTACGCGTGGATTTTCCTCTGTCGAAGTTGCTGGATTGCCACCTTCGAAAGTCCATGTGCGGGTTGCCTGATAACCCGTCGATGTGTTTGTAAAGTTGATGGCGCTACCTGCTGTTATATTGGTTGCATCAGCAGAGAATCCAGCGACAAGAGGTGTAGCTTCTTGCACTGTAACCTGAATAGCATCCATTCCGTTGGGGAAGAAAGTGTCGGTATTTACCGATATTAAAGTTCCTGATAGTACCGCGCTCAACTTCAACTGGAAAGGTCCAGATTCAGTAGGAGTACCTGTCAAATGAAGTGTATAGTAACCGTCTGGTTGCCAGTTTGGATTCGAAATGCAATAGTTTATACCAGCAGGCAATCCACCGAACCCTTTGACTTCAACTCCGCGTAAAGTAATTGTTCCCGTACCTAATCCTACATTACCCAAGTTAATTGATGATGGACAATGCATGGTTACGCACATATCCACCGGCTCGCAAGCTCGAATTTCTGGGAAATTTTCCACCGTTGGAGAATATGGTACTATACCTGTAGAATATACACCGTTAATATCTGGAGGACAAGACTCGCCTTCTCCGCAAACGACAAGCGGACCCGCAGCTCCATCATATTGCGCACTTGCTACAAATGCAAGAACGACAAACAAAAATACTGATAAAAAATTCTTCATATTCTAAAATTTAAAATTTTGACGATAATGATACTTCAAAGCGGCGTGGTGCGCAAATGTCGCCCGGACGACCACAATATACCTGATTCAAAAGGTTCTTTATGTGGAATGAAATTTTTGTTTCCTTGTATATTTTTGCTCCTACATAGAAGTCTATGTTCCAGAAATTTTGTTCAGCAGTTCTGATGCGGTAGTCCCAATATCCTGGCAATATGAGAGAACTCAGCACTGCATAATCACCAATAACTTCCTCCTCTGGACGCTCATCGCAGAACAGGCGGTCAACATTCTTGACCTTGCTTTTCCATACTAGGTCGAAGCCAACTTCAAACCATTTTGCAGTCAGGCTGACATCGGCTTTTACTGAATGTTTATATCTGTATTTCAAAGTCTTGTCGTCGGTTGATGTTGACGGGTCAATGTCATCGGAAATGTATTTCGGATTGTTGTAGGTATAGCCGACCATTGCATTAAGTTCACCCCAGTTGCCAAGCGGACCGGTAATTACGCCCGAAAGGTCAACACCAAAGATGTCAGCGTTTCCAACATTGGCACACTGGAATCCCATCTCGGGGTCGCCAACCTGACCAAGTTCGTAAGGTTCTCCTGTAAGAGAATTAAGAACAACAAAGCCAAATTCCATCATATTGTACATGCGTTGGAAATACACTGCAGCATCGGCAAAGCCTTTCCACTTGCCAAACTTGTAGCCTTGCTTTGCTCCGACTTCCACGCTCCAGCTTGTTTCAGGATTAAGATTGTTGTTCGGGAAGACTTTTACAGCACCCAATGCCATCGAAATGAATTTCTCGGAAACGGCAGGGAATCTGTAGCCCTGTCCGAACGAAGCACGCAGGAAAGTAGCCTCGGCAACCTGATAGTTGACACCTAGACGAGCAACCGGCTTAATCGGAATATTAATGGTATCCTTGCCAAACTTAAGTTCGGTTTTGGTCATTGATGTATCGACCTTGAAATACTCGAATCGTACACCTAGCGAGAACTTCAGTCTGCCATAACGGGCATCGCCCTGTACATACGCAGCAACCTCGTTGCTATAGTGGTTGCTAAACATATTTGATATCACAACCTGATAATTATCTACAGCACCTGCCGAAATTTTCCAGTGTTCCAACGATTTCTGGTACTGATACTCTGCGTACCAAACATCACCAAGGCTGTTTTTCATAGTGTCGTTGGAAATTTCGTTCAATGTGCGGAAGAATCTTGTGCGAAGGCTGTGACGGTCCTCGTTTTTCGGACAGATGTACTGAACAGATGGGTCAACATTTACCCTGTAGCCCTGAGTAGGAGCAGACGAACCGCCAAACATAGTATTCGAAACATACGGCATCGTATCTGATTGCCACATGAAGAAGTCGCTAATCTGATTGAGCATGTAGTTTGCATTTACGCCAATCGAAAGGCCGTCAACCTTTTTGAAGCGGTAACGAAGGTTTGTGTTCAGTCGGGCACGGCGTTCGTATTCGGTATTGCGGAAGCCTTCGTTCTTGTAGAAATTTCCACCGAGTACGAAATCGAAGTTGCCGAACTGCTGGCTATGCAGGAAACTTGCTCCATAATATGCAGGATTCTGCTCATCGCCCCACCACTTGAAACGCTCGTCTGCGGGATTACCATAAACACCAAAGAATGCATTTACCTTTGTCATTGGCTCCGCAGTAGGATATGCCGTGCGGATGTTTATCACACCGCCCAACGCTTGCGAACCGAACAGTGCCGATGAAGCGCCTTTCAGCACCTCGACTTGCGAAATGTTCTCTGTAGGAATATAGTTCCATTTTGCATCCGCAATGTCAGCCGACATTATTGGCATTTCATCAACCAATATCATAACACGGCTACCTGCACCGTAACTCCATCCTGTACACGAACGAATACTCGGCTGGTGGTTGTTTACATCCACACCCGGAACCTTGTTGAGCGACGATTCTATATTATAGGTGTTCTTGCTCTCAATCGCCTGCGGTTTCAAGACTTCCATCGAAATGGTGATGTCCTGCAACTTCTGCTCGTACTTACCGGCACTTACCACTACCTCATCAATGATTTCGGCATCCTGAGCAAGAACGACATTCTTTGTAACATCAGCACCAGAAATGGTTATGTCCTCGTTATGATTTTTGTACCCTATATAATTGTACTTAACCTTGTAAGAACCTTCTGGCAGTGCAATTTCGTAGTTTCCATCAAAATCGGTACTGGTTCCTGTCTTCACTTTCTCGTTGGTGCTTGTCACCATGACATTCACACCGAACAATCCTTCCTTAGTTGCCTCGTCTGTTACTTTTCCCTTCAGTTTTGCCGACTGCGAATAGCCGTCCGCACATATAATAATACATGCGATAATAGCAAATGTGCTTGATAATAAACGTTTTATCATATAGTTTGCCTTTTTACAAGTTGCAAAAGTAATTTATTTTTCCCCTCGTAATTGTTTTCGGTACATATTTTACTCACAACCTATTGTTCAACATACAAAAAATCAGATACTTATAATGACATTCCAAAACGATGATTTGTGTTAAATTTTAGAGCATATTATGCAGATTATATTTATTGTTGGCGGATAAATATAATTATTGAATAAACTGAGAATAAAAACACCATTGACTAGAAAACAATACAGACATAGAAACATTTGCTCCATGACAAGAACTCGGATTGCACCGTTGCAATATTGTATTCATTTTGTGATGATGAAATTATATTTTGTATAAATATTGTTTTGTGTATTATATTAATTAGAATAGAAGCATTGAGCAACCCTACTTTCTCATTATTTTTGCGCCCATTTAACTTTTTGCTTTATACTTTATTTTAACTATTCTATTATATGAATGAGACTATTATGACTCAACAGCATTGTAGCCATACTATTGGTATCATTATAAATACCAGTATGGACAAACAAAACAATAATAGACGACTCTTTACAAGGATCATATTTGATGCAACAATTCGTAAGTCGCTCTTCGCAATTTTCCTTTTGTTTTTTAGCGGGATTGCATTTGGTCAACTTGCTAAATTCGGCAATGCGTTGCATTTTGACGGTTCAAACGACTATGTAGATTTGACAACTATAACCGATGTGTCGGCACCTTTTACTGTGGAATGTTGGGTAAAATATGAAATAATGAAAGGTATTGGAGGAGAGAGCAATACTCATACATTTATAGGTAGTCGTAATAATCAGTCAACTTTCGATATTAAGATTGAAAGTGACAGGGTGCACTGCGATATAGGAAATGCCAGTTCATGGTGTTCCGACCACGCAGACTTCTCTAGCTCATATACTACTAATACATGGTATCATATAGCATACGTGGTAACATCAAGCAATTATTCTATTTATGTTAACGGAGAATACAAAACAACCGTTTCTTTTTCTTGCAGTGCGGTTCTTGCTAATTCTAATAATATTATCAGAATAGGAAGTGGAGGTCCCGGTGCGGAAGAATACTTCAAAGGTGCAGTTGATGAATTGCGTATATGGAATGTCGCTCGTACAGAATCACAAATTGCCGAAAACTATAATCGCGAGCTTCCAACTCCAACTTCGCAGACTGGATTGGTCGCATATTATGATTTCAATCAAGGTGTAGTTGGTGGAGACAACACAGGAATAACATCTTTGATAGATAAAAGTGGGAATAATCATAACGGTACATTTAGAAATATGTCATTGACTGGTTCAGAGTCAAATTTTGTTGGTGAGATAATTAATATATCTGGCGATATACCAACCCCCGTCGTTAATGTTTCATCTGCCTGTCCGGGCGGTAATGTAGTACTAACGGTAACAAATGACGAGGATAGATTTACATACGGATGGTGGGACAATTCTTCATGTACAGGCGCACCTTTGCATGAAGGCACATCGTATACTATTAATAATATGCAAAGTAATGCGACGTACTATGTTCGTGCATATTATGGTATAGAGTCCTCTTTTGATTACACAGGAAATGTACAAACATATACTCCTGAATATTCAGGAGAGTATAAATTAGAAGTATGGGGAGCTGAAGGTGGAAATGCCCGATATAGGGGAGGAACTGATAGCGGGGGCAAAGGCGGATATTCATATGGTAATGTTACATTAATAGCTGGGACACAAATATATGTAGTTGTTGGAGGAGCTGGTGCTAATGACTGTTCTGGCTCAGACCGCGCTGGTGGATATAATGGCGGAGGAACAGGAACTAGACATGGGAACACTGACTATCATTATGGTTCTGGAGGAGGAGCTACGCATATAGCAAAGGATAATAATCGTGGTGAGCTAAGAAACTATAATTCGTACAGAAACGAAATTCTTATAGTTGCAGGTGGCGGTGGTGGAGCATCGGGAAACATAAACGAAGGTCGATACTGGGGCGGTCCTGGTGGTTCTGGTGGTGGAACTAATGGTGGTAATGCATCTAGTGCCGGAGGACAGGGAACAACGGCAACTGGTGGTTCACAAACTAGTGGTGGCAATGGAGCAGGATTTGGTTATGGTGCTACTGGAAATAGTGATGGTTCCGGCGGTGGCGGCGGCGGTTGGTTCGGCGGAGGAAATAATCCAAACTCAGATACTAGACCTTCAGCTGGTGGTTCGGGATACATAGGAGGAGTAACAGGTGGTTCTACATCTAATGGCGTTCGAACTGGTAATGGTTATGCAAAAATTACTTGCATTTATTCATCGGAAATAGCAACAGTTCCTGTCGAATTGTACGCTGTTCCTGTAGTGGAAATTTATCCTGAGAACCCTATGATTTGTCCGGGTACAACTACAACCCTTAGAGCGGCAACAGCAGATGGATATCTTTGGAATAATGGCGCTACCACTAACGAAATTACAGTTGGAGGTGGCACCTATACTGTTACTGCCACCAATTCGAATGGATGTTCTGTAGAAATTTCTTCGACTGTAACAGAACTAACAACGCCATCTGCAGGTGAGATTGATGATGTTGATGCTTGCTACTTCGATGATGAAATAACTTTGACTTCCAATGCCGCAGCCATTGGCGTTGGCACTGTGGAATATCGCTGGATTGTTGGTAGCATTACAAAAGATTGGAGCGTAGCGGCCAACTATACACTTACAGATGCCGATCGCGCAACGCTTGGTAGTGGCAACTACAATATTACACGTGAGTACCGTGATGACTGTAGCAATCTGAGGGGAAGTACAACAGGAACGCTTACTATTAATCCGCCCATGAATCCGCCAACAGTAAGCGGTTCAACAAGTATATATTGCGGACAAACAGCCACACTTACAGCGTCTTCTGATGTTGTTGGAAATCTTCACTACCGCTGGTATTCCGACCCCGAAGGGCAAAACTTGATTTACGAAGGAAGCGAATTTACAACTCCAGCTTTGGACGCAAATACAACATACTATTTGCAGGCTGTTGATGTGCCACTAACATCGATTCCAATTAATTTTGACTATACAGGCGAAGTACAGACTTGGGAAGTTCCTGTTGGTGTTACACAGGTAAAACTTGAGGTTTGGGGTGCTCAGGGTGGAGCTCCATCAGGTATCGATAGCCATCAACAAGGAGGAAAGGGTGGCTATTCATGCGGAACTATTACTCTTCAACAAAATACAGAACTCTATATTTATGTCGGCGGTCAAGGTCTTAGTGACGCCAGTGGTTTTAATGGTGGCGGCTTTTATCAGATTTTTCATGCTGGTAATGGAGGAGGCGGTGGTGGCGCATCGGATATAAGGGTAGGAAGTGGTTCGCTATACGCTAGAGTGATTGTCGCTGGTGGCGGTGGCGGTCAAGGCGGTTTTGATAATTATGTTTGGGGGGATAGTAATGCAATGTATGGCTACGGTGGAGGATTATCTGGCGGAATTGGATATCGAAACGAAAACCCTGCTGGTACACAAACGAGTGGCTTTTCATTTGGTCAAGGAGGCCCATCTGAGCATGTATATGGCGGTAATGGAGGCGGTGGCTGGTATGGTGGATATGGGGCAAAGGATCCTTATGACGGTGGTTGTGGTGGTTCGGGTTATGTATATACTGCATCAACAGCAAGCAATTATCCGTCTGGATGTCTGCTAAATAGTTCTTATTATTTGACCGAAGCGCAAACTATTGCAGGTAACATATCATTCCCTGCTCCAGACGGCACCAATGAGACAGGTCATACTGGTAATGGTTATGCCCGCATTACTATTACAGAGATGGCTGATCTACCAGTTATTTGTCCATCCGAACTTATGCCTGTAACAGTAACCGTTACAACAGCTCCTGCCCCTGTGGTAGAGGTTCCCAATCCCAATGCTTGTCAAGGCGACGATGTAGTACTCACGATAACAAATCCCATAGATGGACTTAACTACGGGTGGTGGAACAATTCTTCATGTACAGGCGCGCCTTTACACGAAGGCACATCATTTACCATCAATAATATGCTAAGTGATGCAACTTACTACGTACGTATTAATTATAACGGACTAACCTGCAGTTCGGAAATAACAGAAGTTCCTGTCGAGTTATATATACGCCCTTCTTTCACACTTAATGCTTCCAGTCCCATATCATGTAACAATACACCAGTAGAATTTACAATAACTGATGCTACTGGCAATATTCTACGTTACGAGTGGAGCGATGGTACAATCACAACGGATATTAATCACACTGTAATACCCGAGAATACAACTACTTATGTTGTAACAGCATATAACGACCATTGTAGTGCAAGCCGGTCATATACTATTGCGGCAAATGCCCCCAATGTTACAATTATTAGCTCAGATAATGACTTATGTTTAGATGCCGGTACACAAGTGGCAATGTTCCTGCAAATCAGTGGTAGTCTTGGGGAGATTTATGCATGGTCAACGGGAGAAAATACATCATCTATAAATACTAATCCATCATTAACAACTACATATACCGCAACCGTTTCGGGTGATAATTATGCATGTAATACTATTGTAGAACATACTGTTCATGTAAATCCTGTAGTGGAAATTTCGCCTGAGAATCCTATGATTTGTCCGGGTACAACGATAAGTCTAACAGCGGCAACTGCAGATGGATATCTTTGGAATAATGGTGCACATACTAACGAAATTACTGTTGGGGATGGTACATATACTGTTACTGCCACCAATTCGGATAGATGTTCGGTAGAAGTTGCAACAACAGTAACAGAAGTAACAGTTCTATCTGCAGGTGAGATTGCCGATGTTCATGTTTGCTATTCCGATGATGAAATAACCCTGACTTCCAATATAGCAGCCATTGGCGGTGGCACTGTGGAGTATCGTTGGAATGTGGGTAACATTACAACAGATTGGAGCGAAGCGACTACTTATACTCTTACAGCAGCAGAGCGTGCAACATTTAGCATAGGCACATATAATATTACCCGCGAATATCGCGATGAATGTGGCAATTCTGGAAATACAACAGGAACGCTTACTATTAATCCGCCAATGAATCCGCCAACTGTAAGTGGTTCAACAACCATATATTGTGGTCAAGCAGCCACACTTACAGCATCTTCTGATGTTATTGGCAACCTTCGCTATCGCTGGTATTCCGATCCCGAAGGGCAGAACTTGGTTTACGAAGGAAGCGAATTTACAACTCCAGCTTTGGATGCAACTACAACATACTATTTGCAGGTTATAGAAGCACAACCGACATTGAATCCTATTGATTTTGATTATACAGGCCATGTGCAGACTTGGGAAGTTCCAGTTGGTGTCACACAAGTAAAACTTGAAGTTTGGGGAGCAGAAGGAGGACGTGGGTTGGATAATGGTTCTTTACGAGCTGCGGGAGGTAAAGGAGGCTATTCTTATGGCAACTATGCTTCTACTCCGGGACAAACTCTTTATATAGGTGTTGGTGGAAAGGGTACTGATGGTTCAAATCGGACAAACTCTCCAGGTGGTTATAACGGAGGTGGTAATGGAACGGAAGACCAAAATGATGATGAATCTTCAGGTGGTGGCGGTGGTGCCACACATATAGCAATCATAACAGGAACGTTGTCAGATATTGGATATTCTAATCGTAGCAATGTCTTGATAGTTGCTGGCGGTGGTGGTGGCGGATCATTTGCACAGAATGGCGGATATGGAGGTGGAACCACAGGAAGTTCCGGCGTTGCTGGAGGTGCTGGAGGTACAGAATCTCCTACTTCTTCTGATTTTGGTAGAGGAGAGAATGGTAGTGGTACTGGAAATCAGAACGGTGTTGCTGGCGGTGGCGGAGGCTGGAGTGGTGGAAAAACTAATCCTACTGCTAACTGTGACTGCAACTCTGCTGGTGGTGGTTCCGGTTATGTTAGAACATCTGCGACAGCACCTGATGCATCTACAGATAACTGTCTTACGGATGCTCAAACTATTGCAGGCAACACGACATTCCTTGCTCCAAATGGAACCAATGAGACAGGTCACTCAGGAAACGGTTATGCGCGTATTACTATTACTGAGATGTTGGTTCATGCAGATATTTGTCCATCCGAGCTTATGCCTGTAACAGTAACTGTTACAACAGCACCTGCTCCTGTTGTGGAGATAAACTCTGCATGTATTGGTACGCCAAGCGAATTGGTGGTTTCAAATCCTATGGATGGATTCAGTTACCAATGGAGTACAACATCAGACTTCAGTACTATTGAAGCTACTGGTGCTACTTTTACACCAACTGTTGATGCTCAAACAACATATTATGTTCGTAGTGTAGTTGGTAGCGATTGTCCATCACTATCAGCAAACGTAATGCTAACCCCGGTTCCTGCACCTACATTCACATTGTCTTCTTCTGCAGATTCCTATTGCGAAGGAGCTCCTGCTGTAGTGCTTACTGCCGAAGACCCGTCTTCCGATATAATAAGTTATCAGTGGAGCGATGGCACTATATCCGCAGAACCATCACATACTGTTAATCCTGAACACACAACTACATATACATTGACTGTAACTAACGGGACTTGCATTGTCGCTTCTCAAGAAATAACTATTTTGGTAGATGCACCTGATATAACTATTGTTTCCGACAATGACGAATGTGTGGCAATAGGGACAGAAGTAACTTTGAATATTGCCAATCATGAAATGTACGAACTTAGTTTAGGTGCAGAATCGGCCCAAACGAATAATTTTTTGCCTACATATAGCTATTTTTGCTACTCTTTGTCCGAAATGATTTACACTTCAGCAGAAATGGGAAGTGCAGGTACTATTACGTCCATTAAGTTATATATGAACAGATACGAGGATACTCGAAATATAGATGTTTACATGAAACATACTACAAAATCTAGATTTGCATCAAATATAGATTGGGAAAACTTCAGCTCTTCCGATCGAGTAGGAAACTTTTCTGCATCTGCTTCTGGATGGATTACTATCGAATTAGACGAACCTTTTTATTATAATGGAATCAATAACCTTTTGATAGGTTATGACGATAATACAGGCACATATAGAGGCATAAATAATTATAAGGTTTATCCTTGCTCGGATTATCAGTCAATTATGGTATATAGTGATCCTACTAACTATAATCCGTCTTCTGCAACATCTTATAGCGCGCATAATAGATATACAAACAAGCTGTCGACTATTTTCATTAAGGGAAGTCCATGCAGTTATGAATGGAGTAATGCATCAACAGGATCATCCATCACAGTTTCTCCAACAGAAACGACAACCTACACAGTTAGTGTGACAAATGGTGCTCATGCATGCCCTGCAATCTGGGATTATACCGTGAAAGTAAATCCTGAACCAACTCTTGCAAGCGGTGAGGCTGTATGTATAGGCACAGAAGCAACCCTTACTGCAGGTGGTGGCATTTCATACGACTGGGGCAACGGATTTGTGGCAGAAAACACAAATGTAGTTACGCCCGCCGACAATACCGAGTACACAGTAACTGTTAAGAACAGCGACGGCTGTACGGCAAGCGCATCCGTAACACAGAACATTCTGGTTCCCGGCAATGTCCCAGCGACAAATGCTGTTCACGGCCATATATGGACAGGTCGTGAAAGCAGCGACTGGAGCGACTCGCGCAACTGGGTTATATTTAGCAACAATGGATATGATTTTGCAAGAAATGCACCTACCACATACAACAAGGTTGTAATAAGGTCCGGTGAGACTTGTATCAGCAACAATCCTACTGTAAATGTAGATGGCGTAGCAAACGATGTTACCGTACGCGAAGGTCATAGTCTAACGGTATCCAACGGCCATAGCCTTTCTGTAAACGGAGACCTTAGCCTGGTCGGTAACCTTATACTTGACGGTTCGAGCCAAGTAGTCGCTACAGGAAACGCATCAATTGCAAGCGGTTCTACTGTTACCTTTGCTATCGGGGACACACTGAATGCGGACGGCAATCTCACACTTGACGGTTCACTCAACTTCCCAGCAGTTTTACCTGCCGCTGACGATACCACGCGTGCAGTCATAATTGGTGGCGACCTTATTGTCAACAGTGGCGCTTCGCTAGGTAATGGCGGGACTCTTGTTTTCGCAGGAAACGGTGCGCATGGACTTGTAAACAATACTGGTTCAGATTTAACAATAAAGAACAATGTTGAGCTTAGAAGACCGCGAAACGGCTCGATGCCAGGCAATGTTCCGCACACAGTATTCCCCAATGGAACAATCTTCGGTAGAGCAGCCATTTTCGGATATGGTATCTTGGATGGTAACATCACCTTCAATGCCAGCGGTCGTGCAATATGTAGCGGTTACGAAAGCTACGCATCCGATACGGTCACCAAGATAGGCGGTGGAAATATGTTTACATTCCCGACTGGTGATGACAATGTTCTTGGTAGCATTACTGCACAGATTGGTTCTGAAGATATAGTGAATGCCAAGTTCCACCACAAGTCCAGCGACAATGGCGATGGTACTCACGGATACACTACCGATGTTATACCCCGTTGGTGGCATATAAACGATATGTGTCCGGAGGATGGAGGCAACCGCTTCGACCATGTAAGCAACTTCGAGTACTGGGACATAAGCTCACCAGCCGAGCTTTCGAATGTCACGCTTATGTCAAATGCTGCGACATCCGCCGAGCATTTCAGCAGTCCGAACGAGTATAACGGAAATGTAATCCAGGTTGCTGCATACACCAACGGATGCTGGAAAAACTTTGGCGGTGAAGCGGGCATTTCTGGCTCAGACCATAATGTTATTACAATTACTGGCGCAAGAATCCCGAAGGATCCGCACCGGGCAGTTGCCGACTTCCTTGTAACGCTCGGCTCCAAGTCCAGGGGGACAGTCCTTCCGATAGAACTTCTGTCGTTCACGGCCACCTGCAACGGCAAGTACGCCAAACTTGCATGGACAACCGCTTCAGAGCACAACAACGACTACTTCATCATCGAGCGTTCCGAAGATGCGATCAACTTCACCGAGGTCGGTCGTGTGGCAGGCGCAGGGTCCTCAATCGAATTGATTGACTACACCTACAATGATTATGGAATCATGGGTGGCGACAACTACTACCGTCTTGTCCAGATGGACTACGACGGTTCGCGCACGGCGTCGGAAATCGTAGTTGCAACCTGCGTAGACACCGAGGTGAGCGAACCCGACGTACAGGCATTCCCGAACCCGTTCAACGGCGAACTGACCGTTGTATTGGACAACTTCGAGAACCGTCCAGCACGCATTGAAGTTTACGACATGCTTGGCAAGATGATCGTTTTCGAAAAAGCCGATGCTCCACAGAACAGCTACGAGACAATCCTTAACCTAAGCAATCTGCCTCCGGCAGCCTACATGGTAAGGGTTAGCACAGCCGATTTTGTGATTAACAAGCAGGTGATAAAGCAGTAAAGATGTTGCAAGCTACATTTACAAAAACCAGCGGAACACATAGCGATCCGCTGGTTTTTGTATTATTGTTGCCTGATAAATATAATATTATCAGAATAACATAGTACAGACGCAAGACATTGCAACAATTTGAAACAACTTGATACTTAGAAACAAAAAAAACGGAATCAGATGCTGAAACAAGTTCAGCATGACATTCCGTTTTTTGAACCTTGAAACTTAGAAACGCGTAGCTAGAAACGGCGAAGCCTATAGAAAACAGAAACGGCTTTAAAGTCTGTCTGCAAGGCAGTTAGCCTGCTGGACTGCGAGCCTGTCAGACATTAAAACAGGCTCATCTGCGTCCCGCTGTCGGGCATAAAGCCGTCATCAGTTGCGGGAGCTTCTTCTACTTGCGGTTCTTCTTCCTCTGGCTCCTCATCTTCGGGCTTGACAAGCGGTTCGATGAAACAAATTTCCTTAACTGCGTATGTGGTAAGTCGCTTGCCTCGTGCCGTAATACCCTTTACCCCGATAAATTCTTCGGCATCAATAATTTCCGGTTCGCGCTTTTCGTCCTTGCCTCCGAAGGTTATCTTCAACTGCGGATGCTTGTCCTCGCTTACGGCGACCATCCGCGAACCTTCGTACTCGGAAATGAACGACTGCGGCTTGGTCATCTCCATTATGTTGAAACGCTTGAGGTAGTAGTAGTTCTGCTCGGCATCAAAATGAACGGCTGTGAAAACCTTATCGGGATTGTACTTTTCTATTATCAGAATGTCATCGTTGTAGTGGTTCGACAGGTCGAAATTGGTGAAAATGCAGTCGCCTCCATTGGTGACAACGAGAATCTTGTCAGTTCCAGAGAATTCGCCCAAGTACTGTCCGCGTCCATCTACATTCAGACGCAAAACATCCTTGTCGAACCAAATCTTGCGACCACCGAGCGTTGAAATACCTTCCTCCTTCTGCGTAATCTTGTGAATTTCGGTACGAGCGAAAATATTACCCTGGGCATCGCGGTTCTTGATGGCAATGTCCTTGAAATCAACTTCGAATGTAAGTTTGCGCAGTTTCGGCTTCGGCTTCAGCTTGCACGAGATAACCTCGGCCTCGCCATTAGGATTTGCCTTGAAATACAACAACTTGGAGCCAGGCGTACCCTTGGTCATGTCGTATTCCTTGTCGCGGATGACATTGGTAATTGCAAAACGCTTGATGTACGAAGTCGCCGTCTTACCATCGCGGTAAACCACATTGTAGATGGTGCGCTTGTCGTTCTTGCGATACACAGCCACATGAATGATTCCCTTGCCGAAGAACGCCTTGTCTGTCACCTTCGAAACCTGATATTTACCGTCTTCGCGGATGACAATGATGTCGTCGATGTCGGAACAGTCGCATACATATTCGTCCTTCTTCAAGCCATAACCAACGAAGCCTTCTTCCCTGTTGATGTAGAGTTTTTCGTTTGCAACAGCCACCTCGCCTGCATCAATCGAGTCGAAGTTGCGAATTTCGGTCTTGCGGTCGCGACCAGCACCGTATTTTTCCTTAATGTGCTGGTAGTAATTGATGGTGTAATCAACGATATGGTCGAGGTCGTTCTGCACGGCCTTTATCTGTTCCTGGATTGCTATCAAATCCTCGTCGGCCTTCTCGATGTTGAAGCGGAGAATGCGTTTCATCCTTATTTCTAGCAACTTCAGAATATCTTCGGTTGTGACTTCGCGCATAAGTTTCAGCTTGTGGGCGATAATCTTGGAATGGATGAATTCAACGGCTTCATCGTTAGACCCTGCATTTTCGTAAGCCTTTTCCTTATAGATGCGCTTTTCGATGAACCATTTTTCGAGCGACTGGTAATGCCATTGCTCTTCAAGTTCGTTCTTCTTGATTTTCAGTTCCTGACGAAGCAGTTCCAATGTATTGCGTACTGAAGCTTCAAGGATTTCGGTTACCGAAGCAAATCTCGGCTTGTCCTCCTCAATTACGCAGGCATTTGGCGACACCGAAACCTGACAGTTTGTAAACGCATAGAGTGCATCTATTGTAACATCGGCAGAAACGCCAGGCTGCAATTCAATCAGAATTTCGGCTTCCTCGGCGGTGTTGTCGTCGACCTTCTTGATTTTTATTTTGCCCTTTTCGTTGGCTTTCAAGATGGTATCGATGATGCCGCCAGTTGTCTGTCCGTATGGTATTTCCTTGATTGCCAATGTTTTCTTGTCAACCTTTTCGATTTTTGCACGGATAAGCAGTTTTCCACCGCGCTGACCGTCGTTGTAGCGGCTCACATCGATAAGGCCGCCGGTCGGGAAGTCGGGATAAAGCTGCACCGGTTCGTCCCTGAGCACTGCTATACAGCCGTCGAGCAATTCGTTGAAGTTGTGCGGCAGAACTATCGAGTTGAGACCTACGGCAATACCTTCTACGCCCTGAGCCAGCAGCAACGGAAACTTAATAGGCAGATTTATAGGTTCCTGCTTACGTCCGTCGTACGAATCCTTCCAGAAAGTAGTCTTGTTGTTGAAAGCCACCTCGAGTGCAAACTTCGATAGTCGTGCCTCGATGTAACGAGGTGCTGCCGCGCTATCGCCGGTAAGTATGTTACCCCAGTTACCCTGAGTTTCGATGAGCAGGTCTTTTTGTCCCATCTGCACCAAAGCACCACCGATTGCAGCATCGCCGTGGGGGTGGTATTGCATTGTCTGACCGACAATGTTAGCCACCTTGTTGAAACGTCCGTCGTCTATCTGCTTCATTGCGTGAAGGATACGACGCTGTACTGGCTTCAGTCCATCGTAGATGTGCGGCACGGCACGCTCGAGAATTACATACGAGGCATAGTCCAGAAACCAGTTCTGGAACATATTCTTCATACGGGTAATGGTGACGCCGGTTTCGGGATTCTGTTCAACCTCGATAACATTGGTTTCGTCCTGCGGTATATTCTTGTTTTCGTCGTCCATAATCTATTTTGAAATGTTTTTATATGGAAATAAGTTGTCGATACATAAAACCGAACCTAGTCGCTCCCTGAGCGGAGTCGAAGGGTCGATTGGTCGGTTTCTGATGTGACATTATATAAAAGTTATTGATAATCATAAACTTTTTAGTCTTCTTCCATCCTAAGGTTCTCGATAATGAAGTTCTGGCGCTCCTGGGTGTTGTTACCCATAAAATAGTCGAGCAGAGCCTTTATGTTGTCGTCCTTCGACAGGGTGACGGGCGAAAGCTTCATATCGGGACCGATGAAGTTCTTGAATTCCTGCCAGTTGATTTCACCGAGACCTTTGAATCGTGTGGTTTCCGAATTCTTGATTTTCTTCTGTGCCTCGTCGCGTTCGCTTTCGGTGTAGCAGTACTTGGTCTCCTGCTTGTTGCGCACGCGGAAAAGTGGCGTTTCGAGGATAAACAAGTGCCCCTGCTTGATTATGTCGGGGAAGAACTGCAGGAAGAAAGTTATCAGCAGCAATCTGATGTGCATACCATCGACATCGGCATCGGTAGCGATTACAACATTGCGGTAGCGGATATTGTCGATTCCCTCCTCGATGTTGAGTGCGGCCTGCAGAAGGTTGAACTCGTCGTTCTCGTAAACCACCTTCTTGGTCTTGCCATACGAGTTGAGTGGCTTACCGCGCAAGCTGAACACAGCCTGAGTGGTAACGTCACGGCTCTTGGTGATGGAACCGCTTGCCGAATCACCCTCGGTGATGAAGATTGTACTTTCGTCGCGACGAGGATTGTTGCTGTTGTAGTGAATACGACAGTCGCGGAGCTTCTCGTTGTGCAGGCTGACCTTCTTGGCCTTTTCGCGGGCGAGTTTCTGTACCCCAGACATTGCCTTGCGCTCCTTTTCCGACGACTGAATCTTCTCGAACATCTTGTCGGAAACATCCTTGTTCTTGTGCAGATAGTTATCGACTTCACGCTTGATAAAGTCGCCGATGAACTTGTTGACGCTTACGCCAGACAGCGGATACGGATTATCGTCGGAATCCTTGTCTGGTGCCATATTGGTCGAGCCGAGCTTTATTTTGGTCTGGCTTTCGAATGTAGGTTCGATGACATTTATCGCGATGGCGGCCACAATACCGCTTCGTATGTCCTGTGGCTCGAAATTCTTGCCGTAGTATTCCTTGATGGTACGGGCAATGTGTTCCTTGAATGCACTCTGGTGGGTACCGCCCTGCGAAGTGTATTGCCCGTTTACAAACGAGTAGTATTCCTCGCCGTTCTGGTCGGTGTGGGTGAATGCAATCTCGATGTCGTCGCCCTTGAGGTGGATGTGTGGATAAAGCGGTTCCGAATTGTGTCGTTCTTTCACAAGGTCAAGAAGACCGTTTTTCGAAATGTACTTTTTGCCGTTGAAATTAAGCGTAAGACCGGTGTTGAGGTAGCTGTAGTTGCGGAACATCGTCTCGAGGTATTCCTCGCGGAAACGGTAGTGTCCGAAAATTTCCTCGTCGGGTGTAAATTCAACGTATGTACCGTTCTTTTCGGTTGTTGGAACAAGGTCATATTCCTTTACCAGCTTGCCTTTTTCGAAATCGGCTTGCTTTACTTGTCCGTCGCGGAACGACTTTACCGTAAATTTTACAGAAAGAGCATTTACCGCCTTGGTACCAACACCGTTAAGACCGACTGACTTCTGGAAAGCCTTGGAATCGTACTTTCCGCCGGTGTTCATTATTGAAACAGCGTCAATCATCTTTCCCTGCGGGATTCCTCGTCCGAAGTCGCGAACCGAAATGGTATTTTCGCGCAATTTGATTTCGATGTTAAGCCCGAAGTGCATACGGAACTCATCGATAGAGTTGTCGATGACTTCCTTCACGAGGACATATATTCCGTCGTCGGAAGCCTCGCCGTTGCCGAGCTTGCCAATGTACATACCCGGACGCAGACGCACATGCTCAAGACCTTCGAGGGTGCGAATGTTGTCATCGGTGTAGTTGCTTATGTTGTTGTTTTCTGCCATTGAACAAAAATTTTGCTTCGCAAAAATACAAAACCGCTACGCCAAAATCTGACCTATACCTTATTTTTAATTAACAAAGTGGGTGTTAATTACGGATTGTTAATTGCCATTTTGCAAAATCTCCATAAATTTGCAGAAAGAAGTTTAACTAAACACACGCAACAATGAAGAAAATAAATCTGATAATTGCCATTGCAACAGTAACATTGGCAGCGGTTTCGTGCAAAACGAACAATGAACAAAAAGAAGCGGAAAAGCAGGAAGCACCGAAGATTCTGGTAACCTATTATTCGCAAACATCAAACACCAAAGCAGTAGCTGAGGAAATTGCCAAGAAACTTGGTGCCGACATTGAGGAAATCGTTGCCGTAAATCCGTACGATGGCGACTTCAATGCAACCATTGAACGCGGTCGTCAGGAACTTGAACAGGGTATTTTGCCAGAAATCAAGCCTATTGCTGCTGACATAAGCAAGTACGATGTCGTTTTCATCGGTTTTCCAGTTTGGTTCGGAACATACACTCCGCCAATTTCTACATTCTTGGAAAATGCTGACTTGAGCGGCAAGAAGATTGTTCCGTTCTGCACTTTTGGCAGCGGTGGACTCGAATCGAGCACGGCAGACTTGGCAAAGGCAGAGCCAAAAGCTGAAATTCTTCCTGGTTACGGTGTTCGCGCAGCACGTCTGGAGGCTATGCCAAAGGAAGTTGACAACTTCTTGAAAGCAAACGGTTTCATCGAAGGTGAATACACCAAACTGGACGAATTTCCAGAGCAGCATCCTGTAAGCGATGAGGAATCGGCTATCTTTGATGCAGCCGTCGATGGCTACCCGATGATTCACGCCAAGGCAAAAACTGTCGCAATGCGTTCTCTCCCCAACGGCGCCGAGTATCTGTTTGTTGCCGAAAACCTTCCACGCGAAGACAAGCCCGATATGCCAACTGGCGAAATGAAGGTTTATGTCACTGTGGCAGAAGGAGAAACTCCTGTATTTACAAATGTGATAAGGTAGATTTTAATTAACCATACAAATATAAAAGTTGATAAATATGAAACGTTTTCTGATTTTGCTGCTGGCATTTGCCACATTGCAGCTCAGTGCGCAGGATATGGCGCAATACAGACAGATTATCAAGGAATTGACATCTGCAAAATACCAAGGTCGCGGATATGCGAAGGGTGGTTCGAACAAGGCAGGAAAATTTCTGGAAAAGGAGTTCGCCAAAGCTGGTGCCGATGAAGTTGTTTGCCAGCCGTTCAAGTTGGACATAAACACATACGTCGGAAATATGGAATTGTCGGTTGACGGTCGCAAGCAAACTCCGGGCGTTGATTTTGTAATGCGCGAGTACTCACCGGGCGTACACGGCACATACAATCTATACTTTGTCGATACCACCAATTTCGATGCGGAAAAGATGTACAGTGACCTTGCAAAACCCGAAAACAAGGACTGCTTCGTTGTTTGCGACTTCTGGTTTTCTTATACGCATAGCAAGGATTTCAAGAATCTGCAAATTCCCGGTGCTTGCACAAATGCAGGTTTGATACAGACATGGCCTCCGATACTGAAATTCTACAAGGCATACGGCGAAAAGGTGGTTGACAAGCCAATCATTTGGGCAACATCTGATTTTCCGAAGGATGCCAAGACCATCACCGCCAACATCGACAACACTTTCCTGAAAGATTACGAATGCTTCAATGTCGTAGCAAAGGTTGAAGGTAAAAAGCACGACAGCTGCTTCATCTTCACTGCTCACTACGACCATTTGGGCAACCTCGGCAAAAAGGTTTACTACGCTGGTGCCAACGACAATGCCTCGGGAACAGCCGCCATCGTGACACTCGCTGCATATTACTCGAAGAATCGTCCCGAATACGACATGTATTTCGTCGCTTTTGCAGCAGAGGAATCGGGTTTGCATGGTTCTGAATGGTATGTAAGTCATCCCAGTGTACCGCTGGAACAAATAAAGTTTGTCTTCAACCTCGACATGATTGGTGACAACAATCCCGTGCAGTATGTCGAGACAAATTCCGACCGTGGATTTGCTCTTTTTGAGCAAATCAATGGCGAGAAGCACTATTTCAAGGGCCTTAATCGTGGCGAACTGGCTGGCAACAGCGACCATTATTCGTTTGCTGAACGCAATGTTCCGTGCATTCTCTTCGAAAACGAGGAAGGCGATGCCTTCAAGTATTACCACACTGTATTCGACACCTACGAGACCATGAAGTTCGATACCTACGAGCCAGTTTTCAGATTGGTTAGGGATTTTGTGGAGAGGTATTAGTATTCGATTTTCGGATTTGACTTTATAAAATACATTCCGCCGCGATAAAGAAAGCAATTCTCCATCGCGGCGGAAAATTTGTGTCAACTCCTATTCAAAAAAATGTGCAAATTGTGGTGAGAATAGGAATTTTTAGAAGAAGAAGTCGCAGAAGATTAATGCTGCGTTCCATTCAGGATGATTGCTGTAACATCTGCCGATTTCATTAAACGAGTTTTGGTCTTCGTCGCGGTTATTACGGCAAGTAACACGATCACCGTCGCAGTCGCCCATAATAATGTAACTGCTCGATTTCCTCGATTTCGTGTAAAGGGTGTTGCGCTCTACTTTGCAGACAACTGTGCCGTCTTTTTTGATTTCACCGCTCCGAATTTCACCGATTTTGCGGCCCGAAGCATCTAGAATGTCGCCATTCCCCTCGGGAAGTTCGCCGATTTTGTTCTCGTAACGGTCGTAAACGTTGCCGTAGCCGTCAACGTAGCCTACATCGCGAGAACCTTTCTCAACACTGATTTTCTTCTCTTTTTGGTCGGATGATGAAGAAGATGATGAGGAGGATGGAAGTTTTGTATATGCAGGAGCCTGTATATTGGGCTGTGATTTCTTCATCTCTTCTGACTTTTGGGCTTTTTTATCGAAATCATCTTGCGTGAACACTAAGCCGAAGTACGCGTATGCTATCAGTAGAGGACTAATGGTTTTATCGCTGACAGTACCATTGTCACCTAAACGGCGGTCTCTGTAATAGACTTCTCCAATTGCACCAAGCACGGCTCCCAATTTCTCTTCGTTGCGCCATACGTAGAAAAAGTTTGTGCCATCTTGTTTAACTTGAATGGTGCCAAAGTTGGGTGCTTCGACAGTACCGTCTGCACTAATAGAGCCTTTCGACGTACCTTGGCTGTCGGTAAATTTACCTGTGTTCGCATCGAGTTTATAGACTGCACCATCGTTCATTGTAAATTCGAGCGTGGCAGGATTCCACTTGCCAACTTCTTTGCCGTCTCTGTTGAATGTTACAATCTGACCGTTTGCATCGGGCTTGGGGATTGACAGACTGCCCGACTGTGACCAAGCGTTGAAATTTGCTCCAAACATGATGACCATCAACGCCACTAACACCTTGAAAATTGATTTTCTGTACATTTTTTTGATATTTTTTTGTTAGGTGCAAACATAAAAAAAGATTTTTAATGCGTAAACAAAAAACAAAAAGAATTTATCGTAAAGACAAGTCTCTTTCATATAAACTAATCCCTGCACCCTTTCGCTCCCTGAGCGTCAGTCGAAGGGTAAGGTTAATACACATTATATCATCTTGACTTTCCTCCGACCAAGCTCAGTGCGGCGCGACAAGCTCAGTCAGCACAAAAGCAAAAAATGAATATTAGCCCATACTTGTACAAACGAACATAAAACCGTACTTTTGCAAAAAATAGATGCGAAATGAAACAGGAAATCGACCCCAAGGAAACCAACAGGGCATACGCCTTCGAAATGTGGATGACTGCCCCAATGCCCATGGTGACATTGGTAAAGACAATGAATATCAACCGTCTGGTAAAGTTTGCCAGGAAAAGCGGTATGAAGCTGAATATGCTCTTGTGCTGGTGCATAGGCAAGACGGCTAGTCAGACAAAACATTTGTTCCTGTTGCCAGAAAATGGCAAGTTGTACAAGTATGACCAGCTGGCTATCAATGTGGTGGTGAGAAACAAAGAAGGCGGAATCAATTCCTGCGACATTCCGTTTTCGGAAGATATAAGGCAGTTCAACCGCGACTATCTTGAATCGACGACCAAGGTGGCTAACGAATGCAAAAGTTATTTCATGGATGGCTATATGATTGTCGGCACATCGGCAATGATACAGACCGAACTCGACTGCGTCACCAACCAGTACACCGACAAATTTCTCAATCCGATGGTGATGTGGGGCAAATACCGCAAAGGCTGGTTCAAGAACACACTTCCAATATCGTTCCAGTTCCACCATGTACAGATGGACGGCGGAGACGGAGCAAGATTTTTGGAAAATTTGCAAAAAACAATAATGTCAATATGAGATGATGAAGATTCTGACGCTAAAGATGTGGAAAAGAATAATGATTTCATACTGTAGCTGATACTTTGAATAGCCTCAAAAATACAAAGTTAAATATATTAACACACTAAAATATATATGTTAAAAAGTATTTATGTGTACAAAAAAATCATATCTTTGCACATATGAACATATTAAAATAAAAAACATAAGTTATGAGCAAAATAATAGGCAAAGAATATCCAATTAGTGATATTTTCACATCTAAATTTGAGTATCACATACCAAGTTATCAA
The DNA here is from genome assembly GCA_017620015.1 of Bacteroidales bacterium. Taxonomy (GTDB): domain Bacteria; phylum Bacteroidota; class Bacteroidia; order Bacteroidales; family ML635J-15; genus Bact-19. The sequence goes on along the minus strand of JAFZRE010000004.1, from coordinate 21,377 downwards.
CGTCCATATGCATGGGAAAAAGAGCAAGCAGAAACCTTGTTTGATGACTTGTTGGATTTCTATAGGAATCAACCCAAAGACGATAATTATTTCTTGGGAAGTATTGTTCTTATCAAAGAGGATGATGATAATAAACCTAAATCGGATGTTATTGATGGACAACAACGTTTAACTTCTTTGACAATTTTATTGTCAGTTATCGCATCTTTAATCAAAGATGTAAAGACACGCTCTGAAATAGAAGAAAAAATTTCTGAACCAGGGAAAAAATTTATTGGGTTAAAACCTCAACCAAGACTATTTCTTCGACCAAAAGACCAAGATTTTTTTAAGAAATACATTCAAGATATAAAAGTGGACGATTTGATTTCACTTAATATTGATGACATATCAACATTTGATACAGAAGCAAAAAAACATATTAAAATTAATTGTAAAGCATTTAAGGATAAACTATTACAGAACTTCGAACCAGAAAAAGAAGATTTTGAAAATTTCATTGGTTTTATTTTGACTCGTTGTTATTTGATTGCGGTAATGACACCCAGCCAAACTTCTGCATTTAGAGTGTTCTCCGTGATGAATAGCCGAGGTCTGGATTTATTGCCAATAGATATTTTTAAAGCGGACATCATTGGCGAGATTCCAGAAAATCAGCAGAATGTTTATACACAAAAATGGGAAGAAATGGAGAACGATTTGACACGTCAAGGATTTAACGAATTGTTTGTCCATATCCGAATGATTTATGCGAAAGAGAAGCTTCGCGAAGAAATTGTTTCCAATTTCAAGAAGACAGTTAAATCAAAAATTGTAAAATCGGAAGATTTTATTGACAAAGTGTTGACGCCATATTGTCAAGCATACAACACAATACGTAAATGTAATTATGTTTCAACTTCTGATACAACAAAAATGAAGGATATTAATGATACATTGGGATGGTTAAACAAGGGGTTCAACTACGACTGGATTCCTGCAACATTAAGATTTATGTTGGATCATAGTAGTGATACAGATTACTTGTTGTGGTTTCTCAAAAAAATGGAACGATTAGCGGTTTGTTTGATGGTTACTGGACAAGATGTCAACAAGCGTATAAAGCGTTATTGTGAAATACTTAATGAGATGGAGAGTAAATCTCATAATTTTACAGATCCATTACAATCTGTTGAACTGACCGATGAGGAAAAAAAATCTTTTGTGGGTATTCTCAATAATGATATATATCATATGACATCAAGATATAGAAATTATATCATACAACGCCTTGATTCTTTTGTGTCAGATGGTGCCGCCACATATGATGAGAAAGTGTTTACTATTGAACATGTTTTACCTCAAACGGTTGATCCTAAATCAGAATGGGCTAAACTATGGCCAGATGAGAAAATAAGGGATAATTGGTTACACAAAATTGCGAATCTAGTACCGCTGGCTCGAAAAGTTAATTCTGCCGCACAAAACTATGACTTCGATGAGAAAAAAGAGAAGTATTTTGCGAATTCTCGAACTGGTACAACTTCATATAATCTAACATCACAAGTTTTATTAATTCCTGTTTGGACAGAAGATGTTGTAAAACAGCGTCAAGCATATTTAATTGAAGTTTTCAAAGAAAAATGGGAGTTGTAACCCACTAATAATATTGAATAATTATTTCAATATGAAAACCGAAATAAACCCACAGGAAAGCAAACGGGCTTTTGCCTTTGAACTTTGGAAAAAAGCTGCCATGCCGAAGGTCACACTTTTTAAAACGCTAAAAATCAGCAGAGTGATAAAAGTAGGCAAAAGGAGAGGGATGAAGACTAACATGTTGATGTGTTGGTGCATCGGGCAAGCGGCAAGCGGTATCGAGGAATTCTATACTTTGCCAGTCGGCGAACATTTGTGGCAGTTCGACCGCCTTGCTGTGAATACAGTCGTGCTGGCAAAGGACGGGGTGGCTAGACTTTGTGATATTCCTTTTTCGGATGATATTCAGAAGTTTAACGCTGATTATCTACGACTTACCAAGCAAGTTTACGACACAAGCAAGGATTATCTGCTTGGCGATGAATATATGGTAATTGACACCTCGGCTTTGGTGGAATGTGATTTGGATGGTGTGGTAAGTGTATATTCCGAAATGTTCAGCAATCCTTTCCTCGCATGGGGAAAGTACCGTCGTGGACTGTTCAAGACCTTGTTGCCCATATCGTTCCAATTCCATCATGCACAGATGGACGGCTTCGAGGCCGCACGATTCCTAAATGCCTTGCAGAATGCGATTTATAAATTGAAGGTATAATATTAAACGGAAACTATTTCTGGATTTGCTCCTCGGTATCCTCTCGCCTGAATATCTTATAGCCGATAAAGGCTATCGTGATTGACATCAGCGGAGAAAGGATGTTGAAGAAGCAGTAGGGCAGATATTCCAGCGTGGAGACTTTCAGTACCATCGACTGCGTCATACCGCAGGTGTTCCAGGGAACAAGCACCGAGGTTACCGTAGCAGAGTCCTCGGTTGAACGGCTAAGCAGTCGTCCTTCGAAATTCTTGTCCTTGTATAGTTGCTTGAAGATGTTGCCCGTGAGGACAATGCTAAGATATTGGTCGCCGGTTGCCATATTGGAGAAAAGACCAGTTGCCACCGTTGATGTTACAATAGAACGGCGTCCGCTGATGCCACGGGCCAAGGCTGTCGTGAGGCTTCTCATCATTCCGCCACCCGTAAGTGCACCACCGAAAGCCGATGCGCAGAAAATTAGGAAAACAGTGCTTAGCATACCTTTCATGCCGCGAGTTTGCACCAAGTTGGTAAGTATTTCGTTGCCTGTGTCGATGGAAGTACTGTCGTAGTAGGTAAGCATCAGCGCGCGGAAACCATTTCCCTCGCCAATCTGGTTAACAATGTTGGGTTGTACAAATAGCATAACTATTCCAGCCACCAAAGCCGACAAGAACAGGATTACGGCAGCGGGCAAGCGCAAAGCTATGAGAACCGCCGTGAATACAGGCACTAGCAATAGCCACGGATTGATGACAAATGTGTTTTGCAAGCCTTCGGCAAACGAAGCGGCCTGCTCGCTGCTTTCGGCAGAATGCATAAGGCTAACCACTAGGAATATTATCAAGGTAATGACAAACGATGGCACTGTTGTAATAAGCATATAGCGGATGTGCTTGAAAAGTGGCACTTCGCCTACCGACGATGCCAAAACGGTTGTATCTGAAAGCGGGGAAATCTTGTCGCCGAAGTATGCGCCCGAAATTATTGCACCTGCCGTCCAGCCTGCGGAATATCCGTGTGCCGTACCAATGCCCAGAAGTGCTATTCCGACGGTAGCAACTGTGGTCCACGAACTGCCAGTTATGAGCGACACCAACGCACATATAAGGCAAGCCATAAACAGGAAGAGTGACGGTGTTATTATCTTCATGCCGTAGTAAATCATAGTAGGCACAATTCCGCTCATCATCCAGCTGCCCGATATGGCACCGATAAGGAAAAGTATCAGTACGGCAGGGCCGATGGCCTTTATGTTGTCGCCAATGGCACCGTTGATGTTTTCCCACGACACCTTGTAGCCAATCATAGCTATTGCCACAGCCACGGCGGCAGCAACCAGCAAAGCCGTCTGGCTGGCGCCATCGATGGCGTCGGAGCCAAACTCCCTAATGACAAGAACCTGCAATGCCACAAGCACAGCAAAGGGGATTAGGGCTATTGACCAATGGATGTGAGGAGTATTAGAATCCATATTAATGATATTGGACTACAAAGATACACATTCTCCTTTATTTGCAGAAATTCTTTTTACGAAATACAAATAAAATTGGTGGGCAATAACAAACTTTAAAAAAAATATTATCTTTGCCCTTGAGAAAATAGAAAAACAATGAAGAAGATTCTTTTTGTAATGTTCATGCTTTTGATTTCTGCTGGTGCATTTGCGCAAGAAACAATCGTTAGCTTTTCGGGAAGGCTTAACGGCTCGGAATACTGCCAGTTGGATAGCGTTGTGGTTACAAACCTAGAAAGCCACTGGTCGGAAACGGTGGTATATCCCGATTCGGTCATAGTCCTTTCTGTCAGAATGGGGAGTGATGTCACGATTGCAGAAAGTCAAGGATTATTGCAAAATGTACCTAATCCGTTTAACGGAGAAACCCGAGTCGAACTTTCTGTTTTACATTGCGAGAATGTAAGTCTGCGCTTGCTTGATGTGACAGGGAAAGTTTATGCACAATATGATGGCAGGCTTAACGAAGGAACACACGCTTTTGTTGTTACGGCGACGAAACCGCAGACCTATATCCTTAATGCAGTTGTTGGCGAGAAGTCATATTCGATAAAGATGGTAAATGTCGGAGATGGAGGCTCCTGCGGTATCGAATATGCAGGATTTTCTGGCAATATCAAAACAAAATTGACTTCGAGCAATGAATTTCATGTTGGCGACAATATGCGCTATGTGGGTTATGCGACAATTGGCGGTGTGGCTGTGCCGAGTATCGTGGTTGTGCAGCGTCAGCAAGAAAACGAGGACTTGGTATTGAATTTCTATTATCCAGGACAAGGAACTCTGAATGGACACGACTGGGTTGACCTCGGTCTGCCTTCCGGTACGCGCTGGGCAACCTGCAATGTGGGCGCTTCCTCGCCAGAAGGTTACGGAACATATTTCGCGTGGGGAGAAACCTTCAATAAGGCTATGTACGACTGGGACACCTATATATATTACAATGGCTTGTCATTTACAAAATATAATGATTCCGACAATCTGGTTGTTATTCAGCCTTCCGATGATGCGGCAACCATAATCTGGGGCGATGGCTGGCGGATTCCAACGGTGGAGGAATTGCAGGAATTGTTTGAATACTGCAATCACAATTGGACTATCAACGGACTGATTCTTACTGGTTGTAATGGCAATACGATTTTCCTTCCCGCTTCTGGCGACCGTTGCACTAGCAATGTGTACAATGTAGGCATTGAAGGTTATTACTGGCTAAGTTCTCTGGATTCAGAATCTCTTTATTATGCATACTATTTGTTTTTCAGTTCGAACAGGCTATATTTGAGCAGTCTTTATCGTTTTTATGGCTTGTCTGTGCGTGCGGTTTGCTCGCCAGAAAATTAACGCTAAATGCGATATTAGACAATAGTGTTGTTTTTCAAAAAATACTATCTTTGTCCTTGTAAAAAATATGCAGCCGTATGAATGCACAGATGAAAGACAAGATATGCAAGTATTTTTCAACTCAGCAGATAGAAAAAGCTTGGGTGTTTGGTTCGTATGCGCGTGGCGAAGAACGTCCTGACAGCGATGTCGATATATTAGTTGTGTTTGACAAGAATGGCAAGGTGGGACTTTTCAAGTATGCACATATTGTAAACGAACTGGAAGCAGTATTGGGCAAGAATGTTGATCTTGTTGTGGATGGCGCATTGTTGCCATTCGCTGTTGAGACTGCAAACCGTGATAAAATACTGATTTATGAGAGAGCCAATTAGAGACAAAGGTCGGCTGTTGTATATTTGCCTCCATTCAGAGTTCAGATTTGTAAGTATTTGGCGGAATTCGAGTGATTAGGTGTCGGTGTGTGAAAAAAAATGCGATGCTGTCGCTTATCTGAAATTACCCTACTTAAAGGGACAAGAATAATAAAAGTAACAAGGAAAGACACTATAAATAAAAATTATTACAAGATATTTAAAAAAGAATGGAACAAACAAAAATAAAAAAAGGGTGCCCCAAAGGAACACCACATAACCCGAGTCACCGTAGTGCTGAGTTTGCACGAACTTAATCGGCTTTTGTCCTATGGTATCTTGACGTTTCGTCAAACGTGCCCAAAAGAGATTACAAAGTTATCTATAGTTTTTTTTATTGAACAAATATTTTTTCAGAAAAAATGAATGTTTCGTTTTTGTCTAGTTTTTGTTTAATTTTTCTTTTTTCTGCTACTAAAACCATTGATTATCAGTTTTTTTTGTTATGGTCTTTTGCCTAAAAATCGTCTAAAATCGTTTAAATCTTTGTCTTATCTGCCACCGATTAAAAGAAAAAAAAGACAAATGGTGTTTCTGCAATTCTGTTATACTTGTGTTTTTGCCATAGTGTCTTCCCACATTTTTTTGCAAAATCAACTTATAAGTTGTCGTTATGAAAAAAATGTAATATCTTTGTAGCGATAAAAAAATAAAAAATGATGACTTTTGATGACATAAAAGGTGATAATCGCTTGTGGTCCGTTCATTATGAGAACGAGGAATTAAATGAGTTGGACAAGGTTTTTACACAATGGAATGATACTGCTTGGTTGTTGAAATTTTTTAGAGAAAATTTTGATGACCTTGTATCTTATTTCAAAATCACAAAGTTAGATGAGGCTGTATATGACACAATGGAGGATAGCGACGAACTTGAATGTTTGATTTTGGACATCTCTCCCGATGCAAATCTTGATGAGTTATTCCGTCCGCTTGAAAATAGTCGTTCTGCCGAAATGATATTGAGTAGAGAGAAAGCTCGGCTGCACAATCGCCCCAAACACGCAAGTTGGTTGCGCTTATATGCAATAAAACTAAATCCTGGAATATATGTAGTAACAGGTGGTGCTATAAAACTTACTCGTACTATGCAAGAACGCGAACATACAATTAAGGAGTTGGAGAAAATGGAAAAGGTAAGACAGTATCTTGTAAAAAATGGAGTCATTGACGATGATAGTTTTGTTGATTTTATAAAGGAGGGATAATTATGAAAACCATAGAAGAACAAGTTGCATTTTTGCAGTCCCATTCATCGCCTGCACCATCAAGATGGAAGGAAAAGGCAGAATGGCGAAGAGCCAACAAAAACTGGTTAGCATATTCCAGAAAGATTGCCATTAATATTGCTGTGGCTTTGGAGAACCAAGGCATTTCACAACGCGAATTGGCGGAGCGTATGGGGTGTTCTCCACAATACATTTCGCGCATATTGAAAGGAGAAGAAAATTTGTCGCTTGAAACAATATGCAAGTTGGAGCAGGCTTTGAATGTATCTATTATGAACAATGTTTTTGAATAGATTAAAGACTAACTATTGTCCAAATATTTTTCTATCTTCGCACCAATGATTCTAAATGGTTCAACATATAAGGCAATTTTACATAACTGCTTGCAGCACAAGCGACAACTGGCAGTTTTGATAGACCCCGACAAGCAGTCGGCGAGCGAAACTGCGGCGTTTGCGAAGAAAATTGAGACTTCTTCGGCCGATTATGTGTTCGTGGGTAGCAGCTATATGCTCGGAAACCTCGACAAATGCATCGAAGCCATCAAGGACAACACCCAGAAACCAGTGATAATTTTCCCGGGACACGCAAGCCACATTTCCGAAAAGGCTGACGCCATTCTTCTGCTCTCGCTCATTTCGGGACGAAATCCGGAATTTCTCATTGGAAACCATGTGGTTGCGGCAGCTTCGCTTATGCAGATGGGCATTGAGGTCATCAGCACGGGTTACATTCTTGTCGATGGTGGTAGAACTACTTCTGTGGAATATGTTAGCAATACGCGACCAATTCCCGCCGACAAGCCCGAACTTGCCGTTGCAACTGCCGTGGCTGGTGAAATGCTCGGTCTTTCGATGACTTATTTGGAAGCTGGCAGCGGTGCCCTCAATCCAGTGCCCGACAAGATGGTGGCAGCGGTGCGCAAAACGACAAAAACTCCGCTGATTGTTGGAGGCGGACTTAGGGACATTGAAACGATAAAACAAAAATACGATGCAGGAGCCGACATAATTGTCGTTGGCAACGCATTCGAAAACAATGAATTACAAATAAATCAATTTTAAGATGACAGCACAGGAAGATGTAATGAAGTATGGCTTCGTGAATCAGCCAATCGACAGCAATATCGACTTGAAGGCGGAGATTCTCCGTATGAAAAAGGAAAAGAATGCCGTTATTCTTGGGCATTTCTACATAAATCCCGAATTGCAGGACATCAGCGACTATGTTGGCGACAGCCTCCAACTGGCTCAGATGGCCGCCAAGACCGATGCCGAAATAATTGTGTTCCTTGGCGTTAACTTTATGGGTGAGACGGCAAAAATCATCTGCCCCGACAAGAAAGTTATAATTCCCGACCTCAATGCTGGCTGCTCGCTTGCCGATTCGTGTCCTGCCGACGAGTTTGCAAAGTTCATTGCAGAACATCCGGGACATACTGTCGTTTCGTACATAAACACCACGGCTGCAATAAAGTCGATGACTGATATTACTGTTACCTCGTCAAACGCAAAGCAGATTGTCGATAGTCTGCCTGCCGATGAGAAGATAATCTTCGGTCCCGACAAGAACCTTGGCGGTTACATCAACGCGCAGACCGGCAGGAATATGGTGCTGTGGAATGGCGCTTGCCACGTACATCGTCGTTTCGACCTTGAAGCAATCTTGAAACTCAGGGAAGAACACCCCGAAGCAAAGATTATTGCACATCCCGAATGTGAAAAGCCAGTTGTGATTGTTGCCGATTTTGTTGCAAGTACGGCAGGACTTCTGAAGTATGTCAAGACAAACGAGGCTAAGGAATTCATTGTCGTTACCGAATCTGGAATCTTGCATCAGATGCAGAAGGCAGTTCCCGAGAAGACTTACATTCCTGCACCAGCTTTGGATTCAACTTGTGGATGCAACGATTGTAATTTCATGAAACTTAACACATTGGAGAAACTTTACAATTGTCTGAAATACGAAATGCCCGAAATCAACATTTCGGAGGACATTCGCGAAAAGGCTTATCGCCCGATAAAGAGGATGCTCGATGTTTCGGCAAAGTTAGGATTGTAATAAATGATTATAAGTAATTCAAATATGAGATTCCGCATAAACGGACTCACAAGCAACGTTCCTTATGCTGTTCGTTCAGTCTTGCGGAATGCCTTTAATGGTCATTTCGGAAGTCAGACTGAACCAGCGATACGGAGTTGAGCTGAGTGAAGACGGCTATCCGAAATCTCCCTAAAGAAGTAGATTGTTTAATTAAAAGATTACAAAAATGAGATTAGCAGTAGTTGGAGCCACCGGAATGGTTGGCACTCAGATATTCAGGGTTCTTGAGGAACTCGACTTTCATTTCGATGAACTTGTACCTGTTGCATCAGAACGTTCGATTGGGCGTATAATAACTTGCAAAGGCAAGGAATACAAGGTAGTAGGACTTTCGGATGCCGTTGCAATGCGTCCCGACCTCGCAATTTTCTCGGCTGGTAAGGATGTTTCGCTCGAGTGGGCTCCGAAGTTTGCCGAAACTGGCACTTATGTGGTCGATAATTCGTCGGCTTGGCGAATGTACCCCGACAAGAAGCTCATTGTCCCCGAAGTGAACATTTCGGAACTTACTGCCGACGACCATATTATTGCTAACCCGAATTGCAGTACAATACAGCTTATGGTTGCGCTCGCTCCGTTGAAAAAGTACGGACTGAAGCGCCTTGTGATTTCAACTTACCAGTCGGTAAGCGGTTCAGGATTCAAGGGCGTTAACCAGCTTATGTGCGAGCGCGAAGGCAAACCGGTTGAAAAACCTGCTTATCCGCATCAGATTGACTTGAATTGTCTTCCTCACGGTGGCGCTTTCCTCGAAAATGGCTACACCGAAGAAGAGATGAAACTCGTCAACGAGAGCCGCAAGATATTGAGTTTGCCTCACTTGCTTGTAACTTCCACTGTTGTGCGTGTACCAGTAGTTGGTGGACATAGCGAAGCTGTAAATGTCGAGTTCGAACAGCAGCCCGACTTGGAAAAGATAATGGCAGACTTGAAGGCGGCTCCAGGGCTTGTCGTTCAGGACGATCCGAAAAACAATCTGTACCCGATGGCTATAAACGCCAAGGACAAAAACGAAACTTTTGTTGGTCGTATCCGCCTCGACTATTCCTGCAAGAATGCCATAAATATGTGGGTTGTCGCCGACAACCTGCGCAAGGGCGCGGCAACCAATGCAGTGCAGATTGCTCAGTATGTAAAGGATAAATTCATCGCGAAGTAAAGTAGATGGCATCAAGGCACAAGAAGGGTAGGAAGTGGAAAGTCGTTGCGGTTTTCGTTGCGGCTGTGGCATTGCTTGTCGCAGGCTATTTCTCATATCCTTACTTGCAGAAATACTACAAGCGTTTCTTTGGTAGCGGCGAGGAAGCCGAAATGGGGGCAGTAGTGCCTATGCAGACCTATCGTCAGATGTATCCGCAGTACAACTTGTTTGGAATTGATGTGTCGGAGTATCAGGGCGATGTTGATTGGGAAACTTTGGTTGACAAGAACAAGATTGATTTTGCATTTGTCCGTGCTACGGCTGGCAGCGACACCAAAGACAGAAATTTTGCAGAGAACTGGCGGCAGTTGAAGAAATACAATGTTCCGCGCGGAGCATACCATTATTATCGACCCAACGAGAACAGCACCGACCAGGCCAATCTTTTCATAAAGACTGTTGTCATCGAAAAGGGAGATTTTGTCCCTGTGCTCGACATTGAGAAGTACAGCAAGGTGCAGAGTGTCACGAGCTTGAAGAACGGACTCCTCAACTGGCTTTCAATTGTGGAGGCGCATTATGGCGTAGTTCCGATAATTTACACCTATAGTAATTTTTACGAAAAAGTCATCACCGATGACAAGCGTTTCAAGAAATATCCCATCTGGATAGCTCACTATTCCGAGAAGGAGAATCCAAAGAAATTGCCGGCCGAATGGGTTTTCTGGCAGTTCTGCGAAGAAGGCAGGCTGGAAGGCATTGAAACTTACGTAGATATAGATTTGTGCAGCAGTGCTGAGAAGTTCAAGGCATTGAGAAAATAAGACGTTAATTCTTTTGATTCTGAAAGGAGCAGATTCTGAAACCCGAAGGGGTCATCCTGAATAGTCATCCTGAACTTGTTTCAGCGTTCGGTCATCCTGAACTTGTTTCAGGATCTATAGTAACAGATGCTGAAATAAATTCAGCATGACATTTGGTGATTAGCATGACGATGAAGAAAGAAATCGTAAATCGTACCTCGTAAATTGTAAATATTCCTTATATTTGCAACTCATTAGTAAATCATAGACATGAGTGACATAGACAACAAGATCATCTTTTCGATGGTCAATGTAAGCAAGAAGATACCGCCGCAGAGGCAGATATTGAAAGATATTTATCTGTCGTTTTTCTACGGTGCAAAAATAGGAATAATCGGTCTTAACGGTTCGGGAAAGTCAACGCTGCTGAAGATAATCGCTGGTGTTGACAAGGCATTCGATGGTGAAGTGGCATTTTCACCGGGATATACCGTGGGCTATCTGCCTCAGGAACCCGAACTCGACAACAGCAAGACCGTGAAGGAAATCGTTGAGGAAGGCGTACATGAAATAGTGTCGATGCTGAAGGAGTACGAGGAGATTAACGACAAGTTCGGTTTACCCGAGTACTACGAAGATCCCGACAAGATGGACAAGCTAATGAACCGTCAGGCTGAATTGCAGGACAAGATTGATGCCGCCGATGCATGGAACATCGATTCGAAGTTGGAGCGCGCGATGGACGCACTGCGTTGTCCGGATGGCGATGAGTCGGTAGCACACCTTTCTGGTGGCGAACGCCGTCGTGTGGCTTTGTGCCGTCTGTTGCTCACTGAACCAGATATTTTGCTGCTTGATGAGCCTACCAACCACTTGGATGCAGAGTCAATCCATTGGCTCGAACAGCATTTGCAGCAGTACAAGGGTACAGTAATCTGCGTAACCCACGACCGCTACTTCCTCGACAATGTTGCAGGTTGGATTCTCGAACTCGACCGTGGCGAAGGTATTCCGTGGAAGGGCAACTATTCTTCGTGGCTGGAGCAGAAGACAGCTCGTATGGCTATGGAGGAGAAGGTCGCATCTAAGCGTCGCAAGACTTTGGAACGTGAGCTCGAGTGGGTGCGAATGTCACCAAAGGCGCGTGGAACAAAGTCGAAAGCTCGTCTGTCGGCATACGATAGGATGCTTAACGAAGATGTAAAGCAGAAAGAGGAAAAACTCGAAATATTCATCCCCAATGGACCTCGTTTGGGTGACAAAGTCTTGGTTGCCAACAATATCACAAAAGCTTTTGGTGACAAGTTGTTGTTCGAGAACCTCAGTTTCTCGCTTCCACCGGCAGGAATTGTTGGTATCATTGGTCCAAACGGAGCAGGAAAAACTACGCTTTTCCGCCTGATGATGGGACTTGTACAGCCCGACAGCGGTAGCTTCGAGATTGGCGAGACCGTGAAGATTGGTTATGTTGACCAGGCTCACGAAGCTATCGACCCAGAAAAGACCGTGTTTGAGGTAATTTCGGGCGGAGCGGAATTTGTTCAGCTGGGCGGGAAACTGGTAAATGCCCGTGCATACGTAGGTCGTTTCAACTTCAGCGGTGCCGATCAGGAAAAGAAGTGCGGAGTGCTGTCGGGTGGCGAGCGCAACCGTCTGCATCTTGCGTTGACTTTGAAGTCGGAAGCCAATGTACTTTTGCTCGATGAACCTACCAACGATATAGATGTCAACACTTTGCGTGCATTGGAAGATGGTCTTGAGGATTTTGCAGGCTGTGCTGTTGTAATCACTCACGATCGTTGGTTCCTTGACCGTGTTGCAACTCACATTCTGGCATTCGAAGGTGATTCGCAAGTGGTATTTTTCGAAGGTTCATATTCCGAATACGAGGAGAACAAGCGCAAGCGCTTAGGCGACATTGACCCGCATAGGATAAGATATAGAAAATTGATGGAATAGGGGACTTCCCTATTCCTTTATTTCTGCCTTTCGCCGTTCGACAAGGCTAAGCATCCATTTGTATACAGCATTTGCGCCCAGAGCTATAATGACTGCAGCAATTAAGAACAAAAGCAGCATGAGTATAGTGAATCCTGCGTTTGCATGATTCTTTGCAATTGCAACGAATTGCCAGCGGAATTCGCCATGTGTAGCAAAAAGTACCATCGAAATGCTTCCGAAAAATGCGAAAAAGCTTTTGCCGAAGATTTTACCTTTGGTCCATTCTGTAATTCTCATGTAGCCGCATATCATGATATATGTGAGGCATAGGAATGTCAATGGGAAAAAGACCTTGAAGAAATTGCCTAGGCAGAATATTACTATTGCAGCGAAGAAGAATATGATGTTTGCCTTCTTGCCGTTATTGCAAGCGAACAGGATGCCTAACGCAAACTCGGGCAGGTGTCCCGGGAAGTTTTGCATAATGAATAGATTCTTTGGCAGAATTTGTGCATAAAGCATAGTATATACAATTGCGTACGACACCAAGCATATAACGGCAAACGCTTTTGCTCCAAATTTCCGTATAAGCCAATAAACCAAAGGAAAAAGCAAGTACAATTGTGTTATAAGTCCAAAGAACCACCACGGACCGCAAATACTTTCACCTTCGCCAGGCACAAGTGTGTGTATCAGCAAGAACTTGTATCCGAAACTCTTCATTTCTTCGGCCGAAACAAAGCGGTAGCTCATTATTATTGTGCTGAAGAAGTAGAAAACGAAGGCGATGATTACAAGCGGATACAATTTTTTTAGCCTGTCGAGTAGAAAACGGCCATATCCTCTGGCTTTGTTTGCCATTGACATGGCAAGTCCGAATCCGCTTATGAAAATGAATATCTGGACGCCGAAGTGTCCGAAATAGCTCATTATTATATTGAAAAATTCGGTCGGCTTATCGTGGAATGCCGTGAAAAAAGAGTCGATGTTAGATCTTATGAAGCCAAATTCGTTTTCCTGGCAATCTAGAGGTTCTATCCAATGCAAGAAGTTGTGCATCAGTATGCCCAAGATGGCAATTCCTTTCAGTATGCCAGTATCGTCTTTCGTTAATTGTCTAATATTCATCCTCTCTTTTTTGCTTTGCAAATATAATATTTGGTTTAAAAATTATTCCTACTTTTGTTCCAAAAAGTTATTATGGCGATTATAGGACGAATATTTATAATTCTTATGTGCGTATTGTGTATGGTTTCGTGCAATAGGCATGAAAATAATTTGGACATTGAAAATAGTGGTTACGTTTATGTTGAAGATGGACATTTCAAGGTGAAGAAAGCCGATTTTTTCCCCGTCATGCTCAACTACGTTGTAAATTACAGATGCATTGATGGAAAATTTGTAGTGTCGCCAGCAAAATACTACGAGAAGCCAGATGTTTACGAGACCAATACCATTGAAGCCGTAAGAGATCAGTTGTCATCGCATTTCAGACTGATAAGGGACATGGGGTTCAACACATTGCGAGTTTGCCTTGATCGTTTTTATCCCGATGAGGATGGTAATTACTACTACAACACAAGTGACGGCAAAAAGTTTTCTATTGCTGACGATTGCAATGTAATTCTTGATGGTTTTGAAACATTAGTGTCGGTTGCCGAAGAAAACGATTTGCACCTTATGCTACTTTTGAAACCAAATATTGACAACGAAAAACTTGAAAGATTCAACGTAAATATTCTATCCAGATTTTCTGATAAGCCTACTGTGTTTGCATACGACTTCATGAACGAGCCGTTGTATTTCGACAGAAATGCCGATGGTAGCGAACATCCTCGGGCTAAGGACGATGCATATAGGATAGTTTCGTCGTGGAAGGAAATGATGGGTAAATATGCACCAAAGCAACTGATGACAATAGGTTTCGCCGTGCCGTTGGAGGTACTTGAATGGGACCCGGCCATGTTGCCTGTTGATTTTGTGCAAGTGCATTCGTATCATCCGCTGTATTTCCAGAATGAGATATGGTGGTACGGTCATTATGTCGGCAAAACATGGATGATTGGTGAAACTGCACTGCCAGCCGACAACGATTCGATAAGCTACGAGGAACAAAGGCAGTTTATGGTGGAGTCGTACAAATATACAATTGATTGTGGTGGTTCTGGCTACGGATGGTGGGAATTCCAGGAGATGCCAAACAATCATTTCGAGGCGCAGTACAGTGGACTTATGACTCACGATGGTTATACAGTGAATTCCAAAGGCGATACTATTGTCGGAACATTAAAGCCTGCCGTGTCTGAAATAAAGCAACTGCTGAAATATGAAAAGCAGGAACCCAAACGCGCTGTTAACTACTATAATATGATAGGTTATAACAATCTTGTCATACGTGGTAGGATTGTTGATGAAGACACAAAACAGCCTGTCGAGGGGGCAATAATCAGGGGTTGGAACAAGTGGTGGTCGATAGGAACAAACACATATTCCGATGAGAACGGCAATTTTACATTATATACCAACGATTTTTTTGTTCATTTCGAGATTTCTGCTCCATGCATGACAAAGCTTAAGTTTGACAAGGAGATGAAATATTTCCCGTTGGATACTACGCAGGTGTGGAATTTGGATTCGCTTCCTATGCGCGAACTGGAGTATCATAAGGTCGCATATCATGTTTTTCTGAAAAATCCCGAAGGTCGAAAATTACCGCACAACGCAGATGACAATTTTTCGGTGTTTGACTTTGATGCTAGCAAATTCAATAAGGCGAAGTTTTATGCCGAAATGGGGGATGTGTATTTGAAGAAACTGGACTTCATAAAGGAAGAAAGGTAATAATAACAGATTCTGAAACCCGAAAGGTTCATCAAAAATGCTAAAATAAATTCAGCATGCCCAAACTCTCTATTGGGCATTGAAAATAGATACGCTCACATTGTCGTACATTATTTCACTCTGATCACAATTCCAGAGGTAAATCTTCATTGTACAATCTTTGCAGTCTTCATTTATATGAATGTTTTCCCTATTGTTAAATATCATCCAGCCATCCGTTTCCACGTCTTTCTCGTGCAATAGTTTTCTTGTCTTGTAGAATAGGAGATTTCCATCTTTCTCGATAGACATCACAAAGAGCGGCATTTCGATGCCTTTGCTAAGGTTCTTGAAATTGAATTTAACGGAAATGTTCAAACTTTTGTAATTGTCGTTTAGTTCGAATGATTTGCACAACGAGCCGAATTCATTGTCTTTGTCCAGATGTACAACCTTGTTGCCATTGTCATCAACAATTGTTTCGTCAAGAGGATTCCTCTTTTCAAAATTGCTGGCGAAGTTGTATATAAGTTCATCGTTGCTGTTGCTGATTGGCTTAAGGCAATTGTAGTAGACAGCGTACTTACTTATTGCTTTTTCTGCTTCGAGTCTATCTTTCATCATTTGCAGCAGATGTTCGTCTTCGAGTGGTGCTACTGTAAGGTTGTCGTGAACGCTAAAAAGCCTGTCGTATGTGATGAAAAGCGTATCGTAAAGGTATTCTTCTATGTCTCTGCTGTTCAAGATGAACGGCATTATCTTGTTGCATCTGAAGTTTGTGGCGGTGTCGAGCGATGTTCCTAACCATTGGCATTCTTTTTCGATGTTGTACGATTTGAAATTTTCGGAGAGGTAGGCATTTATAGTCGGTGCTATGTCGAGGTGTGAGACTACTGCCTTCATCTTTCGTGGCGACTTAACCAGATTTGAGTGCATTATCATTGGGATGTGGTACTTCTGAAGTTGGTTTCTGCTGCCAAGCGGACACATTCTATGGTCACCGCAGATTACGAATATTGTGTTGTCGTAGGCATTCAGTTTTTTGTATTCCGCAATCAGTTCCCTTATGCAATTGTCTGTGTAGTTGAAACATGCAAATATGTTTTTGTTTTCTTCGATGTTGCTGCGTTCGTGTTTGTCGGTGATATTGCTATTTTTTACAATTTTATCGACTTCCTTTTCGTATTTTTCCTGGTTGGGGCACATAAATGGCTCGTGTGTTGTAAGTGTCAAGTATATGTCAACGAATGGTTGCTTGTTTTCTTTTTGCTTGTGCTGTATTGCGTTGCCGAACATTTCTCCGTCGTCGAGTCCCCACCTATTACCATTTTTCATTGCATGGTATTTTTCGCTGGTAGTATCAAGTTCTGCCTTCATTATGTACGAAGCATTATTGGCTTCCATAAATTCGTTTTGCCCGTCAAAACTGCTGCTGCCTCCGTAGAAGAATGATATTGTGTATCCGTTCTTCGACATATCCTGCAATAGCGAATTGTGGTATGGAATAGGATAGTACCTGTTTGCAAAACCATGAGTTCCATAAGGTGCAGATGCAAATACGCTTGGTAGCACCTCGAATGTACGTTCGGCTGTCGATAGGCAGTTTTCCCACAGCAAACCCGTTGCCGCAAGGCTGTCGAGGAAAGGAGTGAACGATACGCTTGGATTGTCAACGCCAGTAAGCTTTCGCCCGAACCCTTCAATGATTATGAATACGAAATTGGGAGGATTGCCGTCTGATGGTTTATTCAGGAAGTTGCCAATAACATCCTTGTCGTTGAAATAGTGGTTGTAAGGGTATTCGTAGTTTATGTAGGTGTTTTGTGGGAATTGCAGCTGGTAAACCTTTGCTGCCTCCTTTATGTCTTCTGTGTCGATGCATAGCGACTGGTCGTTCTCATAGTCAGCAATCTTTATGTACGAGTAACTTATCTGGTTGGTGGCATAGCAGAAGTCTATATGGCTTTTATATAGGTTTTCGGATAAGATAAAATCCTTGTAATTGACGGTTAGCGAGACGATTATTGCAACAATACACACTATCAGCGAAACAATATGGTTAATTTTTACTTTTTTCCATAATATGCATACCAACACCGAAACAGCAATTATAGATACAAAAAATAAAATAGGAGCAACTGTAATATTTACCGATGAGAATATGATATTGCTTATTTCTTCGTTGCTGTACATATATATGATATGGTCGAGTGGTTTCGACATATTGCAGAAGTATTCGATGAGTAAAGCCGATATGATTACATAAAGCATTGAAAATGCAATGTATAGCCCTTTGGTTATTCGAGGGATGAACTTGTGCAGTATGATGAAAGGGATAAGTCCCCATGCAATAATATGGCATAGTAGTGTGAGGTCGTATATTATTCCAGTTGATATATGCCCGATGACATCAGCTTCGACACTAAGCCTGAAATAAAATTCCAGGAAAGAGAACAAGCGGACAACAACCATTAGCACAAGGAGCATAATGTTCAACGATACATAATCGTTAAAAGCCTCCTTATTAAAGAAATCCATTAATATTTTCTTAGCCTTTTCCTTCATTTTCCAGTATTTTCTATTGCTAATGGTTGGTCATAATCCACAAGAACGGCCTTTACAGACTTGTTTCTGCAAAGTTCGTGTGTCCTTTTGATGTTTTCTTCCTTATGTGTTTTGGGCGTTTTTTGCCATAGGTGTATGTTCTGTTCGGAGAAATGTTCTATTAGAAGTCCATACATTGCATCTTCGTTGCTTAATGCATCGGGTTCAAGCTCTTCTATCATTCTCCTTGTGTCGGTTATCCAAGTTACAGTATCGACCTTGTTCCATTGCAGGTTTTCGGTCCAGAGGATGACACGCAGATTGTGTTTCTTTACTATCTTCAGAGCTTTTGTATCGTAGCTTTCGACGAAAAGGTTGTCTTCCATTTCTTTGCTTTCCATTATGCTGCAAATTATATCTGCAACCTTGTCGGCATTCTTTGTATCTAGGTTCTTGAAGTCTATCCAGAAATATTTATCTGAAGGTTTCTCTATCGCGTTGAACCATGTGCCAAGTGTAAGTCCGTTGGTAGTGTCTTCTATATTGTGTCCAACAAATATTTCGTCTTGGTATTCAGAATATATTGCATCGACCTCCAAGCCGATGAACTTTTTGCTTTTCTCTATTGCCATTGTGGTGTCGTTAACTCTGTGTGCCCATATTTTCGAATCGGGGTAGGAGAAATCGTCCTTTTTGCAACTTACAAGCAACGACATTAGAATTATTATGGAGGCAATGGTCTGTTTCATTTTTGATGAAATGATTGCCAAAAATATAAATTAAGATTCTAATAAACAAAAAAAGAACCTCGTCAAAGGTTCTTTTTTGTGTGTTATGCTTTGTTTAGAAGAACTTAGCTCTTCTATCGTCCATCTTTATGATTTTCTTTACGGCATTGTTCATGCGGTAGGAGTAGCTTCTCATATATTCCTGCATCTTGGCGAGCTTGTCGTTTTCGAAGTCCTGCTTTTCGGGAGCAGCAGTCTTATTGAGAACCTTTATTACATAAACACCATTGTTACCATCGATAGGAGCGGAGACTGCGTTAACTTCGCTATTCAAAGCAACTGCGTTAACCTTTGGTTCGATAAGTCCGAGACCTGGAAGCGAGAAGCTTGAGAAGTTGATGTTGGTGAGAGTATCAGTCTTTGCACCAAACTTCTGTGCAACTGCTTCTACATTCATTCCGTTCATTTCCGCCATCATCTTTTCAGCCTTCATTTGCTTTCTTACTTCTGGTTCGATTACTTCCTTTGTGTCCTCGAAAGGAGTGAAGCCCTTTTCACGAATCTTTGAGAGTTTTACAACGAGGAACTTGTCGCGTGCCGAACTTTCAAAAACATTTGATATGTCACCGATTTTTCTGTCTTCGTTGAATGCCCAGCGAACAATTTCACGTCCGTTGTCGATACCGGGGATTACGTTGTCGCTCATATCGGTAATTCTGTTTGCCATTCTTACGTTAAGGTTCAGTTTAGTTGCATTATTGTCAAAGTCTTCTGCAGTTTTGCTTTCTGCCAAGAACTTGTTTGATGCGTGGAATGCAGCTTCGTATGTATCTTCCGAGAATTTGATTTCCTGGTCGAGAACAGCAACTTTAATTTTTCTTACAGGCTTTGTCTGCGAGTTAATCTTTATGATATGAACGCCGTAGGGTGATTCTATAACCTGAATTGTTCCTGCTGCATTGGCGAAGCAAGCGTCATTGAATTCTGGAACCATGGTGCCTTCGGTAAAGTCGCCGAGGCTTCCGCCGTTGTTCTTAGATCCAGGGTCTTGAGAATACTGGATTGCCATTGCTGCGAAAGCTGCAGAATCGGCCTTTGTGCTTCTAAGTATGTTTGCGATGCTGTCGGCGGTGGCCTTGCACATTTCCATTGTGATGCTGTCTGTTGGGCGGATCAATATGTGCGAAGCGTTTACCGAGTCTGGTCTGTTGGCGGTTTCAAGTATTCTGCCGAACAAGAAGTAGTCGCCTTGTCTTCTTACTTCCGATGTTGTACCAACTTCAGAATTGAAGAATTCTTCGGTGAAACCAATGGCTTCTGCATCCTTTTTGTTCAAATAGCTGTCGTCCTTGTACATACGGTTGTATCTGTCTTCGGGTCTACTGTTGCTGCTGTTCAACTGTGCAAACGAGAGGTAGTTGTCGGTAAGTGCTGACATTTCCGTACGAAGTTCTTCTGTGTTCTTCATAATTTCAGCGATGTCGCTTTCTGAAGGAACGATGTCGAATACAACATATTCAAGGTCTCTGTTGTCCTGGTCTTCTACGAATCTCTTTTTGTGCATGTCGTAGTAAGCCTGCATGTCCTTATCGGTAACGGTGATGTCCTCGTCCTTTATTGCGCTGTATTCCCTGTATGCGTATGCGAAGTCAACAGTGTTGGTTTGGTCTTCATAGTACATTTTTGCGAGGGCAGTAGGCGTGTAGAATCCCTTTGATACCATATTGCCGTACTTTGAACTTATCTGGTCTTCCTTTATTGCCTTTTTCCAATATTCGGCAATTACTTCGTAGTTTGGGTCGCTTTCGGCATTGTCGAAGAAGTTCTTTGGAGCCTTTGTGTCATATTCTCCATTTTCATTCTTTTGCAATCCGAAGTTCTGTACTATGATGTTGTGTGCGTGCTTAGGTCCGTAGAGAAGGTCTTCAAGTTCCTCGTCGCTTATGCCCAAACCTACTTCTTCGTAGTACTTGTTCCAAACGTATGTGTTGAGAATGTCGTTCCATGCACTTTCCCTGAGGCTTCTTTCTGTGTTGGCATCAATGTTTCTGCCCTGCTGTGCAACCTCGTAGAACAATCTGTGGTTGTTGTAGTTTGCACTCCATTCGCTGTAGTCAACCTTCGAGCCGTTTATCTTTGCTATGACTGAATCGTCTCCGTGACCGATACGTCCTGAGCTGAGGAAGTCACCAAGCAGGAAGGCGAGCAAAGCCAAGCCGACGATAACAATAACTAAAACTCCACATTTCTCTCTAATGTTCTGTAATACTGCCATTACCTTAAATGTTTAAAAATTAGTCTATAATAATAAAATATTTTTTGGAGTGCAAAGATAGTAATAAAATTCTTCGCTACAATCAAAAAAATAAAAAATGATTTGCCTGCAGATTCAACAAGCAAGTGCAAAATTAAATAATAAGGTTGAAGAAGACCTCTTTCGGAGATAAAAAGTTCAATTTTTTTCTAGGTCTTCTATTTATCTTGTATTGTACATCACTAATAAAATCATCGCTAATATATTTA
>JAFZRE010000020.1 GCA_017620015.1 Bacteroidales bacterium | reverse complement strand
GCAATCACGGTATAGATTTCCAATGCGTAGTGTTTCATGAATTTCCACATAATCGTTTTTTTTGAATTTGACAATGCAAAACAACGGCTATTTCATAATGTGGAAAAGAGTAATATATCGGTTTTATTGAGCAATTTTTACGAAAAACATAATCATCAACTCAAAATATTGCTTTGCCATTGGTATATTTTGTATCTTTGCACCTGTTAATCAACGCTTATAAATATGGACACGCAAGTTGGTTTGGAATTATGCACGGCAGGAACGGCAGAGAAAATGACTGTTGATGGTCGCTGCCTTATCAGCAGGGGCATCATGATGATTCATTCGCCGCTATTCCCAATGCTTGAACTGGGTCGCAGCTCCGATTACTCGTCCGTTGTACTTCACGACGATTTGGAGAACATCTATTCAATCTTTTCGCAGAACCTTCTCCCTGCGCGGCAGGTCATTTCCATAACACCGCATATCCGTTTGGACGACGAGCAGCAGGCTTTCTTTATGCACCGTGCAGAACAAATCCGAGGCAAGGAGCAGCAACTGCACAATCTGCAACATCCTGTACGGCACAAACTGCTCTCCACCACCATCAGCCTACTCAAGCAGGAAACACTGCTCGAATTTGCTTTCCTGTTCAGCGCACAGTTGCAGGAAACGTGCAAACCGCTCTCGCACAAGCGGCAAATACTGATGTCCTTTTTGCTTTCGCTCAATCAGGAATACCGCCAGCACCGCACTGTCAACTATTATGCGGACAGGCAAGGCCTCACGCCACGCCATTTTGCCGACATTGTCAAGCACGAATCGGGCTATACGCCTATGGAATGGATTAACATGGTCACCATCAATCAGGCGAAGAACCTCCTCCGCCAGCCAAACATCATGGTCAAGCAGGTGGCCGACGAACTGGGTTTCCCCGAGCAGTTTACTTTCCGCAAATATTTCAAGACCCACACAGGCATTTCTCCCTCGGAATATCAGACAAGGAGACAATAAATTATCTCTTCTAGCGTTATAGAGATTATCCATTAATTAAAATTGAGAATTGGATGCCGCAACAACTGGCACATTCATCACAACCAAGTTCAGGTGCTGGTATGCGTGAGCGGTCGCGGATGGTACCAGGAATGGGGAAAGCCAGCCGTCGAACTGAAACCCGGCGTGATAATTGAAATTCCCGAAGGCGTAAAGCATTGGCACGGTGCTTCCAAGGACAGTTGGATGCAACACCTTACATATCATAAGGATGTTAAGGAAAATGCCAGCAATGAGTGGTTAGAACCTATCACCGATGAGCAATACGAGCAGTTATAATCATTAACTAATATTGTCAATTGCCATTTTGATGTTTTTTCGTATTTTTGAACCCTAAACATAAACATATAACTCAATGAAAAAATTAGTATTACTCGCATTGGCAATCGCCTTGATAATGGTGGGTTGCACCAACCGACAGAAAACACAGCAGTTTAAGGAAAATCCCGATATGGAGTACCGCACTCTAGGCAGTACAGGATTGCGTGTGGGCGTGATTGGACTTGGTTGCGGAGGCTTCGACGAAATAGACTCCACGGCTTCGCGCGAACTTGTAACATACGCTCTTGACCACGGCATGAACTATATGGACCTTTACGACGCTAATCCCAAGGTGCGCAGCAATATCGGCTACGGACTTGGCGACCGCCGTGCAGAGATGATTATCCAAGGTCACATTGGATGCTGGTGGAACGGCGACAGCTACGAGCGTACTCGCGATGTTGAAAAGTGCAAAATCGGTTTCGAAGACCTGTTGGAACGACTGCACACCGATTACATCGATGTCGGTATGATTCATATCGTTGACAAGATGGAAGAATGGCAGGAAATACAGGGAAGTCCCTATCTACAATATGTGCAGGACTTGAAAGCGCAGGGCAAAATCAAGCACATAGGTCTGAGTAGTCACAATGCCGAAGTCGCACTTGCCATCGCCAAGAGCGGACTGGTAGAGGTAATTATGTTCAGTCTCAACCCTGCATTCGACCGAGTGCAGTCGGGCAAGAATCCTTGGGATTCAAAGACTTTTGAAGAAATGTTGCCCGGTATCGACCCCGTCCGCGTGGAATTGTACGACTATTGTGCCCAGCACGATATTGCCATCACGGTTATGAAGACCTTCGGTGGTGGCGACCGTCTGCTTGATGCCGAGAAATCACCGCTGAAGATTGCGCTTACCCGCGACCAGTGTTTTGCGTATGTGATGGCAAAACCTTGTGTGAAAGTTGCCCTTTGCAGTATCGATAGTGCCAGCAAGGTTGACGAGTACCTGCACTACCTTAAGGCTACCGATGAGGAGAAGGACTACAACACCGCACTCAGCAAGCAAGCGTCGCAAAACGAGATTGACAAAGGTTCATGTACCTATTGCAACCATTGTATGCCCTGCAGTGCCGGCATTCCGATTGCAAAGGTAAACGAACTGCTCGACAAGGCCGAAAAAGACGGACTTACAGCCGAATTGAAGGCAAAATACGATTCGTTGCCCCATCATGCAGGCGAATGCACGCATTGCGGTGCTTGCCTAAGCCGTTGTCCGTTCGGAGTTGACATTCCAACGCAAATGGACAGAGCAAAGGAAGTGTTCGGAAAATGAAAGTTATGGTCAACATATTAGCTTTTGCCATGCTATTTTTCGCTTCGTGTACGAAAGAAGAACCTGATATGCCAACGCCAACATCTGTAAAAACAATGCAACTTTCGATTGGCAACAAGATTTTCACTTCCACACTCAAAGACAACAGTAGTGCAGAAAGTTTTTACGCACTATTGCCGACTACTTTGGAAATGAACGAGTTGAACGGAAACGAAAAATACAATTACCTCGAAACCACCCTGCCCGTCAACAGCATCCGTCCAGGAACCATCAACGCTGGCGACATTATGCTTTACGGGGACAACTGCATAGTGGTGTTCTACGAAACTTTCAAGTCATCGTACAGCTATTCGCCAATCGGACATATAAATGATATCCAACAACTTAAAGAAGCACTTGGCACAGGAAACATAACAATAAAATTCAGCAAGCAATGAACGACAACCCCACAGGAAAGGACTATGTCGGCAGCGACGACCTCTATGCCGATGTGCAACGGACAATGAAACTGTGTGCCGAAATGAATACCGGCTATCACACAGAAGCGGAAGTCAGAGACTACTTGCGACAGATAACCGGTAGCAACATCGACGAAACCGTGCGCGTGTTTCCACCGTTTAACATCAATTACGGACTTACAACACGCTTTGGTCGCGACTGTTTTGTAAACTTCGGCTGTACATTTCTTGCTCTCGGTGGCATAACAATCGAAGACGGAGCATTTATCGGACCGCATTGCGTACTTGCCACCGAATATCATCCCGAAGACCCTGCCACGCGTCATTCGTTGCTCACAAAGCCCATTGTCGTCGGACGCAATGCTTGGCTCGGTGCCGATGTGAAGGTTCTTGCCGGCGTTACTATCGGCGAAAATGCCATAGTTGCTGCGGGAAGCGTTGTTACCAAGGATGTGCCAGCCAATATGGTAGTTGCTGGAAGTCCTGCCAGAATAATTAGAGAAATAAAAGCAAACAAATAACAATTACAACTATTTGATTATGAAGCAAATTACATTAATAATCGCAATATGCTGCCTGCTGTCGGGCGCATACGCACAAAATAATTTCAACAAAAATCACACATTACATTTAGTTGCACAAAAATAGAACTTTTTCACGAAGGATAAACCATGGAAAGCAAATCCCGGTGCGGGACTATAAAACCCTCTCTCAAAAAACTGACATAAGACTATATGTTGCCAAAACATTTTGAGGATTTATGCACTTTTGGTAAAAACATTTTGAGGATTTATGCATTTTTGCCCAAAAACATTTTGAGGATTTGTGCATTTTTAGCAAAAAACATTTTGAGGAAACAAAAAAAATGACATACCTTTGCACCACGAAATCAACATGTTAGTCAATTATGGCATTCAAAAGAAAATTATACAATGAAATGTTGCGTTGGAAAGAGTCCAGAAAAGGCACATCGGCATTGCTTATAAAGGGAGCACGGCGAGTGGGAAAATCTACCTTAGCGGAAAACTTTGCAAGGAAAGAATACAAATCCTACATCCTAATTGACTTTTCGAAAACCTCGAAACAGGTTGATGCTCTTTTTGAAGACATGATGAACTTGGATATGTTTTTCTTTCAACTGCAGAACATATTCGGTGTCAAACTTCACGAGCGCAAATCTGTAATTATTTTCGACGAGGTACAGATGCAACCTTTGGCACGACAGGCAATCAAGCATCTGGTAAAGGACGGACGATACGACTACATAGAAACGGGGTCTCTGCTTTCCATCAAGAAAAATGTGGAAAACATTGTCATCCCGAGCGAAGAAACCCGCTTGACCCTATATCCGATGGATTACGACGAATTCTGCTGGGCTACAGGCGATACGGTGTCGTCTGAGTTTCTCCGCCAAGCATTCGAAATGAAACACGAAGCTGGCAATGCAGTACACCGCAAATGGATGCGCGACCTTCGACTATATATGCTCATCGGTGGTATGCCTCAGGCAGTTGACGCATACAACAAAACAAACAACCTTCAGGAAGTGGACAATATCAAACGGGAGATTCTTCAGCTATACGACGACGACCTGTACAAAATAGACTCAACAGGCAGGGCATCACAATTATTTGCAGCAATTCCAGGTCAGTTGAGCAACAATGCAGGTCGCTACCAAGTGTCGAGCGTACTTGAAAACCAGAATGCCGAGCGCGTAAGTTCTGTAGTTGCCGATATGGTTGACAGTATGGTTATCAATCTGTCGTTTCATGCCAACGACCCTAATGTCGGACTTGGTATGAGCAAGGATTTGTATCGGTACAAAATGTTTGTCGGCGACACGGGCTTGTTCGTAACACTGGCATTCAAAGACAAATCATACACAGAAAACCTTGTATATCAAAAGCTTCTCAGCGATAAACTTAATGCAAACCTAGGCTATGTTTACGAAAATCTTGTTGCACAGATGCTGAAAGCAAATGGCAATGAGCTTTTCTACTATACCTTCCCTACAGAAAACGGAAAACACAACTACGAGATTGACTTTCTGTTGTCACGCGGCAACAAAATCTGCCCAATAGAAGTAAAATCATCTGGCTACCGCTCGCACAAGTCGCTTGATGTCTTCTGCGATAAATATTCCTCGCGCATCTCCGACCGCATACTGCTCTACACCAAAGACTATCAGCAGGACGGAGAAACCACCTGTATGCCAGTGTATTTTACGCAATTCTTGTAAATCGGGTTAACCTCTTCGACAAGTCACTTTTCAACGCCTTGCATCCGCTTAAATTCCTCACAGAAAGCATACAATGGGATACATTCCAACCAATCTTGACTTATACGCGGTTTCATCGACAGGCGTATGCCACGCAAATCAGGATGGTTCTGTATAAATGTCTTCATCG
>JAFZRE010000019.1 GCA_017620015.1 Bacteroidales bacterium | reverse complement strand
GTCTGGCAACAAACAAGCGTTGAAAAAAATAACGCAGTTGTTGTCAGCAATACTTATTGACTATAAAAGCGGAATTGGTCAGCCTGAACCATTGAAGAATAATATGACAGGTTTCTGGTCGCGGCATATTGACAAGAAAAATCGGCTTATTTATGAGGTGTATGAAGAAGACCAGATTATTAACGTTATATCTCTTCGCGGGCATTATTCAGATAAATAATCTGTGCCCCAAGATAGGCTCTTGCCTGCGACGCATTCCTCCCAAGCCTCTGCCTTGTACAAATTTCAATCCACACTCAACTTCAGCCCATCGTAGGCTAGTTCCATATTTTTAGGAAGTTCCGCCATTGCAGTAGCGTACGAAATGCGGTGCCCGATGTGGGTGAAATAAGTCCTGTTTGCACCAACCGTCTTTGCAAAGGCAACAGCTTCGTCGAGAGTAAAGTGCATAGGGTGAACATCGTACTGCAAAGCATTAACGACAAGAGTGTCAATTCCTTTCAGTTTTTCCAATTCCGATTCGGGAACGACTTTTGCGTCAGTTATATAGGCGAACTTTCCAATCCTGAACCCCAATATTGGCAGTTGTCCGTGATAGGCGCGAATAGGTGTAACCTGAATTTTGCCGACAAAAAAGTCGGAATCGGAATCTATAGGGTGAATGTTTACTTTCGGAACTCCGGGGTAGGTGCTGTTGTCGAAGATGTAGAAGAACTGTTTGTGCAGTGCGTCAATCACGCGTTGTTCGGCATAAATCTCCATCGGCTTTTTGGTCAGGTAGTTGAGCGGACGGATGTCGTCGAGACCGCCTGTGTGGTCAATGTGCCCGTGGGTGAAAAGTATGGCGTCCACATTGTTGGCACCTTCGCGAATCATCTGGTAGCGGAAATCGGGACCGCAGTCGATAAGGATGTCCGTGCCATTGTTGTGAATCAGTACAGACGAACGCAAACGCTTGTCGTGCAAATCGTTAGACCTGCAAACTTCACAGTTGCAACCTAAAATTGGTGTCCCCTGCGATGTGCCCGTACCCAAGAATATGACTTCCATCTTGAAAATTTGGCTCAAAGATATGGAAAAATACAATTCAGCAGGACGTTCATTTGCAAAAAAATCGTAAATCTAAAATCTAAAATCGTAAATTATGTCTTATCTTTGCACTTTCAAAAAATTAGGTTATGCCCGATAATTTCAGATACAACATGCGCGGGGTTTCGGCCGCTAAGGAAGATGTCCACAATGCAATTAAAAACATCGATAAAGGCCTGTATCCCAAGTCGTTCTGCAAGATAATCCCAGATATTCTCTGCGGTGACGACGAATACTGCAACATAATGCACGCCGACGGCGCTGGCACAAAGTCGTCGCTCGCCTACATGTACTGGCGCGAAACCGGCGACCTTTCGGTATGGAAAGGCATTGCAATCGATGCCATCGTAATGAATACCGACGACCTGCTCTGCGTAGGCGCAACCGACAACATTCTGCTGTCATCAACTATTGGTCGCAACAAGAGGCTTATTCCAGGTGAAGTAATCTCGGCAATAATCAACGGCACCCAGGAATTCTGCGACACAATGCGCCAGTTTGGTGTAAACATTGTGCTTACGGGTGGCGAAACTGCTGATGTCGGCGACCTTGTAAGGACGGTAATCGTCGATTCGACAGTAACCTGTCGTATGAAACGTAGCGACCTGATAACCAACGAGAAAATTGGCGATGGCAATGTAATCGTGGGACTTGCATCTTACGGACAGGCAAAGTACGAAACCTTCTACAACGGTGGAATGGGCAGCAACGGACTTACCTCGGCACGTCACGATGTGTTTGCAAAGTACCTTGCCGAGAAATATCCCGAAAGCTACGACAACGGCATACCGCAGGAACTTGTGTATTCGGGCAAATGCAAGCTTACCGACAAATTGGAATCTCCGTATAGCGATGCTGGAAAGCTAGTTCTCTCGCCTACCCGCACATACGCACCTGTTATCCGTGAAATTCTGAACCACTACCGCTCGCAAATCAACGGCATAATACACTGCAGCGGCGGTGCGCAGACAAAGATTCTCAACTTTGTTGACAATCTGCACATCGTAAAGGACAATATGTTCGAAACTCCATTGCTGTTCAAGCTGATACAGGAACAGAGCGGTACCGACTGGCGCGAAATGTACAAAGTATTCAACATGGGACACCGCATGGAACTGTATGTACCAGAAAGCATTGCCGAAGGAATAATCTCGATAAGCAAGGGCTTGGGCGTTGATGCAAAGATTATCGGTCACTGCGAGAAATACGAAGGCAAAAAACTGACAATTAAGTCGGACAAGGGAGAATTTACTTATTAATGGATAATTGATAATTGACAATGTATAATTAGGGCTGAAAGAAGAAAAGGCTAAAAGTCTAATTGTCGAGCAGAAGACCTGTCAAGCAGTCTGGCTGTCAGCCTGTGAGACTGCAAGACTGTTAGACAGCAAGCCCAAACTTAGAAACTTTTGAACTTTAAACTTTAAACTTTGAACTTTGAACTTTGAATTTTAGCTTATGGCAAACAACTTAATATTAGAAAAACTTAAAGGCGTAAAGGCACGTTTCATCGAAGTAGGCAAAATGCTTACCGACCAGTCGATAATGTCCGACATGGACAAATACGTAAAGCTTAACAAGGAATACAAGGACCTTGAGCCTATAATCGAAGCATACGACGAATACACAAACATAATTTCCAACATCGAAAATGCCAAGTCGATACTTTCGACAGAGAAGGACGAGGAAATGCGCGAAATGGCAAAGATGGAAATCGATGAGCTTACAGCCAAGATTGACCCGATGGAGGAAAAGATAAAATTGTTGCTCATCCCGAAGGACCCAGAGGACGAAAAGAATGCCATCGTGGAAATCCGTGGCGGTGCAGGTGGCGACGAGGCAAGCCTTTTTGCTGGCGAACTTATGCGCATGTATATGAAATACTGCGAAACCAAGGGCTGGAAAACCGAAATCACCCGTGCAACCGAAGGTACTGTCGGCGGTTACAAGGAAGTCGTTTTTACAGTTACTGGACACGGCGTTTATGGTATTCTGAAGTACGAATCGGGTGTTCACCGCGTTCAGCGCGTTCCGCAGACCGAAACCCAGGGCCGTGTTCACACATCGGCAGCATCGGTTGCTGTATTGCCCGAAGCCGACGAGGTTGACATCAAGATAAACCCAGCAGACATCAAGCGCGACGAATTCTGCTCGTCGGGACCTGGCGGACAGTCGGTTAACACAACCTACTCGGCAATACGTCTTACCCACATCCCGACAGGAATCGTGGTTACCTGCCAGGATGAAAAGTCGAAGCTGAAAAACATCGAATCGGCAATGAAGGAATTGCGTACCAGATTGTACAACCTCGAATACCAGAAGTATCTCGACGAAATCTCTAAGAAGCGTAAGACTATGGTATCCACTGGCGACCGTTCTGCAAAAATCCGTACCTACAATTTCCCGCAGGGACGTGTTACCGACCACCGCATCAACTATACGATGTACAATTTGCAGAACTTCATGCTCGGCGACATTCAGGAACTCATCGACCAGCTGATTATGGCCGAAAACGCTGAGAGGTTGAAGGAAGCTAACAACGAATAACTGATTTTTAAGCGTTGTAGGTCTTGAAAATTCTATTTAGGTCTGCTGCGATGTCTTAGTTCCAAATATATAATAATAGGTATATGAAAATAATAACATTCAACCTTAACGGAATACGCTCGGCAATAGCAAAAGGCTTGTACGAGTGGGTGGAGGCACAGTCGCCAGATGTATTGTGCGTGCAGGAAACCAAGGCTCAGCCTGACCAGATAGATGTATTGAAATTCAAGGAGATGGGTTATAATGCCTACATTTTTTCAGCCGAAAAAAAAGGCTACAGTGGGGTGGCAATCTTTACTAAAAAGGAACCCGACTTTGTGAAGGCAGGCATTGGCATTCCCGAATTTGATGCCGAAGGTAGGTTGCTTCGCGTTGATTTTGGTGATGTTACAATTATCGACTCGTATTTCCCGTCGGGTACTATGGGCGATGTGCGTCAGGATGTGAAAATGAAGTATCTTGATGCTGTTCAGAAGTTTATAGACGAACTGAAGAAAGAACGTCCCAACATAATCCTTGCTGGCGACTACAATATCTGCCACAAGGAAATCGACATCAGCAACCCACAGAACAAGAAAGGTGTGTCGGGATTCTTGCCAGAGGAACGCGAGTGGATAACCAATTTCCTTGCAAGCGGTTTTGTCGATTCTCTGCGTGTGTTCAACACCGAAGCAGAGCAATACACATGGTGGAGTTATCGCAGTGGGGCAAAGGCAAAGAACCTTGGCTGGCGTATCGACTACCAGATGGTTTCTGAACCATTGGCTTCAAGGTTGAAGTCGGCAAAAATCTTCCCAGAAGTACAGATGTCAGACCATTGCCCGTATCAAATTGAAATAGAATAATAAACACTCCCGAAGTTTCGCCCCTGAACGGAGTCGAATTAAACCACCCCCTGAGCGTAGTCGAAGGGTAGGTTAATGTAAATGATTAATAAAGATTATATGTCCCTATCCCTATTCACTCGTTTCCCTAATCCGTTTCTCAAAGGAATACGGAGGGTGAAAGGTGTGGGCAAAGTTGTCTATATTACCTTCGACGACGGTCCAACGCAAGAAGTTACTGAGCAGATTCTCGCTATTCTCGCCCGCTATTCCGTAAAGGCTACCTTTTTCTGCTGCGGACAGAATGCCGATGTCAATCCCGACTTGCTGAAAAAAATCGCCGATGAGGGGCATCCCATTGGATACCATTCATATTCTCACAAGGATATTTTGAAAACTAAACCATCGGAGTGGATTGCCGATGTGGAGCGGAAGTCGGCATTGTCGGATGTTAAGTTGTTTCGTCCGCCGTACGGACGTATCTTGTTCCGTCATTACCGCAGTCTGAAGTTGAAATACAAGTTTGTGTTCTGGGATGTCATGTCCTACGACTATGATATAACACGTTCCCCCGAATCAATCATGTCGTTGTTGGAAAAGTCGGTGCGCGAAGGTTCTGTTGTTGTTTTCCACGATAAGGGAAAATGCAAGGACAACACGTTGGCGGTATTGCCGCAGTTTATAGATTTGATGAAATCAAAGGGATATTCGTTCGGTGTACTATAGGCGAACAATCTTGCAGGCTCACAGTCTTGCAGTCTTGCAGTCGAACAGTCTTGCAGTCTTGCAGTCTTGCAGGCGAACTGTCTCACAGTCCTGCAGTCAGTCAGCCTGTCAACCTTCTAGCCTGTTAGCCTAATAATATGAATTATAAATATACAGCACCGAGCCCTGGTAATCCGTTGTGTATTGCAGAGGAGTGTATTTCGATGGACCGCTGACGATGTTGCCGTCGTTTAAGTTGAATTTTGAACCGCATACGGGACATTGGAGGAATAATCCTGTAGAATCTACGCTAAGTATTGCATCGTTTGTTCGCGGGTGGTGCGGGCAGGCGCGGTCGAAGGCAACCCATTCGTCGGGTGCGGTGCAGGCTACGACAATGCCTTTGTATCCACCGTCAACATACATATAGTTGCCCGGAGTTTTCAGTGCAATATGTGATGGCATATCGGGGTACAGCTGGACGTTAACATAGACGTATGGTACGTATTCTTCTCTGTCGCAGGACGGATTTATTCCGATTGCGAGCAGGAGAATTAAAATAATCATTATCTTTGGCAGCAATTTCATAATGAATAATATTTACATTGACGATGGCAAAATTAACTAAAATTGTTTTCCTTGTATTTTTGTTGGCAACAATTTTTATTCCCATTTATTCAACAGCGCAGGTTAACTATTCCGGCAAGAAGGATAGAAATGCGGAAGCTGTTGATAGACAAGAAGAAAGACGCATAGAAAAGAACCGTCGAGCCAACGAGAAACGCAAGAAGTCGTTGAAGCGACAGAACGCACGCGAGAGCGCACAGCGTTCGAGGGAGGCTCATAGGCAACAGCATAAGGCACAGTCGTACAGTGTGGAACGTGACATAAAGTCGCGCCGTGTCGAAAAGGACCACAGCAAGCCAACTCCTGAGGAACGCCTTGTGATGAAAATCGAGAAGCAGAAGGCGAAGGAGGATGCCAAGAAGGACAAGCTTGCCGAAAAGGAACGTAAAAAGATGCTCAAGAATTATCACAAGAAGGTAAGTGGAGCGGGTAAGGACATCACTAGTCGGAAGAAAGTCTATAAGCGCATGAAGAAGTCGAAGCGCATTGCTAATAAAAATAATAAAAGGTAATAGTAGAGATTTTTCCCTTTACTATTTGGACAAATTACTAACAAAAATATTTGTTGATAACGTACTGAAATACAATATAGTGTGTTCTGTCTGTTAATTTTTCAGAAAAAAAAAGCAAAAAAGTTGTTAAGAAAAGAAAAAGTGTAGTAATTTTGAAGCCCCATTTTATTGGGGAAGATATAAGTAGTAAGTAAGTAAAATTTTATTATGTTACGAAGAATACAATTGTTGATTATTACACTCTTAGCGAGTGTGGGATTGTTCGCTCAATCAGGTACTTTGAACGGTACAGTCATTGACGCGTCAACCAATGAACCAGTTCCGTTCGCTAACGTATCCATCGAAGAGAATGGCAATGTCGTTACCGGTGGTATGACGGATTTTGACGGTAGGTTTAGTATCAAGCCGATTAAAGCCGGCAAGTATGATGTTTCGGCATCGTATATAGGTTACGGTACGGTTAAATACTCAAACGTTCAGATTACTGCTGGTCAGATTACTTTCCAGAACTTCAAGTTGAAACCCGAAGCAGAAATGCTTGCCGAGGTTGAAGTTATCGAGTACAAGGTTCCGCTTATCCAGAAAGACCAGACCCAGTCGGGTGGTACTATGACATCGGAGGACATCTCACGAATGAACGCCCGTTCGGCAGACGCTGTTGCAGCAACAGTCGGCGGTGTTTACTCGGAGGATGGTTCTGTAGGTAGTATTAGAGGTTCGCGTTCCGAAGATGTCGTTTACTATGTTGACGGTGTCAAGGTTCGTGGTTCCAGCAGCGTTCCTAAGTCGGCAATCGAACAGGTATCTGTAATCACTGGTGGTGTTCCTGCACAGTACGGTGATGCTACCGGTGGTATCATCAGCTTGACCACAAAGGGCCCTGCTTCAGAATTCTGGGGTGGCGCTGAAATCCTTTGCTCGGTAGAAGGCTACGGATACAACCTTGCAGGTTTGACATTGTCGGGTCCTATCTGGACTAAGACTGATGCAGAAACCAACCGCAAGAGAACCATTATGGGCTTCATGGTATCGGCAGAAGGTATGTACGTTCTCGACGGCAGCCCATCAGCAGTAGGTGAGTGGAGAGCTTACGACGATGTTAAGGAAGAAATGACCAACAATCCTCTTCGTCTCGTAGAATCAGAACAAGGTGCTGTTGTTTATCAGAATACCTTATATTTAAAGGATGACTCATTCTACAACAAGAGAAGAAGAAGCAATGCTACCAATATGAACCTTAATATTGCAGCAAAGATTGATATTGCTCCGATCAGGGACTTGGACATTACTTTCGGTACCAATATTTACCTTGCTAATGCTAGAATGTACTCCAGGTCGAATTCCTTGTTCAACTCAGAGAACAATGGTCGCCAGAAATATGGTAGCTATCGTATGTACGGACGTTTGACCCAGAAGTTCAGAAGCAATGATGATGAAGATTCCGAAAAGAAGGCATTCTTGAGAAACCCATACTATACCATTCAGGTGGACTACACTATGGTTCGTTCCCAGTCTGGTGATGTAAATCACTGGGACAACTACTTCGATTATGGTTATGTTGGTAAGTTTGACATTACTCCTAATAAATATTATTCATGGGCAGAAGATACTGTTACAGGTTTGACAGGTAACTGCATGGAAACTTTCTACTATCAAGTAGATGAATTCAATGGCGGTAGCTTGAATCCTGCACTTGCAACATACACTAACCAGTTCTACGACTATATGGGAAGCAGCTTCCCGACAATGTACACCCAGTACATTCAGATGTACGGCGGTTTGCTTAATGGCGACGGACCTTCATCAATATATGGTATGTGGCAGGTTCCTGGCGTTCCTTACGGTTCTTACTCCAAGAGCGATGCAACTCAGTTGAGAGTTTCTGCAAATGCTGCAGCCGACCTTGGTGGTCACGAAATCAGCCTCGGTTTCGAATTTGAACAGAGACGCGACTCTTACTTCGGAATTTCTGCATTCAGCCTCTGGGGATTGGCAAGAAGCCTTACCAACAGCCACATCGAGGAAATCGACAAGACCCAGCCTATAGTTTATAGGGATGACAATGGTATGTTCCTTGATACTATCGACTACCCGAGAATTTACAATGCTTCGACCCAGAAGAGATTCGACAAGCATTTGCGTGAGGCTTTAGGTCTTGCTGTTGATGGAACCGATTGGATTAACATCGACTCGTACGATCCGAGCACATTCGACATCAACTGGTTCAGCGCCGACGAATTGTTCAACCAAGGTTCAAGCTATGTATCATATTATGGTTACGACTACGCAGGCAACAAGTTGAACTACAAGCCGACATTCGAAGACTTCTTCACAAAGGATGCCGATGGCGACGGATTCCTCGACAGGCCGATTGCTCCTTTCGAGCCTACTTATATGGCAGGTTACATTCAGGACAAGTTCGCTTTCAAGGATCTTATCTTCAACATCGGTTTGCGTATCGACCGCTACGATGCTAACCAGAGCGTACTTAAGGACCAATATACATTGCATAACGCATATACAGTTGGCGACAAGCAGGTTGACCTTATTGGTTCTACCAACCATCCTGGTAACATCACCGACGATGCTGTAGTATATGTAAACGATATGAATAACCCGACCGAAATTACTGGTTACCGTATCGGAAGCACCTGGTACGATGCAAATGGTCTTGAAATCGACAACCCGAACTCAATTCAGGGTGCAAATGGTATTTCCCCATATTTGGTTGACCCGAATGAAGACTTGAACGCTTCTGCATTCAAGGACTACCAGCCGCAGGTTGTTGTAATGCCACGTATCGCATTCTCATTCCCGATTTCTGAAGACGCATTGTTCTTCGCTCACTACGACATCTTGTCGCAGCGTCCACAGGCAGGTGGTCAGTTAAGCCCGACAGAATATATGTACATCAGACAGCTCGGTACTTCAACAATTAACAATCCAGACCTTAAGACAGAAAAGACTATCGACTACGAATTAGGTTTCCAGCAGAAACTTGGAAATACTTCTTCGTTGAAGATTTCGGCATTCTACCGTGAAATGCGTGATAAGTTGCAGACAATCTCTGTTTACGGAGCATATCCTGTTACCTATTATACTTTGGGTAACATCGACTTCGGTACAGTACGAGGCTTCACCCTTGCATACGACTTGAGAAGAACTGGTAATATCACCATGAGAGCCAACTACACATTGCAGTGGGCTAAGGGTACAGGTTCAAGCTACGATTCTGGTGCTTCAATCGTTAAGTCCGATAATCCTAACTTGAGAACCATCCTTCCTTTGGATGTTGACCAGCGTCATAACTTCCAGATAGTACTTGACTACCGCTTCGGTGGTAAGGCTGACGGAACTCCATACAACGGACCAAAGATTAGAGGAAAACATATCCTTGCTAATACAGGTGTTAACTTCACCGTAGTATCTGGTTCGGGTACTCCTTA
Organism: Bacteroidales bacterium; assembly: GCA_017620015.1. GTDB lineage: Bacteria > Bacteroidota > Bacteroidia > Bacteroidales > ML635J-15 > Bact-19. The sequence continues at coordinate 79,609 of JAFZRE010000019.1, read as the reverse complement.
TACTAAGCACAACAAACCTTCACAAGGTGTTATCGTTGGTTCGTTGAATGGTGCAACCAAGCCTTGGAGAACAAAGGTTGATATGAGTGTTTCGAGGGACATCAGAATTAGACTTGCAAAGGCTAAGGACGAAGGTTCGAAGGAAAGATATGGTAACCTCAGAATCTCTCTTGATGTAAGCAACCTTCTGAATTCGAAGACTCCTATGTATGTTTACTCATATACAGGTAATGCTGGAGATGATGGTTACTTGAACTATGCTGACTACCAGACTCAGATTGCTTCGCAGACCGATGAGGTAGCATTCAGGAACTTCTATGCAATGTACATCAATTCACCGGGTTATTACATGTTGCCTACAACTGTAAGATTAGGTGTTAGTTTCTCATTCTAATTTTTAAAGTAAAATACAAATATCACGATATGAAAAGTTTAAATAAAATAGTATTTGTAATAATACTTGGTCTTTGTTCAAGTTATGCGTTTGCTGACAAATGGCTGGGAACAGTGAATGTTACTCCAGTTGCAAAGGCTTCGGGCGGATGCGAATCGGCAAGAACTTCTACCGACTTGAATTTGAACAATGTTGTAGCAAGAGTTCACACTGGTGGTGATATGTGGTGGGACTTGCAGGGCAAGGCAAAATACGAAGTGCCTAAGGGTGGTGGTATTCATGCCTTGTATTGTTCGGCTATCTGGGTTGGTGGAAAGGATGCTAACGGACAGTTGAAACTTGCCGCTCAGCGTTACCGTCAGGTTGGTATCGACTATTGGCCTGGCCCACTGATTATATCTGGTGCAGAAATTGCTTCTGTATCATCCGACATCTGCCGTCAATACGATAGACATTTTGCTCTTTCGAAGCAGGATGTAAAGGACTTCAGAGACTGGTACAATTGTAATAGCGACCCGGATTGTGACCCAGACCCCGACTATTCAATTCCCGAAATAATTCGTGAATGGCCGGCTCACGGACCAGAAGGAGGATATGATTATAATCTTGCTCCTTTCTATGATATGGATGGTGATGGTTACTATGACCCAAACAAGGGTGATTTCCCATATTTCGAATTCGCAAACGAAGGAATTACCGAAGACCCCGACTGCTTGAGACCTCGTGGTCAGGCTGCACGTCTTTTCGGTGACTACACTATGTGGTGGGTTTACAACGACAAGGGTAATATCCACACAGAAACAGGTGGCGCTGCTATCGGTTTCGAATTCCGTGCACAGGCATTTGCTTTCCAGACCAACGATGCTTTGAACGATATGACTTTCTACAACTACAGAATTATCAATCGTTCTACCTATACCTTATATAATACATACTTTGGTGTGTTTGTTGACGGTGACTTGGGTAATGGTTACGACGACTATGTAGGTTGCGACGTTCAGCGTGGTTTGGGCTTCTTCTACAATGGTGATGATGATGACCAGGATTACAGCGGTACTCATGGTTATGGCAAGCAACCACCTGCAATCGGTATCGACTTCTTCGAAGGACCTTATCAGGATCCAGATGGTATGGATAACTCTACAAGCTATAGGGAAGTTGCTGGAAAGAAAATATTGGACTGCAACGAAGGTGACTTCAAGAATGGTAATATCAATGGTTTGAACTTCGGTGACGGTACTGTTGATAACGAACGTTGGGGTATGAGACGTTTCATTTACTTCAACAATACTACTGGTGGTAATACCAACAAGACCGACCCGCAGACAGCAGTTGAATACTACAACTATATGACTGGTTTCTGGAAGGACAACACTCCTCTTCTTTATGGTGGTGATGGTTATTCTTCAGCTTTGGGTGCAGACCCATCACAGCCGACAAACTTCATGTTCCCTGGTACATCCGATATATGCGGTTGGGGACAGGATGGTGTCATTAGGGAAAACTGGACGGAAGAAACCGAATCTAACCCGGCAGACGACAGACGTTTGATTCAGGCTGCAGGTCCTTTCACCTTGACTCCTGGTCAGGTAAACGATATTACAATTGGTGCAGTTTGGGCAAGAGCAACCGCTGGTGGACCTTATGCTTCGGTTGAAGCTGTGAAGGTCGCCGACGATAAGGCTCAGATCCTTTTCGAAAACTGCTTCCGCGTTCTCGATGGTCCTGATGCTCCTGAACTTAACATCGTTGAACTTGACAAGAAACTTATATTCCATATCTATAACAGAACAAGCTCGAACAACTATCTTGAAGGTTATGTGGAAAAAGACCCGTCTTGGGTTTGCGGTGATACTTTGATTAAACCATGCGACCAGCATTACTACTTCCAGGGCTATCAGGTATTCCAGTTCAAGGATGAATCTGTATCTATGACCGACAGATATGATGGAAACAAGGCTCGTCTAGTATTCCAGTGCGATATTAAGGATGGTGTTTCTAAGCTTGTTAATTACACTTGGTCAGATGATCTTGAAGCTAATATTCCAGTTTTGGAAGTTGATGGTAACGACCAAGGTATTACTCATACATTTGTTCTTGAAAAAGACTTCTTTGCAACTGGTGACCCACGCTTGATAAACAACAGGGAATACTATTATAGTGCAGTTGCTTATTCTTACAACCCGACAATGAAGTACGACCAGAACAATGAAACTTCTTTCAATGGTCAGAAGACTCCATATCTTGCTGGTAGAAATAACATCAAGATTTACACTGTTACTCCTCATATCACTAGCGTAGGCGGAACAATCATTCAGGGTGAATACGGATACGGACCTCAGGTAACAATGCTCGAAGGTTACGGAAACGGTAACAATGAACTCGAACTTTCTACTGAAACAATTGAGGACATAATGTCAGGTTATCCTTGGAAGGTTACAGAACGTACCTACCAGAATGGCAAGGGACCTATCAATGTAAAAGTTATAGACCCATTGAATATAGTTGATGACACTTATTATGTTAAGTTTGATGCTTTTAAATCGGGCACAAGTAATCTTAATGCTAATGCAAATGGTACAATGGGTACTAATGCTTATCTGTCAGAATCATTCAATCCATTCCAGTATGTAGTTTATAATTCGGAAGGCGATTCTGTACGTTCGGAAGTCGCAGTACAGTTGGGCTATTCAAACGAACAGCTCTTTATGAACTGGGGATTCTCCATTGCAATATCTCAGGAATTCCATGCTGGTGACAACGACCGCAATGCTTATAATAATGGCGTTATTTCTTCAAGCATAACATTTGCAGACGATTCTAAGCCTTGGTTGGCTTTTGTGCCTGACGATGATTCTTATCAGGAAATGCAGGCTCTGAAGTGGACTAATTGGATTAGAACTGGTACATTCAAGTATCCGAACCACGATGAATGTCAATACGATGATGCTTTGCAGGATTTCAGCGGTGATTCATACCAGAATTTCGAAAAGGTTTGCGGAGGAACATGGGGCCCTGCATACTATGTCAACAATACCAAGTACGGACTTATGCCTAAGCAGGCTCGTACATATATGTCAATAAACGACAAGCACCCGTTGACATCTGTTGATATTGTAATAACATCGGATAAGTCGAAGTGGTCGCGTTGCTGCGTTGTAGAAATGAACGAAAACGAATGGTCAACCGATAATTGCGGCTTCGACAAGGAGGACACAAGGGTTAACTACACTAGCTACGATGGTGCGTTGAAGTTTGGTTTGAGAAAGAGCCCTTCGGTTGACAAGGAAGGCAATCCCGATAATTCAGGCACACACGGAATGGGATGGTTCCCAGGTTATGCAATTGATGTTACTACTGGTGAACGTTTGAACATAATGTTTGGTGAGGATTCATGGATGACTGGCGAAAATGGTCGCGATATGTTATGGAATCCTACATCAAGCTACATGGACCCACACTACAACCCGATTCTCGGTGGTAAGCATTATATATATGTAATGGCAGACGAACGTGAATCTGCAGAAGATGGTGACCCGTCAGGATCAAAGGCTAATGCTCCTGCATACGATTCTTGTAAATACATTTACGAGAAATTGTTGAAGTATGAAGAAACAGGAACTGTATCACACTTGAGAAACGTTTACAAGGGCGCAATGTGGTGTGCAATTCCTCTGCATAATACCAAGTACGATTTGCTCGCAACGGATGTTACGATTAGGATAAGAGTAGCAACTCCTTACCATATTGCAAAGAAGGAATTTGCTCTTGAAGAACCAGAAAATAACAATGCACCTTTCTTCAGGTTCTCAACTTCCGACATCAAGACAATCTTTGATGACCAGGAAACTGCAGAAAATGCACTTGACTTGATAAGGGTTGTTCCTAATCCATACTATGGTTCATCATACTATGAGTCGAATCAGTTGGACAATAAGGTAAGGATTACTAACCTGCCAAAGACTTGTACGATTTCAATCTACAATATTAATGGTACTTTGGTTAGAAGGTTTAAGAAGGATACGGAAACGACATTCATTGAATGGGACCTTACCAACTCGGCAAATATTGTGATTTCAAGTGGTGTATATCTAATCCACGTCAACGCTCCTGGAATTGGGGAGAAGGTTGTGAAGTGGTTTGGAGCACTCCGTCCAACAGATTTAAATAACTTCTAAAATTATAGCTCGAGATATGAAAAGGATATATTTAGTATCAATACTAATTGCGGTTTTAGGTTTAATTAGTACAAATTTATTTGCCGGAAACTGGCAGAGGGCAGGACAGGCAGGAGCTTCGCAGCTTTTGATAAATCCCTGGGCAAGAAGTTCGGGCTTTGGTGATGCAAATGTTGCTTGCGTAACTGGTTACGAAAGTATGCACTTGAATGTTGCAGGTTTGGCATTTACCAAGAAACTGGAAGTTGGATTTAATAATTCTCAGTATTTTGTTGGCTCTGGCATACAAGTTAATGCTGCAGCATTGGCTGTAAGGGTTGGCGAAAACAGTGTGCTGGGTGCAATGGTTGAAGCTTTCAACTGGGGCCAGATTGATAGGACCTCTGAAAATATGCCAGAAGGCGGTTTCGGTACATTCAAGCCCGGATATACAGTAATCGGATTGTCATACGCACGTGAATTCTCAAATAGTATCTTCGGCGGTATTACCGTTAAGATTATTAACGAGCACATTGATAACCTTAGTGCTAATGGCTTTGCATTCGATGCTGGTATCCAGTATATTACTGGTTTCGGCAAGGATAAGGCTGGCAACAGAAAGCGTGACAATCTCCACTTTGGTATCACAATGAAAAATGTTGGTACTACTATGAAATATAGTGGCGATGGTATGTCGTTTGTAGGACTTTCTCCAACAGGTACAAGCATGAGTGTTGAAAACAGAAGCCAGGAATTTGAGTTGCCTTCATTGATTAAGATAGGTTTCTCATATCACATCAAGCTTGCTGCTAAGATTGACGAAGAAGAGGAAACGGTTTACTCTAACCATAATCTTGCAATCGCTCTGAATTTCACTTCAAACTCGTTTACAAACGACCAGTTCCATATCGGTCTCGAGTATTCGTTCATGGAATACTTGTTCATCCGTGGCGGTTATACTTACGAGAAAGGCTTGTATTCAGTTGACAATTGTATGACTGCATTCTCAGGTCCTTCAGTTGGTATTACATTGCAGGCTCCGTTAAAGAAGAAAGAGGAAGGTACAAAGTACGGACTGAACACAACTTCATGCAGTACAAGACCTGTAATTGGCGTAGATTATTCGTATAGATTTACGAATGTATTCGGAGGTGTCCATACATTCGGTTTGCGTGTAACTATGTAAGAGTTTTATTTGTTGACAATATAATCGGAAAGTTCATCTCGTATGAGCTTTCCGATTAAAATTTTTTTTATTTCCAAAGCAAAAAAGTTTTATCTTTGCATTGGAAATCCCACAGAGAAAAGGGGATTTCTTTTTATTTGTATAACGTTAATAATTAAATAATTAAAAATTATGTCTGGTATTTCATATTTGACAGAAGAAGGTTTAAAGAAACTGAAGGATGAATTGGATAGAATGGTAAATGTTGAAAGACCTAATATCTCCAAGCAGATAGCAGAAGCTCGCGATAAGGGTGACCTGTCGGAAAATGCTGAGTATGATGCAGCAAAAGAAGCTCAGGGATTGTTGGAAATGAAAATAAGCAAGCTTCAGGAAACAATCAGAAATGCACGTATTATCGACCCTTCACAGATAAATACCAATGCAGTGCAGATTCTTAATAAGGTTAAGCTTAGAAATGTGAAAACAAACCAGGAGATGGAATATACCATTGTTTCAGAATCTGAGGCTGACCTTAAGGCAAAAAAGATCTCCGTTTCAACACCTATTGCAAAAGGTTTGCTGGGTAAGAAAGTGGGAGAGGTGGTTGATATTCAGGTTCCAAGTGGAATAGTATCGTTTGAAATTGTAAACATTTCAATTTAAGGATTATGGCAACATTGTTCACAAAGATAATCAATGGAGAAATTCCTTGCTACAAGGTGGCAGAGAATGACAAGTTTATTGCTTTCCTCGACATCAATCCGCTGAAGAAAGGCCATACTTTGGTTGTTCCTAAGGAAGAAAAGGACTATATATTCCGTAATTCAGACGAGGTGCTGTCGGAGATATTGATTTTTGCAAAGAAGGTTGCTGCAGCATTGGAAAAGACTATCGAATGCGAACGCATCGGATTAATGGTTCTTGGCCTTGAAGTTCCTCATACTCATATACATCTAATTCCAATAAGTAAGGAAGGAGATATGTTGTTGTCGAATACTCGCGTAAAACTCACAGATGAGGAGTATAAGCAACTCGTTGAGGAGATAAAGAAGAATATGTGATTTTGAATGATTTGGTTTATTGAAGGACGGATTTTATCCGTCCTTTTTCATTTTAAAATTAATTGCAAAAAAATAATGTGATGTAAAAAATAAATCTTATTTTTGCACCGCCTTTGGGCAACGGGGTGTGGCGCAGTTGGTAGCGCGCTACGTTCGGGACGTAGAGGCCGGAAGTTCGAGTCTTCTCACCCCGACTTTTTGATGGCAGATTTTTTAGGAAATCTGTTTTTTTATTGTCTATTGTCTCGTCATTTGCTTGTACTTGGTCAGCTTTATCATATAATCGACCTTGCTGTCGGCCAGTTGGCTTTGTGCTTGTTGTAGTAAGGTTTGCGCCTCGAGTACATCCGACATGCTTACCATTCCTGCCGAATAATTATCGGTAGCAAGCTTCAAGTTTTCCTCTGCAGTTTCGGCAGTCTGCTGGGCAATAAGAACCTGCGAATACGACTCGTCGAGGTCGTTCCAGGCCATCTGCATCTGCAGGAGCATCTGCTCGTCAAGGTCACGACGCTGGTTTTCGGCCTTGGTGCAGTTAAGTTCCTGCTTCTTTATATCGTACGACTTTTCCCACCAGTCCGAAATCGGAATCGACAGCGTTGCGAAAACCAGTCCGTTGGTCTTGAACTTGTCCATCAGTGTATTGCAAGTGTACCCAGCGCCAATGGCAATCTGCGGAAGAGCTTCACCGACAAGCAATTTCTTCTTCAGCCTTTCTGCATCGGTGCTAAGGTCGAGCAACTGGTATTCTATGCGTCCCTTGATTGCTTCTGTATGGTCGGCACGATAGACGCTTGGATTTGGAATTTCACCGATAGTGTCCGAGAGAACCATATTCTCGTCGTAGCTAATGCCAATATGCTGGCACAAAGCCGACTTTGCAAGACGGATGCCGTTGTTGAGCTTCAGCTCGTTCGACTTCATTTCTGACTGCTTCAAGGTAACTTTCAGTAGGTCGTTGCGGTGTATTACCCCGGCATCAACGGCACCCGAAGCATCGCGGTAAAGGGTATCGAGCAACTGGTTTACCGACTTGATAATCTTCTGCTTTTCCTGCAACGAAATGATGGTCCAGTATAATTCTTCGGTTTTGAGGTCGGTTTCGTTGCGAGCCATTTCGGTCTGCAGTTTTGCTGCCTCGACACCCAAACCTGCCAGTTTGTTGCCATTCACGATTCGTCCACCGACAAATACCGGCTGAACCGCCATTACACCGCCAACAATTCCGTCGTCGAGACCTTTTACATTTACATTGGCATCAATATATGGACCATAGACATTGTATAAGGTTGTAAAGACATTGTTCATCGCCAAGTTGCCGAAATCTATGTCAACATTATTCATGTCCATATCGAGCAACGGGTCGGTAGCCTTGAATGCGCCGCCCTTGATACTCACCTGTGGGAAATATTTGGTAAATACGCCCTTCTTGGTCAGTTCGGCGGCTTCGATGTCGAGTTCGGCATTCCTGATTTTCGCATTGTTCTGAACGGCAAGGCTCTTGCACTGCTCAAGTGTCAACGACTGGGAAACCTGCTGAGTTTCGTCCGATTCGAAAGTCGAAGGCTCGTTCTGTGCGAAAACTGGCAGACAAAGTGCAAATGCTGATAATATGGCGACTAATCTTTTCATTCTCCTTTTCGTTTGTAAATTTGCCAGTAAGCCACAGGAAGTACTGTTACTATCAGCGGCAGCGAGAATATTGTACCGAAGCAGATTACAACGCCCATAGGCATCCACAACGATGTGTGGGCGATAATCATAGGTATAACTCCGAGAGCTGTTGTTGCCGATGTTAGGAATATTGGTCGCATACGGCGCTTGCCTGCTTCAAATGCGGCTTCCTTGGCGGTCTTGTGCTTGTCGCGGCGCAGCGATTCTGCATACTCGAACATGATGATTGCATTTCGTACAATTACACCTATAAGGCTCACAATACCAAGCACAGCCGTAATGCTGAAGTCGAGTCCGAACATCCAAAGTCCCGTGAAAGCACCGAAAATGCAAATCAGGCTCGATGCGATTGAAAGCACTGCCATGTCGATTTTTGCGAAATGGTAGAGCAAGAAGATGAACAGCACAAGCACTGCAGCAATAATCGTAAGTACAATCTGTGGAATCATAGCATTGTTGGCGCCAGTAAGTCCACCATATTCAATGTTTATTCCGTCGGGCAGATTGGGTCGGATGTTGGTGTCGACATACTTTTCAATTTGCTTCTGGCTGACAGGCTGGCTGCACCCGTATTTTAGGTCGCTACCAACTGTTATTGTGCGGATGCTGTTGTAGCGTGTAATCGACGACTTCTGCCAGTCTGGCTCAATGTCGGCAACCTGACGGAGCGGTACCCACACGCCCGGCAAGGCTGTTGGGACAAGCTGATTCTCCAAAGTCTTGATTTTGCTGGTGTCGTAAACCTGCGAGTAAAGTACTACCGGCACCTTGTAGTCACCTTCCCAAACAGACGTAAGCGTTTGTCCTCCAAGCGCTCCCGAAAGGTAAATCGAAAGCATACTCTGGGTAATTCCCATCTGTGAGGCTTCATCGGGCTTGAGACGGATTTTCACATTAGGAGACGACTCGTCGTAGTCGGAATGTACCCAAGTGAGTTCTGGAAGCGAGTTCATATACACCTTGAGCGAATCGGCAAATTTTTCCATCGTAACTAGGTCGTCGCCACTGATACGCACTTCGATAGGATTCTTAACTGCTTGATAATCCATCTGCTTGAAGCGGATGTATGCGTTCGGGAAATGATTTTCGTACTTTTCGCCGTATTCCTTTATGATTGCAAGCGTTGCTTTTTCGCTTTCGGTGTTGACGATGAATTGTGCGTAGCTCTTCTTTCCCATCTGCGGTGCGTAGGTGGCGTGGAATCGTGGTGATGCACAACCTACAAACGATGTTACCGACTTTACGCGGCTGTCGGCGCTGAGAATATGCTGCAGACTGTCAACTACGACGGCGGTTTGCTCTAAGCTGCTGCCTTCGGTAAGGTGTATCTCGACGGCAAAACAATCGCGGTCGGCTTTCGGAAGCATCTGTATTTTCATTTGCGTGAAAAGGAAAATACCCAGACCGAAAGTAACGAAGAATATCAGAATCACTGTTTTTGGGAAACGGAAACAGATTCCCAAAAGTTTATCGAACGAACCTTGCAGTAGGTCGAAGAATTTGTTTTGTGCGCGTTCGAAAGCATTTACATTGTCGTCGGCCTTGCGTATGAACTTTGTGCATAGGTAAGGTGTTATCCATACGGCATACAGCAGTGAAATCAGCAGAGAGAAGGCAATCGTCCACGGGAAAAGTTTCACGAAGTCGCCCAGAGGACCGTTGATGATTTTCAGCATCGGGTAGAACATTGCACAGATTGCTATTGTTGCCAAAAGTGTCGGGACAAAAAGTTCTGTGGTGCTTACCGACGCAGAATACCAACGCGAATGTCCTTTTTGTAGATAGTCGGTGTACCCGTCGATGACAATTATGGAATTGTCGACAATCATTCCGAGTACAACTATCAGGGCTGCAAGTGTAACAGTATTAAGTTCAATACCAAATAGATACATCAAACCAAGGGTGATGGCGGTACAAATCGGTACGCCAGAACCAGCTACGAGTGCAGTTCGCAACGGGAAAAGCAGCAACATCACGGCGATAACCACAAGCATTGACTCTACCAAATCGCGCAAGAATGAAAGCACCGACTTGTCAACCACTTTCGGTTGGTCGGTAATGCGCTGCATATTTACATCGGGTGGAAGTTCGTGTCGCATTTCGTCAAGAATCTTCTCAACTTTTTCGCCGAAAGCTACGATGTTGTTGCCGGCGCACATTTCCATCGACACTATCACGCAGCTTTTTCCGTTGTACTCAATGTAGTTCGATGGCTCGGCGTAGCGACGTTCGATTTCGGCAATGTCGCGCAGACGGATTGAATGTCCATCGGGGTCGGCATAGACAATTTGCTCGCCGATGGCATATTCCGAATCGTAAGGTATTGCAATGTGTATCTGGGTGTTGCCCGATGTCTCCTCGATGTTTCCGCCAATGGTACGGAAACCCTGCGTAGCAAGTTCTGTAAGCAGGATTTTCTGGTCGATGCCGTATGCCGAAAGTTTTTCAGCATCGATGGTAACGGCAATTTCTTCCTTCTGCAGGCCGAAAGTTTTCAAATTTCCCATTTCAGGAATTGAACGAAGACGGTCGCAGATTTGTTCCGAATAACTTTCGAGTTCGCGAGGTGTACGTTGCTCCGACTCCACCGCCAGAAGCATTGACGAGGTGTTGCCGAAGTCATCGACAACAACAACTTCAAGCACGCCCGCAGGCAACGATGTCGTCTTGAACAGTTTCAAGCCGTGTCGGATTTTCGACCATACGGCATCCTTGTCGTTTATTGTAGGCTTCAACTCCACAAAGACATACACGATTCCGTTTTCGGAAATAGAGTAGGTGCCATCCTTGTCGATTTCCTGATAGGTGAAAAGAAATCGCTCAAGAGGTTTTGCTACCTGCTGTTCCACTTCCTGAGCCGATGCACCAGGATATATTGCAGCCACAACGCCTTGACGGATAGTGAATTGGGGAAATTCATCCTTATTGAGGTTCGGAAGACTGTAGATCCCGAAAGCCACAAGAGCGGCGCATACAACAAATATTATGTTGTGGTGCTGCATTGCCGATTCTATGTGATTGCGCTTCCTCATTTCCTAACCAAAACCTTATTTTGTCATCTTGTTTATTTCAACCTTGGCGTTGTCGAACAATTTCTGATAGCCTTCGGTGACAATGGTATCGCCCTTTTCAATGCCTTCCATAACCAAAACTCCGTCGGCGACATATTTGTTCGACTTTACAATGCAACGTTCAGCGCGTCCGTTCTTTATTTTCCATACGCCAATGCCGTCGGCCATTGTCTGCACGGCACGCGAAGGAATTACATAGCCGGTGTTTTCGGGTTCGTCCATCGTAACCTTGCATACCATTCCTGGGAGCAGTTTCTCGTGGTCGCCAGTGAAGATGCACTTCACCTCGTAGCTGTGTGACAATACGTTGGCTTCGATACCCTTTTCGATTACCTCGACTTCGAAAATCTCATCGTCAGCAGCAGGAACCGTGACTATGGCTTTCTTGCCAATCTTTATCTTTGATATTTCGTTTTCGGGAATGGATGTTTTTACCTTCAACTGTCTGATGTTCATTAGCTTGAAAGCCTGTTGCAATGGAGAAACGTTTGTTCCCTGCTCAATCAACTTGCTACCGATAACGCCCGATGCTGGCGAATAGAGGTCGCAATGCTCGAGTGCCTGACGCGATATATTTTCCATCGACTGAGCCTGAGCGAGTTTGGTCTGAATTTCGACCCAGCGCACTTCGGGGAGGCTTCCGTTGTCGTGAAGTTGCTTTGCTCGGCGGTAACCGTCCTCGGCCTGTTCGAGGGTCGATTTGGCAGCGTCGTAGGAACTTTGTGCCGAAGTTTTGTCGAGTCTTGCAAGCAGCTGGCCAGCATGAACATTGTCGCCAACCTTCACAAACACATCCTTCACATTGCCTCCAGCTTCAAAACTGAGCGTAATTGCTTCCGAAGCCTCGATAGTGCCGACATAGTTGCGTTTTTCACCAAAGGTTTCTTCTTCGATGACCTTTGCGTTGACAGAAATAACGCGTTCTTCGGTATTTTGTTCCTTATCCTTGCATCCGGCAAGCAGGACAACTGCAACTATCAGTATGTATGTCAGTTTTTTCATCGTTATTCATCAAGTTTTACCCAGTACATGCTTCGTCCGAAAATCGGAAGTCCGACATAGCCGCGTACTTTCAGTTTCTTTGGCGATTCGAATTTTGCGTAAGCCTTGTACATGTCGCCTTCTACGGGATTATAGATTTCTCCACTCCATTCGTCGTCGCTTGCATCGTACTTGAAGTTGTGCAAAAGCACAATCTTGTCGGCAGGGGTGTTGCGCTTGTTGGGGTCAGGATTCTTGACATCGGTTTTTGGAGAACCGTCTTCGAAATAGGGGTTTTGCATCCAAACAATCTTGCCTTCGAAATTGCCGTTCGACATTCGCGTAATTTTTACCTTCGAAACTTCGCTTTTTTCGATTACAAGGTAAGTTCCGCAAATCTTCTCTGCATTGCTTTGTGAAAATGACGGAAACGCCAGTGCAATTGTTATTAAAATTATTGCTATTCTTTTCATATTTAGTCGTTAAGTTTTGCTATGGTTATTGCATTATTGCTTCTGATTGTTCCAACAGCACCGCTTTCCTTTTCTGTGAAGAACCCAGAATAGTTGTCGTCGAAAACTATCGTGTTGTCGCGAAGTTTTCCTTTTGCTGTATAAGTTACTTTTGCTTTTCCATTAATAATGGTATCTAGGTCAATCTCTTTTTCGTAGGTGTATTCGTCAATTGTAATTTCACCATCGGAAACTTCTCCGCTAAAACGTTTGATGTCGCCAGTTATCGACGTCTTTATTATTGATACCTTGCCCTTTTCTTCGCCTTTCATTATCTGCATTTGTCCCATTTTGTCGGTAATCGGCACATCAACACCTCCTGTAATTAGACCTATATTAATCTTTCCGTCACTTTGGTATGTGTATTCGCCTATATATGGACGCGGACTATTCTTGCACGACGAAAAGCAGCCAGCGAGAATTCCGAATATCAATATTGCAGTTAAAACTTTTGCTTTCATTTTTGTACTAATTTATTATTTCGGTCTAAATTGTTTCTAATGGTTTGAATATTATCTCGTCTATCATATAATCAAACGAGTTCTTGTACTTGTCGTAAAGATTGAAAATGAAGAACGGGAACTCAAGTGATGACAGCATCATTATTAGAGAGTTGACGTATTTTGATGCGTCTATTTCCTGACGGAAAACGCCCTTGTTTTTCCCAGAGACTATGATTGCCGTCAGCTGTTCCTTTTCCCAAGTTACCAATGCGTCGTGAACTTTCGAGAAGCATTCCATCAACTGCTTGTCACCGCTTTCAAGCACTCTGTTTTTCAATACATTGTGGTACGAATATCTGTTGTTCATGCTTTCCATCCTGACCAGAGCATACCTTTTTATCTTTTCGGGTTCCGACAGGTTGCTATCGTTTATTATTGCAAGTAGGTCGGTGCGGATTTTCTCCAGTTCGCTCTCAAGGATTGAGTTCATCAGGTTTATCTTGCTCGAAAAGTGATAGTAAACGCTTCCCTTGGCGTGTTTAGACTCCTTGGCTATCCGGTCCATTGAAATCTTGTTGAACCCGAAGCGGCAGAAGAGCCTTTCTGCAACGTTCATTATGTCGGCCTTTACTCCCAGTGTTTTCTGCATAACAAAACTCTTTGTACTAATTTTAAAAATCGGTGCAAATATAGTGTGCTATTTTTTAGCCACAAGTTTTAATTTGTGGTTTAACATAACATTAATAGCGAATGGGAAAAAGTATTTTGTTGAATTAGAAAGTTTGATATTTGTTGTGTGAAGATGCTGTAATACAGTAATATATTCGTGTATAAGTGACAAGAAACGACTAATAAACGAAAGTAAACGCTTAAAAACCGACTCGTGTTTTCTGGTTGCCCGACCTTTGCAGCGGATTTCGAAATGAAGTCCAGACGAAAAATGTTTAACAAAAAATTTTTACACGATGAGATTAGGCGGACAAGTAGAATTTGAAGCAAGAATCGGTTCGGTTCCAGAATTGGTAAATGAAATGTGCGGGCATAAGCTCGTAAGATTTATAATTGCTGTTGTTAACAGGCGCATAGATAATAATAGGTATTCGCAACAAACGCGCTGGTACACGGTAAATACACTTGGCGACACTGCCGAAATGATACTAGAATTGGACTTGCGCATATGTGATAATATACTTGTAAGTGGCAGGTGGGTAATTGACGGAACCAGTGATGTGCACGGTAATGATAGGTATGAGATTATTGCCGAAGAAATATCAAAGGTAAAGGATTGCTGTGCAAGAAGTTATGAAGTTGCATAAAAGGCAAAAAACTGCATGATATGGACTTACTTAATGATGCACCGATTGTAGAACTAAGTGGTGATGAATTTTTGCCCGTTGAAGGGAAAACGTTTATCCAGCAAGTTGAAGAATTCTTTCAAAAACAAGGTGGGAGTGCTCATTCGACATTTGGAGATGTAATACTTGATAAAAAAGGAATACGAAATGATTTCCATCACGGAATGAGTCCAATTAAAAGAGCTTCGTTTGCCGCAGTTAAGGATGTACTTGAATGCGGAATCATTATCCAACAATTAGACTATTATCATACTAACAATAAGAAGCAAATGACAGGTATGATAGCCGCTCCAATAAAGATAAGTGACAACCGGTATGTTTGCATAGTTGAAGTAATAGCAAATACAAACAATCAAAGACTATATCTACATGAAGCATTTTTAATAAAAAATCTCCAGGAGATTGTTGCGACTAGCCCCGTCCATGATAACATTATAATTACTTCACGGCAACCCCAAGGAGAGATTGCAAAGATACTACAAAATTATGTAAGTGCAAATAAAAATAGCGCGCAAAAACAATAAAAACCAGAAATAGGTGTATGAGAAACAATGAATACAACATTATAAACGAAGTTTTCAATGCAAGACTTGAAGATCAGATAAATGGCACTTTGATGGCTGGATACATCTACGAACTCGGTATGCCTGGCAAAATACTTCAGAGAACCGGTTTTCCATACGAGCCTATACAATTGTCGGCAAGACAGCTCCTAAGAAAATCTCAGCACACACGACACCCTTTTGATTTAGGATCAGTACGAAACTTGGTAATTGCAATACAACGTCCAATTGCCATATTCATATACGGAGATTCCAACAAAGCACAAAACATAATTACGGAACTTCAATATAATGAAAAGAATTTTTTGGTCGGAATACATTTCAATACGTACAATGCTAACTGTATATCCGTGTCAAATATACGCGGTATATTTCCAAAAGGCAATCATGAATGGTTAAACTGGATATTACAGGGAAAGGCATTATACCTAAATAAAAAAAAGATTCAAAATTTGATAGATATTCAGGGAATGACTTTCTCTGAGCCTACCTATCTGGATTTGAATCTCGCTACAAAAATAGTGAAAAATTTTAAGAATCCAATAAAAAATCAAAAATAATCAACAAATGCAATGAATAAAAAGAAATTCAATTGCCAGAATCGTAATGCATAAAAAAATATCAGCAACAAAGACGAAAGAAATTGACAATGACAAATTTAAACGACATATTACAAGACAAAATCAGGCTATACGACCAAGAGAACGGCACCGAGCTGGCACGTTTTGTCGCCTTTCTTGAAAGAGGAAAGGTTTATGAAGGAAACGAAGCAAGGTTCTTCCATATTGGAAAAACAGGCGAACTATTACAAAAGTATGGTATGAAAGGAGATATAACTATTG
Source organism: Bacteroidales bacterium (assembly GCA_017620015.1). Lineage (GTDB taxonomy): Bacteria > Bacteroidota > Bacteroidia > Bacteroidales > ML635J-15 > Bact-19. The sequence continues at coordinate 63,388 of JAFZRE010000019.1, read as the reverse complement.
GAAGGTCGGCTTTTAGTCAAAGGCATACCGTCGTAGGACACCAACTTGATGATAACGATTGGATAAAAGTTATCAAGAATATCAATAATCCACTTGCAATAGCGGAATACCTTCCTAAAAAAGAAAAATCGTTTCGTTTATATACCACCATAGCATTGGAAGGTAATGTTGTTTGTGTCGGAGTGACTTTAAAGAAGACGAAAAACAATGTTGAAATATGCAATATCAGGACAGCTTTTTGGCGAGATATAAGAAAAATAGGCAACAGCGAGAATGAAATATTAATATATCCTGAACCTTAAAAACAAAAAAGTTGTCAGGTATTTCGACCGCGCCATCCCGCAAGCACAAACCCAACAACTTGATAGTGCAAAAATAACAGAAAAATTTAAAAACAAGAAATATTAACAATTAAAAATTTTAAAAATTATGGAATTTAGAAATCATGTACAGTTGGTTGGTCGCCTAGGTAGCGACCCCATGGTAAGAGAGACAAAGAACGGAAAAGTTGCAAGGTTTTCAATCGCAACAAACGAGCAGTATTCCGAAAACGGACAGGTGAAAAACAACACCCAGTGGCACAACATCGTGGCTTGGAACAGGCTTGCCGAGAAAGTGGAGCGTTATTTCCACAAGGGAGACGAAATCCTAGTTGAGGGAAAACTTACGAGCCACAGCTACGAAGACCAGAACAAGATCAAGCGGTATGTCACCGAGGTGGTTGCAAATGAAGCGTTCTGCCTGAATAAGCAGGATAAGGCTGATGCTGCCTAAAAAGAGGTAAAGGCGGTATGAAACTTGTCCAAAACATAGTGGCAAAGGAAATAATAGATGCTATTCCTATGACTGTGCAACTTAGGCGGTCTTTTATCAAGAAACAATTAAGCCCTTTGAAAGATTGTGTGGCTTTTTGTGGAAGTCTTGGCGTATATGTGAAGATTGAGAATAAAAGCATTAAGGAAATTGCAGAAAACGCTTCTGTTTCAGTAAATTCGACAATAGCGGCTCTTAATCTGTTGAATCTCGTCAAAAATGCTGAGTTTGAAAGATTTTATCTCCCGACGTCAAATACACAGACTAATAAATTCGGAGCAGTTTTTATGATTGGACTCAAAGCTCTACTAATCGGATATGGCAAGGCTAAAATATTAGTTGCAGCAACTGAACATAGGGGCGTTTTGTATTATTCTGTAACAATTCCTCCATAAAATAAAGCACGGTTAACCCGTGCTTTGTTTAGCAATGTGGCAGGAATATACGTTCCGCGCAACTCACAATGCTAATCAATGCAAAAATAGTAATAAATTTAGAAATAGCAATGAAAAATGTTCCTTTGCAAAGTTGTTAAAAAGTTTTTGCAACAACGAGCACAAAGACGAAAAATTGAAATTATTTTTGTAACTTAAACACAAACGACAATGATAACACTCAAAAAAGGCGACAAAGCACCGTCGTTCAGCGGAAAGAACCAGAACGACGAAATGATAGGCAGCGAAATGCTTGCTGGCAAAAAATATATCCTATACTTTTATCCGAAGGACAGTACTCCCGGCTGTACTGCCGAAGCCTGCGACCTGCGCGACAACTACAACTTCTGGATGAAGCGCGGATATACCATAATCGGCGTAAGCACCGACTCGATTGCAAGCCACAAGAAGTTCATTGAAAAGAATTCGCTTCCTTTCGACCTTATCAGCGACAGCGACAAGGTGATTGTAAACGCATTTGGCGTGTGGGACAAGAAAAAGATGGCTGGTCGCGAATACTACGGTATTTTGCGCACTACATTCATTGTCAACGAGAATGGAATCATTGACGAAGTGTTTACAAAAGTCGATACAAAAAATCACACAGAACAGATAATCAAAGTATTAGAATAAAAAAATTACAGATATGGCAGAAACACCAGAAGAAATCAGAAAAGAAAAGCTGAAAGCAGTTCAGCTTGCAATGGGTAAAATAGAAAAGGACTACGGCAAGGGCTCTATCATGATGCTTGGCGCTCAGGTAGTCGAAAATGTACCAGTTATAAAGTCAGGTTCGATTGCTCTCGACGCAGCACTTGGCGTTGGCGGTTATCCGCGCGGACGAGTAATTGAGATTTACGGTCCCGAATCGTCAGGTAAGACAACTTTGGCAATCCACGCCATCGCCGAAGCCCAGAAAAACGGCGGTATCGCAGCAATAATCGATGCCGAACACGCTTTCGACCGCTTCTATGCCGAAAAACTTGGCGTCGATATCGACAACCTTATCATCTCGCAGCCCGACAATGGCGAACAGGCTCTCGAAATTGCCGACAACCTTATCCGCTCGGGTGCAATCGACATCATCGTAATCGACTCGGTGGCAGCACTTACACCAAAAGCCGAAATTGAAGGCGAAATGGGCGACTCGAAGATGGGTCTTCAAGCACGACTGATGTCACAGGCATTGCGCAAACTCACAGCAACAATCAACAAGACACAGACCTGCTGCATCTTCATCAACCAGTTGCGTGAAAAAATCGGTGTAATGTTCGGCAATCCCGAAACCACTACAGGTGGTAACGCACTGAAATTCTACGCATCAATCCGTCTCGACATACGCCGCATCGGTCAGCTAAAGGACGGCGACACCGTCATCGGAAACCGCACCAAGGTAAAGGTTGTAAAGAACAAGGTTGCTCCGCCATTCAAACAGGCAGAATTCGACATTCTCTACGGCGAAGGTATTTCCAAGACTGGTGAAATCATCGATATGGCTGTCGAACTTGAAATCATAAAGAAGAGTGGTTCGTGGTTCAGCTACGGAGAGACCAAGCTTGGACAGGGACGCGACACCGTAAAGCAACTCATCGAGGACAACCCTGAAATGAGAGAGGAAATCGAAAACAAGATTAGGGAAAAGATTTCAGCAAAATAATGAAACATTATTTGTATCTAGTTCTGCTACTTGCATTTACGATGCTTGCATATTCGTGTAAGGAAGACGGAAATGGCGATGGCGGAGAAATAATAGAACCGAAGACTTTGGACGACAGCATACAGATGCTGTCGGACCAAATTCGGCAAAATCCCCACGATGCGGCATTGTTCGTACAGCGTTCCGACTTGCAATTTATCAATGGTAACCTTGACGAGGCAATAAACGATATGGAAATCGCAATGAAGGTCGATTCTACGAAACCACCGTATTACAGCAAGTTAGCAAGTCTTTATATGCTCAAGGCAAATGGTTCGGAAAAGGCGAAGGAAGTGCTCAACAAATGCATCAACCGCTATCCGTCGTATCCACAGGCGCATATCGATCTAGCAAAGATTTTCATTTATGTGGGAATGTTCCAGGAAGCAATGCAGGAAATACAATTCCTTGAACTTAACAATCTGCAAAATGGTGATTCATATTTTGTCCGTGGCATAATTCTCCGCAAGGCTTCCGAAACGGAATCGGATACCGCCAACACGCGTAAGTGGAGACAAGATGCACTGGCAGCCTTCAAGAAAGCCGTTGAGTATGATGACGAAAACTGGGAAGCATACAACCTTATCGGCGTGAGTCTTACCGAACTTGGCGATTCCATTGCTTTGGAATATTTCAAGACTGCTATTTCAAAATTTCCCGATAATCAGGAAATTAGGTATTGGAATGGTTGGTCGCTTCGCAATTTCGGGTACTACGAGGAAGCAAAGGATACCTACATTGAAGCCGCACAAATGGATAGCATATCGTATTGGACTTTCCTTGCATACACCGACCTTGGCGATATGTATAGCAACATAAGCCTCGAACCAGACCGCTACAATACGGCAATAAACTACTATTCAAACGCATTGGCTTGCGACACAACCGCTTTCGAGACTTTTGCCAAGCGCGGCGATGCATACGCACAAAACAAGCAATACCAGCTTGCCGAAGCCGACTACCGCAAGGCTCTGAAACTCGAAACAAACTATGAACCAGCCATCGAAGGTCTGAATCGCATTGCAGGCAAACGGTAATTTAATACATTTGATTCACAATGTGTTTCGTGAGGAAATCACCCAACCTCGGAGAGGTTGCATATTATAGACTAAAGATGTATAAATAGCGTTGGCACGCATTTTTACAGCGACGGCAACCACAACCTCGAAGAGGTTACATATTTATAGAAAATAATGAATATAGGTCGCGTTGGCGCACATTTTTGCAGCGACAGCAACCATAACCTCGGAGAGGTTACATATTTATAGAACGAAGTGATTTATAGATAGCGTTGGCGCATATTTTTGCAGCGACAGCAACGCAAAAATTGTGACAACGCATAAACGAAGAACAATAAAATTGAATAGTATAATGCATAGAAGCATCGCATTCCTAATCGTAATCGCATTGTTATCTTGCAGTTGCAAATCAAATACACAACAAAAAGAAACAAATGCAGAGACCATTGCAGAAGACACAATTACATCTTCCCCACGCGAAGCAAAGCTGACCTTTGTCGGAGACTTCCTATTCGAAGCTCCGTTTTTCTCGGCTGTCGATAACGGCTACGACCGAAATTCCTACTTTGCACTTGTAAAGAAATACTTCGAAGACGACGACCTCTCCGTTGGCAACATGGAAGTCGTAATCGGCAACGACCGCATGAAAGTCAGCGGCGACAACTACAATTTTTGCGCACCGCACTACATTGGCGAACTGGTGGCATCACTCGATATGCAGGTGTTGTCAACCGCAAACAACCACACATTCGACCGCGGCATCGAAGGGATAAACTCCACTCTCGACTTCTTCGACAGCACCGATATTGTAACAGTAGGCACTTACCGTAGCCAGCAAGACCGCGAAACACCAAGAATCGTTGAAAAGAACGGCATAAAGTTCGGATTTCTGGCATATACGCTAAGTACTAACCAGATTGTTCCGCAGCAATACAGAAATCTCGTCGGATTGTATCGTAGCCCAGAAACGCGTAAAGTTACCGATGAGTACAAAACATTGGTTGCCAATGAAATGTCAGCTCTTAGACCGCAAGTCGATGTGCTTATCGTGATGATGCACTGGGGAACGGAATTTACCTTTGAGCCTAACAGCGAGCAGAAGGAAATGGCAAAATTTCTCAACGAACATGGCGCCGACATCGTTTACGGCAGCCATTCACATTCGGTACAACCAGTCGAAATCATTGGTAGCGACCACAAGACGCTAGTTTATTATTCGCTTGGCAACTTCGCATCGCAGGACGACGACATTGCCCGCACGCCCAAAGGTCAGGAAACCTTCGACAATGCATACCAAGTTGGGCTATTGTCCCAATTCAAGGTTACGCTCGATAACGGCAAGGTGGATTTTTCCGACATTACAAACCATCTAATTGTCAACCATCTGAACTACGACATGAAGAAGTTTACCCTCGTGCCGCTAGAACAGTACGACGAATTCTACGAGAAAACCCATTATCGCTACAACCTTGGTTTCAACAAGGAGTTTATCAATGGTCTGTACGATGTGGTAAATCGTGATTTAAAGTAGTGGTATTTAAAGTTTTACCTACACAATTTAGCAATCAGGTTGTTATGCTGTGGGTACATTTGCTGTAAATCTTCTTTTTTTGCTAGCTCGAAGCAATCGAAAGTGAATGCAGGTGCGACGGCACATCCCACAAGCGAAAATCCCTTTTTGTGTGGTAATTCTGCGGCAAACCAGCACTCTGGTTCTATGACTACTTGCATTTCGTCGTTTGCCGACAAACGATGTGCCGACAAAGTGCCGTCGGGTGAAATTACATAAATGTCAAGTGGTTCTCCTGCATGGTAATACCAGATCTCAACAACTTCGTGCAGTCTGTGGAATGCTGAAAATTCATCATCGCGGAGCATATAGTAAATAGTGGAAACTTTCTTTTGTCCAGCCTCGTCGTTCCCATAAATCTGACGGTAATAGCCACCTTCAGGGTGTGGTTTCAAGTTGAGATTGTTTATGATTTCTTCTGGTGTCATTTGTATATGTTGTTGATATTCAGAATTTATGTATCTTGGCGTGTGCAATTATATATAGGTCTGCAAATTTATAAAATTTAACAAGAACGTTGTGTGTGGAAATGATAAAGTAACGTACACCTATATATAATAACGCAATTACTATGCATTCGCTTTGCTTTGTTGTAAACTTTAAAAATTCTGCTTGACAACATTTTTCAAAAAAAAAAGTTAATAATGAGAACCATATTAAAAAATAACTATATCTTTGCGCCTTGTAAATGAATTGAAAATTTAATTAATTATTGTATAACTAAAAATTTTAGAACGATGAAAAACTTTAAAATTGTTATGATTTTGGTTGCAGCTGTTGCAATGTTCTGCAGCTGTGGTAACCCAGAAGCACCAACTGCTTCTATTCTTGATGCTAACGGTATGAACGAAATGACATTTGATCTTGCTAACGCATCAGTTGATGTAAAAGCTACTTTGACTGCTAATGACGCAAAGGGTCTTAAGTCTATCACCCTTACAAGAACCAGCTACGATGCTAACAACGAAGTTCTCGGTACTCCAGCAGAGTATGACGTTAAAGATTACGAAGGTAAGACTGAATACACTGCTGAACTCTCTGAAACTTTGGCAAAGGCTGACGTAGAAGGTGCTGCAAAGGTTGTTTACGAAGCTGTTGTTACTAACCAGAAGGATGCTCAGGTTACTGTTGCTTACACTGTAAACGTTGTTGCTCCTGCTTTCACCGAAGGTACTTTCGAATGGGTAAGAGAAGGTAACAACCGTACAGGTCTTGACACTTACGGCTTGCAGTGGACTTCAAATGCTAAGGCTGTTCAGGCTGTTATTAAGCCTCTCGAAGGTGCAAAGCTTTACATCCTCGAAGCTGCTGACTACGCTGCTACTAGCGTTAGCGCTATCACTTTCCCAGCAGAAGCTACTCAGTACAAGAGCGTTTCTTGCGAAGCTAACGGTGATTACAATGATGTTATTGCTACCGTTTACAATGGTAAGACTTATGTTATGAATGTAACTAGGGGTACTGTTACTACTTCTGCAGCAGGCACAAAGGTTACTATCACTGGTAACGTTAAGACTTTCGAAACTACTCCAGTAGCTGCAAAGTAATTTGAACACTATTTATTAGCATAAGAGGTTCGGATTTCCGAGCCTCTTTTTTTGTACATTGGTGTGGGCAAATCTGGAAAATCAAAATTTTGATAAGGAATGATGTACACTTCGCACTACAATGGTGTCCAATAAAAAATGCTCGTCATTTCGGAAGCTAGTCGTAACACGCGATACGATACGAGGAGCGTTGTGAAGACTGCTGTCCGTAATCTGTTAAACAGATTACTCACTTCGTTTCGTGAGAAAGTTCTGGATAAGCGAACTCACAAGCAACGTTCCTTTTGCTGTTCGTTCTGCTTTTCGGACCCTTTAGCGCACGCAGCGTAGCAAGTAATGACAATATAGAGTATTTATTGGACACCAATAAATTAAATTATCGAATTTTGAATTCGACACAAAGCATTGTGTCGCTACAGGATTACTGTTTCTTCCATTCTTTTCACAAAATCAACAATCTGCGAAAGACTGCTAATGCCTTCCAATCGCATTATCAGCCTGTCGTTGTGCTGCTTGATGGTGAGGTTGCGGGGATTGTTCTGGGCAAACTGCAGAATGGAAATGAATAGCTTCGACGAATAATAGTCCGATTTCTGATCTTGTGGGAAATAGCCAAGAAAAACGCCATTCTTTATTGCAATCTTCTGGAAACCAAGACGTACTGCCATCCAGCGCAACTTCACCATGTCGAACATCTTCTCGGTTTCGTCGGGAATCTTGCCAAAACGGTCAACAAGCATATCGCGGAACTTTTCCAGCTCCTGCATGTCCTTCAGTTCGTCCATCTGGCGGTACAATTTTATGCGCTCCGAGGTGCTCGATATGTAATAGTCGGGAATCATCAGGTCGAGGTCGGTTTCCATGTAGCAGTCGCGCAACACTGGCGTATGTTCGCCTTCCTCGTCCTTGAAAACATCGTGGAACTCAGTCTCTTTCAACTCGTCGATGGCCTCGTTGAGGATCTTGTTGTAGGTTTCGAAACCGATGTCGGCAATGAAGCCCGACTGCTCGCTTCCGAGGATATTTCCTGCACCGCGAATGTCCAAATCCTGCAAGGCGATGTTTATTCCGCTGCCAAGTTCGCAAAACTCCTCGATTGCCTTCAGACGACGTCGTGCATCGGGTGTAAGCAGGTCGAGCGGCGGTGTGAGCAGATAGCAGAAAGCCTTTCTGTTGCTTCGCCCAACGCGTCCGCGAAGCTGATGCAAGTCGCTGAGTCCAAAATTATTAGCATTGTTTATTATAATAGTATTGGCGTTTGGAATATCGACTCCGTTTTCGACAATCGAGGTACTGATTAGCACATCGTAGTCGCCACGCATAAAGTCGAGGATGATCTTCTCTAGTTCCTCGCCGTCCATCTGTCCGTGAGCAACGACGGTTTTCACCTCGGGACAAATCTTAGCTATCTGGTTCTGAACCTCGTAGATGTTCTGTATGCGGTTGTGGACAAAGAAAACCTGTCCGTTGCGCCCCACTTCGTAGTAGATTGCTTCGCGGATAACATCGTTGTTGAAGGCGTGAAGTTCGGTTGCAATCGGCTGGCGGTTGGGCGGTGGCGTTGTTATCACCGACAAGTCGCGGGCACCCATAAGCGAAAACTGCAGGGTACGCGGAATTGGCGTAGCGGTAAGCGTTAGCGTATCGATGTTGACCTTCATCTGCTTGATTTTCTCCTTCACCGAAACGCCGAACTTCTGTTCCTCATCAACAACCAGCAACCCCAAGTCCTTAAATTCCACCGACTTGCCAACAAGTTTATGCGTACCTATAATAATATCTATCTTGCCTGACTTTAGGTCGGCAAGTGTCTCGCGGATTTCCTTCGCCGACTTCAGACGGCTGATGTAGGAAACCGTCACGGGAAGATTTTTCAGTCGCTCCGAGAATGTCTGGTAGTGCTGCAAGGCGAGAATCGTTGTCGGAACAAGCACCGCCACCTGCTTTCCATCGACCACGGCCTTGAAAGCCGCTCGGATTGCAAGTTCGGTCTTGCCAAAACCCACATCGCCACAGATAAGCCTATCCATCGGCACTTCCGATTCCATGTCGGCCTTTATCAGCTCGTTGGTCTTGCTCTGGTCGGGCGTATCCTCGTACATGAACGATGATTCCAGCTCGACCTGCATATACGAGTCGGGCGAAAATGCAAAACCCTTCTGCTCGCGCCGTTTTGCGTAAAGCAAAATCAAATCACGCGCTATATCCTTGATATTCTTCTTAGTACGTTCCTTCAGGCGTTTCCAGTGTCCAGAACCAAGACGATGTATCACAGGCGGCTCACCATCCTTGTCGCGATATTTTGAAATTCGGTGCAAAGAGTGAATGTTGACATAGAGCAAATCGTTTTCGCCGTATGCCAGCGTGACAACCTCCTGCATACGCCCGTTGTGGTTTATCTTCTGCAATCCCACGAAACGCCCGATTCCGTTATCAACGTGAACGATATAGTCGCCTGGATGCAACTCCTTAATTTCCTGTAAGGTAAGTGCGTTTGCCTTCGAAATACTCTTGGTGGAATATCGGTGGTAGCGCTCGAAAATCTGATGGTCGGTATATACGCAGGTGCGGGTGTCGCTATCGACAAAGCCCTCGTGCAACGAGGCATTCACGCCAACGAAGTCGGGATTTTCACCCTTGTCTGCAAAAATGTCGCGCAGACGCTGCAACTGCTTGTCGTTGTTGCTGAAGATATAAGTTGTAAAACCGTTTTCTGAATTTTGCTTTAGGTTGGAAATGAGCAGGTCGAACTGCTTGCTGAAAGCAGGCTGAGGCTCGGTGGAAAAATGTATCTCGTCAGTAGCATCAAAAAACGACCGCGATGACATCTCCACGATGGCACGCGCATTTGCCTCTGCTAAAAACTGCTCCTTGCCGATAAGATTCGACTGCGGATTTATTATATAGGTATCCTCGTCGAGGATTTCTTTTTCCGAAATTTCACTGTAGCGAGTCTCGGCAAGCTTGTAATTCTTTTCTATACTGTCGATTACATAGTCGGGAGAATCCATCCATAGCACAAAATCACGATTTATAAATTCGAAAATCGAAATTCTGTCCTCCACGGTCTGCTTGTCGTAGATGTTGGGAATGATACGCACTTTGCGCAGTTTTTCGGTAGAGCCTTGTGTTTCGGGGTCGAACTCACGGATTTTCTCAACCTTGTCGTCGTCGAAATCGATACGATATGGCTTTTCGGCACCATACGAGAACACATCGATAAGGCTTCCGCGCACAGCAAAACTGCCAGGTTCGAACACAAAGTCGTCGCGACTGAAATTCCAGTCGTTGAGCACATCGATAAGCTTTTCCATCGACAATTCGTCGCCGACAGCCACATTGAAGGTATTGCGAGTAAGTTCGCGGGTGCGGATCACTTTTTCCATCACCGCCTCAGGATATGTGACTATGACGAATCCTTTGCGTGTGGCGTTAAGTCTCGACAGCACCTCGGTCTGCATCACAATGTTCGACTTGTTCTCCTTCATGTACTCGATGGAACGCTTGAAGGCACTGGGGTAGAACATTACCGACTCTTCGCCGAGTATTCCAACAAGGTCGTCGTACGAGTACGAAGCACTTTCCTTGTCGGGAAGCACAAGGCAGAAGGTTGTGCCCATATCGGCAAACGCGGCAGCCACGGCAAACGACTTTGCCGAACCAGCAAGACCGCTAAGCTGCACCTTTGCCTGTCCACCGCTTGCCAGCAGGCCAGTCAGCTTGTCGAAGTTGGGATTTTGCGATATGCGTGAGAGGAGAGTGTTCATTGATTCATTTGGTTAAATTTCCTTTTCTCCAGCCAAAATACTCTTCAATGCATCAATATCAGGCAATGCCTTGCGAAAATTTTCAGGCATATCATCAGCGGTTTTGTAGGTTGCAACGCCCATAGGCTTTTGGTAGTCTTGAATGACATATTCAACGAATTCCTTATTTGCTGATTTACAAAGAACTATTCCAATGGATGGATTTTCGTGAGGTTTCTTTACATGGTCGTCAAGGATACGCAAATAGGTTGTCAATTGACCGAGATATGACGGTTTGAATTCATCGGTTTTTAGTTCAATAACGACTAATGCGTTTAGTTCTCGATTAAAGAATAGCAGGTCGGGGAAAAACTCAACGCCATATACTTCAAGGTGGTACTGATTGCCAATAAAGGAAAAGTCCCGTCCAAAAGTCATTATAAAATTCTTGATGTTATGCACAATCTTTTGTTCTACAACCCGTTCGTCAACATCTTGCTTGTCGCGTTCCCCTATTTCTTCAACATTGATAAAGTTAAGCAAGTAGGAATCCTTGAACATCAAAACCGCTTTGCGTGCTTCTGATGAATTTGATATTGTTTTTACAAAGTTGTTCGGAAGATTTTCCCTGTTTTCGTAGGCTTGCTGTTTTATGAGTTTCTCTAGTGCTTCAACCGACAAATGTTCCTCTGCTGTACGATGGATGTAATAATATCGAGCATCAATATTCTTGCATAATGATATAAGCCGCGAATGATGAGTAAACGGCATCTTAAAAAAATCTTCAACAGGGAATTCTGCTATATTAGGAATTGTTATTGTGTGGTATATATCTATCTTATTGTCAGTATTTTGAGATTCAGCGGTTGCGACCGCTGATTGTTTTCTACAAGATTCAACGGTTGCAACCGCTGAATCTTCGTTTTCTAAATTATCTGTTCTATCCAGCGCAATCCATGCTTCGTAAAATCTTCTTGTATCTCGAAGTTGTGTTTCCGAATATCCTCTCAAACCTGGCAATTCCTTTCGCAACTGTTCACTAATTGCTTTCAATGCGCCTGCTCCGTATGGAAGCCTTCTAGTATTTTTCGACAGATACCTGCCAATGGAAAAATACACTGCAAGTTGTACACGATTTACATCTTTTGCTGCTTCGTACTGACCTTGCAGAATGGCTGTCTTTATGGCTTCAACCGCTTGCAAAAGTGATATGATTGAATTGTTTTCTTCCATATTCTCAGTAACTTATAATTTGGCGGTCACAACCGCCGAATGTTTCTATTCTCCCTTCTTTTTCAACTCTTCAATCTGCTTTTCTAACTGGTCAATCTTCTTTGCCATATCGTCGAGTTGCTTGAAACGCACATACAGACGCTGATACTTGCGGGCATCCATAGCTGGCGCACCCATCAGGGCGGTGTTTTCTTCCTTCACAGTGCCAGCGATACCTGCCTTGGCCTGCATCTTGGTGCGGTTGGCAATGTTGGAGTGCGGACCTATTCCCACCTGACCGCCGAACATACAGTTTTCGCCGATTTTTGCCGAGCCGGCGATTCCGCCCTGGGCTGCCATGACGGTATTCTTGCCAATCTCAACATTGTGAGCCACATGGTTGTGGTCGTCGAGCTTTACGCCACGGCGGATTATGGTGGAACCAGCAATTGCACGGTCGATGGTAACAAGCGCACCAAGTTCCACATTGTCCTCGATGACGACATTTCCAATCTGCTCAATTTTCTCGAACTCCCCGTCTGGATTGGGCGCAAAACCAAAGCCGTCGGCACCGATGACAGTGTTGGAGTGTATTATGCAGTTCTTTCCGATTTCGCAATCGTAGTAGATTTTTACTCCAGGATATAATATTGTATTGTCGCCGATTTTCACATTCTTGCCCACATAGCATAGCGGATGCACCTGAACATTGTCGCCCAGAACGGCATCCTTGTCGATGTAGGCAAAGCCGCCTATGTAGCAACCTTTGCCGACTTTTGCCGTGCGATGAACCTTGCTGCGCATCTCGCGACCTTTGGGAGTGTATTTCACGGCGTAGATGTGAAGCAAATCGGCAACCGACTTGTAGGCATCAGGCACGCGAATCAAGGTGGCGGAAATATTTCCATGAGGCTCAAAGCTATTGTTTACAATCACAGCCGAAGCCTTGCTTGTATATATGTATTGCTCATACTTGGGGTTTGCTAAAAACGAAATGGCTCCCGGTTCTCCGTACTCGATTCTTGCGAATTTCGAAATCATAACCGAACCGTCGCCTTCTACTTTGCCGCCTAGCATATCGGCAATTTCCTTTGCTGAATATTCCATTGTTTCAACAGTTACAATATAAGAATGGCAAAGTTAGCAAAAAATATCGGGGTGGCAATAATTTTGTTCGGTCCGCAATTATTTGTGATTGCTCTATCGTTTAAAATGATTATCTTTGTGAAGGATGTTCAAATGTTCAAAGACATGAAAAAGAGTTTCCTTATCGGTATTTTGGCGGCAACTGTAATTTTGCTTCTATGCAGTTGCTTTTATTTTAGTGGTGATAAAAATAAATTGAATGCCAACGAGTTCACATATTACCATTATAGAGTACACAATGGCTATTCGGGAATGTCGCGTGAATATGAAATTGAGTACAAGGACAGCGTTGTGACGGCAACAATGCGCGACTGCAATTTCATTATCGACACGTGCGATGTATATTCGGTAAGCGACGTGCCTCGCGAAACTTTGGTGGAGATAGGGGAGATGCTTGTCAAGGCTAAGGTGCAGAACTGGGAAAGCAGCTATACGAATCGTGATGTCTTCGATGGCGACAGCTGGTCGATGGATGTAAAGTTCGGCAAGGACCTGATTTGGTCGGGCGGATATATGGCTTGGCCTGACAACGACCCTACTCGCGAGATAAACAAAATTATATACAATTTGTGCAAGCCGCAAAAGGGAGAGTCGGAATCAAGGCAATAGCTTGTTATTCCTTCAACGTCAGCTTTCCTGCACCAAAGTCTATAACTGCCTTATATTTCTTCAGGAAATCGCTACCTAATATCCCGACTATCTTACAGCCAATCATGGTTTCGTAGAGCGTGTTTATTTGTTCGAGGCTGATGAATACGGCTCGGTTGATGTCGGTTGTGAACTTACCTATTGCGAACTGCTTTATTTTCCCGACTTTCACATCGTCGATTGAGGCATTGAGGCTATAATTCTTATTCGTTCCCTTGAGTTCGTGCAGACGAACATCGGAGAAAAGTTCTGAACTACAGTCGAATACGGTGTTTGAACAGCCTGTGTCTATCAGCATTATAGCCCTAGTACCGCCAATGCTGCAGGGCGCAAATATGTGTTTGCCACCACCTTCGAGTGACTTAATTGTTATTCTCGTCGTGTACTGGTTCTGTTGTTTCGGCTGTTTCATTTTCCTGTTGATTTTCTATTGGAAGTATTGCTGAGACATCGTCGTCTTTCGGTTGCTTGTCACTTTTTTTCTTGCCCAATACTATTATTAAAAGGCTGCACATTATTATGCTTGTCAGTACGACTGCATAACCGATTTCGGCAATTTCCTGTCCGTACGGAAGCCCTTCCTGCAAGGGAATGGAAGCAAGTATGGCAGGAACAAGTCCCTTGGGCATCATAATCGACATCAGCAGTTTGTCGTCGGGGGAGCAGTCCTTTCTTACCATCAGCCTTATTGTCGGGATTCGCGCCAAAATCACAAGGCAGACTATCATTGTGGAAATCAGGTATATCAGTGGTGTGCCAAATTCAATTACAATCCCGATGTAAACGAAGAAGTAAGTTTGCAGGACGAACACTATCTCGGAGAAAAAGTTCTTTTCGTTGTCGTTCAGTTGGGCGGTCTGAATCTTGAAAATCCGTTTCCAAAGCTTCATCTTGTCGAAATATTCCGAGTTGCCGAGCACGATGCCAAACGACAATGCCGCGATTCCGCCGTTGAGCCCGAGAAGTTCTGCTCCGCCATAAACAATGAAAACTATGGCAAAAGTGGTGAACATCGAGTTCTTGATTCCTCGTATCCAGTTGAGCAGCAGGCTCCAGACAAATCCGCCGAAAAGTCCGAGCAGAATTGCCAGCAGAAACGATTTTGCCATATTGGTAAAGATTGCCGTTGCTTCAAGGTTTCCGGCTTTCATGCTTTCGAGTACTGCCAAGCCGACAACGAGACAAAGCACGTCGGTGAATGCCGATTCCAAAAGCAGTACCGTTCCGGCCTTCTGTCCCATATTTAGCTGCCTTACCATTGGGATTACAACCGCCGATGAGGTTCCGCCAAGTATCGAGCCGAGGAAAAGGGCTGTGGTAAAATCAAAGTCGGCAAGCCACATCGTTATGCCGACGACTATGCCAACCGAAAACAAAAAATTGATTATGGTAACTAGTGTGGCAGACAGTATCGACGATTTCAGTTCCTGCAACTTCAGTCCTACACCGCTTTCAAAAAGTATTATAATAAGTGTTATTGTTGTGAAAACTCGACCTACCTCGCCAAAAAATATCTTGCTGTCGATAAAGAATCCTACTATTATACCAATAGTGATTAAAATGAGGACATTCGGTATCTTTGTCTTGTTGAAAAGCTTGTTTAGAAGGTGACTGAAGAATATCAGACCTCCCAAAAACATCACTATTAATGTAATTTTATCCATTTGCGATTAAACCTTTTCTATTTTCTTTTGTCTAAACAAATGTTTTCTGCCAAGCAGGGACGTTAAAAACGATTAGTAATTTGCTTTTTTCATAGGGTTCCGCTCGATGATACTCCATTATCGGGCGGATTTTTTTATAAGTCGTCCCTTGTTATCGCTTTTGGCAGAAATGCTGAAATGTCGCCGTTGTTCTTTGCAATGTCGCGGACTATGCTCGACGATATGCAAGTGTGTTCGGGCAAGGTTAGCATAAATATGGTTTCGATGTTCTTGTCGAGAAGCTGGTTGGCATGACCAATCGAACGCTCGAACTCGAAGTCGGCGGAGGTGCGTAGTCCGCGGAGTATAAAGCTGATGTTGTTTGCCTTGCAGAAGTCAACCGTAAGTCCCGAATAGGTTACGACTTCCACTTTTGGCTCGTCGGCGAACACTTTTTTTATCAGTTCTACGCGCTTTTCGCTTGGCAGCATTGCCGATTTCTCGGAATTAACTCCTACGCCGACAATTATCTTGTCGAACATCGGCAGTGCGCGGCGAATAACAGACTCGTGCCCGACGGTTATCGGGTCGAACGAGCCTGGGAAAAGTGCTATTCTACTTCTTGTCATTTTCTGCAATTTTAGCCCACGAGTCCTTCAGTGTGACGGTGCGATTGAATACAGGCTTTTCGGGAGTTGAGTCCTTGTCGAAGCAGAAGTAGCCCTTGCGCTCGAACTGGAAGCTTGTCTCCTTGGTTTCCTTTATGTATTCCTCGACCTTAGCGGTGACAACCTTCAACGAATCCGGATTCAGATAGGTGAGGTAGGTTTCGCCTTCGGCAAGGTCGTCGGGGTTTTCCTTGGTGAACAGACGGTCGTACAGACGCACTTCGGCATCAACGCAGGTGTCGCAGTTTACCCAGTGGATTGTTCCCTTTACCTTGCGGCCGTCGGGCGACTTTCCGCCACGGCTTTCGGGGTCGTAGGTGCAGTGCAGTTCGGTGATGTTGCCGTCGGCATCCTTTATCACTTCGTTGCACTTGATGAAATATGCATATCTCAGGCGCACTTCGCCACCCGGTTTCAGGCGGAAGAACTTGTTTGGAGCATCTTCCATGAAGTCTTCGCGTTCGATGTAGATTTCGCGTCCGAAGGTGAGCTGGCGTGTTCCTGCGTTTTCGTCTTCTGGATTGTTCTGTGCTTCAAGTTTTTCGGTCTGACCTTCTGGATAGTTGGTAATCACGACCTTCAGCGGGTCGAGAACTGCCAATATTCTGTAATCACGCTTGTTGAGGTCTTCGCGGATGCAGTATTCGAGAAGGCTCACATCAATCATATTCTCACGCTTTGCAACACCGATTTTCTCGGCGAAGGTGCGGATTGATTCGGGAGTGTAGCCACGACGGCGCAAACCGCTGACGGTAGGCATTCGCGGGTCGTCCCAGCCGCTTACATACTTGTTGTTCACGAGTTCGAGAAGCTTGCGCTTGCTCATTACTGTATATGAAAGGTTCAGTCGTGCAAATTCAATCTGCTGAGGACGCTTGCCGGTCTTGTCAATCTGGTCGAGGAACCAGTCGTAGAGCGGACGGTGAACCTCGAATTCCAAGGTGCAGATGGAGTGGGTGATGCCCTCGATGTAGTCGCTCTGTCCGTGAGCGTAGTCGTACATAGGGTAGATGTTCCACTTGTCGCCAGTGCGGTCGTGCGGACGGCGGATTATACGGTACATAATCGGGTCGCGCATGTGCATGTTTGGTGAATTCATATCAACTTTGGCGCGCAGTACCATCGAGCCTTCCTCGTGCATTCCGGCGTTCATTTCCTCGAGGCGCTTGAGGCTTTCCTCGGCGGGACGGTTGCGGAACGGGCTTTCGATACCGGGAACGGTCGGGTTGGTGCGCTGTTCTGCAATCTGGTCAGGGGTCTGCTCATCGACGTATGCCTTGCCTTCGCGGATAAGCATCTTGGCCCATTCGTAAAGCTGGTCGAAATAGTCGGATGTGTAGAGCAACTTGTCGTACTCGAAGCCGAGCCACTTGATGTCGGCGATTATCGAGTTTACATATTCAACATCTTCCTTCGACGGGTTGGTGTCGTCGAAACGCAGGTTGCACTTGCCGTGATACTGGTTTTTGATGCCGAAGTTGAGGCAGATGGACTTTGCGTGTCCGATGTGCAGGTAGCCGTTTGGTTCGGGGGGAAAACGAGTGTATGTGCTAGTTACTTTTCCTGATGACAAATCGTTCTCGATGATTTGTTCGATAAAGTTCAGTGAATCCTTTTTTTCTTCCATCTTGCGAAATTTGTATTAGTTAGAAAAACGCACAAAAATAATGCAAATTACGATTGGGGCGGAGAGTTTTCTAATTTTTTTTGATTTTGCTATTTCAAAAGAAAGCGCTACATTTGCGTTACAGAAAAAGTAGAATATTATGGCAACAATTACATTTAGTTACAATGCTCGGAACAAAACGGCTCAGGCGGTCATTAAATTTGTAGAGAGCCTTGGTATCTTCAAGGTGCTGAAGGATGATGAACCCAACGAGACTACTATAAAGGCTATTGAAGAGGTAAAGCGAGGTCATACCTATAAGGCAAGCAGTCTCAATGATATGTTAAACCACTTAAGAAACTGATTAATGTTCAGCCTTGAATCATCAACGCAATTCAAGAAAGACTACAAAGCACTTTCTGCTCCAGATGCTAATTTGCTGGAAACAGCACTTGAAATACTTGCAGAAACAGGTACATTACCATACGACCCTTACCTTACGCATCCGCTCAAAGGAAAATATAAAGATAATATGGAAGCTCACATCAAACCTGATATGCTTTTAATTTGGTACGAAAAGGTAGGAAACACTATAAAACTTGTCCGTGTGGGGTCGCATTCTAAACTTTTCAAAAAGTAATCAGTAAGGAAATACTCATAAAAAACGGCAGACACCTTCGCATCTGCCGTTTTTGTTATTCGATAGGAATGTCTCGGTTGTCTTATAATGGAATTTTATTCAAGGCAGAGCCTATGGATAATCATGGAAGTGTCGAATATATTCGATAAAAATTATCAGTTTTTGTCGAACATATTCGATAAAATTGTATATTTGCGCAAAATAAGTACGGCAATGCTAAACAAAGATTTAATAAGAGAAATAATTATTGAAAATCAAAGGTTTACATCTTCGATAACATTCTTTGAACGAGACTATTCCTTTGAACAGGAACTGAACTATGTGCTTGTAGGATTGCGTCGTTCTGGGAAATCGTACTTGATGTATCAGCAGATTAGACATTTAATAGACAATGGTCATTCGCAAGATGAAATCCTATATTTTAACTTTGAGGACGACCGTCTGGGAGAATTGGATGTAAGCGACCTTGATGTTATAAAAGCTACGTATGAAGAAATGTTCGACACTAAACCGATATTCTTTCTTGACGAAATACAAATTGTAGATGGGTGGGAGAAATTTGCTCGTCGACTAGCCGACTATAAATATAGAGTGTTCATTACTGGTAGCAACGCCAAAATGCTCAGTTCCGAAATTGCCACAACTTTGGGCGGAAGGTATATAATAAAGGAGGTTTTCCCGCTTTCGTTCAATGAATTCTTGTCCGCCAATGGAATAGAAATGAAAAACAAAAATACAATCTGGGGTAAAAAGAAGGACATTTTAAAGCATTTCGAAACATATTTCAGATTCGGCGGACTTCCTGAGGTGCAGAAGGTACAAGATAAGAGGTCTTGGCTGAGTAATTTGTACAACAAGATATTTTTCGGAGACCTTATTGCCCGATACTCAATAAGAAACGACCATTCCCTACGAATTATGGCAAAAAAAATGGCGGAAAGTGTTAAACAACCGACATCATACACTCGCATCGGCAGTATAGTTTCTTCTGCAGGGAAAAAGGTTTCTACCGATACAGTTATCGACTATGTGAGATATATGTGTGAATCGTGGTTGATTCTGCCAATTGAAAACATTTGTGGGAAATTGGCAGATCGAACAAAAAACCGTAAGTACTATTTCATTGACAATGGAATTCTTAATCTATTCCTAACGGACCCGAATACGAGTCTTCTTGAAAATATAGTTGCCATTAACCTCTGCAAAAGATTTGGCAATGGGGTTTATTTCTATAAAAATGGTGTTGAAATAGATTTTTACATTCCCGAAAGCGAAACTGCAATACAGGTTTCATATTCCTTGCGCGATGCGGATACGGAGCAAAGAGAAACCGATGCTTTAATAAAGGCATCCAAACATATAGGTATCAGCAAAATGATAATAATAACCAAGGATGATGAATCAGAAATAGAAAGGGACGGATATGTTATAAAGGTAATTCCTGCCTGGAAATGGCTGTTGGTGGAGTAGTGGTAAGGAGAGTTGATACATGGCAACAAAAAAACGGCAGGCACCTCCGCATCTGCCGTTTTTGTTATTCGATAGGAATGTCTCGATTGTCTTGTAATGGAATTTTATTCAAGGCAAAGCCTTGGATTGTTGTGTTGTAAGTTGTAGCCGTAGGCTGGAGCCTACGACTATCTGTGATACATAAAAAATTGGCAGAGGCGGGGAACCTCTGCCTTTTTTCATAATGATGAAAAATCTATGATGAAAATTCTATTCGACCCTATGACAAATAAAAAGTCAATTTCGTTGCCTGGGGAATTAGAATTTTTCCTACAATTATATTTGTAGTGCCTTTTTGTGGATATACGAACTATTCACAAGTTATTTCTTCCTGATATACGACCAGGCTACTTTCTCTTATTATTAATTCGTAATTTCCTGGTTTTATATTGTCAATTGAATAATCAGCATCAATGAGACAAATACAATTGGCTTGAGATTCGTATATTAAACCAAAATCTACAATAATGGTTTGTTCATCAATTTCCGATTCTGCAATAACAGTGAAAACGCCACATGAAATACACATATTTTCAACCATTATTTGCAAATTTCCATTCTCATAATTCGTTGATATTGTTTCTTCTGGAATATACTTTTGTCCATGTGATTTGCACTGAGTATATGACAATGTCGTATTGTGGGTTACTGGTGTAGTTTCTCCCTGCGGATTGGTGGCAGGGGTTTCAGTTGTTTGCGATGCAACTATTGTATTTGTCGGATTTCCAGTTGTGTCTTCCTTTTCGCAACTTACAAATGCTATCATTCCCATTGCTACAACGAGAAGCGATATGATGAGTCTTTTTTTCATAACTTTTGACGATATTTGTGTGATTATTCACAAGTTATTTCTTCCTGATATTTAATTATATCAGCGTGTCTTACTATTAATTCGTATGTTCCTGCTTTTATGTTATCGATTGAATAGTTTACATCAACTGGACATATACAATTAGCAGCATACGAATTTTCTTTAAGATTCAAATCAATAGTCTGATTATCAACTGTTAACTCAGAAAAAATGCTATCCATAGCGCAATTAACACGAAAATTTTCTATAGTTAACGACAGAATACCATTTTCATAATTTGTTGACACTATTGGGTCATACCCATCCCTTTGTCCTGAATGACAACCCGAATACGACAATGTCGTATTGTAGGTTACTGGTGTAGTTTCTCCCTGCGGATTGGTGGCTGGGGTTTCTGTTGTTTGCGATGCAACTGTTGTTGTCGTAGGATTTTCTACCTGTTCTGGCTTTTCGCAACCCATAAATGCTATCACGCCCATTGCTGCAACGAGAAGTGATATGATGAGTGTCCTTTTCATAACTGTTTTTATTTATAGTTCAATGGTGCAAAAATAGTTTTTTTTTAGACCGCATATAAAAAATATGATTTTTTCTTGTCCGTTGTAAATTGCGCGGTACGGATAGTGCTTGTTCATCTATCCGCCTTCAAGTCTTTTAGTCTTTTCTTCTTTTCGTCCATCAAATGTTTTTCACAACCTGCAATCCATTAGTGATTTATTTTGTACTTTTACGCCAAAATTTTTGCACCGATGATTGACGTACAGAAAATAACAAAGTCGTATGGCAGCCTACAGGTATTGAAAGGCATCGACCTGCACATAGAAAAGTCGGAAATTGTGTCGATTCTTGGTGCCAGTGGTGCAGGCAAAACCACTCTGCTTCAGATTGTTGGCACACTGCTGAAACCCGATTCGGGCAAGGTCGTAATCGACGGTATCGACACCTTTTCGCTCGGCGAAAAGAAACTTTCCGAATTCCGCAACTCACACATTGGATTCGTGTTCCAGTTCCACCAGCTTTTGCCCGAATTCACCGCTCTGGAAAATGTCTGCATACCAGCTTTCATCGGAGGAAAAGGCAAGAAGGAAACACGCGCACGTGCTCTGGAACTTCTAGAGGCTCTGAATGTCCGTGAACGTAGCGAACACAAGCCGTCGGAGTTGTCTGGTGGCGAAAAGCAACGTGTGGCGATTGCCCGCGCTTTGATAAACAATCCTTCGGTGGTGCTTGCCGATGAGCCATCGGGAAACCTTGACTCGCATAACGCCCGCGATCTTTACAAAATTATCTTTGACCTGCGCGAAAACTTCAAGCAGACTTTCGTAATAGTTACCCACAACGAGGAACACGCGCGCCTTACCGACCGTATGTTCACAATTTCGGATGGAGAGATACACTGATGAGATTCTTCTACGACAATACCATTTCGGGCGAATTCCACACTCTGAACGAGGAAGAGTCGAACCACTGTGCACGCGTGCTACGGCTGAAAGTTGGCGATGAAATCTTTATTGCCGATGGACAGGGAAATTTGTACCGCTCGCTTATCGAAACCATTGACCATAAACGCACTACAGTTCACGTAGTCGAGACAATAGCTGAATACAACAAGTTGCCTTACCGACTGCACATAGCCATTGCGCCTACCAAGAATATGGACAGGCTGGAATGGTTCCTTGAAAAGGCTACCGAAATCGGCATTTCCGAAATCACACCCATCATCTGCCACAATTCGGAGCGCAAGGTTGTGAAGACCGACCGTATGAACCGCATAGTGGAAGCAGCAATGAAGCAGTCGTACAAGGCTTATCATCCGATAGTTAACGAGGCTGTGAAGTTTGCCGACTTTGTGAAGAACGACAGTTCGGAACAAAAGTTTGTCGCCCATTGCGAAGACGATGGCAAACGCATTTACCTTGCCGATGTGGTGAAACCGAAAACTTCGGTTACCGTTCTCATTGGACCCGAAGGCGACTTTTCGCACGAAGAAATAGAAATGGCGTTGAAAACCTATATGCCTGTAACCTTGGGCGTTAGCCGTCTGCGTACCGAAACCGCAGCATTGGTGGCCTGCGATATTGTGTCGATTGTAAACCAATTGACAATTAATAATTGACAATGGATAATGGACAATTAACAATGGATAATGAATAATTGACAATCGGTTGCACCTTGCTTATGCATTGCGAAAGGTTAGCAGAAGACTAGTCTTGAGGTCGAACGGAAGGCCAGTCGAGCAAACTGCAAGACTGTGAGCCTGCAAGCCTGTTAGCCCTTTTGCATCTTGTCAGCAACCTTTAGCTCAGCGAAGCTAAAATCGTAAATCGTCCTTCGTAAATCGTAAATATTATTGTATCTTTGCGCTTTCAAAAAATTGATAAAAACATAACGATGGAAGAAATAATCACAAAATTACCTTACAAGGTAGCCGATATGTCCCTCGCAGAATGGGGACGCAAGGAAATCGAGATGGCAGAAAAGGAAATGCCTGGATTGATGAGCATACGCCGCAAATACGCAGCCGAAAAGCCGCTGAAGGGCGCAAGAATCTCTGGTTCGTTGCACATGACAATACAGACTGCCGTTCTTATTGAAACATTGGTCGAACTTGGTGCCGACGTGCGCTGGGCAAGCTGCAACATCTTCTCGACTCAGGACCACGCAGCAGCCGCAATTGCAAAGGCTGGCGTTCCTGTTTTCGCTTGGAAGGGCGAAACTCTTGAAGAATACTGGTGGTGTACATTGCAGGCATTGTCGTTCCCTGGCGGACTCGGTCCAAACTTGATAGTTGACGATGGTGGCGATGCTACTTTGTTGGTACACAAAGGCTATGCTGCCGAAAACGATGCCAAGACCTTGGATTTCGTTCCGTCGTGCCACGAAGAAAAGGCAATTCAGGAAACCTTGAAGGCTATGCTTGCTGCCGACAACCAGAAATGGCACCGCACAATTGCCGAACTCAAGGGCGTTTCGGAAGAAACAACCACTGGCGTTCACCGTCTGTACCAGATGATGGCAAAGGGCGAACTGCTCATTCCTGCAATCAACGTAAACGACTCGGTTACAAAGTCGAAGTTTGACAACCTATACGGCTGCCGCGAATCGTTGGCCGACGGTATCAAGCGTGCTACCGATGTTATGATTGCCGGAAAGACAGTCGTTGTTCTTGGCTACGGCGATGTTGGCAAGGGTTGCGCCCGCTCGATGCACACCTACGGAGCGAGGGTTCTCATTACCGAAATTGACCCGATATGTGCTCTGCAGGCCGCTATGGAAGGCTACGAAGTGACAACAATGGAAGAAGCTGTCAAGGAAGGTAACATTTTCGTTACCACCACAGGCAACTGCGACGTTGTTACTCTCGAACACATGAAGCAGATGAAGGACCAGGCAATAGTTTGCAACATCGGTCACTTCGACAACGAAATTCAGGTTGACCGCCTCGAAAACTGCCCGGGCGTTGTAAAGACCAACATCAAGCCACAGGTTGACAAATATACTTTCCCGACAGGAAATTCAATCTTCCTGCTAGCTGAAGGTCGTCTCGTAAACCTCGGTTGCGCAACAGGTCACTCATCGTTTGTAATGAGCAACTCGTTCTCGAACCAGACTTTGGCTCAGCTCGACCTCTGGAAGAACAACTACAAGGTTGATGTTTATCGTCTGCCTAAGTACTTGGACGAAGAAGTTGCCCGCCTCCACCTCGACCAGCTTGGCGTTAAGCTCACAAAACTTACGCAGAAGCAAGCCGACTACATCGGTGTTCCAGTTGAAGGGCCGTTCAAGGCTGACCATTACAGGTACTAAGATACGAATTAAACACTGCAAAAGGCTGTCTAGAATGTTCTTTGACAGCCTTTTTTTTACAAAAATGGCAGCCTTTTGAACTGCCATTACCTATGTCAAACTAAAATTTTATTCTGGTAAGTTGTCAAGTATCTGACCGTCATCGTAGTGGGTGTCATGGTAATCTCCACCAGTTTCAACAAATACATTGCCTGCGTTGCAGCCTGTAAATGTATTGCCGCTGTGGGTAATGCTATTCATATTTTCAATGTCGTCAAGTGCGATGCCATAGTGACGGCAGTTGCCAAAGGTGCAGTTTGTCAAGGTAAGACGCGAACCGTTCCAGAAAGAAAGACATGCGCTCCAGAATCCTGCTTCATTTTCTCCGCAGTTTCCTATCTTGCAATAATTCATTATCGAAGATTCTTTTTGGCTGTGATACTTAATACCTCTCCAGTAGCCGATTTCATTTTCCATACCACGGAAAACAATCGGTTCTGCTGCCGTACCGTTTGCAATGAAACCGCTTTCGTCAGAAATATGAATATCCTTTTCGCTGTTGACATAAAATTCAGCACCGGCTTCGATGGTAAGTTTGTAGCCGCCCGAAACACTTATACCATAGTCAATATAATAAGGTATTGGGAGCTTTTTTATCGTAGTGTTCTCTGTCATGTCAATACTACTGCAATATGCAGCTACAAAATTCTTGGTATTGTTGCTAAATGTATTGTTGGCATTAAGGTCGAACAATGAGCACCAGTCACCGCTTATGATAGGATATTTTGCACAATTCTTGATTGTATTTCCTTCGAATGCCATAAGTTTTGCTTCGTATTCTAAGTCCATACCGCAACCAAGAGAACCGTCGATTGTACAGTTTCTCATTGAAAGTTTGGCCCCTTGTACATCTACAACAGCATCCCATACATAATCGCTGGATCCGCCACGGATAAACTCAACATATTCCCATACGTTGTCAGTGCGTTTCGATTTGATTTGAATACGATTCCAAGAACCATTGTTCACATTGTTTGTAGGACCAACAAACTTGATAGGCTTGTCGGCTGTACCAACCATACGCAGACCTGCATTTTCTTCGACACTCATACCACCGTTTACTCCTGTAAACATGATTGTAACACCAGGCTCAATGGTCAGCAAGGAATTGCCTTCGATATAAATCCAGCCGTCTACGATATAGTCAACATCGAGACCAAGGTCCGGCCAAGTGGTGTTTTCGTCAATGTTTCCGCTGAAATTTACAGCAGTTCCGCTTCCGCCACCTTGTCCGCCACCGTTAGGATTGTTGGAGAAGATTGCCTGGTAGGTCTTGTCGCCGTTTACTATAACGGTACGCGGGTTGTCGGTGTTTTCATCGTCCCACTTGATGAAATAGTAGCCGGCTGCCGGGATTGCTGTGATTACAATTTCCGAATTTGCAAGGTAGGTGCCTGTACCTGCAACGGTTCCCCATTCGCTGTTGTTAGAGGTCACTGTGATTGTGTATTCTTTTACACACGAGTTCAATGCCAGCATTCCCATTAGGAATGTTGTGGCGATAATTAAAAATCTCTTCATATAAATCATCTTTAAAATTATTTCGTTAATAAATATTGCAAAGATATAAAAAATATATATAGGTAAGTGGATGTCAAAAAAAATGTTAGAGAAAAATGCTGTTTTTTTCATTTGAACACTAATTTTCGTATCGAAGCCGTGGAGTAATATTACAAGTCCACTTCTTTTATTTCCCCTTCGGGACTGCGGAGCACATAATGCATTAAATCGTCATGTGGTTCCAGCAACCTAAATGTGCAATAATCTGTAATAGGAATTCCGTCGATGCTTATCAGGTAGTCGCCAGAGCGAACGCCTTTTTTGTATGCATCCAAACCTTTTTTTACAATGGCCCTTGCTACGCCAAGAGTGTCGCCATCTTCGGCTGGCCTAAATGAGAGTCCCCTTGTTATTTTGTTTGCAACAACAACTTCCGACTTTCCATCGTGAGGAAGCAGCACAAAGCGCCGTTTCGGAGCATCGATAATAAGAGATGCGTGTTGCATTACGGCCGTACCAAGTTTCAGCATAGCCGTATTGGTCGAAATACACAAGTCCTTGAATGTAAGGTCTCCAATCTCTACCTGCGGAATACGAAGAATCCTGTAGGCGACTGTGTCGTAGGTGGCACCGAAAACACCAGCGCTCGATAGGACTGAAGTGTCTGAATGTAAAGTCATTTCATCTATTTTCTGTTTCATTTTCTGGTCGCTTTTGCACCAGCGGTCAAGCAGCTCTTGAGGAAGGTCGAACCAGCCACCTACATTTCCCGAGTCGAAGAGCATCCTGATTTTGGAAAACGGGAATTTTACGAAAAATGTCGGTCTGCTCGAATCGTATTTCAGTATTTTATGTCCTTTCTCCTCCTTGGCGAAGAATCCCTTGCGGTCGGTTACTATCATCAGGCTGTCTTTCGTGTCGAATTTGAACGAAAGGCCTTTTTTGACAATAAGGTCGAACGCAAGTGCGCCATCAATAATTCCGCAGGTGTATTGGCTTAAGCCGTTGTCAACAATAATAGGGTAGTTTTCGATGCTAATGTTGCCCATCTTAATGGTCGGGCACTTGTGAATAGCTTTCTTAAGCATTGCTTTTTGTGAGTCGACGGTTTTTACACTGTCGCCCGACGCTATCATCCAGTCCTCCTCTTTTCCTATCCAGAAGCCAGTCTGCGCTCCAGTGTCGAACAGCATGTTTCTTACAACTCCGTTAATCTCTACCGGGACTACAGCAGCCCCGTTCCAAATCTTTATTTTCACAGTATCTACAAAGTCGGTGTTGGCAATGTTGAAATCAAATGCTTTAGCGATTTGCGCTGCCGACTGCAACGATGTCAGGCTAACCAGAATTATGGTCATTGCTTTTATGAAAGCGAAAGTTTTTGTGTGTTCCCTCATGTTAGTATTTTTTATATGGCACAAAAGTAAGAAATTATTTGTCACAAACAAAAATAGTGGATAATCCTTCCGCAACTATTTTATGTTCAAAAAATTAACCGATTATGAACAATTTGCTTGCTTGCAAGGCTAGATTAAATTTGCTTTAATCACTGCTAAATGGTTTAAAACATTGATGCATAGTGGATTATGTGCAAAAAATTATTTTCCGCTTACTGCTGTGTATCTGAAAAAAAAGTGATAATTTTGCGCGAAATTTTTGACTATAAAAGAATAAGATGATAAAAATTACTTTACCCGACGGTTCGGTTAAGGAATACCAGCAAGGTGTTACTGGAATGGAGATAGCCGAAAGCATTAGCCCTCGTCTTGCTAAGGAGGTGCTTTCGATTAGTGTAAATGGTGAAGTTCGCGACTTGACAATGCCAATAATGGAAGATGCTTCCATCAAGTTGCACAAGTTCGAGGACGAGGAAGGTAAGCACGCTTTCTGGCACACCTCTTCACATATTATGGCCGAGGCTATCCAGAAGTTGTTCCCAGGAACAAAGTTCGGTATCGGTCCAGCTGTTGAAAACGGTTTCTACTACGACATTGAACTTCCCGATGGAAAAATCCTTTCGGAAAACGATTTCGCAGCAATCAACAATAAGATGATGGAAATCTGTCGTGCCGATTCAAAGCTCGTAAGAAAGGACATCTCGAAAGCCGACGCTCTCAAGCTGTTCGAGGAACGCGGCGACGAATACAAGGTTGAACTCATCTCCGAACTCGAGGACGGCAAGATTACCCTTTACAACCAGGGCGAATTCACCGACCTCTGCAAGGGCCCGCATATTCCATCTACTGGCTATGTAAAGGCTATCCAGGTATTGAGCTTGGCTGGCGCTTACTGGCGTGGCGATGAAACCCGCAAGCAGCTTACCCGCGTTTACGGTATCAGCTTCCCGAAGCAGAAGATGTTGGAAGAATACATCACCATGCTCGAAGAAGCCAAGAAGCGCGACCACCGCAAAATCGGTAAGGAACTCGAACTTTTCATGTTCTCCGATATGGTTGGCAAGGGCTTGCCTATCTGGTTGCCAAACGGTACCGCATTGCGTCTGCGTCTCGAAGATTTCCTCAAGAAAATCCAGAAACGCTACGGTTACCAGCAGGTTATGACTCCGCACATCGGAAACAAGGCTTTGTATGTTACTTCAGGTCACTGGGATCACTACGGCAAGGACTCGTTCCAGCCGATTACCACTCCCGAAGAAGGCGAAATGTACTTGCTTAAGCCGATGAACTGCCCTCATCACTGTATGATTTTCAAGAACAGCCCACGCAGCTACAAGGATTTGCCTCTGCGTATTGCTGAATTCGGTACTGTTTACCGCTACGAGCAGTCGGGCGAATTGCACGGACTTACCCGCGTTCGTTCGTTCACACAGGACGATGCACACATATTCTGCCGTCAGGACCAGGTTAAGCAGGAGTTCATCCGCGTAATGGAAATCATCGAAATCATCTTCAAGGCTCTCGATTTCCAGAACTTCGAAGCACAGATTTCGCTCCGCGACCCCAACAACACAACAAAGTATGTTGGTTCCGACGAGGTTTGGGCAATGGCAGAACAGGCAATCATCGACGCTTGCAAGGAAAAGAATCTTCCTGCACGCGTAGAATATGGTGAGGCAGCTTTCTACGGTCCTAAGTTGGACTTCATGGTAAAGGACGCTATCGGTCGTCGTTGGCAGCTCGGAACTATCCAGGTCGACTACAACTTGCCGGAGCGCTTCGAACTCGAATATGTTGGCGAAGACAACAAGAAGCACCGTCCGGTTATGATTCACCGTGCACCGTTCGGTTCGATGGAACGTTTCGTGGCAGTGCTTATCGAGCACACCGCTGGCAAGTTCCCGATTTGGCTTGCTCCGAACCAGTTTGTAGTATTGCCAATCAGCGAAAAGTTCAACGACTATGCCCACGAAGTAGTGAACAAGCTTAAGGACTTGAATGTAAACGGTATCATCGACGAGAGAAACGAAAAGATTGGCCGTAAGATTCGCGACAACGAATTGAAGAGGATTCCTTATCTGCTTATTGTAGGCGAAAAGGAACAGGAAAACGGTCAGCTTTCGGTTCGCAAGCAGGGCGCAGGCGATATGGGCGCAATGTCGGTCGAAGATTTTGCAAAGATTGTAAACGATGAAGTAAAAAAGTATATTGACTAATAAAAGGAGGTAAAAGTTTTTTATAAAATTTATATGGCAAAAGAAAATCAGCAAAACGAACACAGAATTAATCGCGCAATTCGCGCACCATTTGTACGTGTAACAGGCGATAATGTTGATAAACCTGGAGTTTACAGCATTAGGGAAGCTTTGGACATTGCGGAACAACTCGAGATGGACTTGGTAGAAATAGTTCCGACCGCCGATCCGCCCGTATGCAAGGTTATCGACTACCAGAAATTCCTTTATCAGCAGAAGCGCAAGCAGAAGGAGTTGCAGAGCAAGACTCATACGATGACAATCAAGGAGTTGCGCTTTGGCCCTCAGACCGATGACCACGACTACAACTTCAAGCTGAACCATGCCAAGAGATTCCTCGACGAAGGCAACAAGGTAAAGGCATACGTATTTTTCAAGGGACGTTCGATTGTGTATAAGGAGCAGGGCGAAATATTGCTTCTGAAGCTTGCAAACGACCTCGAGGAGTACGGCAAGATCGACCAGATGCCTAAGCTCGAAGGAAAGAAAATGCAAATTGTGATATCACCTAAACCTAAAAAGAAATAATAACTTTAAAAATTTAGAACAATGCCAAAAATGAAGACTAATTCCGGAGCTAAGAAGAGATTTTTCTTGACCGGAACCGGTAAGATCAAAAGAAGACACGCTTTCAAGAGTCACATCCTGACCAAGAAGGCTACTAAGCGCAAAAGAGAACTTGCTCACTACACAACAGTAGCAGAAAACAAGGAAAAATCTGTAAAGTTGTTGCTTGGAATGAAATAGTTTTCCGCGCAGTTAGAATGATTAATTAAATTATGAACCAGAACGTTTAGCCGCAAGTTCCGATCAAAAGGACGCTAACGCTCGCAAATTTTAAGATTATGCCAAGAAGTGTAAACGTAGTTGCCGCTAGAAACAGGAGAAGAAAAGTTCTTTCTCAGACTAGAGGTTATTTTGGAGCAAGAAGTAAGGTTTGGACCGTAGCAAAGAACGCATACGAAAAAGGTCTTGCTTATGCATACAGAGACAGAAAAAACAAGAAGAGAGAATTCCGCGCATTGTGGATTCAGAGAATTAATGCTGGTGCTCGTCTAAATGGTTTGAGTTATTCTCAATTGATGGGTAAGCTTCATGCAGCAAATGTTGACATAAACCGCAAGGTTCTTGCCGACCTCGCTATGAACAACCCGGAAGCATTTGCAGCAATCTGCAACAAGGTAAAATAATTGATATTTTTGGAATAGGTGATATAATTAAGGTCGTCAGTTTCTGACGACCTTTTTTATTTCATTCGGGTCCGTTAAAAAAATGGAGCAATACATATAATCACAATATTATCAATGATTTAGGCGATAATATTAATAAAGGAACTTGTCATTTCGGAAGCTAGTCGTAACACGCGATACGGAACGGGGAGCGTTGTGAAGACTGCTATCCGTAATCTCCTATAGTATTATTCAAGGAGATTCCGCATAAGCGAGTTCACACGATACGTTCCTTAGTCGGTTCACTCTGCTTTGTGGAATGACAATTCATTTTTTATCGGCCACCAAAGTTTTTTATTTCATTCGCGAATAGCAGTCCTTGAAATCCTGGAACCTTGCCATCCAGTGCCTTTCGCGCTCCTTTTCGAATTCGTCGCGCTCGATGGTCGAGTATTCGTCGAATTGATGCAGAATCTGGAAATTGCCGTCGTCGTGATGCTGTGCGGCTGTAAGTTCGGCAAGCGGTGAATCGGGCTGCTGTCCGATGTGATGTAGTTCGTACGGGTCGCCATTCTCGTCGTGGGGAGGATAGCCTTCGCCCATAAGGTCGGCATTGCAGTAGTCCCAGTAGTCTGGATGTTTGCGTCCGTACCAGTTGCGGCAGTTGAATGCCTCGCCGATGATTGTTGGATTAAGCAGGGCAGCCTTGCCGTTGACACGACCTTCCTTCAGTCCTGCCGAAATATAAACATTTGCTTCGTCCATATCGCGGATGTAGTCAACTATTGCCGATGACCATCCGGTGCGAAGCTTTAAAACCATTTTTTCTGATAACGATAACATAAAGTTGATTTACGATTTTAGATTTACGATTTTTGCTGACAAGATGCAAAATGATTTACGATTAACGATTTCTCTCTTCTCTGTCATGCTGAATTTATTTCAGCATCTATTACTAATATTATTCATTTTTCTATCGGATCCTAAATTATGTAAACAAATTTGCAATTCCGACCACCACAAGTGCAATAATAGCGATAATTAAAATTCCAAGCACTATCAGAACCCATTTAATGCCCTTGACAATCTTTGCAAGGTGCTCGTTGGATTCTTGCAGGTACGACTGGATAAGATTTAAACCGCCCGTTACTGTAATCAGTATATCGTCAACCCATCCTGCAACGGGAATGACATCGGGCAAAATATCAACTGGCGATATGGCATACAATACAGCGATTACGCCCCAAATCCACGCACCAACATGCGATTCTTCTCTTCTTTCTAAATCTTCTGACATATCTATTTCCTTTCTTCCATTTGTTTCCAAATATCTTCGTAAGTTGACTTGCTTAGGAACGACATAAATCCCCATGGCATAGTCCTTATACTTCCGCAGTGCGGGCAAGGTTGTGGAACCGAAAGCGCCGTGGCACACCATTCAATATCGTCTGCGCGAAACCTTTCGCCACATTCGGTACATTTGAATAAAGTTTTTCCTCTGACCATAACTAATACGTTTTTTAATTCATTGCAAAAATATCACTTCAAATTGCCAAAACTTGGCAATGGAGAAAATAGTTTTCCAAGAATATACGATAGCGTGGTGACAACCCTGTTTTATATTTGCAACCACCATTACAGTAACGACATTACATATCCTCAAGCGAAAGTCCCACGAACTCAATATTCCAATTGCGGTGCTTGGCGACTATGTCAACAGCTTTGTCTTTCAGCGTATTAAGGTTTATTCGTTTTGCTTGTCGCTTACATTCGGCTACGACCAAATGCTTGTCAACTTCGTTAACTGCAATCATATCTATTTCATTACCACCACCCTTCCAATAGTTTGTAACAATGTTGTAGCAGCCCTTTTCGGCATAAAGTTGATGAAAATAACGTTCAAGCACAAATCCCGAAAATGTATCATAGTCGGCAAATACCTTGTCCTGCACATATTCAAGATTACCAATCTCAATGGCGCTACGATACTTATGAATAAATCTAAACCAAAATGTCAGAAAGTTATCGCGAATAAAATATTTCACACTGTGGGTGTTTGGCGACTGCATATAGGCTCTGTGCCGATTCAACAGGTTGTAGTTCTTTTCTAGTTTGTCAAGGTAACCGCCAGGCTCAATTCCCGTAACATTCTTGATATTGCCACGTTCCGTATTTCCATCTGCAATAGCCTGAAGTATTGAAAAATAATTGGAATACTCCTTGCCGAATTCATCGCGAAGCATTTCGTAACCTTCGGTGATGAAATACGACCCGAACGAAAAAACCGAACGAATCATATCGTCTTTTGTAAAAGCATTGTCCATAACCAATTGCTCGACATACTTTGCAACACCACCAGTGAGCATATAAAGTGTAAGAAGGTCATCGGAATTATAGTTTGGGTTTCCATCGGCAAGTATCTCTTTCAAGGTAGATATCTTGAAAGGCTTCAAATTGATTCGACTGGTTGCCCTGCCATATAGAGGTTCCTTGGAATCGTCGAAAATCTTTGTCATCATCGAGTAAACCGAACCGCAAAGCACAAGATTCAGCTTGCTGTCGTCCTTATTGGCATCCCAAATATTCTGGATGTCGGAAAAAAGGGCAGGATTGGCATAGTTTAGATTCTGAAATTCATCGAGCACCAATGTGAAGTTAATGCGCTTGGATAGGTTCATTATCGCATTGAAAAGTCGCGAAAACGATGAAAAATCTCCAATATCCTCATTCAGTACATAGCGTACATTCTCGCAAAGTTCGGCACAAAGCATGGCTTCGCTCTTGCGTGTTACAAAGAAGTAAACGAAAGGAATCTCGGCAAACGAATGCCTAATCAAAGATGTCTTTCCAATCCGCCGTCTTCCAGTTACTACTGTCATCTGCGCGTATTTTGCCGACTTCTTTTCAACACCTTTCAGAGTCTCTGTTTCTATCTCTCTGTCATAAAACTTCATAATTTACAATATTTTACAATTGCAACCGCCGTTACTGTAACAGCTGTTGCAATTTGATTGACAATGCAAAAATATTATTTATTATTGAAATGTGGTATAGAAAAAATCAAAAAAATTGAAAGTGAAGGATATGCAACTATTTTTAAAATAACTTTTCACACACTATAACAACAGCAAGCGCAATGACAACCAATGGTGCGAGTCCTATCACTATCCACTTGATGCGCTTAATAATCTTTGCAAGTGCTTCGTTTTTCGGCATCAGGTACGACTGGACAAGGTTGATGATGCTTATTGCCACTACAAGTATATCGTCCACCCAGCCGTATGGTGGAAGGACATCTGGAACGAAGTCCAGCGGTGCAATTGAATACAATACGGCTATCGCAATCCAAAGCCACGCGCCTGCGTGTGGCGAAACACTCTTTTCCCTTGATAAAGTTTCTGTTTCTCTGGTCATAATCTTTGTTTTTTAGTTATACAGCGCAAATGTATTGCATAGGATTGCCAAGAACTGGCAGTTTGAAAGTTTGTTATGATTTTTTATTCTACATCTATTTCGACAGTTCCGTCTCCATTGTACTTCATTTTTACTTGACGATTCTTGTGTATGCCATACAATGCGATACTTGTCCCGCAAATTATTGCGAGTTCTGCGGTAGTTATTGTTAATGCTCCTGCTGTGAGACATGATGCACCAAGACCTAACAACGATGCACCACCTGTGAATGGCGCAGCGATGATTCCACCTAACGCTAGCGCTATGCCACCAACCTTTGCAACAGTTTTGCGCCTATTCTTGCTCTGCAAGGTCTCTGCAATGGAACCCTTTGCCAAGATGTGCTTTTCTCCGTTGTTTATTGCACTTGCTAATTCTTCTTGTGTGTAAACTGTCTTCATATCCTATCTGTTTTAATGTTGTTAAATACTTTCAAATTCTCTGTCTGCTTGTTTTCCTTCCTACAAGTGTGGCAGGATGGCAACTTGAAGATTAATTTGTTAAGCACCATCCTTGTTATTACACTTGATAAATGCCAAGCCTCTGCTACTTGTTGCTACTTTTTGTCTCCTAAATGCTTCATTGTGTCTCGCAACGCCTTCTCAAAATCTTCGTTTGGATGTATCATAGTCGATATATTTTAAGGTTAATACTCCGTTACTTTCTCTCCGTTTTTTTGACCTGCTCATCGTCATCCGAGAACAGTGCGACCATTCTTTCCCTGAAATCCCTTACAGGGTTGTATGGGTCACGCAAAATTGTTGTTTGCCACTTGATTACCTTAATGTATCTTCTCAAGCCC
This sequence comes from Bacteroidales bacterium, assembly GCA_017620015.1. Lineage (GTDB taxonomy): Bacteria > Bacteroidota > Bacteroidia > Bacteroidales > ML635J-15 > Bact-19. The sequence continues at coordinate 28,258 of JAFZRE010000019.1, read as the reverse complement.
ATATTACCAAATTTTTAAGTTTAACACTATTGTTTTCACTCTCTTTCATAATTCACTTTTTGCGGCCGGCCGTTGTTGGCGACCGGACCAGGGTTAAACCTGTGGAGGCCTTCCACCTCCGTTATTCACCTCTCTGCGTAGCAGCTTAGGCTACTCGTCCTGCTGCTCGGCTCTCTGCTGTTCTCTCAGTTGCTGCTGAGTCTTCCAACTTTCGTGCTCATGAACCATATCAAGCACTCCAGCAACGAGTGTACCAACAGCGGCTATTCCAGCCAGGGCAAAGCCTAATCGCTCAAAGCCTTTGTCTGTCATACAACCTCCTTTTTTTGGGGTTAGTACTCGCCAGCCACCTTCACACCAATTTCTTGGTTTTGCCCGCAGGTTGGCTTTACGGGTCAGCTTTCCAGCTCCACTATTGGCGGTTGCTTTTGATTGCCTTGTAGGCCTCAATTGTGATTATGACCACATTGGCACCCAAAAGCAAGCCTAACAGCAGTAGGACCATATTGCCTCCTTTTTTTTAGGGTTAGTACTTGCCAGCCACCTTCTCACCAATTTCTTGGTTTTGCCCGCAGGCTGGCTTTACGGACACGCGTCCCGTTTCGCCTACTTGCGTACGGTGTCGCACACCTCGATGATGGTGGTAGCAACCGTAACGACAACAGTCAGCACCTTTATAAACGTACCCATATCGTCCTCCGCTTTTTGGGGTTAGTACTTGCCAGCCACCTTCACACAAATTTCTTGGTTTTGCCCGCAGGCTGGCTTTACGGACACGCGTCCCGTTTCGCTTACTTGCGTACGGTGTCGCACACCTCGATGATGGTGGTAACAACCGTAACGACAACAGTCAGCACCTTTATAAACGTACCCATATCGTCCTCCGTTTTTGGTTAAACAATTCCTCGTCACCACCACACCAAGTTCCTTGGTTTTGCCCGCAGACGAGGTTTGCAGACTTTGTTTCCGATGTTTTGCCTGATTTATTTTTCATAATTGGTTTGCTCCTCATATTGCTTTTTCATTTTTTGTGGCCGGTCGTTTTTAGCGACCGGACCAGGGTTAAACCTGTGGAGGCCTTCCACCTCCGTTATTCGTCACTAAGCTTTGCAGTTCCCTACACTACTTCTGCTTGTCCTGCTCTTCGCGTCTCTGCTTTGCTTCGCGCACGTCGTTGACTGTAGTCAACACGGTGCTGGCGATTGTTCCTGCAGCAACGAGAACAGAAAGAGCTGTGCTGAAGTTGTTCCATCCGTTTCCCTTCATACTATCTCCTTTCGTTTTTGCGGTTAATACTCGCCAACCACCTTCACACCAATTTTCTTGGTTCTGCCCACAGGTTGACTTTGCGGACAAGAGTCTCGGCTCAGCGACTAGCTGTGTACGGCTTTCATTATCTTTATGATAGCGGAAGCAATCGTCGCAATACAAGCCAGTATCTTCAGAAATGCTGTCATAATGCTTCATCTTTTCGTTTAACACTCTCTCGCCACCCTCATACCAAAACTTCAATCCGGTTTGCCCGCAGACGAGATTTACGGACGGATACGAATTCAAAGTATTACTAGATTTGTTTTTCATAATTGTTTTTTTTTCATAAATTTCACTGGCGCAAAAGTACAGGTTTGTTTTTGATTGGCAAGCAAAAATAGCAATAATTTCCGTGTGTTATACTAACACAGAAATATTTACTACAAAATACAAAATCTTCAACATAAACTATATGGACGCACAAACAAGGATTTAGCAAAAACAGGAATTTTTGCACCAATTTTTGCGTGTGATTGGGTAGTGGAAATCAATTTTTTCGGATCGGGATTCCCAGTTCCGAACTTCTGCGGCACATTTCTCTACGGCGAATGCCCATTTGCCGTTTGTAGCCTATACCTATAATAATATATGCTTTTACAATTATATAAGAAATTTTCTAATCGTCACTTAATGTTATTAATTTGCCTTATTGATTACAAGTGTGTTCTTTTATAAGAATTCTACTTAAGATAGTTTGCTATGATTTCTGCATAGTAATATCACTAAGTATAGAATCTCTGAAACGCCTTTTTCAAAGACGTTTTTCTATTATTAACTTGTTGCGGTTGGATGCGTCTCTAGCCAGTTTGTTATACATTGATGTATTTGTATGCAATAAGTTCTTGCTAGTTCCATCTCTGCTTTTATGTTTCCGGGATTATTATGTGCTACCGGATTTCTTACTTTTGTGAGATGATCAAACTTGTCATACCAGTCTTGTTTAAGACCTTGGAAAACATTGCCAAACCAACCCCAATCCCACTTGATAAAGATATTAAAAATTTGTGAGGTTAAAGTAAAATCAATTATATGATTTCCTCTCATTGTTGGAAAAGTTGAAATCATATTGTTCATATTATCCTTTAATTGTTGTACGTTTTGAGACCATGTATTAACATTAAAGCCCCTAAACGGCAAGTTATTTGTAAGGAATAGCTGCATGTCGTTCTCCCAATTATCAGAATATCTTTCTGACAAATAGGTCTTAATTAGTGCTCGCAACTCATTTTCTGTTTCGCTCCATATTCCTACATATGGTATATCTGCATAATATCTTCTATATAAATCTAAAGTGGAAAAATCAGAAAAACACACATAACTATTATCACCAATTATAGCCCCCATTTTATTTCCGTTAAAAAGGTTTTTCTTTTGGTCGATTGGGACTATCTTAATAAATCCATATGACAAAAGTTTTTCTATTTGAATAGTTTGAACATCATAAAATGGGCCAACAACCAATTGGATTGCAGCATTTAAGAGATTTTCTTTTTCGAGCGTGGAAACCATCTCATCCAAAGCCTGCATTAGGGATAGTTTTACGCCATTTAATTTTTCTTCTTGACTTTCATCTTTGTGACAATAATAATAATCATTAACAACATCCATTAGCCAAGGATGGGATCCAACTAGGAATTCAACAAGTTCTTTGTGCTCATTGTTTGTTGGGAAAACATGAGATACTCTCTTCCAATATTCCATAACATCTTCTTGAGTAAACATTTGCAATGGACAATCAGTAAAAATCCTAGCAAAATTTGACAATTTACCATCTTTGGTTTTGTTCTCAATTTCGGATAATGTTTTCCTTGAACAAGTTACAAGACATATTTTTGTTTCAGGTTCGTATGAGATTTCTCGCAATTCTTGAAAATCTGCAAGTTCAAAAATGTCTTGAGCACGATCAAATTCATCTAAAATAGCAATTACTTTATATCCCCACCTACGTATTTTCCTGAAATATTGTTCCACATATTCTGTTAGATCTTCTATTGATGTTGTTTCTTTTATTTCTTTAATTATTGGTAGTGCAAATTCTTTGTATTTGTCATCATCGAATTGTTCGGAGAACTCTTCATCTGTCTTTATGACCATTTTCTTAAAAAAATCAAAGGAGTTACGAGTACTGCCTATTTGATAATAAAATACTATAGTCTTATCGGTAGCTAAAGACTCTCTATTTTGCATTAGACATTCCCAAACCAAGCTGGATTTTCCAATTTTAGGAAGTCCGATAACAGCAATGTTGGAATATTCTTTTCCCAATACTCTTTGCTTTATTGTATTGAGTTTTTCTTGTCTTCCGACAAACCTATCCCCTGTAACGATTCTGCCCAATCCACTAAATGGATTTAATGTTTCAGTAGCCATTCTTTGTATAATCTAACTTTAATTTTATAATAACTTTGATCGTCCTTGTCATCAAGGACATCTCTATCTTTCAATTGTTTCAATATTCCTGTTTCCACATCTTCTGGGAGGTAAGTGGAAATATCACTTCTTGATGCCCAAATTTTATTGGAAGATGCTTTTGCAACGGCTTTCAAAACCATTTCAACATCTGAATCTGTATATATTTTAATAGCATCATCAACTTCTGCTCCTGATTGGTCTTCGTCATTATCCGTTTCCCCAGAACTTAATAGATTTTCGAATTTGGCAGAGTCCAATGCATTTACCCCAGTTGTGAGTTCTTCAACAACATCTTGAATATCTGCTTCTGTTACATTGTTATAATGTTTTTTATTCATAAAATCAACTAAATATGAACAGAATATTTGAAGATAATAAGGATTACATGCTGTATAATCCATAATTAGATTTACGGCTTTTTCATTGTATCTACTATTGCCATTATTACATATAGGATTTATAATTAAATCTCTAGCATCTTCCTCTTTCAAATATGATAGTCTTAAGTCTTTTATAACACCAAATGCATTTCTTGCATATGGTTCGTTCTTAAACGCAGGTATAACATCCTGACCAACAAGAACTACTGAAAATTGAGCATATTCGTCTTGTGTTATAGCCTTCCACTGCATCATAATCGTAGGTGATATCTTATGCATCTTTATGGCGCCATACATATATGTAAATTCGTCTATTAACACAACCAATCTACGATTCTCCCATCCAGGGGTATTTTTGCAAGCTTTCTTGAATATTCGCATATAGCGAGTAAAAGTTTCAACGGGATTTTCAGGATCCTCTTCTTGAAAATCCTTCCTTGAAGGAATTTTAAAATCAGGAACAATTACTCCAACTTCTTTCTGGGATTCTAACGAAAAGTTAATTTCTGAAAGTATTTTGTAATAGAACGCGAACTCAGAAATGTTGCGAACTATTTTGCCCATACTAAATTGGACACAAAAAGCACCAGCAGAAGACAATTCTTGTTGAACTTTATTCAATACAGAAGATTTTCCACTTCTCTTTTGCCCATAGATGATAACTTGTTTCGATGGAGATTCAATTATGGTATCAACAACCTGTTTTATATAATCTTTTTGCCCATAAAACATTTTGGAATCAGCAGACAATGGTCCACTTTCGGCAACAGCTGCATACGGGTTATCTATATGGGTAAAATCTTCTGGACTATACAAATGCAAAGAAAGATTAGCTATTGTGATATCTTCTATGCCATTATTTATGTATTTACATTTTACTTCAAAAGCAACAGCCTTATTTTCCAAAACATAATCAGATACTTTTACTATAGGCTCGAAAATATGGGCATCACCGCCTTCTATTAATCCAGGATATAAGCAAGAATCATCTTCTTTAATGGATTGCACTTCGTCATTATTAATTATTTCAATGCTAACATTGTATATTGGTGACGAATCCTTATCTATGAATATTTCTATTTGAAGAGGAACTTGCTTCTGATTTACCACCGTATCTGTTCTTAATAGTGATATTCTAGGCGTAGGTTTACTCGCAACAAGTATGTTTTCGAATGCTTCATTCACTGTTTTTAATACCTGTTCCAGTAAAGGCAAGATTGCCTCGTAAGAAAGTTTTGTCGGTCCTTCTATAATCTCTTCTATCATTTGTTTTAAGAGATTCTCTACTTCGTGACAATTTATTTCTTTACTTCTAAAACCAGATGCTTTATGAAATTTATCTAATGCAGGAGCAATTTGTGTAATAATATGATTTATTCTTGTTATATCTATATTTCCCATCCATTCTTGTTGACACTCCTTTATATTCTCTGATAATCTGATAGACAATTCTTCTATATTTGATGTATCGGCAAGAGACTTCATAGAAGCTGTTATGCGCCCGTAATCGCCATTTCTTTTTTCTCTAGCCCTATTCCATGCATTTCGGTAGTCCTCTTTTGTTTTTATTTCAAACGGTCCTATCCCAAATTTTTTCAAAGCATCAACAGAATTTTTGCGATATTCGCTATTATCGTAAAGTTTGCTGACAATTTGGGAATAAATTTTTTTGTTGTTTAATAATGCGTTAAGTATATGCTCCCATTTTTTTTGCTCAAAGCCTCCGTCAAAAACCATCTTGAGTGCATTGTCAATAGAAATACTATTATTTATTTCTTTTGATAATTTTTGAGCATCAAATATAATAGAAAGCAAATAAAATGATAATTGGTTTACAGTTGCACTATAATCCGCCTCCGCTCCTAATGCAAATGCTTCTATATAATAAAAACGAATTATATCAGTAGAACTATTGTCTGAAATATGAATTTTGGCCATATCATTGCAGTATCTAGCCATTGTCGATCGTAGCTCAAATGTTTTTTCTGGCTCCAATTGTTGCATGAGTTTCCCTTCTGTTAAAAGGTATTTCGCTCGCTCTCTTGGAATTCCAGCAAATTTTTTTTCATTAAAGGTTGCTATTCGAGATCGTACATCCGCCAAAGTTCGTTGCGTAAAATTGCCTCGGTCTTTTTCTTTAACACCATCATATTTGTCATATTTGTTGAGGGTTTCTTCTATAAAAGGACTTAATCCTCTATTGAACACTTCAATATCCAAAAATTTTATTTCTTCATCAATTCTTTCTTCTATTTGAGAACCTGGTTCGTCGATGATATCAAGTAGTTTAGAAGTCCCTGTGCTATCTGGATATATTTTGAGAGCTTGATTCAACAAATCACGAGCGGTTTGCGTATCACCTTCTTTAATATAAACTGCAGCTAGTTTGTTTAGCAAAAAAACATATCTTGGGCCATCCTTTCGTTTATTCAGAGTGTTCAGTAACTTTTTAACGATAATTTTAAAATTCTCAAAATCTCTTATTGCATAATAAAAATTCTCCAAATATGATAAATCTTGCAATAAATTTCCATATTCATCCATCAAAGAACGAGCTTCTGCAATGTAAATATCTTTCTGCTGTACATCTTCACATTTATTTGCTAACGATATATATAACATTCCTAGATCTTTAATTGCACTTACTCTTCGAGAATCTTTAGAAATAGCATTTTTGTACGCATCTATCGCTTTTTCATATTGTTTTGCATCATAATAGCATTTAGCCTCTTTATATAAATCGTAATTGTCGTTATTAGCATAGACTACTGCTATATTCTTCTTTGCATTTTGCTTTGTTGTAAAATATTGTAAAGTCTGATTTGCAAGGAAACTATCGGGGTAAGACGATAGAACATGATTTATAAGTTCGTAAGCGGTTCCTTTTTGTCCTACGTCAAATTTTGATTTAGCCAAATTAACTATATTTTCGACAGAATTAGGTTTATGGATTGATATAGCGGTAGGTCCCAAGAGGTTTTGTGATCTTGTAAAAACAACATATTGTCCATAAAGCGATGACAATTCCGATTTGTCAAAATCAATTAATTCTGTTGCTTTAAACCAAAGCCTTTCTCCTGTCTTAAATTCATTGATAAATCCATATCCACCTAAACCATAATTAGAGATTTGTCCCATTTCGCGAACAAAGCTTAAGGCATCATTCTTGCGATCCTCAACAACACTATCCAATGAAGCTAATTCTGCAAAACTTGTAAACTTTTTAATGCTCTTGCTTGATTTCTTCTTATCTATTTTAACAATTTTGCTTATGTCTTTCTTTTTCTCTTGCTGCCATTGTTCTAGTATTTCTGGTGGCACGATGTCCCCTGCCTTATAAATATGCGTGGTATTTACTGTTTGAGACTGCTCTAATTTATCGGCAGTAATAGTTTCTTCTCCTTCTCCCTTATGTGTTTCTGGTTCAACGTTTTTCTCTTCTAATATAGTATTTCCTGTTTCTGGCTTTACAATATTTATTGAAGAGTCATCATCTACATAAGTTTCATCATTTTTATTCTCATGTGTTTCTTTCTCAACGTTTACATCTTCTAATATGGTATTTCCTGTTTCTGGCTTTACAATATTTATTGAAGAGTCATCATTTACATAAGTTTCATCATTTTTATTCTCATGTGTTTCTTTCTCAACATTTACATCTTCTAATATAGTATTTTCTAACTCTTGCTTAATAGTATCTATTTTTGAAGAATTCGCATCTATACAAGGTTCTTCAAAATTACTATCTCCCTCTTCCCAGTCTTCGATATTTATTGATAGTACAGAAAAAGGTTTTTTTGTTTTATCGTAAGGTTGTATTTTTATGCGATCATCATAAAAGGCCACGATTATACCCTCTTTTATACCTAAACTACATGATAATCGAATACTATCTCCGATTTGGTAATCTTCTTTAATCAGTTCAATATTATTCATATTTTATTTCCCTTTTTCCAATTTATAAAGCGCATCATAAAGTTGCTACAAATATAATTTGTTTCTTGCATATAAGTCCATTATTTTAAAACCTTTTTTGTAATCTTAATAAAACCTATTTTCATATAATATTAATAATCTCATCTGTCTTAATGTTGTAATATTCATTTAGCGACATACTATTTAATTCTGCCTGCAGTTTAAATGATAAATCCTTGCCAAGCATATCGTACAACTCAGTTGGAGCTTCGCGGTCAAAGTATATTTGACATATATACATCAACATATCTGTCGAATATTCTCTGCCTTGTAGTTTGTATCCACCTACATAGTTATCAAAAAGACATAAATGTTCAGGAGAAATTAAACCACATCTTTTTACATAATTATGCTTGTCTATCAAAGCCATACAATCTCTGTTCTGAACAAAAGGCTTATCTTTTGGAGGGAACCAATGATGAATTGATGGACAATCAATATTGCAAAGAGTATTAGGCATAATAATAATTTTATCTTTTAAATGTTGTAGTTGCTTTAATGCGTCTAATGAACGGTTGAATGGATAATACAAGAGCAAGTAGTCATAATAGCAAAAATCTTTTTTAGAAACATTTGCGCACAATCGTTGTACTAAACTGCATATTACCAATAGACTAGGGTTATATTCCTTAATGATTTTAGCATTTTTATCATTTGCAATGATGAATCCAAAAGCATCCAATCTAGCATAATAATCTAGCATATTGTGCGTAATAGTATTGTCAATGTCTTGCCACAACACAACATATCGTAAGCCTGCTTTGTTTATTTTATATAGATGTTCTTCATATTCTTCTCGCGATTGAGGCATATAACATCTGCCTTTCTTTTTTGTCTCAATAGATGTTCTTGTGTTTATTGAATCATCCTTATATGGTGGCAAATACAAAAAACTTATATATGAAGAGTGCTTTTTGTAAAAATTTAGTAGAGATATACTAAAATTATATGGAACTTCAAATAGTTTATTCATCAGTTTCTTTGAATCTAAATTATTAAATATAAGTCAATTACACTAAAATTACTATTCTCAATTATAGAAAGTAAAGTCCGTGTTTTCACGGACTTTTTCTGACAGACAGTTAATTTGTAAACCAAGGACCCCAACATCCACATCCATTTTTAAGACGTCCCATTGTAACAATCCTGTCATCAATTTCTAAAATTTCAAATTCAATAATCATATTAAATATTTTAAAAATTAGTAAATACGGAAGCTTCAAATCTACTTTCACGAAAGGCTTCCTTCTTCTCGTGAAAATAATACGCATAACTAATTAGTCTAAAGGTCTATACATATATTTATTACTTCGTATCATTAAATCATAAAACTTATTTTTAATTTGTGGAGTACAATGCTTTGGAGGAATTTTCCCTATGTCAATGCCTTCAAAAGATTTTCGTTTAACTAATTCAGGAAACTCCTCTATTCTGCATCCGCCACCACAAATAAATCTCAAATCGCATTCCTTGCAAGGTTTGAGATTAGTTATTAACGTTACTTTTTCGGCGGTTGAAGATTTTTCAAAAATTTCCTCTATAGTCGATGTTCTTACATTTGCAACAGGCAAAAGGTCTCCAATTCTTGCACAGAAAAACACATCTCCGTTTGATGCAACAGCAAAAACACCAAACATACAGTTGTCAATGATCACATTGTTGTAAAGGGTTCTTACAAAAGTCATAACTTCATAATCTTGCCCATATAAATGTTCTTGAATTTTTTTAATTAGTTCATAATATTCTTTGTTAAATTTTTTTGAAGGACTAATATTTCGTCCATGTATTAATTCTTCTGCGAACTTTATATGAAAAGATTTCCCTTGATATTTTGAAGAAAGCTCTTTGGCAAAACAAATGTACTCGTCCAAATGATTTTTTAGAAATTCAATTGGCGGAGCAATCGCAATCGAAGTTTCTATTCCTAGTTTTACAAATAAATCTACTGCTAATAGAGCCTTGTCAAAGTTATTCTTTCCGCGAATTATTGAATTACTATCCTCGGAATAACCATCAATACTTATCTGCACAGATTGGATATATTTTGCTATTTTATTGATGCGATCTGGTGTCATTAATGTGCCATTAGTAAGAACCTTAACTTCAAGTTCCATTTCTGAAGCTGTTTTAACTATCAAGTCAAAATCCGCATGAATTGTAGGTTCTCCACCTGATATTGTTATGAGATTTCCATGTACAATTTCTTTATAATCTTTGATTAATTTGATGATTTCTTCTGTTGTTAGTTCATTTTCTGTTGATAAGCCAGAATACATATAACAATGGGGACATGATAAATTACATTTATTTGTAAGATATAAATGCAAGCCTCTTTTGTCTTCTATCGAACTATGCACTTTTTTGTCGCAAAATTTTCTAGCTTCTAGTTGCGTGACCAAATAATTAACATCATGTACATCAAACAACGAATTTGATAAAGAGTCTTGTATTGAATGTCCTTTCCGAAGAAATTCAAATATGGCTAGTTGAGACGGAGAGTTTAGTATAATCCAGTTGGCAAATTCTGGAGCAATAACAATAATTTTATTGTCATAATTTACAATACTAATTTCTTTTGGAATTTGATAAACTTTATTTAGTTCTATTTCATATTTTGGCATAACTTATCTATAATTTTGCAAAAATTTTCAACTGATACATCATCAAAAAAAGGAGCATTTCCTTCCATAGAAATATAGTGCTGAAAGAAATATACTTGGTATCTATTTGACAACTCCGATGCTCGTTCTTTTATTTTCGGATCTAACCTAGATGCACATATTATTATATCAACCTCATTTTTGGAAAGATAGTCGTATGTATTACTAAAAGATATTCTATAATCGCCTTCCGTTTGAACAATGATTAATTTGCCATCTTTTTCTAATACAACCCATCTGTCAGAACCATCATTTTTATACGTGATAGGGACATTTATGTTTCTTAGATCGGTTTCTAAAAGCAAATTATACCCTTTATTTAAAAGATAGTCTATGACATTCAGTAGAAAGGGTGTTTTACCAGTATATGCTTCGGCACAATCACAAAACAAATATTTATTTTTGTTCTCAGGACAATTTTCTCTTGACATTCACATCTTTTTTAATTTCATCCTACTCACTTTCTCGGCTTTTCGGCAACTCCGTTTATATCAATATTTTTTATCTTCATTTCTATTCTAAAAATCTGAGCGTGTTCCAACTATCCTTCATTTCGGTTGGAAAGGCTCTGGAAAACCCGTAATCGCAAAAAGAAGAAAGCAGTCCACGCCCATGATGGGTGCGTACGGTTTTCGAACTACCTGCGCGATTACTTGTAAAAAGCTTCCAGACTTCTTCCAATCGCAAAGCATAACGAAACGTACTCCAAATGTTGCTACAAAGATAAAGAATATTTCTAAATAGCACCATAAAAAGTGTGGCTGTTTTTTGGGGGGCGCATTAAGGACGTTAAAGCCTTTAATGTCTTTAACGTTATGCGCCCCCAAAAGCAGTCCACGCCTATACCTTCCAAAATCCTGCAGCAACTACTGGCAAATTTCCAGAGCTTTTCCAACCAGCAGATATTCCAAACGGTATGCTTTGCGCGGACTGTCGTTGCCGTGTGGCAACTGAGAAAAACAAATGTTTGGCTTGAAGGCGAACAGGCTGAAAGGCTAACAGTCGAACAGCCCATCCAGACTTCTCAAGTGGTCCTTTTTCAGCCTTTTAGCCCACGTTGAACTGTTAAACCTTCAAACGGCGTCAGCCATTGAAACGGCGAAGCCTTGAAACTTTCAAACGGCGCAGCCATAGAAACGCCGAAGGCATTGAAACCCAGAAACCGCCACCTCAACCCTTCGACAAGCTCAGGGGGCGAAGGTGGCTCATTACGCTGTTATCTTTTCCGTCTTTTTGTTGTTGTTTGCTTGCAATTCCCTGCCACGCTTGTAGTCCTCAGCGGCTTTCTTGGCTAGCGTTCCGCCTGCAACCACCGCTGCTATTGCTGCCAGTGCCTTTAGACCGGCTTTAATGAAATCAGAACTCATATTCAAATGTTTTTAATCGTTATTGTTTTATTTTCTCTCCCTTGCTGTTGTAAACAGTAGTATATCCGTTCTTCCTCACGACGAAGGTGTCGCCCGAAACGGAAACAATATCGCCCACCGTAGTGGAAATCGATTTATACTTGTGGCCTTGCATGTCATACAGGTCGTAGAACCCGTTCTTTACCACGATGAAGAACTTGCTGCCATGTCCTACCAAAGTTCCAACATAGTCGCCAACGGCTTTAACCTCCACATTTTTTTCGTTGTAGATGCGGTAGAAGTGATTTTTATTCTCGATGTGTGAAATACTTTGCGAGAATGCTGTGGCACATATTGCCACGAACATCAGTAATACTAATAACTTTTTCATTTTCAATTAAGTTTAAATGTTTATACTCTTGTTATTCAATAATTTATCTTTACGGTAATTTCGTGATAAAAGTCACGGCAATAGATGAAATCGGTTATGGCAAAATTGCTTTTCAGGAATATTTGACTAAACGGGAGGGTCAAGTGCAAATTCTTGGTAAGTTCTTCATCGAGACCTGCGTTCCAATTCTTCGTCCAAATATCCGAGTCATGTTTACAACTACTACGCTTGCCTATTAAATCGTCGAAACTATCGTATGGACTTACCACCCAACCAGCCACGCAACTATCCCAACCAGCATATTGAGAATCCCACAATGCCCACCAAAGTTCATCGCGGTCGCTATCTTGCAGCGGATGCAGTTTAGGGTAGTCTTTACCTAAAAGGCACTTACCGTCGACTTCTATGTCTTCGCCAAGGGCTTTGTTGGCTTCGTAAACAATGTGATATTTTTCGTAAGTTATCCGCAATGCCTCAATCAGCGCGTCGTTGTAGGCAATTATGTCGGGCAGAATCTCCTCCTGATGCTGAAGCACATTATGGTTGATTATGTCCTTTCGCATTTGCATAAACGAAGTAATTGTTTCACTTTCAACATTTAAGGGACAATTTCTATAATGTATTATCTGTTCCTCAATTTGCTGCAACGAATAGTCATGCAATATTTCTCTTATGTTCATAACCAATTGTTTTATAATTATTTACTAACTTTATTATGCTCTAACGCCGTCATTCTTTTTTCTCTTCATCACCATCGCAAAAAAAGTCAACGATACCATCAATCATATCGGAAATTATGTTTCCTGTTACCTTGCCAACACTAACCGCTGGACCTACGCCTTTCTCAAATGGCTTCATTTCTTCGGGAAACTTTCCTTTCGTCAGGTCGTGACTAAATTCCTTTCCATAACAATCTGCTTAAATTAATCATCTTCATCGCCGAACAGACTTCCAAGAGCTTCGCCGATAAGCGAACCAATTACATACCCAGTTTCAAAATCATCATCATAATCGTCCTCATCGTATGGACCATACTCAAAATCTTTAATCATAACATTAGTTTTTTAATGGTTATTAATAAGTTTATTTTCATGCAATTACTTTTCTTTGATTACCAATGGAGCCTGCTTTTTCTCCTTAGTGTCGGCATCCGTGTCGTGCAGTTTCATAATCCATTCATCATCGCTTGTATAGTTCCTGAAATTCTTGTAGGTTGCTGGATATCCGCTCACTGTTACGACCAGGAATCCGTCCTTGTCGCTAGCTATGTCAACAATAGGCTGGACAAGCACATCGCAATTATGCTGTTTAATGGCGTTGCCAATAACAACCTCCTTTTCGCCTTGGGCTACAATGTCAATCTGCGAATTATTGTAGTCCTTTACGCGAATATTCAGGCGTTCTGTATAGGTAATCCTCGTTTCCGACACATTCAATTCGGCAATCTGCGGAATACTATAGATTACTGGTGCGGGTATTGATGCTGTCTTGTATTCCGAGTAGGAATAATCCGAACACTGTGTTGTCGCCGTACAGCTTGACAATGAAGCAAGTGCAAAAGCACATAAAATCAAATTTCTAGTTTTCATGAAGTTTATCTTTTTAAAGTTATTATTTCCTAAATCCTGTAAAATGCTTGAATACCAACTTTCCACAGTGGGGACACATTAGAATGAAATGAGTTGCTGGTGTCGGATCTACTAATATATCCAAACCTATTGAAGTGCCTAAAACCTCGCCACAATGCTGGCAAACAACGCTTTTTGTTTTAAATAAATCCATAATCATAATATTATCCTTTCGCTATTTTGAATCCAATTCCTTCGTTGTCAACCACTAGCGGAAACTCCTCAATAAGTGCGGGCATCGACAGTTTCACATAATCTTCGGCGGCATTGTGCATTTCCATGAAGCGTTTTGTTTCCGCCATAAAGTCGTCGATGTTGCGGATTCGCGCCTCGTAAGCCATGCTTATCGAGTTTGGCTCGTCGAAGTCGATGAAGAACGACATGCCATATTCCAGGTTAAGGTTGTTGGCAATGACGACCATTCCTTCGCGGTTCACATCTTCGAGTCCGTCAAATTCCTCGACTAGATAAAACCGCAACCTCAGCAAGTTGATGCCTTCCATCGGGTCGATGCTATAAATCACGGGGTTGCTACCAATCCACATATAATTTAGACCCTCAACTTTTTCGGTGCGGTAACCTTCGTCTGCCAATGCCTTGCGCGACTGTCTGTAAATTTTTTCAGAGGGAACGATCCTTCCTTTCAGCGCCATTGCAATCAGACTTGCAAGCGTACCAATTATCAATATTGCAAATACTATCCGTATCATTGTCCTTTGTTTTTCTCGAAGCAAAGGTAGGGGTGCAAATTGCCAAAGTTCGGCAGTGAGGATTTTTTTTTGTATTTTCGCAGTGCATTATCGAAAATAGCCATTGTACATTATCCATTGTTAATTGTCAATTAAAAAATCTTTTTACACTGCTTGTTTTTGGCAATGCAGTATTTTACCTTTGCGCTGAATTTAAAGAAGAAACTATATGGCAAGAAATTTTTTCAATAGGTATGTGTGGCTGATTGACACTATACAGCGTTACAAATATATTCAGTTCGACGATTTACAGCGCGAGTGGAACAGAAGCGTATTGAACGAAAATGGACAAGAACTGGCACAGCGCACATTCTTCAACCACAAGGATGCGATTGCCGATATGTTTGGCATCGAAATTAAGTACGACAAGGCTCGCGGCTACTACATTGCCGAAGAAGAACTCAACTTCGAAGGTTTCCGCAACTGGCTACTCAGTTCGCTGTCTATCAACAATTTGCTACTTGAATGTTCGGACATGCGCGACAGAATTCTATTCGATGAAGTGCCTGGCGGACAGCAATATGTAAAGACTGTTGTCGATGCAATGCGGGCAAATACCGAACTCGAAGTTACCTACCAGAGATTCCTCGATGATGAGCCGAGGACATTCAACTTGCAGCCATATTGTATAAAATGTTTCAAGCAGAGGTGGTATGTGTTTGGCAAGAATACCTACGACAAAAAACTGAAATGCTATGCCTTTGACCGCGTGATGTCGATGCACAGTACCGACAAGAAATTCAAGTTGCCCAAAAGTTTCGATGCAAAGGAATACTTTGAACCGCTGTATGGCATTGTCGGTGGCGGAGAGAAACCGGAACTAGTAAAAATCAAGGTTATCGACGAGCAACGCGGACACATTCGCACACTTCCTCTGCATTCCTCACAGAAGGAAACCGAAACAAAGGAAGAGTACTCTATTTTCTCGTACTACATGGTTCCCTCCTTCGATTTTTTAATGGAATTGCTCTCGATGGAAGATATGGTGGAGGTGCTTGCCCCCGAAAAGTTCCGCAAGGAGATAAAACGGCAGATAGACGGGATGTACAAATTGTATAAGTAGGGAAAAAGATTCTGAACTTGTTTAAGCGTTCGGTCATCCTGAACTGCTTCCTGAGCCTCGCTTGCTGAGCTTGTCGAAGTATCGAAGGACAAGATCTTAGTAACAAATGCTGAAATAAATTCATCATGACATCAAAAACGACAATCGTAACTCGTAAATATTTTTTAATTTTGCACCCAAATTATTTATCGTGATGAAAAATTTCATAGAAGAACTCAAATGGAGAGGAATGCTGCAGGATATGATTCCTGGCACCGAAGAAGCACTACAAAAAGAACACGTTGCGGCATACGTGGGCATTGACCCGACTGCCGACTCACTTCATATCGGACATTTGTGCGGCATAATGATGCTCAAGCACTTGCAGAACTGCGGACATAAGCCTATCGCCCTTATCGGCGGTGCAACAGGTATGATTGGCGACCCGTCGGGAAAGTCGCTAGAACGCAACCTGCTCGACGAGGAAACCCTGCGTCACAACCAGCAGTGCATCAAGAACCAGCTCGCAAAGTTCCTCGACTTCGAATCCGATATTCCAAACAAGGCCGAACTCGTCAACAACTACGATTGGATGAAGGACTTCACTTTCCTCGAGTTCGCTCGTAAGGTTGGCAAGCTTATCACAGTCAACTATATGATGGCAAAGGATTCGGTAAAGAAGCGTCTCAACGGTGAAGCACGCGACGGAATGTCATTTACCGAATTCACCTACCAGCTTCTGCAGGGTTACGACTTCCTTCACCTGTACCAGACCAAGAACTGCAAGTTGCAGATGGGCGGAAGCGACCAGTGGGGCAACATTACCACCGGTACAGAACTAATCCGTCGCACATGCGGTGGAGAAGCTTACGCACTTACCTGTCCGCTTATCACAAAGTCGGACGGCGTAAAGTTCGGCAAGACCGAATCGGGCAATGTATGGCTCGACCCTGAAAAGACCAGTCCATATAAGTTCTACCAGTTCTGGCTCAATGTTTCGGATGACGATGCAAAGCGTTACATCAAGATATTCACCACTTTGGACAAGGAAACCATTGATGCGCTCATCGCACAGCACGACGAAGCGCCAAACATGCGAATCCTCCAGAAGCGTCTTGCCGAGGAAATCACCGTTATGGTTCATTCGCGTAGTGAATATGATGCAGCCGTTGAGGCTTCGCAGATACTTTTCGGCAACGCAACAAGCGACGCACTTCGCAAGCTTGACGAAAAGACTTTCCTTGCTGTTTTCGATGGTGTTCCGACCTACAATGTTGCAAAGGCAAAGTTTGCTGAGGGCATAAATGTCCTCGACCTGCTTGCCGGCGAAACCGACATTTTCCCGTCGAAGGGCGAACTGAAACGCACCATCAAGGGTAACGGCATGAGCATCAACAAGGAAAAGTATTCCGACGAGGCTGGAATCATCAATGCCGACAACCTCATCAACGGCAAGTACTTGCTTGTGCAGAAGGGAAAGAAGAACTACTTCTTGGTGATTGCGGAATAGAAGTAGTTTGACTTTGCTCTAAAGCATTAAAGATATAATCGAATAAAGTTTGGCACTGTTTTTTTTCGACTGAAAGGCAGTGCCAACTTTTTTATGTATTTTTTACAAAATACACTTTCGCACAAAAAGTGTTCTTTATAAAAAACACTTATCCGTCTATATTGCCTCCGATGAGATTGGTAGTGTATATCTGAAACTCCATTTCTCTTCTAAATAACCCCTACTTTTTTGTTTTATTTCAAAATATTTTTTGTCATATCGTTATGGTTTCTTATATTTGCCCTCGGTTTGGCAAATAACCAGCCGATATATTCTATTATTAAAAACCGATGTGCCGATGGGATAACCGGTGTAAGGTAATTTATGGACAATAGGGATATTAGACGAAATTCGCTGAAAAACTTCGTGTATGCAGGCGCTGGAATGGAAGTTGACAGTTCGGTTTGTCTCGGAATGGCTTATAGGTATCGGCAAAAGATGAAAAAAGTGCCGAAAGCCATACGCAGACGAGGGCGCGAAGCCTATACTCAATATGAGGATCATCCTATTTCGTGTGTAAAAGATTTGGGACGAGTGGCTTTTGCAGATGAGTTTCTATATTATGTTTCCAATGACAATCCTGTATTATCTCACAATGTCAGTCCCAAAACAGAAACGAATGTTATTTTCAGTTGCATTGACCCCAACTCCGCCGATGGCTGCAACATTGACCTTGCAGATGTAGTTGTTGATGTCGCTGCAATCCCTGAGCCAAGCAAGAATTATATATTCTCACGCCGCTGCCGCGAATTGGCATTACGCATTGTGCTGCCACTGCTTATGCTCTTTGCCTTGCCTATGATGAACTCCTGCAAGGACAAGGAAGATGACCCGGTAACACCACCGACCCCACAACCGGACCCAACCGACACAATTGTAATTCCAACAAAAGAAAAGACGTTTGATATAGATTGGAATGTTGAACCCTATGATTTTGCCCCCCCCCCGGCCGATTCTATAAAAAAATATGCTAGCGATCTGGAATATAAATACGTTTTTATAAATTTTATGGATTTACGACAAAATCAGGAAGGCATGCCGTGTGATGGCACCCCAGTACGTATATTTAAACGTGCACGTGATACATTGCAAACACGTATTGATATAAACCCAAAGAAAGTCCTTGGTACCGGCATAATTATTGCAGGAAATGTGGGGGATGCCTCTTGGCCAGAAGATGTGAGTGGTACCAAACAAGGTATGCGTGCAGTGGACAGTGCGTGGTTTGCCGCAAACGGTTGGGAAATAAAAAACAGATAATCTTTCGGTGTTCATTTTTTAGAAAAGAGGGGCAGTGTCTCGCCCCCACTTTTTTTGTTTTTCTTTCTCGTCATACCGTTTCTTACTCGTCACCCCGGCGTATCGGGCCCTTTCACCGTCATACCGTCCCCCTCCTTCGTCATACCGGCGAAAGCCGGTATCCCGTTGCAACCGCCTGAGACCAATCCGCAACAAAGTCTGACGAGATTCCGACTTTCATCGGAATGACGAAAAAACTGACGAGACCCCGGTCGAAATCACCATACTATTTGCTCAGATAAAGGATTTTCCAAAATATTTAAGGTCGCCATAAGGCGACTTTTTTTGCATATAACGATAACTATTGGCATTGCTTTTCTCAGATTGAAAGGCAGTGCCAACTTTTTTATGTGTTCTTTACAAAATACACTTTCGCTCAAAAGTGTTCTTTATAAAAAACATTTTTGATATATTTTTGTATTTTACAAAAAACACTTATCTTTGTGCTGTCATAATTTTTTAGGTATGGAAAAGTTATTTGAGCGACACGATGAGTATGTTTCGACAGTTCCTATGGAATATGTCCGCAGTATGATGGACAAGATTGACTGGTCGTTGAGACTTATTGCAATAAAGGGTCCGAAGGGAGTTGGCAAATCGACTTTGATGCTTCAGTACATAAGGCGCAATTTTGCTCCCGATGACCGTCATGTGCTTTATTGTTCGGCAGACACATCATATTTTTCAAGCCATACTTTGGTCGATGTCGCTGATAACTTTTGCAAGCAGGGTGGAACGCACCTGTTTATTGATGAGATTCACAAGTACGAAAATTGGAGCGGAGAAATAAAGGAGATTTACGATTTGCATCGTAGCCTGCATATTGTTGTCAGTGGGTCATCGCTTCTAAGAATTAACGATGGGCAATCAGATTTGTCGCGTAGAATCAAAGAATATGCAATGCCGGGGCTTTCGTTTCGCGAATATCTTTGGTTCGAGCACGGACTGAAGATTGATTCTCTTTCGCTTGAAGAATTGCTTGCCGCTCCAAATGCCTATTGCCAATATGTGAAGAGTGTTTGCCATCCGTTGGAATTTTTCCCACAGTATCTTCGCGTTGGCTACTATCCGTTTTATTACGAAGGCAAGAAGGTGTACCAGAGCAAGATAGAGTCGGTTGTGAACTATATTATAGATGCAGAACTTACTGGCTACAGGAATGTAGAGGTTGGCAATGTGCGGAAAATAAAGGCATTGCTTCAGGTGCTTTCACAGATTGTGCCATACGAGGTTGACATTGCCAAGTTGTCGAAAAGCATTGGAATACAGCGAACGACAACACTAAAGTACCTTACTAATCTTGAGGAAGCTGCTCTCATACGCAGGCTTTTCGCTGGGTTGGACAGGATTGGCGACTTGCAGAAGCCCGACAAGATTCTGCTTGACAATCCCAATTTGCTGTATGCCTTGTCGATTGCAACGCCTGAAATAGGGACAGTGCGTGAAACTTTCTTTTGCAATCAGCTTGCTGCATCGGGGCATAAGGTTGAATATGGCGGGTTGAAGTCGGGCGATTTTCGGATTGACAGGGAGTGCGTGATAGAAGTCGGAGGCAAGGACAAGGACTATTCCCAAATACGAAACGAACGCAACGCCTATATCGCCGCCGATGATATTGATAGCGCTGTTTTCCACAAGATCCCATTGTGGGCATTCGGAATGCTGTATTGATGATTAGATTCAGGATGTATAGGGAGATTTTCTGTTTGTCTTTTTGATAATATTTTAGAGTTAAATCAACCTAACTTATCAAATTCACAACACCATCCAATTGTGTTTTAATTTCGTCAAACTTCTTGTTTAAATCCAAAGTTCTAAAATATATCACATTGCCATCATTATAAACTACCTGACCATCTGGAACAACACCTTCCTGTGTTTTTGCATATAACAACATTCCGTCAACATTACCAGTATGATTTGTGTCCTTATTCATGATATATGTGAATATCTGATTGCAATTGTGGGAATTAATAGTCTTTTTATCATAGTGTTCCTGCCAAATTTTTCCATAATATTTCGTGTCAATAACCATAGTTCTGCCACTTGGCGATTCTAGCAATATGTCTGTCTTGAGTATAGGCAACATATTTTCTGAAGAAACATTTTTCTCTATGTTCCAATCAATTAACGCAGATTTTGGATTTAAATATGAATGATGTTTCCGATAATATTCAAGGACAAACTTCTCAAACAAACGATGCATGTGCTCATCAGAAAATTCTTTCATTTTGTATTTTCCGCCCTCTGTTGTCATAAGCAACCCTTCAGCAATAAAATAGCATAAATATATAAGCATTTGATAATTCCTGCTGTTCCTATCAAACATTAACGACATCCATTTTATGCTCTTTAAATCTACTGAATCGACTTCTGCAAAATATAACATCAGTCGTCTTAATTGAACTTTCCGATCATCACTTATATCCTGACATTTCAACAATGCAACAGAAGTTGTCTTCAATATCTTGTTAAACAGATTGTTTTCAGAAAAAATATCATATTCGCAAACAATGTTTCGCTGTCGTGAAATCTTATTCCTTATTGATCCATTCACATCTACTTTACCTCTCAAAGTGTTCAACGAATCATTAATTGAAATATACTCTTTGTGTAAACCTTGCTTCAATTGACATGATATTCCTCTAATAATTATCTCGGCAAACAAATCGTATATATTATCAAAATCCTCTCCCGATATACTTTTATAGTTATTCTGCTTAAGCCCTTGAAATGCATAAGACAGCATATAATATATGTTATGGATTAATATGCCCTTATCTTCCGTCATTTCAAAGCATCTAATAATTTCTTTGATTCTTCTTTTAGTTTGTTGCCATTGTCAAACCAATACTCTTTCAACATAGGTATAACATCATATAAAACTACATTTTCCAACCTATTTTTATCAAAAGAATCCCAATTGCAGAAATAACTGTGTCCTATACAATAACCAGAACCCAGTGTGTCATCCTTCAATATTGTATTATTAAGATTTTTAATAGCATCTATAATTCTGTCAAACAATTTGTTATTAAGTTTCTTCTGGTATTTTTTGAATCCGTCACTGTCAAATCCAGCATTCATCTCGTAAAATGAGAATCTCCTTCGTAAAGCATAATCAATCATTGCCAGAGACCTGTCGGCTGTATTCATCATTCCTATAATATATAGGTTGTTAGGAACAGAAAATAACTCGTCGCTATATGCAAGTTTTATGCTTGTTGTCCTGTAATCATTCTCAATAAGCATCAGCAATTCACCAAAAATCTTGCTCAAATTTCCCCTATTAATTTCATCTATAATGAAAAAGTAAGAATTATCAGGATCATCTTCTGCTTTTTTGCAAAATTTATAAAACACGCCCTGCTTCAAACCAAAACCGCCATCATCATTCGGTTTATAACCCATTATGAAGTCCTCATAACTATAATTCTGATGAAACTGGACCAACTCAATTTTAGAATCATCCTTAAAACCAATTATAGAATATGCAAGTCGTTTGGCGGAATATGTCTTACCGACACCTGGTGCACCTTGCAGGACTAAATTTTTCTTGGTTAACAATATGTTTTTCAAAGTTTCATAGTCATCTTCATTAACAAAAACTTCTTTTAAGAAATCTGACTTCCCATATTTTGCAGCCACTATATTTGTTCGTCCTTTTACAATTTGTTTTTCTATGGTTGGTTCTTCTTTGGATTCTTCTTTTAAATGTCCATGTATAAGATTGGCATAATTGAAATTTTCTACGCCTCTCCAATTTTGAAATTCTCCACAAGAAATATCTTTACAATCCTTTTCTTCGTGCAAAATATCTTCCAAGCTAGACAACAACTGATGGTCTTCTGTAATATTTGTTATAAGATTCAAATTGTCATTTCTTCTAGGGTATATCCAATTCCCAAAATGTGTCCATTTTATTTTTCTACAATGAGTATTTCTCTTTTCTCCATCAAAATATTCTGATGTAACAATACATTTTCCTAAAAGCATTTTTCTAGACGCTCGAACATATACAATATCCCCCTTTTTAATTGTATTACAAAATTCTAAATCTACTTTTGGGGACCAATACTCATCCTGTTTATTAATATAAATAATGCCATCGCCAAAACATAATTCATAGGGAGCTGTATAAAGCCAATATTGTATGTCCGAAGAAATATTATTGTCTTCGAATAAATTTCCCTGAAGAGTTCTATTTTTTGCCATTTTATATATCCTCCGAAAATATAATCGCCACAAAATTAAATAAAATTCAGAAATGGTTAAAACATGAAATTTTCAATTATAAGTTTTGGAAAAAATCGTATCTTTGCAGTATCAGTTTTATAAAAGACAACAACAATAACACTCTTGTTATGAGTAAAATAAGGATAAAGAATTTCGGCCCAATTCGTGATGGTTTTATAGATAACGATGGATGGCTGGACATTAAAAAGGTTACTGTGCTAATTGGAAATCAAGGATCAGGAAAAAGCACAGTAGCAAAACTGATTTCAATATTTTCATGGCTTGAAAAGGATCTATTTCGTGCAGGAGGACTAAGTCTTAAGTTCCATCAGCATGAAAGCACTTTTAAGCATCTTTTAGAGTATCATCGTATTGAAAACTATCTGAATAACAATACAGAAATCCTGTATAAAGGAGATGCATATAATTTAACATATAAAGCGGGACAAAATCTTGACATACAAGAAATTTCCGACAATAACTATACACTACCCAAAATTACCTATTTTCCTGCGGAAAGAAATTTTGTATCATCAGTGAAAAAGATAAATGAAGGGGCATACTTGCGTCTTTGGTCTCAATCACTTCAAGAGTTCAAGGAAATCTTTCAGGAAGCGAAAGTAAATTTTAAAGAAAGAGAACCTCATCATTTGCCTATCAGTAATGTTGATATTGAATATAACAGACTAAATGATATGTTGTATGTGAAAGGAAATGATTATAAAATTCCTCTTTCTGATACAGCAAGCGGTTTTCAATCATATATACCTTTATTTGTTGTGGTTAACTATGTTTCCAGATTGTTAAAGTCTGGGCAGGAAATGCGAGAAGATCATCGAGAGTATTTCAAGAAGCAATCCGCTGCAATATTGAATAACGAAAGTTATACGGAAGAACAAAAAAGAATTTTATTGTCAAATATAGCAGCCCAATTCAATATCAAGCGAATATTTAACATAATTGAAGAACCAGAACAGAATTTGTTCCCAACATCTCAACAAGGAATGCTTAACAAACTGCTTGAATTTAACAATGATGTAATGGGTAACAATCTGATTATAACAACACACAGTCCATACATCATCGGTTATCTTACCCTTGCCATCAAGGCTTATGAATTATATAATAAAGCAGAAAAGGAAGATGTAATAAAGCAAATCAATGAAATTGTTCCTCTAAAATCTGCAGTTTGCCATCAGGATGTTATAATATATGAATTGGACGAAAACGATGGAACTATTAGAGAACTTGGATCCTACAAAGGAATTCCGTCAAGCAAAAATTATCTGAATCGTGAACTTGCAGAGAAAAATGAACTATACTCAAAACTATTGGATATTGAAGATTTATGTCAGTAGATTTTTTCACACAAGGGGAAAAGGCATCATCAAAGAGTCTGCAGTTTGGTTTATGCGATGATTCTATTTTGCGTATCAAAAAACCTGCATATATTGATGAGATTGATTTTGAAAAGTGGATTGCAGAAGTTCATAATAGGCAAGGCAAACTTATTGACTTTTATGCTATTGACTGCTGTGTAAAGTGGTGTTTAGAAAATGGCGATACCGCAAAAGCCTGTGACGGAATGTTATCTTATAACGAAAAGAGAAACATTGTATTTGTAGAACTAAAAGATAGGAACCCAAGTTACAAACAATGGCGCATAAAGGCAGAAGAACAACTCAAAAGTACAATTGCTGGTTTTCGTAAATTCCATAATGCACAGGGCATTAATATTAAAGCATACGCTTGTAATAAACAAGCATTGTTCGATGCTGGTGAAGAGGAGTATTTGGAAAAATTCAAAGACGAAACAGATGTAACACTTCGTGTTTTTAGAGAAATTGAAATTGACTAACTATACAATATCGCTTATTTGCCAAACATCTTTCATGCATATTGATTATTGAGACTTGATATCCCCCCAAAAAGAACTAACTTTGTGGTCTAATTAGTAAATAAGAAATAATAAATATATACGAATATGAAGAAAATATCATTACTACTAGTTTGCCTTGCAATGATTTTTGCATCGTGCGACAAGAATGGCAAGAAAGGCGGAAACGCCGAAGGTCCAGTAGCTTATCAGCGCGACCTGACCGAAGAAGAAATCCAGAACGGCATCCTTACTCCCGAAGTGCTGTGGAAATTCGGACGACTTGGCGATATGCAGGTCAGCCCCGATGGTAAGACCGTACTTTACACCGTAACATACTACAGCGTAGAGACAAATGGTTCCAACACTCAGATTTACTCGATTCTAGTAGAAGGCGGTGAAGCAACTAGGCTCACTAACGACGAAAGCATTTCGTGCTTCAACCCCCGCTGGACAAAGGACGGAAAAATTGCTTATCTCTCAACCGAAGGCGATGCAGTTCAAGTTTGGACAATGACAGCCGATGGCAAGGACAACAAGAAGATTTCGAACCTTGCTTTCGATGTAAATTCGTTTAAGATTTCACCAACTGGCGACAAGATTATGCTCATCGCCGATGTGAAGATGGACGAAACTCCTGCCGAAATCTACCCCGACCTGCCAAATACCAACTGCATAATTGCCACCGACCTTATGTACCGTCACTGGAACGACTGGCACGACTACAAGTACTCGCACATCTTTGTTGCCGACTTCAACGACAACATAACCACTGCGGCTGACATTATGGAAGGCGAAAAGTTTGATTCTCCGCTCAGCCCTTACTTCGACGATGCCGAAATCGCTTGGAGCAACGACGGCAAATGCATCGCCTACACCTGCAAGAAATTCAGTGGCAAGGATTATGCAGTAAGCACAAATTCGGACATTTACCTGTACAACCTTGAGGACGGCACCGTCAAGAACCTCACTGAAGGCATGATGGGCTACGACAAATACCCTGTATTCTCGGCCGACTCGAAGAAACTGGCTTGGATTAGCATGGAAACTCCTGGCTACGAATCCGACAAGGAACGCCTATTCGTGATGGACTTGGAATCGGGCGAAAAGAAGTATGTCACCGAAAAATGGGACTACGGCTGCTCGAATGTCGTTTGGGACAACGAAAACGCCGACAAGTTGTACTTCACAACCGTGCTCAACGCAACATTCCAGATTTTCTCGGTTGACCTCAACACATGCGAAATCACTCAGCTTACCAAGGGTCAGCACGACTTCACTGGACTTGCAGCTTGTGGAAACGACTTGCTTGCTTCCAAGACCTCGATGTCGATGGCAACCGAACTTTTTGTGGTTGACAAGAATGGACAGGAACGTCAGCTCACCAATGTAAACAAGAACATTTACGACAAGATTGAGATGGGCCGTGTAGAAGAACGCTGGGTAACCACTACTGACGACAAGCAGATGCTCACTTGGGTGATTTATCCTCCAAAGTTCGACTCGACAAAGGTTTATCCCGCAATACTCTACTGCGAAGGCGGACCGCAAAGTCCTGTTTCACAGTTCTGGTCGTACCGCTGGAATTTCCAAATTATGGCAGCCAACGGCTACATCGTAATCGCACCTAACCGCAGAGGTCTCCCAGGCTTCGGTACCGAATGGAACGCACAGATTTCGGGCGACTACGGCGGACAGAACATGAAGGACTATGTTTCGGCCGTTAACGCAATAAAGACCGAACCATACATCGACGAAGACCATATTGGTGCTGTTGGTGCAAGCTACGGAGGATTCTCGGTTTACTGGCTCGCAGGTCACAACCAGGACAGCCTATTCAAGGCATTCATCGCACACTGCGGAATGTTCAACCTTGAATCGCAGTACGCATCTACCGAAGAAATGTTCTTCGTAAACCACGACCTCGGCGGACCATATTGGGAAAAGGACAATGCTACGGCTCAGAAATCGTACGAAACTTCGCCTCACCACTTCGTACAAAACTGGAATGCACCTATCCTGATTTTCACAGGTGGCAAGGACTTCCGCATCCCATACACCGAAAGCTTGCAGGCATTCAATATGGCACAGATGCGAGGAATCGAGAGCAAACTGGTGGTATTCCCCGAAGAAACCCACTTCGTTCTGAAGCCGCAGAACAGCATCCTGTGGCAGCGCGAATTCAAGGCATGGCTCGACCAGCATTTGAAGAAATAAGCATTAATATTGCATAAAGATAAGGCACATCGGAACAAGTTTCTGATGTGTCTTTTTTATATTGCTGTTCGCTAAAAGTTTTTGATTTTTTTTATAAAAAGCATTATATCAGTGCATTACAGCAGTGTTCGTATGTATGGGCTTAATTTTCAAGAAATATAATAACCTCGGAGAGGTTACATATATATAGAATAGAAATGCATTAAGTGGCGTTGGCGCATATTTTTGTCGCGATAGCAAAACAAAAATTGTGACAACGCACAATTTCGTGGACAATAATGGATTTTTTTGTATTTTTGCCTCGATTGAAAACAAAATCACACAATGGAACGCCAGAGCAGAGATAAGGTATTGGATTTGATTCGCACAACGGTTAGGGCTACCGAACCCGATGCGCAGATAATCCTGTATGGCTCTCGTGCCCGTGGAGATAACCGGGAGGATAGCGACTGGGACGTCATCGTAATTCTCAATAAACCTCCTATGTCACATTTCGAGCGAAGCGAAATCGCCTGCGATTTGTGGGACAAAGGATTTGACATAGGCGAAGAGATAAATGCATTTGTATATACAATCGACCAATGGAATTCTGCGCCTCCGTCACTATTCAAACATAACATTAAAGAGGAAGGGATACTATTATGAGTCTCAAGTAGAAGCTCTTGTCGAAAAATTAATTGGACTAACAAACGATAAAAGTTAAAAGAGATATAACGGAATAATAAGGAAAAACCAAAGGCACATCGGAACAAGTTTCTGATGTGTCTTTTTTTAATTGGACTTTATTTGATAATCATCCAGAACCAGTAATTATTACAATCCATTCCTCAGTGAAAACATTCGAATCTTCAAATCTTCAATCCCTTGAACTTTGAACGTTAAATTTAAAACGTTGAACCCCATGAACCATTGATTTGTACGGTCGTTGCGCGCAACGACCGTACATCGAATTATGGCGACCTTGAACTTTTAAATTGTACGATCGTGCCATGGCGCGATTCTACAAGATCTTAAACCTTGAACTCCTCAAATCCTTCAAAAAAACTTCCTAAGTTCAACTTAGAAGTGCAAGTTTAGTTCATCACTTGCCTCGAGGCAAGTGATGAACTAAACGAAGGTTCAAAAGCAAATATTAAAATAATAAAAGGAGGCTTCCGCCTCCCTAAAATTAACTAAGTTTGCTTTTG
>JAFZRE010000018.1 GCA_017620015.1 Bacteroidales bacterium | reverse complement strand
GTTCATTATCCATTGTTCATTATCCATTGTTCATTATCCATTGTTCATTATCCATTGTTCATTATCCATTGTTCATTATCCATTGTTCATTATCCATTGTCCATTATCCATTATCCATTGTCCATTGTAAATTATGTTTTTTTATCCCGATAATTTTGAATCAAAGATAGGTTTCGATAAAATCCGCAATCTGATAAAATCGGAATGCATTGCTGCTCCTGCGAAAAGCATTGTTGATGAGATTGCCTTTTCGACCGATATCGGCTGCATACGCAAGTCGCTTGCGCTAACTGGCGAAATGATGAGCATCTGCATGCTCAAGGACAATTATCCTGCCAATAACTACCCCGATGTCTCACAGTCGGCGTCGCGTATGCGTGTGGAGGGGACAAGCCTCCAGCTTTTCGAATTGGTTGACATCCGCACAGTTCTCGAAAACAGCCGTGCTCTGCGTGCATTTTTCCGCACCGACGAGAAAAATGAATTTCCAAACTTAAAGAAGATTGTCGATTCGATAAATTTCCCCACTTATCTCTACGACCGCATTCAGTCGGTGATGACGAAGAACGGAGACATCAAGGATACGGCTTCGCCCGAACTGCGCGAAATACGCTCGTCGCTCATTTCTACGCAGGAGTCGGTGTCACGGAAACTGAACACCATACTAACTTCGTTTCGCGAGCAGGGCTGGGTTAGCAAGGACTTGTCGGCAACTATGGTAAACGGACGTTTGGTGTTGCCTATTGAAACAACTTACAAGCGTAAGGTTCAAGGTTTTGTGCACGATGAGTCGGCAAGCGGAAAGACTTCGTACATCGAGCCGCAGGAGGTGCTGGAGATGAACAACCGTATCCGCGAACTGGAACTTTCCGAAGCCCGTGAAATACAAAAGATACTCTACGACCTTACTTGTGAGTTCCGTCCATATGCCGATGACCTGAAAAACATCTCTCAGGTGCTTGCCGAACTTGATTTTATTCGAGCAAAGGCAAAGTTTGCAATTTCAATTGAAGCTATTATCCCATCGGTACACGAAGAGCCTTGCCTCGATATCGTTCGCGGTAAGCATCCGCTTCTTTATCTTACACTTAAAAGGGAGAACCGTGAAATTGTCCCCACAACTTTCCGCCTCGATTCTGAAAACCGCATTCTGCTGATTTCAGGTCCAAATGCTGGTGGTAAGAGCGTTTGCTTGAAGACTGCGGCAATTCTGTCCTATATGTTGCAGTGCGGATTGCCTGTGCCTGTTGGCGGTGCATCTTCGTTTGGTATTTTCAAGAAGATTATGCTTGATATTGGCGACCAGCAATCGATAGAAAATGACCTTAGTACATATAGTTCGCACTTGGTCAACATGAAATATTTCCTGAGGAATGCCGGTCCCGATTCGCTTATTTTCATCGATGAGTTCGGTGCAGGAACCGACCCGATAATAGGAGGAACAATTGCCGAGGCTATTCTTGAGCAACTGAATGCTACCAAGACTTTCGGCATGATAACCACACATTATACCAATCTGAAGGTTTTTGCCGCAGAGGCTGAGGGCATCATCAATGGTGCAATGCTTATCGACCATACGAATATGCAGCCGACTTTTATCCTTGAAGTTGGGATTCCTGGCTCATCGTATGCTGTGGAAATTGCGCGCCGCATTGGTCTGCCCGAGGCGATTATAAATAAGGTGGTCGAGAAGACAGGAACCCAGCAGATGAACATCGACCGTTTTTTGCGTGAACTTATGCGCGACAAGCGTTATTGGGAGCGCAAGCGCAAGCAAGTGAACGAGCAGAGCAAACGTGTTGACGAGACTCTGAAGAAAAACCTAGAGGAGCTGGAGCTTATAAAGACCAAGCGCAAACAGATAATCGAAAGTGCACGAAGTGAGGCCGAGCAGCTTTTAAGCGGTGTTAACAAGCAGATAGAAAATACCATTTCCGAAATCAAGCGCAGCAATGCCGACAAGGAAAAAGTCAAGGAAGTGCGCGAGGAGGTACGACAGTTCAAGGAGGACTTTGAAAAGTCGAAGGAGGTTGACGAAACCGAATTTGCACTCAAGTACGAATATGTGAAGCGTAAGGTAGAGGAGCGTGAGGCACGCAAAAAAGCTCGTGAGGAAGCCAAGAAACTGGAGATAATCCCTGTCGATGAGGACAAGATAAATATTGGCAGCAAGGTTCGTCTGGCAGGGCAGGAGGCGATAGGAGAGGTAACTGGGCTTGGCGAAAAGACGGCTGTTGTTTGTTTCGGAAGCCTGTATATGTCGGTTGCGTTGGACAAGTTGCAAAAGGTTCCGCAGGAGGAATCCGCAAACCAGCGCAAACAATCGTCTGCTTCGGCATTGTATTCCGAAAAGGCGTTGAATTTCAAGCCATACATTGATGTTCGTGGCGACCGTACCGATGAGGCTTTGCGCAAAATAGAGGAGCTTGTCGATGCTGCTGTTATGCTTAGCCATCACGAATTGAAAATTCTTCATGGGCGAGGCAATGGCATTTTGCGTCAGAACATTCGCCAGTACCTTAAGACCATTCCGCAGGTGAAGTCGATAAACGACGAGGATATAAGGTTTGGTGGAGACGGAATAACTGTTGTGAAGTTAGATTAGCATAGTAATTATTATGTTGTTGTATAAACACAAAAAAGGCTACCCAAAGGTAGCCTTTTTTATTTCGTAATGCTTATTACGTTACTTTACGATTGACTTGAAAGTATCGTTTTCGAAGAGGTTGATGAATTCAACGTCCTTAGCTGCGAAATCCTTCAAGCTAGAATCCTTCTGGCAAGCAGTTCTCAAGTTGTTGAAAACACCTTCGTTGTCAGCCTTGCGAGCGCAAACAACAGCCTTAAGGTAGAAATTCAAAGCATCGTCCTTTTCAGCACCGCAGTTGAGAGCAGTCATAGCAGCTTCGTTTTCCTTGTTAAGAACCTTAGCAAGACCTGCGTTGAATGAGCAGTCGTCACCGTAGAACTGAGATGCGTTAGCATACTGACCTTTCTTTATTGCGATAACACCCTGACCTGCGCTAGCTTCGCTAACACCAGTTGCAGAAGCGTAATTTGATTCAGCTTCTTCTACATTGCCTTCTGAAAGGGCAACATTACCCATGTTGTTGAGAACAGTTGCATTTCCGTTGCTCTTGCTCTTTGCCTTTTCCAAAGCAACCTTTGCAGCCTGATAGTCCTTTGTTTCATAGAGAGCAGCACCGAGGTTGTTGTATGCTGACCATTCTTCTGGGAAGAGTTCAGTTGCCTTAGTGTAGATTTCAACTCTCTTGTTAGCGTCTTCGGTGATTTCACCGTAGTGCATGATTTCGGTGAATGAAAGCTTGCTAGGATCATCCTTGTACTGCTTTGCAATTTCTTCATCGGTCTTACCTATGTTAGTAACGTTGATAACGATTTCAGAACGACGCAAGCTTGGGAGAACTTCCTTTTCGAGTTCATCGAAAGTGTTCTTCATGTTTCTGATTTCTTCTTCTCTCTTGTCAGGATCCGAGTTCATGTTGATAACTCTGATGATCATATCCTTGTCAGCGAGGTTAGAGTTCTGAACTGCATTCTTGAAACCTTCCCAGTCTTCTTCGGTAACCAAAGTCTTGAAGAAGTTGCTGTTGTCGGCACCGTTAACGCCCTTGAATTCGTTCTTAGCGAACTTGCTAGCGCTGTTAGAACGGTCGTTAGAAACCTTCTTGTTGATGTCCTGAGCACCTTCTGGTGAAGCGTATGACTTAAGTTCAACACCGTCGAATCTTACGCGGTCGTTGTCTTTTGATTCCTTAATGTATTTCTGCATTTCTGCGATTTCATCCTTCTTTGTTTCAGAAGACTTGATGTCAGCTTTGTTCTTGTCGTAGTTGATTGCAGCAATCTTTGAAGCAGCGTTGTCCTTCTTGAAGTTGCTAGCAGCATTCGACGACTTTCCGCCATTCATCTTAACGAGTTCTGGAGTTGCTACGATACCTTCAGCTATGTCTTCCGGGTCAAATTCAGCTTCCTTTGTACCCTTTACTGCAGTTATCTTCAAAACGAGTTTCGACCTACGCATTTCTGGTGAATAGTCGAACTTGTCGTTGTATGAGAAAGCGCCACCTGGTTTGTACTTTATAACTTGTCCGTTTCCTTTAACTTTTTCACCTTCAACGTAGATAGGAGTGAGAGCCTTTTCTCCACCGTCCCATACCAAGGTTGGAGTTAATGTTGCAGATACTTTCTTTCTGAAGTACTTTTCTGGGAAATTACCAGTAATATTTACAGCTACTTGTCCGTTGTGAACTTCCAGTACTTTGGGATTTACTGAGTAGTTGATGTCATCGGCATTGGCTGCCATTTTTTTCAAGTCGTTGCATGAACCCATAATAAGTCCTAATGCTACTACCGAAGTTAAAAATAAAAACCTCTTCATAATTTATTCCTTATTCTTGTTAAATTTTTAATTATTTTATTTTAAACCACTTACTTCCCTTTCGGGAAAAATCACCGCAAAGATAATATCTTGTTTTTGAATTATAAAGAAAAATATTAAAAAAGATGAAAAAAAATAACTACAGGACAAGGCTCTTTCATTTGACCGCCCCCTGAGCCTGTCGAAGGGTAAGGTTAATTCGCATTATATGCATTTCGTCGCCTTGACTTCGACAAGCTCAGCCAGCGGATTTGTTCAAATACTAACTATTTGTATCACAAGCGACAACACTATCCAAATGAAAGAGCCGTGGCTACAGGATTATTCTTGTTATACCTACTGGATATTCATTATTGAATATGGTATTTTCTATTTTATTCAAGTCTTCCTCATTGTTCACAAAATCAATGTTATTAGTGTCTATTACAACAATTTTCATTTGGTTCTGTTGCTTGAAAAAGTTGAAGTATCCAGTTTCGATGCCTTTTAGGTATTCATCCGATATGTTTTTCTCGTATTCCCGTCCTCGTTTACTTATGTTTTTTAATAGCAGGTCGGTGCTTTTGTGAAGATACACATATAAGTCGGGTTTTGGCAGGGTGCTGTATATTATGTCGAATAGTTGTCGATATAGCCTGTATTCGTCATCCTGTAGTGTGTGCGCCGAGAATATCAGCGACTTCATAAAAAAATAGTCAGATACAATCAGCTCGTTGAACAGGTCGAATGACGACAAGTTGTTTTTGAGCTGGTTGTATCTGTCTGCTAGGAAAGATAATTCCAATGGGAATGAATATCTTTCAGGATTCTCGTAGAATTTGGGTAGGAAAGGGTTCTCGGCATATTGTTCAAGGAATAGTTTTCCCTTTTTTCGTTCGGCAATGAGTTTGCTGAGGCTAGTCTTGCCGGCACCGATGTTCCCTTCGATGACCAAATACCGCAAGTTCATTATACTATGAAGTTTTTGCTTATCGACTTATGGTGGTAAACATTATTGATAACATCGCCGAACAGGTCGCCAATCGAGATTACCTTAATCTTGTCCGACATTCCTTCCTTGATTGGAATTGAGTTAGTCGTGATAACTTCGATAAGGGCGGATTTGTTGATTCTTTCGTATGCTGGACCCGAAAGTACTGGGTGTGTGGCAACGGCCCGGACGCTCTTTGCTCCCTTTTCCATAATGATGTCGGCTGCCATTGTTATTGTTCCAGCGGTGTCTATCATATCGTCAACAATAATAACATTCTTGTCCTTTACGTCGCCGATAACCATCATTTCGCTTACCATATTGGCTTTTGATCTTGACTTGTGAGAGATAACCATTTCAGCATCAAGGAAGTGTGAGTATGCTTTTGCTCTCTTTGCACCACCCATGTCGGGAGATGCAATTACGAGGTTGTCGAGGTTCAAACTCTTAATATAAGGTACGAACAAAGTTGATGCGTAAATGTGGTCAACAGGAACATTGAAGAAACCTTGAATCTGGTCGGCGTGCAAGTCCATTGTCATAACTCTGTTTACACCCGATGCCATAAGTAGGTCGGCTACGAGTTTTGCTCCAATTGCAACTCTTGGCTTGTCCTTTCTGTCCTGACGTGCAAAACCGAAGTAGGGGATAACTGCTACAACCTGTTCGGCAGAAGCTCTCTTGGCCGCATCAACCATAAGCATAAGTTCGAAAAGGTTCTCTACTGGCGGAAATGTCGATTGGATTAGGAATACGGTGCAACCTCTTACGGTTTCATCAATGCTTGTTACAAATTCGCCGTCGCTGAATTTCAGCAATGTGCTTTCGCCAAGCTTCATTTCTGGGTTATAACCTTTTACAATTTCCTCGGCTACATATCTGCTTGCCGAACCTGCAAAGAATTTGATAGGTGATGCTATCTCGTTGTTTGTTGTCATGATTAAAATTTGTTTTTTATGTTTCGGTTTGCAAAAGTATTTTTTTTTGATATGGCTTTAAAGCAAAAAATATTTTTTTTATTAACCTAGTGTTTATATGTTGATAATCAGTAGCGACGCACTATGGCACGTCGCTATAATGATCATCAATTGTTAATTGTAAAAAATAGAAAAGGCCGCCATTGGCAGCCTTTTCATATTTTCTGAATAATTAAATTCTTAGTATTCCCACATGTCATGTTCCTTTAAGAACATTTCATTCTGAATTCTTTCGCCTTCTCTTATTGCTTCGATACCAATGAGGTAGTCGGAAATAAGACGGTTGTCGTAGTTGTTAGTTTCTGCAACAATGAAACTTGAGAACCTCCTCTGCAGGAAAATGTCATCGAAAGTTCTGTGTTCAGCTTCGTTGTGCGAGTTGAACGTTTCGTGAGTTGCGAACAACGGGCGATAGTCATTGTAGGCAATCCAGAATGGCCATACACGACCTTCGGAAGTATATCCGTCGAATGACATTGCCATTATGCGGACATCCATTACCGATCTTTGCTTGTCGAAGAACCATTCTTCCCAAACCCAAAGTTCATCCATTACACCACGGTCACTTTCTTCGAGTTCCATCTTCTGAGCAACTTCGATGTAATCTGGATTATCAGGATCGTCTGAATATGGGTCGGCAATTTTGATTGTACCTTCGTACGATAACAAGGAGTCTCTTGATGGGTCGTCCTTCTCAATTGGAGTTCTCCACCAGTTGGTAATGTCACCTGCATCAAGTTTGAATACTGGGTACCTATTGTCTGTACTTTCGTTGTCTTCTATTTCTTGGCCGGTTGCCTTATAGAAAGTTTTTCCTTTTATACCGATGTCATAAACAAGGTATAGAAGATTTACTCTGCTTCTCTGCGGTTGCAATTCACCCGGATAAGTCATTCTTGTCTGCGGGTAGTATAGTGGCAGATTCTGTTTCTCTTTGAGTTCAAGTATTCTTAATATTTTTTTCGAATACATAGCGTCTGCCTCCCTGATGTATGGCAGAGGAACTACATTTCTCTTCACTGTTGTCTCTCTGGCGAATGCACCGTCAAGTACTTGACCGAACGATGTGTTTGCCAATGTAAGCATGAGAGCCAATAATACGGAAAAACTAACTAATCTTTTCATAGTATTATGAATTTTAATTATTTCAATTTTACGGTAAAACCAGGTGCGTTTCTAACTCCAGAAGGTGTTGATATCTTTATTCCAACAAATGATATTACAGCACCGGAAGGTTTCTTGGATATATCATCCAGAATTTCTTTTGGAATATCATTTCCTGTAACATGATAAGATGTTACAACACCTCTGTTTTCTTTCATGTAAGTATATGAAAGGACACTATAGTTACATACGTATGGGAAGAACCCGCCACTAGGCACTGCATAAATTTTTGAAGCGGATTTAAACACTGCCTTTGGTACGTCTTCACCTGTGCTATAACCGCCTATTGTAATGACAGGAGTCGGTACATTCAATACTCTGAATTTTTGTACACGACCGTTTGCGGATACAGTAACTTCTTTAACATTAGGATCAGTAACTTCAATAATGTATTCGCCATTGTATCCGGAAACATTTCCTGAATAAATTTTAGCCCCGCTTGATATTGTGGGCTTTGCACCCTTTAATCCACTTGCAACTATTGTTACAGGGTTTTTAATTCCTCGGTATAAAATGCAAGTTGCAGGTGGAACAAAAAGTATTTCAGATGACGCATTACCACTTGTCTGGGCAAACAATGTGTTTGCCCAGAACAATGTGATTATAAATATGCATGCGCCAACTTTCTTCATTTTTTGAAAATTATTTCAATCTTGCTGCAAAACCTGGAGCATTTCTTGGTCCAGAAGGTGATGATACCTTAATTCCGATGAACGAAATTGAAGAACCTGAAGCCTTCTTTGATATATCTGACAGGATATCTCCCGGTATTGTATTGCCGCTAACAACCTGAGATGATGTTACACCTCTGACTTCCTTCATGTAAGTGAAAGAGGTAACGGTGTATTTTACGTCCTTGAATGGGAAGAATCCACCTTCAAGTACTGCATCAAGTCTTGGTGAGCCCTTTATTGCAGCCTTTGGAACATCGTCGCCACTCTTGTAACCACCGATGGTGATGATAGGTGACGGAACATTCATAACCTTGAATGTCTGATGTCCAACCGACTTGCCATCTGCACTAACGTTGATTGTAACTTCCTTAGTCTGGCTACCAGCAGGAACTGTTACAATGTATTCGCCTTCGTATCCAGCAACCTTACCCTTGGTAATTGTTGCGCCACCTGTAGCCGACACATTAATATTAGTGTAGCCTGATGCTGCAACAGACAATGGGTTCTGCAAACCTTTGTAGAAGATGTTGCAGGCTGTTGCCGAAATAGTTGTCGAAGATGTAGCAACTGCGTAAGACGATCTGTAAGGTATCCACTGGTCACCAACGTTCGATTTGTAGAAAATCAAACCGCCGTATCCATGTTCACCAACACCGCCAACAGTCTTGTATGTACCACGACCTTGTTCGTCCAATGGAAGAGTGTCGTAAGTTGCATTTGCAAGCTGCTTGTATTCGATTTCACCGTTAGGCTTTACAACAGAATCGTAGTAAGGAGCAGTCTGCGTAATGTAGATAGTAGGTCTCATAGTGGTATCGCGAGCACCGATGAATATCTGTGCTTCGTATTCGCTACCGCTCATTACAACGCTCTTTGATGTACTTACCAAACCAGTAAGAGATGAGATACGAATATCCATACCTTCAAGGTCGGCAACCATCTGCTGCAATACTTCAGCTTCTACGTTTCTGATGTCCGACTGCAATTTTGATAGCAATGCCAATGTACCAACGAGAGGCATGTGTCGAACAAGACCGAGTTCCCAAGGAATTGTTGCACCATCGTCAATCTTATCTGGAGTAGCAAGTGCTGCTGCAGTTCTCTTATAGAATGAACTAGTTGTATCAACTGGGCTGTTAGGATCCTTCTTGTCGGTTCTGAAGACAGACATCTTGAGTACCATATCTCTGAAGTTATCCATCCAAGACCGTAAGCTGTCACCCATAACACCACCAGCTTCCTTATCCATGATTGCAGGAGCAGCGTTGATGTCGTCCATTTTCTTGATAACACAGGTATCGTTTTCAATGTTGCTTGCGTCAATGGTTTCATCACTCTTGTTCAAGCACTGAACCTTAATTCTTCTGATACCATTGAAGATTTTATTACATTCAGCTTCAAATTCATGAGCTTCCTTTTGCAGTGCGGCGTATTTGCCTGGCTGCTCAGCGGCTTTGCCGTCAATTCTTCCGTATAGTTCTCCGGTCTTAATCGAGAAGTTTTCAGTGGTCTGCTGAATACCTGCGTTTACCGCTACGAACGCGTTCAAAACTTCGTTTGATACGTTCAATGCCATAAGTGCGGTGTAGAACAGGTACATCATACCGATCATTTTCTGTCTCGGGGTCTCCGGACAATTTCCACCTGACATATAACTTTACTTTTTAATGTTAAACAATCAGTTAATAATTCTCTATGCGGAAATTAATTTTGCTTGAAATTCATTGCAGCCAACATATTTCCATAAATAGTGTTCATTGCTGCCAAGTTCGAACTCAATCTTCCTATTTCGTCTCTGTAACGCTTTGTATCTTCTGCCGACTGCTTCATGTTTGCCATGATTTCGTCCAAGCCAGTTGACAACTTCTTTGCTGCTTCGAACTGCTTGTTTGTGCCTTCGAGTTGCATTTCGTAAACAGAGTTCAAAGCCATAAGGTTCTTATTCATTATGTTAAGTTGCTCGTTGTACGACTTGCCGCTGCCAGCCGAAGTTTCGAGTTCCTTGTTCATCGAAGCAATGAGCTTGGTGTAAGTTGCCGAAAGTTCGTCACCAGAATTGCCAACCGACATAGCTGATCTTTCGTATGCGCTAGCCAACTTTTCTGCCTGTACGTTGAGCTTCTGTGCTGATGCTCCGTAAGCTTCTGCAAACGAGTTAACCTTTTCTGATGCCATTTCGAAGTTTGCTACATAGTTGTTTGTTGCAGCTGTTGCATCAGATACATCTTTCAACTTTTCAGTTGTTGTATTCAAGTTCTTCAAACCATGACCCAACTTTTCGAATAATTCAGGGGTAATTTCTGCATTTTCAATCATAGCGTCGAATTTTTCCAAAGCCGACTTCTTTGATTTAACAGCAGCCTTCTTGTCTTCAACATTGATAGAATCCATATCCTTGTCGATACCTGCGAGTTCGGGGTAAACCAAGCTCCAGTCAACTTGTTCGTGAGGTGGTTCGAATGCTGAAAGGAAGAAGATTACAGCTTCCGTCATAAGACCTACGATAAGCATGACACTAGCACCAGGATAGTGCTGGATTTTGAACAATGCACCAACCATAACTACGGTTGCACCCCAACCGTAAACGTAACCCATAAATACTTTGTACCCGTGCGTTTGGGTCAATTCACCAAGACTCATAATTTTAACTTTTTTTAGTTTTTAAATACTTAACTTAAATAAACAATATAATTCTCTAATTAATAAACTTGCGAATAAGAAGTTCCATCGCCTCTATGACGTCCGAGATATTCTCTTACGCATCTGAAACCGATGTAGCACTTTGCCGAATCCTGATATTCGTATGTGCGGCTGCCATTCTGCATGTAGTATGACACGTCTTTCCAAGAACCGCCTCTGATGACCTTTCTCTTAAGTGCCGGCATATCGTCTGGATGTGCGTAGTACTGATAGTCAGGATTCAAGTCGTGTGTATAATTGTATGAAGCTTCGTCGAATGCGTTGCTTGTCCATTCTGCTACGTTGCCGCCCATATCGTACAAGCCAAATTCATTCGGGTCGAATGTTGCAACCATAAGAGTCTGGACACCACCATCGTCGTAGTAGTTACCTCTCATAGGCTTGAAGTTTGCAACGTGGCAACCGCTGTAGTTACGAGTGTACAAACCGCCCCAAGGATACATCATGAGGTCGAGACCACCACGTGCTGCATATTCCCATTCCGATTCGGTAGGAAGTCTGTAGTCCTGAAGTGCTGCATCGCCAGCAGCTGCTTGTGATGCGTTCTTCAACATTGTTCTCCATACGCAGAATGCAGATGCCTGTTTCCAAGTAACGCCAACGACTGGATAATAGTCGTATGCAGGATGCCAGAAGTAAGCCTTAGCCATTGGTTCGTTGTACGAATATGTGAAGTCGCTTATCCAGCAGAGGGTATCAGGGTAGATATGTACCTTTTCGTGCATGTAGTAGCTATATCTTCCGCCATGTCTTCCTGCATCGGACTTGCCTTCGTAGTTTCTTACGTCCCTATTTGCAAAGTCTTCCCATTCTGCATCTTCTTTCAGCTTTTCACGGTCCTTGATAGAACCTTCGTACTGACCGGTTTCTGGGTTGAAGTGTCTTCCGATTCTCAAACCGTGGTCGGGTTCGCGTTCGAAGTTACGTGCAAGTTCGGCATCCTGAATGACACCATCGTCACCTGGCTTGAATACGTGTTTCTGTGCTGCCTGCTTGAGGTCCATCCAGAAATATTCATAGTAAAGTGCATCGGTATTCATGTCGATCTTACGGTTGAACCTATACAATTCTGCTGGTGGAAGCAGGAACAAGGTCTGGTTGAAGTTGTTTGGAATTTCGTTCTTAATCAAAATACCTTTCAACTCCAAGTCATTGTAGTCTAATGGTCCGTTCCAGTCAAGGAAATTGTTGTTGTCGTAGTCATCGAAATCGAATTCACCATTTTCGTACATGTTTGTCATGAAGTTAACTTCTTCTTCCGACACTTCTGCATCGTCAATAATGAAGTCGGTTGGCTGATAAGACTTTTTAGTGCTAATATCGCCGAAATCGACTGAATTTTTAGTTTCCTTACCTAATGTAGTCAGTGCTAATGAGTCTCTTACCCAATATACAAACTGCCTATATTCGGAATTGGTAATTTCCGTTTCATCCATCCAGAAACCTTGGATGGTAACAGTTTTCGATTGTGCTGTCATTGCGTAAGGGACATCCTCGTCGCTTGGTCCCATCTGGTATGAGCCAGGAGGAATGAATAACATTCCATAGGGGTCTGGAGTGTACCACGTCTTACGTTCTACTCCAGTCAATTCGCCATTGCCCGAGTAGCTGCAACCGCTAGCGAGGGCGATGATGAATATTGCTAAAATGACAAGTAACTTTCTCATAATATATAATATTTAGTAAGTTTCTAATTTATAATCTTCTAACACTTCTATATCTACCCATATTGTTGTTCTTGGAAACATTGAAGCAGTACCTGACCATAATTTCGTGTGATCCTGTATTAAACTTATAGGTATTTCCTCCAATAGGAATATCATAGCTATATCCAATACTCATGCCAAAAGATAAATGGATGCCAAGCATAGGTACGATAGCATCGCTGAACCTATATGATAGACCTGCCCAGAACTTCTTTTCGAACAAGTATTTAGCATTGATTTGGAATTCAAATGTTGATGCATAAACTGCCATTGCAGAAAAGAGCAGGTCGCTGGATGGGTTAGGCAAGGTCCAGTTGTAACCACCTGCAATGTAGTAATGTCTTGCAAGGTATATAGAATTGGTTCCGCTGAATTTCAAGGTCGGTCTAGTAATGTGGCTAACAGAAAGTCCAGCCCAGTAATCCTTACCATATAAAGTTGCACCCAAGTGCATATCGAATGCAACCTTGCTATCCTTGTGAGGTATTGTCGGGTCGCGGTAAACCGGGTCTCCGCCAAGAGAGGTGGGGGTTCTCCATTCACCGTCAATACTTCTGTTTAAAATACCAAAGCTAGCACCTGCTCCCAGTATTCCGAACGAAAATTCGTGCCTATATGCAGTATTAACCATAAAGCTCACATCGTTCTGGAAACCAATGGTTTCGTGCATTATTGCAGCACCGAGGCCTAAAAAGTCCTTAATTGGCATGTCGAAGGTAAATATGGTCGTTTGTGGACGGCCTTCGTCAAATCCTACCCATTGCTGACGATGCATGCTTGTGATACATATTGCGTTGTTTGCTCCAGCTGCCCCCGGATTATATAGGTTCTGGGAGTATTCGAACAAACTAAAGTGAGAGTCATTCTGTGCAAACGACCAACATGCGGAAAGCATCATAAACAGACCCGATAGTATTATCCCTTTTCTCATACTGTTTCCGTTATTTTCGTTTTACAATAGTGTCTAACATATCAGTTTATAAACGTATAGTCTATGTCCAAATTTCAAGTTGGTAAATTAAATGCTTTTTTTTTACGCGACCAAATTTTATAAACTTTTTTTTGTTTAAACCAATATTAGATGTTAATAATTTGATTTTCTTATTGTTGGTGTTTGTGTATTGTTTGCTTTTTTTGTCTAAAAAATGGAGGCTCGGCATTTTTTTTTTTGCAGAGCCTCCAAATTAAGTCATGTTTTTAACAAAATACTAAGCAGATAGTAATTTTCCGTTTACTTTTTCTTCTTCTCCTGAGCTGCTTCGATGATGCTCTTGCACTGCTCCAATGTGATTTCTTCCGGAGATATGTTCTTAGGAATTTTGTAGTTCTTTTTCTGGTATGCAATGTATGGTCCGAAACGTCCTTTTAGAATCTGCATGTCGGGCATTTCGTCGAATGTCTTGCAGAGTGAATTCTTCATCTTCTCTTTCTTTTCCTCTATAAGTTCGATGGCTCTGTCCAATGTTATTGAATACGGGTCGTCGGTCTTTGCCAGCGAGTAGAACTTGCCGTTGTTCCTGACATATGGTCCGAACTTGCCGAGTGATACGGTAACGGCATCACCTTCGTATTCGCCAATTTCGCGTGGCAGCTTGAACAGGTCGAGCACTTCTTCGAGAGTTACGCTTTCAATGTTCTGGTTCTTGCGAAGGCTGGCATACATTGGCTTGTCGCCAGTTTCGATTGATGCGTATGGTCCGTATTTGCCTATCTTTATTATTATAGGTGCGCCGGTTTTGGGGTCGTTGCCGATGTTGCGTTCCCATTTAGAGGTCTCTTTTTCCTTGAGCGAGGAGTCAACTTCCTTGTCGAAAGCCTTGTAGAATGACTTTAGCATCTCGTTCCACTTGAGCTTGCCCATGGCTATCTCGTCGAACTTCTCTTCAATCTGTGCAGTGAAGTTGTAGTCGAGTACGTCGTCGAAGTGTGCTGTAAGATAGTCGGTTACGACAATGCCAATCGAAGTCGGGAAAAGCTTGTTGCTTTCGGCTCCGTAGTTTTCGATAGCAGTACTTTCCTTGATTTTGCCTTTCGACAAGGTTATTGTCTTGACAGTTCTCTTCTTTGCGGGCTTGCTTTCCTTTACGACATATTCGCGCTGCTGTATTGTCGAGATTGTAGGTGCGTAAGTTGAAGGACGACCGATTCCGAGTTCTTCCATCTTCTTCACGAGGCTTGCTTCGGTGTATCTTGATGGAGGCTGGTCGAATTTCTCAATAGCTTCAATCTTGCTGGTTTCTGCATTTGCACCTATTAATATATTAGGGAGTGTCGAAGTTGTTTCTTCTGCATTGTCATCGTCGGTTGATTCGATGTAAAGTTTCAGGAAACCGTCAAAGATTATTGTCTCGCCAGTTGCTATGAATGAGTAATCGTTTGATTTGTCGCTTATTGTGACGATAGTCTTTTCTATTTTGGCGTCTGCCATTTGTGATGCGATTGCTCTCTTGCGGATAAGGTCGTAGAGTCGTTGTTCCTGCTTGGTGGCTTCTATCTTTTCGTTGTCAACGAAGGTAGGTCTTATTGCTTCGTGTGCTTCCTGTGCTCCTTTAACCTTGGTCTGATACTTTCTTACATGAAGATATTCTTCTCCGTAATTCTTTGCAATGTTAGCCTTTATTGTGTTGATTGCCAAGGATGAAAGGTTCAATGAGTCGGTTCTCATGTAGGTTATGAAACCGTTTTCGTACAAGTTTTGTGCATATCTCATTGTCTGCGACACTGAGTAGCCTAATTTACGTCCTGCTTCCTGTTGCAAGGTCGAGGTCGTGAATGGTGGGGCGGGCGATTTCTTGCCGGGTTTCTTTGTTATATCCTTGACGCTGAAATCTTTGTCTTTGCATGATTCAACGAATTTCTTTGCTTCTTCGTAAGTCTTGAACTTTTTGCTGAGTTCTGCCTTTACCTGATTTCCTTCGATGTTGAAAACTCCAAAGACCTTGTATTCCGATTTTGAGTTGAATTCAGTGATTTCCCTTTCGCGTTCGACGATTAACTTAACTGCAACCGACTGCACGCGCCCTGCCGAAAGAGCCGGTTTGATTTTTTTCCATAACAATGGCGACAACTTGAAGCCTACAAGTCTGTCGAGTACCCTACGTGCCTGCTGGGCGTTCACAAGGTTAATGTCGATGTCGCGCGGATTGGCGATTGCATTGGTTATTGCTTCTTTTGTAATCTCGTGGAATACAATACGTTTGGTGCTGTTTTTCTTCAGTTTCAGAACTTCGCTAAGATGCCACGATATGGCTTCTCCTTCGCGGTCTTCATCGGAAGCCAGCCAGACGACTTTCACTTTTCCTGCTGCTTCTTTCAGGTCTGCGACAACTTTTTTCTTGTCGTCGGGAATTTCGTAGTCGGGTGTGAAACCGTTGTCAATGTCGATTCCCAAGTTCTTTTTTTCAATGTCCCTGATGTGTCCGTAACTTGATTTTACGATGAAATCATCACCGAGGAACTTCTTTATAGTCTTTGCTTTAGCTGGTGACTCTACAATTACCAAGTTGTTCTCCATACGACTTATAAATTTGGGTGCAAAAGTAAGAATTTTTTTTATAATTTTACGGCTTAAAAATTTTTGCGGTATGGCTGAAGATAAAAAGGAAAAAGTTTCATATACGAAAAAGACTAAAGTTCGGATTTTCATTGCATTGTGGAGCATGAGCCTTTTGTTGCTGATTGGGCTTATTGTTTATTTTGCTTTGTTGTCGCATGGCGTTTTGGGCTATATGCCGACGTTTGAGGAACTTGAAAATCCGAAAGAGAACCTTGCAACGCGTATTTATTCCAGCGACGGACAGCTTTTGGGAACCTATTTCCGCGAGAACCGTTCGCATGTCCGTTACGATTCAATTTCTCCGAACGTAATTGATGCTCTTATTGCAACCGAGGATGTCCGTTTCTACGAGCATTGCGGTATCGACTTCAAGTCGTTGCCACGTGTTTTCAAGGGAATTGTTACAGGCAACAGTGCAAAGGGCGGTGGAAGTACGATTTCGCAGCAGCTTGCAAAAATGCTTTTC
The DNA here is from genome assembly GCA_017620015.1 of Bacteroidales bacterium. GTDB lineage: Bacteria > Bacteroidota > Bacteroidia > Bacteroidales > ML635J-15 > Bact-19. The sequence goes on along the minus strand of JAFZRE010000018.1, from coordinate 19,007 downwards.
CCGAGGCAGAAGATGAACAAACTGGAATTTATAAACAGAAAGTTCCAGGAATGGGTGATTGCAACAAAGTTGGAAAGCCAGTACACCAAGGAGGAAATAATAACAATGTATCTCAACAAGTTCGACTTCCTGAACCTTGCGGTGGGAATAGAGTCGGCTTCGAGGATATATTTTGATACGATTCCATACGGACTTACCAAGACGCAGGCTGCTATGCTTGTGGGTATGGCGCAGAATCCGTCGATGTACAATCCTATAAGGTTCCCGGACAAGGCTTTGGCTAGAAGAAATACTGTGCTTGGGCAGATGTTGAAGTATGGCAAGATAACAAAGGCAGAGCACGATTCTCTGATAAACGAACCACTTGGCATTAAGTTCCGTCGTGCCGACCATAACTTGGGTTCTGCAACCTATTTCCGTGAGTTTCTGAGATTGTGGCTGAGTGCAAAGAAACCTATACGCGAAAATTATGTTGATGAGCGCGAGTTTATTGAGGATTCTATCAACTGGGCAATTGACCCCTCATACGGATGGTGCAACAAGAACAAGAAGCCAGATGGTACACCTTACGATATTTATTCTGATGGATTGCAGCTATATACCACTATCGACAGCCGTATGCAGAAGTATGCAGAAGAGGCTGTTGCTGAACACGTCGGAACGTATCTTCAGCCAGCGTTTTCGAAGAGTATGAAGAACAACAAGAATGCTCCGTATTATTCATCGATAGCGGCATCGAAGAAAGAGGAATGTATTAATAGTGCTATGCGTAGGACAGAAAGGTGGCGCGTGATGAAGAAGGCTGGATTTTCAGAAGAGGAGATGAAAGCTTCGTTCTACGAGAAGGATACAATGTCGGTATTTTCGTGGGACGGTGATATTGATACTATCATGACCCCGATGGACTCGATGTTGTACTACAAGGGTTTCCTGCAAGCAGGCTTTATTTCGATGGAGCCGCAGACCGGACACGTGAAGGCATACGTAGGCGGTATCAACTATATGCACTTCAAGTACGACAATGCAACCAAGTCGCGCCGTCAGGTTGGTTCTACGTTCAAGCCGTTCATCTACTGTCTGCTTATGCAGAATGGATATTCGCCCTGTACCAAGGTCCCGAATGTAGAGCAAACATTCAAACTGCCTACTGGTCAGTATTATACGCCTAGATATTCGAAGTCGAAGCTGGACGGACAGACTATCACGTTGAAGCAGGGGCTTGCAGGTTCGCTCAACCAGATTTCGGCTTGGGCACTGAAGCAGACTACGCCCGAAGCTGTTGTGGCTCTTGCAAACAAGATGGGCGTACATAGCCAGATTGACCCGTTCCCATCAATATGCGTGGGTATTCCGCAGGTTCTGCTTTGCGAGATGGTTGGCGCATATTGTACTTATCCAAACAAGGGCATCTATACCAGACCTATATATATTACGCGAATAGAGGACAAGGACGGCAACGAACTTGCATCTTTCATTCCGATACAGACCGAAGCCATCAGCGAGGAGACGGCAGCACTTATGATAGAGCTGTTGCGTGGTGTAGTTGACATGGGAACCGGTTCGAGGTTGCGCTTCAAGTACAATCTTACTGGTGAGATTGGTGGTAAAACAGGAACAACCAACAACAACTCCGATGCTTGGTTTATGGGTGTAACTCCGCATTTGGTAAATGGAGCCTGGGTTGGTGGCGAAGAACCTACAATTCGTTTCAGTTCGATGGAATTTGGTCAGGGTGCTTCGGCAGCATTGCCTATATGGGCTTTGTATATGAAGAAGGTGTATGCCGACTGGAGGCTCAACAAGAAATATAGTCCCGACGACAAGTTCCCGATGCCAGCTGGAATCAAGGATTTGATTGACTGTCACGAATATGGGCAGGCAGGTGACCTTGATTTTGATGAGAACTAAGGGGCTAAAGACGTTTCAATGGCTTCGCCGTTTCACGCTACGCTGTTTCTAAGTTTTATGGGCTAAAGCCCGTTTGAATGGCTTCGCCGTTTGAATGCCTTCGGTGTTTATAGGTTTCACGTTTGAATGGCTTCGCCGTTTATGGGTTCAAGAGTTCAACGTTCAAGAGTTCAACGTTCAAACAAATTCAAACCATTTCAAACAACTTCAAACAATCTCAAACCATTTGAAACCATCATAAACAATCTCAAACCACCTCAAACGCCATTCTTGCTCCGAGATGTTTCAGTACCTCAAAAAAATCAGGATACGACTTTTCTACACATTCACAACCTTCTATTCTTATTCCGTCGGATGAAAGTCCTAATATTGCCAGCATCATTGCAATGCGGTGGTCGTTGTGTGAGTCGAGCAGGGCGGAGGGAATGTTTTTCTGTGGTTGGGTTATTATGCAGTTGCCATCGGTTTTTATGATGGCTCCAAGTTTGCCAAGTTCGGTAACTATCGCATCAAGCCTATTGCTTTCCTTGCCGATAAGCCTTGTGGCTCCATAAATCTTGCATTCGCCGTCGGCATTTAAGGCAAGTGCGCAAAGTGGCGGAATAAGGTCGGGAGTATCGGTTGCATCGAATTGGAAACTGCCGTTTTTTGACTTTCTGATGAAAAGGGAATTTCCTTTCCATTCGTAGTTTGAGTTGCAGATGTCAAGTACGTTCATTATTGCGCTGTCAGGTTGCTGTGATAGCGGGTTCAGTCCCGATATGCCTATTTCCCCGTTTGTCAGGCCGGCTACGATAAGGAATGCTGCATTGCTCCAGTCGCCTTCAACATTAAATGATGCTTTGTAGTGCGTGTTTCCTCGTATGCTTATTTCCAGTGCATTGGATTTTTGTTCTGTAGTTATGTCCGCGCCAGCCTGTCTGGCAATTTCTATGGTGAGAAAAATGTATCCTGTACTTGATGGGTTTTCTACGGTGATTGTACTGTTTGCTGGCAAGACTGATAGTGCAAATACCAATCCTGTAATGACTTGCGATGTGTGGCTTCCATCAATTTTGTAATTGCCAGGTTTGATGTGTGCGTTGCTAATATTTATAGGTAGTCCATTGCCAGAAATTGTCCAGCTAAAATATTTTTCAAAGAATTCAAGGTCGTGCCTGATGTTCCTTTTTTGCAGGGTTCCGTGTCCGTCGAGTATGAAGCTGTCGGTGCGAAGTGCGATGATTGGAGGGAACATTCGTGCGCAAAGTGCCGATTCTCCGCAGTCGAACGTGTTGTCGTTCGTGTCGAATGACATCAGTTTTTGTGTTATTTTTTTTGAGGCAATCGTGTCGGCTGATTTTCCACAATTAGAAATGCTTATTTCTGAGTTAGGCAATGATGCAATAGCCCAAGCCCTTTGCTCGTAGCTTTTCGACGGACAGATTGTTATCTTGCCATGCAGTTCCGACTTGTGTATGGTTGCTATCATTTTGTCAACTCCACGATTTGTTGTATGGGCATTTTTCGGATTATAGGTTTGCCTATGTCTTCGAGCAGGACGAAGCGAATATTGAAATCTTCCTTTTTCTTGTCGTTGCAAAGTAGACGATTATGTTTATCACCGAGACAGTATGATATGTCGTAGCCGAAAGATGTCAGCAGCTGCTTTATTTGTTGAGCCTTGTCGGTCGCTAGGATTCCAAGTTTTACAGAGATGTCGGTTGCTGCATTCATTCCTTTTACTACTGCGAGTCCGTGAGGAATATTCTCAAGTAATTCGATGCTGTGACCGATTGTATGACCAAAGTTCAGTATGTGCCTAATTGTTTTGTCGTTGGGGTCTTCTTCGACAATTTTTACCTTGGTAAGAACCGATTCGCTGACAAGTTTTTTGATTGTTTCGCTGTTGCGGTCTAGGATGTTCTTTTGATTGGTTTTCAATGTGTTGAGGATGTTTGTGTTTCCAATCAGAGCATATTTTATTATTTCACCGAGTCCGCTCATGTATTGGTTTTCGGGTAGTGTGTGCAAAAACTTGCTATCGGCTATTATGAAGTCGGGGTTGTCGAAACTGCCGATAAAGTTTTTGTTTTCGTTGAAGTTCACTCCGTTTTTTCCACCTATTGCGGCATCAGTCATTGCCAGTAGGGTGGTGGGCACAAGTCCAAACCGTACCCCGCGCATATATATGTGGGATACGAATCCTGTAATGTCGCAGACTATTCCCCCGCCTATACCTATAATATATGAATTGCGGTCGATGCCGAGATCTAGCAGTTCAGCTATAATTTTCTCTATTGTCGCAAGATTCTTGTGGGTTTCGGTATCGTCGATGATGATAAGCTTTTTGCTTTTGAATATGCTTGGGTATGCATCAACAAGGTTCCTTGAACTTATTATTGCAGTATTTTTTGTTGCAATGATTTCGGAAACATGGCTGTCATCGAAGGAGAAGTGTATTGAAGTTTGGGATTTCTTTTCGGTTGAATATTCTAGATGCTGCATGATTACTTATTAAAAAATCCCATAGCCCACGGGATGGACTATGGGACGTTATGAAAAATGTAGTTTACTTTACAGATATAATCTTGAATTCAACACGTCTGTTGTTCTGTCGGCCTTCTTCGGTATCGTTGGTGTCGATAGGATTCTGGTATGCATAACCCTTGTACGACAGACGTTCTTTTGCAACACCATGTTCGATGAGGTAATCGACAACTGCCTTTGCCCTGTTGGCCGAAAGTTTGGTGTTGGTTTCGAGCGAGCCTACGTTGTCGGTATGACCGCCTATTTCTATTGTCATCTTTGGATAGTCAACATTAAGAAGCTTTATAAGGTTGTCGAGCTCGGTCTTTGAAAGGTCGCGCAGGGTTGCCTTGCCGAAGTCGAAGAAAATGTTGGCAAGTACGATTGTTGCACCAACGTTGATTGCTTTAAGCTTGATGTCCTTTATGATTTCCTGGTAAGATGAGGTTGCCGGGACATTTACGTTTTCACTATGGAATAGGTAGCCGTCAGTTTTTGCAGTTATGCCGTAGTTCTTTCCGGAAGGCAAGCTGATGAGGTATTTTCCTGTTGATGCATTTGACGACAAGGTTGCGTAAACTTCGTCCTTTTCGAGGTCAACAATCTCAATTTCCGATTCAAGAGGCTGGTTGGTTTCGGAATCTGTAATCGTTCCCTTCATGATTGTAAGCCTAACCTTCTTAACTTCTACGGTTTCCTGTTTTACTTCTGCTTTTATTGAAGCCTTTGAACTTGCGATGAGGTTATCTTCGGTTCCTGCAACAAGAGGTTGTTCCGGACCGAGGAAAGTTATTCTCCAGATGTCCTGCATGCCAAATCCGCCTTCGCGTGCACTCGACATATATGCATATATTCCGTTGCCAGCAACGATGAAGAACACGTCGTCTTCGGGTGTGTTGATTGGCATACCAATGTTTACAGGTTCACCCCAGTTGCCATTGTCGTCGAGTTCGCTATAAAAAATGTCGTATCCGCCGATTGAACCTTCGCGTTTGGAACTGAAGTACATGGTTCTGTTGTCGGGGTGGATGAAAACGCCTTCTTCGTCGAACTCGGTGTTGATTGGAGCTCCGATGTTGCGTGCAGGTCCCCATTCGCCGTTCGAGAGCCTTTCGCTGATGAATATGTCTCTTCCGCCTTTAGATGGAGTGCCGTATTCGTCTTTTGGACGTTCGCTTACGAAATATAGGATTTTTCCGTCGGACGATATGGAAATTGACGATTCGTGGTATTTGGTATTTATGTTTTTGTTTAGAGCCTTTGGCTTCGACCAGTCTTCGCCTTTGAGCTTGCTTTCGAAAAGGTTGCCATCGGGCGTGCCCTTGAAAGTGTAGAGGATAGAACCGTCGGGCGACAAACCTACCGAAGCATCGTGTTCCTTGGTGTTGAGGTTTTTCATGTTCATTGCGGGCGACCATCTGTTCTTGCCTTCGTTGTACGATATGTAAAGGTCTTCGAAGTACTGGTTGTCGGCATCAATTTCGCCGCCGGTCGAACCTTCGCGCCTTGATGTGAATATCATCATCGACTCGTCGGTTGAGATTACTGGTCCGTAGTCGGAGTATTGGGTGTTGATGTTCGGTCCAAGATTGTCGATGAAAGCCCTTACTGCCTGATCCGAAATCTTTATTGCATTTTCGCATTCCTTTATTCTTGCATCGGCATTGAATTCGTCAATTTTCATTCCGAATTTCTTGAGCTGTGCTTCTATTTCGGTTTTGTTGCTCTTGAAGTCGTTGTAAGTGTTAATGGCTTCATCGAACATATAGTTGACCTGATATGCCCTTCCGAGTTCATATTTTATGTCAGGCGAAACGTCTGTTTTTAAATCGGATGCTTTTTCAAGGAAGGTTATTGCCTTTTTCTTTTCAGTCGAGAAAAGGTAACATACGCCTATCTTGTAGTTGAGTTCGGCATTGTTGCTGTTGTATTTGTTGGCGCTGAGGTATTCTGGCAAGGCTCTTAGGTATCCGCCTGTAGAATAGCTTGAGAAATATTCGTCACCCAGCGCTATGGAGTTCATTGCCTCCTTGTAGCCGTCTTTTGCTTCAGTCTTGAAATCCTTTTTGTTTATTTCGACGTTTATCTGTGAAAAAGAAATTTGGCTAGTCAGCATGCAGGCCAATGTCATTATGATGATATGTAATTTCAATCCGTTCATTTCTTTTTGATTTTATGGGTTTATTTGTATTCGTTGCAAATGGTCTGATAGTCGTGCAGGTTGGTAATTCCTAATGATTCTGCTTTTTCCCAGTCGGAGCATGCTCCTGTCATGTCGCGTGACAATTCCTTTGCCGCGCCTCTGTTTACGTAAGCCTCGCCATAGTCGGGGTTAAGTGCGATAGCTTTGGTGTATGCCTCTATTGCAAGCGAATATTCTTTCTTCTTGTAATAGCAAAGACCGATATTGTTGAACGCGTATGCGTAGTCCTTCTTTTTATTCAGGCATTCGTTCAATGTCTTTATTGCATTGTCGTAATCCTTCATTTCGTACTGTGCAATACCCTTGTTGTTGAGTACCATATAGTTGTCTGGATTTGTCTTTAGCACTTCGTCGTATGCCTCGATTGCTTTCTGGTAATCCTTGTTAAGCCTATATGCGCTTCCGAGGTTAGCCTTGAAGATGTCCATGCGAGGATTCAGTTGTGCTGCCTTGCTGTAGTCTGCGATTGCCTTGTCCAACTGTCCGAGCATACGGTAGGTTGAACCGCGGTCGTTGTACGAGAATGCGTGAGAGTCATCGATTTCGATAGCTCTGGAGTAGTATTTCATCGCATCGTCATATTTGGCATCGTTGAAGTTTATAACACCGATGTGATAGAACAGGTCGGCATTGTTGCAGCCTTGTTCTATTGCATTCTGGAAATACGTCAGTGCAGTTTGGTTGTCCGACTTATGGAAATAGCAGTATCCGATGAGGTAGGTAGCATAGTTGTCCTCTTTGCGCTTGGTGTATTCCTTTAGGTCGGTGATTGCATCGTCGTATCTTCTCTGCTGTATGTAGCAGGTGCCACGTCCGTAGTACGCCTGAGCCATTTCCGGGTTCATCTGGATGACGTTGCTGAACGACTGTATTGCATCGTTGTAGTTGCCTTCGTTGCTTTGCGTCACACCGTTGTTGTACATTATTGTAGCTTCCTGTCCTTCTGCGGCTACAAGTGTGTTGACCGTATCGCCATCGGTTGGACTTGTGATAATCTGCGTAGGAACGATTATCTGGTTGATACCTGAATCGTACATGCTGCTGTCTTTGTTTTCCTGCGAATAGGAAACTCCTATGCCAATGATGGCAAACAGACTGAAAACTAATAGTTTCTTCATTTTATTTGTCATTAAAAATAATCCTTTTAAATATTCGTGTACATAAATCGCAGATTGCAAAGATACATTTTTTTTGAATTATTTGGTATCTTTTTTTATTTTTGCATAAAATTATTGTTTATGAAACGAATAGCTTTTCTTCTGATAGGCATGGCATTGTCTTTTGTGATGCTTGCAAATGGTGGTTCGGATGGCTTGAATCTTGGTTCAAAGCACGAATTTTCCGTTGAAAATGTTTCGATGTCCGGATTTGAAATTAGGCTTTCCTACGATAAGTTGTATTTGTCAAATAGTGGTGATTTCTTGTCGGTTTCGCTTGACGGGACATATCCCTCTGGAAAAATTGGCTGTCCGTCTCTGCCTGTAATGCGAAAGCCTATGGCTATTCCGCAATGCGGCAACTACAAGGTTGTTGTAAAGAAGTTCACGCTTCGCGAGTTCGACTTGTCGCAATATGGTAAGAAAATAGCTCCACAGCAACATTCTGTCAGCAAGTCGGAGAAAAATCCGCAGTTCGACTATAGTTCAAAAGCATACGAAACCAATGCGTTCTTCGGTGGTGAAAACGGTTTGGCTTGGATTTCACAAGTTGGAACAATGCGTGGTGTACAAATAGGTGAACTCTGCGTTTCTCCGTTGTCGTACAACCCTGTGACAAACATTCTCTATGTTTACAACGATATTGAATTGGAAGTCGTGTTCGAGTCGGTTGATTATGCCAAGACAGACAAGAATATCCGCAACGGCTATTCTCCGTTCTTCGCTTCGACATATTCTTCATTAGTCAACAAGGATATTTTCGATTCGTATGCGGATCCTTACCACACACCTGTGAAGATGCTTGTCGTTGCGCACGAAGATTTTACAACGCAGTTGCAGCCGTGGCTTATGTGGAAGACACAAAAGGGTTTTTATCTTGATGTTAATTATGTGAACTCGTCTTCGGCAACTGCCGCCAATATTAAGTCGTGGGTTCAGTCGCACTATTCGATGGGCGAGGATGCTGGCAACGCACCTGTTTTCCTAGTACTTGTTGGTGATGTCGATAGGATTCCCGCTAGTGCTGTCGGTGACGAGAGCGAGCAACAGACCGACCTTTACTATGCTTCGGTCGATGGCGACTACTTGCCCGAAATGTACTGTAGCCGTATGTCGGTGGATTCGCCAGACGAACTTTCGGTGGTGGTGGGCAAGACTTTGCAATACGAAAAATACACCATGCCCGACCCGTCGTACCTTGGCAATGCTTTGCTCATTGCTGGACAGGACAACGATTGGAATCCGTATATTGCTCAGCCGACGATAAACTATGCTACGCAGAACTATTTCAATGCTGCCCACGGATATAATAATGTATATGCGTATTTGGATTCGTACGATGGTTGCTACAATAATCTTAACACTGGCGTCGGCTATGCGCATTACACAGCCCACGGTGGCGAGCAGGAATGGTGTGGACCGCATTTCACAAACGACGATGTTGACGGTCTGTCCAATACTGACAAGTATTTCCTTGCAATCGGAAACTGCTGCCTTAGCGGAAAGTTTGGCTATTCGGCTCCGTGTTATGGTGAGAAGATGATTCGCACCTCAAAGAAAGGTGCTTACGCTTATATTGGTTCGTCACCGGTTACATATTGGTACGAGGACTACTACTGGGCATTGGGTGCAACGAGCGTGTTCGAGCAGACCCCGCAGTTGTCGGAAACGGAAACCGGTGCATTCGATATGATGTTTGACGATGAGCAGTTCAATACCGTTTCATCGATAATGTATGTCGGAAATCTTGCTGTTACAAGTGCTTCGGATATGGGTAAATACTACTGGGAAGCCTACAATGTGCTTGGTGACGGTTCTGTGATGCCTTATAATTCTATTCCGAGTGCCAATGTCGTTTCTCACGATGCCAACATTGTGAACGGCAGCGGTTCCTTCTTGGTTTCTGCCGCCCCTGGTTCGTATGTGGCGGTTACCGATGGCAATACTATATTGGGTACTGCGATTGTAGGCATTAGCGGTTCGGTAAGTGTTCCGCTTGTTGCGGCTGCCACTTCCGACAATGTGTTGCTTGTTGTCACCCGTCAGCAGCGCATTCCGTACATTGAGACTGTGCCCGTGGTCGCTCCCGAAGGTGCGTATATTTCTCTTGTCGGATATTCGCCAGACGAAGTGCCGTATGCTCTCGAAGATATGATGGGTACAGGCTATTCGTTCACCATGCAGTTGAAGAATGTAGGTTTACGCGATTCCGAGGCTTGGTTGCCAATGACTTTGAGTTGTAACGACCCGAATGTAGAAATACTCGAAAATTCTGCTTCGTGTTCGCCGATTGTGGCTGGCGAGACTGTGGAGATTGACTATTTATTCGAGTTTTTGCCTTCCTTGACCATTGAAGACGGCTATTCTCTCAATTTTATCCTTTCTGTTGACGATACCGTAAACAATGCGACATATACTTCTTCGTTTGATGTCCGTGTTATAAGGTCGGTATTGCAGATGTACAGCTATACCGTTATTGGTGACGCAATGCCAGGTGAAAGTTTTGCACTTGAGGTATCTGTTACCAATGTAGGTTCGCTTGCCGAAAATACAGAGGTCGTGCTTACAAGCCTTGATGAACGTCTGCATTTCGATGGTGGCGATTTTATGCGTAGTTACGGTTCTATTGGGCGCGACTCGGTTGTTTCGCGGCAGTTCCCTATGCGTGCCGATGCTACGGTGCAGGACGGCGAAGAACTGGCTGTGAAGGTTACGATTCAGACGATTCATTCGTCGGTTACCGATACTGCCCATATAGTTTTTGCTCCTTGCAATGTGGCAGTGAGGGATTTCCCATACGTCTTGGATTTTGCCGACGGAATGATTCCCGAATGCTGGTCGCAGGTTCACGATGCTGCAACGACAGTTGACTGGAATGTGGTGGCCGACGACTCGTATTATGGGCAGAACGGCAACAAGTTCGTTATGATAAAGAACTATTCGTGGGACGAGATGTCGAGTATGCTTGTGTCGTCGAAGTTTGCCTTTGGCGAGGGCATTACATCGGCAACATTGTCGTTCCGTCACGCACAGAAGGAATGGTCTGGAGATTACGATATTCTGTCGGTATATTACAAGAATACGGATGTCAGCGAGTGGCAGCTTTTGGTTCAATATGATAGACAATATGCATCGTGGACAGCCGAGAGCATTGAGTTGCCTAACCTGTCGCAGAACTATTATATAGGCTTCTTTGCCGACCTGAATTATGGTTTTGGTATTGCTATCGACGACATTACAATTGAAGTCAGTGGGTGTGTAATTCCGCAGATTTCGCTCTCGTTTGATGACCAGGAACACCCGATTCTGTCGTGGACTGGAAATGCAGAAAGTTACAGTTTGTATAAAAATGGTGTTTTGTTTACCGATACCAATAATAATACATACGAGCTTGCGGATTCGTATTCGGTAGGCGACTGTTTCGAGGTTCTCGCTCATTGCGAAGAAGGCGATGTCAGGTCGCCGCAGTTCTGTATAACTGGTATTGCCGAAGGTGTTCTGCCGCTCTTGGAAATGTATCCGAACCCGGCATCGGATAGGGTGGATGTTGTGTGCGCAGGCATGCAATCGGTTGCGTTGTACGATGTTCTTGGACGTAAGGTTCTGGAAAGCAATGCTGATTCCGACAGTGTTTCCTTGTCGTTGGATGGAATGCAAGCTGGAATATATGTTGTAATCGTTGATTGTGCCGAAGGCAGATTGGTGAAGAGATTGGAAATAATTCGATAACAATTTGTGCTGTCGCGGCACGTAAAAATAAATATGTTTGAATGATTCGATAATCTGTAGATACGCACCATGGCGCGTATCTACAAATTGTCCATTATCCATTATAAATTATCCATTATCCATTGTTCATTATAAATTGTTAATTATTCATTTTCATATAATATTATTTGATGCATTAAAAATCCCAATTTTCGTATTTGCGAATTGTCTATTTTTGCAGTTCGATTCATTTATGGGGCTGACGTGGTTTTGACAGCAAGGTAAATGATCGTGTAAGCATGCCGGGCAACGCAGGCTATCCCGTAAAACTGTCTTGCAGACCAATAACTGGCGCAGAAAATAATTATGCTTTCGCTGCGTAATCGAAGTTCAGTAGATTACCTTAATCCTGGTACAAGGTGCTGGGACGAAACATCGCTCGATTGGACGGTCTGGTTCCGCTTCGGTAAAGCGATGGCAAAAAATACCGGACTGGTCGCTTCTATTCTCCTGTGAGGCGGCGAGATTTTAGGAGATAAGGATGAGTTTGGGCGTCTGTCCCCGTGCTTCTCCCGACAACCAAAGGCCGAATAAGCATGTAGAAAGCACCCTCGTTTCTTGTTTGGACCCGGGTTCGATTCCCGGCAGCTCCACGCTTTTGAGCGTAGCGAAAAAGAGGGGATTCGAAGATTCGATAATTCGATAATTTGATAATTTGAAGATTCAATCGTTTGGGATTGTTTCAGATTGTTTGATGTTGTTTCAAAATAGTTTTAATCGCATAAACCTTCAAACGGCGTTAGCCCTTGAACTTTGAACTTTGAACCTTGAACTTTGAACTGTTGAACCCTTGAACTGCCTCTGGCATATCCATTTGTTAACAAACCCTAAAATTCCTCCGCATCTTGTCGGTTTCGGCATGTATTTTGCAATGTAAATATTGTTTTTCGTCCAATAATTCGATTATGAGGTAAAAAAACTTTTTAAAAAATAGGTAATTAAAAAAAATGTTATTATTTTGCCTACAATAAATTTGAGAAAACTATGTGTAGTAATATACTAACAATGAGAAGATTATGTAATATAATGCGCTCTAAGGGAGGCGCAAAACGCTATATGTGTGGCGAATTTTCGGGCAGGATTGCCAATAACACTACTTGGGGAACTAATCTTATGTTGAATTTAATGAGTGTTGGGATATGAAAAAGATAGCTATATTATTCGGGGTTTTACTTGGGCTTTGCTGTTCTGCTATGGCGCAGACGCGAACCTTACTTATGAGCGATGGCTCTACAATGATAAATTGTGGAGAGACTATCAATTTCTATGACGATGGAGGTCCAGACGGCAATTATTATCCGAATCAGAATTTGACTCACACGATAACATCTCCTACTGGAACTCTGATTCGTATTACGTTTACTGCGGTGAAATTCTACAATAATAGCAGTGACTATGGCTATTTGCATTTGCATAATGGAACCAGTAATACGTATACTAACATTACGAACAATACATCGACATGGACGTTTACCTCTACGTCGAATGTCGTTACGGCAAAGTCTTTTTCAAGAAATTCGAGTAGGGTTGCTGCTGGTTGGAAGGCTACAATCACTGTTATTGGCTGCTCTAGTGCTGTTAACCTGCCTTGCGGTTCTTCTCCGATAACTATTGGCGGTAGCAACATAGAAGTTGATGGCGGAGCTTACGAAGCTGACATTTTTAGCGAAAAGACTTTCACTACTGCTCTGGGTTCCAATCTGACCTTGACGTTTACCGATTTGCCAGATGATGGAACTAACGATAGAATCGAGGTTTATGACGGTGCCGATTTCAGTGCCCGTCGTATTGCTACTATTAACGAAAGTTCGGCTACATTCCTTACTACACCGATTGTGTCAAATGGAAACGCATTGAGCTTTAAGTTCTTTAGCAATGCTTCCACTAATGGTTCTTGGGCTGCAACCTTGGAACCGGACCCTTGCTTTACTCAGAACTCAGGTGTGTCTCTTGCATGTGGCGAAACCCTGGAAATTGGAGGTGCATACGGAGCTAGCAATTTCTATGCTACTACCTACAGCTGTTCCGACCCTAATGCGCGTATGCTTATCAACCTTTCTTCGCTGCCAAACGATGGAAGCAACGACTATGTGGAAGTATATGATGGCGACCTTGCTACGGGTTCGCGTATGGGTAGGTTCCATGGCGATGAGACTACTGTGTTGTACGCGTCGTCCAATACGCTCACGGTTCTCTTCCGCAGCAATGCTACAAATAATGGTTCGTGGGGCGCAAGTGTTTCTGTTGTTTGTCCCGAAGTATTGACCACTCCGCCCGATATTGCTTGTGGCGCAAGCTATGTGATAAACGAAACTAATGCTGAGTATGCCAACCTGCAATATACAAGGCAGGTGTTCCGTGCTGCTAATGCCAATGCAAGACTGGTGTTCGACTTTACGGCACTTCCCGATGACGGAGATAACGACAAGGTGCTGGTTTACGACGGTGAAGGTGCTTCTGCAACGCTAAGGGGCATATACTACCGAGGTGAAACAACCCCGAGCGCAATCTATTCTTCGTCGAATGTTATGACGGTTGAGTTCTTAAGCAACGAAGATGTTACTGGTGTATGGAATGCAACGGTTTCGGCTATATGTATCGACGAGCTTGCCGAACAGTCGCTCGGTTGTGGCGGTGCTTATGCAATCAACAGCACATACACCAACCTACAATACACAAGTCAGGTGTTCCGCTCTACCGACCCCGAAGCACAGATATTGCTCGACTTTGCTGTGGTCAACGGTAGCGGTGTACTTCCGCACGACAATGCCAACGACTATGTAGAGGTTTACGACGGCGAAGGCGCTTCGATGACCCTTATCGGACGTTATTATGGTTTTGGTCGTCCGCGTACTGTGGCTTCTACAGGTCCTGTGATGACTGTCGTATTTATGAGTAACTCAACGCAGACGGGCACTTGGTCGGCTGCGGTAACCGTCGATTGCCCCGATGATATTAATATGCCGGGTCCTGGCGGTTCTCATGACCCATACGTCACTTGTAACGCTACGGTTTACGATGATGGTGGTCCCAGTGGAAATTATTCTGCTAACCTCAATAACGAATACATTGTTTTGCGTCCAGGAAGACCTGGTACAGTTCTTTATCTTGATGGTGAATATACGTTTGATTGGCAGCATGATTATATAACAATATACGATGGCGAAGGTACTGGTGGCGAGGTACTGTGGGGCGGTGGACTTCACGGACACGGATATCCTAGAGCAAGGCATAGAAGTACAGCTCATCCTTGCGATGACTGCGATAATTGCATAAATGCAACAACACCTTCTGATGTTCAAAGCGCAGATGGTCATATACTGAAGCAACGACTTCTTAATAGTAATCCTTCGATAACGTGTGTAACATATTATCCCAGAGTTACGTCCAAAACAGGTTCGCTTACAATACGTTTTCATACAGATGGAGATATAGAGTGTTCGGGCTTTTCTTTCCATGCATATTGTATTCCAAAGCCTGATGATTGCTATCACAATGGAATTGTTGTAGCTCGACAGACTTTTGATGAATATCCAGTAGGTGTTGAAATGGTGGTGGATGATGAACATCCATATTTGAGAGACGGAGAACTCCCCGCAGAATGGGCTGCGGCTTGTTCTTACGAGTTCAGAGGTGATGGTCTGACTTCTAATGATGGTAGATATGCAATAAGGGCTTTTGCATGTGACAATTATCAATACTTCAATTACCTTGATGACCATACGCATCCTGGAAATATACAGCGCGGTTACTTATTTAACATAGATGCGAAGAAAGACCAAGGAGATTTCTATAGGGGAATGATTCCGCTGGAGTGTCCAGGTGTAGACAAGTTGCTTGTGTCGTTTTGGGTTGCAAATGTGAATAATTCATGGTATCTTCCTGACGATTCGATACATTTTCCTAAAATAAAGGTGGCTTTCTATAGTGATGATACATATACTACCGTATTGGCGGAGGATTCAACGGGTTGGGTGCCACGGATGGAAATGCATGGCTGTATGTCAGACCCAAACGATTGGCAGTATTATTCTTTGGAATTGCCTAATGTAGAAACTACTAATATTTGGTATAAGATTTCAAATTTGGGAAAGGACAATAATGGTAACGACTTTGCTATTGACGACATTGAAGTACGTGCCTGCTTGCCACCTTCAATACTTACGCGTATCAGTGGTGGACAGGAAATATTTAGTTCTGCAAACGTTTGTGCCGGTGAGGAGTTGCGACTTTTCGCATCGCTCGACGAAACACTTGGCGCACAGTCGAGGTACGAAACTCCATACTATGCATGGGAGCGTGGCGAGGAAGTTACCGACCCCAACGACCCCAATTATCCAATCAGATGGACTCGAATGAACTTCGGAGCATACGATAGGTGGGGTGAATGGGCTTTATGTGAGGATTGCGAACGTCTGGCATTTACTAATGGCGAAGATATAAGCTATGACACCGAAGATTACTACGAAAACTATAATGACATAACCATAGTTGAAGTTCCAAGCCCAACGGCTCCTGCATACACGCACTATTATTATAGGATTATAATTGCAGGTTCTCTTGATGGTCTTAATAGCCAGTATTGCCGTTCTATATCAGAACCTTACGAGATTACTGTTACAAGAATTCCAGAGATTGAGTTCGGCGGTACAAATGCAATATGCGAGGGTGGTACTATAAACTTGGGCGTTACATCAACCAGTCCTACGCCTGGTACTTGGACGATATATTCGGAAAAGGAAGGTAATGTTGAAAATACCGACCCGTCAACTTTCCATGCAACTCTTGAAAATACCGCTTCCGGCTATCAGGTGCACGGTGCCGTTCACGATACAATAATTATTCAATATACCACATCTATTGAAAATGGTGGTTGCTGGAACAGGAAGAAAATTCCTATCTATACATTGCCGGATGTTACCATAACACCTCTAACAACAACTATTTGTGAAGGTAGCGACATAACATTGCATCCTTCTTCAAATCAGGTGTCGTCATTTCAGTGGGATGGAGGTCCAAGTTGTTCGGGTAACGATTGGGCGTCTGACAATACTTGTGCCGACTGGCTGGTAAGTCCCATTACGACGACTACTTATACGTTAACAGTAACCACTCCGCACAATATTCTTGACGAAGATGGTAATGATTATGTACTTAATTGTGTTTCAGATACAAACAAGGTTGTAACCGTACTTCCAAAGCCTACTGACCTAAGCGTTTCAGGTATTCCAGCAAATCCTATATGTCCGGGAACTTCGGTTACACTCACACCGTCGGCAACTGGTACTGGCACAGGTACATTGTACTATCGTTGGGATTCAAACCCATACGTCGAGGCTGGTGATGATGGATTTACTCTTACTATTGTTCCCGATGCAACTGAAAATCACGTATTGTATGTTAAGGAAGTGCGTACAGTCGGCGGTATTGAATACGATTGCGACCCGGCTCAACTTCCTGTTACAATAAATGTTTACGATCCGCCTGCACTAAGCATTGGAACGCTTACTCACTTGGACTGCAACGGCGTAAACGATGGTGAAATACCCGCTTCGGCTACAAGCGGAACACCGTTTGCCGGTGGATACTACGAGTTTGGCCTTGATAATGAACACTTTACACACAATACAGGTAGCAACCTTACAGAGTGGACTTTCACTGATCTTATGGGTGGCGAGTATATGGTATATGTAAGAGACCAGCATTGTACCGATTCTGCGTCAGTTACACTTATACAGCCCGATGCACCGCTTACTGCAAGCATTCATCTTCCGTATATTGAAACTTGTGACGAACAGTCGGTCGGTGAAGCTACAGTCTTGGCAGAAGGTGGAACACCATTCGGTACTGCTCCCGATACATACTACACTTACTATTGGGACACCGACCCGGCACAGACAACTGCAACTGCAACCGGACTTGGCGAACATACATATCACGTTACTGTAACCGATAGCAAGCACTGTAGTGCTACTACCGAGGTTGCAATAACTGCACGTCCAGTACCTGCATATACACTTGGCGGCAATGGTCTTACAAAGTGCTTGTCAGACCCAGCTACAGAACTTTCTGTAAATCTCAGCGCAACAAATCCTATCGATGTAGAAAGTTATTCGTGGTCAACTGCTTCGGGTGCTCATGCCGGTATGCCGACACCAACATCTGGTACTACTCTCAACGCAATTACAGTAACTCCCGATGCAGTTGGTGATTATACCTATATGGTTGTAGTCGCTGCCGAAAACGGATGTTCTGTAACCAGCAACTATACTCTTTCTGTAAGCCCGATACCGACAATCGCTCTTGCTACTGGTTCGGGTGATAAGGACCAGACCAAATGTAACAATGAATTCCGTACTGGATTTGTACCTATAGTATTTACATTCGGTGGTGGTGCAACTGGAGTAAACTTCACTTGGACTTCGACTCCTGCGCCAACCTGCCTAAGCTACGATCCCGGTACAATGACCATAAGCGCAGTTTCGAATCCACCAGCAGTAGGCACTACCTATACATATAGAATAGAAACGACAACTGCTGCAGGAAACGCTTGTGCACAGGCTGCAATCGAAGGCTCTATAACAATACGTAATGAACTTACAGTTTCGGTAACTGCCGATCATACTGCCTGCGTATCTGACGACATAGGTGCTGCAACCGCAGAAGGAGCTGGAGGAACTCCAGGTACTGGCACCAACCCGCCATACACATATTTGTGGAGCAATACGGAAACAACAGAAACAATCGACGAACTTCACGCAGGAACTTATAGCGTTGTTGTTACCGATGGCGCAGGTTGTTCGGCATCCAACAGTGTTGTCATTGAGGAGAAGACCAACCCGACAATCTCTATTGCTAAGCAGGATGTATTGTGTAAGGATGGTGAAACAGGTTCGATAACTGTTACAGTAACCAATCCTGGAACAACCGCAAGCACCAGCAATCCGTACACCAACGGTCCTACGGCACAACCTAACTACTATGTATTTAGCAAGGACGGTGGTACAACTACATACAATTCGTCGGGTGCACACTACGAGCAGTATCCGTTCACAGGTCTTTCGACCAATGGCAACGAAACCAGCTATACCTATAATATATATGTACGCGACGGCAATGGCTGTACCGTAAGAGAAGATGTGGAAATTACTCAGCCGACACTTCTCACAGCAACGATATATTCTTATGATACAATCGCAACATGCCAAGACCAGTCGGTTGGAGCAGCAACGGTAACACCTGCTGGAGGAACACAAGGTACAACGCCAGCTCCTGCATATACCTATGCATGGAACACAGTTGACGACCCGCATTGGACGGTGGACAGTACACGTCAGACAATAGCAAATCTTGCAGCCAACAACTATCGTGTGACTGTAACTGATGCTCATGGTTGTGTTGCAACGGCAACGGTAGCAATAATCCCGCGTCCTGTACCTAGCATCAACGCAAGCACTACAGCC
>JAFZRE010000017.1 GCA_017620015.1 Bacteroidales bacterium | reverse complement strand
ATGAGTCCAACTCAATTTGAAAAAAAGTATTACCTTTGCAATCAATGCAACCAATAAGGTCGCTACAAATGAAAAAGAAGATTAATAAAAATACAATGAAAAATAAGGGAAAAACGGTCAACCTTATTTAGGCATTGACACTTTTGAACATTGAACTTTTGAACATTGAACTTTTGAACATTGAACTTTTGAACATTGAATCATAGAATAAAAACAGGCGGGAACGAATCCCGCCCGCCAACAAAATATATAAAAGGAAAACAGAAGATTCAAACTAGCCTAACTTTCCTGCCCGATATTGATGGACAAGATACTCTAAGGTCTTGTCCGATGCCTCGGAGTCGTACGACTTCTTGAGGTTGTTTCCAAACATGCAGGCGAACACCTGACACGAACCGGCGAAAAATCCACCCTTCAAAGTCTTGATGACCTCGTAAGCCGTACTGCCACATTCGCGGTCGAGCAACTTTACGAAAATTATCGCCTGCGACAAGGTAAACTTGCTCATGATCGGCTTGTAGTGAGCCATTATCTGGTCTTCGCGCATGTCCATATACTCCTTGCGCTGACGCTTTGAATCCATACGGGCAAGGCTGTCGTCAATCTGACGGTAAATAGCCGAAACCTCCAAAACATACGGATATACCTTCTTGAAATTGAAGACAAGCTTATCAAATTTCTTGTTTGCGCGTGCAGCCTTACGCTTGTTGGAATAAACCTTTACCTCTGGCAAAAGAATAAGATTCTCAGTAACAGCTTTAAGGCTGTCAACATTTATTTCAGAATAATACGGCATATCTTTCTGAGCAAACGCCACTTCCGACAAGCAGAAGAAAGCAACCAATATTGTTAGAAATAACTTTTTCATCTCTGTAAATTTTTAATCCGAAAATCCAGTTTGGCAAAATCCGTTCCAAAATATGCCCGATAACATTTATTTAACATTTACCAGGCAACTTTCTCCCTATTTATCAACGATTTAACTAATCCATGTGACATTAAGATTGTTATCACTGTCGATAGCAAATCGGAGATTGGGAAGGCGTACCAGATGGCATCTTCACCCCAAAATGCAGTACAATAACGCGGCAAAAGTATAACTAAAGGTATAAGGAAAATCATCTGACGAGCAATCGACAGGAAAAATGCCGGCTTCGCCTTGCCCAATGCCTGGAACAAGCCCGAGCCAATCACCTGACAGCCCACAACAGGAATTGCAAGCACAAAAATCCGCAGTCCCCTTGCTCCTATCTCTACAAGTTCCTCATCGTCGCTGAACATAAAGAGCAACTGGTGCGGAATAAACTCGAACAGCACAAAACCAACGATGCATATTACCGTCGAAAATATTATTCCGGCCTTCAATGCACCAATCACACGACCGTACTTTTCGGCTCCGTAGTTGTAGCCTGCAATAGGCATAAAACCTTGGTTGACACCAAATATTGGCATAAAGACGAACATCGTCAGACGGTTTATGATGCCGTATGCGGCAATTGCCATCGAACCGCCCACTCCGCCAAGTACATTGTTAAGCACAATGGATGTAGACGAGTGCGCCAGCTGCCTTCCGAACGATGCAGAGCCAAGAGCCAAAGTCTCGCCCAATACCTTGGGCTTAGGCAACTTGAAACATTCGCGGTACGACAACGACAGAACCCTCTTTTTGCTTCGACGGAAATACCACAGACCAAGCGCCGCGCTCACAATCTGCGAAATAGAAGTTGCAACAGCCGCACCCTTCACGCCCCAGCCGAAAATAAAGATGAATATCGGGTCGAGCACAAGGTTTATAACCGCCGTCAGAACCTGACACCACATAGCAAACTTGGTATTTCCTTCGGCTCTGATGACATTGATGAAGACGAAAAAGATATTCATTGCAAAACTTCCGGGCAGACACCACACTGCATATTCCATCGAATACGGCAGAATGGAATCGTCAGCGCCGAAAAGCCTCAGCAAGTCGGGCAAAAATGCTATCACAAAGCCGAAAAGCAGGACATTGAGGCATAGAATCATAAACACGAGGTTGTGAAGCACAAGTTCGGCAAGTTCGCGGTTTCTTGCACCAAGCGCACGCGAAATTATTGATGCTCCGCCAAGTCCTACCGCTTGTCCAAAGGTATTGTTTATCATAAGCATAAGCGGCAAAGAGACCGACAATCCGGCTATTGCGCCAACGCCCACGGCCTGTCCCACAAAAATAGTATCGGCAACATTATATATGGTAATGGCGAGCATCCCCAGCACCGAGGGCAACGACAACCGCAAAAGCAAGGTGCTTATGCGTTCAACTCCTAATCGTTCGGCATTATCCATACAAGATGCAAAAGTAAGTATTTTTCTGACACCATAATTCGAGGAATTCTATTTCCTAAAAAAATACCCAGCAAATAAGCAATTGTATCTTTAACAACCTTGTTTTTCCATTAGAAAAATTTCAATTCACTACCCCCTCGGCTGCAAACTCCGTCTATACTCGCTGGGCGACTGACCTAAATGTTTGGTGCAGTAGCGGCTGAAATAGGAAAGCGATGCGAAATTCATACGCTCGGCAATTTGCGTAAGCGAGAGGCGTTCGTCGTCGAGATACTTTTTTATAATTGGTACGGTATGGCGGTTGATGTAGCTGCTAACACTGTGACCTGTGACGCGCTTGACGGTTGCCGAAAGGTACTTTGGCGACACATTCAGTCGTTCGGCATAGTAGTTTACCTCGCGCTCGGTGCGGCTTATACCCGTCGAAAGCATATCCATCAGCTGCTTCACGATGTAGGCTGTGCGGTCGCTGTGCGGAGCTGTAGTATCGCGCTGCGCGTGTGGCTCGAAAATGTCGTACATCATCGTAAGGCAGAGGCTACCCATAAGTTCGCGGTAGAACAGCAGATGACGGTCGCCAAGTCGGTCGCGCAGACGATGGAAATCGGCCAGCATAATTGAAGCCTGCTCATCGGTAAGTGGAATTACAGGATTTTGGTTCAAACTTATACTGCCGCCTATGCTGTAGTTGTTCGATGGTAGCAGGTTTTGGAGAAACTTGTTGTCGGCAGCGAACCACTCGACCTGCATGTCGGGATGCGCAGCCAGATTTTTCACACGGTCGGGCATCGGAACAACTACCAAATCATTCTTCACAATATGGTAGCATCGTTCGTTGAACACAAAACTCCCTTCCCCAGCCGTGCAAAGCAGATGCATACAGGTATGAGCCAGTTCTGGTGCATTCATCCTGTAAAAGTCCGTCGAATATAGAAAGTCAATCTTCACGAGGCGAAGTTACAGATTATTTTTTATTCTCCTAAAACATTTGTGCAAAAAGTGAAAATTATAGTGCTTTTTGTGAAATAGCGGTTCCGTGGATTTGCTGTTTTTTTGCATCGTAAAACAAAACAAAAGAGTTATGCAAGAAGAAAGAGTTGACCCAAGGTTATCGACAGCCGAAGAACTTGCCGAAGGCGTTCGTCAGGCTCAGACATTATTCAAGTTGAACCACACTATGCCATATACCGACGAGTACAATGCGCTCGCCAAGGAACTGTTTGTCCACGATGTATTTGCTGACGGTGGCTTCGTAATGCCCGGACTCACTGGTGTTTGCTTCGACCGCGTACGACTGGGCAAAGGTGTAATGATAATGAACAACTGCCTTATGATGGCTCGCGGAGGCATCACAATTGATGACGGTGCAATGATTGCCGCCAATGCGCAGCTAATTTCCAACAACCACGACCTCCACGACCGTATGATACTGACTTGCAAGCCAGTACACATCTGCGAAAACGCTTGGATTGGCGCAGGAGCCACCATCTTGCCAGGTGTTACAGTTGGCAAAAACGCCGTGGTAGCCGCAGGTGCAGTGGTCACAAAGGATGTTGCCGAAAATACCATCGTAGGCGGAAATCCAGCAAAATTCATCAAGAACATAGGAGAATAAATTATGAAAACCTTGAATGTAATGCTATTATTATTGGTACTCGCTACCAGCTGCAACGCACAGAACAAACAAGAAGTTAAACCACAAAATCATAACAATATGAGCAAATCAATCGTCATTTTCTTCTCACATGCTGGCGACAACTACAGCGTGGGAAACATCGAGGTTGGCAATACAAAAATTGTAGCCGACTACATATCGGAAATCACTGGTGCTGAGCAATTTGAAATAGTCACTCACAAATACGACGGCATGGCCTACACGCCACTTATCGAACTAGCCAAGAAAGAGGCTGCCAACGGCGAATTGCCGCCATACGAAGGCACCGCACCCGACCTTTCGCAGTACGACACCGTATTTATCGGTGGTCCCGTGTGGTGGGGAACCTATCCGCAGGTGATGTTCACGCTTTTCCGCGATATAAACCTTGACGGCAAGACCGTCATCCCATTCACAACCCACGAAGGCAGCGGCTTGGCATCTTGTGTCGATGATGTGAAAAAAGCTTTTCCAAAGGCAAGTGTACAAAAAGGCTTCAGCATCTACGGACACGAAGTGCGCACAGGCAAGGCAAAAGTTGAGAAATGGTTAAAAGGACTTGGCTATTAACAATTTAAATTCAAATTTTATGCAATACATAACATTAAACAACGGCGTAAAAATGCCGCAGCTGGGCTACGGAGTTTATCAGGTGACACCAAGCGAGGCAGAACGCTGCGTGAGTGATGCGCTTAGCGTAGGTTACAGAATGATAGATACAGCTCAAGCTTACCAAAACGAAGAAGGTGTAGGCAATGCGGTGAAAAAGAGCGGCATATCTCGCGATGAAATATTCATCGTCTCCAAAATATGGATTTCGAATTACGGCTACGAAAGAGCAAAAGCATCAATCGAGGAGAGCCTGCGCAAACTGCAAACCGAATACATCGACCTTATGTTGCTGCACCAGCCATTCTGCGACCGCTACGGTGCATACCGTGCATTGGAGGAGGCTTACCACAAAGGCAAACTACGAGCAATAGGTGTAAGCAATTTCTACCCCGACCATTTCATCGACCTTGCCTCGAATGTGGAGGTAAAACCTATGGTAAATCAAGTCGAAACTCATGTTTTCAACCAGCAGCATCTACCGCAGAAATACATGGAGGAGTTTGGATGCCGTATTATGTCGTGGGGTCCATTGGCAGAAGGTCGTAACAATTTCTTCACCAACGAATTACTTTCCAAAATTGGCAAAACTCAAGGTAAAAGTGTTGCCCAGGTTGCACTTCGTTTCTTATTGCAACGCAATGTGATTATCATTCCGAAATCGACACACAAGGAGCGTATGGCCGAGAACTTCAATATTTTCGACTTTGAACTTTCTGCTGACGAGATGGCTCGCATCGAAACACTCGACACAAAACAGAGCCTCTTCTTCGACCACCACGACGGCGAAGTGACCAAAATGTTTATGGGATGGAGAGGTTTAATCTAAAATTATAAAATATGAAGAAAACGATATTAGTAATTTGCTCGGCGGTTCTTATGGCTGCTTGCAACAATACGACCAACAATACTGCCAAAGACATGAACACATTGACATTCAACGAAAAACAGGCATCGTGCATAAGTGCAATTGCTTGTTACGAAGCGCAAGGAAATCTCGGAAAACTTGCAGAATCCATCAACAACGGCCTCGACAATGGCTTGACAATCAGCCAAATCAAAGAAGCCCTCTCGCAACTTTATGCCTACACGGGTTTTCCTCGCTCGCTCAATGCCTTGGGAACTTTGCAAAAGGTTGTTGCCGACCGCGATGCCAAAGGTCTGAAGACCGAATTGGGAGAAGATGCATCGCCGTTGCCATCAAACTACGACGCGCTTAAGCAAGGAACCGATGTGCAGACAAAACTCAGCGGACAACCTTTCAACTACGACTTCTGCCCTGCCGAAGACTATTACCTGAAAGCGCACCTATTCGGCGATATTTTTGCCCGCAACAACCTCACCCACGCCGACCGCGAACTAATCACCGTAAGTGCTTTGAGCGGTCTGGAAAATGTAATGCCGCAGTTGCAGGCTCATGTGCGTGGTGCTTTGAATATGGGTGTAACAGAAGAGCAGTTGCGCAACATCCCGAATTCGTTGAGGGAAAACGGACTTTCCATCGAAGCTTCGCGCTGTGAGGCCGCCATTGCTATGGCTGTTGATGGCAAGACAGATGTTGTTTGCGCACAGTCGCAATGGCCGATTGGCGAACCGAATACGGCTTACGCCCAGTATTTCATCGGCAATAGTTATCTTGCTCCGATGGACGGCGGAATGGTGAATGTATCGTTTGAACCCGGATGCCGCAACAACTGGCATATACACCACAATATGGTTCAGGTGCTGGTATGTGTGAGCGGACGCGGCTGGTATCAGGAATGGGGCAAAGACCCTGTGGCTTTGGTTCCCGGCGTGGTAATTGCCATTCCCGAAGGTGTAAAGCACTGGCACGGTGCCGCTGCCGACAGTTGGATGCAACACCTGACATATCATACGGATGTCAAAGACAATCCGAGCAACGAGTGGCTTGAAGCGGTGGATGATGAGTGGTACGGACAGTTAAAATGATACGCTAAGAGAAATGAATATTCCGCAATTTCGGGCAAAGGCTTGGGTTGCGGAAAAAACTTTCATAACATTTATATACCACAATTCCCAAAATATCAGCAAATTAAAAAATCTTTATTTTACTGGCATAAAAGTCATAAAAATATGTAAGTTTGCAAAAATTACTGAAAAATGGCAAACGAACAACCCACAGGAAAGACATACGTCGGTAGTGATGAACTATATGCCGATGTGCAGCGTTGCATGGCATTGGTGGCTGAGATGAACAACGGCTACAAGGCCGAGAGTCAGGTGCGTGATTATTTGCGCGAAATCACAAATTCGGAGATTGACGACACTGTGCGCGTGTTCCCGCCGTTCAACATTAACTACGGCAAGCGGACAACTTTTGGCAAGGGAAGTTTTGTCAATTTCGGCTGTACTTTTCTGGCGCTTGGCGGTATCACGATTGAGGAAGGCGTTTTCATTGCACCTCATGTGGTATTGGCTACAGAATATCATCCCGAAGACCCAGAAACGCGGCATTCTTTGCTTACCAAACCTATTGTCATCAAGAAAAATGCTTGGATTGGAGCAAATGCGACAATTCTTGCAGGAGTTACAATTGGAGAGAATGCTATTGTCGCTGCAGGAGCAGTTGTAGGAAAGGATGTTCCCGGCAATACGATTGTTGGCGGAGTTCCTGCAAAAACAATCCGCGAAATCAAGCGAAAAAACTTATGAAAACCTATTTGTCACTATTATCGGTCTTGTTTATCATGGTATCTTGCCAGAAAGACGACACGGTTGTTCCTCGGAATCAAGGAACCAGTTCCATTGTTATGACTGTCGGAGAAAAGGATTTTGCCATAGTGCTTGCCGAAAATGCCACGGCAAATGCTTTTGCTGAAATGCTTCCGATAACGATAAACATGTCAGAACTTAACGGCAACGAAAAATACGCGTACCTCGAAAATGAATTGCCGACCGATGCGTCGTGTCCGCAGACCATAGAGTGTGGTGATGTGATGTTGTACGGAAACAATTGCATTGTAGTGTTTTACAAGACTTTTAAGACTTCATACAGCTATACGCGAATTGGAAAGATTAAAGATGTCCAGCAATTACAGGAATCATTAGGAACAGGAAATATAATCGTTAAATATTGCAAATCATGAAAAAAACTATCATTACGGCTTTAGTGGCGATTGCCTTGGTGTCGTGCCAGAATGCCACACAAAACCCTGACGAACAAGAAGAAATAAATAGCAAAACTATGACCACATTAAATCTAACCCAAGAATGGGACAAGACATTTCCCAAAAGCGATAAGGTTGACCACAAAAAAGTGACTTTCCGTAACCATTACGGCATTGAACTTGCCGCCGATATGTACACACCGAAAAATTATGAGGGCAAGTTGGCAGCAATTGCCGTTAGCGGCCCTTTTGGTGCGGTGAAGGAGCAAAGCAGTGGTTTGTATGCACAGCAGATGGCTGAGCGTGGATTTCTAACCATCGCCTTCGACCCATCGTTTACAGGCGAGAGTGGTGGTGAACCTCGCCGTACTGCCTCCCCAGACATCAATACGGAAGACTTCTGCGCTGCCGTTGATTTCCTTTCCAATCTCAGCAATGTTGATCCCGAGCGTATAGGTATTATTGGCATCTGCGGTTGGGGCGGAATAGGGCTCAACGCTGCCGCTGCCGACCCGCGAATTAAGGCTACGGTGGCATCAACAATGTACAATATGAGCCGCGTAACAGCCAAAGGCTACTTCGACCAGCAGGACAACGAAGAAAGCAGGTACCAGATGCGCCTTGCAACAGCCAAGCAACGCACCGAAGATTTTCGCACAGGAGAATATCCGCGCATGGGTGGTGTGGTTGACCCGCTGCCCGACGATGCTCCACAGTTCGTAAAGGACTACCACGCATATTATAAGACCCCACGCGGTTACCACGAGCGCAGTGGAAACAGCACCGACGGTTGGAATATTAGCGGAGGAATGGCTTTGCTCAATATGCCACTGATGACCTACATTTCAGAAATTCGCAGTGCCGTACTCATTATACACGGCGAGAAGGCTCATAGCCGTTACTTTGGCGAGGATGCCTTCAAGGAACTGAAGGGCGACAACAAGGAACTGATGATTATTCCTGGTGCCAGCCATTGCGATTTATACGATGGCGGCGACAACAACTACATCCCCTTCGACAAACTGGAACAATTCTTTAACGAAAATCTAAAATAACATGAAACACATTGCATTATTTATCGCCGCTTGCTGTCTGATTGTATAAATACAAGCGAAGGCGAAATGTTAATGCCATTTTTTAGAATATTCCGCAATTCGGGCGAAATGCTTGGGTTGCGGAATTTTTTGTTTCAATCTTCTGCATTTCTGTTATAATGTTGTCTTTTGTGTATAAAAGTACATGCTTTGTTGTCTGTTTTTGACCATTTTGTTATCTTTGCATTTTTCGGCAATTTTGAATGGTGTATAAATTACTAAACAATATGTTTGAATAATTGCTATTAATGTGCTAAAATTTGTATTCGTTAGAGATATTCTAAAATTTATGGTCTATTGTATTGACATTCAGTCCATTGTGTATTGTTGCAAAAAATCCTGCGAAAATCGTATTTCGTATTGTAAAAGTTGTTATATTTGCGATGTTGTTATATTAAGATTAACACATAGTGAACAACATGTCGGAGAGCATTTCTCACGCTTTGACGAGAAAATAATGGTGAGAAAAGTGTTATCGCTTACTATGAGGAACACCAACCCGAATTATTAATTTTAATACTTTTAGATTATGAGAAAATTTTTACTTTTGGCAATGTGCGCTTTGGTAAGCGGTCTTGCACTGGGACAACACAATTACTACTCATATTTTGTCGCAGATTCAATAACTACTGTAGTCCCCATATCTTCAGAAAATAGTCTTAATACATATTTGGTATCTGTTAATAAAATAAAAAACGAAATAGCAGTTGCTGAATTTTCAGGGATTTGCCCACAAACATTGGTCTATGACACTGTTATAGAACTACAGATGTATGCAGGAGGCTCATACAACACGCTTGGTTCCTTGGTGTTAAACGGTGGTTTTATAGACAACTTAGGAGATATTGTCGTTTACGGTGCTTATTGCAATGGCACAGTTCGGCAGGGAACTATTGTTAAGTTAAATAACTATATGGGAAATTTCGTTTCTGCCTCATATTTAATGACATCTGGCGAAATATTAAGTGGTTGTACTAATGGTATAGATTACTATTTCGCCACATCTAATACATTCTTTAAAACAAATAGTACGTTTACTGCACCACTTGCTGCATACAGAAGAATTGTTGACAATGCATTGGACATTTCTCTTGCATACGATAAAATTAATGGGAAGTTAATTGTGAGTGGTTGTACAAGCGACAACAGTGTATTCATACTGCGGTATAGCGGGAATTCTACATTTATTACACCAGAATTAAATGTTAAGTATCAATTGCCAACAGGATATCACTATGATTCTCCAACGAATGCGCTTAGTATAGGAGGAAATGGGTATTATTGCGATAGCATTGCATATATAACCCAAGCAGTTGAAACATTGAATGGAAGTAATGTATGGTTATTAAAAGTAAATTACCTTAATGGAAATGTCGTTACAAGCAACAAATACGAATATGGTAATGCCAATTATAAAATCTCTGTTCTTGCGTCTGCAAATAATTTTGACTATCTATTCATTGTAGGTGACGATATGATGCGGTTAAAATATGTTGCTCAGTTTGATTTGAATAATTTAAGCAATTCTACTTTTGTGACTGTTTATGGAGCATGTGGAAATACGCAAAACATATGGCAGTATAGAGACTTGACATTAAATAATATGACTTACGACCATTATACGGGAAATATTATAGCAGGAGGTGCTTGTTCTGGAATTGGGGAAATAATGGAAGCATATGAACTTGCATATTCTTGTGGTAGTCCAATAGCATCTTCGTGTACTACGATGTCATACACAACAGGAGCAGTTACATTAAGACCAGGATCTATGTCTTTTACAAATAGAGCAGGACAAGACCATTATCGTAAACGCCATTATGATTTTGAGGAAACTTGTTATGATTGTGGTTATAGAACTATTGACGACAAGAGATTTCACATACAAAATATTATTGAAAGTAACTTGCAGATAGATAGTAAGAATATCAAGAACAAGAATATTTCCACAAGATCTGAATGTGATATTATAATTGAAGGTAATAGTTTTTCTTGTATAGGATTTTCAGGAGTATGTTATTATAGATTAGTTGATATTTCTGGGAAAACAATATCCGAAGGAAATATAATGCCTAATTGTAGCAATATGATTGAAAATAAAAATGCAGGGTTGTATATTTTGCAGGTTGTAGATTCTGAAGGAAATGCAATTACAAGAAAATTTTTAATTTCAGAATAAAAACTGAAAATGGGATGTGTCAAATATAGAACGGCACATCCCATTGCTTTTGTCTTATATAACCATGAAAAAAATACTATTAATATTTTTACTCCTGCTCATAACTGCGTATTCACATTCGCAGCAGTTTGTTGGCAGCGGAGGTTCCGGAACGGAAGATGATCCTTTTTTAATTGAAAACTATAATGATTTTTTCGAATTTCGTTCTCTTTTTTATAATGAGACACAATATACAAGAAATAAATATTTTCAACAGATAGCAGACATTGCAATTGAAAGAGACTTTTGGAACAATCAAATTCAGGGGAGTTTTTATGGTTATTTCAATGGGAAAGGTCACATATTGTTATTGCCAGATACCTTGAGTAATTACGATATTGGATATTATACATTTTTTTCGAACACACAAGGTGTTATAGATTCTGTAAGAGTATTTGGAAATGTAAATTATTGTTTTGGCATTACTCAATCCAACATCGGTGAAATAAGGAATTGCGAAACCAATGTAAATGTTACTATTGCTATTTGTCCATATTCTGAACATTGTTTTATTGCTAACAATAATTCGGGTTTAATTGCAGATTGCATTAACTATGGAAATCTAATAGCGAATGAAAATGAGTTGAATTGTTATGCAGGAAGCATAACGGTATCAAATAGTGGAACTATATTAAGATGTAAAAACTATGGAAATATTACCGGCTTTTTATCAATTGGGGGAATAAGTACACTAACCGATGGGACAATTCAACATTGTGTAAATTATGGTGATATTACTGCCATTCAAGACCTAGTATTAGATGGTTTAGAAGGCTATCCATCAGGTGGAATATTCGCTACTACAATTGGAACAGAAAATCCAATATTAATAGAAAAATGCCACAACTATGGATGCGTTAGAGCAGGAAAGTTATATTGTGGTGGAGGTATTATGGGAAGTGACAGCGAAAATGTTGAAAATACAGAATCAAGTCCTGTATTAATTAGAAATTGTGCCAACTATGGCGAAATATTAAGTGGGAAAGAGCGTGGTGGAATATGTGCTGTACTTAATAAATGTAGCAACATATCATCGTGCTTTAATGCTGGGCAGGTTGCTTCGGCCACAAGTTCGGGCGGAATAGTAGGGACTGTATATGATACGGCGCACATAAGCAACTGTTTGGATGTTAGCGGAATGCATATTATGATAGACCATTGGGAAGTTACTGGCGATTCAATAAGCAATATGTCTTCCAACTACTACGACCGCCAAATGTCGGGCGGTTCGGGCGAAGATGTTGAGGGAGAAACGGAAGGTCGCCTTACTTCGCAACTCACGGGCGACGCTCCCGAACTCCGTGCTATGCTTGGCGATGGATGGAGTTATGCCGAAGGTCGCTACCCAATTCCGCTTGGTCTGGAAAACGATTCGCTTGCAATGCTTTTTGCAACACCAATCTATCTGCGCGTAATAAACGATGACAACTACGACCATACAAACCTTGTGCGCAACAATTTTACAGTAGGCACGGAAAATGGCGTATCGTGGTCGTCTGGTGACCGTCTTTCAATTGATGGCGAGAATGCCACTATACTTGCTTCGGGCAGCGAGGTTGCAACAGCAAGTTTGGCTGGATATTCATTTTCACGCTCGTTGCGTCTAGACCCGATTACTGGAGAACTTGTTGCTACTGACTGCGACAGTTATTTGTGGAACGGCGACGAATACACCGCAAGTGGCGACTACATTCAGGTTCTTACTGCTTCCAACGGTTGCGACAGCATTGTAACACTGCATTTGACAATAAACAATTCCGTGCATTATAATTTTACAGAAACAGCCACAAGTCCCTACACTTGGAACGGCACAGAGTACACCGAAACTGGCGACTATACGCAGAATTTCACTGCTGCAAACGGCTGTGATTCAATCGTAACACTTCACCTGAACATTCTGTCTGGCATTTCCGACACCGACAATTCGGCCATTACCATCTTCCCGAACCCAACCAACGATATTCTCAACATAACATCATCGGAAACAATTTCCGAAATTGAGATTGTAAACGCATTGGGACAGGTCGTTTATCGCGCAGAGGTAAACGCGGATAATGCGGTTTTCGATGTGGAGGGATTGAATGCTGGTGTTTATATTGTGAGAATTTACGGAACAGATAATAATTCTATTTTGGAACAGCGAAAGTTTGTAAAGGAATAAAGCAACCACATATACGATAAAATTGGACGGTATTTTGCCGTCCTTTTTTTCGCAATTTCAGACCATTGCTTTGGTTGCACACTTTTTTTGTATTATCGGAAATTTGTGAAAAATAATCCGTAATTTGTGAAACTGGCAGATTGCGGATTTTTTGTTTCTTTGCAACAACAAAGAATTGCTAAAAGAACATAACATGAAACACATTACATTATTTATCGCCGCTTGCTGTCTGATATTGACCGCTTGCGCACAAAACAACCCTAATCAAGGAAAGGAGAACACAGAAATGAAAAAGACATTGGTAGTTTATTTTTCGGCTACGGGAACAACCAAGGCCGCAGCACAGCGTCTGGCAAAGGAACACAACGCCGACCTGTTCGAAATCGTTCCAAAACAGCCCTACACTTCCGCCGACCTTAACTGGCGCGACAAACAGTCACGCTCCACATTGGAAATGAAAGACAAAAGTTCGCGTCCTGAAATCGCAAAGCTTTGCGAAAACATCGCCGACTACGACACCGTGTGGATTGGCTTCCCCGTATGGTGGTACACCGCACCCACAATCGTCAACACCTTCGTCGAGGCGCACGACCTTAGCGGCAAGGTTCTCAATGTATTCGCAACCAGTGGCGGCAGTGGTGTCGAAGGCTCTGCAAAGGACTTGAAAAAGGCATATCCGCAGTACAAGTGGGGCGAAAGTCGGTTGATGAACTGATAAGCAATCGCTATGAACATCGAGGAAGTGCGTGAATTTGCGTTGTCGCTGCACCCCGAAATAACCGAAGTTCTGTTTGCCGAGCAATGGATTTCATGGCGTATATTTGGCAAATGGTTTCTGCTTATGCAGTTGGATGCACCCGAACCGCGTGTGGCGGTCAAACTACCGCCCGATGAGGGTGCCGAACTTCGCGTGCAATACGATGGTGTGCAACCGGCGTATCACATGAACAAGACCCATTGGAACGACCTGTATCTGAACCAATTGGACGGTGCTCTTGTGCGCAAACTGATAACACGCTCGTTCCAAGTGGTTGCTGGCAAACGATTAAAAAAATGATTGAACAGAAAGGATAGATATGAAAGCGATTTTTATCAACGGTTCGCCGCGGAAGAACAAGAACACCGCGCAAATGTTAGAGTCTGCCATGAATGGCGCACAGGAAGCAGGAGCAGAAGTCGAGATGATTCACTTGCAGAACTTGAATTTCAAAGGCTGCGTCTCGTGCTTTGCTTGCAAACGCAAGGGTAACACATGCAGCGGCTTATGTATTCAGAAAGATGACCTGCGACCCGTATTGGA
This sequence comes from Bacteroidales bacterium, assembly GCA_017620015.1. Lineage (GTDB taxonomy): Bacteria > Bacteroidota > Bacteroidia > Bacteroidales > ML635J-15 > Bact-19. The sequence goes on along the minus strand of JAFZRE010000017.1, from coordinate 1,946 downwards.
GCGTATTTTGCAAGCCGATGTGCTGGTGGTTGGTTCGCCTATATATTGGTCGTACCCGACGGGAATGTTCCGCAATCTCATCGAGCGACTACTTTTCCCTATTTTGCGCTATGACAAAGGCGAAAAACCAAACACGGCAAGCAAGTATATCGACAAGCAGTTGAAATGCGGACTGATATACACAATGAACAATACCCCAGAACGGTATAAATTGGTGCACTATGACACCATTTTGGAACCCGACCGTCAATACATGGAGATGATGTTCGGGCATTGCGAAGTTGTTAATGCCTTCAACACGTGGCAGTTCCCTGACTATTCGAAGTTCGACACCAGTGCGGTGGATGTTGCGGAGAAACAAAGGTTCCGTGACAATCAGTGGCCACAAGACTTGCAGAAAGCCTACGAGCTCGGCAAACGATTGGTAGAAATGGCGAAAGAAAAATGATTAACCCTAACGAATAATTATGCCCAATATCACCCCACAGCCCGATATTACCAGCCGTAGCGACTTCCGCCGTTGGCTCACCGAGAACCATGCCACAGCAAGCGAAGTTTGGGTGTGTGTGCGACGAGGGAAACCGAACGACGAGGCGGTGTTCTGGTATCTCGATGCCGTTGAGGAAGCTCTTTGCTTTGGTTGGATTGATAGCACGCACAAACTTATAGATGGAGTTCGTATGCAGAGGTTTTCGCCACGCAAAAAGAACAGTCTGTGGACTGAACTTAACAAGGAGCGTGTGCGCCGATTGGAGAAACTCGGACTGATGACCGAAGCGGGACGGGCGGTTCTGCCAGATATGAAGGTTGAGAATTTCATGCCCGACGATGATATTGTGGCGGCAATGAAAAAAGCCCGCGTATGGACAAAATTCTGCTCGTTTCCACCGCTTTATCAGCGCATCCGTGCCTATAATGTAGCATTTTACAAGAAGCGCGACAAAGAAATGTTCGACAAATCGCTCCTGCACCTTATTGACGAAACCCGAAAGGGACGGATGTTCGGCGAGCGGAACGATTACGGAAGACTGATTGATTATGTTTGAAAAAAGATTATTATGCGAAAAGTAAGCAGAGAAATGCCTTCCGACTGGGCATTGGAGATATTTGACAAGGCACCGTTTGTAACAGTAAGTTTCACTCGTCCCGACGGTAGCCCGTATGGAGTGCCGCTCTCGTTGGTGCGAACCGACGAGAAAACTTTTTATTTTCACGGAGCATTGGATGGCGACAAGATGGATTGCATCGTTGCAAATCCTACAGTTTGGCTATCGGCGGTAACTACCTGTACGCCTACTGTTGGCCCTAAGGATGGCAGTTTTACACTTCAGTACAAGTCGGCGATGGCAGTCGGAAAAGCCGAGATTGTCACCGACGAGAAGGAAAAGATTGAAGCACTCCGCGCGATTTGTGTTCGTTTCCTTCCCAAGCACATGGATGCTTTCGATGTTTCCATTGCTCGAAGTCTGTCGCGCACCGCTGCCGTGAAAATCACACTCACAGCTCCTCCCACTGGCAAGCGCAAACAATACGACAAGCAGGGCGAGGAAATGAAATACGGACGAATGGAATAGTTGTGGTAAAAAAGAATATCTTTGCACCCAAATTCCACTTTGCAATGAAACTGAAGAAGCGAAAAATCAAGTATTCTGTAATATTCTTTCTCTGCTGGTTTGCATTTTTGGTCATTTTGGTTGATGGCGTTTTGAAATTCCAGACATTGGTTGATTATTTCGGGTCGTACGCTATTGTAGAGGTTGCGCTATTGCTGTTGGTCTTTCTCCCGACATTGGCAGTTTACATATTTACAAAAGAATGATGTCCTCGTTTTATTTACTGCTATGGCAGTGAACAAAAGGTTGCAATCCGACTTTGATCAAAATTGGCTCTAGTTTCGTGTATAACTGATTTTTCATAGAAACAAAAAGAGACTGTCATTGCTTGTT
>JAFZRE010000016.1 GCA_017620015.1 Bacteroidales bacterium | reverse complement strand
TTCCTATCTCGGACAGGTGGAGGGAAAATCGTTGCGCGATGGGGACTACGACCTTACAATAGGCGATGCTCTGGAATGTATCGGCTACACGACATATTGCGATTCCATATACGAAAGCGAACTTTATACGACAACAATAACGGAAGGTTCCGATACCGAATGCCAGTTGCGGTTCAATCTTAGGTCGGGTGTTACTGTTGACGAAATAACAGCCTGCGGAGGATACACATGGATAGACAACAACAGATATGTGGAAAGCAACAATACTGCAACATACACGTTTAGGAATAGTATGGGGTGTGATTCTGTTGTGAGACTCGACCTTACAATTTATCCAATATATTACACACAACCGAGAATAGATGCATGCGGCAGCTATGAATATAATGATACTATACTTACGGAAACGGGGACATACACATTTTATCTACAAACAGTTCATGGTTGCGACTCTATTGTATATCTGCATCTCCACATAAGAAATGAAACTCACGAGATTGACTCTACCGTCTGCGACAGCTACGAGTGGGAAGGGCAGACATATAACGATGACAGAACATTCTCTACAACATTCCCAAACACTTACGGTTGCGACAGCACAATAATTGTAAACTTCCACGTGAACCATTCAACCGAAACAATAGACACAAGAGAGGAGTGCGATTCGTTTGTATGGATTGACGGCAATACCTACACCGAAAGCAACAGCGAGGCAACCTATACATATATTGCAGAAAACGGTTGCGATTCGGTTGTTCGCCTTAACTTGACAATAACACGCGTAGAGTATGAATTATATGCTTCTGACTGCGAGGAATACATTTGGGTTTGGGGTTATGGACATGCCACGGCTTATTCCACAACAGGCGACTACACAAGGACATTTACTGCTGCAAACGGTTGCGACAGCGTTGTGACATTGCACTTTACGAAACTCGGAAACTATATATACGACACCATATACATCTGCAACAACGAAAGTTACTCTTGGATAAACGGAAGAACCTACACTATTGATGATTTGGGTCAATGGTCGTCAGGTATTTCTGACTCATATACCTACACAAATTCATACGGCTGCGACAGCACTATCAATTTACGTCTGTTCTTTAAAAGCGATGATGTGGTTGACACCCACCGTGCCTGTGAATCTTACACTTGGATTGACGGCAACACCTACACAGAAAGCAATAATACCGCTACTTTAACATATACAAATCAGTACGGCTGCGATTCGGTTGTGCATCTGAATCTCACTATTGGTCACCCAGACAATGCCGTACATGAAGTTACTGCCAGTGAATGTTCCTACTACCAGATGTCCAACGGCGAATATTTTACAGAAAGTGGTGACTACCAGCGAACACTGCAAAGTTCTTGTGGCTGCGATAGCACTGTGATGTTACATTTGACAATTACAGGAGAAGATGGTCTTGAAGGCACATTCTACGATGAGCGCGATGATAGAACATATCGAACAATACAGTTTGGTTGCCAGACATGGTTTGCCGAGGATTTGTTAACGACTCATTATACAAATGGAAACAATGCTTCATCTGGACAAGGCGCCGGGTTTTGTGGTAATTATAGTAACAATGGATATTATGATGATTGGTTTGCTTGGGGCAATAATTATGGCTATTGCCCATCAGGATGGCATTTGCCAGCTATAAATGAATGGGATACACTTATAAATTATATGAGAATAAGGGAAGGATACACCTGCGATGGTTCTGTGAGTGTCGCCAAAGCATTGGTTTCAGACACTGGTTGGACAGCATCTGATGTTGAGTGCTCCCCAGGATATAACCAGTCGGAGAACAATTTTAGTGGTCTCGGACTTAACCCTGCTGGAAGGGCATATTTGGGAGGAGTTGAAAAAATTTATTATGGACAACCTTTTGAAAGAGGGGAAAAAGCAATATATGTGATAAGAGGCTCTCTATTAATAATCCAAAACAATTCTCCCAATATTTCCGTTGTGGATGTAGATACATATCCTTGTTATGGATTTAAAATCAGGTGTGTAAGGGATAATTAATTTTCTCGCCAACCGACCTATATATCAATTTATGCCTGTCGAAAAATTCCAAAACAAATACCGCATTGGGACAAAACGCGCATCGTGGCACGATTACAACGGTGGCGAATATTTCATTACGATATGCACAAAGGACAGGGTACATTATTTCGGGGAAATCGTTGACGGCGAAATGCAATTGTCGGCGGTGGGGAAATATACGGATGAATGTGTGCAAAAAATTTGGGAACACAACCCATACGCGCAAATCCCCCAATATGTTATTATGCCCGACCATATCCATTTGATTGTGATAATTTCCGGTGATGATTGTAGAATCGCACCATGGTGCGTTTCTACAAATGATCCCGCCGATGGAAAAAACAAAACCATGCAAAAAATGGCCAACGACAAGGGGCGTTTATCAATTACGATGGGCGGTTTCAAACAATCCGTTACACGGTTTGCCCGTCAAAATGACATTCCATTCCAATGGCAATCCCGTTTCTACGACCACATCATCCGCGACCAAAACGAAATGAACCAGATTGCCGAATACATCGAAAACAATGTTGCCGAATGGGAATCGGACAACCAATCCAAAAATCAAAGATTGTAAAAACGCACCATGATGCGTTCCAATATAGGCAACAAAATGTGTTGACTTATATAATTAACAACCTCGGAGATGTCACATATATATAGAAAAACGTGTGGATTGGGGAGCGTTGGCGCATATTTTTGTCTGGTTGGTGAGCCTGTCGAACCACAAAAATTGTGACAACGCATAAATTTATCGAACAATAATGATTTTTATCTAATTTTGCATTACAAACAAACACACAATGAAACGATACAACCTTATTTTCACATTCGCCCTTGTAGCAATTGTTTCGCTTGTCAGTTGCAACCGAAATACAGAAAAGGCAGAACCTGCCGAAGTACAAACAGAACAACTTCAGACCGGCGACCTCGTATTCGTAGGCCTTCCGCTCGACTACATGACCGACACTACCGACATGAGTTCGGCAATAGTATCGGCAACCGGCGACAGCGTTGGAATAAACTACATACACGTGGCAATAGCCGAAGTCGCCAACGACAGCGTATGGATTATCGATGCAACCCTTGCTCACGGCGTTGACCGCCACCCGCTCGATACGTTCTTCTGCGACTTCACACTCAACGACGGCTCGTTGCCGCAAATGGACATTATGCGTCTGAGCGACAACAGCAATGCTTCAAAGTATGTCGAAAATGCCAAACAGTTCACTGGACGCGGCTACGACTTGTATTTTCTGCCCGACAACGACGAGCAATATTGCAGCGAACTTGTCCGCAACTCGTACATCGATGAAAAAGGCGAACACCTTTTCAGCGAAACTCCTATGAACTTCAAGGCAGACGACGGCACTTTCCCACCCTACTGGGTTTGGCTTTTCGAACAAATCGGACAGCCAATACCACAAGGACTTCCAGGCACCAACCCCAATGCGATGTCGAAGGAAAAGTGCCTGAAAAAAGTTGACATAAAACTTACCGACTATTCAAAAGCCAAATAGTTATGGATATTGAAAAATTCCGCGAATATTGTCTGTCGCTTCCCTGCGTTACCGAAGATTTTCCCTTCGACGAAACCGTTTTGGTTTTCCGCGTGAAGAACAAAATCTTCGCCTGCGTTTGCCTCGACAAGCCAGAACTTGGCGTACTGAAATGCGACCCCGAATATGCCGTCGAACTGCGCGACCATTACATGGCAATAGAGCCAGCATGGCACTGGAACAAGCAGTACTGGAACCAGATATTGTTCAACCGCGACGTTACCGACGAATTCCTATGCAAGCTCATTAACCACTCGTTTGCCGAAGTGGTGAAGAAACTGCCCAAGAAGGAACAAACCGACGAATTAAAGCAAATAAAATGAGAAAGCACTGGCTTGACAACTTACGCTGGACTACGGTAATCATCGTACTGATATACCACGTCTTCTATTTCTACAACGCAAAGGGCGTGTTCGGTGGAATCGGCGGATTCTACGAAACTCAGCCGCAGGATGCAATAATGTCGCTCATCTACCCGTGGATAATGATGCTGCTTTTCGTTGTCGCAGGAATAAGTTCGAAATATGCACTCAATAGGTGTTCGCACAAGGAATTTATCAAGTCGAGGACAAGGAAACTATTGGTTCCCGCAACTATCGGACTTTTCGTATTCCAATGGATGACTGGCTACTTCAACACGCAAGTTGCAGGCGTTTCGCAAGGCATTGCCGACAAGATACAGACCATTCCCGCCGAAGCACGTTATATCGCATGCGCCCTGTCTGGCACCGGACCTCTGTGGTTCATACAAGACTTGTGGCTTTTCTCTCTGATACTCATCTTAATACGCCTTCTAAAAGGCGATAGGATTCATTCTGCATTCGGGAACCTTATCAATAACAAAGCAAACAATTGGATATGGATTCTAATAATCGTACTCGGCGGATACCTTGTTGTTTGGGGTGCAACCCAGACAAACATCAGCTATCCAGACCCGAACTCGGGCGAAGGTCTGTGGAACCTCTACCGTCCTGCCGAATACTTCATCACATTCCTGCTGGGCTACTTTGTATTTTCGCACGACAAGGTCATCGAACTCGCCAAAAGTATATGTCTGCCAATGCTTGCAATTTCGTTAGCGAGCGGCATACTGTTCGCTATCAGAATCTACGGACTTGACGACACCAATCCCGTTGTCTTAAAAGACTGGCTGACAAACATTTTCGCCTGGTCAACAATGCTTGCTCTCATCGGTTGCTTCGCAAAATGGGCCGACAAGACATCCAGATTCGCAGCCTACATGGCAAAATCGAGCTTCGGAATATATGTAATGCATTACCTCGTAATCGCATCTCTCGGCTATATGATGAAAATGTACACCCAATTGCCACCGCTCGCAATATATGCCATACTTTTAGCATCCGTCTTGCTAATATCGCCAGCATTGAACGAAATCATCAGCCGCATACCATTCATAAGGTGGTGCGTTCTCGGTATCAACAAAAGAAAACGCAAATGAAAAAAGTGAAAATCACAGCCATACGCAAGACCTCCTACCACGACCTTTCGGATAAATACGAAAATCCCATCGAGCACGCCTGCGATGTCAACGAAGGCGATGCGTGGATTTCCATAAATGGACAAAAGCCTGATGGTCTTTGCGAAAGCGCTTGGAAATCGATGAAATGGTTTGTTGAAGAACTGGCTGCCGGTCGTGGCAACTTCTACGATGGCTGGATGAAAAATCCCAACTCGGCAATGATTTCCTGCAACGACGGATTTCGCCCAGTAAGCTTCTATATCGAAACCATTGAATAAGGTATATATAACCCCTTCTCGTCATTCCGTAAGACAAAGCGAACCGACTAAGGGACGTGTCGTGTGAGCCTGTCTGCGGAATGGAATAAGAGAGTTTTACCATATCTATTTTAGACAACATATATAGCCACATTGAATAATGTAACACAACCTATTGAATATTTACTTAATTTTGTCGCTTAAAAATTTAATGCGATAAAAATGAGTAAACACATATTTAAAGGCATAAAGATTACCGCGTTTGCACTTGCATGCCTCATCGCTGGCAATGTTTTGGCACAGGAGACAGACCCCAACTGCCTGAGCGGCAACTGCATCGACGGATACGGAGTATATAGCATTGAAGGTGGCGACCGCTACGTTGGCTTTTTCGAGAATGGCGATTTCAACGGCTTCGGCTCCTACTTTTTTAAAGACGGCAACATGTATATTGGCAATTTCAAGGACAATGCTGCAAATGGCCAGGGTACATACATCTGGACCGATGGTAGCAGATATGTAGGACATTGGCAGGAATGGGAACGTCATGGCATCGGAACCGACCTTGACAACGAAGGCAATTCGGAAATAAGCATATATCAGCACGATGAAATAGTTGACGACAACATCCAGGGTTGCATCAACGGCAACTGCATTTCGGGATATGGAGTTTTCATATACGACGACGGGTCCATATACGAAGGTAATTTCTCTCAGAAAAAGCCAGACGGACAAGGTTTGCTCATGAAAAACGACGGTTCCATATACAATGGTGAATTCAAGAATGGAAAATACAATGGCTATGGAGTATTTGCAAATCCCGATGGCTCCGAACAAGAAGGAATATGGGAAGAAGGGCGTTTCATTGGTGAAGTTACCAACCAGTACGGCTGCATAAGTGGCGACTGCGCAAACGGATACGGCATTTACATTTACGACGACGGCTCATTCTACGAAGGCTCGTTCAAGAATGGCACCCGCCATGGACAAGGCACATTGTACACCGCCGACGACGAAATCTTCGACGGATCATGGGTTGACGACGAAGCAAACGGATACATACTGGCCACATACAAACCCGAAGACCGCAACGGACTGGCACACTACATTGGTGACATGAAAGGAAGTGCCCTCGACGGATACGGAGCTCTTATATGGAGCGACGGTTCGGTGTATTACGGGCAGCTTAAAAACGGTGCAAGGCACGGACAAGGCGTACTGTTCGACACCGAAACCAACACCAAATACTCGGGCATCTGGAACAACGATTCGTTTGAAAGCGAAATGGACGAAAACCAGTTCGACGTCATTTTCGGTTCAAAAAACGGATTCGGAATAAAGCTTATCGCCAATGGCCGCTACTATGGAAACCTAGTCAACGGCATACCTTCTGGAAAAGGAATGCTCGACCTATACAACGGCAACAGCTATGTAGGCGAATTTAAGAACGGCAAGCAAAACGGACAAGGAACACTCGAGAACCGCGACACCGACGAAAGATACATCGGTGAGTTCGTCGACAACGAAATGACCGGAAAGGGCGTGCTTTACCATGCTGACGGATCCAAAGAAGAAGGCGTATTCAAAAATGGCAAACTCGCAACCCAGAAGACCGAAGACGTCAGCGTTGCCAGACCTATAGTAACATGGCTTGCACCGTCGCAGGGCGATATGTCGACCACCAACAGCAAGCTTACGGTAAAACTTTGCGTAGCCTCAAAAGCAAGCATCGACGAAGTTACCGTAACGGTAAACGGAGTTGTAAAAGCAAAGAAGTCGAACAGAGGCTTTACAGTGGTTTCCAGCCAGTGCGACTATACTTTCGAATATGAAATCGACCTCGAACCTGGACAAAACGAAATAAAGGCTATCGTCAAGAACGCAGGCGGAACTACAACAACCGACTCGCGCCGTGTTACCCTCAACAAGAGCGATAATGTATCGAGCGAGAAACGCCTTGCACTTGTCATTGGCAACGGAGCCTACAAGTATATCGGTGCGCTCAACAACCCGTCAAACGATGCGAGACTTATGGGCGAAACACTAGGTTCCCTCGGCTTCGAAACAATGGTTTACACCGACCTTTCGCAAAACGAGATGATTTCCAAGATCCGTGAATTTGGAAACAAACTTACAGAAGAGAAGGCTGTCGGCTTATTTTTCTACGCTGGACATGGCTTGCAGGTAAACGGCGAGAACTACCTCGTCCCCATTACGGCAAACATTACCAAACAGCAGGATGTAGAACTCGAATGCGTAAACCTTAAGCGCGTACTTGGAGAAATGGAATACGCACAAAACGACCTGAACATCATAATCCTCGACGCTTGCCGTAACAATCCATTTGCAAACGTCAGAGCCATAAATAATGGCGGTCTTGCCGCAGTAAACGCTCCAAGGGGTACTTTCATCGCATTTGCCACATCTCCTGGCAACGTAGCATCGGACGGTAGCGGAAGCAATGGCCTTTACACCGAGCAACTGGCACAGGAAATAACTCAGCCAGGGATAAAAATAGAAGACGTCTTCAAGAAAGTTCGCTCAAGGGTTTACGAAATAAGCCAGCAGCAACAGATTCCATGGGAAAATTCCTCAATATTCGGTGATTTTTATTTCAAGAAATAATAATACAAAACAATAAACAGCATGAGAGCTTTGATATTATTTGTTGCAGTCCTATTTGCCTCGATCAGCACTTTTGGACAGCATTTTACTGGTTGCGTTGTCGATACCGTAGCAGCACAACGCCTTCCCGAAAAAGCATCAAATACACGCGACGTTTATTCCAATCTGCCCAAGGCCGTATCGCTTCAGAAATGGACGCCAGTCCCTGGAAACCAAGGGCAAACCGGCACATGCACCGCATGGTCGTCGACATACTGCATAGCAACAATGTCGTGGGCAATGCGCAACGGAATAACAGACAGGAAGAAAATTACCGAAAACGCCTATCTTCCAGCATATACATACGTCAATATACTTAGGCAAAGCACACAAAACTGCGCCGCTGGAACCGACATTGCCGACGCATGCGCATGGCTAAAGAACACAGGCTCGGTAAAATTAAGCGAATACCCGCAGAATCCAGCATGCATAAACACCTCCGATGTCCCTACTGCATGGAAACAAAAAGCAGCACAAAATAGAATCTTGGGATTCACAAAATTGTACTACCAATGGGCAGGCGGATATTCGTACAAGGTCGAAAAAGTAAAGAAAAGTCTCGCCGAAGGTAAGCCAGTGCTTATAGCTTTCAACTGTGCATTTTCGTTCTCGAACGGAACCGGTTTACGTAGCGACGGACTATGGCAACCAGCTAGCAACGAACAGGCTACCCTCAACTACGGCGGTCACGCCATGGCAGTAGTCGCCTATGACGACACCAAATTCAACGGAGGCGCATTCCTTGTTCAAAACAGCTGGGGCACCGACTGGGGACTTAATGGCTATTTCTGGATTACTTACTACCATTTCGCATGGTGGGTTTACTACGCTTTCGAAATAAACACACAGATAAACAATTCGAAGATCGATACCAATACCGACCACCTCGACTTCTCGACTAACTTCTACGATTACGCCGACAACAACGACTACAATTACGACTATGACAACAATGATAATAACTACGACTATAATAACAACGATAACAACTATTACGAATACGACGATGGAAACGATGGAAACGACAGTAATAATGTTGACTACACCTTCGACGACCTCGGTCTCGACGATTACCTATCAGTTGACTTCGACTGGCTCGACAATATTATAGATGGCAACGACTATCGCACCGACAACGATAACAACAAAGACAACAACGATAGCAACATCGACGACAATAACAGCTATTCTTCGTACAACATACTGTACCAGGATGGCGACAATGGTGCTTGGAAGGGCTATAAGGACAGCGACTACACCGCCGAAGACTACCGCTACATGGAAGAAGAAAGAAAATCGCGCAACTCGGCAGCATTCCAGTATGTAAGCAACATGTCCTACGAAGACAACATGAAACACATGAACGAAAGTCTCGGAATAAAGGACGCACCTAAGAACAACGCAAAGGACCGCGGCGTAAAGGTAATTAGCGTCGAGAAGATAAAGACTCCAGACGGAAACAAGGTTGACATAAACAATTTTGCCGGCAGCATAAGCATTATTCTTGGCGACAACACAGCAATGCAGGGAACAGTACGCGACAAAACAATAAACATATCGAAATCATACCAATCGGGAACCTACTTCAGAATATATGTAGAAAACAATTCGCCGGCTTACGTATATGTATTCGGCACAGACCTCACCAACGAAGTGTACAACATATTCCCTCAGTGCCGACTGATAAGTCCGCTGCTCGACTACAGCGACAGCCGCATTGCAGTCCCCGACGAACGTCACTTCATCCAGATGGACGACCAGACCGGAACCGACTACATATATGTACTTTACAGCCGTGTTCCTCTCAATATCGATGAAATCCGCAACCGCATGGCAAAGACTTCGGGCGATTACGCAGAACGGCTGTTCAAGGTAATGGGACCTAAGACTTTCTCACTCGACGAAGCCAATGTTTCGGGCACATCCACATTCAAGTTCGATGCTAAATCCATCAAAAAGCAATGCCTAGGCGCCGTCATAAAAATCAACCACATCAAATAAGTTGCTACTGTAAGAATTAAAGGGAGAAACAATGTTTCTCCTTTTTTTATCGGAATTATCCCTTTTAGTCTTGTAGCCGACATTCCGACATAACGGCATACCGTTATAACGGAATTTCTGCTACTCGCAGAATTTACACCTGCATTATTATAGTCCCTACCTTTGCGATGTAACCAAAGGCAACGGACTATGAACCAGTTTGAATTTTTCGAGAAGTTCCCAACCGAGAATGATGCAATAGACTTCATCGTGGAAACCAAGTATAAGGATGGATATGTCTGTCCGAAATGCGGATGCGTGCATCACAGAATCTACCACCAGAAGTACAACCGCAGAAACCTCTACTGCAACAACTGCAAGAGCGAGTTCTCGGCATTGTCGGGGACTATCTTCGAGCATACACATCTTGACCTGCGTATGTGGCTCTTTGCAATCAACCTCGTATTGATAGCCCGAAAGGGCATAAGCGGATTGCAGTTGCAACGGGAACTCGGTATGGTATCATACAAGGGTGCATTCAGGATGCTGAAACTGATAAGGCAGGCAATGGGGGTGGAAACGCACAGGGACACATTCGAGGCAATCGTTGAAATAGACGAAACCTATGTAGGCGGTAAGCCACGCAAGGAGAACAGGCACAACGGCAAGGTGTCCAAAAAGTCAAAGCGAGGCAGAGGAACGAGCAAGACACCCGTTGTCGGTGTCGTTGAACGGAGCAGTGGCAGGATATATGCAAAGGTCGCCCTGCCGAACAAGGAAGGGAAGAAGTTAAGCGGAAAGCAACTGCTGTCAATCTTGGACGAGGTGTGCAAGTCCAATACAACAGTTATGACCGACCAACTGTCAAGTTACGGGATTCTGGACGGCAAGACCGACAGGAAGTACATCCATATAAAGATTGACCACAGTATGACCTATTCGTTGGGCGACGGAAAGCACACCAACACCATCGAATCCTGCTGGGCGATACTTAAACGGGGCGTTTACGGCATTTATCATCACATATCGGCAAGGCACTTGCAGGAGTATGTGGACGAGTTCTGCTACCGCCTTAACCACCGCCAGCCCGACAGTGCTTGGAAGCACTTGGTCGGGCTGGGGATAGGGTGTGCGGTGGCGTAATAAATAAATTTCATATTGATTTTTATTGTAATTTTGCCACAAAAATATCATATAAAATGAAACGACTAAAAGACACAAACACCCATTTGTCATTCGACATTAGAAATGAGACATTTGAATTTGAAATTTTCAGTTTAGGGGATTATAGTTTTGATGAAAATCTTGATTTTGATGAAAAATCTGGGATTTATATGTTTTTGCGTCAAGAACAACCAATTCTTTCATTTAACGAGTTCTCATCTAATGTGAAATGTGAAAAATACAAACCTTTATACCTTGGTAGAACAGAAAATTTCAATCAAAGATTTTGTGGTCATCATAAAGAAAAGAAACTGCTAATAAGGGATGTCACTCATATAGCATTATATTTTTGTAGGAAGAATAGTGTGGAACGCATTGAAGCATTGTTTTTGAACACCTATTGTTTTGAATTGAATATACTATCTAATACACGGGAAGATTTGGTAGTTCTTTCAGCGCGGCGTGCGCTTCTGGGTAAATCCAAGAACTTATAACAAACCCCTTTTCGTCATCACCGTTGTAAAGGATATAGCATCCGTCATCTATTGCAATGTGCGTTTTACCTCCGTATTCGTCCTTCAATGAAACTACAGATTTTATTGTACTACCTGTTTTTGTTTTAAACTCTATCCCGTGTCCATACACTTCATATTTCTCAAGAAGTGAAAATTCATCAAATGACAGTATATGTTTCGGCATACAGAGGGATTCGTTGGCGTGATTCCCGTTTTTACTTTCTTCATATTCGCGTAGCACTTTTATTTGATATTCGTTTACGCTTTTGTCTGTCGGCACGGGTATCAGTTCATCTTTGTCATTCGTAGGACGTAGGACTTTATACCGTGCCGAACCGAGCGGGTCGGAAAAGTCATTCTTGCCAATGTTCAACACAGCATTGATTATCCTTTTTAACTTCTTGATGGTAATTTCATTGCTGTCATAGACATATTGCTGTATAACAAAGAATGTATTGGCTTTCAGGTTGCTATGGGTTGCGCTAAAAGGAGCAAAAACTATGTCTATGTTCTGCTTATTAAGCCAAGGCTTTAATTCCTTATCTTCTTCCCATCTTGAAAACCAACCGCCGTGATTTGCTGCCCGAACTTTGAAATTTTCAAAATATTCTTCCCCATCAACAATAACCTTTCTATAAAACGAACAAGGCATAACTATATTTTGCCCATCGACTTGAAATAGTTTGGTGTCATTGCTTGGAGTAAAAACCGCATTGCCGTTTTCGTCCTTTACATCTTTAATATATTTCAATATCTCGTATTCAGTCATTTAGTAATAAGATATACTTTATACTTTATTTATATTTTTGTGGTTTGACAAAATTTCCTAACTTTGCCGATGAAAAGATGGAAAGTTTCCAATATATTATATATGGATAACCAGTTATAAATATATAAGATGATACACACAACTGAAGAGATACAGGTTGCATTTGAATATAATGTAACAATTCCGTGTTATACGGGCAAGGTGTTCGACCCGTATTTTCACTTTAAAGAAATTCCACCTGTCAAGATTTGGTATGATGGCAGCGACCACTCTTTCCATACGAGCGTGGGTGTAAGTATTGACTTTGAAAGTTACGAGAACAATTATCTTGATTGCCTTATGAAACCCGATTACGGAATCAGCAGATGCCTTGGAGCGTTATATGACAAGATAATTGCCGTGTTCAAGGAACGGGGGGTAATTCTACACTCTCGCTACCCAGACTAATGCTTGGATTTAATGATTTGCCATTTGATAAACCAATAAATTTGTTTTACAAGACTAAAAGGGATAATTCCGTTTTTTATTGTCTTGCAACAAGAAGCAAATATTTAATTATCTTTGCCTCATAAATTATCTTAATAATAAAATTATGAGACTTGACGGAAGACGCGAAAGCACAAATGTTGACGACAGAAGAGGTAAAAAAATGGGTGCCGGACTTGGAATCGGCGGAGTAATTATAGCAGCTGTGATTGCTTTGCTGCTCGGCAAAGACCCATCCGAAGCAATACAGAACCTTAACGTAGGCGACTCACAGACGGAATCGGCTTACACTTCAACAGCCGAAGAGGAAGAACTGGCATCGTTCACCAAGAAGATTCTTGCAGGAACCGAAGACGTGTGGACAGCCGAATTCAAAAAGATGGGCAAGACATACAAAGCCCCCAAGCTAGTGCTTTTCACCGATGCCGTACAGTCGGGATGCGGCGGCGCATCATCGTCGTCGGGACCATTCTACTGCTCGGCCGACCAGACCGTCTATATCGACCTTTCATTCTTCACAACTATGAAACAGCAGTTCGGTACGGCTGGCGACTTTGCATACGCCTACGTCATAGCACACGAGGTTGGGCATCACGTTCAATATCTGCTTGGCACACTTGGCGATGCTCACGAAAAGATGAGCCGTGTAAGCAAGACCGAAAGCAACCAGATTAGCGTACGCCTCGAACTGCAAGCAGACTTCTATGCTGGCGTTTGGGCAAATAGAGACAATGCTATGTTCAATTCGCTTGAAGACGGCGACATCGAGGAAGGCCTTGCCATTGCAGCCCGCATCGGCGACGACTACCTGCAGAAACAAGCAAGAGGCTATACCGTTCCCGAATCGTTCAACCACGGCACCTCGGCACAACGTTCACGCTGGCTCAAGAAAGGCATTACCACCGGCAACATAAACGACGGCGACACCTTCTCACCAGACTATAGCAAACTATAATTCCGCTCATGCCACCGCGGCGATGAGTAAAAAACGAAATCCATCTTCGAGGAATTCCGTTTTTTTATGATTGCTAACAACTTTTCTAGGGCGAAAGGTTGCGAATAATCATTATTTCTAATATTGTCCCCCAAAAATAAACAGACATTCCCAAACTTTTGGATTCTATAGCACGCTAACAACGACAAGACCTTTCATTAAACCCACCACATAAATTACTGATAATATTACAATTACACACTTGCACGACTTTTACGCGCAACAATATTTTACTGCTACTAGCAGAAATTCCATAAGAGGGCCTATATATACTATTTTAGCATCGTGAAATTATTGTTAAACATTAAATATTTTAATTATGGAAATAAAAACAAAATTTGACCTCAATTATCCGTGTTGGATAATGGTATCTAACAAACCCATACTTTGTTACATAAGTGGAATACGCACCGAATTATCCGAGGTTTATGGCAATATTACTACAACTACTGTATATACAATAAAAGGGAAATCGTATTTTTCTAACTTCGAAATGGAGTGTAAAGAAGATGAATTGTTTTCAACAAAAGCAGAATTAATTAAAACACTTTAACTATGATGACACATAAAACAAAATTGGACATTTGCGAGACTGTATGGTTTATGCATAATAATAAGGCCTGTAATGGGAAAATAAAGAAAATCTGTTATGCAAAATATACTTCATCATTTGATGATGATGTACACGAGAGCGAATCTTATTATGTCGATGATATAAAAACTAAGTTTGAATTTTCTGACTTGTTTCCTACAAAGGAAGAATTAATAGATAGTTTGTAATTTATTGTTTGTAAAAAATTGATAGTTATGGTAGCTTCAACGAAAAAAAATGAACCTGTGAACATCAGCGGTCAGACCATTATTCCTCAGTGGCAGGACTTATTCAATACTCCACCGAGGTGTTTCTATGACAAGAAAACGAAAACATTAGGACTTGATGGTGATTGGAGTGCAGGTTTCGACCATTTGGCACATAGTATTAGTGTGGATTGGTGTCTCAGTATTGGTATTGATAGCGATGTTAAATATTTGTATCTCGGTGAAAACTACAATTACGACGATGATAGTTTTACTGAAGAGTATATGGCATCCTTACCTGTATCGGTATCCCCTAAAAACACAAAGTTTGACTCTAAAAATGGCATTCCTATTTTGAAAAAGGACAACACGCCTGCACTTTCAAGCTGTGACGATGGTCTTTATAGATTAATAAGGGATGGAAAATCTGGGATAATTGATCAGAACCTCAATAACATTACACCTTTCAAATATGATAATATATCGTATTTTGATAGGAATGGCTTGTGTAAGGTGGAAATTGACAATCACTATGGTCTTTTAAACAAACTCGGGAAAGAGCAGGTCGATGTAATATATGAGGATATTCAGGAAGATGGTAACTTTTACAAGGTAAGACTGAATGGCGAAAAATACACCATCGACAAATTTGGCAAGCGTATAAATGGTACAACAAAGAAACATAATAATCTGAATATGAATTCTTTGAATAAACCGAAAGCAACAATAGGTCAGATTGTAAAGGATCTGGAGCAGATTGTGGCGAAAAGCCCGAATATTTTCTTGGAATATAGCAACGATGATGGCAATGGTATGTTCGTGGAAGGCCTCAAGATTCGGAAGGATATTGCCATATTGGAAACGACAGGCAATATGAAGCGTGCTGCCACAGTGGAAGACCTTCTGGCGATGTGTCGTATGCTGGATGTGTCGCTGGGAGTAGTAATGCAGGATGGCTGGGAAATGAAGGACTTTGAGCCATACGAAGACGGTTCAATTTTTATTTACGACGAAGACGACGACTATTGTCAGTTTATAATTGACAGGGATGTGAGGCTCATCACCACTCAGCAGATGTTGAAAGAGTTGAAGGATAAGGGTGTAGAAAATGCCCTCCATTTTAAGGTAGCGGCTGTGTCCAGTGATCTTAAAACGATATTTCCCATAAATAATGTGGTATGGGAATATAACAAACTTTGCTTGTGCTACGACAAAAGCGAAGAAGCGAACGACAATGCTATAGGTTCGCTGATGGAAGAATTTACGGATTGTGCTGAGGTTATGGTCAAAATCAAAGGAAAGTTCTATGCTATAGGAATCGGAGAAAAAGGCATCTTCGCTGGCTATAAGATGGGCAGTGAGAAATATATCTGTTTCCGTCTTGGCGAGATGTTGTACGACCCCAATGAAGTGCCAGAATAGAATTCTTAACCTTATAAATTTCTGCTACTAGCAGAAAATAGTACCATGCTACGACAATCAGTATCTTTGCAAAAATTGTTTAATAGAAAGGTAGAATTAAAAGTATATATATGGGTGTTTTAAGTGAAATAACTGCCGAGTATTTCGGCGATAAAGTAAGAGAAGAAGATATGGTTCTGAAATACAGCCGTGACGAAAAGTTCACACCTCGCGACCTGACCTCAAAGGAAAAGGCTTTCTTGAACGCCTTGGCTGGCTATACAATGTATTTTGACAAGTCGCTGTTTTTCCAGATTGCCGACCTTCAGCGCCATACGAAATTAGTGCTAAGCCGTAATGACGGGCGCTTTATGCGTTCTGAGTTTCCCGAAAGAGCAGAATTGGAAAAGGAGATTGCTGAATTGGAAAAGATGATTCAGGCTCTTTCGGACAAATTGAAAAAAGAGGAATTGCCAGAAGAAGACTATGGCATGCTTGAAATATGGAAAAATCAGCGTGAAAAGTTACAGGAGGCGTTAGACAATCCTGTGGAGAGTGTGAACCCGGCACCATCACTGGGGTTGTATTACAACAAGGGCAGGGATTCCAAGGTGGTTCTTTTTGTGGATGCCATTGATGAGTATGCCAAGAATAATTCGTTTGACCCCATGTTCTTGATGGGACAGGTTCTGCTCCACGAATATTTCCACTCGTTCCATTTCCATGTTGGTACTGGCATACACAATCCAATGAAATGCATAGAAGAACCGATGGCAGAATACGGCAGTCTGGTAGCACTGGATAGTGTGGCGGCATCGAATTTGTCCATTGCCAAAGATGCAGGCATTGCTCTGAAGCATGTTTTAGCTTTTGTCGAAAGCAAACAGCAGTGTACAGGGCTGACTGCCGCGTATGGATTCGGTGCCTACCTCTACAAAAAGCACAAGAATGATTACTCCAATCTGATAGCCAAATACGCAAACTTATCCTGCTTGATGGACAATCGCTGCAATGATGCCTTGGAGTACAAGTATATAATCTACCCGACATATCCTTCTTCACAGGGTGAAAATGCTGCATATAGAAGGCTGGAGGAACTTTTGAAAAATGTTGTGGTGAGAGGAACCAACGGCTTGTATTTCGTACGTAAAGTGTTTGAATTTCTGACAAATAATGATTTGCTTGATTGCCTTGCCCCATTCATCAGCCTTCATGCGACCAATAACACTCAGAATTTGTTTTCACTCTCCCAGAATGGGCACTTCTGTTTAAGAGGAGTATTGTTTGATGACTCTACCCCACCAGCTGCCATCTCTCAAGGTCCGTTCACTATTGGTGGAAAAACTTACTACTTGAGGATGTCTCCCAAATGGACCGACAGGAACAAAAAACCTGGACGTTCTCGTCTGATTGATGAGTTTATAAAGATGATAAACTATGTTTACCATGGAAGATTCAACATTCGGGAAACGGGAAATGAATATATTATGAGTTATGAAATTAATTGATTATTAGACTGATAATTAAATAGATTTATAACAAAATTATTATTAACTGAAAAAAAATGTATTATGGCAACAAGAAAAGATGCATTGGAAGAATTAACCCGCTTGGCGGAGGAATGTCCAGAAAGAAGAATCGTGTGTCTTGACGATGATGACACGCCTGTTTTTATCAACAATGTAGAAGTTGATGACGAGGATGAGGATGAACCTTGTTACATTTTGGTCAGGGACGAGGATGAAAAGAGAGAGATGACCGTTGCAAGATTGTTGGATTGTCTCTCCGAAGAAGATGAAGATGATCCTGACCCCGATGGAGAAGAAACATACTTGCTGGTAAGGCTTGATGATGACTTGAACGACACCAAGGATATCTATTGTGAAAAAGATGACATCTTCTTCGAGCATACCGTCGGCGATGAAAAAGTAATTGCCTTCCGTAGTGGCGACGACTGGTATTCAGATGATATTTGGTAGCGAAATGTAGTACTTTGTTAAAGTTTATGATGCAGGATTGGTACACGGCTCTTTCATTTAACCGCCCCCTGAGCCTGTCGAAGGGTAAGGTTAATTCGCATTATATGCATTTCGTTACCTTGACTTCGACAAGCTCAGCCAGCGGATTTACCCAAGCGCTAACTATTTGTATCACAAGCAATAATACTATCCAAATGAAAGAACCGTGTGATTGGTATAGATTGATTTGAGACAAACAAGAACTTAATTATGATTTCAACCATAATAACCATAGCGATAATCGTGATAATACTCTACATGCTGTTTGGGAGTACTTTGATAGACGTGTTGAAAGGGTTTATTCTTCTGCTGCTGTTCCCGTTGCAATTATTAGGAGCGCTCTGGGGATTTCTTATTGAAGCGGGTCTGTTTGTCGGTATTCTGTGGCTGGTGGTTACGATATTCGGACTGGAATAAATTAAAATAAAGGTAAGCGAAAGGATTTTAATAGAAATTTTATATATTTGCAGTATCGTTATCTTTAGATTCTGTTTAACGGACCTCGCAGGGTCTGGAGGTATGACGGGAAAATGGTAGAAATTAGAGGTCCCCAACAATTTATATTTTTCATTTTTCAATTATGGACTTGAATTTATTTTTGTTAAGACGAAAGGAGCAGATACTTCTTCAGAATATTGATTTATTTAAAGGTATTGTATTGGGCAATGATTTCGAATTTAGAGACACCCGAAATCATGTTGACGTAGAAATACCTATTAGTCAAATCGACTTTATCCGTGATGACCCGGATAACCATTATACTGATGAAGAAATAATTCGGATTAAGGAAACTGGAGAAAAGGACATCGAAAGGTTTCGCAAGGAACTTGATGAAGAAGAAAAGAAGATTCGTAAAGAAATAGAAGATGAAAGGGAAAATCGCTCCAGAAGAGATAGCAATGAAGAGTGGCCTTCTCTACCATATTTCGAACGTCGAGAACAACCTGAATTTATATGGGAATATAGTGACGACAATTTCCCGTATAATGAAAGTGATAATTTACAAGATTGGCTTTATTCCGTTGAGAATGAAATCGAAGAGATTACTGATTTGACTGATCTTGAAAACAGTCGTCTTTATCGCGGAAATGGTAAAGAAAATTTTGAGGATGGTTTTGAAAATCTTCTTCCAGGTTTCCTTTCCAATTATCATCTCAAACTTCTCGACGACCGCATCAAACGTATTCATATTTATCGAAAAAGATTAAATAGCGGCAGTTTATTAGGCTGTTTTTCAAGGTATTTTGATTCTAAGGGGAAGGAAAAATCACGCCGTATCCGTCTTTTCCTTGACAATATTGATGCCTATGCAAAAGTGAAGGGGGTTGATAGGGAGGAAATTCTTGCCCAAGTTTATATTCATGAACTAATGCACGCTTACTATAGCGATATTTTGACGAAAAGGTATTCGATAGTAGATTGTGTTACTGAAGTGGAAGAAGCAATGGCTGAGTTTGGCATGCTTTGTATTATGGAGAGTATGGTAAATGCGAAAATGGTATCCAGGAGTTATTTGACGACCGCCATAAAATGTGTCAAATCCAAATGGAGTTCAACCGATCCTGACTTGAATTGTTATGGGCTCGGCTATCATCTATATGGCGTCCTGTGTAAAGGAGGATACTGCTTGAATGGCAAACTATTATCCATATACCAAAACGTACAACATTCTGTAATAAATGACAAGGCGGATATTTCGTCGTTGAAACTATCTTTGCGGCGAGGTAATCTCAAAAAGTGTGTTGCCATAGTGCATTATCTGCTCACTATTTTTAACTTTATCAAAAAAGACACGACCCAGCATCACCTTTTTGACCATAAGACATTTGGGTGGAACAATATGATGGTTTATGATTTTTTGGAATATTATGTAAATGATAAGCATCCAGATTTTGCCACGCTCAAGAGCGACTTTACAAATTCATTTAACCCGAAATACACCGACCCTTGCTGCGCTGATGCAAGCAGTGCCAATCCCCAAAAATATGAAATGAAAAGAAAGATGAAGTTGACTGATGTAGATATTGTTCCAAGGTGTGTATGGAATTCTGACAAAGAGGGTACAACATACTCTTTCATTAAGGATGTTGATGACCTTTACAAGAAAAAGCGTATCGCCAAACGTGTTCTCTACTTGGGATAAATTGGAAGAGCATCATAGATATATTAAAGAATATGCAAACATTCTATCACGGTTCACACAAGTTATTTGACAAGTTTGACCTCTCACACGCCCTTGAAGGTGATGGGAAGGTCAAGTTCGGATTTGGAGTGTATGTGACCTCGAAATACGAATCCGCCATACATTATTCGGCAAGTAACAAAGCCGCCACCGAACATTATGTGTATACACTCGAATTGCCCGACAAAACGGAGGAAAACTACATCACATTCAAACAGAAGGTGAATCCTTCGATACTTGCAAAAACGGAAGAACGGTTGGGACATCCCGTTCCACCAAAGTACATTGAGGACGGCAAAAACTTCAGAAAGTATCTCGCCAAGGAACTGACGGGGTGTATAGACATCGAAGGTGAGAAGGCGGCATCGAAGTTCCTCGTGAGCATCGGAGTCATTTTCATCTGCTGGCCCTATTCGTGGAAGAATCCCGCCTTGGGCGATAATATGGCTGTACTCGACGAATCCGTCATCAGTATAGTTAAAGTAGACAAAGTAAATCCAGAGAAAAAATGAACTTCTACAGCGTTGCACCATTCATAGAGAAGTACTATCCACAGTACTATTCGATAGAGACTTATCCGATGGAGGAATGTGTTCCGATAAGGAAGGTCTCTGACGAATGGGGGATTTTCTGCAATTTCGCCAGAACCCCGATACAATACGAAGGCGTGATGTATAAGAGTGCCGAACAGTTGTTCCAAACGATGAAGTTCACGGACGAAGAGGTCAGGAAAAAAGTCTATGCTGCCAACAACCCGAAGATGACGGCGAAACATTATGAGAAGACACACAGACGGAGTGATTGGGGAATGATGATCGTAGATGCTATGAAACAATGTCTTCTGTTAAAGTACGAACAGTGTGAAGAATTTCGGGCAGCGCTGGAACGGAGCAGGGGAAAATATATCGTTGAAGACCAAAGCACGTTTCCGAAGAAGACAGCCGACACTTGGGGTGTGAAGCTGCAGGGGGATTCCTATGTTGGACCAAATCTGCTCGGACGGCTGCTGATGGAGCTTCGAGAGGCAAAGTTATAAAGAAACTAAACCGAAAGGCAAAAGCAATAATAATATCAAACACAATTATTTATGGCAAAAATCGAAATGTATGAAGGCAGACCCGTGTTTCGGGCTTCCAACAGCGAGCAACTGGCAAATGCCGTTGCACAGTATAAAGGAGACGTAGAACCTCCTTATGTTGTAAGAATTCCTGCCAGGACAAAATATGTCAAGTTCAGAGCATTCAGTTTCAACGATGATATTGGGGTTGTAATTATACCTGATTCCGTTTATTCGATTGATGAAGAGTCTTTTATTAGTTGTGAAAATCTCACTAGTATAATACTGCCCGAATCACTTGAACTGATAGATTATTCTGCATTCAGCGGTTGCTCATCACTCTCAGACATCAGTATTCCATCTTCTGTAAGAAAGATTCGTGATGGGGCATTCTGCTGTTGTGAAAGTCTTACTAAAATCACCATCCCCGCTGCTGTTTGCGAGATTGGGGCGGAAGCATTTAGCGGCTGCGAGAATTTGACAGAGGTGACATTTTTAGGTGAGGTTCAAGAGATTGGGGAAAACTGTTTTATGGAGTGTTCCGATTTGACCAAAATTATAGTGCCCGATAAGAAGGGAAAAGCATATAAGAAAATGTTGCCTGATGAGTTGCACGCCTTAATAGTGGAAGAGAGTGAATCCGCGACTTTCGACACAAAACCTGTCAAGAAGGCTTTCACCTTGGAGTACACCCAAACCATTCGATCTAGCTATGTTGTCACGGCCGAGACAAAAAAAGAAGCCGAGGCTCTTTTTAGGAACGGAAAGGCGAAACTAATATATACAGACAAGGAAGAAAACTTAGATATTGACTTATGCTATGCCTTAAAGCATTAGCGAAATATTTAGGTAAAACTATTTTTTGAAACCACCATCATCAGAAAATAACCTACAACAAAGAACACCTTATTTACCATTCGCGGCTGGGTCGAAAGAGGAAGCCGAGTCTCTTTTCTGGGATGGGAAGGCGAATTTGGAATGGAAAAATAAAGATGACGACTTGGAGATTACCGAATGTGACGAAGACTAAAACTCAAACTCTCTTGAACTTTGAACTCTTAAACGTTGAACCCTTCCCTTCGACTACGCTCAGGGGGCGGGCATATTGAAACGGCGAAGCCATTGAACTGCAAATAATATATTCGAATTGTACAGACGCAAAATTTTGCGTCTTCTACAAAAACGGGCGCAACCCATGAAACTTGAAACGGCGTCAGCCACAGAACGGCGAAGCCCTCAACGAAGTTAAACGTGAAACATAGAAACGGCGTCAGCCATTATTGTCCCCAATTTTCCTTATCCAGACTTCTGTACTGAATTGCCTCCGCGATATGTGCGGGTTGAATATCCTCGCTATGCTCGAGGTCGGCGATGGTACGTGCGACCTTCACTATGCGGTCGTAAGCACGAGCAGAAAGATGCAATTTTTCCATTGCGGTCTTCAGCAGGGCGATACAAGTGCTGTCCAATTTGCAGAATTCGCGTATCTGCTTCGACGACATCTGGGCATTGCAGTAAATCTTCTTGCTCTTGGCAAAACGTTTAGCCTGAACCTTGCGGGCTTCTATCACACGCTTCTGTATTTCGGAACTATGCTCGGCTGGCTGAGTATCGGCAAGTTTCTCGAACTTCACAGGCGTAACCTCAAGGTGAATATCGATACGGTCGAGCAGCGGACCCGAAATCCTGCTCATATACTTCTGCACAGCCATAGGCGTACAAGTGCATTCCTTTTCGGGATGGTTGTAGTAGCCGCACGGACAAGGATTCATCGAAGCCACAAGCATAAGACTTGCAGGATATTCCACAGTAAATTTAGCTCGCGAAATGGTCACAATCCTATCTTCCAGAGGCTGACGCATAACTTCGAGGACAGTACGTTTGAATTCTGGAAGTTCATCTAGAAATAGCACCCCATTGTGCGCAAGTGAAATTTCCCCAGGCTGCGGATAAGTCCCCCCGCCGACCAAGGCAACGTCCGAAATTGTATGATGCGGTGAGCGGAACGGACGACGTAGCATCAGCGAATGTCCTGCCTCGGTCTTGCCTGCAACAGAATGTATCTTGGTAGTTTCGATGGCCTCATCGAGGCTCAAGGGCGGAAGTATAGAAGGAATACGCTTGGCAAGCATTGTCTTTCCCGAACCCGGAGGACCTATCATTATTATGTTGTGACCGCCGGCTGCCGCAATTTCAAGGGCTCGCTTCACGTTCTCCTGACCTTTTACATCGGCAAAGTCCAAATCGTTGTCGGAAAGTGACTTCTGGAACTCGGCTTCTAGGTCAACGGTCACACGTTCCAAATGACGTGTACCATTTAGGAATTCAACAGTTTCGGTAATATTGTGAACACCATAAACCTCAATGCCATCGACTACGGCAGCCTCAAGAGTGTTTTCTACAGGCAGAATAACACCGGCAAAACCGGCTTCCTTGGCATTTATGGCAATCGGCAACGCACCTTTAATTGGTTTTACACTGCCGTCGAGCGAAAGTTCACCCATAATTATGTACTTGTCGAGCAGATGTGCCGAAATCTGCTCCGAACCTGCAAGCACACCCACAGCCATCGGCAAGTCGTAAGCCGAACCCTCCTTGCGCATGTCAGCAGGTGCCATATTTATCACGATGCGCTTGCCCGGCCAACGAAAACCACAGTTGCTCAATGCACTTATCATACGCTGTTCGCTTTCCTTGATTGCGTTGTCGGGAAGCCCCACAAGGTAGAACTTTATGCCTTGCGACACATTTACCTCAATGGTTATTGTCTGCGCATTTATGCCATCGACGGCACTGCCGAAAGTCTTTACCAGCATGACTTATTTCTCCTTGATTATGAACGAATAAACGGGAAAATGGTCGCTATAACCCGACTGATATGTTGTGCCAACGTAGGTACGCAACGGATAACCCTTGTAGCGACCTTCCTTTTGTGTCAGGAACGCCTTGTTGAACACATGGCTGGCATAATGCACGTATGTTGACTTGTCGCTACTTACGAATGCCGGAGAGAAAATCATCTGGTCGAAAAGATTCCATCTGTCGCCGTATGCCAGCGAACCGATTCCCTTGCGGTAAAGTTCTTCCATCGGGTCGTAGAGTTTGCCATCCTTCACTTCGTCCTTCTTGGCGACAGTCTTGCAATACTTCTTCAAACTCTCGTTGATGGGGTCGTCGTTGAGGTCGCCCATGGCGATTATCTTGGCGTTAGGGTTGATTGCCATAATGGAATCGAAGATTTGTCGTGTTGTGGTTGCAGCCTCGGCACGACGCGGCAGACTGCGCTTTTCGCCACCAAGTCGCGACGGCCAGTGAAGCACGATGAAATGCATCTCCTCACCGTCGTAAATTCCCGACACAACAATCTGGTCGCGGGTAACAAAGCCTTCCTGCGCCGAAACAACGCGATGCATACGCACATTTGTAACCTTGAAGAAATCCTCCCTGTAGAGCAATGCACAGTCAACGCCACGGCGGTCGGGACCGTCGATATGCACAACCTTGTAGTTGTAAGGTTTCATCGCTTCGCAGTTTACAAGATCGTTGAGCGGAGTAATGTTCTCGACCTCGCTCACACCAACAATCATAGGCGCAGTACCCGTAACATCAGCGCCAAGCTGCACAATCACGCCACCCATACGGTCGATTTTCGAAAAATACTTTTCGGTATTCCAGTTTTTGGGTCCTTCGGGTGTAAATTCCACATCGTTGGGTCCCGGAAGCGTATCGAAAAGATTTTCAAGGTTATAAAAAGCGATTGTTCCTATCTTATATTCCTTCTTCTCCTGTGCGCTAAGGCATAGGGCAAAGGCAATCAGAAATGCGAGCGACAGAAATATCTTATGCATAATTGTTTTTGTTTTGTCGTAATTGAGTGCAAATATAATGAATTCACAAACTCAATGCACAATAAGCATCAGAAAAAATATTTATCTTTGCCCAAAACGACACAAACAATGAAACGTATCCTTTTCGTATGCCACGGCAACATCTGCCGCAGTCCTATGGCCGAATTTGTAATGAAGAAAATGGTTGCCGATGCAGGAATAGCCGACCAGTTTGAAATAGCATCGGCGGCAACATCAACCGAAGAAATCGGGAATCCAGTATATCCGCCCGCACGCCGCAAACTTGCCGAACACGGAATTTCGTGCGAGGGGAAAACGGCACGGCAGATTACTCGTCGCGACTATGAGCACTACGACTATATTGTGGCAATGGACATCAACAACCTGCGCAACTTGCAACGAATGCTTGGCGAAGACAAATTGCACAAAATCTCCTTACTACTAAATTACACCGACCATCCCCGCGACGTAGCCGACCCGTGGTACACAGGCAATTTCGATGCTACTTGGAAGGATGTGAATGACGGATGCAAGGGACTGTTGGAGAAGATAAGACAGGATTGGAAGATTTGAGAATTTGATGATTTGAGAATTTGACTGCGTCGAGCTAAATGTTAGCTTCGTTGAGCTGAAGGTTTATGATTTGAAAGACAAAAACACAGAATGATGTCATCCCGAACTTGTTTCTCCCATAGTCATCCTGAACTTGTTTCAGGATCTATATAGATGCTGAAATAAATTCAGCATGACCATTAATAGCAATTATTGACAATTGTCAATTCTATCTATTGTTCTCCCACTCGAAGAAGCCCTTGTCAAGAATATTTCTAATTCCGTCTTCAAGCTTAACAAGCGGACGGTCAAGGACTTTGAGCATATCGGAATTGTCGGGGCAACGACGCATCATATCGCCTTCCTTCAATGGTGGCAAATACACAATCTTCGACTTGGAGCCAGTGATGTCGATGATAATCTTTGCAAGTTCCAGTATTGAAGTTTCACGCGAATTGCCAATATTGACAACATCATTGATATATAAGTCGGAATAAGCAATTTTCACTGTGGCTTCAATATTGTCATCTATGTAGCAGAATGTACGGCTCTGCGAACCGTCGCCATAAATGGATATGTCATCGCCACGAAGAGCCATATTGAGGAACTTGCTGATTACGAAATCCTTGCTCTGCTTTGGTCCGTAAGTGTTGAAGAAACGGAAGATAGTGTAGTTGAGTCCGAATTCCTTGTTGTACGAACGCAGGAAAGCCTCCCCTATGTTTTTCACGACGGCATACGGCACACGCGAGTTGAGCGGAGTAGTATGTGCATTCTGCGGAAATTCAACGGGTTCGCCATAAACTTCCGACGAAGATGCGAAGAAGACTCGCTTTACGCCAGTATTCTTGCTCAATCGGCAGATATTCTCAATTCCGCGCAAATCCTCGAGTACGCCAACCGGATGAGCCTGGGTACGCAACACTCCGACCATTGCCGCATAATGAAAAACATAATGGAACTGATACGAAACCATAATTTCCATAATGTCCTTGTAATCATTGACATCTCCCTTTACAAAACGGATGTTTTCCTTCTGCGGCGGCAGTTTGCGCAAGTCGCCAGTAGAAAGGTTATCCATTATGACCACAAGATTCGACTCGTCGTCGGCTAACTTCTGCGCCAGCGAACTGGCAATGAATCCTGCTCCACCAGTGACCAATATGCGACGCTTATATGAATGACGCGATTTACTTGTCTTCATCGTATTCTTCTCCTTCTAGCTTTAGTTCATCGAGGTCGATTTCGTCCTCCTCGTTGTATATCTGTATAAATTGCTCGTTGAAAACCTTCTTGTTGAAATGATGCTCCAAAGTCATCAGCAACGAGGGCAACAATATTATATTTGAGAACATTGCCACAAACAAAGCCGTCGATACCAGGATTCCCATCGACTGGGCTCCGCCCCATTCCGAAATCATAAACATTCCGAAACCAAGCACAAGTATTATTGACGTGTATATCATGCTCATACCCGTTTCTCCAAGTGCATTCTTGACCGAAACTCCAATGTTTCCGTCGCTATGCTTAAGTTCCTGACTGTATTTTGCGAGGTAATGTATTGTATCATCTACCGAAATACCAAATGCAATGCTGAACACCAGTATCGTCGATGGCTTTATCGGAATGCCAAAAAATCCCATAAACCCAGCCGTGACTATCATAGGCACCACGTTTGGAATAAGCGACAGCAGAGTTACCTTTATCGAACGGAACATTATGAACATGAACAGCGCAATCACCACTATGGCAAGTGCAAGGCTTATGAAAAGATTTTTGGTCAGATATATCTGTCCTGTAAAATTCATTATGGAATTGCCCGTCACAATGGTCTCGTACCTTTCGGCAGGGAAAACCGAATCTATTTCACTTCTCAACTGTGGCAACAATTTCTCTATGCGGTCACAACCAACATCGCGGATATTCATGCTGATACGAGTTGCCGTACGAGTGCTGTCGATGAACGACTTTGCCAGCCCAGCATCATTCATATTTGGAACGCGCTTCATTAGGTTGGAATACGTATTCGGGTCTGGCGGAAGTTCGTATTTCTTGCCGTTTGTATATGCCTGATACAGGAATTTCACAGCATCAGCAATCGAAACCGAGCGCGAAAGTTCAGGATATTTCTTCAGCCGCTGCTGCAACGAGTCGAGGCATACAATCTGGTCGATGTAGTCGTGGTCGTTGCGAAGGGAATCCTTGGAAATAACCACAATCTCTATCGGTGAAACTCCACCGAAATTGTCTTCGAGGAAATGTGTATCCTGACAAAGTTTGCTGTCGTCGGGAACATCGTCAAGAATATAGCCAGCACGATTGATGAAGAAAATACCGCACAACATCGTGACAGCCACAGTGATGAACACAATATAAACGGTTTTACGCTTATGAGTGACAATGTCTTCAATCTTGGCAATTATAGATGTTATCACCTTGTTGTCGATATGCTTTGTAGCCTTCTCTGACGGCGGTTTGCAAAGGCTGAAGAATATTGGAATTATGAGCAGCGAAAGCAGGAATACCGTCATTATGCCGAGCGAAGCCACTACACCGAATTCGATGAGAAGGCTGTTGGAGGTAACGACGAATGTCGCAAAACCGCAAGCCGTAGTGAGGTTGGTGACGAAAGAAGCATTACCAATCTTGCAGATAGTACGATGCAGAGCCTTAACCTTCTGTCCGTGAAGCTTATATTCGACGTGATACTTGTTGAACATGTAAATTATGTTCGGGATACCTATTACTATTAATAGGGGCGGAATCATCGACGAAAGGATTGTTATCTGATAGCCCAGCAGAACCATGTAGCCGAACGACCATACCAGACTCAACGCCACAACGATGAGCGCAGCAAAAATAATCTTTGGCGAACGGAAGAAGATATACAATATTATTATGCACACAAATGCTGCCAGAAGCGTAAAAATCAGCAGTTCGCGTTTAATAAGGTTAGTAACTTCGGTTCGGATATACGGATGTCCCGAGATGTGAACGTCAACGCCAGCATCTTCGGAATACTTTTTCAGTATTTCGTCAATTTCCGCTACCGACTGCTGCCGTTGCGAACTATTGAGGATTTCGGGGTTTAGCGTGATTGTGAACAGGAAAACATTGGTGTCGGCACTGTAAAGCAGACTTGTATAGAACGGAAGACTGAAGAAAACGTTGCTTGCGCTGTCGAGTTCCGCCTGCGACGAAATAGAGTCGCCAAAAATACGGACTTGCTTGAATATCTGCTTCTTAGCCCCATTTTCATCGGTAACACTTGCCTTGCGCAAGTTTATCGCCTCAAGAGGACCGAATGTCATTTTTACATCCTTGTGCGACTTGACTTGATTTGACAGGTTGCGGAATTTCTCGAAATGCTCATAATTCGTAAGCAAGCAACTGTCGTTGATTCCAACAGCGATTGCATTAGCCTCATCGCCAAAAAGTTCCTTGAACCTCTTGTTCTGCTTATATACCTCGTCATCTTCAGAAAGCATGCGTGCATATCCGTAGTCCATGCTGAGTTTCAAGGCTTCAAAGCCCAGAAAAGCAGTGATTATCACTAAACCTATTATTAGGTATAGCTTCTGCCTTAAAATCAACCGTGCAATCTTCTGCCACATAAAAGCATTAATTTCCAAAAAAGACTGCAAAGATAATGTTTAATTTCATAACTATTAGTTTTTTTGAATATTAAAAACTCGCGCATTGGGAATAAATTAATCGGTCGGAATGGTTTGAGGTTGTTTGAATTGCTAGCGCGAACTAAAGGTTGTTGGGGGGCTTGCAGGCTAACAGTCTTACAGCCTAACGGTCTGGCAGACTGCCAGACAAGTCTTCTGTTCAACAATTAGACTTTTAGCCTTTTGCCCAATAATACATTCGTAAATCGAAACGGATGCAAAAACAAATCAAATGCTGAAACCCGAAGGAATCATACCGAATAGTCATCCTGAACTTGTTTAAGCGTTCGGTCATCCTGAACTTGTTTCAGGATCTATAGTAACAGATGCTGAAATAAATTCAGCATGACAGTGAATCGGGAAAATCGTAAATCACTTTGCATCTTGTCAGCAACATAGAAACCTAGAAACCATTCTCTTATTTTTCACAAAAATTTTGTTCACCCTAATTCATTATTTCTTACATTTGCCAATCGAAAATAATTTAAAAACAAAATATCATGTATAACGATTTTCAAGCTTTTTTACAGAAGGAAATAGCTGGTATCAGAGAAGCCGGCTTGTACAAGAACGAACGCATCATCGCATCGCCACAGGGCGGTGAAATCACATTGCAGGACGGAACCAAGGTTCTCAATTTCTGCGCAAACAACTACCTCGGCCTCGCCAACAATCCACAGCTCATCGCTGCAGCAAAGGAAGCCATGGACACTCACGGCTATGGTATGGCTTCGGTAAGGTTCATCTGCGGTTGCTCCGACCTCCACAAGGCTCTCGAAA
This sequence comes from Bacteroidales bacterium, assembly GCA_017620015.1. Lineage (GTDB taxonomy): Bacteria > Bacteroidota > Bacteroidia > Bacteroidales > ML635J-15 > Bact-19. Next base: position 13,195 of record JAFZRE010000016.1, on the reverse strand, counting down.
AGAAGATTGCCGAATTCTTCGGCACCGAGGACACTATCCTCTACGCTGCTTGCTTCGACGCTAACGGCGGTGTTTTCGAACCATTGCTAGGCGAAGAAGATGCTATCATCTCCGACTCGTTGAACCACGCTTCAATTATCGACGGTGTTCGTCTGTGCAAGGCTCAGCGTTTCCGCTATGCTAACGCCGATATGGCCGACCTCGAAGAAAAACTCAAGGAAGCCCAGAAGTGCCGTTTCCGCCTCATTGCTACCGACGGTGTATTCTCAATGGACGGTAACGTTTGCCCGCTCGACAAGATTTACGAACTCGCAAACAAGTACAACGCAATGGTAATGGTTGACGAATCGCACTCGGCAGGTGTTGTCGGAAAGACTGGCCGCGGTGTTACCGAACGCTACAACCTCCGTGGAAAGATTGAAATCCTTACAGGTACACTCGGAAAGGCATTCGGCGGTGCAGTTGGTGGATTCACAACTGGTAAGCGCGAAATCATCGAAATGCTTCGTCAGCGTTCTCGTCCATATTTGTTCTCCAACTCTATTCCTCCGATGGTAGCTGCTGCTGGCTGCAAGATGGTTGATATCATGTCGAGCACCAACGAGTTGCAGGACAAGCTCCACAGCAACACCGACTACTTCGTTGCAAAGATGAAGGCTGCTGGCTTCGACATCAAGCCAACCGAATCGGCAATCTGCGCAGTAATGCTCTACGACGCAAAACTTTCGCAGGACATGGCAGCAAAACTTCAGGAAGAAGGCATCTATGTAACTGGTTTCTACTATCCTGTAGTTCCGAAGGGACAGGCTCGTATCCGCGTTCAGATTTCGGCAGCTCACGAAATCGCCCACCTCGACAAGTGCATCGCAGCATTCACCAAGGTCGGCAAGGAACTCGGCGTTATCAAGTAAAAAACGACAAAATTATAGAGGAAAAGTCGGGACGGAAGTTCCGACTTTTTTTGTTGTGTTTTTACATTGATGTCCAAAAGATTGCGGAAAAATTATTGTGGGAAAATAATTTATCATTATATTTGCAGCACTTTTGGTGCAGCACCAAAAGTGCAATTTAAATAAATTATTGAATATGAATAAATTGTATAATCCATTTCTTCTCTTAGGATATGCAGGACACGAATATTTCTGCGGTCGCGACAACGAAAGGAAAGAATTGATTTCGGCATTAAGGAACGGAAGGAACATTACGCTGATGAGTCCGCGCAGAATGGGAAAAACTGGGCTAATCAAAGATACCTTTTACCAGATAGGCAAGGAGAACAAGAATGCCGTATGCCTCTATATGGATATTTTCGCTACTAAATCACTCGGTGACTTTGTAGCATTGCTCGGTAAAACAGTAATCGGCAAACTCGACAGCCTTCCACAGAAAACCGCTTCAGCCATAGCAAACATATTCAAAAGTTGCCGCGTAGTCTTTTCAACCGACATTGCAAGCGGATTACCGCAAGCTTCGCTCGACTTCAAGGAGCAGGACACGCAGAACACACTCGGCGAAATATTTTCATACATAAAGGAATCGGACAAGGAATGTATAATTGCCATTGACGAGTTTCAGCAGATTTCCGAATATCCCGAAACGGAAACTGAGGCTCTGCTCCGTTCCTACATACAATTCTGTCCGAACTTGCATTTCATTTTTTCGGGAAGCAAGCAACACCTTATGGACGACATTTTCAGTTCGGCAGCCCGTCCTTTCTATCGGAGCACCGAAAAGATGAACCTAAAGCCAATCCCAATGGAAACATATTTTGAGTTTTCTTGCAAATGGATGAAAACCACGGGAATAACTTTAGATAAAGGCACATTTGAAAAAATATACAATATGGTTGAAGGGCATACTTGGTATGTGCAGTATATCCTCAACAAACTGTTCGAACTGGCACCGGAAAAGGTTGCCGAATCGGACATAAACGAATGTGTGATGAAGATTGTCGAAACCGAAACCGACGGCTACAAGCGCATTTACGACTTTCTGACAATAAATCAGGCGCAGTTGCTGGTTGCGATAGCAAAGGAACATATTGTGCCCGCAATAAATTCAAATTCGTTCATAAGGAAATATAATCTTAAAGGTACAAGCAGCATAAACAAGGCACTCGCCCAGCTAATCAACAAGGAACTTGTTTTCCATACCGAAAAAGGCTATTCGGTATATGATAGGTTCATGGAAATATGGTTGAAGAAGATATAGTTTTTTTTACAGCACTTTTGGTGCTGCACCAAAAGTGCAATTTAGATAAAATACTGGATATAAAAATGTTATCATTCATAGCAAAATAAATTTTGCCATTCCATTACCTTTTTCTATTTTTGCCATTGGTTTGGCGATGAACCAAGCCGTACATATTGATTAACGAAGCGTTTATGCTCGTCTTGTTGACAGAAACGTGAGAAACTTCTATCAGGGACAAGAGAGTGTAATAGTTCGCGCATACAGCGTGGATTGTTATTGCTGCATCTTTCCCAAAAGGTAATTCTCACGACCTCTGTCAAAAGAAGTGGTATATCAGTGCCACGCTTCTTTTGTGTGTTTATTGCCTGTTTGGTACTGGAGGCAAAAAAGGTTGTGCTCGACACGAGAAAGAGGGCATAAAATTATGAGAAGATTTTTTGTTGCATTGCTATTGCTTATTGCAACAATGACTAATGCACAGACAATTGAACGCGTTGCATTTTCATCGGCTGCGAGTGGCAACGACAATTTTCAGCCAATGGTGGGTGCTCCTTTCGGAATATCTGCTAGCGGCTTCGGCGGCTCGTTGACAATAACATCGGAATATGGCGAAAATGTTTTTCACGACGAAATGCCACAGTCAACAGAGGAGATACACATTCCTATCGCAGAAGGCATTTCTGTCTATCCAAATCCCACCGATTATGTCGTAAGCATTGTTATCGGTGAGTCTGCGAATCTCGATAATGCCAAGTCTGTGGAAATCTATGATATGAGTGGTCGTCTTGTAATAAACAAGCCGTTGAATGTCGCTAATGGTGAAGTTTCTGTAGATGTATCAAGTCTAAAGCCAGGCACATATATTTTGAATGTAGGAAAGGCTAAGGCAAGAATGGTGAAAAGCAATTGACAATGTGTCAATATAAATGTATGGTCACAAAACATTGTGTCTAAATTTAAAAGAATAAACAAAAAACAAGTAAGATATGAATAGGATAATTACAATCACGATTTCGTTGCTGCTTGCTGCGGCAACATTCGCACAGAGCGTGCCACAAACTGTAAATTTTTCGGCAACGGTACGCGATGCAAACAATGAATTATTAGCAAACACACCCGTCAATGTACGGCTAACATTTTATGAGAACGGTGAAGGTGGCACACCTGTCTATTGTGCCTTGCACCAGACAACAACCAATGCCAATGGTTTTATGTCGTTCCAACTCAACCGCAATGTATTGGCATACGCTTGCAACGGTGCTCCCAACACACCATTTGAGGAAATTCCGTGGGGAAACGGTAACTACTGGATGCAGGTGGAATACCAAACCCAGATTGGCGGAGATTTTCTTAGTCTCGGATATTTGGAACTTACTAGTGGTTTTTATGCATTTTCGGCAAATTATGCATTGGTAGCACAAACCCTTGAGAACTTCGACCTTGATGGGGCACAAGACGGTGATGTGCTTGTGTATAATGGCACTACGCACAAGTGGGAAGCAAGAAGCCAAGAAAATATAGGTGGAGGTAGTTCTCAGTATTCAGCACCTATCGTAACAACATTAGAGGCAACAGGAGCAACACTCAATGGATATGTAAGTTCAAACACAGAAGGAGTTGTATTCTCACGAGGCTTTATATATGGTACCGATGCCGATAATCTAACGTCTGGCATACAATGTTCAGATATAGGTACAGGTAGTTATGCTTCAACTCTTTCAAATCTTAATTCGAATACGACTTATTATTATAAAGCATACGCTACTAACAGTGGAGGAACAGGTTACGGAGATGTATTATCATTTACTTCAGATAATTTTACTTCTGGATCATTTGAATGGGTAAAAGAAGGTTCCGATCGTATCGGTCTTGATGTATTCGGGTTGCAGTGGTTTTCGAACGCAAAGGCTATACATGCCCAAATAAAACCACTTGATGGTGCAAGACTTTATATATTAACATCTTCCGATTATGAAATTAATGATTTGTACACATTAAGTTCGAGACTCGAATCAGTAGGAGAATCCACAGTGTATAATGGCGTGAATGTTGAGGATAGTGCAAATTATAATGATGTAATAGCAACAGTTTACAATGGCAGAACATATTTGATTAATATCACGAGGTGTACAGTCACGACAAGTGCTGCAGGCTATCGTTTGGTTATTACGGGCACTTATAAGATGTGGGAATAATAAATGTATTAGTGTGCAGTGATTAAAAGAACATTGTACAAATAGGACACACACAAAAAAGGAACGCATCCCAACTTTGCGTTCCTTTTTTCATATTCTACATTCCATAAAAAACTATCTGATAAATTTACCGCAATAAAATTATCTTTTAGCGGCATATTTCAAAAAATATGTACAGGTTTAGAAAAAGCATTATCTTTGCATACTGAAATTTTGTTCGCAATTCGCGAACAGCGAACAAATGAGATTAAGTATTTAATATACAAAGAGATGAAACCACAAGATATTCTAGTGTTATTAAAAAAGATGACATCTGTAGGAAAAACGCTCTCGTGTCACGGACTGGCAGAATCGCTAGGGTTAAGTGCCTCAACTGTAAGCGAAAGTTTGGAACGCTGCAAGAAAGCAAAACTTATCGACCGTGACAAAAAGCGAGTTAATGTATTGGCTTTGCAGGAATTTCTGATTCACGGCATTGCGTATGTTTTTCCAGTAGAGGCCGGGCGTGTCGGCAGAGGCATTCCAACCAATTCAAGCGCGTCGCCTATAAAGGAGAACATAACTGGTAGTTCCGAAATTTATGTATGGCATTATGTAAAAGGAACTTCACGCGGACAGCAAATCGAGCCAATCTATCCTACTGTACCAGAAGCCGCCCTTCGCGATGACGAACTTTATCAGTTGCTGGTAATTGTTGATGCCTTGCGAATTGGACACAGCAGAGAGAAATCCGTTGCCATTGAAGAACTGACCAAAAGGTTTAATCCGAAAGTCGATCCGTAAGTTCCAACTTTTTTGTTGCGTAACACATTGTATTTTAAAGTCTTAAAAAAATCTTTTCAAAAACTAAAAAAAAACTTGCAGTTTTCAGAAAAGAAAATGTAAATTTGTGGTCTTACAATAAAATTCATAATTGGAATATGAAGAAATATGTTTGGTTTTTGTTAAGTCTTTGTGTATTGCTGACTTTCGCAATACCAGTAAGCGCTGAAGAAGTGGAAGCTCAGCCGCAGGACACAGCAAAACAGATTGAGGAATCAAGCGAAATTGCGCAAAATATTGCAGAGCCGACAGAAGATGCACAGCCCGAAGCTGCAAAGGAAGAAAAGTTTGATGTCACCAGCTTGATTATGGGACATATCAAGGACTCGCACGTATGGCACATCCTCGACTACACCAAGGAAGAAAACGGTGTGGAAGTTGAAGTTCCAGTTGCTGTTCCGCTGCCAGTAATCGTGTTTGCCAACGGTCATCTCGACTTATTCATGTCGGGCGCATTCCACCACGGACACGAAGCCGTAACCAAGGGCGACAACACCTACATCCTCGCCAACGACAAGATTTACCTTGCTAACGACAAGGGCGGCCTTACCTTCCAGAACGGCGAAGCAACCGAAGCAATGGAATTCCACGAGAGCCTCGAATATCTTGAGGCAAACACCGAAGCCGAAATCGCTAACGAAAAACCTCTCGACTTCTCGATTACAAAGAACGTGGCATCTATGATGCTCGTTTCTATTATATTATTAATAGTATTCATCAGCTTCGCAAAGGCATACAAGAAGAACCCTGGTCGCCCGAAAGGCATGCAGGCTTTCCTCGAACCGGTTTTCCTCTATGTAAGGGACGATGTTATCTACCCCAACCTCGGCGAAAAGACAGACAAGTTCCTGCCATACCTTATGACAGTGTTCTTCTTCATACTTTTTAATAATATATTAGGTCTCATCCCGTTCTTCCCTGGCAATGCCAATGTGACGGGTAACATCGCAGTGACTATGGTTCTCGCCATCTTCACCTTCCTTATGATTAACTTGAACGGAAACAAGGACTACTGGCACCACACATTCTGGATGCCCGGTGTTCCGGTTTTCGTAAAGCCTATACTTGCAGTTGTGGAACTCATGGGTATCATCGTTAAGCCAGTTGCTCTTATGATTCGTCTTTTCGCCAACATTTCGGCAGGACATATCATCATATTGAGCTTGGTATCGCTGATATTCATCTTCCAGACAATAGCAGTCGCTCCAGTGTCGGTAATATTCGTATTGTTTATGGACTGCCTCGAAATGCTTGTCGCATTCCTGCAGGCATACATATTCACGATGCTGTCGGCAGTGTTCATCAGTCTGGCAGTTGCAGAGCATAAGCACGAGTAGAATGTTGATTTAGAATTTTTTATGTTTAATTTTTAATATTTGTTACTATGGGAATTACAACAATCGCATCACTTGGCGCCGGTTTGGCAGTATTGGGTGCAGGTTTAGGCATCGGAAAGATTGGTAGCGCAGCAATGGACGCTATCGCAAGACAGCCTGAAGCAGCAGGTAAAGTTCAGACTGCAATGATCATCGCAGCAGCTCTTGTAGAAGGTGTTGCTTTGTTCGGTGTTGTAGTTGCTTTGATCGCTTAATTCAGTGCAAAAGCAAACGGGTTCTCCAGCGATTGGCTGGAGTTACCCGTTAAAAACAGAAGAAACGTTAAATTAAAATATATAGGTTATGGATTTAGTAACGCCCGGAATAGGATTAGTTTTTTGGACCACCATTATTTTCCTGACATTGCTCATCGTGTTGGGCAAGGTTGCTTGGAAGCCCATCAACAATGCTATTAAGAAAAGAAGCCAGAGCATCGAGGATGCATTGAATCAGGCCGAAATCGCTCGCGAGGAAATGAAGAAACTTCAGGCCGACAACGAGAAGATTATGGACGAGGCTCGTGCAGAAAGAGACAAGATGCTTAAGGAGGCGCGTGAAATAAAGGAACAAATCGTAGCACAGGCTAAGTCGGAAGCAGAAAAGGCTGCCGCAAAGGTTATGGCCGAGGCTGAACAGAAACGCGATGCTATGATGGTGGCTGCAATGGCCGACATCAAGAATCAGGTTCTCGACCTCTCGATTGCCGTTGCCGAAAAGGTTGTACGCAAGCAAATCAGCACTACTCCCGACCAGGAAATGCTCGTGAACGATTTGGTAAAAGAAATTAAATTCAACTAGTTATGAATCAGAGCAAGATTTCTGTTAGATACGCAAGGGCAATATTCGAGCTTGCAGAGGAAAAAGGCCTGCTTGAAAAAGTGTATGCCGATTTCCGTCTCGTGCGCGAAGCATTGGCCGACCTCCCCGAATTCAAGGAGGTAATGGCTAGCCCTATCGTCAAGAAGTCCGACAAGATAAGCCTTTTCGATGGAACTTTCGCTGGAAAGATTGACGAATTGTCGCTCAACTTCCTCAAGTTCCTTGTCGACAAGAACCGCGAAATATATGTGGTTGACATCCTCCGCAACTTCGAGACTTCGTATCGCCGCAAGAACAACTGCAAGGAAGTTGTAATTACAACCGCCCAGCCTCTCAACGACGCCCTCAGGCAGGACATCGAAAACCGTATCAAGGAGGTTTACAAGTCGAACGTTGACCTCAAGAACAAGGTTGACGAGCAGATGATTGGCGGTGTAATCGTGCGAATCGAAAACCAGCAGCTCGACTTGAGCGTAAGGACACAATTGCAGGAAATTAAACAGTCACTTCAGAGATCAATTTATTAATAGGTATAACATTTAATTAAACATACGACTTATGGCAGATATTAAACCATCCGAAGTGTCTCAGATACTGAAGCAGCAGTTGGACGGCATCGCAACCAAGAACAACTTGGAAGAGGTCGGCACTGTTATTGAGGTAGGAGATGGCATCGCTAGAATCTACGGATTGGACAATGTTCAGTCGAACGAACTTGTCGAATTCGAGAACGGCACCAAGGGGATAGTTTTAAATCTAGAGGAAGATAATGTAGGAGCCGTAGTATTAGGACCTTGCGACGAAATCAAGGAAGGCAACGTGGTGAAGAGAATGCGCCGTATTGCTTCCATTATGGTTGGCGAGCAGATGTTGGGCCGTGTTGTCAACACAATCGGCGACCCGCTCGACGGCAAGGGACCTATTCAGGGCGAATTGTTTGAAATGCCTCTGGAAAGAGTTGCTCCCGGTGTTATTTTCCGTCAGCCAGTTGACCAGCCGTTGCAGACTGGTATCAAGGCTATCGACTCCATGATTCCAATCGGAAGAGGACAGCGTGAATTGATTATCGGTGACCGTCAGACAGGTAAGACGGCTATCGCAATCGATACTATAATTAACCAGAAGGAAAACTTCGAGAAGGGCGACCCGGTTTATTGTATCTACGTTGCAATCGGTCAGAAGGGTTCTACCGTTGCTAACGTTGCAAAGACCTTGGAACGCTACGGTGCTATGGACTACACCATCATCGTTACTTCAACGGCTTCCGACTCGGCAGCTATGCAGTACTACGCTCCGTTCGCAGGCGCTGCAATCGGCGAATACTTCAGAGATACTGGACGTCACGCCCTCATCATCTACGACGACTTGTCGAAGCAGGCAGTTTCGTACCGTGAAGTTTCGTTGTTGCTCCGTCGTCCACCAGGACGTGAAGCTTACCCGGGTGACGTTTTCTATCTGCACTCACGTCTGCTCGAAAGAGCTGCTAAGATTATCCAGTCCGACGAGATTGCAGCTAAGATGAACGACTTGCCAGAATGCCTCAAGGGTAAGGTAAGAGGTGGTGGTTCGTTGACAGCTCTTCCTATCATCGAAACCCAGGCAGGCGACGTTTCGGCATACATCCCGACCAACGTGATTTCTATCACCGACGGACAGATATTCCTCGAGTCGAACTTGTTCAACGCAGGTATCCGTCCCGCTATCAACGCTGGTATCTCGGTATCGCGTGTAGGTGGTAAGGCACAGATCAAGTGTATGAAGAAAATCGCAGGTACCCTTCGTACCGACCAGGCTCAGTTCCGCGAACTGGAAGCTTTCGCTAAGTTCGGTTCCGACCTCGATGCAGTTACCCTCTCGGTAATCGACAAGGGCCGTAAGAACGTCGAAATCTTGAAGCAGCCAGAACATGCACCTGTAAAGGTTCAGGAACAGGCAGCTATCATCTTCTGCGGAACCAAGGGTCTTATGAAGGACGTTCCAATCGACAAGGTACGCGAATTTGAAAAGGAATACATCGAGTTCATGAACACAAGCCGCAAGGACATCATGGACCGTCTTGCAAAGGGCGAATATTCCGACGAAATCACCAATGTGCTTACCGAAGTCGCAAAGGATTTAACTAAGAAATACAAAAAATAATTAAGCAAGTATGGCAGGACTTAAAGATATACGAAATAGAATCAGTTCTGTAAAGTCAACCAAGCAGATAACATCTGCAATGAAGATGGTTGCTGCGGCAAAGCTGAAGAAGGCTCAGGACAGAGTCTTGCAGATTAGGCCGTATGCCGACAAGATGCGCGACGTGCTGGCCGAGGTCAGTTCTAGCCTTGACAAGAACCACGCAAGCTGCTATGGCGAAGTGCGCAAGGTCGAAAAGGTACTGGTGGTGCTTATGGCTTCCAACCGTGGATTGTGCGGAGGTTTCAACTCCAACATCTGCAAGAAGGCTATGGCACACGTGAAGGAGAATTATCCTACCCAGCTCGAAAAGGGCAACGTCAAGTTCATTTGCCTTGGCAAGAAGGCTAACGATTTCATTGTCAAGCAGAAATTTGAAGTAGTTGCACACAGCGAAGCAATTTTCGACAAGTTGAACTTTGCAACTGCAGCAGAGATTGCAGAACCGATAATGAAGGATTTTGTTGATGGTAAGTACGACAGAGTCGACCTTATCTACAACAGCTTCAAGAACGCAGCTTCGCAGGAGCAGAAGGTTGAAACTTTCCTTCCGTTCACCATCGAGGCAGGCGAAGGAGCCAAGAAATCCGACTATATCTTTGAGCCTACTGTCGACAAGATTGTTGACGACATGATACCTAAGTCGATGAAGATCCAGTTCTTCAAGTCGGTGCTCGACAGCTTTGCAGCCGAGCAGGGTGCCCGTATGACAGCAATGCATCAGGCAACCGACAATGCAACCGAGCTTATCAAGACTCTCACGCTCATGTACAACAAGGCACGTCAGGCAGCCATTACAAACGAGCTTTCCGAAATCACCAGCGGTGCCGAGGCACTCAAGGGATAAGGATTTTGTATTGAAGATAAAGAAAGTCCGCTCGCAAGGCGGACTTTTTTTGTGATTTATAAGATTATCTATCATACGCCTGAACTACAAGCAATTAGGTTTTGATAAAAAAAACTTATTTTTTTAAGTTATTTCAATTTAAAGAATTAAATTTGCACTCTCAAAATTGTAACGTTATTTTTAAGAACAGATTATGTCAAACAAAGAGAAAACTACTCAGGATGAAGGCTTGCAGAATGTAGAATCTGCATTGAACCGTACCGAAAACTGGTTCGAGAAAAATCAGAAAATAATTATTATAATTTTCGTAGCTATCGTAGTTATAGCATTGGGTATCATCGCATACGTTAAATTTGTACAGCAACCTAGGAACCGCGAGGCTATGACCGAACTCTACAAGGCAGAATTCGCTTTTGCAGAGGATAACTTCGAACTTGCACTCAACGGAATAGACGGCGAATACAGCGGTTTTGCAGCAATAGTTGATGACTACGGCAGAACTCCTTCTGGCAATGCTGCTCGCTACTATGCAGGTGTTTGTTGCATGAGACTTGGTCAGTACGAAGATGCAATATCTTACCTTGAAGGTTTTGATAGCGACGACCCGATGATTGGTCCTATGGCAGTTGCTCTCATCGGTGACGCAAATATGGAACTCGGCGACAACGAAAAGGCTGCAAAGCACTATGTTGAAGCTGCCGACAAGGCTAACAACGACTACCTTTCTCCGTTGTTCCTCATAAAGGCTGGAAACACCTACGAACTTATGGGCGAATACCAGAAGGCTCTCGACACCTACACAAGAGTACAGGAAGACTACTATTCGGTACTTGAGAGAAACGACAAGACCAACATTGAAAAGTATATCAAGCGTGCAGAAATGCATTTAGGCAAGTAAACACACATTATCTTTCATAATCTCAGGGGGACTTGTCCCCCATTTTTTTAATATTACGACTATGGCAAGCGAACTGAAGAACCTTTCAATTTACACAGAAACCGGAATAGCAAAGCAAAATCCGCAGAATCCATACCGAATTGGAATAGCTGTATCGGAGTGGAACCAGGAAATAACATCCAACCTTGCAAGCGGAGCAATCGAAACACTGAAAAAATACGGCTATAGCGATGACGACATTGTGCTTAGAAGCGTTCCTGGCAGTTTCGAACTCCCGTTAGGCGCAATTTATCTCATTGAAAACCAAAATTGTGATGCTGTAATTTGTCTCGGCTGTGTAATTCAAGGCGACACCAAGCATTTCGATTATGTGTGTTCGGGTGTAACTCAGGGCATAATGGATGTAAACACCAGATATGCAACGCCGGTGGCATTCGGACTGCTTACCACAAACAACCAGCAGCAGGCAATCGATCGCGCAGGCGGACGACTTGGCAACAAGGGAACCGAAGCAGCCGCAGCCGCGCTGAAGATGCTTACTTTGAAGAATGAAGTCCGCTAGGTTCTGGACAATATTGACAATACTGCTGTCGGCATTGTTGTTGTCTTCGTGCGTTCCCGCAAAAAAGTGGGAGATGGCGACAATCACCTTCAACGACAATTCCGAAAAGGAAGCCTTGGTATATTTCTCCCCGATGTCGTACTACAATTTTTTCCGTGCAAAATATTCTCCCAACGAACGCAGGATAATATATCCACCCGATACGGTAAGATCTGTAAAGAACGGCAATTTCGCCTATAATTCATTTTTCTTCGATGAAGAACGCTTCGGAATGGAATCGTATGGATTTGTAAAGCGGCTTGCTGGAAACGAACTATATATAGGTGTTACGAAATACAAGATGAAGACTTGTGCCTGCAAGACTTCCGGCGGTTATTTCAAAGGATATTTCATTGCTCACGGAGACAATTACCTTAGGATAGAATTAGACGTCACGAAGCATCTAAGGAACATCAACGAGCTGAACAAATTCATCGAAGACGAAGGCTTCGACTTTGAAATCCCTTCGCGTGAAATCCATCTGGACGAACTTGTTGAACTCGTCGAGAAGGTGGGGATATGAATCACGTAATATCAAACAAAAAGACCTCGTTGCGAGGTCTTTTTTTGTCTTACCTATTCTGCTTTGCTTCTACGCAAAGGGTTGCATGAGGAACTGCGCGAAGCCTCTCCTTGGGGATTAACTTGCCAGTCTTACGGCAGATGCCGTAGGTACCAATCTCAATTCTGAAAAGTGCAGCCTGCAAGTTCTGTATGAACTTAAGCTGACGCTGTGCAATACGACCGATTTCTTCCTTCGACAACACGTTCTGTCCTTCTTCCAACACCTTGAAAGTAGGCGAAGTATCATCGATGTCGTTCATATCTTCCTTAGTCAGCATACTTTTGTACAAGTCAAAATCAGCCTGCGCACGTTCAAGTTTCTTCAAAATTATTTCCTTGAATTCCTCAAGTTCTTCCTTAGAATATCTGGTCTTTTCTTCTTCCATGACTTTTTGTTTTTAAACAACCCGATTAATAAACTCTAAATATTATACGACTATTTTTGCATTTTGTTTTATCACACAGACAAAAAAAGACATATAAATTACAACAAATAACTATCTCCAGAAACCTCTTTATATAATAAGGTATAACGAGAAGATATCGTAAGAAGCAAAAGGCCCTAAGTTCAACTTAGAAGTGCAAGTTTAGTTCATCACTTGCCTCGAGGCAAGTGATGAACTAAACGAAGGTTCAAAAGCAAATATTAAAATAATAAAAGGAGGCTTCCGCCTCCCTAAAATTAACTAAGTTTGCTTTTGC
>JAFZRE010000003.1 GCA_017620015.1 Bacteroidales bacterium | reverse complement strand
CGGATGCTGAAATAAATTCAGCATGACAGTTTACGTTTATTGGCCATTTTTGTTCCGAGCATTGCGAGGAATCCCATTCGTGCAGATTCGTGCGATTCGTGGTTGTATTATTCGTTTTGAGCATAGCGAAAAACCTTTTGCATCTTGTCGTTTAATTAACAATTATTACGTCACGCCGACCCTTCGACTACGCTCAGGGTGCGGCTAATTCTTCACCACCTTGAATGTCCTCAGCAATTCGTTCCCTTCGGTCACCCTTACGAAATACGTCGCCGGTGGCAGACCGCCCATATCGAGACGCGTTTCACCGACGAAAATGCTACGCTCCGAAATCTGCCGTCCCGAAACATCATAGACCGTGCATTTCATTGCGCCAAGGTCGTCGCCATCGACAACCAGGTTCAGAAAATCATCGGTCGGGTTCGGATAGGCCGACAGCGAGATGCTACGAACTATTTCTTCCATATCAGTCGTGCCACGCAGGTCTGAATTGCCATCCTGCAAGGCGACTGCTTCTTCCGTAACATCGTAAATCTCGTACGGCTGCTGCACACCCTCGTTGAACTGTATGCTGCCATCGTAGGCATTGTAGCCCACCTGTCCTACCGAATAGCTTATCGAGCTGTTTGTACCCGAAAAGTCGCCGCCAGAAGAAACCACTGCATTTTGGGAGGATAAGCCAGAAACAAGAAGTGTTAGCAAAACGATTAGGATGTAAAATCTTTTCATGTATCAATGAATTAATAATTAACAATGGAGAATGGGAGATTTGTGGGGACCTTTGTGGTGGTCGCGACGTGCCACGACACCACAAGACACCACACCACTGCACCACAATGATGTGTGTTCTGGATTTTTAGATTTGAATGATACGGGGGGGGGGGTAATTGATTAGTATTCAATATATTATCACATACACCACAATTATTTTGCGGGTATGCCCATACATTCGCCGAACTTATTGAACAAGCAAACATTTTTACCTATACATACACGTGGCAAATGTAAGAAAAATTTTTGTATCAGGGAATAAGCTTTTTATCAAAATCTACATAAATGGCAGCCACCTTTTGCAACATCATTTAGTCGCATTTTGCCATCATTTGCACGAAGTTTCAACTGGTGACAATTTGTAACAGGTTCATTTTCCTTTGCAATTCTTCTGATGTGTTTTCAGCAGTTTTACCGCCTGCAAATACGGACTTGCCGTTACGCTCAAGAAATATGCTGCCATTGTAGTGGTGTAAGTGCATTTAAAGTAGCCTTTCGTAAACAATTCTTCTTCAGAAAAACTTTCGGCAAGGTCAAGCATATTCTGATGAGACTGTGCCAATAGTTCCTTTGCCTCTTCCAATGTGGTGTTTTGGTGCTTTTCGACAAGCATCCTGTCCATCTCGTGATAGTTCTTGCGGTATTCGTCGGGCAAATAGTCTTTTGGGTGTCCTTCGCGGATATTCTTCACAAATATCTCCATCAGCACCTGCCATTCGTACAAATGTGTAAGCAGGTCGCGTAGGCATCGGTCGTTCTGCCACCTGACACCGCATTTCTTAGGGTCGGCAGTAAATGTGAATGGTGCGGCAATTTCTTCTGCACTCATCTTGTCAATCTGTTCGTTCAGTTTTGCATAACCATCAGCTATGGCGGTTAAAAGTTCCTGTTTTGTAGTTGGGTTTGCCATTGTGTTTTTATCAATATTGGTTTGGTAAGGCAAATTAATTTTTACCGAAAGTTGCTTTGTGTCAGCAATATACGTTAATCGCATTTTGCCATAGTTTGCACGAAGTTTCAACTGGTTACAATTTGCAACAGTTTCATTTTCCTTCTTCTTTTAAACGCTACTTTAGTTTATTCCAGTATTCAAAAAAAAAGACGAGCCTAAAACCCGTCTTTTCGTTTATTGTTTATTCGTCCACGTCCAATACTATGTCGTCAACATTGTCGGGCAAATCCATGCCGAACTTGATGGTAATTCGGTTCTTGTCGGGGCTGGCCTCGTCTATTGGTGCAAAAGTAACCTTGTCCGATGGAATTCCCTGTCCAGAGAAGTATTCACGCAGATTTTTCTCGCGCATACCGTTCATCATCTTGTACATACCTTCGAGTTCTGCACCCGAATAAAGTTTCATAGCAGCCTCGGTGGTGTTGCGGGCATTGGCCTTCGCCTTGGCATAGTCAACCAGTTTCGGGTCCTTGTCGCGCATAGCCTGGATTGCCTTGTATTCCTCCACGGTGAGTTCCTCACGGGTCTTGCCGGTTTCTTCCAAGTAGCAGTCCATCTTCAGTCGGAACAAAGCAATCTGGTTCAAATTGGTGGTCTTGTCAAGCGACTGGGTTATTTCCAGCTTGATGTCGGGTTTGTCGGCAATTATGTCAAGGAATTCTTCCGACAACTTGTTGAGCTGCTGATAGTTCTCAACTGTAAGAGTACGGTCGGTAATGTCCATGTACATGTCGCGGAAATTATCCTCGCCACCGTTCTTCTTGAATGCATCGAACGGACTTGTGGCAATCTTAACCATAAGGTTGCAGAAGGTCTTCCAAATCAACTTTCCAATCTTGAACGAGGGGTCGTCAATGTTGCCGGTTACAGGCAAGTCGATTGAAATCTTCTTGTTCCTGTCGGACAAGATGTAAAGACCAGCCTTCAACGGAATGTTGCTGTATTCGGCCTTCACATCCTTGCGCTTCTTTTCTACCGTACAGTTCAAGATGTTGAGTTCGTTGGAACTATTGAGATAGTTGTTCGTGATGGTGCTTATGCTCGACAGCGACAAAATTCCGTCGGTAATCGGGTAGGCGGTATAGTGTACGCAATATGGCGACATATCCTTCAGCTTGATGTTCTTCAGCGAGATATTGAGCTTCATGTTCGAGAAGTTCGACAAAGAACCTACAAACGAGCCTTTCAGTTCGCCCTTGTCGCCGACCTGTGCCTTAAGCTTTGCATCGAACTGCGAAACAAGGTTCAAGTTGTTTGCATTTACATTGATGTTTGTTATCGGAAGTACAAACTTTTCGAGCAAGGAATTGTCTGTATAAACTATGTTTGAATTGTCAAGAGTGAACTTCTTGATTGTCAAATTCATATCATCGCCACTTGACTCTGCTTTGTCCTCTTCTTCGTCGGCACTATCTTCAATGAAAAGCTTGTCGATGTTGTCGTGCAAAGTGTCGTAGATAATGTACTCGGTCTTTATTCCGTCGACGAGTATCTCGTTGAAGGCAAAGATATTCTTTTCAGTATCAATCTTATCAATACCGACCTTTATCTTGTTGGCTGTGATGACATCATTTTCGTCCAAATCCTTCAGTACGATGTCGTTGATTTCAACGTCACCGCTTGCAACAATGTTCATTATGTGCTCGGTCGAACCCTTGACAGAAATCTTGGATGTGAGCTTGCCGTCGAACGATGAAACATTCATGCTTTCCTTGAGATACGGGAAAACTGGTGCCAGCGAGAAGTCCTCGAGGTCGATGTCGAGGTCGTATTTGCCGTTTTCCATTCCGTATGCCACCTGCAGACCAAGTCTTCCGCCTTCGGCAAAGTCGAGATTGATACCAACGTCGGTATCTTCGCCGCTGAAGTAGATATGCGGAATCTCAAGCTGCAAGTTGCCCATATCAAACTGACTGCCTATTGCAACATCGCGATAGTCAACTTCACCACCCTTCAAGGTAATGTCGTTCAAGTTGATAATCCAGTTGGTGCTGTCCTCTTCCTCGGGTTCATCCTCATCCGAAGCATAGAAGTCGATAAGGCTGTCGAAGTTGAACGCATCACCGTCCTGAATAATTACCGCCTTAGGGTTGATGAGGGTTATCTCGTTGAGCTTAACCTCGTTGCTGATGAGTTTGAACGGGTTTATCTTCACGACAAGCGTATCGAATGAGCAAAACTCATCCTTGTCGTTCAACTCCAACATTTTCAACCCCATAACCGTCACCTTGCCGACAAACAGATTGGTTCTTATCTTCTCGACCGTAACTGTACGTCCGCAAAGTTCCTTGCAATGATTGTTTATGTAACTCTTTGCAATAGGTCCTGCAGCGAAGTTTACAATTATGAGCAGTATCAGGATTACTCCGATGATAATGCACGGAATTTTTATGGCTTTCTTTACACCAGGTTTCATCGTATTATCAATTAATTATTTTTCCATTATCTTGCCAATGGCGTTGTCGTACAAATCCTTGGCATCCTTAATGAAGCCGAACGACTCGTCGTCGATTCTGAGTTCGCCCTTGGTTACGTGACCCAGCAGCGAGAATGGAATCTTTTCCTTCATCATGAAGTCAACGAATTCGTCCTCCTGGTCTTCGTCCATCGAAACAACAACACGACCCTGCGATTCGCCGAACAAGAAGGCGTCGGTACGGAATTCGCTTGCAGTTGTGATGTCGAAACCAAGATTGTTTGGCATTGCTGCTTCTAGAAGGGTGATGTACAGACCGCCATCAGAAACGTCGTGCATCGACTTTACAAGTTTCTTTGCTGCAAGAACCTGCAACAGTTTCGAAAGCTTCACTTCGAAGTCAAGGTCGAACTTCGGTGCTGGCGACTTCTTAACCCTATGATAAGAATATAGGTATTCGGAGCAGTTGATATCGTCAGCACTTTCACCTATCAAATATATTACATCGCCCTTCTTGTCGAAGCATAGAGGAATGTGGTTTGCCTTGTCTGACAGAATACCGAGCATACCGATTACTGGAGTCGGGTCAACCGGCTCGGTCTTGCCTGCGATTGTAGTCTGGTTGTAGAAAGATACGTTACCGCCTGTAACTGGAGTGTCGAAAGCACGGCAAGCTTCGCCCATACCCTTTATCGACATTACAAACTGCCAGTAAGCCTGCGGATTGTAAGGAGAACCGAAGTTCATGCAGTCGGTAATTGCCACTGGCTTTGCACCTGTGCAGGCAATGTTGCGGGCAGCTTCGGCAACTGCTATTGCGGTACCCTTTTCGGGATCAGCCTTCACATAACGGCTGTTGCAGTCGGTTGTGAGTGCAAGTGCGGTGTTGGTACCCTTTACGTTTACCATACCGGCATCCGACGGCTTGTTTGTGGTCATGTTTACTGTACGAACCATCGAGTCGTACTGTTCGTAAACCCAGCGCTTCGAAGCGATGTTCGGATGTCCTGTAAGGAATGTTGCAACATCGTGCAAGTCAACATCTTCTTCTGGAATTGAATTTATGTCGAAATGCTTGTAGTCCTTCATGAATTCTGGCTCAACATATTCGCGCTCGTAAACTGGAGCACCGCCACCGAGAACAAGGCTTTCAGCTGGAACTTCGGCAACAACTTCGCCCTTGTACGAGAATATGAGCTTGTCCTCGTCGATAACTTCTCCGATGCGTGCGCAGTTGAGGTCCCATTTTGCAAATATTTCTTCAACAATATGTTCCTTGCCCTTCTTTATGCAGACAAGCATACGTTCCTGCGATTCCGAAAGAAGGATTTCCCATGCTTCCATATTGTTCTGACGCAGAGGAACAAGCGAAAGGTCGATGTTCATACCGCTTTCGCCCTTTGCCGACATTTCGGAGGTCGAGCAGATAATACCAGCGGCACCCATATCCTGCATACCGACTATTGCATCGGTCTTAGCGAGTTCCAACGATGCTTCGAGCAAAAGCTTTTCTTGGAACGGGTCGCCAACCTGGATTGATGGGATGTCGTCGGCAGAATCTTCTGTGAGGTCGGCAGATGCGAATGTTGCACCGTGAATACCGTCCTTTCCAGTTGAAGAACCAACGATGTATATTGGATTGCCCTTGCCCTTTGCGATTGCCGAAATCATGTCGTTCTTGTCCATGATACCTACCGACATTGCATTTACAAGTGGGTTGGTGTTGTACGATTCGTCGAAATTTACTTCACCGCCAAGAACCGGAACGCCGAAAGCGTTACCATAGTCACCGATTCCCTTAACGACGCGTCGGAGCAACCATTTTGTATGTTCGTTCTCAATGTTACCGAAACGTAGCGAGTTGAGCTGAGCAACTGGACGTGCGCCCATTGTGAAAATGTCGCGGTTGATACCGCCAACGCCTGTTGCAGCACCCTGATATGGCTCTACTGCCGACGGATGGTTGTGCGATTCAATCTTGAATGCACAAGCGAGTCCGTTGCCTATATCAACCAAACCAGCGTTTTCTTCACCAGCACCAGTAAGCAAGCAACCGCCTTTGCGTGGCAAAGTCTTAATCCAACGGATTGAGTTCTTGTACGATGCGTGTTCACTCCACATTACGGAGTAGATGCTCAGTTCGGTGTAGTTCGGTGTCCTGCCGAGCAACTGTTTTATCTTTTCAAATTCTTCTTCGTTGAGTCCTAATGCTTTAGCATCCGAAAATTCAATGTTTTCCTTCGACATAGTTATAATTTTATTGTTATCAAATAAGCCACAAAGTTAAGATTTATTTTCTCGGTTTTGGTTTGGATTGTGATTTTTTTTGAACATTTTTGAACAAAAATTTATGCAGTCATTCTCGTCATAAATATTAAAGAAATTTTGTAAAGATGTTAAACTTTATTTAAAGTGCATCATGCGAGAAATTATCGGTAATCTTTGGCATAATTTTTATAATTTTACAAACTGAACGAATTAAAATTTTAAAGCTATGAAACGGTTAATCATATTAGGATGTTTGGTACTTGGGATGAGTATCGCATCGGTGGCACAAACGGTAACGGCAGCAAGTGAAGAAATAGCCGACGATTTCGATCTCAAAGCAGCTGCTTCACTGTTCGGAGAATCAAAAGATATTGAAGACTTCGAGAAAAAACTCAACGACGAATCGATAGCAATTTCGAACCTCGACCTCAACGGCGACGGAGAAATTGACTACCTCAGGTGCGTTGAAACGGTAGAAAATGGCGACCACTACATCGTGATACAAGCAGTTCTTGCAGCCGACATCTACCAAGACATTGCAACGATATATGTGAAAAAAGATGTTGAAACCAAAAACATCACGGTTCAAGTAATCGGCAACGAATACATCTACGGCCGCAACTACATCGTAGAGCCTGTTTACATCTACCGTCCAGTGATATACAACTGGTTCTGGGATCCTTACTGGCACTACTGGCACTCGCCATACTACTGGGGATACTACCCACACTACTGGCACTGCTGGCACCACAGACCATACCATGTATATCATCACCACATTGTTGAATATCACCACCATCACCATCACTGCAGTTATCATCATCCGCACAACCCACACTCTGGCTACAATGGCCACAGGGAGGTACACAATGGATATGGCAACTCGCATCCTAACGGAAGCTTTAACGAAAGACACCCTGAACACAATAATATAAGCGACCACCACAGGACTATCAGAAACGACAATCCGGGATTCAATGGCAGCAGCGAACACAAAGCACCTGCAAACAACGCATCGAGAGTTGCAAACGACAATGCAAGCAGAACGCCTGCGAACAACAACGGAGCATCGAGAGTTGCAAACGACAACGCCAGCAGAACGCCTGCGAACAATAACGGAGCATCGAGAGTTGCAAACGACAACGCTAGCAGAACGCCTGCAAACAACAACAATGCCTCAAGGGTTAGCAACGATGCAAGCAGAAAGCCTGCAAACAATAGCAACTCAAGGGTTAGCAACGACGCAAACAAAACTCCTTCATACAATAACAGCTCAAGGGTAAACTCTTCCAGCTCTTCAAAGCCAAGCAGCAGTTTCAACTCATCAAACTCACGCCCAAGCTCATCAAGCAGCAGTTCTAGGGTTAACTCCTCAAGCTCATCGAAACCAAGCAACAACTACAACTCTTCAAGCTCACGCCCAAGCTCATCGAGCAGCAGCTCAAGGGTTAACTCCTCAAGCTCGTCGAAGCCAAGCAGCAGCTACAATTCATCAAGCTCATCACGCCCAAGCTCATCGAGCAGCAGTTCAAGAGTAAACTCTTCAAGCAGCTCAAAGCCTAGCTACAACTCCTCAAGTTCGTCGCGCACGAATTCGTCAAGCAGCAGTTCAAGGGTAAGTTCTTCGAGCAGTTCGCGTCCAAGTTCGTCGAGCAGCTACCACAACAGTTCGTCAAGCTCTCGCCAAAGCTATTCAAGCAGCAGTTCAAGGACTAATGTTTCGAGCTCTTCGCGTCCAAGTTCGTCGAGCAGCAGTTACCGTAGCAGTTCGTCGAGTTCACGCTCAAGTTCTCCAAGCTCACACTCAAGTTCATCTTCGAGCAGGTCGAGTGGCAGCAGCCACAGCTCCTCAAGCCATAGCTCTTCGAGCCATTCATCCTCTCGCAGATAACATTTGACATAGCATTTCATGACAAACAAAATGATGCAGATACTCCATCTGCATCATTTTTTTCTTAATTTTGCGCCATCAAACAATACGAAATATTTTATGACGTTGCACGCAACGTCGCTACAAAACAATATCAAAACATCAAACTAATATGAGACGATTATTGATAATTATTGCTCTGACACTTGTCGCATTATTTGCAAAGTCGCAAAAAATAGAATACTTCAACGACCTTATGTCGGACATGTACAACTTTGCCATTTACGAACCTGCCGGCTACGACCCAGTAAACAGTACGAATATGCCAGTAGTAATGTTCTTGCACGGACGAAGCATGAGCATAGGACTTGACGGCTATAGGTACGGGTCGATAACATCAATAGATATGGGTTACGACATCCTAAAAGGTCAGCCAGCACTTATTGTCGAGCCTAACGCAAGAGGAAACGAAGGTTGGGGCTCCGTGAAACTTCACAAGGTTTACGAATTCCTGAAGGCCCACTATGCATTCGACCACGACAAGTTTTATGTAATAGGTATGAGTATGGGCGGCTGGGGAACGCTAAACTATGTCAACAAATATCCGGATGAAGTTGCAGCCTGCGTCGGTATCTGTGGCGGATGCGATGCCAAGACTCCCTGCGGACTCAACAAAGTGCCAACATGGATAATACATGCCGCCGATGATGAAACCACTGCCGTAGCATGCTCCGACAGGGTTGTAGAAGCTATGAAATCGTGTGGAAGTACAAATCTTTTGAAATACAGTCGTTTGGAATCAGGAGGACACAGTCTCATAAATTATTTTCAGTATCACAACCTATACACATGGCTTTTTAAACACAACCGAACCAACCGAAGATTCGATACAAGCGTCAACTTTGTAGACAATCCTGATCATGCCGACTATCATTGGTCAAGTGGCATCGGAGAGTCAATTTACATTACAGCAGCAGAACTCGCAAAAATCCAAGCCCGCACACCAAGGCAAAAAGGCAGCAGTCCTGTAGCATCAAATAACAATAGCTCATCGAGTAACAGCACAGGCAATAACGGAAATTCGTCCAGCACAACAAAACCGGTAACGAACAACGCATCGTCGTCATCGAACAACACAAGTTCACCCTCAAAACCAGCAACTACAAACAAACCTGTTTCAACATCAAAGCCTGCAAATACAGCTACGATAAAGCCAAGTACTACGACATCCACGTCGAACTCAGGCACAGCCACTATAAAACCTATAACTTCATCGTCAAAAGACACTTACATAGTCAAGCAAGGCGACACCCTAAAGAAAATTGCAAAGAAGCACAAGATAAAATACAAGAAACTGCTTCAGTTAAACCACTTCACCAAGGATAGAAAAATCAAGCCAGGCGACAAGATAAAGGTGGCGTAACAGCAAAACTATTTCTATAAAATAATTTATATACCTTTGCGGGCAAATGCCCTGTAAAGGCATTATATATTTAAGTATTGATTTTATAATTTAAACGTAAAGACAAACTATATGAAAACAAGCAACATGATTGTACCAAACCTCCTTTTAGGAATGGCAGGTGGAATACAGTATCGCGCTCTTGTAAAAGCAACAAAAAATCCGCGCAAGGCTAGCGAAAACACTTTGAGAGAAATACTTACATACGCCAAAGAAACAGTCTATGGCAAGGAACACAAGTTCGACTACATACTTGAAGCCAATGATGACACCGAATTGTACCGTCGTTACCGCGAGCAGGTAAAACCAAACGAATATGAGGATTTGCGCCCATACGTTGAACGCCACAAGCATGGGGAAGCAGACATTCTATTCCCTGGCAAGCCAGTACTCTATGCAACCACTTCAGGTTCGACGGCTGAGCCAAAATGGATTCCGATAACAGAACGCTACCTGAAGACCATCTACGGCAAGATGACCAAGGTATGGCTATACAATTTCATCCAAAATCGTCACAAGGTGTTTGCAGGCAAGATTCTTTCAATCGTGGGTAAGGTAATTGAAGGATATGCACCAGACGGCACTGTTTACGGTTCAGTAAGCGGTGTTACACAGAGAGACTGCCCTGGCTTCGTGAAAAAACTATACAGCAATCCGCAGTGCGTTTACAGCATCGCCGACTATACGTCACGTTACTATGTGCTGATGAGAATGGGAATTGAACAGGACATTACCCTTATTGTTACCGCAAATCCATCAACCATAGTCGAATTGCAAAACAATGTCAACCGCTACTACGACGAGTATGTAAACGACATAGAAAAAGGTACACTGAAAGCCGACCTCAACATTGACCCGGAAATTCGCAAGGAACTTGAGGCTTGCCTTCATCCGAATCCAAAACGCGCCGCCGAACTTCGTGCTCTAAAAGCAAAATACGGCAATGTATTACCAAAGCATTATTGGCCAAATCTGCAGATTCTAAACACTTGGAAATGTGGTAATACTAAGGTATATCTAGACAAATTCAAGGATTCGTTCCCCAAAGGAATGTTGCATCAGGAATTCGGCTATTTTGCATCGGAATGCCGTTTCGGATTGGTAATGGACGACACTCTTAATAGCGTAATGTTCCCACACATGCACTACTATGAGTTTGTAAAGGAAGAAGATATGGATTCGCCAAATCCGACATTCTACCAATTGCACGAACTTGTTGAAGGTCAAAGATATTGTCCTTACGTAAGCACTTTTGCAGGTCTGTACCGCTACAACATGAACGATTTGCTAGAAGTCGGTCCTAACTTTAACAACACGCCTACCGTTCACATGATACAGAAAACTCACGGTATCGTTACTATGACTGGCGAAAAACTCTACGAACGCCAATTTATTGAAGCAGTACACAAAGCTGAAGATGCGACAGGTATGAAGACTCGTTTCTTTATTGGCTTTGCCGAACTGCCAGAATCTCGCTACAATTTCTACTACGAGTTCGCAGACCAGGAAACTACGCAGGAACAAGCCGAAAAGTTCACTGAAGCCGTAGATGCCGCACTGAAGGACATAAATATGGAATACAAGGCAAAACGCGAATCGTTAAGGCTGAAAGATGCAGTAACCTACCGCTTGGAGTTTGAATCGTTTGAGCATTTCAAGGAAGAATGCATCAAGGAAGGTGCCCGCGACGGACAATTCAAGCTCAACTTGCTGTTGCAGGACGAAAAACGTCACGAAAAGTTTAATAAACTTGTAAAATAAAATGGCAGATATCAAGGCTGTCATATTCGACTTAGACGGGACTTTGTATGACAAGTCCCGTCTTCCTTTGAGATTAATAGGAAGACAAATTCTTCGTGGAAAGCTCTTTATGCTCAAACGCGAACGTTGTGTGAGGAAAGAACTCAAAGGCAAATATTTTGGTGACAAGGCAAATTTTGAAAATGTTTTTTTCGGAGAATTCCATAACAAGAATGCAAAAAAGTGGTTTTACGAAACCTACATGCCCGACACTATAAAAATATTGAAAAAGCATTACCACATTGCTCCATGGGTTGAAGGCTGTATTGAAACATTGAAAAACAAAAACATAAAAATTGCTGTTTTTTCCGATTATGGCTTTGTTGAAGAAAAATTGAATTCCATAGGATTCAACAGCCAGTGGGCAGACTATCTTTTCGATGCTCCGTCACTCGGCGGATTAAAGCCTTGCAAGGAAGCATTTATAAATGTATGCAAAACAATGAATATTGCTCCGCAGCATTGCCTTATGATAGGAGATAGAGACGACACTGATGGTGCTGGTGCAAACGCAGCAGGAATGCAATTTAAGAAAATCAATAAAGGTGTAGATCCAGATTTATCAATATTCAAAGAGTAGCGACTCTTTTAGAAATTTTCCTCCGATACTTAGATAGACTCATTTCAACAAACTTAATGCGTTATAGCAACCGAAGTTCAGGATGCAGCATGTATTGCGTATATAAACAAAAAAAGATCCCGGCTTGTTAGTCGGGACCTTGAAGGACGGCGGCGACCTACTCTCCCACAATACGCAGTACCATCGGCGCTGGTGAGCTTAGCTTCCGAGTTCGGAATGGGATCGGGCGTTTCCTCACCGCCATAGCCACCTAAAATATTTTTAGTCGTATCGAGACCGGCATAAGAATAGAAGGATTCCAAGAATGCGGAAGCTATCGGGCAATTAGTACTGCTCGGCTTTGACATTACTGCCTATACACCTGCAGCCTATCGACGTCGTATTCTTCGACGACCCTATATAGAGACCTCATCTTGAGGTGAACTTCGTGCTTAGATGCTTTCAGCACTTATTTCGT
>JAFZRE010000002.1 GCA_017620015.1 Bacteroidales bacterium | reverse complement strand
TGAGTCCAACTCAATTTGAAAAAAAGTATTACCTTTGCAATCAATGCAACCAATAAGGTCGCTACAAATGAAAAAGAAGATTAATAAAAATACAATGAAAAATAAGGGAAAAACGGTCAACCTTATTTAGGCATTGACACATTCAAACCCTTGAACGTTGAACTTTAAACCTTAAACTTTATATTCCTATTCGCTAATCCTGCATATTGCCCTCACTGGCAAACCGCAATCGCGAACCCATGGGTACACGGTTGCGTATTCGTTTTCGAGATAAAAAGTGCAATTCATTGCACAAACAGGGTCTGTATAGCTTATGTCGGTTGCCAGAGTACTTGTCCAGTAACGACCGCAAACATAATCGGCTAGACCTTCATCAGAATAGTAGCGGACGGCAGGCATGAATATCGAGTTCCCGTTTGTGGCCTTAAATGTAAGTCCTACCACATTGTTTATGGTATCTGTTGTTATTGAGCAATTTTCAAACAATTCATTATAATCTTCTTCCGATGGCGTTTTCCATTGGCCGCCCCAGTTTACTGCTGCGGCATCGTCTTCTGCTAAAAGGCTAGTCAGGTTGTCGCTAAAATCTTCAAAGCCGTAAGCGCTGTATGGGCAGTACTTTGTAAGCTTTTGAAGAGTATCTTCACCTTCTACCACAATGCGTATATACGGGTAATTTTCGGTGGTATAAGTCTGTTTTGGCGCTGTTTCGGCCCATGCGTAATAGTTTCCGGCAGCTTCGGGGGCATCAGCGCCTATGTTGCAGGTTGCCCACATGTTTCCGCTTGGCAAACCAAGGTCGATGTATTCGTGACCGTTGTGCATGGTTACGGGACGTTCTTCGTTCCACTGTGCGTAGAGTGTCATGTCGGCAACCACCTTTATCTTCTGCTGGTCGGTGTAGGAAGTGCCGGTGCCGTCGCGCACTGTGTTCCATCCTGCAAACGAAAAGCCTTCGCGTGTGAACTTGTTGGCACTAAGCGCTTTTTCGTAGTCTTCGGTAAACAATTGTGTATCCATGGTTCCTTCGCCGCCGTTGGCATCGAAAGTTACCGTATAGGTTGTTACATTTGTATCGCAACCGCTGAATGCTATCATTCCTGCTACAGAAACGATGGCAAATAATAGAAATAATGATCTTCTCATCGTACTTTATTTTTTTGTGTGCGACAAATATATATATTTCCTGGATTATATAGTGCGTTTCGTTGGATTTATTTGCAGATTTAAAAACATCATCACCATTGGGTTCCACTTGTGTTGTGCTTGTTGAGAGAATTATTTGCGAGTTGCGATGGCTGATATGTAAGCGTGTCGGATTGTTGTCCTAGGGACAACGAGCTAAAGGTGCTGTCTTAGGCAGTGAGCTAAAGGTTGCAAATCCGACAAAACAGGGTTATGTAACTAATAGTTCTGTTAGTCTCTTTTGCCTTCCATTTTGTCAATGAATGTTTCGAATATCAACTTATATGCCTCCACAGGGTCAAACACAATGTTAGGTCGCAAAAGGGCATGAGTGTCATCTAAAAACTCTCTGTCATTCATTTT
The DNA here is from genome assembly GCA_017620015.1 of Bacteroidales bacterium. Lineage (GTDB taxonomy): Bacteria > Bacteroidota > Bacteroidia > Bacteroidales > ML635J-15 > Bact-19. Next base: position 23,778 of record JAFZRE010000002.1, on the reverse strand, counting down.
TTCTTCCATATTGTTGACAAATTGTTTGTATGATGGAGCCTTTCCAACTACAAATTCCATATACTGTCTGTAGCATTTTAGAACTTTGTCCACATCCGTTTCTTTCTGTTGCAAGGCAATGTAAAGGTCAAACAGATCTCGACCTTTCTTGCGTTGATAAAGAGCACGGAGTTTTGTTCCAAGAAGTTCTTCGAAATGATATGTAGTAATTTGCGCAGCTCCAGAAAACCATGAGTTTTCAATGCAGAACGGAATCTTTGTCAATCCCAGCACATTGAAATGCTCGAAGCAGTTAATTTCAATCTTCAGGCGTATGGGTATCGTCGGTGGTATTTCAGATTCCATACGGAAATACATCGTATTATTGTACCGCTTTTGTTTTGTAGTCCTGTCTGGCAGGAAATCAAGCACTTCTCCAAGTCTGTACATTATTGGTTTAATCGGACCTGGATTAATTTGAACCAGGTCGATATCCTCGCTGTAGCGGGGCTGTGGCGACAAGAAAAGTTTATGCAGTGCTGTGCCTCCTCGAAAAGCTAGCTGGGAAGCAAGAAACTCATCACTAAAAATTGCGACCAAGGCTCTGCATATTATCAGGTCTTGTTCTATTTGTGCATTTTCAATCCACGGAGCATGTTCACTCCATTGCTGAATGGCATTTCTATTTATCATAAGTCGTCTGTTTCAATATCAATGTTTATGTTTAATTTCCAGCGGATGTCGCGTTCCTTGTACTCATTGTCTGCCGTTGTGCTAAGAGGTGCATACTGAATATGGATTGCAGATGTTTGCAATTGATTGTACAGTTTGTCGGAGAGTTCCTTTTCTCCGACTATGTTCTCTAGCAAATATCCCAAACGCTGCCACACAACGGTTTTTACATACGGAGCCAGCAACTTGAAATCCTTTGTAATGTCAATTTGTTCAGTCAATTCTTCAAGAATTGTAGTTGCACGCGAAAGACCTCCTATGTGTTGCTGGTATTGGACAATGTCGGCAGCAGTAAGCAGGGCATTTGAAATGCGTATGGTTCCTGTTTCCGTATTTTTTGTAATGATGCACTCCTCTGGTATTCTCTCCCTGTAGAACCATTCCACAGTCACATTTCGTTTCGAAACTACCCTTCGCTTTGGAAAAACCGTCATTACTGAAAAATTCTGTGGTCGTTGATGTGCAGCACCCAGCAATTCAGCGGCACTGAGCATACTTGTATAATATGGTTTTCCCATATAATTCATCAGTTGGTCAATGTAGTATGTTGCGGGTATAGAGCCACGAAGTACATAATGGGCAGGGAATATAACATAGAATCCGCGATACACATTAGCGATTGTCTTGTTTGCGGAAAGCATCGATAGTTCATTCTGCAAGATTTGTTCAGAGGCACACACACCGGCACTCCTTATTTCTTCAATAGAGAATGTCGGCATTCCATGTACAGCCCTGTTTCTTATCCATTTCAGTAAAGTCATCTTGAATAATTTTTGTGCAAATATAATGTTTTTTACATTAGTAACGCTCCAAAATTATTCATTTGATTTAATCTGTTTTAAATAAATAATTTTGTAATTTGTTATTTCTTTTTATGCAAATTCGGAATCCGATGGCAAAATTACATAAACAAAAAAAGCGTAACCATTCGGCTACGCTTTCGTATTTATCAGTATTTCAGTCTGTTACTTTACCTCCTCAAAGTCCACATCCGTTACTTCGTCGTTGTTGTTGCTTGATGAGCTGCCCGACTGCTGCTGTCCGCCCATGTTCGGGTTGGCTTGCTGCTGACCTGCGCCTGCACCGGCACCAGCGTTCTTGTACATGTCTTCGGATGCAGCGTGGAAAGCGTTGTTGAGGGCTTCCATTGCCTTGTCGATAGCGGCAACATCCTGGCTCTTGTGAGCTTCCTTCAAGTTGTTGAGTGCGGTTTCGATAGGAGCCTTCTTGTCGGCTGGAATCTTGTCGCCCAATTCCTTGAGCTGCTTTTCGGTCTGGAATATCATCGAGTCTGCCTGGTTGATCTTGTCGATTCTTTCCTTTGCAGCCTTGTCGGCGTTTGCATTGGCTTCGGCTTCGGCCTTCATACGCTTGATTTCGTCATCAGAAAGTCCCGATGAAGCTTCGATACGGATGCTTTGTTCCTTGCCAGTGCCCTTGTCCTTTGCCGAAACCTTCAAGATGCCGTTTGCATCGATGTCGAAGGTAACTTCAATCTGCGGAACGCCACGCGGTGCTGCTGGAATGCCGTCGAGGTGGAAACGACCTATGGTCTTGTTGTCGCTTGCCATCGAACGTTCGCCCTGCAATACATGGATTTCGACTGATGGCTGGTTGTCGGCTGCTGTCGAGAACACTTCCTGCTTCTTGCAAGGTATTGTGGTGTTCGATTCGATAAGCTTTGTCATTACGCCGCCCAAAGTCTCGATACCGAGTGACAACGGGGTAACATCGAGAAGCAATACATCGGTAACATCACCTGTGAGGACACCGCCCTGGATTGCAGCACCAACAGCTACAACTTCGTCGGGGTTAACGCCCTTCGACGGGGTCTTGCCGAAGAACTGCTTTACCTTTTCCTGAACTGCCGGGATACGGGTTGAACCGCCGACCAACAGAACTTCGTCAATATCCGATGCCGAGAAACCAGAGTCCTTCAATGCCTGCTGGCAAGGAGCAATGGTTGCGTTGATAAGACGGTCGGCCAACTGTTCGAACTGCGAACGGGTCAAGGTCTTTACCAAGTGCTTTGGAACACCGTCAACCGGCATGATGTACGGCAGGTTGATTTCCGATGATGTCGATGACGACAATTCAATCTTTGCCTTTTCGGCAGCCTCTTTCAGACGCTGGAGTGCGATAGAGTCCTTGCGAAGGTCAACGCCGTTTTCCTTCTGGAATTCGTCGGCAAGCCATTCGATGATAACGTGGTCGAAATCATCACCGCCGAGGTGGGTATCACCGTTGGTCGACTTAACTTCGAAAACGCCGTCGCCAAGTTCAAGGATTGAAATATCGAATGTACCGCCACCGAGGTCGAATACAGCAACCTTCATATCCTTGTTCTTCTTGTCGAGACCGTATGCCAAAGCTGCTGCGGTAGGCTCGTTGATGATACGCTTTACCTTCAAGCCTGCGATTTCGCCAGCTTCCTTGGTTGCCTGACGCTGTGAGTCGCTGAAGTATGCAGGAACTGTGATTACTGCCTCGTTGACATCTTCGCCAAGGTATTCTTCAGCGGTTTTCTTCATCTTCTGGAGGATGATTGCCGAAATTTCCTGCGGAGTGTAGTTGCGGTCGCCAATCTTAACACGCGGAGTGTTGTTGTCGCCACGAACAACTTCGTAAGGAACACGTTCGATTTCCTTGGTTACGTTGTCGTATCTTTCGCCCATGAAACGCTTGATTGAGAAAACAGTGTTCAACGGGTTTGTGATTGCCTGACGCTTTGCAGGGTCGCCGACCTTGCGTTCGCCGTCCTTCAAGAAACCTACTATTGAAGGGGTGGTCCTATGACCTTCGCTGTTGGTGATAACAACAGGTTCGCCGCCTTCCATAACTGCCACACATGAATTGGTAGTACCTAAGTCTATTCCTATAATCTTACTCATAATTTTATGTTTTTTTTTGTTTTACAATTTTGAAAAATTCACGACCGAGATATGGCAATCTGTGTGCCAGCGGAATGAAAAATTGTTGAAAAAAGCGACCGCTTTTGTTTGTAATGTATTGATTGCTAGTGTATTGTGTAAAATATGGGAATTTTTATGGCAAAAATCTTCATGTCATACCAAAAGTTCCGGAATGTTGTTTTGTCACAAAAAAGTTTGATTTTCTGGATTTTGGTGTCAGAGATGGTGACAAAATGGCAGTAGCATCGTGCCATGGCGCGATGCTACCGCACAATTATCCATTATTCATTGTCAATTATCCATTGTTAATTATCCATTGTTAATTATCCATTGTCCATTGTCAATTGTTTTTTCCCCATTAGCATTATTCCCGTAAACAAACAGAAGAATATTACACCATTAATTATTGACAGCATATCTTCGATACAGAAGAAGCAAAGTGTTATTATGCACCACCAGACCATTGCGCTGTTGCGCGACATGATGGCTTTGCGGAACATTGCGAAGAATAGCAGTAGGAGGGAGGCTATTCCCATGATTCCGAACGAGGCGAATGTACGCAAAAACTGGTTGTGTGGCGAGCAAGTGCCTTGGTAGTTGTCGCCCATGCGCAATTTCATTTTCTTCTCCATTTCGGCATATACGTCGCCTTGACCCGTACCGATGAGCCAGTTTTCGGAAATTAGTTCAGTAGCCGATTCCATGCACTTTATGCGGATGGTGGTCGATTCGTTGCGGGTGTAGGCGGTTTCTATTCCGTCGTGCTGTGCTTTTATGCTGGCAAACATAGAGTCTATCCTATATTTTACCATAGGTATCGAATACAGGGCCGGTGCTGTCGCAATAGTTAATGCAGCAACAAGTATCGAAAGCCACTTTGGAACTCTTTTCGACAGGATTAGTCTGACTATAATGTACAAAGCATATACTATCAGAATCAGTATTGTAATCTTCGACGAAAGCATCCCTATGAATGCGACAAGAATAAGCGAAACGATTATTTTAAGAGCCAGCAAAAGTTTGTTGGAATGGGAGTTTATTATGCTGTGCGTTAGAATTATCAACGAAAACAATACGTAGTAGGAGTGATGGTGTGGCGAAGCTATGAGCTGTGTGTAGAAGAATGCGTTAATATCCTGTGTTTCGGCATAGTTCATGGCGGCCTTTATTATGCTGTAAGCCATTATCACAAAAACTCCTGCAATCAATGAAATTTCAACTAGCTGAAGTTTCTTTTCGATATGGTTCTGTCGGAATGACGTTGCTATGAAAGGAAAGGCAAGCAGCGAAAGTGCTGTTTCTGTGTTGTGAAGCGCTGATGTTATGTCTTCGGAATATGTCAGTCCGATAAGGTATAGAGCAAATGGGAAAAGCATCGCCCAGAACCCAAGAGTTTTTGCAGAGTCCTTTAATGCCGAATAGTTGCGTGGCCTTATCAGGAACAACAATCCAAGGATTGCGATTACGACTGGGGCATACCACACATACACGGGTATAAGGAATGCAACCGAACAAATCAGTGCAATTTCCAAAATATCAAGGTAGTATGTCAGTCTATCTGTCTCCATTCAAGTCTTGCAAAGGAATAAAAAAACGGGAAATATTCCCGTTATATTGACTTTTTTGTTGTGTTTAGTGCTGATGTTGATTTATGTACCTGTTGAGTTCGTTTACCGATGACGAGAAGGTAAATACTTCGCTTACCTTGAAGTAGTTCCGTCTGTCGTAGCAGTGGTCGTAGGCGTATTTGGCAAATGTGAGCCTGTCGCTGTCGAAAGTAAACAGACGGCAGATTTCCCTAACCTGTTCTGCGCTTATGCAGGTTGCCGAACAAGCCTGTTTTGCTATTGTCATCTTGGTGCTTGAGTACGGCGTGTTGTTAATCATTCGTTTCAGTTCACTGAAATCCTGATCCGACATAAAAAAACGGCAGTCGGGATTGTCGCTCTGGAAATAGCCGTAGCCACCTTGTGGTGATCCGTAAGGTTGGTAGGCTGACATCTGGTTAGTTATGTACCTATTAAGGTCATCAACCGACGATGAATAGGCAAATGCCTGTCCTACCATATAATATCTGTAGCGGTCGTAGCAATATTCGAAGGCGTATTTTGCAAAGTCGAGCCTGCTGCTTTCGTACGAGAATAGACGGCAGATGTCTCTTATCTGGTCAGATGTCATACAGTTGTAACGGCAAGCCTGCTTTGCTATGGTAAGGCGCGAACTGTCGAAATATTTGGCTCTTATCTGCGACTTTAACGAATTGAAGTCGTTTTGCTGCATCGGGAAATGGCAGCGCTGATTGTCGGTAGGACCGTAACCGTTGTTCCAGTAGCCGTTGTTGCCATATCCGCCATTACCATGTCCGCCGTTGCCGTGATTGTTGTTGCCATAGCCATTGTTTCCGTAACCACCATTGCCATGCCCTCCGTTTCCATGTCCATTGTTGCCATGATTGTTGTTTCCGTGGTCATTGTGCCCATGTCCGTGGTCCTTGGTTTCGGTGGAACCGTTATCGTCCTTGATTACAGTATTTCCATCGCCGCCCTGGTTGTTGGAATGCGAACGGTTTGTAGTGCTGACGGTTTTCATCGAATATATGTTTTCGCGACCTTTGACAAGCTGAATCTTTATTTCCTTGTCGTTGCTGCTAACCGACAACGACCTGCTAAACGTAGGCACGCCGGTACGCTCGAAGACAACCCTTATGGCTATTGTTTTGCCACTGATATTTTCAGCCTTTACATTGGTTGCAGCGGTTCCGTTCTGCTTTACGTTGTTTAGGTACAGCGTGAACTTGTCGCCGTTATCGGTGTAGAATACGAAGTCGTTGGTTTGTGCGATGCCGGCAATGGTCAACAAGCACAAGATTGCGATAGAAAATAATGTTCTCATGTTCAAATATTTTATTGTCGCAAAGGTAAAAAATATTTACGAAGTACGATTGACGATTTACGATTTCTCTGACAAGATGCAAAAGGGCTAACAGTCTTGCAGTCTTATTTAGCTACCTTGAACCAGAAACTTAGAAACGCCGAAGGCATAGAAACTTAGAAACGTGAAACATAGAAACGGGAGAAGCCCATGAAACTTATAAACGGCTTTAGCCATAGAAACGCCGAAGGCATAGAAACTTTTAAACGGCGCAGCCATCAAACTTTGAACTATTCATTAGAACACGTATGTCAACCCCACCAACGCATTGAATCCTTGTGCACGGTAGTTGTTCCAGATGTAGTAGCGCTGGCAGGCAATGTTGTTGAGATAGAGGAATGCGCTGAAATTGTCGTCGAACTTGTATTCGCCGAACAGATTGACATCAATTACAGCCTTCATCTTCTTGGCGTACTGAACGCCTTCATTATATTCCTTTGCAAAGCAACGGTTCAGGAAATAGCCTTCCACACCGAACGAAATCTTGTTGGTAAGACGATATGCAGCCCTCAAACTAACATCCAAGTCGGGCATTTGCCACGGACGTGCATCAGCAATTTTGGGAGAATTAAGCACTGTCGGGTCACCCAATTTGATATAATAGTAGTAGTGTGCCTTCAACATAATGTCGAGTCCCGGTGCAAGTTCGCGCATCGAAAGTTCGGCGTATGCACCAACACGGTCAACATCCATATATTCCATTACGAACTTGTTGTGCAGAGGAACAGTCGTATCGTTTACAAAGAAAACCATGTTATTGATATGCGAATAGTTGGCGTTCAAGTGAAGGTAAACCTTCTTGCTGATTATTGCTTTCACACCCAAATTGGCTTCATGCTGATAGCTTGTGTTGTGATAACTTTCGTAGCTGTTTATAAAAGGATTTACAGTAGAAATGAATTCTAGGTTGTTTGTCTGTAAATGTCCACCATAACTGACATACGGAATAATAGTATTGCTTACATTCAATTGGGCATATACATCTGGATATATGTAAAAAGTATTCTCGCTATTTAACAATTCAAAACAGAAGTTTGCACCAGCTCGTATTTGCCATTTTTCGTTTTCAAAGCGGAAATATGGCTTTGCGTTTAGATACATATCGTTTAATGACGACATCTTTACTGGTTTTCCAAAACCATTTGTGCCAATCACAACATTTGGATTCGGATATGCAGCCATCTTGTTGGCATTGAACAGATAATTGATATCCACTCCGTAGCTGATATTCTTTACCGAACGGCCTACATTTGCATCGACGCCAATTTTGTGCTGCCAGTCCTTGGTCTTTGTGAAGAAATACTGGTAGCCTAAGTCAAACTTATAGTTCCAGTGCTTGCGGCCTGTCTGCTGCGACTCGAATGTCATATTTGCACCCAAACGGTTGAAACGCTGCTTTTCCATTTCGTCGCGGGTATCAACGTAATCAATGGAATCCCAGTTTATTGTATAGGGGTCGCCATAAACCTTCGGGTCGTAACCGTAATAGTTTATTCCGTTTGACGAGAAATAAATCTTGCCCGAAAGCACCGACTTTGCAAATATTTTCTTTCCAAAAGCTTCAATGTTGCTGTCGTCGTAGCCCGAATAAATCTTCTGGTCAATGTAGTTCTTGATTTTCCCAAACGATGAGTGGTGCTGCGCGGCAATGCCAAGCGAATAGTTCTTCTGTCGCTTCGAGTTGATATATAGTTCTGCAAATGGCGAAATGTAGTTTCCGTAACCAATCTTTACCAAACCAGTGTTGAGTGGTTTAAGAGCTTCGCCCTTGACTGTTGCAGCAGGAATCTTGCTCGGTGTGAACGATGTGCGGTACATTGTTGGCATTACCGAATACTCGAATTTTGGTTCTACCTTTACAGTGTCTTCAATCACCGGAAGGCTCTGTATTCTGCTAGCGTCTTTCAGTACCGGCGAATACTCGTTGTAAATTACTACGGTCTGCTCTTCGAGCGTATTGTTGTCCTCTTGTGCCATTAGGCTGCCAGCAGCGACAGTCAAAGCAATCAGCAAGGTCAAATATTTCATATAGCTAAGTTTTCTCATCGTTTCCATTGTTTATTCGTTAGTTTTCTCTTCCGAATCGTCCTTTATTTCAATTACAGGAGCATTGTTTTCTTCTTGTGGGAATTCATCTTCGGGCAATTCGATATCAAAATCCTCATCTGGGAACAATCCGCCTTCCGAATCATCTTCCACAAGGTTTATCTTAAGTTTCAAGATTTCCTCTTCCTGACGGGCGGTTTCCTCGGCCTCGAATATTGCCGACAACTTTTCCTCGGCCTCGTCCTTTATGCCGTCTGTCTCGTTGTCGTAGTTGCTAAGCACCGACTGCAAGGTGTGCTTTGCCGAGAAAATGTCTTCCTCGTCGAAGTATATCTGCGCCAGAAGTATGTAGCTCTTTGCCAGCCAGTAGGCATGCGGCGTGCTCGACTGTGCAAAGTCGTAGATGATTTCCTCGGCTATGCTGTCGTTGCCGTTGGCGTAGTTGATTGATGCCGTCATGAATTTCGATTCGGCACCTTCGTAGCTAACCACTTCCTGCGAAAGCTTTTCGTAGAGCGACAATGCACGCGACTTGTTGTCCTTTGCATAGAATGCCTTTGCCATCTTGTACTGTGCCTCGCGGACATTCTCCTCGTTCGACCTGTCGCTGTCGATTACATCCTGAGCCGCCGTAATCACGTTGTCGTAGTTCTTGGCGTTGTATGCACAGCGCAGACGTCCGAGAGCAGCCACCTGCTTTGTCGATTTGTTTTCGGCAATCGGGAACAACTTGTTATAATAATTATAGGAGTCTTCCCAGTTTTCCTTGTCGAAAAGCAAGGAAGCCGACTTCAAGGTGCTTTCCTCGGTATAGCTGTTTGTCGGAGCATCGGCAACTACGCGATAGCTCTTTAGAGCATCGTCCTTCTCTTCGAAGTAGAAATGTAGTTCTGCCTTGTAGTAGTTGGCCTCTATAACATACTTGCCCTTCGGGAACTCTCCAAGATACTTTGTAATCGAGTTGAGAGCATCGCGGTACTTCTTGTCGATGTATAGTTTCTTTGCTGCAAGCCAGATAATTTCGTCCTGCTCGTCGCGGCTGATTTCTACACCCGAACCTTCGCTGTTTGCATATTCAATGTATGCATCGGGCTTATCGAGTTCAAGATAAATCGACTTAACCATGTCGTTGGCACTGCTGGCATCTTCGGTTCCCTGGAACTCGGAAATAACCTGCTTGTAGTAGTTGAGCGCATCGTCAAAATGACGGCGGTTGAATTCGATTGCACCAAGGCTCGAAAGCGCCGTACTGCGGTTTGCCGAATGCGGATATTCTGCTATGAGCATCTCGTAGTAGTACTTTGCCGAATCCTCAACATTTAGGTCGGTTTGGTATGCACGGGCAATTCCGAACATAGCATTGCTGGCGTATTCCGAGTTGGGATATTCGCGAAGCAGACGCTGCAAGGCTCCAATCTTCTCGTTTGACATCTTAAGACCGCCGTATGTAAGCGATAACTGGTATAAGCTGTAGTCGGTCTCAACCATACCAATATTCACTGCTTTCTTGTAATATTCGGATGCGGCAGTAAAGTCGCGGTTTATGTAGTAGCAGTCGGCTATACGGTTGTATGTGTCGTTGATGACAACGTTTTCTGCATTATCGGCAATCTTCTCATACTTGCGGAACCAAGAGTTTGCAACCGTGTATTGCTTCTTGTCGAAGTAAGCATAACCAAGATTATAATGGGCACGTCCGTACTCTTCAAGGTTTATCGAACCTAATGCATTCACAAACTCCTTGAACTGGTCAACCGCCACATCAACGTTGCCGAGCCTGTAGTTGGCTTCGGCCTTCCAGTAATGTGCAAGCGATTCGAGGTCGCGGTTGTACTTGCCGTTGGCAATCGACTTGTCAAACATGTCTATTGCATCGGCATATTTCTGCGAGATGAACAATTCCTGTCCGCGTATGTAGGTCAGACGCTGGTAAGCCATATCGACCTTCGAATTCTTGTAGTCGAGGCTTTCGATGGTTGCGATTGCACGCTGGTAGTTCTTTGCGCTCATGAAGGCATCGAGCAGATAGTCGTAGGCGGCTTCGGTGCGCGGACTATTCGGATATTCCTGTATGTAGCGAGTGAACGCGCTTATCGCCTCGTTAAACGGCGACAGCGACAACTCGAAGCAAAGTTGTGCAAAGTTGAACAAGGCATCTTCCTTGATGACAGGATTATAGTTGTAGAGCGAAGCCGTCTCAAAAGCCCTACGAGCTTCGAGTTTCTTGCCTGTCTTCAGGCAGCAGGCACCCATAAGGTATGAAGCATTCTGACCGATGGTATCCTTGGTGCGTGTAATCTTTCCGAAATTCTTTGCTGCCTCGTCGTACTGACCAGTGGAATACTGTGCGTAACCAAGTTCGTAGTAGTCGAAGTCGGTAGCCGATGAGTTAGCCTCCATGTAGCGTTTCAGATAAGGAATAGCCTCGGCGTATTTCTTTGTGCGCACATACGACAGGCCGACAATCTTTGCATTTTCTGGTGCTGCACCCACAAAGTCCTCGCCGTGCTCGGCAGCATATTCAACAACCGAATTGTAGTCTTCCTGCATGTAGTAAATCTGCAATATGTAGAACGGCACAATCGACGAGAATGTTGGATGGTTCTGCAGTTTCTTGAATCCGATGAGTGCAGTCTGGTACTGTTCGCTGATGTATTTTATGTGCGAATAGAAGTAAAGCGACATAGTTCCATACAGACCGTCGCGGTCCTTGATCTCGTAGAATGCCTTTGCTGCCTCGTCGAAATCCTTGCGGGCAAACAGGCAGTGTCCTTTCTTGAAGAAATATTCGGTCTGGTCCTCCTCGTTGAGTTCGGTATATTGCACGCGTTTGTACCATGCAAGGGCGTTCTTGTACTTCTTGTCGCGATAATAGACGTTTGCCATCGCAAACGAAGCCTCGTTGATGTTGTCGCTTTCGGGATGGCTGACGGCAAAATTGTTGAGCTGATACTCGGCATCACGGTTGAATACATGCATCGAGCACATTGCGAAGTAGAAAGCGGCATCGTCGCGATATTTCGAATTGTCGATGTCGGTGCTATTCATTATCTTGAAAAATTCGTTCTGCGCTGACACATACATTCCCTTGTCGTACAAGTCCTTGGCTTCGCGATAGGAATATTCCGCGCCAGTGTATTTCATGGTCTTCTGCGCCGTGGCGGCAAAGGTCGCACACAGGATAAGAAGCAAAATTGCTATGTTCCTTAGTCTCATATACACAGTAATATTTTTATAATAACGTGTCTATCAATACAATATTGTCCAAATTTATCAAAAATCAAAGGTATGCTTTTTGTAAAGCCCAAAACAAATGCAATACCTCTTTTAATTAACACGATATTGTTTATTACTATCAATCATAATGTTGCGTATATTTGTGGCGCGAATACTACTTTTGTAAACTTACTTATACAAAAATATTTATGGACGAAAATAGCACTCTGCTCGTTGATGTAAAGGGCTTGAACATATATCAGGACGACAAGCTCATTTTGCAGAACGTGAACATGCATGTCGATGTCGGTGAGTTCGTTTACCTCATCGGTAAGGTAGGAAGCGGAAAAAGTAGCCTCCTCAAGACCTTGTACTGCGAACTTCCCGTTGTCGAAGGCGAAGTAAACGTAGTCGGTTACGACCTCCAGAAGATAAAGAACAACAAGATTCCGATGTTGCGTCGCAAGATTGGCATGGTTTTCCAGGACTTTGAACTGATGAACGACCGTTCTGTGTATGAAAACTTGCGTTTTGTACTACGTGCAACAGGCTGGAAGGACAAGCAGGAAATAGAAACCCGCATAAACGAAGTTCTCAAGAGCGTTGGAATGCTTGACAAAAAGATGTCGATGCCTGCACAGCTTTCGGGTGGCGAACGCCAGTCGGTAAGCGTGGCACGCGCTCTGCTCAACAATCCGCCGATAATCTTTGCCGACGAGCCTACGGGTAACCTCGACCCCGAAAGTGCCGACGTGATTGTAGATTTGCTATACAAGCTAAGCCAATCGGGCAAATCGGTGCTGATGGTAACTCACAACCACGGTTTTTTCCGTAAATATGCCGGCAGAATCTATACCTTCGGCAACCAGACCGTAACCGAGCAGGGCGACAACAAGATTGCAATCGCAATCGATGACCTCGACGACATGGGAACACCAGTGGTGGAAGCATTTGAAGCAGAAATAGATTCAAATGTACAGACGCAAAATTTTGCGGCTCAACCTGAAGAACAGCAATCAGACCCTTTGACTGACACAGAAAGCGAAAATCCAGAAATAAATTCAGAAAATATAGAATAATGAAAAGAATATTTTTCTACATCATCGCATTATCATGCATCTCTATGTTTTTTTCATCATGCAAAAATGAAAACATAGAAGCTGACAACAAACAAGCAGAAACCGCCGAATGTGGCGAAAGCGACCATCTTATAAATGCAACCCTGTGGATGCAGCATTCTGCCGAATACCGCGCCATCTGCCTGCAGACCTACAAGCTTGCCAAGATTGCTCTTGCCGAAAACCTGAAGGCAAAGCAGACCGACAAACCTGCCGCCGTCGTACTCGACATCGACGAGACTGTACTCGACAACTCGTACTACGAAGCATATATGGCTGCCGAAGCGACATCGTTCAGCGATTCAACCTGGGCAATATGGACATCGAAAGCCGATGCAACCGAAGTCCCGGGAGCCATCGATTTCCTGAAATACGCACAGTCCATCGGTGTAGAAATTATTTTCATCTCGAACAGATACCCCGAAGAACTTGAGCCAACAATGGCAAACATGAAGAAACTCGGTTTCCCCGAAGTTCCTGCTGAAAACTTCCTCATGAAGGAAAAGGACGCTTCGAGCTGCAAGAAGGAACGTCGAGAAAAGGTTTCCGAGAAATATGAAATCATCATGCTTGTCGGCGACAATATGGGCGACCACTCCGAAGCCTTCGACGAGCGCAAGACCAAGGGCGATATGCTCGAAGAAACCGATGGAATCATCGATATGCTGGGCACTCGCTACATTGTTCTGCCAAACCCGACCTACGGCACCTGGGAGAAACCTATCCTTGCCGACAAGGAAAAGACTGCCAGACAGAACCGCATCGATGCATTGAAAACCTTCTAACTTCGCCCCAAGCCAATGCACAAGTTCCTAACTCTTGAAGGCATATTACTCATATTTGGGTATCTGGCATTGGCTTTCCTGATAGTGTGGTTCATCTCGCTGTTCAAGTACAAGAACAACGACGAGACCAGACGCTATTTCTTCATTGGTTTTTTATTCAAGATTGCCTGCTGCCTTGGCTATGCCCTCATCTACGACTTTTACTACGGATGGGCAGGAGATACATATATATATTATTTATCATCACAGCGGTTGGGAATGGTCTTTTTTCAAGACCCCATATCTTATTTTAGGATAATTTTTGACACTATAGACGGGACCAACATAAATACTCTTGCCCCAGGACTTGCATATTATCCAGTATTGCGCGACCCATCAAGGTATGCAGTACATCGCTTTTTATCACCATTTGCAATTATGGGTGGTGCAAACTATTATACGGTAAACATTTGCCTTTCAGTTTTCCTATTCTTGCTAAATTGGAAATTTTTTCAATACATACGTACCAAGATAAATTGTTCTGACAAGATGGTTTTCATCTGTGTGATGCTCATTCCATCGGTAGGATTCTGGAGCTCGGCTCTTATGAAGGATAGTTTCACATTTACGTTCAATCTTGTATTCATAATGTGCTTCGCAAAGATTTTCTTCGACCGAAAAATCAGGATTTCGACCATATTAGGACTTCTTTTCAGCGCATACGTATTAATGGAATTGAAGGTTTACATTCTTTATGCTTCTATTGCTGCATGCATGGTATGGTTAGGAAGTGGATATTTGAAAAAGGTAAAAAGTACGTTATTCAAATTTGTTGTCGCACCAGTTTTAATACTAATAATTGCACTTGGCGGAATGTATGCACTTAGTTTTGTCGGTAGCAATGTCGGCGGTCACTATGGTAATGTCGATTCAATGCTCAGTCAGGCGAGTGTTACACAACAGGACTTGAAGCAGGAATACTATCACGGTCATTCTTTCGATATAGGTGATTTCGACGGTTCTGTCGGAAGTCTTCTTAGTATGGGACCTAAGGCTATCATCGCCGGATTGTTCCGTCCGTTTATTTTTGAGAGTGGCAATGCCGTAATGCTTTTGTCTGGACTGGAAAACACTGCACTTTTGCTGCTTACACTGTATGTTTTCTTTAAAGCAGGTGTGAAATACACGATTAAACAAATTTTAGGCAATCCATTTGTAAGCATGTGCCTGTTGTTCTCTGTTGTACTGGCTCTTGGTATCGGAATTTCTACTTCCAACTTTGGAGCCTTGGTAAGATTCAAGATTCCGCTCATCCCATTCTATGCTTTAGGATGGCTTGAAATTCTGTTTACAAAGCGGAAAGAAGCGGAACTTGTCAAAATGGAAGAAAACGAGTAGTTTAATCTACCTTAATCATATCCTTTTCAAAGTCGCTATGGAAATTCATATTTTGCAGTTTCCATACCTTGTCGGGGCGGTACATCGTCACTACAAATTCAACAGGCTGTCTGTCGTACTTTAGGACATACACGTATTTCGCATACGATTCTCCAAGATAATATTTGCCAGCTAGTTCATAGCCGTTGAAGTTGCCCAACAGTTTGCGCGAAGCCTCGAATTTTTCCTTCATCGCAGTTGTGCCGTCCTTGTTGGATTCGAGCCACTCATTTGTGGAGAACAAGTAGTCGATGGCTTGGTTTACATCGTTATTGAACATGGCGAAAAACTTCGACATGATGTCTTCTGGTGTATTCTGTGTCTGTGCCTTGGCGCTAGTGCCGCTAACCAGCATTGTGACTATTGCTGCGATTATGATTAATGTTCTTTTCATCGTTGTGAATTTTTGATTTGTAACGCAAAGTTAGAAAACATAATTGAAAGGTGAAAATTGTTATGAATGTTCTTTTTTTTTTATGATAGACACTTCAGCTCGTGAAACTAATTTTCAAATCAGTAATTCACCTTCACGCTAAAACTACCCGATTCCTCCTCCTCACCGTCGTAAAAATTATATCCGCATTCGATGCCGGTTACACGCTGGTAATCGTCAACAGTGTAGGTATATTTTAATATGGAGGTAGCCATTATCATGTGAGCGTCGCTATAGATATTTGTCTTACTTTCCATAGGCATAAACTTGGAAACCATTCCCTTCGGGGCGACCGATGTCGCACCAGGGAGAAATCCCGACTCTTCGGCAAACGCCAGCACATCAATGTTGGGACGGTCAACATCGCCATACTTATAGAAAATACTGTCGAACGAGAACGATTCATCGCAAGTAGGAGAAAATACCTTTACGATATTTACATTTCCGCCATCCCAGAGATAGCTGTTGCCGCAGTCCGTTTCGTCGATGCACTCGCTAAGCTTGCCCGACTTGTACTTGTAGCGTTGCACAAAGCCTTCGCCTTCCAAAAAGTATTCCGACTTCTTCACATAGCCTTCGCCATCCAAGGTAAGCTCCAGCTTTCTCATCCCAGCTTCGCAGGTTATGACACCGTCGCCGTAAGTAACTGTCGACTCGATGGTCCACTCGTAATCGGTACCTATGTTGCGGTGGGATGTGACTTTTATCAGTCGGTCTAGCTCGTCATATTCAAAGATCACCTTGTTGTCTCCAGCCACATCATAATTTATTTCGATGCTTTTCACAAGGAATGACGGTTCATCAACAACTTCCTCGACTATGCTATCGGTGGGTTCGGCCTGCTGTTCCATAGCTTTGCTTTCCTTAGAGCCTCCGCACGAAGTAAGAAGTGCCACTGTGAATGCAAAAATTACAATACTTTTTATTCGCATAGTTCTAATAAGTTAAATTTAGAGTAATTATTGTGGTTTCTTCATTAATAGTGCCGAGCTCATCAGTAATGACAGTCCGATTAATATTTATCGACGTTATCTTTCCTGTAGCATCGTCAATATTGTATTCGAAAGCAGTGCGTTGGGTTTCCTTTATATTATCGTTGCTTGTCCATGTAAATACTGACTTTGACGGAAGGAAATCGGAAATACAACCTTTGTCAAACGCGAGAATGTCAATTTCGGGAGTTACAAATGAAAAAATATCCACATTAAACGGGTTGCGCATGTCTGTATATTCGAATGTAGTTTTTTGTGGATTATTATCTGCATGATAATTTATTATTTGTTCGGTCATGCAACCATTGTCCCACTTGTATGCGTATTTAGAAACCTCGCCATTGAAAACATTTTCAATGCCGCTTATCTTGTCGCCATCAAACGAATATTTTTTGTTTACTCTGCCAGATTGTCCCATTTCTAGATTACATTCTGTAGGTTTGCCATCAGAATATTTATAGGTGAATGTCTTTACTAATGAGTAGGTTCCATCTGGATTGAGATCTTCATTGATAATCTTGACTTCGGTATCGGAATATGATATCTTATTGCTTCTCGAAAACTCGTCTATAGTTTCAATAAGACGATTCTGGTCGTCGTACTTCAAATTTAATGTATTTGAATGTTTTCCATTATACAACACCTCGATGCTTTTTACTGGAGTTACGACAAAAACAGTTTCTTCAACAACACTGTCTGTTGCTTCGACTTGCTGTTCCACGGTTTTACTTTCCTTTGAGCCACCGCAGGAAGCAAAAAATGCTACTGCCAATACTATGGCTGCGAGATATACCTTTTTCATTTTATTAGTAATTAAGTTTCAAAGTGCAGACGATAGTTTCCTTTTCGATTTCGCCATCGTAGTCGGTTTCGTTGTCGGACGTAATTGTTATTTCGGTTATCCTACCGGTAGCGTCATCGATTTTGTACTCGTAAGTGGTGTTCTCCTCTGTTTCCCAACCATCGACTATGCCGCTGAAGTGCGACTTAGAAGGAAGAAACTCAGATGTCAAATCATTTCCTAACGATGTAACATCAGGTCCGGAATAGTAGATTGTGAAGACATCTATTGTAAACGGATTTTTAATGTCAGTATATTCAAATTCCGTCGTTGATTGAGGTTCTTCCATATCTGCGGTGTTGTATACTATAGAATATTCAGTCATGCAACCATCTTTCCACTTGTATATAATGTTCATGTCTGTATAATACGGGTCACCGTTGGGTCCGAAATCGCGTGTTAACCAACTAAGCTTTTCCCCTTCGTAGGTATATTTGGTATTAATCTTGCCAGGATCGCCCATATCGATGCAGCTGGTTGTCAGCTTGCCGTTGGAATACTTGTAGGTGGTGGTTGTGTTCTCGTGTGCAACCTTGATTTCGTTGTCGGTATATGTTACGGAATATTCATCGTATTCGTCTTTCTGGTTTATAAGGCGACCCTTGTCATCGTACTTGAAAGTGATTACGCCAGCGGATTCTCCGTCATAAATTTTTTCTATGCTTTTGATAAGCGGAAGGGTTTGTTCTTCTGCTGTTTGTTCGGTCTGTGCCTGTTCGTTTTCGTCTGTTGCCTTCTGGTCGGCAGATTTGTTGCATGACAGCAACATAAGCATTGCTGCAGCTGCTAATAACAAAATGTTTTTACTCATAATTATTACTTTTTTTTTAATGTCATTCCGCAAGGCATTGCATTACATCGCGACACTTCGACCCTTCGACAAGCTCAGGGAGCGAAAGTGCGCGGCTTTTATACCTTGCGGAATGACGGTTACCATTCAATTAAAACTGTACCTTCGGTGCTTCCTGTGCTGCCTGGCTAGCTTCGAAGTAAGCCCTTTCGCCGAATCCGAACATCTTTGCAACCAAGTTCTTCGGGAACTTTATCACAAGGACATTGTAATCCTGTACTGCAGCATTGAAAACTTCGCGCTTTGCTGCGATTTCGTTTTCAATTTCCTTCAACTGGTCCATCAACTGAGTGAAGTGAGCATCGGCCTTCAGTTCCGGATAAGCTTCGCGTACTGCAAGCAAGCGGCTCAATGTACTTGATACATTGTCTTGTGCCTCCTGGAACTTAGCGAATGTTTCGTTGTTGAGTTCGTCGGCGTTGATATTGATCGATGTTGCTGCGCTGCGTGCTTCGATAACAGCCGTCAAAGTTCCCTGCTCGTGTGCTGCGTAACCCTTAACGGTTTCAACCAAGTTGGGGATAAGGTCGGCACGCTTCTGGTATGCTGCCTGAACATCGGCCCAAGGCTTCTTCACAGCCTGGTCGGCTTCAACTATCTTGTTGTACGAACGCCATACATAAATTCCACAAATAAGAAGTATTACAAAAATTACTCCTCCGATTAATGTTGCTCCTAAGCAACCGCTTCCATCTTTTGCCATAATCTATAATTTTTTTTAGTTTCTAAGTTTAAAATTGTTTCTAAGTTTAACTTCGTTGAAGGCTTCGCCGTTCTGTGGGCTAACGCCCGTTTCTAAGTTTAATGTTCAAAGTTTCTATGTTGCACGTTTCTGGGATTTAGCTCCCTGAGCGTAGCCGAAGGGGCGGTGCAATAGTGCCAAATACTTTCCGTTTCCTTCACTTCGACTTCGCTCAGTGGGCGGATTATTTCGTTATCGTCTCAATTATTTCGTTTATCCTTGCTTTTAGTTTCTCCTCGGTTGCTTCGTACTGGCTCGGACTTTCGAGCTTGCCCTTTACACCTATATAGAATTTAATCTTCGGTTCGGTACCTGACGGACGAACAGTAATCTTGCTACCATCGGCAAGGTCGTACTGCAGTACATTCGACTTGGGCAAGGTAATGTCGTAGCATAGGTCGCTGATTTTGTCATACGACTTGCGTACAAGGAAATCGTGAACCATAACAACCTGCACTCCGCAAATCGACTCGGGCGGCGTACTTCTGAATTTCTCCATCATAGCCTCTATTTCCTGCATTCCGCTTTGTCCGGGCTTGGTGAGCGACTTCAGTCCTTCGAGGTAGAAGCCGTACTTTGTATAAATATCCAGCAGCAAGTCCATCAGGGTTTTGCCTTGTGCCTTCATTCTGGCAGCAGCTTCGCAAACCAGCATTGAGGCGATTACTGCGTCCTTGTCGCGAACACAGTCGCCAGCTAGGAATCCGTAGCTTTCCTCGCCACCGCCAATGAACTGCATCTTGCCGTAGTTCTTTTCGATTTCCTCGGCAATGTACTTGAAGCCTGTGAGCACATCAAGGCATTTTACGCCATAATCCTTGGCAATCTGCGGAATGAGTTCGGTAGTAACTATAGTCTTAACGATGAATTCCTTTCCTTTCAAACGACCTTCTGCCTTGAAACTGTCGAGAAGATAATGCACGAGTATCGAAGCTGTCTGGTTGCCGTTGAGGATTACGAACTTGCCATTGTGGTTTACCACTACGCCAAGACGGTCGCTGTCTGGATCGGTACCGAATACGATGTCGGCTCCTATTTGCTCGGCCTTGCGGATTGCAAGCGTGAGAGCCTCACGCTCCTCGGGATTCGGTGACTTTACAGTCGGGAAATTGCCGTCGGGAACTGCCTGTTCCTCAACAATGTTGACATCGTTGAAGCCAATGCTCTTCAGAGCCTGCGGCAGTACGCTTATGCTCGAACCGTGAATTGGCGTATAGACGATTTTCAAGTTTGCGCTTGCATTGTCCTTTACATTATGGCACAACGACTTGAGTGTTTCAATGTAGGCATTGTCAACATCTGCGCCAATTTCCGTCACATTCTTCAAGGCATCGTCGAACTTGATGTCCTCGACTGTGACTTTCCTTACATCCTCGATTATGCCCTTGTCGTGCGGAGGAATAACCTGTCCGCCATCGCTCCAGTATACCTTGTATCCGTTGTATTCCTTCGGGTTGTGCGATGCGGTGATGACAATTCCCGAGTTGCAGTGCAGGTGACGGATTGCAAACGATAGTTCTGGGGTCGGACGTAGCTTGTCGAACAGATAAACCTTAATTCCGTTTGCCGACAACACCGATGCGGTGATTTTTGCAAACTCGCGGCTGTTGTTACGGCTATCGTGAGCGATAGCGCAGCTAATTTCCTTAGCCTTGTCGCAGTTTGCAAGCAGATAGTTTGCCAAGCCCTGCGTTGCCATTCCCACGGTGTAGCGGTTCATGCGGTTTGTTCCTGCACCCATGATTCCGCGCAGACCGCCAGTTCCGAACTCAAGGTCCTTGTAGAAACTTTCGTTCAGCTGTTCGGGGTTGTTCTCAATCATTTCGGCTACAGCCTTGCGGGTCTGCTCGTCGAAAACTTCACTTGTCCAGTATTTCGCTTTCTGTAATACGCTGTTATCCATTTTCACTTTATTTTTGAAAAGTCAAAGGTAATGAATTATTGAATACGAAAGCACATTGGAGGCGTGATTTTTTAATGAAATTTATTTGTCAGATAATCACAATTTATTATTTTTGTCACGATAAAATTTGTAATCACTTAATTAATAAGTTATGGGAATTTTTAGATTTTTCATGCCAGCATTGGCAATAGCCACAATGGTTATGTTTTGTTCTTGTGAAACAAAAAATGACGTGAACAAAAAGCTCGGAATTGCAGAAAAGTATCCAAATGTGCAGATTGACGAAATTAATGCAGTAAGCATAAATGGCGAATCGCTAAGAGTACAATGGGCAGTAGTTAACGACACGCTAATTGCAATAACAGTAGAAAAGAGCGACGCAGAATATGATAAAAACATTTCGTTGGCACAGATTTTTGCAAAAGACCCCAAGGCAATTCAGAAGCATACGCCAGAAGGTGGTCTGGTGCTAGAATGCGACGAAAGCAAAACATGGATATTCTATGCGACATTGGGCAGTCCTACCGAAGAACAAGTAGAACCACAATCTGTCGACTACCACCCAACCACCTTTGTTGTAATCAGCGATTACATTGACTACAACGGTACAATATACAAGCACGAATAGAAAAATATTAATGTTTTGAACTTGCATCAGCGTATTGTTCGGTGCAAGTTTTTTTAATCGTACAATTTTTCGATCCAATCGTAAATTTGTACCATTTTTTATAACCAATTTACAATCAAGAAGTTTTGTGTACATTAAGCAAAACAAGATCGATTAAATTAATGATATCAGAATTGCAATTTTACCGCTTTCGGTTGTTTTTTATGTTGCCCACTATGGTTTCAGTCAATCCACACAAAACATATAACAACGGAATAAATGGCATGGTTTTGAAAGAACATTTAACCTCGGAGAGGTTACATATATATAGAATAACGTGAGTTTTATGGCGTTGGCGCATATTTTTGTCGCGACTTGTGCTGAGCGAAGTCGAAGCCAGCAAAACAAAAATTGTGACAACGCGCAATTTGTGGACAATAATCATTTTTTCATCAAACCATTGTTTTATCTTCACAAAATCCTTAAGTTTGCAACACTAATAAATTTTAAACACAACGAAATGAAAGAACAAGTATTAAAGGCAATGCGCGAGGCTGGCAAGCCCGTCTCAGCAGGTGAAATCACAACGGCTCTCGGTGCCGACCGCAAGGAAGTTGACAAGGCTTTTGCCGAACTCAAGAAGGAAGGCGCAATAGTTTCGCCGGTGCGCTGCAAGTGGGAACCTGCAAAATAATGGAATGGTAAGCCAAAAGGTGGCTTTGAAAACTATCACCGAGTGCAACATCGCAAGATTATACATATAGATATGGATGCGTTCTTCGTCTCTGTCGAGGAACACGACAATCCTGCCCTGAAAGGCCATCCTGTGGCCGTTGGATATGACGGTCCGCGGGGCGTTGTCGCTACTGCAAACTATGTTGCGCGGAAATATGGTGTACACTCGGCATTGCCGATTTCAACTGCACACCGCTTATGTCCCAAACTGATTGTTGTGGAAGGGCACTATCAAAGGTACAAGGAGATTTCGCAGCAGGTTCACAGCATATTCCACGAATATACCGACATCATAGAGCCGTTGAGCCTTGACGAGGCCTATCTGGATGTTACCACTAACAAGAAAGGCATTGCCTTGGCGGTTGACATTGCCCATGAAATCAAGCAGCGCATTTTGGAAGAGACAGGTCTAACCGCTTCGGCGGGAGTGAGTTACTGCAAGTTCCTAGCCAAGGTTGCCAGCGACTATCGGAAGCCTAACGGACTTTGCACCGTACATCCCGACAAGGCAATTGAGTTTATCGACAAACTGAAAGTGGAGCAACTTTGGGGCGTGGGCGAAAAGACTGCCCAGCGAATGCACGCGTTGGGCATTTTCACTGGCAAGCAATTACGCGATGTGCCACTTGCTATACTTACTTCCGAGTTTGGCAAAATGGGACGAATATTCTTCGACTTTGCCAGAGGCATTGACAATCGTCCTGTTGTTACCGAGTTTGTTCGCAAATCGGTTGGTTGCGAATGCACATACGCCAACGACCTTACCAGTTACGAGGATATGGTTTTCCAACTTACGCCACTCGCCAACGAATTGGTACGCCGAATCGAAAAGAACAATTTCACAGGTCGGTCGCTGGTCTTGAAAGTAAAATATAATGATTTCAGGCAGACAACACACAGTTACACAGGCAATTCCGTCCTAGACGACACTGATGAGATTTTGCCCATCGCGAGAAGCCTGCTTGCAAATGTTGACGTTGAGCGTCCTGTGCGGCTGTTGGGCTTGACGGTTGCCAGCCCTATCTTGCCAGAAAACAAACAAACTGACTATCAGTTGACTTTTGATTGGTGTTAAATTATATATGAAAAAAGTAACCGTAATTTCAACCAATTCCCGCGCTGGTTTCATCCGCTGCGACAACTATGACAGCGGCGAAGGTAATCATATCCCTTGAGGATAGACCTATTATTTTTTATTTAAGAGAACTCAACTTATGACAATGAAAGTAAACCGACCCAACCCAAACGAGGCTTTTCCGAATCCCAACATCCCAAGCCTCTGCTTCATCAAGAACGTGGTGAAGAACCCACGTATCATCATCGGCGATTATACGTATTACGACGATGTGGATGGTGCTGACCAATTCGAGAAGCATGTCACTCATTTCTACGATTTCATAGGTGACCGGCTGATTATTGGCAAATTCTGCGCTATTGCCAAGGGCGTGGAGTTTGTCATGAATGGAGCCAATCATAGGATGGACGGTGTGACAACCTATCCGTTTTATGTCATTGGTGGCGACTGGGGAAGTGCCATTGC
>JAFZRE010000015.1 GCA_017620015.1 Bacteroidales bacterium | reverse complement strand
TTCCTGGACTTTCTTTCGTTTGAAGCTTTCGCTGAAGCTTCTTCTTTGTCTTTCTTCTACTGTTAATTTTTCCATCGTTGACCTTTTTTATTTTACTGTTTTAGTGAATAAAAACGGTCAACCTATTTCAGGCATTGACATCGTAAATCGTCAACCTTTAGCTCGACGCAGTCAATCTAAAATCACTTTTCGTTTCCATCCAGCATTATGAACGCTGCCCAATACCTCGGATTCTCGAATCCTACTGTAGCCTTGACCTTGTTTTGTGCGGTGAGGAAGGCTTCGCGCTTGGTCATGCCTTTTGTCAAGTTCGAGTAGAACTCTGTCATCATCAGCAGTGTGGCATTGTCATCTACTGGCCAGAGGCTCATGATGATGGTTCGCGCCCCTGCCTTCTTGAAGCCACGCTGCAGACCGAATACGCCTTCGCCAGTGATTTCTCCAAGTGCCGTCTGGCAAGCGGACAGGACAACCAAATCGGTCTTGCGCAAGTCCATAAAGCTGATTTCCTTGGCTGTGAGAATACCGTCCTCAACGCCTTCGGGGATTGGTTGGTTTTGCCATGCGTAGTTTGCACCCGACAGCAGAAGTCCCGATTGGATGAGCGACTGGTCGCCCGACAACTTTTCATCGGTGGGGAGGAAGAAACCGTGTGTAGCAATGTGCAGAATGTCTATGTTATTGCCAGATAATGCCTTGAATGACTCCTCGTTGGCGGTAGAACCTTCGTAGAGTGTGGCAGAAATCTTCTTTTTCTTCATCTTGGCGGCAATGTTTTCTACCTCTGTTTTGGTTCCTTGCAGGTATGGCAGAGCCGAACGGGCTTCATCATTGTTGAGCGAAGCAAACGAAGTGCTAGTTTCGTCAGTTCCTCTCGTGAACCTATCGCTTTCCTGCTTCATGGTGGTTGTATCACTATCGTAGTAAACCCCGCCATAAAGGACTGAGTTTTTGAATGGCTTTGGCATATAATCCATTGCGAGGAAGCGGGTAGAGGAAACGCGATATATCTCGTACTTGTCCGAAATGGTCTTGCCGTTGCCGGTTGGTGCGTATTCCACTGCAATCTGGTGCAAATCGCCTGATGGAGCAAAGTAGATGCGCGGATTTTCGGGGAAGTATTTTTCCAATGGTTTCCATAGCAGATTGTAAAGTCCTGTGGATTCGTAGATACCTTGTCGCTTTGCGGCTACAGTAGTTGCACCACGGTTTTCATCTTCGGTTGATGTTTCGGATTTTACGGGCACTATACCACGTTGTAACTTTTGCATTTCAAACTGATTAAAAAGAGGAACGCATACCGGAGCTTCCATGTCTTTTGTAAGTACAAGGGCCAAATATCTTGTTGTGTCATCTTCGGTAAAGTTTGTGAATTCAATAGCCACATCGTTTGGCTTTAATGAATTTTGCACTTCTTTCCAGTCGATTTTTATGAAATGTGTGACATCACCGAACTCCTTGCTCTTTTCCATTATGTGGCGTTCCATTTTCTGGATTTCGTTTTCCAATGAATCGCAATTGTAAATGCGTTCTGTAATAGGCCTTTCAAGTTCCTTATTCAACTGCAAGTGCGCTGTTTTCATTGTTTCGTATTCCGAAATCAGAGCTGTATCGCCACTTTCCATTATGGTGTTTGTTAAGCTAATTTCAGATGCAAGTAGCAGACCTTTGGTAATTAGTTCTGAATTATAGGATGTTTTTGTTGCAAGTGTATCGTTGTGAGAGTGAAAAAGATATTTGTTGTTATATGAAAAACAATTTTTTACTGTTTTCCAGTATGCTTCGCGTTCGTGTGCTGTCATAAAGGAAAAATTCTTGATTAGATTGTTCTTGCTAATATCTGATGCAATAGTATTCGTTTTTATTGCGTTCTGGTAATCTTTCATACAATAGTATGTATCACCAATACTAATTAACGATAAGACAAAGAATGGATGTTCGTTTCCAAGAGTTTTTTTTAATATATTCGATGCCATCTGAATGTATTCCAGCGATTTTTTGTATTCGCCAATTTGAATATATACATTGCCAATATTATTTAGCGATAATGCGTAGTTTATATGTTCTTCTCCCAAAACTTCTTTTCTTATTTCCATAGCTTGAAAATGATAATTTAATGCGTTTGGGTAATCTCCCATATAAAAATAAGCAGAACCAATGCTATTTAGTGTTTCTGCATAGTCGGGATGTTTCTCTCCAATTGTTTTATTTCTGATATTTAATGCTTGAAAAGAATATTTTAAGGCATTTTTGTAGTCTCCCATATCGGAATAATTGATTCCAATATTATCTAGCGAACTTGCATAGTTAGGATGTTCTTTTCCCAATACTTTCTTTTTTATTTCAAGTGCTTGGAAATAATATTTCAGTGCACTTATGTAGTCTCCCATATCGGAATAAGTAATCCCAATATTATTTAGAGAACCTGCATAGTTAGGGTGTTCTTTCCCGAGAACCTTTTCTCTTATTTCCATAGCTTTTATCTGGTATTTTAAGGCATTGTGGTAGTCACCAATATGATCATATATAGAACCAATATTATTTAAAGATTTCGCATAGTTAGGATGTTCTTCTCCAGATATCTTTTTCCAGATTTTCATTGCATTGGTATAATATATCAATGCACTCTGGTAGTCACCCAGATCGTAATAAATAGTTCCAATATTATTTAGCGATGCAGCATAGTCTGGATGTTCCTCACCGAGAACCTTTTTTCGTATTTCCAGTGATTGTATATTGTATTTCAATGCATTTGGGTAGTCACCCATATTTTCATATTCGTCGGCAATATTATTTAGCAGAGCTGCATAGTCGATATCTTCTTCTCCTAAAATTTTTTTTGTTAATTCAGCAGCCTGTATTTCATAAATTAAAGCATTTTTATACTCGCCAATATTTGAATATGTCATACCGAGGCTATTTAGCAATACTGCATAGTTTAGATTATTCTTACCCTGATTTTCCCCTATAATATCCAGAGCTTTTAGCTGATATTTCAAAGCATTCTGGTAATCGCCCATGTACGAATATATAGTGCCGACACTATTTAGCGACTTTGCATAGTCAGAGTGCGTCTCTCCAAGAGTTTTTCGCCTTATTTCCAAAGCTTGCAAATTGTATTTTAAAGCAATCTGGTATTCACCAATATTTCTATGGACAGTACCAGTATGAGATAACGATGTGGCATAGTCTGGATGCATTTCTCCAAGAATTTTTTTTCTTATTTTCAATGCAGCAGTAAAATATTTCAAAGCATTCTTGTTATCGCCCATAAAATAATATGTAAGGCCGATGTTGTTTAAAGATGTGGCATAGTCTGGATGCTCCTTCCCAAGAATTTTTTCCCTTATTTTCAAAGCCTGTGTATGATATATTAGTGCATTTTTGTCATCTGCAATATCAGAATATATTGTCGCGATGTTATATAATGCTGTAGCATAACGAATATTTTTACCTTCGTTAATATCCTTTGTTATTTCTGCCACCTGTTTGTATATTTCAATGGCTTCATTAGATTTTTTTTCTTTATTTATACGGTCTCCAATATTACTCAATGAATCTGCCTTATGGAATATGGCTGTTGTGTCAGTTTGTGAGAAAGCTATATTGCACAGGAGTGCGAGGATGGCGAGAGTGAGTAATTTCTTCATATTGTCTATGTTTCTAGGTTTCTGTGTTTATTTGGCTTCGCCGTTTCTAATTGTTTCTAAGTTTAACTTCGTTGAGGGCTTCGCCGTTCTGGGTTTATGTGCCTACGGTGTTCCTGTTGAGACGCAAAATTTTGCGTCTGTACAATATTAAATTTATTGTTGTAGGCTTGCAGGGTGTTGCTTTTTGACTGTTAGCCTTTTAGCCTGCAAGCCTTTTCGCCTCTTACAAATCCCATTCGAATCCGTCCTTCTTGTCCTTGATGTTGAAGCCCAAGGCGGTGAGCTCGTTGCGAATCTTGTCGCTGGTTGCCCAGTCCTTGTTCTGCTTGGCTTCGAGGCGGATGTTCAGTAGGAGGTCAACGGCTTTCTTGTATGATTCCATCTTGCCGTTGTCACCACTTTCGGCAACCTGCAGACCGAGAATGTCTTCAACGAATAGCTTGTATGTGCTGCGGAGTTCCTCAAGGTCTTCTTTCGAGATAGTGCCCTTACCGTCGGCTACGGTGTTTATTGCCTTTGCTGCCTCGAACAGGTGCGAAATCACTATCGGGGTGTTGAGGTCGTCGAGGATGGCTTCTTCGCATTTCTTGCGCAAGTCCTTGACATCTACCGTTGACGATTCCGATGCGGTGAGCTTTCCAAGACGTGCGTATGCTTCCATAAGCCTTGCAAGTCCTTTTTCTGCCGACTGCAACGCCTCGTTCGAGAAGTCGAGTGTTCCGCGGTAGTGCGCCTGAAGTATGAAGAACCTGATTGTCATTGGCGAGTAAGCCTTTTCTATCAGTTCTTTGCCTTCGGCATTCTTGTGCGATGTGCCGTTGAAAAATTCATCAAGCGTGATGAAGTTGCCTAACGACTTGCCCATCTTCTGTCCGTTGATGGTAATCATGTTGTTGTGTACCCAGTAGTGAACCGACTCGTGTCCGAGTGCTGCTGTCGATTGTGCGATTTCGCATTCGTGGTGCGGGAACATCAGGTCCATGCCTCCGCCGTGGATGTCGAATT
This sequence comes from Bacteroidales bacterium, assembly GCA_017620015.1. Lineage (GTDB taxonomy): Bacteria > Bacteroidota > Bacteroidia > Bacteroidales > ML635J-15 > Bact-19. The sequence continues at coordinate 302,546 of JAFZRE010000015.1, read as the reverse complement.
CTTCGCCTAAGTATTTGGTTGCCATAGCCGAGCATTCCATGTGCCAGCCAGGGAAACCATCGCTCCAAGGCGATTCCCAGCGCATAATGTGTTCTGGTGCAGCCTTTTTCCACAATGCAAAGTCGATGCTGCGGCGCTTTTCGGTCTGTCCGTCGAGTTCGCGGGTGGTTTCAAGGAGTTCTTCGATGTTGCGACCCGAAAGTTTGCCGTAGTGGAATTTCTTGTTGTACTTTTCCACGTCGAAATATACCGATCCTTCGCTGATGTATGCATAGCCTGCATCAAGAATCTTCTCCACGAACTTTATTTGTTCGGGAATGTGTCCTGAAGCGTGTGGCTCTATGCTTGGGGGAAGCACGTTCAATTTCTCCATCGCGTGATGGTAGCGGTTGGTGTAGTATTGTGCAACTTCCATTGGTTCAAGCTGTTCGAGACGAGCCTTTTTTGCAATCTTGTCCTCGCCTTCGTCGGCATCGTGTTCGAGGTGACCAACATCGGTAATGTTGCGGACATAGCGTACCTTGTAGCCCAAAGCCGTTAGCGTGCGGAACAAGAGGTCGAAAGTGATTGCAGGACGTGCGTGTCCCAAATGTGCATCGCCGTAAACTGTCGGACCGCAGACATACATTCCTACGAATGGCGGTTTTATCGGCTTGAATTCCACTTTCATGCGTGAAAGCGTGTTATATAGGTAAAGTTTTCCTTCCATGATAGTAAAATTTAATTTTGCGCAAAGTTAATCAAAATATACGATTTTTGTAGCAATGAAAAATAAACAAAAATAGGCAACCCGAAGGCTGCCTATTCGCTGTAAAAGTTAAGTTATTATTCCTTTATTAGTTTCCTTGTGTAGATGTTGCCGTTTTCGTTACCATAGATTCTTACGAAATACATTCCGTTAGACAAATTGGATATGTTGTAGGTCGCATTGTTGTTTCCGATTTCCATTTGACAAGCCATCTTTCCTGTGATGGATATAATCTCTATTCGGGAAATAGTCTCTTTCGAACTTAGGTTGAAGAAGTCGCTTGTCGGATTGGGGAAGATTTCAATTTCGGAAGCATCATTTCCCTCAATGCTTGCATATGGGATGAAGTAAGCGGTGTATGTTGCATCTTCGGTTACCGTTATTGTTCGCGGATTGTCGGTATTGTCGTCGTTCCATGCAAAGAATTGGTATCCATCGTGCGCTGTTGCCGAAATTTGTATTTCTGTTCCTTCGTCGAATGTTCCGCCGCCATAAACTTCTCCTTGTTCTGTGTTTTCAGAGAGTACTGTTATTGTGTATTGTACATCATTTTGAGTTACCGAAATGCTTTTTGTTTCACTGCCTTGTGTGATTGTGATTGTTGCGTTTCTTGTAGCTCCTGATGTATTTGGACCGACAGTTGCAGTGATAGTTGTCGTTTCACCCGAACCTGGTGCATTAGAGCTTGATAGAGTCAGCCACGACTGGTTGCTTGTTATATTGCAGTTTTCGGGTCTGTAGCTGGCATAAATGTTAAATTGTATAGTATTGCTGTTGGCGTCGATTTGGATTTGCTGTGGAGTTACGGACAAATTGCCGTAGTCTGGTTCTACTCCGAATACGGCTGCATGATCCATGTTGAACAGGTAGTCGCCGCCACCTACACCTCCAGGAGCAGGTTCTAGGGCATCAACGGAGAAAAAGCCGTCTTCGTGACCGCCCCATCCCCAGTTGACATGGAAAAGGTCGTTGCTGTCGTATCCATCGAAAATGAAAGCATGTCCGCCAACGTTACCATATCCTGTGTATAAGATAGGACGTAATGCGTCTAAGTCCTCCTTTAGCATTTCTATCCATTCTTCGGATTGATACAATTCGTAGATTAGTGTGTCGTCATTTTCGTCCACGTACCTGAACATTCTCAGTTCCCCATGCAAGTCTTCGCTGTATCCGAAAAAGTTGCGCCATGCGTTCTCGGTGCAGTATTCTAGTTGGTCGTAGTATGAAACGGAGTATGCACCGCTAGCTGTTGCGCTATATTGCATTTCGACAGATACGCCACAATGGTACATAAGAGTTGCTACTGCGTTTATCTCAGTGCTGGAACTTCCTTCTGTCAATGCGTCTGGCATGTTGTTCCAATCGTAGATTGTGTTTTCAAAATCAGCTGACAATGTGCCGTATTCGGGGTGTTCGTCAGATGTGTATGAATGAGAACCAGTGCCTTGTAAAGGCCAGTTCCAGTATTTCATAACCTGAGCCATGGCTGTAGCTACGCATCCGGTGACTGAACGTGAGTCTCCGTCGTAAGGACACATATCGTTGTAGTATGGCCTTTGGTTCCATGTAGTTGTCATCAACTGCGAAACTGACCTTGTGCTTTTGGGTGCAAGTCCTATGCCGTTGCGCAGGTTGTCCCATGCTTCGCGTGTTCCTTCGCCAGCTTCAATGTTGTTGTCGATGGCATACTGTATTTCCCTATTGTAATTGTTGAGCCATTCGCGCGCATTTATGGGAATATTGTTCGGGTCGAAACTGCCTTGCTGGGAATAGCCAAGTATTGGCTTGGCGGCATCGTCTGACGAAACGATTACAAAACCACTGTTGGTGTTGAAAATGTAAAGGTTTGTGAATTCTGTCTGCGCCGCAATGTCATAAAATTCGTATCCAGATTTGTATATGTTGCTTTTCTGAACATTATTTTCCCAAAATGTTACTGCAACCGACTTTGCCGTTTCCAAATCGACATGCTTTGCCATGGCAGTCATCGTCAAGGTGATTAAAATTGCAATAAATGTATATTTCCTCATTTTACTATTGTTTTTATTATGTGAATAAATCAAACCAATGGGACAAAGATACTAAAAAAAAACTATTCCATGGTTGCGAAGTTAAATAAAAAACGGAAAAAGTTTGATGGCTACGCCGTTTCTAATTGTTTCTTAGTTTCAATGGCTTCGCCGTTTGAATGCCTACGGCGTTTGAAGATTTGATGGGCTGGCGCCGTTTGAATGTTTAACTTCGTTGAGGGCTTCGCCGTTCACGTTTCTAGGTTTATATGGCTAACGCCGTTTCTGTTTTAACGTTTAAGGTTCAAAATTCAAAGTTTTGAACAACTAGAAACTTAGGAACCATAAAAAATAGAAAAACCGCCCTTTCGAGCGGTTTTTCTATTTTTGATAGGTGGCTTATTCAACAACAATCTGCTTAACGTAAACCTTGTCGCCGTTGATGATTCTTACAAAGTAAGTGCCAGCTTTCAGGTCGTGGTTGAAGTTCATTGTTGCACCGTCCATTACGTTGATGTTGCGAGTTTCGACAACTGCGCCACGAACATCAATGAGCTGGTAGGTTGCATCACCCTCAATGTTGCTGAAGTCGATGCTGAACATACCGTTGTTCGGGTTCGGGTAAACTGCCATTGACCCGTTTTCAATCATATCAGCCGAACTTACGAAAACGAATGTTATTGCAAGAGTATGGTTTGCCATTACAGGTTCGAATGTGTAGGTGAAATTGATTAACATTTCTTCTGATGGCAATTCAACTTCTTCTCCATCAACAGCGACTGCTCCAATAATAAATTGTTCTCCGTTTGTAGTGCAAGCTCCAACAATTTCAAGTGATGGAGTTGTTCCTTCTTCTACTGTAATTGTGGTTGGATAATCATTGATGTGATGAACTTCTTCGCCGTTGTAAAAGACTTGTCCTGAACCTTCTGACTCAATTGTGATTGTGTAGTAGCGTATAATTTCCACAAATTTCACAGCGAGAATGTGGTTTCCTGCTACAGCATCGAAAGTGTAGGTGTAGCCTGCTGTTTCTTCCTCGGTGAGTTCTATGGTTGTTTCGTCAATTGTGAGTGCATCAATCTTGTACCCTTCGTCAGGTGTGATTACAAATGCAGGAGTTTCGCCTTCGAATACCGTAACTGTTTCTGCATTTTCGAGTTCGTCACCGTTGTGGGAAACAGAACCGCTACCTATAATATTTACTATAATGTCGTATGTAGGAATTCCTTCGAAAGTTACGTCAAGGCTGTGGTTTGCCATTATGTTTTCAAATGTGTAAACGCCGTCAACGAGAGATTCGGTTACATTGTCCGTTCCGTCAACTATTACGCTTACAAGGCGGTTGTTGGTAGCGGCAGCTATGGTGAATGATGCATTTTCTCCTTCGGTAAGTGTGATTACTTCTGCATTTTCAACAGCTTCGCCATTGTTGGTGACATAACCGTTACCTATAATATTTACTATAATGTCGTATGTAGGTATTCCTTCGAAAGTTACGTCGAGGCTGTGGTTTGCCATTATGTTTTCAAATGTATAAACGCCGTCAACGAGAGATTCGGTTACATTGTTCGTTCCGTCAACTATTACGCTTACAAGGCGGTTGTCGGTAGCGGCAGCTATGGTGAATGATGCATTTTCTCCTTCGGTAAGTGTGATTACTTCTGCATTTTCAACTGCTTCGCCATTGTAGGTGACAGAACCGTTACCGGCAATGTTGACTGTTATGTCGTATGTAGGCACGAAAGTTATGCCGATGTTGTGGTTTGCCGTTACGTTTTCAAATGTGTAAACGCCGTCAACAAGCGATTCGGTTGCATTGTTCGTTCCGTCAACTATTACGTTTGCAATTCGGTTGTTGTCGTTTGCAACTATTGTCAAGGCAACGTTTTCGCCTTCGGTTACTGTGATTACTTCTGCATTTTCAATTGATTCGCCATTGTAGGTGACAGAGCCGTTGCCAGCAATGTTAACCGTGATGTTGTAGGTTGGGATGAAAGTAATGTCAATGCTGTGGCTTGCCATTACATTTTCAAATGTGTAAACGCCATTGACAAGCGATTCGGTTACATTATTTGTTTCGTCAACTATTACGCTTGCAATGATGTTGTTTGCGTTTGCAACCATAGACAATGCAACGTTTTCGCCTTCTCGTACAGTGATTGTTTCTGCATCTTCAACAGCTTCGCCATTGTAGGTAACTGTGCCGTTGCCAGTAATGTTGACAGTGATGTCGTATGTAGGTATTGCTTCGAATATTGCAGTGTAGGTCGCATCTTCCAAGACGGTTATCTGGCGAGGATTTTCGGTGTTGTCGTCGTCCCATGCTACAAACCTGTAGCCGTCGTTAGCGGTAGCAACAAGTTCTATTATTGTCCATCCTGCGTAAGTACCGCCACCTGTTACCGTACCGTATGCTTCGTTAGAAGATGTTGCGGTTATGGTAAAAGTTTGTGTGGTGAGAATATCGACGAAATTAGCTACGTAACTTGCGTTTTCGGTCACAATAATTGTGCGCGGATTTTCAGTATTGCCATCGTCCCATGATGTGAATACATATCCATCATTAGGAGTTGCATTTATAGTTATGGTTGTACCTTCGTAGTAGGTTCCACCGCCGGCAACCGTACCAAATTCTTCGTTTGACGATGTGGCTTCTATGACATATTGAGGTATAGCCTCGAAATAAGCCGTGAATGTAGTGTCTGCGGTCAGGATTATTGAGCGCGGGTTGTCGGTGTTGTTGTCGTTCCACGATACGAAGCGGAAATGCTCGACCGGGATTGCCGAAATCTGCCTTTCTGAACCATAGTCGTATGTTCCGCCACCATTGACGGTTCCCATGTTCTCGTCATCAGAAACAAGCGTAATTGTGAACTGGTCGATAGCAAACGTTGCGGTATAGTTTCCATTTTCGGTAACGGTTATTGTGCGCGGGTTGTCTGTGTTTCCGTCGTTCCACTGTACGAAATGGTAATGCTCGGATGGAGTTGCCGAAATCTGGATTTCTTCGCCATAGTCGTAAGTTCCATTGCCGCTGACGGTACCCATAGTTTCGCTGTTTGAATTGACCGTAATTGTAAACTGGTCGATTGCAAATGTGGCGACATATACAACGTCTTCGGTAACAGTTATTGTACGTGGATTGTCTGTATTTCCGTCGTTCCATTGTACGAAGTGGTAATGTTCGATTGCTGTTGCCGAGATTTGAGTTTCTGTGCCGTAGTCAAAAGTTCCGCTACCGCTTACGCTTCCCCAAGTGTTATTTGCGGAGGCTACCATAACTGAATGCTGGTCGATTGCAAATTCTGCAGTGTAGCTTGCATATTCAGTTACGGTTATTGTACGCGGATTCTGTATGTTTCCGTCGCTCCACTGTACGAAGTGGTAATGTTCGGCTGGAGTTGCCGAAATCTGGATTTCAGAGTTGTAGTCGTACGTTCCGGTGCCAGTTGTTGTGCCCATTGTTTCGTCGTTGGGGTTAACAGTAATGGTGAACTGGTCGATTGCAAAGATTGCCGTGTATGTTACATTTCCGTTGGCGGTTACCGTACGCGGATTGTCGGTGTTTCCGTCATTCCACTGTACGAAGTGGTAGTGTTCGGCTGGAATTGCCGAAATAGTGATTTCGGTTCCTGCATCAAACATTCCGCCACCCGTTGCGGTTCCGAATGCATCGTTGTTTGCTACCACATTGATAGTGTAGATTACATTTACTTTCACATCGTCGATGAGGAGTAGGAAGGCATCGGTGCAGTTGAAGTGACGGAACCCGATGTATATGGTTTGACCTGCATAGCTGCTGAGGTCGGCAGTCTTTGCTCCCCAAGCGCCTTGTGCTTTGCTGTGAGAACCGCCATTTTCGTCCATTGTTTCGTTCCAAAGTAGTGTGAAAGCAGACGGGGCGGTGGTAGTTGTAGAAACATATACGCCATAGTGTTCTTCCGGATATTCTGCGGCCTGTGCTGCGGCATAGAAACTGAGGCTTGCAGGAGAACCTTCCGGCAATGTGATAGCAGGTGTTATTGCCCAGTTGTCGGGAGTTAGAGCTGCTGTTGTTACATTGGTAAACGAACCGGAAACCAACATTCCAGCAGATGAATTATGTCCAACGCCGGTAAGTGTTCCTCCATCAAGGTATATGCCATCAGTAGCAGAACCAGCCACCCATCCATAACCGTCGCCATCAGCGTCGATGAATGTCCAGCAAGGATTCATACCGTTATCGAAATTATCGACAAACGGGAAAGTAGTAACAGGAGCGCTGCAGTCTATCACGTTAATAGTTACCGACATGCTGTTGTCGCTTGTATTGTCGGCTACACCGTTTGGGTCAGAAACAGTAACATCAATTGTATGTGTTCCAAGCGACAAGCCGCTGATAGCAGTCGGGTGTGTGAAGTTGTGGGTACCCAGGTTGTTGACATTTATACCGCTAACTGTGTATTCAACTGGTGCTCCACCGTCAACAGAATAAGAAACCTTGTACGAAGATAGGCCGATGCCATAGTTTGTAATAGTACCGCCTATGGATATGTTTTCGCCAGTTGCAAACAATGTCCCGTCGGCAATTGAGAGTGAAGTCAATTCTATTTCGGGTACGGTAGGAATTGCCAGCAGTCTGAAATTATCGAAGAAGAAGTAGTATCTGTCAGCATTGGAAGTACACTGAATGCCAATGTATATTTCCTGTCCGCTGTAAGATGTCAGGTCGATGCTTACAGTTTCCATTTCCGGCCATATTGCATTAGGAGTGGTTTCTGTTTGTAGCAAAGTTCCGTTTGAATAGTTGCTCGGTGAACCTGTTATAACCCAAACTTTATATTTTTCCGGGTATGATGAACTTCTTTGGGCAACGTCGAAGACGATTCTCTGGTTTTCTCCAATTGTCAGTTTCGGCGATACAATCCAGTCGTTTGCAGCATAGTCTTCGCTGTATGGATATGCGACAACCATGTCGGAATGAGCTTCATCCACCCATAGGAACTGGAAATATTTGTCATCGTTATTTGCGTTGAATCTAGTCCAGCAGTAGATTGATGTGCTTGCAGGTCCGAAGGTTTCTGTCCAAGGAGCCGAGAACGAAGAGCAATCGTATGCGGTACCGCTTAGCGGAATTGTCAAGTTTGTTGCACCTGTGCTGTTTAATGTCAATGTGCCAGCATCGGTTCCTGTTGCAGCGGGTGAGTATTTTACATAAAGTGTTCCACCATTTGCTCCGAGGGTTGCTGTGGTTCCGAAAGTAGTATTGTCGGACGAAACAGAGAACGGAGCTGCAACAGTTGCGGTAATGTTTGCCGTGAGGTTTATGCCGGTGATACCAATGGTCAAAACTTCGTTTGCTTCATTAATGTCATTTAAAAACGACATTTCTGTTAGTCCTGCTCTAATAGTCGGGACTGTCGGCATATTTTCGATTGTGAGATCAACCTGGTCGTTTTCGCCGCCGTACGAAACTGTGAATGTATATATTTTCCCAGCTTCAAAGACATAATCATTATAGCGGCTGGCAATATTTCCATTGGAGCTTGCTATATAAACCTTGTCGCCTGGGGTAGGATTGACAATACACCAGTCGTATGTGCCAGCAGGAACATTTATTGACACGCTGTTGTTCAGGACGATATTGGAAGTATTGCATGCTCCGTCGGCATTTGTAGGGATTTTGTATTCGAATTGATCATATACGCTTGACGAAACGTCACCAGACGATGACAAATTGCCGGTTGTAGGTATTGTTGACCCGTAGGCAGTTGCATCGGCATCAATTAGCATCTGGTATCCTGAACCATCTCCCCATACATCGCCAACGGATAGGATAATGATGGCATCATTACTGCGCAGTGCCCTAGTCGGATTTTGTTGTACTGTTGGTTTTTGCATTGTAGCGGTTCTGAATGGCGATTGGCCTTTCGGGTTAGCAATGCTTTTGTTTTGTGCAAAGCCCATAGCCGCTACGAGCAGTGCAACTAGTAAAAATGTAAACCTTTTCATAGAAAAATCATTATATGTTACTACTCCTAATTGTAAATAAGTTAGCAAATATACATATAATTATTAATATGTATATGCATTTTGTCGATTTATTTTTTGACAATTTGTTGTCGAAATAGCAAGTGGTGATAGCAACAATATTTTTTCATAATTTTGCATTCTAATCGATCGCCATGGTTGAAATAAGAGATTTTAGCATAACCGATACCGAATATGTAATTGCCATTGCCGATGAGCAACTTGGCGAAGGTTATGTCACAGCTGATGATTTAGATGGTAAGAACGTCATTGTGGCTGAGGATGTTGATGGGAAGAGAGTAGTTGGATTTTGCATTGCATACATTGATTCTGTTGATGGCAAGGCATATGTCAAGACTGTCGCTGTTGCGCAAGAGTATTCGGTGCGGGGCATTGGTACGGCTTTGGTGGCTAAGGCTGTGGATTATTTGAAAGGTCTTGGCGCAAAGCAAATTTTTTCTCCTTTGTGGAAGCACGACGGTGTGATAAATTCCGATGTCATTTTCCGGCGAAATGGATTTGTGCCGAAGCGTGAAATCCCAGATTATTGGCTGAATGACAGCATAGAGAAAGGCTATTCGTGTCCTGTGTGCGGAAAGGTATGCCATTGCGTGTGCGTGATGTATGGGGAGGAAGGCTAAAAGGCTGACAGGCTAACAGTCGTACAGCTCCAAAGACACGAAAAAAGCATTAAGGTCGTCCTTAATGCTTTTTTGTATGAGTCTGCAGGACTGTTAGACTGCAAGACAAAAAAAGGATGCGCAAGCATCCTTTTTTTAATTATTTCTGGTTCTTTTCCTGCTGGAGAAGTTCTTCCTTCAAAGCAGCGAGGTCGGTAACGTCACCGATAGTGGTCTTTTCCATCTTGTCGGCTGGTTTTGCCTTCTTAGCCTTGCTTTCCTTCTTCTTTTCATCGTCAGCGGGCTTGTTCAGGTCTTCGAAAGTTCTCGAGTGCGAAACAAAGATCTTCTTGTTTTCCTTGTTGAATTCGATAACCTTGAACGGGAGCTTTTCGTCAACCTTAGCAGGTGTTCCGTCTTCCTTAATGAGGTGACGTGGAGTTGCGAAACCTTCAACACCGTAAGGCAATGCGATGATAGAACCCTTGTCGTTCATTTCAACGATAGTACCTTCGTGGATTGAATCAACTGTGAAGATAGTTTCGAATACGTCCCAAGGATTTTCTTCAATCTGCTTGTGGCCGAGGCTCAAGCGACGGTTTTCCTTGTCGATTTCCAATACTACTACTTCGAGTTCAGCACCAACTGAAGTGAATTCTGACGGGTGCTTGATCTTCTTTGTCCATGAAAGGTCTGAAATGTGTACCAAACCGTCAACGCCTTCTTCGAGTTCAACGAAAACGCCGAAGTTAGTGAAGTTGCGAACCTTAGCCATGTGCTTTGAACCAACTGGGTACTTCTGTTCGATTTCTTCCCATGGATCTGGGTGGAGCTGCTTGATACCGAGAGACATCTTGCGTTCTTCGCGGTCGAGGGTGAGGATAACGGCTTCAACTTCGTCGCCAACCTTCATGAATTCCTGAGCTGAACGGAGGTGCTGCGACCACGACATTTCTGATACGTGAATCAAACCTTCTACGCCCGGAGCAATCTCGATGAATGCACCGTAGTCGGCGATAACAACAACCTTACCTTTAACCTTGTCACCAACCTTGAGGTTCGGATCGAGCGAATCCCATGGATGAGGAGTGAGCTGCTTGAGACCGAGAGCGATACGCTTCTTGTCGTCGTCGAAGTCGAGGATAACAACCTGAATCTTCGAATCCAACTGAACGATTTCTTCCGGATGAGTAACGCGTCCCCATGACAAGTCGGTGATGTGGATGAGACCGTCAACACCGCCCAAGTCGATAAATACACCGTAGCTGGTGATATTCTTAACAGTACCTTCGAGTACCTGACCTTTTTCGAGCTTAGAGATAATCTGTTTCTTCTGTTCTTCGAGTTCAGCCTCGATGAGAGCCTTGTGAGAAACAACTACGTTCTTGAATTCGTCGTTGATCTTCACAACCTTGAGTTCCATAGTCTTACCAACGAATACGTCATAGTCGCGGATTGGCTTAACGTCAATTTGTGAACCTGGCAAGAATGCTTCGATTCCGAATACGTCAACAATCATACCGCCCTTAGTACGGCACTTGATGTAACCCTTAACGATTTCGTCGTTGTTGCAAGCCTCGTTAACTCTATCCCACGACTTGAGCGACTGTGCCTTCTTGTGTGAGAGGAGCAACTGACCGTTTGCTGTTTCCATGCTTTCTACGAAAACTTCTACTTTGTCACCAACCTTAATGTCGGTTTCGTAACGGAACTCTGCTGCATTGATAACGCCTTCCGACTTGTAGCCGATGTTAACTACAACTTCTCTCTTGTTAATAGCAACGATTGTTCCTTCTACTACGGTACCTTCCTGAATCTGGCTGAAGGTTTCACCGTATTTCTTTTCCAATTCTTCGCGGCTTACACCGTCGAAGCTAGTTTCTTTTTTGCCCAGGGCATCCCAATTGAAATCCTCGATGGGCTGAATGTTCTTTGTTGTCATTTAATTAAAAACAATTAATTTGGTTAGACATTATTTATAAAAAATTTCGAGCCGCAAAAGTACAACATTTTTTTGTAATTCAAACAAATAGCGAAAAAAAGTTTCTAAGTTTGAATGGCTACGCCGTTTCAATGGCTTCGCCGTTTCTCGCTGTGCTGTTTGAATGGCTGGCGCCGTTTCAAGTTCAACGTTTAATTTTCAAAGACTGTAGCGGCGCAATGATTTGCGCCGAATGAAATTTTACATGTTTTATTTAATATTGTCTGAAGTAGGATAACGGAAGAAAAGGCTAAGGACCAGCAGAAGATCGGTCTGACGGAAGGCCAGTCAAACAGACTGCCAGACTGTAAGACTGTTAGACTGCAAGACTGTTAGCCTTTTAATTATTTCCTCTTGGATAAATGTCTATAAAACCGCCATTACCATTGTGAAGTTCACCGTTAAATCTATATTGGCAACTAGCAACTTTGCATGGCTCTTCCCACTCTATTTTAATGTCTGTAACAGTGTCCCTATATTCGGTATTTTCAATATATACAATGTAGTCGTTGAAATATTCGCCATAGCCATAGCGTTCGTGATCAATATCATTGAGTTCTAACGGAAAATGGTTGCAATTAACAATTTCATATTTGCTTACTCCTACGACTGATGACAAATCGTTTTGCTCTGTTTTTATTATGCACACCTTTAATGTATCAGCTTCTTTTATTTCTGGGTATCTTAATGAGACAGCAGCCAATTGGCAACCCCTGTTTTCGTACTTATTACAAGAAATACCTACAAAAACTAAAACCAAAATTGTAAATAATAATGCTATTCTTCTCATGACAAAAAATTTAATTATTTAACGCCACAAATATAAACATAAATTTAAAACCAAATACATTTTGCAAAAAACGCACATATATTGCATATTTTCTTACACAACATACATTATATGACATCTCATGAGTTTTGCTTCCATATCGAATAGAACTAACAGGCTACACAAAACCACCTGGACAGACTGTGAGACTGTCAGACCGTTAGTCTGTTAGCCTGCAAGCCTTCAAGCCCATCGCAAATTACTCCACCAACCTCCAAATGCAATTATTCTCCTTGTTGTATTTGTATCCAGTAGTATTTATGATGTAATTAAGTGGTTACCATTTTTCTTTGCTAACATTTTTTCTTTTGCCATTTTGCCATCTGACATAATTTATAACAAATTCTGTGGTATATCCATCTTCAATTTTTGGGATAAGTACAATATTAAAATCTAACACTATATCCATAAAATAGTCACACGTTATAGCATTGATTTTATATATGTACTTATGATTGGCATCTTCTTTTATTACATCCCTTTCAAATGTTTGAGGAGACGAACCGCTTATTGGATATCCTAAAATAGAGTACTTGTTAAAGTCTATAGGTTTGAATGACACCCCATTGTCAAAACTAACCATAAAATTATACTTTTCGTTTTCCTGATCGTTAGTTATTTTAAGTTCAGTAAATTCTTTTGGGAATGTATATTGTATGTTAGGGTCTTGGTTGAAACGTCTTAATATTACATTTTCAACAATAATACCAGAATCCTTTGATTGTGGCATATTGTCACAGTTGCAGTGATTCATTTTATATTCTGTACATCCTGCTACAATTGCAGTAAAAATCATTATTGTTAATATTATCCTATTCATAATTTTGTAAAATTTGATGCTAGAATAACGAAACAGATGCTTTTTTATTGCTTTTCAACGGGTAAATTTTCTATATAGCGTATAAATAGCTGGGTAGCATAACATAATTAAATTCTTGGAGCACACCAGACTTCAAGACTCCAAGTCTGTGAAACTGTAATCCGAAAAATTCTTGCGAAACTTTGCATCCGTTCTGCATATTTTTATTATCTTTGCTATTTATTTGCTCTTTAGATGGCAAGGCGACTTTTCATATTGCTGATAATCTTGACTGTAGGATTTTTCCGCAGTTACGCCCAGTTTGACGGCGACTTCTGCAACGACATCGACGACAAGAAGCTGATAAAGAGTTTCCAGAAGGGCGTGCAACTGCTCAACGATGGCAAGATGAACGACGCCGAAGTCGTATTTGCAAAGATTCTCGATGAAGAACCCGAGTTTACCGAAGCATGGGTGGCAAGTTCCGAAATCAACTACTCGAAATACAAGAGCGCAAAGGACCCCAAGAGTCAGAACAACTACTACTCGCGCTACGTGAAATGCCTCGAAAGCGTGGCAAAGCTCTGCCCTTCGTACCAGAACTACGAAGTGTGCTACACATTGGGAAAGATTTTCTTCAGCCACGACAAGCTTGACGTAGCCAAAACCTATCTGAAAACCTACATCGACAACGGCAAGAAGGGCACAAAGTACTACACCGACGCCGAAAGCACCTATCATTATATAGAGCAGTACCTCAACCTTATCGAAAATCCTGTTCCTTTCGAGCCTGTGATTGTCGAAGGTGTTTCAAGTGCATACGACGACTACCTGCCGCTCATCTCGCCCGACGGTTCGCTGGCTCTGTTTACGAAGGCCTATATGAAAAAGGAAATAAATTCGATTTATGGCGACCGCTTTGTCGAAGAGTTTACCGTATCGAAGGCTTCCGACGACAAGGGGCTAATCTTCTCGCCGGGCGAACCGCTGCCGTATCCTTTCAACTCGGGCAAAAACCAAGGTGCGGCTTCAATCTCCATCGACAACAAGACGCTTTTCATCACAATATGCGAATTTGTGAGCCGCGACTACGACAACTGCGACATATATATGTCAACCCGCGTGGGCGACGGCTGGTCGGAACTGAAATCGCTCGGTCCTAACATCAACGGCGTTAAGACCTGGGAAAGCCAGCCCTCGATTTCGGCCGACGGCAAAACCCTCTACTTCGCCAGCATACGCGAAAGCAACATCGGCTTCGACCCCGACAATCCAACATCCGACATCTACTATTCGACCAAGGACGAAAAGGGCAACTGGACAAAAGCCAAGAACCTCGGTTCGAAAATCAATACCCCCGGCAACGAAAAGTCGCCGTTCATACATTCCGACAGCCAGACGTTGTATTTCTCGTCCGACGGTCATCTCGGAATTGGCGGATACGACATTTTCTTCTCCAAGTTCAGGGACGGCGACTGGACTAAGCCCGTCAACATCGGCTATCCAATCAACACCAAGAACAACGACCTCGGCTTTGTGGTCAATACACAGGGAACCAAGGCATATTTCGCATCAAACAAGCTTAACGGCAAGGGCGGATGGGACATCTACGCCATTGACCTTTACAAGGAAGCCCGCCCCGAAAAGGTGTTCCTAGTGAAAGGTCAGCTCGTGGATGACAACGGCTACGCGCTCAGCGATGCCAAGCTCGAAGTGAAAAACACCCGTACTGAAGAAGTGTCGGAAGGCGTTGTAGATGCCGAAACAGGACATTACGCAGTTGCCGTAACCGCAAAAAACGAAAACGACGATTTCCTGATGGTTGTGAAGAAGGAAGACTACAGCTTTTCATCAACATTGATTGAACCAACCGAGGAAACCTTTGAAAAACCTATTGAGGTCAACTTCGAAGTGAAGCCGATAGAAGCAGGAAAGTCGGTTCAAATCAACGACATATACTACGCAACGGCATCGTACGAGATAAACCAGAAGAGCTATGCGGTACTGAACGAGTTTGCCGAATTCCTGAAGTCGAATCCGACCGTAAAGGTTGAAATCCGCGGTCACACCGACAACATCGGCAGTGCGCAGACAAACATAACGCTGTCGAACCGCCGTGCGCAGGCAGTTTACGACTACTTATTGTCAAAAGGTGTTCCAAAGGCAAATGTAAGCTACAAGGGCTACGGTCCAAACATGCCTATTGCCGACAACCGCACCGAAGCCGGCAGAGCGAAAAACAGAAGAACGGAATTTTACATATTGTCAAAGTAAATCAATCCTAAATCGTCAATCGTAAATCTAAAATCGTAAATCAAATTATGGAAAACAAGAAACCTGTTGAAATATCAGAACTCGGAGAATTTGGTCTTATTGACCATCTTACAAAAGACTTGACGGTAATCGACAAGAACCTTATAAAGGGCATTGGCGACGACTGTGCGGTATTCGAATGTGGCGACATCTGCAATCTTGTTACCACCGACCTGCTCGTCGAAGGTGTTCACTTCAATTTGATTTACACACCTCTGAAACATCTTGGATACAAGGCTGTTGCAGTAAATCTTAGCGATATTTACGCAATGAACGGCACACCTAAATATATTACGGTTTCTGTTGCAATAAGCCGCAAGTTCTCGGTGACGGCTATGGAGCAGTTGTACGAAGGCATTAAACTTGCCTGCGACCGTTTTGATGTGGAACTTATCGGTGGTGACACAACAAGTTCGCTGTCGGGACTTTTCATCAACATTACTGCCATTGGACAAGCCAAGAAGGAAGACATTGCCTACCGTAGCGGAGCAAAAAAGAACGACCTTGTCTGCGTAAGCGGAGACTTGGGCGGTGCATACATCGGCTTGAAAGTCCTTGAGCGCGAAGCAAAGCTCTATATGGACGACAAGGACACTCAGCCGGAACTCGAAGGATACGAGTATGTCATTGAACGCCAGTTGAAGCCAGAACCTCGCCGTGACATTGTTCGTGAACTGAAAAAGCGAGGAATTGTTCCCAATGCAATGATTGACATTTCGGACGGACTATCGTCGGAATTGCTACATATTTGCAAGGAGTCGGGTGTGGGTTGCCGTGTGTATGAGGACAAGATTCCAATTCACGAGCAGACCGAATTTGTCTCGAACAAGTTCCGTCTCGACCCGGGCATTGCCGCAATGAATGGGGGAGAAGACTACGAACTGCTGTTCACCGTGCCTCTTGACAAGAAGGAAGTTATCGAAGAAATGAATGATGTGGCAATAATCGGTTACATCTGCGAGGACGCTAATTGCAAAAAGTTTGTCGCTCGCAATGGCGTGGAACTCGACTTGAAGGCGCAGGGATGGAATGCGTTTTAAATAAAGATAAGGAATGAACACAAAAAAAGCGAACCGAAGTTCGCTTTTTTTGTGCCCAGGACAGGACTTGAACCTGCACGCCCTTTGTGAGCACCAGCCCCTCAAGCTGGCGTGTCTACCAATTTCACCACCTGGGCAAACACGGGCGCAAAGGTAATGCCTTTTTTTATTACGGCAAAGGATTATTTGAAAAATTTTTTGTCAAGATTTGTCGCTGATTTACTGCACTATATGGCTGTGTCGTTAAAAATAGAAAAAAGCGGAAACAAAATTGCTTCCGCTTTCTTCGTTATGAAATCTGTTTTCCTTTGCCTAAATTAAATGTAGAACAGATTCCGGATAAGCGAACTCACAAGCAACGTTCCTTTTGCTGTTCGTTCTGCTTTTCGGAATGACAACGTTAGTAAATTAAATCATCTGCTCGATGTTCCACACAAAAGCCTTTACACCGACTTCACGGTTGCGGTTGTCAAGTTTCTTTACGGTTTCGAGAAGTTCGGGAACTTTCTCGTCGGGAACTACGGTAACTATTGCCGAGTTCATTTCCGGCCAAGTGTGGGTGCCTCGGCGCGGTTCACCATTTTTGGAGCCTCGTCCCTGCACATTTTCCCAATATGTGAAGCCTCTGATGTTCAGTGTATCGAGAATATATTCAACACGCTCGGTGTTTGCTTGGTTATATACTATGAATACTGCTTTCATCTCTAAGTTGTTTTAAGGTTCAACGTTTAAAGTTCAAAGTTCAATGGTTCAACGTTAAAAAAGTTTCTAAGTTTAACTTCGTTGAAGGCTTCGCCGTTCTATGGCTTCGCCGTTTCTATGTTTCTGGTTTCTGTGTTTCTATGGCTTCGCCGTTTCTATGTTTCTAAGTTTAAAGTTCAATGTAGAGTCGTAGCGAGCTACGACTTTACAATTTATGAGTTTTTAGGTTCTTCGTTCTGGTTAACTGGCGCTGCTTCGTTCTCTTCCTTGTCGAGGTATTCGTAGTCGGCATTGTTGATGTCCATGAATACGAATGTCTTGCGGAGCTTAGCCTGGTCGTCGCGTTCGCCCTTGCGCGAGAAGATTGCATAAAGCACTGGTACGACAATCAAGGTTACGAAGGTCGATACGGTAAGACCGCCGATTACGACGATACCCATACCATGCCACAATTCTGAGCCTTCGCTGGTACTCATTGCCATTGGCACCATACCGAGGATTGTGGTGAACGCCGTCATAAGTACAGGACGCAGACGCGACTGTCCCGAAAGGGCAATTGCTTCCTTCAGCTCGTAGCCACGGTCGCGCATAAGGTTGATGTAATCGACGAGCACGATACCGTTCTTAACAACGATACCTATAAGAAGTATCAAGCCTAATGCGCCCATCATGTCGAGGGTTGCGCCAGTAATAAGCAATGCGAGGATAGTACCGGTTATTGCGAACGGGATTGACATCATTATGATGAACGGCTTGGAGAACGATTCGAACTGCGATGCCATTACAATGTAAACCAACATCATGATGAGCAGTGCCAGGGTAACCATATCCTTGAAGGTATCCTGCTGGGTTTCGTACGAACCGCCAAGTCGTGTTGAGATGCCGAGCGGAATATTTGTCTGGTCGATAACTCCCTGAACATCCTTTGCGAGGTCGCCCAACGAAGCGTTGTAAGGTGTTACGCTGACGGTAAGGTAACGCTGGCGGTTCTTGCGTTCGATGTTAGGTGGACACCAGTATTCGCTAATTTCGGCAAGTTCGCTCAACTTGATTTTTTCACCTCTCGGTCCCATTATGGTAAGTTCCTCGATGTCGGTTAAGCTGTTGCGGAATTCTTCCTTCAGTCGGACAACGATGTCGTATTCCTTACCGTCTTCCTTCAGGAATCCGGCAGTCATTCCGTTTACACGGTATCTTACATACATTGCGGCTTGAGATGTGCTAAGTCCGTGGCGTGCAAGCTTTTCCTTGTCGAAAACTATCTGAAGTTCAGCACGGTCTTCCTCACGGCTTATGGTCACATCGCGTGCCGACGGCAGTTCCTTGAACTTATGTTTCAACTCGTTGGCAAGGATATTTGTTTCGTCGAAGTCGTAGCCGTAGATTTCAACCGAAACATTGTTGTTGCCCATACCGCCACCGCCGCCGCTGCTTGTCGAAACCGAATAGTTGATGATTTCGGGGTAACTCTTCAGTTCTTCACGGATAATTTCGGCCATTTCGAAGATTGTACGCTTACGCTCGTACTTCTTCGATGTTCTGACGGTCATGTTTATCTTGTTGTTGGTTGTTCCCGAGAACAGTGCCGAAATACTTGATTCGTCGTTCGAACCTGCCGAAGTAGAGATAACCTTGGTTTCGGGGATAAGTTCGTGAATCCTGCACTCTATCCTACGGGCAGTTTTAAGTGTTTCTTCGATTCTTGTACCGCGCTGGAGTTCTATCTTGATTGACATGCTGCCATTATCCTGCTGCTGCATGAAGTCGGTTCCGATTGTGCCGTTGGTAAACGGAATCAGCGAAACTACGAATATTGCAAGAGCAATGAGCATAGTTATAAGCTTGTGGTCGAGGCATACGCGGAGCAGTTTAGAATACCAGAGGTCAATCTTGTCGAACAGCTTGCCGATAGTATTCTTGTGAGAGAAAATTTTCTTCTTCTGCTTTGCGAGATATTCCTTTTCTTCCTCCTTGTTGACGAAGAACTTGTTAGCTTTCAGCATCTTTGAACAGAGCATCGGGATAAGCGTGATAGCTGTTGCCGTTGAGGTACATACTACTATTGTAACAATCCATCCGAGTTCTTTGAACATGATACCTGCCATACCCGTAAGCATTGTAAGCGGGACGAACACGGCAACGATAACAAGGGTGGTCGCGATAACAGATACCCATACCTCGTTGGTTGCGTAGATTGCAGCTTCGCGCGGGCTGGAGCCTCGTTCGATGTGCTTGGTAATGTTTTCAAGTACAACGATAGCATCGTCCACCACCATACCGATTGCAATGGTAAGCGAAGCAAGCGAGACTATGTTGAGCGAGCTGTCGGCCATGAGCAGGTAGATGAATGATACGATAAGCGAAATAGGAATTGTCAAGCTGATAATCAATGTTGAACGCCAGTTGCCGAGGAATACTAGCACAACGAGTACCACGAACAGCAAAGCGTAGAATATTGAGTCGGCAAGACCGAAGATTGCATTCTTGATTTCTATTGAACCATCGCGGATTACGGTACATTTGATGTCTGGAGGAAGGATTTTCATGATTTTCTCCATTTCGGCGTTCACCTTCCTACATATTTCAACGGTGTTTGCGCCGGTCTGCTTGCTGATTTGCAAACGGACACCTTCCTTTCCGAGAACTTCCTGACCGTCTTCGAGGATGCTTATTCTTTCGTCGAGCGACAGGTCCTTGATGGTATCGCGCACTGTTGCAAGGTCGCGGACGAAAACCTGCTTGCCGTCGGGGGTGGTTGTTACAACGATGTTGTTGATTTCGGAACTTTCAATGTATTCGCTTTCAACGCGGAGCTGGTACTGTTCCTTTCCCATCTTCACGGTTCCCGATGCAAGGTTGAGGTTGTTGCCTGCAATGGCATTTCCGACTACTTCAACCGAAAGGTTGTAGGCGTCGAGCTGGTTGGGGTCAAGGTCAACATACACATAACGGTCGGGGGCTCCCGAAAGCGAAATGTTTCCGATGCCGTCGATACGGTTCAGGGTGTTTACAACATTGTCCTCCAATATTTTGTCCAAGCCTGCATAACTTTCCTCGGCAGTGAATCCGAGTTGCATGATTGGCATTGCGCTCGAGTTCAACTTGATAATCATTGGTCGGCTTACACCGTCGGGCAGGTTGTCGTAAACCAAATCGACATAGGAGCGGATGTCGTTCATCACATCGTCGATGTTGACTCCCCACTCAAATTCGAGCGTTACAATGGAAAGGTTATCCTTCGAGGTGGAAAACAAGTTCTTAAGTCCATCGACGGAGTTAAGTGCATTTTCGAGAATCTTGCTTATGTTGGTTTCGATTTCGCTGGCGTTTGCACCCGGATAGGTTGTCATAATGGTGACATACGGCGGGTCGATTTCGGGGAACTGGTCGATTGGCAGTCGTGACAGCGAGAACAGACCCATCACAATTACGGCGACAAAGATAAGTCCCGTAGTGATAGGCTTTTGTATTGCGGTTTTGTAGATACTCATCGTCTTGTCCTTTCTGCTTTATTTGGAAATGTTAAGTTTTACGCCATCGACGAGTTTTGCCTGACCGACAACAACAAGTTCGTCGCCTTCCTTAATGTCGTTCGATATGATTTCAATCTTGTCGTCGAAACGCTTGCCCATTTCAACAACTACACGCTTTGCATATCCGTCGTTGTTGATGAATACATATCTTTCGTTAGCCCCCTGCAGTTTAAGAACCGACTGGTAAGGAACTATTATTGCTTCGATGTTGTCGAGGTCGATGTTTACGCTCATATACATACCCGGACGAAGTTCCTCCTTTGCGTTAGGAATCCTTACCTTTGCCTGGAATGTGTGGGTATTAGGGTCGATGGTGGGGTATATGATTTCGATTGTTCCTTCGAAAGTGCGTCCCTTGTAGATGTCGGAACTGAGCTGAACTTTTGTTCCGGTCTTTATCATCGGGAAGTAGGCTTCGGGAATGTTTACTATTGCCTTCAGCGTGTTAATCTGTATCAATGTAAGTATTGGCATTCCGCTGTATAGTTCGCCCGACTCGAAGTTCTTTGCCGAAATTACACCCGAAAAGTCAGCCTTGACGTATGTGTTTTTCTCGAGGAACTCAAGGTTTTCCTTTGTAAGGTCGTACTGCACCTTGGTCTGGTCGTAGGTCTGCTGCGATACGCTTCCGCTCTTTAGCAAAGCTTCTACACGACCAAGTTCCTTTTCGAGGTTGGCAAACTGCAAACGCGTGGTTTTCAACTGAGTTTCGTCCATCTGCACAAGTGTCTGACCTTTGCTGACACGCGATGCCACATCAACATTTATCTTCTTTATGATACCTGTTACCGACGGCGAAATGTTCATAGTCTCGTATGGTTGCAACACTGCCGAGATGCTTATGCTCTTGGAGATAGTCTCCTTTGCAAGTGTCTGTACCGAAACCAATTCCGTCTTTTCTTCCTGAACATTGGCAACATTTGTCTCTTCTTTCTTCTCTTTGCATCCAGTTGCCGTCAGCATCATTGCTGCGATTAAGGCAACACCTATCAAATTCTTTATATTCATTGTTTTGACTTATTTTCTATTCAACAGTTGTTCAAATTCTATTTGTGCGTTCACGAGGTTTAGCACGGCCGAAATGTAGTTGCTCTGTGCCGATATTATGTCGCTGCTAGCGGTTGTGAGTTCGAGGCTTGATGCCATTCCGTGTTCGAACTTGTTCGAAACGTTGGTAAATACGCGCTCGGTGACTTCGAGGTTAAGTTTCTGGGCCTCGTAGGTTTCGTAGTTTGATGTCACATTGTAGCGCAACTGGCGTTCCTGAACCAGCAGGGCATCGCGGGTTGTTTCGATTGTGTTCTGGAACTTCTCGTATTCGATTTTTGCCTGCTTCACATCCGACCAAGTCTTTCCGCTGCTCCATATCGGGACATTAAGCGTAAGACCGATGAGGTTTGGCGGGGTCATGTTGAAACCTTCCTTCTTTCCGAAATATGTTCTGCCCGAATACTGGTAGTATGCGCTCAAGGTCGGGACATAACCCATTATCTTGAGGTCAATCTGCTTTTTGAGCAGTTTGGAGTTTTCTTGTAGCAACTGGTAGTTGTAGTTGTTCTCCACATTGAAGGTTTCGTTTTGCAGAGCGAGAATTGCTTCCGGCTTCAGAATGTCGTCAACAGTCTGGGTGAGAGTGAGTTTAGTGTTTACACCGCAGCCAAGTTGCAGGCGCATTGAGTTTTCGATCATTTCGAGCGACCTGTTTGTAGAGCTTATGCTTGTGCGGAGCGACAATACCTGAACCATCAACTTGTCGGCATCGGTCTGTTCGGCAGCACCTACATCAACGGCATTTTGCGTTGTTTCTTGCAGGCTTTCAAGGTTTTCGAGACTGCGTTCGAGCAGTTCGGTGGTGTTCTGCATCACCAGAATCGACATATAGATTTTTGCCACCTGGTAGCGTATTTCGTCTTCGGACTGCTGGGTAGTAATGTCGGCGAGAGTTTTAGACATTTCGGCCATTTGTATGCCAATGATTTGCTGTCCTGTGAGTGCAACCGAAGCGGTTATGCCGAGAGTTCCAGTTGCTGGCATCGACATCGACATTGGACCGAGATTCATTTCGTATCCGCAATAGTTTGAGTATCCGAGGCTTGCGCTTACCTGTGGAAGCATTGAGGCGATTGCTCCCCATTTTGCAGCTTCGGCCTTGCGGATGTCAAGACTCGAGTTTTTCAGTGTCTTGTTGTGCTCTACGGCATAGTCCTGAGCCGCTTTAAGCGAAATTGATAACGCTCCGTCTTCGTTTTGTGCAAATGAATGTGCAGCCGACAGCAGCATAAGCACTGCGGTTGTAATTAATGCAATTCTTCTCATTTGTTATCTTTGCTTTTTATGAGTTTCTTTACCTTTTCGTTAATTATTTCCTGACCCTGAGGGGTTGATATTCCGAGCAGAATAGGAATTGTAAGTGTGTGATGGAAAGCTACCGGTGGCTTGCTCTTGACAAATTCCTGCTCGTTTTCGTAGATTTCGACAAGTTTCTGTAGGGTGAAAATCAGAATGTCGGTGTCAACGTCTTTTTTGAAGTAGTTTTCTATTTTGCCACGTTCAATAAGCTTGAATATTGTGGTGTAGGTTTCTTCTCTGATTTTCTTATAGGCGGACGAGTATATTGCTGGGTGGTATTTTATCAAATCCTCCAATGTCTTGGGGTTAGTCTTCGATTTTGCGCTGGCTTGTACCTTCTCCTCGGCAATGCTGAAGATAGCATCGAGCACATTGTCGCTTTCGGCAATGATTTTTTTGATTTTCTCGTCGGCCTTTTTCATCTCGTGCTGCATTACTTGCATCACAAGGTCGTCCTTGTCCTTGAAAATTTCGTAGAGAGTGCGCTTGGAGATTTTCATGTCCATTGATATGTAGTCCATAGTTACAGGCTTGATACCGTTGGCGTTGAACATCTTCGCGACTTCTTCCAATATGGTTTCCTTTTCAATCATAAAAATCCAATTAAAAATCGGCGCGAAATTAGAAAACTTTTACATAGTGGAAACGTTTTCTGTGGTTAAAGTTTTGTTAATGGAAAGAGGCTTGCAGGCTCAAAGGCTAACAGGCTTAAAGTCTAAGCCTTTTCAAGGCTTCAACCTTTAGTTCCACGAAGTTAAATTTTGGAATCTTCAACAGCCTTGTTGGCTTCTTTCTCTGCCTTGTGTTCCTTTTTGTTGTCGGATTTTTTGCGCAGGTAGGCGAGGATTGCTTTTTGCAGGTAGTCGCGACCCGATGCCTTGTGTATTTGTGCGTTCTGCGCTATTGAAATGTTGCCCGACTGTTCCGACACGATTATTACCATCGCATCGGAGGTTTCGGAAATGCCGAGTCCCGAGCGGTGGCGCAGACCGTATTCGTTTGGCAGGTTGGGGTTTTGTGATACTGGCAGAATGCACTTTGCAGCGACAATTCTGTTTTTCTCGATTATCATTGCTCCGTCGTGGAGAGGTGCGTTTTTGTAGAATATAGCTTTGATTAGCTGAGTGTTTATGTCGGCATTTACGGTTTCGCCAGTCTGTATGATTGTCTGTAGCGATGTTTCGCGAGTTATTACGATAAGAGCACCGGTTTTGCTTTCCGACATTTCCATACATGCCTGCACTATGCTTTCGACAGCTTCGAGCGAAAAGTCGTTGCGCAGTTTCACCTTGCCGACAAGGAAGCCACGCTTGAAATATTTGTCGCCAAGCATAAGAAGGAACTGTCTGACTTCCTGCTGGAAAACCACAATCAGCGCAATGACGCCAACGCCAATTACCTGTCCCATAATCGATTCCACAAGTTCCATCTTGAGGGCTTTTACAATCAGCCACACAAGATATACAATGGCAATTCCGAAGAAAATCTTCATGGCTGCCGTACCTTTAATCATCTGGTAGAGTTTGTACAGCAGGAATGCGACAATGAGAATGTCGATAACATCAATGATGGTAATATGTATCAGCGACAATAGCACCTATTATATATTATGGCGCAAAAGTAAGAAATATTTACGAAGTACGAAGCGGGAATTTTAATGTATTTCGGTGTTCAACACGGTTCTTTCATTTGAAAACTAATCTCCGCCCCCTGAGCCTGTCGAAGGGTAAGGTTAATGTATATTATATCATTTCGTCACCTTGACTTCGACAAGCTCAGCCAGCGGATTTATTCAGATGCTAATTATTTGTATCACAAATAACAATATGGTCCAAATGAAAGAGCCGTGTATAGTCACTATTCCGTAAGCCCAGCAATTATTTCCTTTATCGGTCTGATGCTATGAACATGCTCTATAGCAACACCTGCGCACCATACGGTCTTGTAGGTTGCCTTGAATGCCGAGTCGTAGAGTTTTTTCATTCCGGCCTTCATCATTACCGACTTGGCAAACTTTTTTAAAACAGAATTGCTATTTATAAGTCTTTCCCAGATGTTGGGCTTGTTGCCAATCTGTTGCAGGTAGGGGGTGTTTATCACTGCCGTCGGACTGCCCGAAAGTTTGCGCGTCATTACAATGTCCTTGGCTCCGTATTCTACGACGGCCTTCTTGTATTCGTCCGAAACCTTGCATTCGTTGCTGGCGATGAATATGGTGCCTACCGAAACTCCTGCAGCCCCCATTCCCAATGCCTTGTCAACATCCTGCTTGCGGGCTATGCCACCTGCATATATTATAGGTATGTGGCAGTTGGCGACTAAGTTGGGCATTAATTCTTCGGGAGTGAGCATTCCCGAATGTCCGCCAGCCAACGAGTTGACTGCGATAATTGCATCTGCGCCAAAACTCTCTACTTTCTGTGCGAACTTCAAGTCAACCACATCGCAGAAAACCTTGATGCCGTTTGCGTGGGCAATTTCTATTGCCTGCCTGGGACTTCCAAGCGATGTGATTACGAATGCAGGTTTTGCTTCAACGATTTCGGCAAGCTGCTGCTTGTAGCGCGTGTTCGACTTGTTTACCACAAGGTTTATTCCGAAAGGCTTGTCAGTTTTCGCCTTGATGTTTGCAATTGCGGTGGCAATTTCGCCTTTTTTGCGGTAGTTGGCGGCCGGGATGGCGGCAGTAATTCCACATTGGAGTGCAGCTACAACCATTTCCTCGTTGCTGACGAGGAACATCGGAGCCATTATGATTGGGTGTTCGATATGCAATATGTCGCAGAGAGTTTGCATCGCTAAAGACCGAGAGTGTTGTTGTTTTCGCTTGCCTCGAAATACTCATCTACGAGCAGGTTGGTGCCTGTAGCGGCGGCAACGGCAAGCTGGTCGCAACGGTTGTTGTATGGATTGTCGGCGTGACCTTTTACCCACACGAACTTTACGTTGTGTTGCTTGTAGATACGAACAAACCTTGACCATAAGTCGGGGTTCTTAACCTTGTTGAACCCTTTTTTTATCCAGCCGTAAATCCAGTTTTGGTTTATCGCGTCGGCAACGTATTTTGAGTCGGTGTAGATTGTAACGTTTGAATTAGGAATTTTCAGCATTTCGAGAGCAGTGATGACGCCGAGCAGTTCCATACGGTTGTTGGTGGTACGGCGGAATCCGCAGGCTACATCCTTGCGGTATTGTCCGCTCATAAGCACGATGCCAAATCCTCCCGGTCCCGGATTGCCACGTGACGAGCCATCGGTGTATATTGTAATTGTAGGCGGTGTAGCCGTTTTTTCTTCTGCCATTACCTTGCAATAAGAACCTTTTCGGTTACGCTGTGACCGTCGATGTTCATCCTGACGAAGTACAGCCCTTCGCTGAAGTCGCTTACATTAAGCTCGATGCTGCCTTCGCTACTGTTGTGGTTGCTGGTTGCGACATTTCTGCCGAGCATGTCGTAGATGTCAACGGTAATGTCCTTGCCGTATTCAACCGAGCCGAGTTCGATGTTTACTATGCTGCTGGCTGGGTTGGGGTAGATGCTGATTTCGTGTTCTGTTGCATAGTCTTCAATGTCAACTATGCAGGTTACTGGACGCATTGCGGTAGAAGTCCTAACGCCGAATTTTTCGTAGGCAGTGTACCATGTGCTGTCTGTCCTGACATATAGGGTATTTGAGCCGGAGCCGCTTCTGTTTGGAGCAACGCTCACAACAAACCAGTCGCCGTTCCCACTTGAATTTGTGCCGTTGTAAGGAATCTTGTAGCCGGCATAAAATGGTCCGTTTACTTCTACAGGTTCGTCAAACTCAACGACATAGTTGTAGTTTTCGGGAATATCGCGGATATATACTCTCTTTTCGGCGAGTACCGATTCGGGGAACTGCGAATTGCCGTCCCAGATGTAGAATGTTACCGAAGAGTTGTATGTGCCGGTCTGCGACTTGGAGACAGGTACTATTAATGCGCTAACTTGCTCGAATGAATATTGGTTGAACTTATCGGCATAATATTTTACCTTCTGTCCGTTTTGTCCGCCGATATATCCCCACGAACCTGCTACTTGTGGACTTGTTGGAATTTCGTTCGGGCGAATGTTTGTAATTGTGTCGCAGTACATTGGTACTGGTCCTGAGAATACCATAATGTAGTCTTCCTTGGTAATGGTCGTTACACCACATTCATTTGATACAGAATGGAATACATCGTAGAATCCTGCTGCGTTGTACTCGATTCCGTTGATAATATTTGCTGTTGCAGCAGTATGTGGGTAACCGCCTTCAAATTCCCATGTCCATGCGGTAGGGTTGTTGGTTGACAGGTCTTCGAAATAGACTCTTGTTCCCGAAGTTATAAGTCTTGGATAAGCTGTGAAGTCGGCTTCTGGTATTGCTACGCAGGGGTCGGATTCTGCTACGGTTATGTAGTTTTCGCGACGCAGTGTGTCGATGCCCATGTTGCTTTCAATAACCAATTCTACATCGTATGTTCCTGGCATCGGGAACATTATGCCAGTCGGGTTCTGTGCGTTGGAAGTCGTTGGAACTGCTCCTTCGAAGAACCAGTGCCAGATGTATGGGGTGCCAAGGCTTCGGTCGGTAAAGTTAATGGCATCGCCAGGTGCAATATAGGTCCTGTCGGCCATGAAGTTGGCTTCGGGTCTAACTGTTGCTTCAGGAACTACGTTGATATAGAAATTCTTGGTTTCAGTATCGCTGTTGCCGTTCATGTCGGTTACTGTGAGTTCTACGTTGTACTGACCTACATGCGGATATGTGATAGGGGTGGGACGTTCGTCGGAGGATGTCGATGGCATTCCGCCTTCGAAAGTCCAGCGGTACGATGCAAAAGGTCCGTTTTGAGATATGCTTGTGAACTGCACAATGCTATTGGCAGGAATTGTCGTGTGGTTGGCTGTGAAGTCTGCGATTGGCGTTTCGGTGTTGGGAAGCACTGTGATGCATTCGGTCACGACTTCGGTGTTTACCATTGCTCCGTTCTGGACTTCAAGGATTACCGAATAAACTCCAGGATGGTAGTAGCATATATTTTGTGGGTGCTGCTCAGTTGATGTTGGCGTTTGTGCGCCTTCGAATGTCCACTGCCAGTGAGTTGGGTTTCCCGTTGTCATGTCGGTAAAGTAAACGCAATCGCCTGCGGTTATTTCGTATGATGATACAAGAAATTGAGCATCAAGTCCAGCTTTGCTGTTTCCCTTTTGCGAAAAAGCATTTAACGATAGCACTATTAAAGTCAATACTGCTGTGATTTTCAATATGTTCTTCATTTACGCAAATTTTGATAATGAAACATAAAATATCAATTTGCAAATATAAAATTTTATTGTGAAATCGGAATGCGTTTTCAGAAGAAAATATTTTTGGACATTTTTTTCTCCGCCCCCTGAGCTTCGGTTGCTGAGCCGTCGCACTGAGTGAAATCGAAGTGTTTTCAAAGTATCGAAGGGTGGCTGCGCAAAGGCTTCGCCGTTTCTGAGACGCAATGAATTGTGTCTGAACAAACGGCTTTCAGCCTTTCATCCTGTTCGCCTTCTATTACTCGAAAGGTTTTCTGTTTTTGATTGCCTGAGTGAGTGTGATTTCGTCGGTGTACTGCAGTTCTTCGCCGACGGCGATTCCCTTGGCTATAACGGTGACCTTTACTCCCGAAGCTTGTAGTTTTTTGTTGATGTAGTAGTTGGTGGTTTCCCCTTCCATTGTGGTTGGCAGGGCGAGGATTATTTCGCTTATTTCGCCCGATGAGGTTCTTTCGACGAGGTCGGCAATATGTAGGTCGGAGGGACTTATGCCGTCCATTGGAGATATTACGCCACCTAGTACATGGTAGGTTCCGTTGTATTGCGCTGTGGCTTCTATTGCCATTACGTCGTTTATGTTTTCGACTACGCAGACTGTGGAATGGTCGCGGTTTGGGTTGGCACAGATTTCACAGATGTCGTTTTCGGAGATGTTGTTGCAAATGTGGCAGAACTTGACATCTTCTTTCATGCGCTGTATTGTGGACGTGAAGTTTGTCACATCTTCTAGCGATTTGCGAAGTAGGTGAAGCACAAAGCGTTGGGCGGTCTTGCGTCCAATGCCTGGCAGTGTCATGAACTGCTGTATAGATTCTTCTAGGAGTTTGTTTTCCATGAAAATCTTATTTCTTTTTTAGCAACGAGTTGTACAATTTGTCGTCACCAATAATTTCGAAAGCGCGTTTTACTGTCGGGTCCTGCTGGTTGAAAATTACCCAGAATGCAGAGTTGCCCCAGATGTCGCTTGCCATCGACGACTTGATATGATTTTTCAGATAAATTTCCTGTGCTGGTGTGGCTTTCGGCAGCGAATCGACGTTGATCTTTGCATCCTTGGCCTTTGCGAGCATAGTCTTCATAAAGTCTTCTGGAACTTCGAAGTTCTTTGCAAAGTTTTCGACGTTACTATATTTCTTTTTCAGTTCTTCCTTATGCTTGTCGATGTATTCCGAAATTGTCGGGAAGAAAATGTTCTTGCGCTGCAACGCCAGATGGTAGTCGGAACGCAGGGTGGTGTCGAGCGGAACAAAGTCGTCGGGCATAATGCCGCCGCCACCATATACGGTGCGCTTATACTTCAACGTGTTGTATTTCAAGCTGTCGTTGAACCTGATGCTGTCCTTGTGGTAGTATTCGCCGTGGTTATAGCGGTTGAGCAGGTCCTTGTTGTATTCTTCGTAGCTGCTGTACGGTTTCTGTATGCAACGTCCCGACGGGGTGTAGTAGCGGGCAATTGTCAGACGTACGATAGAACCGTCTGTGAGAGTCATTTCTCTTTGTACCAAACCTTTACCGAACGAACGACGGCCGACGATGACGCCCCTGTCCCAGTCCTGGATTGCTCCCGAAGTGATTTCGCTTGCCGAAGCGGAATTTTCGTCGATTATTACCACGAGTTTGCCTGTGCGGTTTACAAGTTCGGCATTCATTTCCTTTGAGTTGTAGTCGTAACGAGGCATTTTTTCACCCTTGGTGTAAACTATCGACTTGTTAGGCTCGATGAAACGGCTGCAAAGTGTTACGGCCTGGTCGAGGTAGCCGCCAGTGTTGTCGCTGAGGTCGAGGA
The DNA here is from genome assembly GCA_017620015.1 of Bacteroidales bacterium. Classification (GTDB taxonomy): domain Bacteria; phylum Bacteroidota; class Bacteroidia; order Bacteroidales; family ML635J-15; genus Bact-19. The sequence goes on along the minus strand of JAFZRE010000015.1, from coordinate 272,511 downwards.
TAATGTTTTTCACCTTCTTTTGGGTGAAATATCTGAATGCCGAGTCCATTTCGGATTCTGTGGTACGTGCAAACTTGTTGAGTTTAACGTATCCTACATCGCCAACGGTGTAGAATGCATCAACACTATGGATTGGAATTTTGTCGCGGATAATGTCGAAGTATATTAGGTCCTTTTCGCCCGGGCGCAGGATTCCAACGGTGACTTTCGTTCCCTTTTTGCCACGTAGACGCTTTGCGACGCCTGTATTGTCGATTTTTATGCCAGCAACGACTTCGTCGTTAACCTTCACAATGCGGTCGCCCGACTTTAGTCCTACTTTTTCTGATGGACCGCCAGAAATGACGTCCTGTATTACTATGGTATCCTGTATCAGTCGGAACTGTACGCCAATTCCATCGAAACTGCCGTCGAGTTGTTCCTTCGACTTGGCTACGTCGTCGGCGCTGATGTATGCCGAGTGCGGGTCGAGTTCCTGAAGCATCTTTACGATTGCGACTTCGGTGATTTTTGCTATGTTGGCGGTGTCAACGTACATTGCATCGATGTAGTTGAGCAGACGTTCGAATTTCTTAGCTTGCTTTACAGGTTCTGTCTGTGCGAACAATGATGCACTAAATATCAGTACGATGGCTAATAATGAGAATATCCGTTTCATTTCCGTAGTATTTTTTGCAAAGTTAAGAATTATTAACGTTGGAAAATGTTGTTTTGTTGTTAAATTTGTTTTATTACGAAAAAAATCGTTACGAAATTTTTCGTAATATCCTTGTCTATAAAATCTTGAAAAAATTGAGAAACAATTTCTCGTCACTTTTTTATCAGCCCGTCGAAAGTTTCCACCACCTTGTCTTCCCAGGCGGTTACCGAGAAGCGTTCTTCGACGGTCTTTCTGGCGTTCTTGCCCATTTCGCGGCGAAGTTCTTCGGAGTCGATGAGAGCAGACAATTTTTCCACCCACTCGTCGTCGGTGCTGGCTAGAAAACCGTTTTTGCCATCGTCGATAATTTCTTTGTTTACACCAACTGGTGACATTACCACTGGCAATTCCAGCGCCATGCATTGCAATCCTTTGAATCCGCACTTTCCACGGCTCCACTTGTCGTCGGGTAGGGGCATAATGCCGATGTCGAACTCGCAAAGCTCGTCAATTTCGTTTTCTGCTGACCATTGTACGATTTTTGTATCAGGAATTTCGCTTTGCCAGGTTTTCGAGTTCATTATCACCTTGAAATACACCTTGTCGCCATACTTTTCCTTGATGCGCTTGAGTACGGGATATGCGGTTTCGTAGTGCTTGAGCGTAGGTTGTGTGCCTGTCCAGCCGATGCAAATACGGTCGTGAGGTTTGCGTTCTGTCGGCTTGTGGTAGTTGGTGTTTATTACTGTCGGCAGTATGAAAATGTTGCTGTTGAATTGCTTTGCATAGTCGGCAAGATATTGGTTGCCAACGCTTACGAGAGTAGCATGCTGGCAGATTTCGTTTGTCTTTTCGGTGCGTTTCAGCCAAGCGAGGTTCTGGTTGCCTTCGCTGGTGTCGTTCAGCCAGATGGAGTCGTCGAAGTCGAAAATCATTGGTACTCCGCTTTTTGCAAATTTGCGCTCGAAGATTGTCGTACCAAGCATATACGCCTCGCGATAGACGAACACAAGGTCATAATTTTTTGCTCTACGCGCATCCTTCATCCTATGGAAAAAGCTCTTTATCACGAACATAAGTTTCCCAAAGTAGTGTCCGTGCGAGTAGAATGTGCGGTCATCCTTTTCGCTGATGATGTTGGAGAAAGTGACTTCGTAGCCTGCTTTTTCGAGGCGTGGCAAAAACTGCTCGATTCGGAAACGTTGTCCGGGAGAGCGGTTAGGCCTGTGGTGTACTATGAGCAGAAGCCGTTTTGTCACGATGTGTAAATTTTGTGCAAAAATAAAAATTTATTTACGATTTTAGATTTACGATTTACGATTGGGGAGGCTAGGCTGTCAGCCCGTTTGCCTTTCAGGCTGTTCGCCTGTCAGCCTGTTAGCCCTTCATAAACTTTCAAATATCTTTCTGCTCCGATTTTCAGCGAGAACAAGTCAAGTGATATTTTGCGCAGATATTCGCGGTTGAGGTTCTGTAGGGTGTCGATTTGTGAAACGAGTTCTTTCAGCGATTCCTCGTCAAACTTGGTGGTAATCAGACCGAAAGGAGTGTCTTGCATAAACTTGTCGAGGTCGCCGACATCGCCGTTGCAGATTACGGGCATACCCATTCCTAAAAGTTCTGCAAGTTTGGTTGGCGATGAGGCCTTTTTGGAGAAAACTGGCTTTATGAAGAACAGCGACACATTTCCTACGGCAATCATTGTCGGCACATTCTCGCGGTCGGCGGGATGCACTATCGCATCGCTGTGACTGATGCCGTACTTGTCGCACAACGAGTGGATTATCTGCGGATTGTCGCGCGAGATGAAAAGAAATTTTGCATTGGGCTTGCTTGTTTTCAGCAATTTTAAGAAGTGCATCATTTCTTCTGCCATATACCAGGTGCCGATTGAGCCGAGGTAGGTTACGACAAATTCATTTTCGGTAATTCCTAGTTCCTTGCGTTGCTGTTCAACTTTTGCCGTGTCAATTTTGTGGTAGTCAAAGAGTTCTGTGTCGGCACAGCAGGGGATGACTTCTATAGGTATGTTTTCCAAGCCGGCAAAAGTGTGTATTATGTCGCGTCCTGCGTAGGTGAGGCTTATGGTGTGGTCGGCCTGTGTGAAGAAAAGCCGTTCCTTGCGCTTGAAATACTTGTAAACGGCATTGTAAACAGGATTGCTGCGGTTCCAAAGTTTTCCGTCCACGCGCTCGTCGGCATAGAAACCGCGCATATCGAAGATGAACTTGGTGCCAAACTTACGTTTCATATAAACGCCAACGAATGCCGAAATGTATGAGCGACAATGTATTATGTTGAAATTGTACTGCTTGTGCAGACGGCGTGCTTCCTTCTTCATGCGGAAGACATCCTTCACTGTGGAAACTATTGGCGGTTTTTTGGTGTATGGAACGGGATGCCATTGTATGTTGTTGTCGGACAGAAGTTTGCCTATGAAATCCTTGCGCTTTGCATAGGCTTCTGGCTTTTCGGCAGAGAGTATGTGAATGTCGTAGCCGTTTTTGGAAAGCACTGTCAGATAAGGAATTACCTGCGACTGACCAAGACTGTCGGTCATTCCGTCGTACGAAACGTAAAGAACTGATTTATTGTGAGTTTCAATCGCCATTTTTTTTGTTTGTTAGTATTCAATCGAATTTGCCACTTTCCTGAACATTTCCAGACATTTCGCTTCGTCGCCGTACGAAATGCCAGTGAGGACAAAATATCTGTCCTTGTCGAACAGCACAAGCTGGTAGATGAATTCAGTTTTCAGGAATTTGCTTACACCGCTGGCATAAATTTCGTAACCCGATAGTTTTCTGGTGCTGTATTTTTGCGGTGTGAGGTCGCTTTTTTCGTCCCAAGTGAGCGGATAAAGGCCTATTCTGTGCGAACAGATGTCCTTTTTCTGTGCTTCGGTTAACTGTATTCCGCTGTGTGCTTCGTGGATGGTGAGCGAAGTCATCTCGTCGGTTTTCGAGGGCAGGTTGCCGTCGTCGGTGAAGGTGCGGGTGTCACCCATGGGAGGACATTCGATTAGACCGGTTCCTTCAAGGTTTACCTTGTACGAGAACGATTCGCCTATTGGCTTTGTTTCCATCTTCGGGTCAAAAATTACGCTCAGCAACGAGTTGGTAATTTCGATGTTCATGTTGTTCTGTATTGGCTTGGGCGTTGAACCCATAATGAGGAACGCTTCGGTGCAGTTGCCGATAATGAGTATCGAGACGGCAAATTCCTTGTCGTTGATGAACTGGTCGCCATCAATCATCATTGCTTCGAAGCCGTTGATTTTGAAAAAAGTTTCCTTCATTACCACAATTCCCGCCTGAAACATCGATTTCTTATCGAAAGTGTAGAAGTTGCGGTTTACGTCGCCATCGAGCGACTGGACGGAAATGTAGCTTTCGGCAAGCATATTTTCGTAGGTGGTGGCATTTCGGCGAGTGAAAGTTTTTGGAAGTTTCAGTCTAAGTTTTGTTGTTTCGATGGTGGTGTAGTCGTCCGAATCGACATTTGTAATTTCTATTGCCTTGGAGTTAATTCCTTGACATACAGCGATTACGCTTGCAAAAATTAGTAATATGACGACAAAAATACGTTTCATTGTCAGAAAAAATTTCCCAAATATAAATATTTTGTGTTACTTCGTGAAAAATTTTATTGCGATGAAATTTCATTTTGCAAGATTGCCGATAGTGCTGCTATTCGTATTGCTAGGCTTGAAGTCGTTTGCGTTCGACTTCGACCGCGATACCGTCAGTTGCGTTGACCGTGTGTACGAAAAGAGCCTGAAAACAGTTCGCCTGCATCTGCACGACTGGGAAGTTTCGTCACCTGTGATGGAACTTTACGGCGAGGTAGGACTAGAATTTTCGTTCGACCAGGTAGAGTCGCAGCCGCAGGACTATTATTATACAGTAATGCATTGCACCTACGACTGGAAGCCATCGAATTTGATGTTTGTTGATTATGCCGAAGGTTTTGAGGAAAATGAAATTCGCAACTACGAGGAATCGCAGAGCACCTACGTGCAGTACACGCATTTTTCGCTCAACCTTCCAAACGATGATTTGCAACTGAAACTCTCTGGAAATTACTTGCTTATAGTTTTCGTGAAGGAGCCTGAGGAACGGATTGTCTGCACTAAAAGATTTATGGTTTACGAGAACATTGTTGAGGTTGAGGGACGCGTAAATTCCAATGTGTTCGGCGAGTTCAAGAAGGAATTCCAGAAGGTTGACTTTGTAATTAAACCGAAAAAGTATCCCATCTACAATCCGCTTGACGAACTGAAGGTTACGCTTGTGCAGAACAATCAGTGGGACGAGGCCTACACCGAGATGAAACCGTCGTTTGTTAGCGGAGATGCCATAACTTTCGACTGGGAGGACAAGTATCTGTTCAATGCCGGCAACGAGTATAGGTACTTCAATTTCAACAACTTGGAGCTAAATTCCGAGTACGTTGAAAACATTGAGTATCACAAGCCCTACTATTACATCGACCTTGTTGCGGGCAAGACAAAGTATTTCGAGCCGTATGCAAGTGCCGAGGACATAAATGGCGGATACGTTATAAAGACCAACCGTCGCAACAACAACAATTTCCCCGAAATTCAGTCGGAGTATGCCATTGTGCATTTCCGTCTGAACAATCCGTCGATGCTCGGCAATGCCAGTGTATATCTTTATGGCGAACTGACAAATTATGAAATTTTGCCTCAGTACAAGATGAAATACAATATGGAGGCGCATTGCTACGAGCTGCTTATGTTCCTGAAGCAGGGATATTACAATTATAGGTATGTAGTTGTTTCGGAAGGCGAGGGGGCGGCTATGGACAGGAATTTCTTCGAGGGTAGCCATCGTCAGACCGAAAATGATTACCAGTTGTTTGTGTATCACCGCAATCCGAGCGAGTCGTACGACAGATTGATAAATTACACGAAATTCAATAGCAGGTAGAACTTTTTTTTGCGGATACAAAAAAAAGTTCTACCTTTGCAACCGCAAAATGCCCAAGTGGCGGAATTGGTAGACGCGCTGGTTTCAGGGACCAGTGTTCGCAAGGACGTGCAGGTTCGAGCCCTGTCTCGGGCACAGAAAGACGAAATTTTCGTCTTTTTTTTTGTTTTAAACCGATTGTGTCACAAAAAATTCTTATTTTTGTAATTTATTTTAAATGCTATGCGTAGATTAATAGCTGTATTGTTGGTCGTTATCTTGTCGGTCGCAACGTTCGAATCGTGCGGAAGATACGAGAATGGACCTGAAATTTCACTTCGGTCGGCAAAATCGAGAATAGTCGGGGAGTGGCATCTCGCCGATTTGCTGGTTAACGACAAGCGCGAGCAGACATTGTTCGACATGGAATCGTCATCGGAATTGACTTTTAATGACGATGGTACATATTTATATAATAAGGTTCAGTCTGTGAAATTTCCACAGGAACTAGTCGGTGAATGGTCGTTTGGCGAGGACAAGACCGAACTCGTGCTCGTTCAGCTTGACAGCATCAATGGTGATAGCGAGCGTATGTACAAGATAACACGCCTGTCGAAGGACGAGTTGTGGCTTGTGAACGGAAGCGAGGAATATTCAGGATACGACGACCTTATCGAACGCCATTTTGAAAAGAAACAGGAATAAAAAGATATTGCTATGAAAAGATATGTTTGTTTTGTCGGGATTGTTGCACTTGTGATGTGCATGATGTTTTCTTCTTGCAAGAAGTACGAGGAGGATTATGGTTTGATGTTGAAGTCACCAAAGGGACGTCTTCTCGGTACATGGAAGATTACTCAGGTGGACTTTGATACTACGGCAATCAAGTTTTCCGATTTCGCAATGTTCGGCGAACTGCTGATGACATTCGAGAAGGACGAAACCGGTTATATTAAGTTCAATGATAAAGGTTTAGGTGATATATTGTCTGATACCGACTGGGAAGAACTTATGGGCGAATTGCAGGATTCTACCGCAAATGCAGACAGTGTATCCGGAGGACTTGAAGATGTTGATTTCTCTGCTTTGCTCTCATCGCAAATCGGATTCAAATGGGCTTTCGATGATAAGAAGGAATATCTGAAATTCAGCATGTACGACTCAACGTCAAGCTCATACGTCAGCGTTGCCGACATGAAGATTATGTCGCTTTGCAAGTCCGACTGCAAGTTGCGCTACGAAGACGATTCGACAAGAACGGATATTTCGATGCAGAAATAAAATCCGCTATTTGCATTAAGGATATTCTGAAAAAATAGTGAGGCTTTCTATCTAATTGTTGGTAGAAAGCCTCAATTGTTTATGCGGATATTCCTCCTATCACAACTATTGGTTAAATCCAGCCTTTCTTTTCATCATTTTTCGGGATTGCTTGGCCTTTCCGAATGCAAGAACTTTGCATTGTAAAAGTTGATAAGAGAGAATAAACAGGAAAAACAATAAAAAATACAATAAAATGGATTTGAAAATAGGGGATATTCAAGAAACGGCACTGATAACGCTGGCAATTCGCGCCAGTGAGACCTGCCGTCCGAACGCACGAATCAAGGATTCGATGGCGAAGGAAATTATCGACACGCTTGGCGTGGATGTCAGCAAGTACGACCCGTTTATGTCGCACGAAGGTGTAGTGGCACGTACCATTATGTACAAGAACCAGTTGGAAGAACTCATCAGCCAATATCCCGATGCGCTGTGCATAAATCTGGGCTGCGGTTTCGACGACAAGTTCGTGCAGGTTGACAATGGCAAAATCTCGTGGTTCGATGTCGATTTGCACGACATTATGTCGGTTAGACGCAAAATATATCAGGACCGCGACCGCTGCATTATGAGGGACGGCAGTGCTCTCGATGCAGAGTGGACAAATGGGCTGCCCAAACGTTCCATGACCATCGTCGTTATGGAAGGTGTGCTGGAATATTTTACGAAAGAGCAAGTAAAGACTTGTCTCAATATGTTGTGCGATTCGTTTGAACATGGTTACCTGCTGGCCGAACTGCATCATCCGCTACTTGGCAAGAACACCAAGCATCACGATGCCGTGAAATACACCAACGCCCAGTTCCATTGGGGGACAAAGTCGGGTAGGGAATATCTTGAACTGGAACCACGGATGAGTTTAGTTTCGGAACATAGCTACAACGAAGAAATGCGAAAATATTCCGTTCGTGCAAAGTTGTTCGCTCTGTTTTTGCCGCATCTGAACAATAGATTGGCAGTGTATAAGTGGTAGATTTTTAATAAGTTAACGCAATGAAAACAGCATTTAAAATTATTCTTATGGCAATTGCCTATTTTGCCTTGTTTATTGTAGGCGGGGCAAGCGGTATGATTCATCCGATGTGCTATGCGTACATTGGCGCGATTCTTCCCATATTTTTTGCTTTCGTGTATCTTTATTCGGCAAGTCTGTTGCGTTGTTTTGGCGTGGCAACAATTCTCAATGGAACTTTCCTTGTCGCAGCTTTACTGGCAGGTGAGGCCGACATCTCATTCATCATAGGAATAGCGATTCTTACGGCACTTTCCGAAATAATTAGGATGGTATGTGGTTACGATACGCGGAAAGGCGTCCGTTGGAGTTTTCTACCGTTTGCATTTTCTTTTTTTGCCTTCACTGCCCACTGGTGGACAGATACCGAAGGGTCGCTAGCTGCTGCAGTTGAAGAAATGCCGACAGGCTACGACAAACTGATGATGCCTGTCATTGACAATGTGCCTATGCTTATTATAGTACTGCTTTTGACCATACCAATTTCCATACTTGCAATGCGGTTGGCAGAGCGTGTGCTGAAAAAATAAACGGCAGTATTGAAATAACAATTCGTTTAATCGTAATTTTTTAGCAATGGAAAACAAAATTTCAAAAGTGTCCTTTTTATGGGTGATTATTATGGTGGGCTTTATGGCTCATATTGCAGCCGACATTCTCCCTGCATTCTGGGGAGCAAATATCGCAATGCCCGATTCTACAGGAGAAGCATCAACGGGTATGATAATGTTTATGATGAGTTTGGCATTCTTCGTCCCGATGTGCGGATTGCTATGTATGAATTACCGCAAATTCAAGGTTATGCGTGTCATCAATCTTGTTTTGGCAACGGTGATGATGCTGTTCAACATCTTCCACACTAGCGAACTGTTCATGGAGTTCAATCCCGTGCAGTTGATAATCCTTCTTGCAATGGCAGTTCTGGGTGTATATCTGTTTGTGTATTCGTTGCGTATGGTGAAAGAGAAAGATTAACAGTGTGTTTAAGGAATGATTATTGCGTTTTTGGGCTAAAAGAAGAAAAGGCTAAAAGGCGGAAAGTCTTATTGGCTTCAAGCCAGTTAGCCTTCGAGCCCAAAATCAATTTCTCTTCACCGCTCTCACCGACAGTCCGCAGTTGCGGTAGGTAAGCTTTTCCTCGCAGTCGTCAGTACCGAAGAAAATGCCCCACGCACGGCAAGGAACATCGGTATAGAGCGAACTTGTCCAGTAAATGCCGTACGAACCGTTGTAGTTGTGTTCGCTTCCGCTTTGGTATCCTGCTGCTGGTAGGAAGATGGAATTGCCGTTAGGTCCGGTAAACTGCCGTCCGCCAACGCCGTTAATCGATGTCCAAACAATGGAGCATGAAGTCATCAGTTCGCTCATTTCCTCGTAGGTCGGTATGCACCAATCGTTTCCCCAGTTGGCTGTGGCTGCATCGTCGGTGGGTTCGAGCATCGAAAGGTTATCGGTAAAACCATTGTTGCCGAACTGTGGGTCGCTGCAATATTTTGTCAGTTTCGGATTGTTCCACGAAGTGCCTTCGGCGTATCTGTAGCTTTCCCAAGTGTATGCGCCCTTTTCGGTAATTTCTCCCCAAGCGAAAAAGTGTCCGTATTCTTCTGGATTGCTAGCACCGATGTTGCAGGTTGCCCACTTAGTCCCCGACGGCAACCCAAGGTCAACCCATGAATGCTCGGACAAGTCGGGCAAGGCAATCCACTGTGCATACAGCGTTGTATTGACAGAAATCGTAACTTCTTGCGAGTCGGAATAAGTCCTGCCCGAACCGTCGGCAGCTGTATTCCAACTTACAAAGCCATAGTTCTCGCGCGTAAACTCATTGGCTGACAATGCTTGTGCAATCCCAACTGTAAATGGTTGTGGGGACATTTCTCCCGCACCGCCATTGGCATCGAATGTAACATACACGGTTGTTCCAATTACGATTGTCGTGTCCGCATTGGCAACCCACTGTGCATAAAGTGTTATATCCGAAACAAGCCTTATCTTCTGGCCGTCGCTATAGGCAGTTCCGCTGCCGTCGCTCATAGTGTTCCAGCCTGAAAAGTTATAGTTCTCACGGATAAACGCATTGGATGACAAGTTTTTCTCCTCGCCCTCGGCAAATACCTGCGGTTGCATAGTACCGCTCCCTCCGTTGGGATTGAAAACCACAGTATATGTTATCTTGTCCTTGCATCCGCTAGCCAGCAAAATCGTCACCAGAACCAATACCGACAAAATGTATAACTTACGCTTCATACCTTTAACATTATAAATTCTTGATATGCAAAAATATGACATTGCGGATATTCAGTTCAATCACAACTTTTGGCTAAATATGGTCGTTCTTTTCATCATTTTTAGGGATTGTGCGCCCATAGCTACGGCTGTACTTTTGCGAATCCAAAGTTAATTTACATTTATTTACACGAACGAAAACAAAAGAATGATGAAAAAAGTTTTACTAACACTGATTATGGTTATCGGAGCATATTTGGTTTATGCTCAGAACGACTGTGAGAAAACGCTTCCCTACACCGAAGATTTTGAAGGTCTTGAAACCTACGACAACACATCTTTCCCCGAATGTTGGAGCAAGATATTCTCGTACCAGTCAGGTATGGAATACGACTGCCCGACAATTTCGCCTACAGGTGCCGACGGCAGTTCTGGAAGCCTTTTCTTTATGCTTCAGGGTCCAACTTCGCAATTTGCAATATCGCCAAAGATTGACCCGACAGTGCCAATAAGCAGCACAACCGTAAAATTAAGGTACAAATCGACCAAAACCACCGAGGTGGGCTTGATTCTGGGCGTAATGTCCGACCCGACCGACACGCTTACATTTGTTGCAATCGACACCATCCATAGGGTAGGAGCAACAAGCACTTGGGAACTTAAGGAAATTAATATGGCTGCATATTCGGGCGAAGGTCACTACATTGCGCTATGGCTTTGTGGCAGAGCTTGTTCAGCTGCTTATCCGTCGTGCTTCGTCGATAATTTTGCGGTAGAAATGTCGGCTTCGTGTACCGCACCGGTGCAGATTGCAGCAAGCGTCAACAACGACGAAGCTACAATCTCGTGGACACCCACCGACAACACCACCGCCGTACGCCTTTACTACAAGGCTTCGGACGAAGAAACATACCAGAGCGTAGATATTTCCGCCGGTACAAATCAGTACACAATCGAAGGTCTTAGCCTTGCAACAAATTACGAGTATTATCTTGTAACCATCTGCGGCGATGACGAGTCGCAACCATCGGCAACAGCCACATTCTCGACACCTTGTGAAGAAATCACCGAGTTCCCGTGGACGGAAGACTTTGAAAACGGACTTATGTGCTGGTCGTTGGATGGTTCGGCAAACGCAGTCAACTGGACAATCAGCACAAATCCGGCAAATCCGTCCTGCGCTCCTGCTTCGGGAAGCAATGTGGCTACTTTCGCCGCTTTCAGCTTCACCGATGGCAGTTGGGCGACAATGACTTCTCCGGCAATCGACCTCACCGAAAGCCGTGCGCTTACCTTCAAGTTGTACCAGTATGGACCAATGGAAGACTATTTCTCTGAACAGCCGTATGACGACAAGATTGAAATCTATGTGAACGACGACCCGTCTGTTGACGATGCAACCTTGATTGCAACCGTAAACGGATATTCTGCCGCAGAAGGATGGAAGGAATACTCATTCGCAATTCCGCAGCAGACATCAAGCCGCAGCTACATAACCTTGAAGGGCATTTCAAACTATGGCTACAACTTGCACATTGACGACCTTTCTATTGAAAATACTACAGAAATTGAAGAAGGTAGCAATACGGCATTGTCGATATATCCGAATCCGGCACACGATCATGCAACATTGAATATAAATGGACTTGAATCGGTTTCGGAAATAATTCTTACTGATATGTGCGGAAAAGTTGTAAGAACATATATTGTCAACAAAGGAGACAACGAAATCCTAATTGAAAAAGGCAACCTCTCCACTGGAATATATGTCATAAGACTTACAAGCGGAGAAAAAACAATAGTTGAAAAAGTTACATTTCAATAAAAGCCATTAAACTGAAAATTTCAAAGGCATACAAAATCATCGTAAAAACTGGCTGTATCGTGAGATGCAGCCAGTTTTTTGTGTGCACTATTATTTATTTCATTCGCGATTACAAAAAAAAATATATCTTTGTACCACAAACAACAAATAAATATAGCTATGAGCAACAAGATGATGCAACAACTGATTGCCGATTATTTCAAGACACAGCCAATACAGAAAGCTTGGTTGTTCGGTTCGTTTGCCCGTGGCGAAGAAACCCCATTGAGCGATGTTGATTTGCTTGTGCAATACGATGATGAAGGAATAAGTCTGCTGAAACACGCCGCAATGATTTGTGAACTGGAAGAAATTCTTGACCGTCCTGTTGACATAGTAGAAGACGGAACATTGCTACCTTTTGCTGTAGAAAGTGCTAATCGTGATAAAAAATTAATCTATGAGAGAAAAAGTTAGGGATAAAGAACGGTTGCAACATATAATTGAGGCCATTGATTGTATTCTAAATTTCGCAGAAGGAAAGACATTGGAAGAAATCAGTGCCGACAAACTTAAATATTATGGTATCGTAAAGAATATAGAAATTATCGGGGAAGCATCTTATAACCTTACACAGGCCTTCATTAACCAACATCCAGAAACACCTTGGACATTTATTAAGAAGATGCGTCATGTGCTGGTTCACGACTATTATCAAATTAAAGCCAATGAAATTTGGAAAGTTATAAAAGAGGATCTTCATCCACTTCGGGAACAAGCAACTCGTTACCTTTCCGAAACCAACTGGGAAGAATGGGAGAAAAACGAACAAGTAATTTACGAATCAGCAGTCCATAAGAATCTTATCCAAACCGCAACCAGAATGAAGTCACTTGGCTACGAAACAAACGAAATTTGCAAGATTACAGGTTTGAGCAAGGACGAAATTGAAGGATTGAGTTAACAATATAGATTGTTTGCAAGTTTTTGTGCTTTTATGATGGCGTTGTTCGTTCTTGGTTTACATAAAATTCTCTTTACTTTACAGTCGTTATCAAAATATGTAACAAACGCATAATGAAACTTTTTTCCTGCCATTCTAAAATTTCTGCCACAATAGGCTAGTCTAACTTCGTATATGTGCCATAAGCAAACCCTTCGCCTATAAGAGTTTTACTATCTATTATTTCAAATAACAAATCACTTTTATCAGTCCTTATTCTTAAGTAATTGTCGTCTAATTCATAACTTGACGCAAACGGAATTCCGAAGAAAGCATCAACAATTGTTACTGTCTTCTTTCCTCTGAATATCAATTTCTTATATATAGTGTTATCACCTACATAGGTTCCTTGAAGATTGGCGTAAGTTTTATATTGCTTTCTTTCTGAGGCTGGTAGTGTAATGTATTCTGTAAGATATTTTTTGATATTCTTATATAGTTCTTCTTCTTGTATATCGTATTGGTCCTGAATATAAAAGTAACATGGAGCCCATTTTTCCTCAAAAGCTTTCAAGTATTCCTCCCCATTCAATATTGAATCGACAGTGATTGATTTCAATTTGTCATCAGAAAACCTATATGTCATTTTTAAGATGCATGGAGTTATTTCCAAAAGAGAATCGACAATTGTAGTTATCTTTTCTTCTGTTTTCACTATGCTGTCCAAGTCTTGAATATTTAAGATTGTTGATTTTTGTTCAAAATATTCAAAATACGCAGAAGAGTCCACATTCAAATAATCATGTTTGTTTAATGTGTCCGTGCCGTAGTACATAAAGTCATCGGACAGGAACTGGCTCTTTTTGTCTGTGTCATAACTATTTGTGACATCGATATAATCTTTTACTATATCCGATTTGCTTTGATGGCAAGCAGAAAAGAGTGCCATACAAATGAAAGCGATAATGATTTTTTTCATAAATATTATTTTAAGTTTAATCCTTATCTCACCACCCAAGTCGTACAATTTAGCAAACCGCCTTCCTTGGCAACATCGTTGTAGTCGATTGTTTCAATTTTCTTGTTTGGAAATGTCCTTTGTAAGATTTCAAGAACTTGATTGTCTTCGTCCCGATTAAATATCGGCACCACAATCAAATCGTTAACTTCCAGATAGTTCACATATATGCCTATTGCACTGATAGGATGTTTGCGGTCCTTATCTTCAAAAAATGGAATGTCGATATACGTGAACTTGTATTGGTCTATAACCTTTTGAATGCCTTTTGCCCATTTTTGAGATTCCTTTGCCCTGTCATTTCCTAGAATAGTGTTTCTGTCAACAAACCTGACCATGCCATCGGCGTGACCTGTCATATCAGCCTTTTGCGCGGGAATGATAATAATCTCACATTCCAACAGTTTCGACAATTCGTTTATCAGAGAATCCTTTTTATAATCTGGATTTTCGGAGAAAATTCTATCAGACAATATTGCCCTGCCATCACAAATAAGAACATTGCCACCGTCAAGGTTTATGTTCGAAAATGTTGCATCAATATTATTCAACCTACAAACTTCTTTCATATCGGAACGCGAATCTTCCCATTCCTTTTTGCCTTTCAAATAACTTGGCTCGTACCTGAACTGGATAAACTTTCCCGATTCGGTTTGAACCGGCATATAGTCGCGGCACCATATGTCCTTTGTCCCTTTAATGAACGAGTATTTCACATGGTGCTTTTCGAGAATGGTAATCAAATTCTTGCAAGTTTCTGGGTATTTGTCCATTAGCAGTTCCGACAAATAGACGGTTTGCTCGTTGTGCGGGTTCTTGTCTTTCATTTCAAACATAGGTTCATTTATTAAGTTGTTCTTTTTGTAAAATTCGTTACTGGTTGCCGCATCTGTGGATATGAAACAGACGATAATTCCAATTAGTAATCCGAATGTAATTCTCATTTTCTTCTTACTTTACCGGTATCACAGTAGCGGATTCATCTAAAAAGGCACCGGGAATTTGCTCCACGAAATCATATATTGTATTAACTATAAATTCCAACTTGTCGTAGGGGTATATTATATTGGCAGACTCCAGATGCTTGTTTATGGAACGACATGTGTCCTCAAAGTCCGCATAGTTGCCAAAACCAACTTCAAAGTCCCAATAGTAAGCGAATCCATCGTTAATGGCATCCCATATTTCATCGGGAAGTTCAAAATCAATCTTGCTTAATACTACCTTATGTAAGACAGGTTCCGTAAAAGCATTTTCCATCAATGGCGATATTATTTCAAGATTTTTTGATTCCATGACGTTTGGGGCTTAGTTGTTATTGGATATTGTTGTTGGTGTTTATGATATCATTTATTTCCATGGTGATGCTTTGTAATTCGGATCTATATTTAATTTTAACCCTTTTACATAGAATCGGTAATCGCTATCTATTCTATTTGTTTTTCCTGTAATATAGCGTTTCGTTCTTCCCATCTCACCAGGATAACTACAATCTTCATTATTTGTTATTATTAGTGGCGCCATATTGTGTTTCAATGCAGAAGAATAGAATAATTCCCAGCAGCAATTTCTTGGTCCACATATTACCTTTTCTTCATATAATTGAGCATTTTTATCATCAAATGGAATAATACTTCTAATGAGAATGCCACCATAGTAATTTTTCCCATCACTCTTTAAAGATATGTCAACACCCCAATCGTGTAACCACCACATTCCTTCATCATCTGTTCGGCTTATAGTTACATCATCTTTATGATTTTTGTTCTTAAAGTAGAATTCTATTTCTAAAATTCTATAGTCTGCATACTCTGTCTTAATATAACTTTTAAACAAAAGAATGTCTGCAATTTTAGAAAAAGTTGACTCTATACACTCAATAGAAGAATCCTCACCTAAGATAGACAATAATTGATTTAAATTTTCCATATACAATACTTTTAATTAATTACGAAATTCACTCCGCAAAAGTCTTACAAAAAATCCGAACTGCCAAATCTTTTGTGTTAAATATATGTTAAACTTAGGTAAATAGCATATAATTATTTTCATTTAATATTTAAAAAATTATAATTTAATAAAAATATTATTTAATAAATTATATTCGTATTTCTGCCCTACGATTCTGCTTATTTCGCCCTTCGACAGGCTCAGGGAGCGAAACTCAGTACACCGCATGGGGCGAATTGCAATAAAATCACAGCCATCAATTTGCCACCGTCCATTCTCCATTTGTTGATAAAAACACAAAAAATCAATTCGGCACGAAATACTTTTTTACTAATTTTACCCCATTGATTTTTTAACAAAATTACGCTATGATTACAAAGGAAGAATTTCAGAAGTTAATATTGCAGGGTATTCCCGACACACTGCCGGAACCTGCTGTGTATGAACCCGAAATAAACCACGCACCTATAAGGAAGCAGATTCTTACAAACGATGAAAAGAAGCTGGCGATAAGGAACGCTCTCCGCTATTTCCCGGCTAAATTCCACAAGACTCTCGCTCCCGAATTCAAGAACGAACTCGAGACCTATGGCAGAATTTATATGTACCGTTTCCGTCCGAAATACAAGATGTTCGCACGCGACATAACCTGGTTCCCTCATAAGAGTGTTCAGGCTGCTGCAATCATGCTTATGATTTCCAACAATTTGGATTATGCAGTCGCCCAGCATCCGCACGAACTTATCACATACGGCGGCAACGGCGCTGTTTTCCAGAACTGGGCTCAGTACCTGCTCACAATGCAGTATCTTGCCAACATGACCGACGAACAGACTTTGGTTATGTATTCCGGTCACCCGATGGGACTTTACCCGTCGCACAAGGATGCTCCGCGCGTAGTAGTTACTAACGGTATGGTAATTCCAAACTACTCGAAGCCAGATCATTGGGAGAAATTCAACGCAATGGGCGTTTCGCAGTACGGACAGATGACCGCTGGCTCGTATATGTATATAGGTCCGCAGGGTATCGTTCACGGAACAACCATCACGGTGCTCAACGCTTGCCGTAAGATTGCAAAGCACGGCGAAGGTCCCGAAGGCCGTCTGTTTGTGACTGCTGGTCTTGGCGGTATGAGCGGAGCTCAGCCAAAGGCAGCTAACATTGCCGGTGTTGTAAGCATTTGCGCCGAAATAAACCCAAAGGCAGCCAACAAGCGCTACGAGCAGGGCTGGGTTGACGAGATAATTGACGATGTTGACAAGGCTATCGATGCTGCTCTCGAATGGCAGAAGAAGAAACAGGCTCACTCGATTGCTTTCCTCGGCAATGTTGTCGATTTGTGGGAACGCCTTGCCGAAAGGGACATCAAGGTTGACCTTGGCAGCGACCAGACTTCGCTCCACAATCCGTGGGCTGGCGGCTATTATCCAGTAGGACTTTCGTACGAGCAGTCTATCGAAATGATGGCTCACAGTCCCGAAAAGTTCAAGGAAGCAGTTCAGGCTTCGTTGAGAAGGCAGGTTGCCGCAATCAACAAGCTCACCGCCAAGGGAATGTACTTCTTCGACTACGGAAACGCCTTCCTGCTAGAAAGTTCGCGCGCTGGCGCCGACATTATGGCACCTAATGGCATCGACTTCCGCTATCCGTCGTATGTTCAGGATATTATGGGACCAATGTGCTTCGACTACGGTTTCGGTCCGTTCCGCTGGGTTTGCACATCTAGCCTTCCCGAAGATTTGGAAGTCACCGATAACCTTGCAATGCAGGTTTTGGAAGACATCGCAAAGGACGCTCCTGCAGAGATTTCACAGCAGATGCGCGACAATATCCGCTGGATTAGTGAGGCTAAGAAGAACAAGCTTGTCGTTGGTTCGCAGGCTCGTATCCTTTACGCCGATGCCGAAGGCCGTATCAAGATTGCAAAGGCTTTCAACGATGCAATCCGCGACGGTCGCCTGAAACAGCCCGTTGTTCTTGGTCGCGACCACCACGATGTTTCGGGTACCGACTCACCATTCCGCGAGACTTCCAACATCTACGATGGCAGTAAGTTCACAGCCGACATGGCAATCCAGAACGTAATTGGCGACTCGTTCCGCGGTGCAACCTGGGTTTCGATCCACAACGGCGGTGGCGTTGGCTGGGGCGAAGTTATTAACGGCGGTTTCGGTATGGTTCTCGACGGCAGCGCCGAGGCCGAGCGTCGCCTGAAACTGATGCTTCTGTGGGATGTCAACAATGGAATCAGCCGTCGTAGTTGGGCACGCAACGAGGGCGCAATGTTCGCCATCAAGCGCGCTATGGAGGAATATCCTGAGATGAAGGTTACAGTTCCGAATTTGGCAGATGACGATTTGATAAATTCGTTGTATTAACAATATTGGTTTTCGGCTGTGCTTAGAAGTCAGCCGAAAACTTTTTATAGAACGATAGGATTCTCTAATCAAAACATATATTATGAAACAATATACCCGTATATTAATAGCGTTTACACTTCTAATATTAAGTAGTGGCGTATTTGCACAAAATCTTTTCGACAGGGCAAAGTTGGACAATTACTTCGATAAACTTGAAGAAAACAACAAGTTTATGGGAAGTGTTGCCGTTGCGAAGAACGGTGAGATTATCTACACAAAAGCAATCGGCTATGCTGATGTCGAAAACAAGGTTAAAGCAACCGAAAAATCCAAATATAGAATCGGTTCTGCCTCGAAATCGTTTACGGCGGTTTTGGTTTTGAAGGCTGTTGAAGAAAAGAAAATAGACCTTGACCAAACTATTGACAAATGGTTTCCTACAATCGCAAATTCACAGAAAATAACTGTAAGGCATTTGCTAAGCCATAGGAGCGGAATACACGATTTTACACACGACGATGACTATCTGGATTGGTGTACACAGCCAAAGACAGAAAAAGAAATGCTGGCGATTATCGAAAAAGGCGGCAGCGATTTTGAGCCTGACAGCAAGTCCGATTACAGCAATTCGAACTATGTGTTATTGACCTACATACTTGAAAAGACTTTCTCGAAACCATATTCCGACTTGTTGCAGGAATACATTGTCAAGCCAATTGGTCTGACCGACACATATATTTTTGGAAAAACCAACCCGAACAACAACGAATGCAGGTCATACCGCTTCTTGGGTTCTTGGAAGGTAGAAAACGAAACAGACTGGACTGTTCCGATGGGTGCGGGTGCAATAGTGTCAACGCCTACCGACTTGACAAAATTCGCTGACGCTTTGTTTGGTGGAAGGCTTCTGACTGATGAAAGTCTCAAAATAATGAAAACCATTAAGGACGACTATGGTCTCGGGCTGTTCGAGATTCCTTTTGGCGAAAACATTGGTTTGGGACACACGGGGGCAATAGATGGTTTTGTTTCTGTTTATTCGCATTTTGACGACGGAAATATTTCGTATGCCATGACTTCTAACGGGCGTAATTTTAAAATCGGAGATATTAAAAAGGCGGTTTTAAGCGCAGTTTACGGCAAACCTTACGAATTACCAGAATTCTATAATGTGGCATCTGAGGATTTGGACATTTATTTGGGCGTGTATGTTTCCAAGAAAATAGGTTTGGATTTTATTGTCACAAAAGAAGAAAACACATTGATTGGGCAGATTGGAGATGATGCTTTTTCGTTTGAAGCAGTTGACAAGGACAAATTTAAGTGCGACCATTTAGGTGCAAAATTTGAATTTAATCCGAAAAAGAATACAATGACTTTATTCCAGAATGGAGCGAAATTAGTTTTACGAAAGAAAGAATAAATATCCGGCGAAGTAAGGGAACCATCCCTTATGGATATACGATGTATCACCGCAAAACATACAATAATACGCCAATGGACGCTTCCAACGAAATAATACTCTATCAGCCAGATGATGCTGTGAAAATAGAAGTTCGTGTAGATGATGAAACTGTGTGGTTGACTCAGCAGCAGATGGCAGATTTGTTTGGTACACAAAGGCAAGCAATTACAAAGCACCTTAAGAATATATATGATAGTGCCGAATTGGATAGGACTACAACTAGTTCCATTTTGGAACTACTTCAAAAGGAAGGTTTGCGTATGCATTTGATATAGATGAAATGTTGAAACAATTAAATGAATAAACAATATAATAAACATTAACCGCAACTCAATGATATAACTACTTTTATAATATTAACATTCTGAGCTTTACGCTCTTATTCTCTTTTGTCAAAATCTGGTAAATTTTCACAAGTAGCGAGAATAGGCGAGCGAGAGGTTCACGCTTAAGGGCGTGAGCCGTTTCGTGCTTATTAGCTACAAAGGTTTTACCAGAGCCTGACAAAATGATAAGCAACAAACGAAATGGTTCACGCTTTTTTTATGGACGAAATTAAGGACATACATATAGGTTCGCTGATAAAGGCGAAGATGGAGGTGCAGGGCAGGAAACATTCATGGCTTGCCAAGCAGATAAACTGTTCGCCCAACCACATATATAAGATTTACAACAATCCGAGTATTCACACCGATTTGCTTGTGCGTATAAGCAATGCCCTTGGTTATAATTTCTTTGAAGATTTTATCCAAAATAGATAGAGTTTGCTATTGATGTTGGATAAGTCAATGTGTTGAGTATTAAGATTTTTGGGTTAAATTTGTAGCATGTAAAAAAATAATTATTATGATAAAAATTGGTGCAGACGAACTTATTTTATGGCTTCGAAAAAATGGTAAGGCTATAAATGTTCCCAACGATGAAATTCATGGATTGGGTGTTAAGATTAAAAGAACAATTGAGGAACTAGGTGGTCATCTTGTAGAGGAAAGTTATGAGTGCTATTGGGCTAATGATGATAATGATAAAAACATAGGTCAATATAACTTGCCCCAAACAGCAGCCCAATATCAAATTGAAGAAAAACAGCTTTTCGCATTGTATAACGAATTAAATAAGTGGTAGTATGAAATTTTGGAGTACAATTTTTATTATCTGTTTTTGCATATTAGCAAATGCACAAGATTTTTCCATTACTTTGCCTTCTGGCAACAAACTTGATTGTCGTATTACATCATCAAGTACAGTGTCTGTTGAATGTAAAAAAGCAAAGGGTGCTTTAGTTATTCCTGAGAATGTAAAAGACCAAGGGGTTTCCTATACAGTCACAACAATAGATCATGGGGCATTTATGCGTAGCGAAATAACATCAATAACGATTCCCAAAACGGTTACAACAATAAAATCAGGGGCATTTGCTGAGTGCCCAAATATTGGGTCTATAACACTGCCGTCAACAGTAAAATCGCTTGGAGACGAATTTTTGGGTGGATGTACTTTCTCTGATTGTAAAAACTTGAAGACTATTGTTTTGTCTAAAGCAATAAAAGTTATACCATGGAGAACATTTTACGGATGCTCTAATTTGAAAAATATTGTTATCCCTGAAGGTGTTACGAAAATAAATGCTACAGCTTTTAGCAATTGTGCTAGACTTAGGTCTGTAAAATTGCCATTATCATTAGAAGAAATTGATTATAATGATCTTGAGAGTTATCCTTATCCAGCAAAAATTTTCAGTATGTGTCCGTCTCTTGAACAAATAGTCATACCTATCGGAAGTCGCAAGAAATTTGAAAAACTTCTACCTGATTTTGCAGACAAATTGGTTGAAGAATAATATCGTAGAAATAAGTTGTGACAATGCGGGTTGCAACTATCCCTAACAGATACAACCACAAAACATGCGATAATCAAGGACAGCGCAATGCTGTCTTTTTTTTTGTCAGCAAATGTTATGACCATAAAATTTACCGCCATAAAATTATGAAAGAACTAAATTTCTCTGTGTCATATATTTGACAAAAATAGTATTAGCATAGCAGGTTTGTCATTGGAAGATATGCAGAGGAAATTTTAGTTTAAATTAGAAATTGACATAGTTGGAAGAATAGATATTTCGTTCTTTTTTATGTTTTGTTGATTTACCTATTAATGTTATTTTTGCAAAAAAAATCCTAATATGGATGCGCAATTAAGGAATACGATAAGCAGTTATTTTGCTACCCAGCCAGTACAGAAGGCATGGTTGTTTGGCTCGTATGCCCGTGGCGAGGAAACAGCCGACAGCGATGTTGACATCTTGGTTGTTTTCGATAAGGATGGCGGTAAAAGCATAAGTCTGCTGAAACACATTAAAATTGCATTGGATTTGGAGGATATTTTAGGCAAAAAGGTCGATTTGATTACAGAAGGAACGCTAATGCCTTTTGCTCAGGAAACCGCCGAAAAGGATAAAATTCTTATTTATGAGAGAACCTGCTAAAGACAAAGGACGACTTGAACATATAATTGAAAGCATCAACAATATTTTCGAATTTGTTGGAAATAAAACATCTGCGCAAATTATTGAAGATAAGATGTGCTATTATGCCATTGTGTATCATTTGGTAATTATTGGAGAAGCTGCCAATATGTTGACTGCTGATTTCCGTGAAGCGCACCCGTTAACTCCGTGGCGAGAAATAATAGCAATGCGCAATTTTATTGTTCACGGATATAATATGGTAGATAAAAATGAAGTGGTGTCTGTGATTGAAAATGATTTAGTAATTCTAAAAAACGACATTCAGTCATATATTGATGAAATAAACACGGAAAATAACAATTGATTAAAATTTGTTTATATGAAAAAGATTCTTTTCCCATTAATCGTTTTGGCTATGGTTGCATTTGTTTCGTGCAAGGATTCAAGCAAGGATAATGGCGCAGTGGTCGCCGAGTTTAGGATTCCACAGAACGACATTGAGCGCACAGTCCGCAGCTTGAAGGAGTTCTGCAACGGACAGGAGTCGGACCGCATAGAGAAGGGCGTATCGCAGGTCGCCGCATTGTGGCAGGAGCAGGATGGTTCGCTCGACGACTTCTACGATTTCTGTATGACAAACTTTGTGCTCGACTCGGCAAAACGTTTCGAGACATACAAGAAAATCGAGCGTGACCTTGAAATCCTTTACGGTTACGGCAACACGATGACCATAAAGCTTATGGAACCTTTGCACCTGGATATGGGCGAAGTCGATTTCGTCGATGAGGCTATGGGCGCATATTCAACCACGGCGCATATTGCCGACGATTTGTTCGCCAACAAGATGGCGTTCTACATCGTGCTTAACTTCCCGTCGTATTCGCTTGCAGAGAAGAATGCCCTCTGCGACAAGTGGACACGTC
The DNA here is from genome assembly GCA_017620015.1 of Bacteroidales bacterium. Taxonomy (GTDB): domain Bacteria; phylum Bacteroidota; class Bacteroidia; order Bacteroidales; family ML635J-15; genus Bact-19. Next base: position 249,446 of record JAFZRE010000015.1, on the reverse strand, counting down.
AGGACTGGGCGTATGCTCGTCTGGGCGACAAGTTTACATCGCGCATACCGGCCGAATACGAGCAGGCCGCCAATGTTGCAATGACCAACGCCGACAACTACATTTCGAGCTACAACATTTATATGGGAAATCTCGTAGATAACGGTGGCAATACCTTGTTCCCCAAGGACATGAAACTGATAAGCCACTGGAATCTGCGCGACGAGCTGAAGTCGGACTATTCCGATTCGGAGCATGGACTCGAAAAGCAGCAGATGATTTATGATGTGATGTTGCATATTGTAAATCAGGATATTCCGCAGGATGTAATCAACTCCGACAAGTACCAGTGGAATCCGCGCACCAACAAGCTTTACAAGGATGGGGCAGAGGTTTCAAGTCCTGCCGAACCATTTACTCGCTACGAGCATATACTGTACAATTTCAAGGCTTTGTCGGCAATGGACAAGTTCAACTCGGTTTATCCGACCTATATCGAAAGGGCTTTTGATGAGACAATGGAGCTTACTCAGGATGAAGTGGAAAAGTTGTTCATCGACTTTATTTCTGCACCCGAAATTGCACAGGTTGGCCAGTTGGTTTCAAAGCGACTTGGTCGCCCGTTGCAGCCATACGACATCTGGTACAATGGTTTTACCGCCCGTAACGACATGAACGAGGCAGAACTCGACCGCATTACACGTCAGCGTTATCCGAATCCGTCGGCATTTGGACGTGATATTCCGCGAATACTTAACGATTTGGGATGGTCGCGCGAAAAGGCTAACTACATTGCATCGAAAATCAGTGTTGACCCTGCTCGTGGCGCTGGTCACGCATGGGGCAGCGAGATGAAGGGTGATGTGGCTCATCTGCGTACAAGGATTGCAAAGTCGGGTATGGACTACAAGGGCTACAATATTGCAGTTCACGAACTTGGACATTGCGTTGAGCAGACCATAACCCTTTACGACATCGACTACTATATGCTGAAGGGCATTCCGAATACCGCATTTACCGAGGCTGTTGCATTTATGTTCCAAGGTCGCGACCTGAAGTTGCTCGGACAGGCAAGGGGCGATGCTTCGGAGGAAAAGGAAGCAATGGCAGCATTGGAAAATTGCTGGTCGGCATACGAGATTATGGGTGTTTCGCTTGTTGATTTGTACACTTGGCGCTGGATGTACGAAAATCAGGATGCCAATGCTCAGGAACTCCGCGATGCAGTGGTTTCCATTGCCAAGGATGTGTGGAACAAGTATTATGCACCAGTTTTCGGTGTGAAGGATTCGCCGATACTTGCAATCTACTCGCACATGATTGATTCGCCGTTGTACCTTGCAAATTATCCAGTAGGACATCTTATCGACTATCAGATAGAAACCTATATGGCCGACAAGCCGTTCTCGGAGGAACTTACAAGAATGCTTCTGCAAGGTTCCATCACTCCGCAGGCTTGGATGAAGGGCGCTGTAGGAAGCGAAATCTCCGGCGAACCGACTTTGGCAGGAGTAAGAAAGGCATTGACCATAGTAAAGTAAGAAGTGAAATATTTTGATTTGCAAAAGGGTGGCATTTGTGTCACCCTTTGTTGTTAAATTTTCGTATTTTTGCCTCAGAAAAAATAAGCGAGATGGACAATAAGAACACAAAGAACTCAAAATACAAGTTCGACTACGACGAAGTAGCCGGCATTATCCATGTCACAAACCTTGAAACAGGGGAGGAGTACGACCTTTTGAAAGAAGACACAGGCTGGTATGACCCGGACTACGAATTTAGCGTGTAAAACAAAAAACTCACTGGTTTTCAGTGAGTTTTCGTAGCCCGACCGGGAATCGAACCCGAATCTACGGTTTAGGAAACCGCCATTCTATCCATTGAACTATCAGGCCATCCAATTTTGCGGTTGCAAAGATAATACTTTTTTCGTGTGTAGAATCGCAAATGATAGTAATTTTTATCGTGCAGATTCAACGAGCAAGTTCAAAATGACTATTCTCTATTCGTAAGATATTCCACGCACGCATACGCGCACATACAGCCGAAAACCACAGGAATATAACTGATTGTACCCACATTCGACTTCTTGTTGACGCTTTCTTCCTCCACAATGGCACTTTTATCGACTAGCTCGGGCGAAAAGACAACGGTTATACCTTTGTATATACCTAATCGGTGTAGTCGCTTGCGGAGCATCAGTGCAAGACGGCAGTTGTAAGTCTTTGATATGTCGGTAATCTGGATTAACTGCGGATTGCGTTTTCCACCCGAACCCATACAGCTTACCGACGGAATGCCGTTCTGGTGGCAGATTCGCATCAGGTGCAATTTTGGCGAAAGCGTGTCGATGGCATCAACCACAAAGTCCCAGTTTCCGTCTTTTAAGGTAGATTCCAAAAACTCGTCACGGAGATATTCGTCTATCACTGTTAGGTTTATGTCGGGATTGATGGCACGGAAACGCTTGGCGAATTCTTCTGCCTTGGGTTTGCCTATATTTTCGTGGGTGGCAATCAACTGACGGTTGATATTTGTTTCGGAAACACAGTCGGCATCGACGATTGTAAGGTTCTGTATGCCGGCACGGACAAGCTGTTCGGCTGCTGCACCGCCCACACCGCCAAGTCCGCAGACAAGCACCTTTGCCGAGCGCAGTTTTTTCATCTTTTCGTCGCCGAGAAGCAGTTCGGTGCGTTCTTGCCAGCTCATAGGTTGATGGTTTTCAAGTTTTTGTCAATGATTTCGCAGAGTTCTTCTAGCGAAATGTTCATCCAGCGCGTTGCCGACTTATAGACATTCTCCACAGGGAAATTGCCGTCGTCGGTTTCGAAGAACAGTCTTTCCTTTGGCACGAACGAGAAGAACTTCGATGACTTCTTGTCCTTCGACAGCAGCGAGTGCGACACCGAAAAGTATATTCCGCAGTCAATAAGTCCGCTTACCTGCGAGAGTTTTCCGCAGAATCCGTGCAAAATCCACGGCTGCGTGGGCTGCAATTTCTTCTTTTCGGCAATCAGGTGCTGGAACTGCTTTACGCAATGTATAATCAGCGGCTTCTGCAGTTTTTCCGATAATGCAACATGGGCTTCAAAAATTTCGGTCTGTCCGGCAAGGTCAAGTCCCGACTTCTTGTCGAAGCCGGTTTCGCCGATGGCTACCACCTGCGGATTTTCAGCGGCTTTGGCAATTTCCGACATCTTGTGGATGGAATTCTTGTCGCAGTACCACGGATGCAGTCCCACCGAATACTTTTTGCCTTCAGAAAAACTGGCGTATTCGCTCAGGCTTATTATGCCCGAAGTCTCCGATGTGTTGTGCGTATGGAAGTTGAAAAAGTTCATACTCATAATTTTAATACCCTCCCCAGAATTTACGTAAGAACCATTCTGCAGTAGCGAACAGCAGTATGCAGATGAACAGATACCAGAAATCCATTATCGACGACAATGATTCCTTTTCGTATGCAACATTCTGGATGTCAGGGTTTGATGTCAGGTCATCCTTTATTTTCGACATTTCGGCAGGATAATAGACCTTGCCTCCGTTTGCGTCTGCAATGGCGAAAAGCACATTGTGGTTTGCAGTGAGGTTCTGTGCTTCAAGGTTCATATTCCTAACCATTATGGCTATGTTGGTTTCGTATTTGTTTCCGTCGAATTCGGTGGTGAACTTGCAGGTGTACGAGCCTTTTGCAAGCCGTCCGAGGTCGATGCGGTAGGCATTGCCGTTGGGCTCCATTATGTACTTGAACTCGTTGTCGGCACTGTCCTTGAGCGTGGCTTCGATTTCGAGGTCGGGGACAAGCTCGTAGGCATCGTTGTAGAATTCGGCGGTGATAATGATGTTCTCGTTGTCGGTGTAAAGGCGCTTTGCTTCAACACTCAGCTTGTTCTTCTGCTGCTTGGTGATTGTGAAACGCACAATCTTGTTTATCAGCGTGTTGAAATTCTCGTTGCTCGACGACTGCTTATAGTCGTAGATTCTCCAGCGCCACAGGCCTTCTCCCATTACGAAACAGCATTTGCGGTTGTCCCTGTCGGTGAAGAAGACTAATGGCTTGTCGGTTTTGATTCCGTTAATGGTTTGGTACAGAAGAACTTTTGATTCGCCTGAAATTTTCGGACTGCCATACGGCACTTTCAGCGGAGGAAGCTGTTGCAGGAACTCGGGCGATTCTATCGAGAACGAGTTGAATGCCGAATTTAGCGAAGGAACAGCATCGTCGAATGAGTTGAAGTTCGAGTTGACTTTCAGGTCGGTGCCAAGCTTGTCGAAATCGCTGTACGATGTGTTTGTTCCTAGGATTATAATTTGCGGAATTGCGAATTTCTCAATTTCGGCAAAAATGCCCTGTGCCTTGTTCTTCACCGATGGCAACTGGTGGGTAATTACAAGGTCGTAGCCCTTTGCAGTTATATTGCTTTCGTACAGGTATTTAGCATCTACTTCGAGGTCGGGGTTGCTTTTCAAGGCTGACCTTATCGCACCGACATCGGGGTGGGGGGCATCGGCGAGAATCAGAATCTTGCTTCGCTTGTCGATGACTTCGATGTAGAATTCGGCGTCGTTGTTTTCGTAGCTTGTTTCGTTGTCGAGATGCTGCAGAGAAACTTTGTATTGCTGCAATCCGATGAGGTCGGCGGTAAGTTCCACTTCGACGCTCCTGGTGGTACCATTTTCAGGCAGGTCGATGGTCTGCGAATAGACATTTGCGCCCTTTCTGGTGATTTTTATCTGAGCTTGCTTTTCTGTGCATTTGTCGGCTGAAACAAGAATCCTAACAGGGAACTTGTTGCCGAGGAAGGTGACGCTGTTGTGTACTATGTCCTTTATCTGCAGGTCCTTTCGAGGCATAGTGTCGCCCATTGCGATGCACATTACGGGATATTTTGCAGGTCGTGAATACTGCGGATTCTGTCCCTTGTTGTAGATGCCGTCGGTGGCGAGGATTACCGCGCCCATGTTTGCACCGGCGTAACGCGATGATATTTCGTTGAATACCGACGAAATGTTGGTTGCATCGCCAGTGAAGTTTATGCTGTCGCTGTTTTCAACGCCATCGGAAAATGGCAGCAGGCAGACATCGTACTTTTCGCTAAGGTCGTCGGCAAGCTGTGAGATATTTTGGGTGTATTCGGTTCTGTAGTAGGCTGAATCCTTGTTGTAAAGTATTGACTTTGAATTATCCTGCGCGATTACGACAATAGGTTTGCGAATGTCGCGGGTGATGTGCTTTACAATCGGGTTGAGCAGAAGTGCGAGAGTGAGGAAGATGAATATTGCCCTGAGTGCTGTCATCAGGCGTTTTTTCCACGGCTCTATCTCGGCGAAGGTCTTGTCCTTGTGATACAGAAAAATCGCTATTGCGACGGCGACAATCACCATCGGAATCAGCAGCCACGGGGAATATTCAAAGTAGAATTTCATATTATGAGATTATTGCACCATAGTTTTTATTCCACAACAATTTTTTTCGTTGTTACCTTGCCGTCAATATTTAGTTGTACAAAATAAATTCCAGCGGCAAAACCATCAAGCGAAATAGGATTGTCAATTACATTATTACTGAAAACTAACTTGCCCATTTCGTCCATTATTTCAATTGTCAACTCAGTATATTCTTTCTCTACTTTTATTGAAATTGAATTGCAGGCAGGATTAGGATATATGCTTATGCTGTTATCTGCCGTTTCGTTTGATATTTCCGATGTGTCATACCAGCAGAAACATCTTGAACATTGCGGGTCGTTGAAATATTTTACAATACCATTATGCTTAAGGCATTTTAGAGTATTATCATAATACCTATCCATTTCCGACATTGGCGGATACCAAAGATGCCTTATCAATCCTCTCTCGCTTCCTACTCCTCGAATCCAAACATCTCCGTAAAGTTCATAAAAACCATACTCATCATCATAATAACCTATTGATACCTCGTATTTTTCCAACCCGTCTTCAACATATCTGTTATTTATAATACTTATGTATTTAAAATGTTCTTGTTGGTCTAAACCATAATGTGTTTCGTTTTGAAAAAAGGAGATAAAATATCCATTGTGCCATATTGTGTCTCCTACCGTTTTAGAGAAATCATAGAGGGTTATTTCACCCCCATCACATCTCAACAGCACTTTCTCCCCTTCATTTCTAATATATCCTACAAGATGAGTGTCTGGCATTTCGTCACCAATAACAGTATCGTTAATAATTGACAATATTGAATATGCAGTATCGTTTATCAATGTATCGCCAATTGTCGCATATAGCGTATGTTCATAAGGACCATGGGCATTAACTTTATCTACATTCCAAATCGCATTTGAAATTGGAAACTCCGACTGCCCGTATGCGTTTGCCACGATAGCTACTAAAAGTATCAAAAAAAACTTTTTCATAATATATTGTCAATCATTGCAAGCATTTTCAATGTTTAAAATAATTATGTCAGCATTGCACCGCAAACATTAATTACTTGACCGGAAATGTATTGCGACATATTAGAGGCGAGGAATACGGCTGCGTTGGCAACATCTTCGGGACGACCTGCGCGTTTGAGCGGAATGGCATCGATGATGGCCTTTTTCTGTTCCTCGTTCAATGCGGCAGTCATGTCGGTTTCGATGAAACCAGGGGCTATGGCGTTGCAGCGTATGTTTCTGCTACCAAGTTCCTTGGCAACCGACTTTGTAAAGCCAACGATTCCTGCCTTCGATGCGGCGTAGTTTGCCTGACCTGCATTGCCAGACAGTCCCACTACTGAGCTGAGGTTAATGATTGAGCCTTCGCGCTGCTTGAGCATAATGCGCTGTACGGCCTTGGTGTAGTTGAAAGCCGACTTTAGGTTGGTGGCGATTACGCTGTCCCACTGTTCTTCGCTCATGCGCATGAGCAAGGTGTCGGCGGTAATGCCTGCATTGTTGACAAGGATGTCAATGCGCGAGAATTTTTTCTGCACTTCGTTGGCAATTTCGTCTGCACGGGCGAAGTCCTTTGCGTCGGCTTCGAAGTAGAGAAATTCAACGCCTAGTGCCGAAAGTTCCTTTACGAGCGAATCTACATTTTCGTTGCGGTGCGTGGATGTAAATGCGATATTTGCGCCAGCCTTGGCGAATTCCAATGCAATCGCCCTGCCTATTCCGCGCGAAGCACCTGTTACGAGTGCAGTTTTTCCTGTTAGTAAACCCATAATTATAATGTTGTCAAATTTTGTGCAAAGATAAAAATTATTTACGATTTATGAGGTACGAATTACGAATGGGGAGGTGATAATTTGAGGATTTGAATATTTGGTAATTTGAAAATTGGATAATTGTAGCGACGCAATGCTTTGCGTCGAGATAAAGAATCCAATTATCAAGGTCAGAAAATTTCGCTGACGCCGAGCTGGGTGGTAATAATTAGAATAGAAATTAGGATGTTTAGTCCTGTATGCACCTTATGCTCAGTCCTATATGCTTGTTGTTGTGTGACCTTGTACAATGAGCCCTGCTGAAGAAAAGGTATCTGTCCCAGCCGTTTCCGTTTGTATAATAACCGGTTGCCCACCATGCTGCACTTTCGTTTATATGTTTGAACAGGCCGTTTAGATGTTTCCAGCCTGCTGGTTTTCCGTTGAATCCGCTTGAATTGTTCTTTTGCTGCAGTCTGCCTGGCGAGTTGCTGATGTCGGAGACTGTCCAGTTGGTTTGCGAAGCCATTGACTTGCCAATTACATTATGAGTTTCCCTGTCATTGTCTGAGTCGATGTAGTTGTCAAAATTATATCCATTGTTTTCAAGATAGATTTCCAGTTCGGTCCACTCGGAATCGCTTGGCAGATGCCAGCCGGCAGGACAGGCGTTTTGGGCGGCAATGTTGTTGTATAGTACGCCGTATTCGTTGTAGTTGTATGTCGATTTCGCTTCTTCAACATTGTTGCCTTGGTAATCATAGACATAGTAGCGACTTTCCGTGTACGACTCCTGGTTGCTTCTATATACGCTTGGCAGGTATCTTAGGTTCTCTGCCATCCACACCTGGTTGCCGATTGTTATTGTGCAGTACGAATTCCCGTCTCTTTCGTCGGTAAAACCGTTTCCGACGGTTAGGACAAGAGATACCAGGCTGTCGCATCCGTGAACCGATGTGTACATCCGCTGGTAGATTCCGCTTTCTGTGTAGGTAATTCCATCCCAAGTGTAGCTTTCATCGCAGGTTTTGACTACAATTTCGTTGAATATCTGGTTGCGGATTTCAATGTCGAGTATTATTATGCTGTCGCAGTGGTACGATGTTTGGTAATGCCCTATTTCGTAGTGTCCGCTTTGTGTATATGTAATACCGTTGTATGTAATTGGTTCACAATCTATAAGTTCAGTATGCATATAGAAGTCGTCGCAGAATGGGATTTCAAACATAAACTGCAATGTCTCTGAACGTAGGTAGCTTTGTATTTGCCTTTGATATACAATTCCGCGGTATGTAGTGTATCCTATATAAGTCATCTGGTCGTTTGAACTGGCATTGCCTTCGATATTAAGTTTTGCGTTGTTTATGTCAACGTTCATTACGGTGTCGGGGAAAATCAATGTCCTGGTCCAGTTTCTTGTGCGGTTCTGGACTGTTACGCTGTCGAGCGGGATGTACAGGTACAGCCATTGGTAGTTGGTGCTGTGTCCAAGACTAGTGAAATCTACGGTAATGTCATGGGTTTCAGAAGTTTCTTCGGTTGTAAAATTTAGGATTTCACCAGTAACGGTGCCTACCGTGTTTGTTGCGTAAGCCTTGTAGTAATAGGTTGTATTTGGCGTTAAGCCAGTAAGTTGTCGCGAAAATTCTTCGGTAAGCGTAGATGAGGCAGTCATATTGTATTGCAGGTTGTCCGGCGATGTCCCATATACGAATCCTGCCTGGTCATGGCCCGTTGCCCAGCCCCATAAGGTGGCTGTTGTGGAGCCTATTGCGCTTGCTGCTAATGTTGTGACTTCGGGAAGGTCGGTTTGCAAACTGAAATTCAAGGTTATGTTTTGGCTGGAAATCTGTTGCTGGACAAATGTTGCGCTTGCTACTGTGTTTCCGTTTATGGTCGCGTAGCCTGTGTAGCCCATGATGTCGCCAATCCTAAATTCGTTGAGGCATTCGAGTTTTGCTGTTATGTCCTGTGATTCGCCGAGGTATTTTATGGTGTTGCCGCATCCGTTTCCTATGTTTACCATTCTTATCGAATAGGATTTTGTCCCGACTAGTGCATTCAGCAGGTATGTCTGCGGCTTTTCTGCCGAAATTTCGAACTTGTGGATTCCTGCATCCAGCGTGCCCTTGTAGGATGTTATTGTTCGTCCGTTTACATCGACAAGCATAAGTGTTACATCCGATGTCCTTGAAATTGCGAGTTCGGCGGTTGTGGTGCAGTCGAACGGGTTTGGTACGTTCTGGTAAAGCGCATCGGCGTCGGATGATATTGTTCCAAGTGTGTTTGTTTGGCTAAGTACGATAATTGTGTCGGGGTAGTGTACGGTTTCTGTCCAGCCACGGCTTATGTTGTTGACTTTTACGCTGTCGAGGCACTGATATGCCGAGCCATTGAGTTGCCCGAGAAATTTGACGGTTATTTGCTGTGAAAAGCCAAGTGTCGCAAATGCCAATAGCAAAAACATTGCTGAAAGGTGTTTCACAATTGCTTGTATATTATGCAGATGTCCCATCATTTTATAAATTATTTCGCAAATATAGTAACATTTGTTTATATGACAACTGAAATGTCGATTTCGTTGCCTGAGGGTGAAAAAAAGTTGTATGTTGTTTGAGATTGTTTGAGGTGGTTTGAAATTGTTTGAAGTTGTTTGATGTGGTTTGTATAAAAGTTAACGGCGAAGCCATTCAAACTCATAAACGCCAAAGGCATAGAACGGCGAAGCCCTCAACGAAGTTAAACTTAGAAACAGCATAGCGAAAAGCGGGCTTTGCCCTTCAAACGGCGCAGCCATCAAACCCAGAAACGGCGTCAGCCATTCAAACGGCGCAGCCACTAAACGGGCTTTGCCCTACAGCGTTATCGTCCATGTCAGCTTGAACGCCCAGTTGTTTATTTCCTTGTCGGTGAAGCGGTATGGACCGTAGCGGTAGTAAACGCCCAGACCGAAGCCTTCAATCGAGAGGCAGAGCAGGTTGTTTAGTTGCAATCCCGATTCGTAGTAGCCCTTGTTCATCTTGCGGGCATAGTCGCTGCCGTCAATATCTTGCGTAAGCTTGCAGTCGCCCCAGCCGAGGCTTGTGGTGATGGCTATGCTCGGACGCGAAAATTTCTTTTTGTAGAGTATGTTTCCGAAGTCGTGCATGAAATGGAAGGTGACGAACTTGTCGGAGATGAACTCGTTGGGACGCATTGTGTTGAATGTGTGGTCGATGTTGAGCCACGAGTCGGTTCCCGAGGCGTAGTACAGTTCGCTGTAGCGCGGATTTCCGCCGATATATCCGCCCGTGAGGATTAGGTAGGTGTCGCCGACTTTCCTTATTACGAAATGCTTGTAGATTTGCGCTTCGAGCTTGTAGTAGTCGTTGGCGTTTGGCGTTACGGGCACCGACTTTATGAAGTTGAAATACATTATCGGGTACTTTGTTCCGAGGCTGACCTTTGTTCCGCGCGGTGTCTGGAAGAATTTCTCCTTGTAGGCGTAGCGCAGGTAAATGCCCGCTTCGGCGGCTGTGTAGTGCTTGTCGATTGTGCCTGTGAAATTGTATCTGTCGGTGTTGATGATGTCCTTGGTGTAGTGGCGGAACTGCAGTCGTGCCGTAAGGTAGCGCAGAGCCCTGAATTCAACATACGCCTTGTGCTCCGAAATGGAGTCCATCTCGCTGAGGAACCATTCGTAAACCGACTGCGACGACAGTTTCTGGGTTCGTCTGTTGAATGCCATTCCATCGCTGAAATCGAGGTCGCGCTTGTAGGTGACGCCTAGTTTCAGATCGTGGTTCGGCCAGAGGTTGAACTGAACTTTGGCTCCGTATTTCCACGCCTTGTCACCGAAGCCGTATGCACCGTAGCCGCCCAATGTAACCCATTTCGTCAGCCTGTCGTTGGTTTCGATGCCAAGACCGAGGCGCACTTTTTCGTATTCGTTGAACCAAATTATCGAGCCGAGGTCGAAATTGATGAATTTCCATGGAATGTAGCCTGCGGCAAGGATTTCCATGATTTCAACCTTTTTGTCGAGGTTTATTTCTTTGCCAAGGCTGTCGATGACGCGGTATGTTTCAAGGTCTTTGCTTGTGAGCGAATCCTTGCGGTACTGGTTCCAGAAGTCGTCGTCCTGCTTGGTGGCCTTGTCGTTGACCATCACGCCCTGGTTGATGAACTCCCGTCGTTTGATGTCTGGGTTGAGGCTGATGTCGGAAATGTAGCTTTTGCCTATGCCGACAATCGGAACATATTTCTGTCTTTCGCCTTCGGCTGGCTTTGTGCCGTCGGGAACTTGCAGTATGTTGAAAATTAGGTTGGTATTCAATTGCACTGGGAACCATTGTATGCTGTCAACAAGTTCGTATTTCTGCTGTATGGAAACATTGAACACTTCCGACGGTTCGTTTGGCTCGGCGGTGATGCTTTCGATGGCGTAGCCGTTGGTGTTGATGTTCATTACGCCTTTCAGTCCGTCGAACACCTTGTTTTTCAATGGAATGAACGAAATTACAAACACGGTGTCCATTGCTGTGTTGTACATCGTGTCCTCGATTTGGAAGAAGTATTTCGAGGTGCTTCCCTTGCTAATCGGGCTAAGGAAGCGCTTGTCGAGCAACGAGATGTAGTCGCTGTAGAACGACATCGACTGGAATTGCGTAGCAAGTAGCGTAAATGCCGGGTTTTTCATTCCCGACATACGGTGGGCGAGGACATTCTCCTTGTTGTTGTCGGGATGTCTGAAAATGCGTTCCGTAACCGATTCGATGAGCAGAATGTGCTGTCGTGCAAGCAGTTGGCTGAACGAAGAGTCGTTGTCGTTCCCGTAGGCGGAAGTATCTTCTGGAGGCTTTACATCGGCGGTGAAGTACATCTTGTTGTACGACACATACGAGAACGAGCGCATTTTCTCGGGGTTGTTCCTGTTTGCGTTGGCGATTACGAGGTTTACGATTCGGTGGGCGGGGTTTTCGCCCGGAAGCACCGTTACTTCGGCAAGGCTTGTAACATCTTCGTCGAGAGCAATTTCGATGTAATGTTTGGCTCCAAGTTCGTCCTTGCTTACAATCTTGGTTGTGTATCCGAGGTACGAAATGCGCAGGAATTCGATTTTCGAGTAGTCGTCAATCTTGAAGTATCCGTCGAGGTCGGTAGAAGTGCCTTGGTTCTTGGCGTTGTATATTATGTTGACGAAGGCTAGCGGCTCCTTTGTTTTGGCATCTGTCACGCGCCCTGCGAACTTGCCCTGGGCGAAAGAGGGGAGGGCAAGCAGTAGTGTTGCCAGCAGGAATAACAGGTGTTTCGATATATAGGAGGAGTGGGGCATCTGTTTTTGGCTATTTGTTGCTTTGTTCAATGATTTCCCAGTGACCGTTTTTGTCTGCACCAATCCATTTTATGAGTTTCCTCTCTTGCAGGTACGTCATATCTCGCTGAATAGTTTTTCTGTTTACGCTCAGTTTTTCTGAGATATATTTTGTATTTACTGCGACATTTTGTGCGGCACATTTTTTTATTAATTCTATAATAATTTGTTGTCTTTCAGTTAGTTCTTCTGCGACATTTACTGCGACACCATCTGCGACATTTTGTGCGTCAATAGAGTTTTGTTTCTTCAAGTTCACATTGTTCCTCTGGAATGTCACCAAGACACCTCCTTGCTTGGATTCAATCGTTGGTTTGGGCAAGCCTGCGGCAACAAATCCATCGCAGATTTTCTTCCAGCCTCGTCCCCACGACTCAATGAAGCCAGCTTTATAGAAAGCAAAAGCCAAATTCTTATTGCGAGGATAGGAGGCATGAACTTTCTCTATGTTTTCTGGAGTGATTTGGCTTGGGAGTTCGCCATCGTTCCATATTTCCACGTGATGGTCCCAGACACGCATCTGTATCTGCGGTCCCAAATAGTCCTTGTGACAGATGGCATTGTAGAGAATCTCTCGCAAAGCGTCTTCGGGAACCTCCAATGTTTCAATACGTTGTAATCCTTCATAATGGATAGGCATAGTGAGAAATTTGTCTTTGAGCATCCTCACTACACGATCCGCCATTTGTATGATGCTGCATTCTATCATCTCCTGCGAAACTAAGTCGGCTATATTGGAATGGAATCGTCCTATTTTGAATTCTGTGCCGGTAAAATAGCGACCGGGCTTTTTGCAGAACAGAAGCAGTGCAGCGTTCTTCAAGTGACCTTCATCATCTACGAGATTCAAATTTTGTAGCACGGTAGCCGTAGGCGCGTTGGCTTCGGACGGGTCAATACGTCCTGCTTGAATACCTTTACGCAAGAAGAAATCGATAGCGTCGCGGTCAAGGTCGTCAACCGTGGCCCGTTCATGCACCATATCGTCCCACGAGCGTCCCATTTTCTTCAGAACGAACTGCTGTAGAGATGTTCCGTTCAGTTCCTGCATTGTGCTGCCCGAGCGGTAATAGTATTTGCCTTTATAGCTGATAGGAACGTTGCTTGGCACTACTTCGATTTCCATGTAGTCCTTACCATCTCTGTTCAGTATGTTCACATCTGCCACAACACCCAATAGAGCAACAATCTTGTTGGGAATGTCTTCGGAAAGGCGATGAGCATTTTCCACCCCGCAGACGTTCCCTCTATCATCAATTCCAATATAAAGTTTACCGCCCTGAGCATTGGCAAAGCCACATATCCATTTAAGATATTCATCTTTCCAACTTTGCTTATATTCAATATTCTGTGACTCCATACCCGATGTTTTTCTCCCTTTTGTTGCTTTGCAAAGGTAATACAAATTGGTTAGTTAAATATAAGATTTGCTATTAAAGTAAGCCCCGCTATAATTACTGCTGCAATAGCCCAACGGACGCTTTTTGTTGCTTTTTGAGTCTGTTTCTTTGCCTCATAAAGTTGCAAGTCCTCGAAATCCATATAATTGTTGGCGACAAGGTCTTCCAATTTGCGATTGACATAAATGCTACTGTTGTAAGCCCTTATTATCTTTGGCATAAGAGCATTTGGAATAGGTATAGATACATCTCGCGGAGCATTATAGCCAAAGTATTCGTGTATTCGATTATGTTGCGGAAAATCAAGTAGGCATATATAGCCATTTGCATCAAGATATTCGAGCAATTGTATTGTGTCCATTATCGGGCGAACTATTGTTATTGGATTATCCTTGGGATAGGAATCAAAAGGAACCCTAAATTCACTTTTTTCAAAGTCTATATACCACTTGAAATCTATTATTTGGCTTGTAAGATATGTAGCACAAGTCTTGGAATTAACCAATTCATGTATGCATTTCTTGTCGTTTTCGCTAAAATTCCACATAGTTATTGTATTTCAAACATCTATCATAATGCTATGGTTAGTTCTTAAAATCAAATTCCATTTGCATTTTTTCTGCTTCTCTTTTTTGTCGATTCCGTTTCCCTTCAGGTGTTTCTATTGGTGTGTCATTCATAAAATATTTATCAACAGATATGACTTCGTAACTAGTAATTTTTACATTTCCATCGCTATTTATTTTTTTGTTTGTTATTAAATGACATTGGATAGAAGAGCCATTCTTAAAAGGTATTTGTCCGGATTGAACTAATGTCATAAATTCTGATGATTTCATCTTAAATTGTATGACTATGTTATTATAAATACCAGTCCACATATATTTCCCTTTTTTTAATACAGGTGATACAATTTCTATAATTGCATTTTCATCATTATCTGGTTCTACATCATCAGAAGTCATAATGTATTTTGAAAAGTCAGGAGATAGAACTTCTTTTGATGTTGGATTTTGTGTTTTATTTGAATCTGTAAGGGTAATGGAAATCTTATCAATTTTCTTACATTTGCTAGCGGTTTCAAAAAAATTAGATCTTTTTTTCTTTATTTTATTTTCATCAATAGAGTCGCATAATTTTTGTGTCTGTAGTTTTGTCTTGGCAATATCGTATTCCAAATCTGCCTTTTTCTTTTCTTTTTCTAATGCTTTTATTTCATCATCTTCAAAGAATGAATCAATGGCTTTAGTTGTAACATATTCTAATGTTGTTGTAAGTGGTGTTAATAAGACTTCAGAAAACAAGTAAAGGGTAAATGCTATTTTTATGGCATTTTTTTGTTCGCCAATAAATCTTAGCCATGTTTTCAACCCACCCTCTCCTAAAGGTTCTACCTCTATTCCAATATTAACTTGTAATTTGTTGACCAATTCGTTTATTATGTCTAATATTTCATGTTCACATTGGTTGAATACATTTGCATCCATCGTATGTGAGTCATCTTTGAACCAATAGTGAAGTTCAATAGTGTTTGCATTTATAATGTAAATGGCGTTATCCATATTAAATTAATTAGTTTGGTTATTACCTAATCTTTTGTGCGTTATCTAATCTTCTATGACAATATGATATTATGCCTAATATTTCTAAAGCATCTTGTTCCGTTATTTCCCAATAGATCTTTGGTTCGTGTGCTGTTGGGTTTCTAAAC
The DNA here is from genome assembly GCA_017620015.1 of Bacteroidales bacterium. Lineage (GTDB taxonomy): Bacteria > Bacteroidota > Bacteroidia > Bacteroidales > ML635J-15 > Bact-19. Next base: position 233,829 of record JAFZRE010000015.1, on the reverse strand, counting down.
ATTGAACAAAGGCCTTTTAAAAGATTACAGAACCCATTATGTTCGCTTTTTTCTGATGATGACTGATAGTTGTTAATGATTAATATCGGATCCGAACAGAATACTTGTTCGATTAAATTATTCCCGTCAGTTTTAATTCCAGATAAATCTCGTATTCTTTGAAAAAGTCCTTTATTTGCTTCTAATACGGAATGAAAATAATTGTTTTGTAGCAATTCTGCTTTGCAATATTTGAAAATCTCTTTGTGTGCATTTCTGCTTTCTAATGCTAGTTTTAGATTTTTTACTTTGATTTGAACATCCGAAATAGTATTAGCCTTTTCTATTTCCCTATATTTCCCGTTTTGCATTAATTCGTAACCGACAAATGCTAATTGTTGGTTTATAGCATTTCGTAATCTTTCAAATTCAGATTGATTGTTTATATATCTTGAAGGTGCAAGAACTAATCCGATAAAAGATAGAATGTTATTGGAGCAATTGTATTTGTTTTGAAAGTTGGCAAAAGCATTGTATAACCTTTTCCTTTTTGCCAAAAATTGTTCTTTTTCAGATACATCTTCAATTTTTGCTTGTAATAAAAAACGATGTATTTCACTCCCGGTAAGTCCCTTATCGGTGTCTCCTAAAATCTCGCTAATCATCTCTAAGGTATCTATGGGTAATGATTCGTATTTTTTATTTGATGTCATATATAAGTCATAATTAATAATTTGGGACTATGCAACAATAGTACCATAGCACTTCCTGTAACATTTCTATTAAATTTGTTTAAAAAATAAAGAATTTGCTGACAAAAAGTCAGTTTGTATTGTGTGGCATGCTGTCAATGACTGACAATAGAATATTGATGCAATTTCTATTTCCTATTCAACTTCCACCTATTAGTTCATCTGTAGCACCAACAACTTATCACATTTTTTTGTCAATATGTTTTCCCATCGTGGAAGTGCGAAGAACAAACACCATTACAAGTGCTAATATTAAAGCGTGTCGGAGTCCAACCTTTAGCTCTTTGCATGAGACAGTAAATCCGACACGATATAGATTAATCTTTATGAAATTGTTTTAATTTAAACAATTCCCCTTTTGTAAATTCCTTAATATTAGAAATCGCTTGCCCTTTTTGTATTTTTTCAAGACTACGATAAACCTTGGTATCAGAATCTATTATGCCTAAGAATTTGTTAATTGCCTTTGTGTTGTTTTTATCTTTAACATCAAGCAGGAACGAGATTTCACAAATACTTGAAAAAACAAACAATGATTGATTGAATTCCTCAACTCCTTGGGAAAACAAAACTACAGATTTTTTTATTATTGGATCATCTTTCCATTACGTAATAAAACCATCGATTTTTGATTCAGGCCGTTAGTTACCTTAACAGTTTTACTGATTCATTATCTGCTCTCAATCCATCATAACTAAAACCAAGACGGAATGTTACATTATGGTTCAAACAACTTTCTGTTAGTCCATTTGCTGATGGTTTGAAAAAAACTTCCAACCCACAATCCATCTCTATTATGGCATGACCAGGATGCTGATAATTTTTTACATACCCTGTTACTTCGAGTAATTCATAATTGTTAGCATTGGTTCGTAGTTCGGCATTACTAACGACACCTTGAGGGGCGTTGCCATACCATTCTTTGACATATATATGATTTCCTCCACCCATCGATCGGCACTCTTTAATATATTTATCAGCTAGAATCGCTGCTTCAGAACTGCCTTCAATTGCCTTGATAGTATTAAAAACATAACTATAAAAAGTCAAATCAATAGCAGGGCTGATAGCTTTCCATTGGATGAGCTTGGAAAGGATTTCATCAGTTGAAAGGTTCGAATAACGAGCTGCCCTAAACCACAAAACGAAATTGTGTATATTTTTGGAATCACTTTTCATATTCTCATCCATAAGTCTCAGCAATCGTTCATTAGCCTTTGAGGATGTCATGAAATCGTTATCGCGCCTCATATAGATTTGTACTAGTTGACGCCTTACGACAGCAGGTTGTGTTGTTTTTACAAGCTGGTTGTTCAATTTCTCTATCATAGCACCAAAATCCTCATATTCCGCCCATAAGCTTGTTTCGCATTCAATAAAATGTGTACTCTCTTCTCCTTCCTCATGAAGCCTACGCACATTGTCAAGTAACGACTGAGCCTTGTCTAACCATAAAATATATGGTTCTTTAGCATTGGCAATAACATCTTTTTTCTTTTCTTCATTAACAAACACGTAGAAGTCAAAAACCTTAAGAAGCAATTTGATATTCGGTATATATCCGTATTCGTCTTCACGATGTATCTGTTGTTGTATTTCTCGTGATTTCAAAAACTCCAATTCCGCTTGCGACAATAGTGTGTCTGTTATTTCTGACACATCTTCTCGCGAAGGCTTTATTCCATTCTTCATTGCTCTTCTTATGTTTTCCATTTTGTCAAAGGAAATATAATAAAGGCACATTCCTTTAATATGATGTAACAACGGGTCTGGGGTTTCCGAGAGTCGGATGGCGCGGTCGGCATATTCCAATGCTTTATTCATGTTTTTCTCTTTCATGGCATAATACCTCGCTAGATGAGAACAAAAATGAGAATTATCTGGAAACTGCTCATGTAAGGTCTTAAATATGTTGATTCTTTCCTCCTCACGGATTGTTTCTACAAGTTCAGTAAACTTTTCGCCTTCTCTTTCTCTCGAAGATCCGATAAACAGTGGTTGTAGAAGATACTCTTGTAGCAGTTCTGCCATCGGATTCAAAGCAGTGTCTTTGATTAATTCTTTGCAGTAAGTGCCAAGATTCTCTTTCCATCCAGTATCCGCAGGGGTGTTCTCTTTTCGTAAGAGTATCTCAAGAAACAATTCTGAGAAGAATGAGTATTTGGGTCTGATATATATCTTGTTCGCAACAAACTCTTTTTGTATCAGACTCTCCACTATGCCATTCGCTTCATCAAAATAGTCGTCAATCCTAAATATCGTTTTGCTGTCAACGTCAAATACCGTTTTGAAGAAAGACTCAGGCAAAGACTTATCTGCATAATAGTCACACAATAACATATATACAAGACATTTTCTTTGAAGTTCGTTTCCTTCAATAGCCTTTGCAAATTTCTCAAAAAAACCTTGAGCCGCCATGAAATCCTTTTCGTAGGCAAGCATCCCAAAATAGAATGGTGTTCTCTTAAATGGTTGAGGATTACCAATAAGAATATCATTCAAAACACGCAACTTTTCATCCTTTTCCCTTCCTTGATACCTCGCTTCTATCACAGGTCTATATGTGTCAGCAAGTAATACGGTATCGTTAGCCCATTCCGACACAATAATGTTTTTAGTATTTTCCTTCCCTCGCTTGATGCCTACAAACACGTATGGTCGGCTTTGGTTTGTATTACGGAATAAATACTCAAACTCCTCCGCCGAAATAACAGAAGGTATTTCCATGAATACAACGATTGTTTTCTTAGTGCGTTCGTGCAGCCAATCAAGTTTCTGGATAACCGCCTTATTGCTGTATTCTTTTAGAAAGAGTACTGGGTAACTCTCATGAATTGCGTATGCTAGTTGTCGTGCTACTGTAGATCCTCCAAAACCAGGTTCGTGCACAATAAACACTTTACTTCGTGCTTTTTTGATTTCTGCCAGCAAAGGTGACTCATATAATTTTTGGAATCGGTTTCGCTTTGCAGCAAAATTTCGTTTTGCCCCCTGCCATGTTAGTGAGGTCTCTCCCCGTAAAAAAGAATCTCTGACCTCGTCATTCCCATCACCTACGCCCAAATACAGCACCTCAAAACATTCCTCCAGATTCAAAAGTTCGGCATTTGTAAGCATGCCATTCCCTTCCTCTGGTAAAAATGGCACGGAATAGGTTTCTGAAACATTAGGTTTTCCTGCCCCCGTCTGTAAATACTCTTTAAAACAACTATCCATCTCTTCTATCGAAGTTTTTGCATGCTCGTAGTTACTATTTTTGCGATTTGCTAAATGTATCAGATCATCGTGCCTATCATTTGCGATTACAACTTTCACATTGTCAAAATATCGTTTAATCATGGTGCGAAGATTTTCAATAAACTCCTCGTTTTTCAACAACGACACCACAATGGTTCTTTGAGAAGCTAAACTTTTTGACAATGATTTTAGCATCTTTTCCGTTTTGCTATAATATGTTTGGTTCCATTGTTCAAAGTCACTACAGGTTCGCTCGTTCTTGTATCCATTGGCAAAGAAATAGATTGGTTTTTGAATATTCGCTAAAAAATCTTCGTCTGAAACAGGATCTCCCGCTTTATAGATATGAGCCAAATCAGCTCCACCGTTGTATGCGGCTAACCCAAAACCATTTTCCATCGAATTGTTATAAAAATCAATAATAACGTCCCATGGAGCCATTGAAAAGTGCTGAAAGTAACGGCTATCTATACTATTATCCTTTTCTGTCAACAGTATATAAGTTCTATCTTCTCTTCTGAAATGTTCACATGCTATATAAAATTGCTGTATTCCTTCTTGTGGCATGTCCATAAAGTATTCTACATTCCTCAGTAAAGCAGCGCTATCAAGATACTGATGAATAAAAAGTTCGCACTGGGTGATATAACCAAGCACGACATTTGGATTAACTTTTCCACCATGATGTTTTGATCTATTGGTGAGAAAGTTCTTATTGTCTCGAATAAATGCAAAATCAACGGTTGTACGAATATCTTCAATTGTATCTTCATACAAGTCCATTTCATTATTCAAATTGTCCAAATATAGTTCTTTTATAATCTGAGGCAAAGTATATTTTGTGTAATACTGGTATCTGCAAGGGTCGTTCTTATAAATATGAAGTTTCAAAGACTGCTCTATTACTTGTGATAATCCTTCTCCCGCATCACGGAGATGTTTTTCTTGTTTGTCGGTTTGATGCTCATTAATAGCCACCAAATAGGCAGCGTAATCAGATACGCTGTCGTTGTACCTCTTAACTATTTCTTTTATATTGTACATAACATTGTTTATTGTATATTCCATTACTATCTTTTCTCTACGTAATTATTATATATCCATTCCTTGTGCTTTATGTATGTTCAGTTAATCAATCCGTTGGACGACACTTTGTTTCATGTAGTTTTGCCTGTTAGGTATCACCCCTCTAACTCCACCTTTAGGATTTTCAACATCGCCTTTGTAGCGCGGAATTAGGTGTATGTGAATGTGGAAAACGCTCTGTCCTGCGGCTTCGCCAACATTTATGCCGACATTGAAGCCATCGGGATTGTATTTTTTTGTGAGAATCTTTTTGCAATGGTTAACCATCTGCCACAAGGCTTGTTGTTCTTGCGTTGTTAGTTCAAAATAATTGGCAATGTGGCGTTTAGGAATAATCAATGTGTGCCCTTTACTTACAGGATAACCATCGTAAAATGCTACGCCAGTTGCTGTTTCGCATACTAATTCCACTTTTGGATTCAAGTTGCAGAATGGACATCCCTTGGCAATTTCGTATTCTTTTTTGTAATCGGTTTTGTTGAAATGCCTATACTCGTAGATTTCGCAGTTTTCGTTTGAAAATATGCTTTTGTATGGCAATACGACATTGCATTGATATGTTGGCATCTTATGTACAAAATGAGTGCGGAAGCCTTCATATTTCAAGTCGCGCCTAACTGTAAAATAGGCAGTTCCTGTTGGTTTTAGCAGTTCAGAAACCGACATTAGCACTTCAGCTTGTTCTTCGGGCTCAAGTACATTGAGAACATAATTGCAAATTATTGTGTCAAAGCGTTTTGTAGGGTATTCGGGGCGATAATAATTGTCGTAACCAATAATGTTGAATCCTTCTTCCCGCAATTGGTCGGTATCAAAACCGAATCCGCAACCAAAATCTAAAATTTCACCTTGCAAAAGATTGTCCTTTTTCAGCCAATGAGTAGGAAACGAAATGGATGTACGTTCCTTTGCTGTCAAATGTGGGTTATTCTTAGTTTTTTTCATGGCTGCCAGATTTTAAACCCCATATTTTCTGCCGTTTGAATCATTGGCGAGAATGTCTTTCTAAAGACACTATAAAAGTCACTTTCAGAAAGTCTAATCAAATCCGAAACTGAATCGTACACAATTAGATAGTCTTCAAGAATGTTGTCGTTTGGATTCTTCTCATATAATGTCTTCAGTGCCTCGTGCTGAATGTGGGAAAAAGGTTTCAAATATATATCCAATGGCGGAAGATTATTGCTTTTTGATGAATTTATACTCGAATCGGCAGGAATTAAATTCCATAATAGATTATGTGAGACAAAACTCCACGGCACAAAATGGTCTAAATCATAATTTTTCGGGAGTAAAGTTTTGCCAGTATAAATACATTTTAAGTTTCCGACGGTTTCAATATAGTTGTTCCAATACTTATGTTGTTTTATCAGAGAATCTCTTTGAATAGGTTTTATCAGTTTTGATGGTAAGTTCGGAACATTTGGATTGCGTTTTTGCAGAAACTCTGTTAGGTTCCAAAATGCGAAATCTTTCAAAATGAGATAGTGCTCGGATAGATAATCAATCCATTTGCTATTCACATCAATATACTCACCATTTATTGCGTAAAGACATTCGTTTTCAAATTGCTGTGACCGAGAAATAACATTCTTGTCAGATGTGTACTTTATCCATGGAGACAGAAAGCGATAAGGAACATTCAACGAAAATACTCGTAAAAGGCTTTTTATATGGTTGTCGTTAATGTTGTCTATCAACAACTGCTTGACTTTCTTTTTGTCGGCATCTATAGGGATATTCAGTTCTTGTTGTAAAGCCAACGACTGCGTGTACAATGAATCAGACTTGCCAAACGATAGTTTAAAAAAATGAATAGGATACCACGATTCTGCAATCATTCCTGCAATGATTTCCCAGAGCGATATTTTTGTTTTATGCTCTTTTACAACAATCTCCATTATCGTAACAAACCAATAGAATTTGTATGTCGCCGATGTGTTATTGAAAATTCCAGCGAGTGCAGAAATTGGCAGTTTGTTATTTTGAGGTAGTATCATTTTTCTAACTTAAATCCATAATTATAAGTCACAAAGATAATCTTTATTGGGCGGATTTGGAAAATTTTGGAACATATTTTTATCAACAGGTAGAAAAGTTTATCAAATTGCGTTCGTGTTTTCTCCGTACCATCTCCGTACCAAGTTGCTCCCTTGTTGCTCCTTGGTTGCTCCTTTTAAATCTTTGAATATAGAACCATCGCAAATCATTGCGATGCTACAAATCCTTGTCTCTTGAACCCTTGATTTGTATAGTCGCGGTGCGCCACGACACGACAGGAAACGATATTGTCATTGAATCTTTTGAATCATTGATTACCGACGCAAAGCATTGCGTCGCTACAAATCCTTGTAAAAACACCCTTGCTGGATATTCATTGATTATGACCGATAAAAAAATCGTCAACAACTTGCTGACGATTTTTCTGATTGCTTTTCTAGTTACTTTATTCTATTCGTACATTCCCGTCTTCAATATGGTGATTTCCTTTTCGGTGAGGAATCTCCATTTGCCACGGGGAAGGTTGAGTTTGGTGAGGCCGGCGAAATATACGCGGTCGAGGCGCTTTACTTCGTAGCCGAGATGTTCGAGCATACGGCGCACAATCCTGTTGCGGCCCGAGTGTATTTCGATGCCGATGATATTTTTGCTGTCGCCGACATAGCTTACTGCATCGGCGGCAATGAATCCGTCCTCGAGTTCAAAACCGTCGGCAAGCGCCTGCAGGTCGGCTTTGCTGATGTTTTTGTCGGTCTCCACCTGATATATTTTCTTCTTCTCGTACGAAGGGTGGGTGAGTTTCTTGGTGAGGTCGCCGTCGTTGGTAAGCAGAAGCAGACCGGTGGTGTTGCGGTCGAGACGTCCAACGGGGTAAATCCTTTCGGGGCAGGCATCCTTCACCAAGTCCATTACCGTCTGGCGTTCCTCGGGGTCGTCGAGGGTGGTTACGCAGTTCTTGGGCTTGTTGAGCAGGATATAGACGAGCTTTTCGGGGTTGATAAGTTCTCCGCCGAAACGCACTTCGTCGCCAGACTTAACCTTGGTACCCAGTTCGGTAACGACTTCGCCGTTGATTGTCACGACGCCAGCCTGAATGTAGGTGTCGGCTTCGCGGCGCGAGCAGATGCCCGAGTTGGCGATGTACTTGTTGAGGCGGACTTCGTCGTTGTCCTTCTTTGCGGGCTTTGGCTTTTCCGACCTGCGGATGCGCCTTTCCTGGTAGTTGTTGTCGTCGAACTCGTCAAAGTTGTCGTAGTCCTTGTAGTTCTTGGTGCGGAACCTTTCGGGCTTGCCGGCAGGCTTACCACCGTGATGTCCGTCGTGGTGCTTCTTCTGGTAATCGGGGGCGTCGTAGTATTTCGAGGCCTTGTCCTTCTTCTTGCCCGAGAAGTTGCGGTTGTCGGGGTTGCGCATGTCCTCGTCGAACGAGCGCGGCTTTCTGTCGCGGTTGAACTTGTTGTTGTTGCGCGGCTTGAAGTCGTCGTCGCGGTCGAAGTTTCGGCGTTCGCGCGGAGCCGAGTTGCGGTCGTCGCGGTTGCGGTTGAACTTGGGTTTATTGTTGTCCCTGCGGTCGCGGCTGTTGCGTGGTCCGCGGGTTTCGTCGTCGTCAAATGTTCTCATTTGTTGTGTTGTTATAGTTAATATAGGAACGCAATAAATGCGTTCCTATTGTTCTGTGTCTAATTTATTATATCCACATTATAAGCTTCGAATCCTGCTTGTACGGCAGAAGGTCGTTCTTTGCGTAGGCGCGGATTGCGTAGTTGTAGATTCCAGTCTTGTGCGGTGCGCCCTCGATGCGGAATACTGCAATCTTGCCGTTGCATTCCTTCAGCTTGAACGGCATCTTTTCGTCGATGACTATTGAGCCGTCCTGCTTCTTCGAAACTGCTATTGCTTCGATACCTATGTCGTTGGGTGACAAACGGTTGAGGTTCAAGGTAATCTCTCCGTATGCATCCTGCGGGTTCTCGAACTCGGTGGTGTGGAAGTCAATCTTCAGCACCTCGATGAAGTTCCAAGCGCGTGCAGCCTTCTGCTTCCAGTCAACAATCTCGAATACCTTTGCGTAGTCGTTTTCTGCCAGTTCGGTCGAGCGCTTGTAGAGCTTGCCGTAGAATCTGTCCTTATAGTCGTCAATCATGCGCTTTGTGGTGAACATCGGAACGATTTCGGCAATCGACTTCTTTATGCACTTAACCCAGCGGTGAGGAATACCATCCTCGCTGCAGTCGTAGAACATCGGTACAATCTCGTTTTCGAGCATATTGTAGATTGTCTGCGTGTCGAGTTCGTTCTGGAAGTCCTGGTTTTCGTAAACGCGTTCCTGTGGCAATGCCCAGCCTGCGCCTTCGCGGTAACCTTCAACCCACCATCCATCGAGTACGCTGAAATGCAATGCACCGTTCATTACGGCCTTCATTCCGCTGGTTCCCGATGCTTCGAGCGGACGGGTAGGAGTGTTCATCCAAATATCTACGCCCTGTACGAGTTTCTTTGCCAAACCTATGTCGTAGTCTTCGATGAACAAAATCTTGCCGAGGAATTCCGGACGCTTCGAGAATTCAACGATTCTCTTGATGAGGTCTTGTCCTGCACCGTCGTTCGGGTGAGCCTTTCCTGCAAAGAGTATCTGTACTGGCATCTTAGGGTTGTTGAGGATTGCGGCAAGTCTTTCGGGGTTGCGGAACAGCAGGTCGCCACGCTTGTAGGTAGCAAAACGACGGGCAAAACCGATTGTAAGTACCTTTTCGTCAAGTTTTTCGAGTACGGTAACCATATTGCTTGGCGATTCGTAGCTGCGTATCCAGTTTTCGCGAACGCGGTTCTTCACATAGTTGATGAGGCGTGTGCGCTGTAGCTTACGGATATCCCAGATGTCGGCATCGTCAACATTGTTGATTTTTTCCCAGTATTTCGGATTCGACATGTCCGACAGGAAGCCTTCTCCGAAGGTTGTTTCGTGGAGTTTCTGCCATGTCTTCGATGTCCAAGTCTGGTAGTGAACGCCATTGGTAACATAACCAACGTGGTTTTCTTCCGGGAAGTAGCCATTCCATAGCGGAGCGAACATCTTCTGCGATACGATTCCGTGTAACCACGAAACGCCGTTCACTTCTTGCGAAATGTTTGCTGCCAGGTAGCTCATCGAGAACTTGTCGTTGGGGTTGAGACGGCCGAGCGACATCATCTTGTCCCAAGTTATCTTGAGGCGGTCTGGATAGTGCGACATATAGGTACGCAACATATTTTCCTCGAATGCGTCGTGTCCTGCAGGAACTGGCGTATGTGTTGTGAACAAGGTCGATGCCCTTACTATTTCGAGTGCCTCGTCGAACTTGAGGTTGCGAGCCGAAATGAGGTCGTTGAGGCGTTCGAAACCGATGAAAGCAGCGTGACCTTCGTTGCAGTGGTAAATGTCTGGTTTCAGACCGAGAGCCTTAAGTACGCGGGTACCGCCGATGCCGAGAATCATTTCCTGTTTGAAACGGAATTCCCAGTCGCCACCATACAGGCGCGAGGTTATAAGCTTGTCTTGGTCTTGGTTGTCAATGTCGTCGGTATCAAGCAAGTACAGAGGAATACGGCCAACGTTTGCTCTCCAGATCTTCACATAAACATTTCGTCCGGGGAACCTTACGACTATGCGCTTCTGTACGCCGTTTTCATCGAGTTCGGGAACAACTGGTATCTTGTTGAAATCCTGTGCGATATAATTGGCTTGCTGCTTGCCTTCGAGGGTAATTGTCTGCTTGAAATAGCCATACCTATATAATAAACCTATACCAATCATGTTGGTGTTGGTGTCGCTGGCTTCCTTTAGGTAGTCGCCTGCAAGGATTCCGAGGCCGCCCGAGAAAATCTTTAGGTTGTCGTGCAGGCCGTATTCCATGCTGAAATAAGCAATCTGTGGAGCCTTCTTGTCCTTTGCAACCTCCATGTATTTCTTGAAGTTGCCGTAAACGCGGTTGTAGAGCTGGCAGAATTCGTTGTCGTTCTCGAGTTCCTTCATGCGGTCGATGGAAATTTCCTCGAGGAAAACTCTTGGGTTGTACCTCTTTTCGCGCCACAGGTCGGCATCGATTCGCTTGAACATTGCCGATGCTTCGTAGTTCCATGTCCACCAGAGGTTGTTGGCTATTTCCTGCAGACCTTCGAACTGCTTCGGGAGGTCCGACTTTATTTCTGCCTGACGCCAGATAGGTGAAGTTTCCTTCGGCATAATCGTGCGCTCTATCTTGGTGTGCTGCATCCTGTAGTTTATTGCTTCGGCGCGTTCTGCAATCTTGCTCTTTGCTATTGCGTATGCTTCGATGTATTTTTCTACCAGCGACCTCCACAGTGCCTTCTTCGATGCTGCTGTAGCCGATTCCGAGATTTTCTTGCGGCTTTCGGCATCAAGGTTTGCAAAGTAAGCCATCCGTTCTGCCAAGTTGGCGACAACTTCGTCGTTGTTGTCCTCGTTGCGGTCGATTACGGTTACGCAGTTGTCGAACCTGTCGATGTTCTGCTTTGACCACATTCCGAATCCCGACAACGAAGTCGTTATTGTAGGAACGCCGAATGCAATACTTTCAAGTGGAGTATAGCCCCAAGGCTCGTAGTACGAAACAAATGCCGTCAGGTCGATGCCTTGCAAAACATCGTAGTATTTCATATTGAAAACGCCGTCGTCGCCATTCAGGTATGATGGAACGAACACAACTTTAACTTTGTTTTCTGGACGGTTTGTAAGTCCGAGGCGTTTCAACTGGTTGAGAATCGGGTCGTATTCGGCATCGTGGAGACCGTGGGTGAGGTTTTTGTTCTCGATGTTTGCGTTTTCGCCGTTAAGTGCAGCAAGAAGGCTCTTTTGCGGACCGTAGTTGTTGCCTGGAACGAGAATGTATGCAAGGATTTCGCGGTTTACATTTGCATTGTGGTTAAGCTTGTCGAGTGCGTCAACGAAAATGTTGTAGCCCTTGTTGGTGTATTCGTAGCGTCCAGAAGTTGCGATAATCAGCGGATCTTCCTTGAATTTATAAGATGTAAGCTTTTCGGCTACATCAATCATCTTCTGGCGAGCCTTGCTGCGAATCTTGGCTGCTTCTTCTGCCTTCGGAATGAAGTCGTCCTCGAATCCGTTCGGAGTTACCACGTCGGCGGGTTTGGTGAGCAGTTGAGCGCACTCCGACTGGGTAATATCGCTTACGGTAGTGAAGACATCAGCGTTGATTGCGCTTATCTTTTCAAGGCTGTGCTTTGAAATTATGTTGAACTGGCGGGCCATATTTTCGCCGTTGTAGTTTGCAAGGTCCTTGTACAGTGGAAGTCCGTTTCCTGCTATCGAACGACCTATTGCAGTCGCGTGGGTAGTGAAAGCCGTTGCAATGTGCGGAGCGTTCTTCTTCAAGTAGAGAATACCAGTGCCGGTCATCCACTCGTGGAACTGTGCGAGGATAGCGTCGTTTGCCGAGAGGTTGAAGTCGCAGAAACTTTCGATGACCTTACCAGCGGTGTAACCGAACAGAGCTGGTTCGATGTAGTCCCACTGACCTGACAGAGAGTCAAGCTTGTAGTCTTCCCAGAAGTCGGCGAAAATCTTGTCCTTTTCGCTGATGAAATCGGTGAAACTGATGAGTATTACCTTTGGGCTTCCGCAGATGTTCCAGCGTCCTGTGCGTACGCGCAAACCAGTTGATGCAGCGTACTGCTTCCATTCTGCGAAGAGAGCGGGCTCCTCGATGAACTCGGAGTTTTCGTTTGTTCCGTATGTGTCGGGGCCGATGAAGATGAGGTCGCCGCAGCGTTCCGACAGTGCCAATGATTTTGTTGAAATTACGGTGTGGATTCCACCTACCTTGTTGCAAACTTCCCAGCTTACTTCGAAAATGTAGTCAAGATTAAGTGTGTTGTTCATGTATGAATACTTTTATGATAAACTATATAAATTTAAGGCTTCAAAGATAATGTTTTTTTCGTGACGGCATTTGTTTTTGAGACGAATTTTTGCTGATTTTTTTCATCAGCAATTATCACGATTCAAATTTTGACAAAAAATAAGTTTTTTCTTTGCGGATTGGACAATTAGTTGTATCTTTGTAATTTGTAATTATTTGAAATGAATTATTGATAGCCAATTAGTTATCTTTTGGAAGATATTTGGTATTATATTTGAAACCTTATTTTTTCGATTGAAATTTGGCTTTTTTGCGAGAATGTTTATTGATATAAAAGATAAAAATATGAAGAAGTTGCTCATGTCGGCTGTATTATTTTTTGCGTTTGTCGGTGCATTTTCACAGACCGTGACGCTTAGTTTTACAGGCCGTGGTAGTGGTGGGGGAATAACTGAGGAGATATACCAGAAGATAGATAGTCTTCAGGTCCGGAACATTTCCCGTCATTGGGAGCAGATGATTTATTATCCTGATACAGTAGTCCTGCTGGAGGCTCTTGCCGTTCCTATGCTCGATGTGAACCAATCGGGATTGGAGCAGAATGTACCTAATCCATTCGATTGTGTAACCGAGGCCAAGCTTACGTTGCAGGAGAGTGATTTCGTTTCGTTGAAGGTCGTTGATGCCAATGGTCGTGAATATGCCGAATATAATGGCAAACTGCCTGCTGGCGAACATCTGTTCGAGATAACTCTGGCAACTCCTCAGGCTTATTTCCTGACTGCTGTTACAAGCACAGGCAGGTATATGGTGAAGATGGTAAACCTCGGAAGCTGTGGAACCAACAGGTTGGCGTTGAAGTCGAGTTCCGACATTTCTATTAGTTCAAAGGCTGTTGTGGCTAACGAGTTCAATTTTGGCGACGAGATGGAGTATCTGGCATATACAACATATAACGATATTGTTTTCGACGCTTCGGAATTCAGGACACATCAGAACGGTAGCGAGGATATAACCATACATTTTAGTATTCCTTATTGTAATTATTTCTTGGGTGTTGATACTAGACACGGATGCGAAGAATATGTGTTCAATGGTAGGACATATTATGAAAGCACCCAGTCGGCTGGAACTTTGCATCTTTTGTCTGCTGGTGGTTGCGATAGTGTTGTGGTTGTTGATATTGTAATTGACCATCCGACCGAAACAGAAAACACTATAACTGCATGCCAGCCTATATATTGGAATGGAATCAGTTGTACTACCACTGGCAATTATGTCGCAGACTTATTCTCGGTGGGCGGTTGCGATAGTACTGTGACCTTGCATTTTACTAGGGCCGAAAATATTACACACCATATATATGAATCGGATTGCAGTGAAATTACTTGGAACGGTGAAACCTATACCGAAACTGGCGTGTATACCCAGCACTTCCAGTCGCAGTATATGTGCGACAGCATTGTCCATCTGCATTTTACAAGATTGAGCAATGATGTGGTCGAAACTGTACACGCATGCGACCAGTACACTTGGCATGGTCATACATATTATGGAAGCAATGATACCGATACCGTACATTTGATAAACCAGCACGGGTGCGACAGCATTGTAAGGCTCAATCTTATTCTCAATCGTTCGGGATTCCATAGGGTTGATATGCTGGTATGCGGTCAATTATATATTAATGGACACACATATACGTCAACTGGTACCTATACCGAGACACTGGATAATCCTTATACTGGTTGCGATAGTGTTGTTGAGTTGCACCTTACGGTTATCCATGATACAGTACATGATATTTACGAGAGTGCCTGCGATTCATTTACATTCGACGGACACACATACACCGAAAGCAATGTGTACGATTTGCATTATCATCCGAACAACTATTGCGACAGTATAGTCCGTTTGCACCTTACTGTCGGTCATACAACTTATTCAGAACAAGTAGTGGAGGCTTGCGATTCTTATACATGGTTCGGTCAGGAATATACGCAGTCGGGCAGATATGAACATCAGATTCCTTGGGGCAATAGTGAACACTGCGATAGCGTAGTTGTTTTGCTCCTTACAATAAAGAATTCCAAGACGGCTGAAAAGACCATAGATGCCTGCCACCAGTATTTGCTTGATGGGGAGAGAATAACGGAAACAGGTACATATTATCGTACATATACAGCATCTAACGGTTGCGACAGTACAGTTACATACCATATAAATATATTGGATGACGTAACAAATGAAATTACAGTATATGCTTGTGGTTCATATACATGGGCTGGTAACGTATATACGCAAACCAATGATTATGTAAGGCGTTTTGATTCATATGTCGGTTGCGATAGTACGGTTACATTGCATCTTTTCATCGGCGAGCCTAACTCTGGAATAATTGATGAGCAGACTGCATGTGATTCTTACACTTGGGAAGGGACAACTTATAATTCAAGCGGAAACTATACTAAGACCTTGACAAACAGATATGGTTGTGATAGTGTTGTTACATTGCGTTTGACAATAAATCCGACATATACAAGGACTGTAAACATTACTGCTTGTGATTCTTACGAATGGGAAGGCGATACTTATACCGAAAGCGGAACATATCCGAAGACTTTACATTCGGTTGCTGGTTGCGACAGCCTTGTCACATTGAACTTGACAATAAAAAATAGCGTAGAGTATGAGTTTTGGGATACAATATGCGGTCCATATCCATGGGACGGAAGAACCTACACTTCTTCTGGCGATCATGAATGGGTATATACAGCAGCCAATGGTTGCGACAGTATCGTGACTTTGCATCTTGTTTACCATGAACTTGTAACCGATGCCCGCGATGGTAATACCTATTGCACAATGGAATATGGCGACCAGGTTTGGATGACTTCAAATATGAGGTATTTGCCACAGGTTAACAATACGTCGAGCACATCAGCATCACTCTATTATATTTATGCTTCGAATAATGCAAATTACAATACATACGGAACGCTATATAATTATAATTCTGCACAGACGGCTTGTCCTTTGGGATGGCATCTGCCAAGCAAGGCTGAATGGGAGCAGCTTATAGCTTATCTTGGTCAAAATAGCGAATATATTTGCAATGGCAATTCCTCTAATGTGGCAAGTGCATTGGCATCTACCGAATACTGGTCGTCTTCAAATAATACTTGTGCTGTAGGATATGAAAGGTCTCAGAACAATGCATCGGGATTTTCAGCATTGCCAGGTGGTTATTATAATGGTGGTACATCTGGTGGTACTGTTCAGTCTAGTAATTTCGTAGGAATTACTGACGAAGGCGGGTGGTGGACATCAACAAATGGGCAGAGGGCTCAGATGACCAATGCTTCTGCTACTGTTAATATATCACAAAAGTCTAAGAGCTGGGGATTCAGCGTTCGTTGTGTAAAGGATAACGACTAGTCAATGGGCAGACTTTCAGCATTCGCTTATGCGGATGTCTGAAAGTTTGATTTCTACATATTCTGTAAGTTTCTTATTGTCTGCTGGGTTGACTTGCAGAGGAAGATGTACAGCAGAAAATCGGGCAGATTTGCAGGTCCGCCAGTTTCGGTAAAATAATCTACTTCTGTAGAATTTTTCCCTTTAGGATAAAATATATATGTTGATTTTAGGCGTGTTATACGCTCGTACTTGTCGTTGCGGGGACGATAGTCTGGCAGACAAGTGTGCGTAATATTGACACTTCCGTCAAAATTTCTGACAATCTTGTACTCGACAAACACTTCGCGGTCTTTCATGAAGAAGGGTGCCTCTATTATATTGCGGAAAACACCCGATGCCGAATCTTTTGCCAAAGTCTTGCTCTCGATGCAGTTGTAAATCCATTTGGTATGGTTCTCTGCATTGCAGAATATGTCTATGCACTTTTCTATCGGTGCGTTAAGCGTGAACTTGCATTTTACCTGATAGTCCTTGCCGCTTTCACATACGCGATAATATATAGGTGTGTTGCATTTGCAGTCGTGCCAGTCTTCTTGTGCATTTGCGCAAAAGGATGCAAACATTGCGACTATTGCAATGAGGTGCCTATAGTTTAACGTTGAACAGAATTTATTGCTTTTTTTTACTCTTTCTTCGTCATTCCGTAAGACAAAGCGAACAGCATAAGGTACGATGCTTGTGAGCCAGTCTATACGGAATCTCCTTTTCTTTGGGGATTCCGCACAATCGAACATTACAACGCTCTCCGTTCCGTATCGCGTGTATGTTCTGACTTGCGGAATGACGTCCTTTTTTGTATTCACTGTCCAATGTTTTGGTTTATGACTTCGTTGAACTTCTGCATAAGCAGACGCAGTTTTTCGTTTTCGACATCGAAACTTACATTGTCCATAGTGGCTATCGGTAGAATCTTTGGCGATGTGCCTGATATGAATGCCGCATCGAAACTGGAAATCTCCGACAAATCGATGTCCTTTTCCTCGTAGACGAATCCGTTACGTTTGGCGGTGTCGATTATGTATTTGCGTGTTACGCCTTTCAAAATGTCCTTTTCTTGAGCTGAAACCAGTTTGTCGCCGCTGATGAAGAAAATGTTGGAACGTGTTCCTTCTGTAATTTTGTTGTGTGAGTTTACATATACGGCTTCAAATATCTTGTTGTCGGCGATGAACTTGTCAACGGTATCGCGGAGGTTCTGGTTCCAGATTTTATTGTGAGGGTTCTGTCTCTCGTAGGCGAAAGTCAGAGTCGGCACGCCATTTTTGTACTGCTCGTCGGTGGGGTAGTGGTGCGGAATTTCGTGGCAGATGTATTCCAAGGTCTTGCTTTCGGTGGCGTAGATGGCTTCGACCTTGATGTTGCCGTTTTCTATGTTGTTGTCTGTTATGCACTTGTATAGCATTGAGCCGAACTGTATGTTTTCGACCTTTATGTTGCTG
The DNA here is from genome assembly GCA_017620015.1 of Bacteroidales bacterium. Taxonomy (GTDB): domain Bacteria; phylum Bacteroidota; class Bacteroidia; order Bacteroidales; family ML635J-15; genus Bact-19. Next base: position 215,976 of record JAFZRE010000015.1, on the reverse strand, counting down.
TCAACAGAGGCAAGCGTGTTTTCGAACCTTGCGAAATGGTCACTCAGAAAGAGAGGTTTTCTGTTTATAATCCTGATAACCTCGTAACTAGTTATTTTTGCCATTTTCAAATGTTTTTAATCGCTTCGACGAGGATTTTTTGCATCACATCGACGCTTTTCTTAAAGTTTTCAAGAATCATTTCGAGCGATACGGGCTTTTCGTCATCCTTCCAGCAGTCGTAGTCGGTAGCGATTGAGAGAAGTGCGTAATTCAGTCCTGCTTCGTTTGCCAGTGCGGTTTCGGTAGCAGTTGTCATATTGATAAGGTCGGCACCCCACAGACGGAACATTTTCGATTCTGCTTTCGACGAGAACCTTGGTCCTTCGATGGTTATGATTGTTGCTTCATTATGTACGCTGGCGTTCTGTGCTTTTGTCGCATTGACAAGTATTTCGCGCAGACGGTCGTTGTACGGGTGTGCCATCGGGCAGTGTACCATATTGTTTGGTTCGAATTCTTCGTAGAAGGTGTTTATTCTGTGCTTTGTGAAGTCGATGAACTGGTCGGGTACAGCGAAATGTCCCGGGGCGATTTCTTCGCGCAGGCTTCCGCAGGCGGTAGTTGCAATTACATCCTTGCATCCAAGCTTCTTGAGAGCCATAATGTTGGCACGGTAGTTTACGTTGCTTGGCGTGATTGTATGTTCCAGTCCGTGGCGAGAAACTATTGCCACTTTCTTTCCACAGATGCTACCTGTAATTATGGGAGAAGAAGGTTCTCCGAAAGAGGTAGTAATTATCTGTGATGATTGATTTTCAAGTATGTTGCTTTTTTCGAGGCCTGTGCCCCCGATTATTCCTATAGTGTTATTCATCGTCTTCATCATCGTCATCGTCGTCGTCATCTGTTATAGCCGAAGCCTTTACCATGAATTCTGCTTTCTTTGCATTTTCTGGCTTGGCGTGTTCGGTCGAGTATTCGGGGTCATTGGCAAGTTCCATATCGTAAACCAGAACAGGCTCATCGGGGAAGAACTTCAATCCGAGAGCAAGAATTTTCTTGGCTTCTTCGGGTTCTGGAGTTTCCTTTTCAAGCAACCAGTTGGCATATATGTCGAAAGCTTCAATCATGGCAAAGTCGGTATCCTTTTCCCTGCGCTTGCCTTTTTCTGCCTGCAGTTCAAGGTTTCTCATTATTGGGTTGGCGGTAGCCGTGTCGCCAGTTATTGCAGCAAGGCATCCTTGTAGTGTTACGAAGTTGTCATCGGAATATGTCTTCAGCATTTTCCTGACTTTAGAATTGGCTTTTGCGTATTTTTTAACACTCACATAGTGGTCAACATAATACATTCCGATTACGGCAATGTCTTTGAGCAGGTCGTCGTTGTCGGGGAAGAGGACTTTTGCCTTTTTGTCCTTTTTCTTGGCGTTGACTGAATATCTTAGTGCCAAGTCGTATGATTGAAGATATTCTGGTGTCTTGTCGAGAAGCTTTGGGTCGTCAAGGCACATTGTGAAAATTTTTGCGTATGCATAGGCTGAATACAAGTAAAGTTCTGCATCATTCTTGTATTTTTCCAGTACCATCATCTTATCGCACTTGAACGCAAGGTCTTCCCATTGTTCGTTCTCGAAATATTTTGCGAGCTTGCTATGTACGCCATTCTTTACTTGGGCATTAGCATTGATGCCCAGCGTAAGCATTGATGCAATCAGTAATATTGCTACGGCTAACCTTCTCATAAGAAAACAAATTGTCTGCAAAGTTAGTTGCTTTTTCTCAAAGCACCTATTCTTTGCAGACAAAATTATGTTAATATTTATTAACTTTTGTTTATAACTAAATTCTTCCGATTCCGAAATACTGGAAACCGAACGACCTTACTTCTTCGGGGTCGTAAATGTTTCGTCCGTCAAAAATGAGCTTTTGTTTCATCTTTTCGAGCTGTTTGTAGTCCAAAACCCTAAATTCGGACCATTCGGTGACGAGCAAAAGTGCATCGGCATTTTCTGTGGCTTCGTATGGTGATTTACAGAGAGTTATCGTATCACCCAAACGGCGTTTTGCTTCGTCCATAGCAACAGGGTCGTAGGCGTATATTTCTGCACCCATAGTTGTGAACTTTTCTGCAAGTACGAGAGACGGAGCTTCGCGCATATCGTCGGTATTTGGCTTGAACGCTAGTCCCCACATTGCAATCTTCTTGCCCTTGAGGTTGCCGTCGAAATACTTATAGACCTTGTCGAACAGAATCTCCTTCTGGCGGTTGTTTACATTTTCCACGGCAGTCAGTATTTTGAGAGAATATCCGTAGTCGCTTGCCGACTTGATAAGTGCCTTCACATCCTTTGGGAAGCAGCTTCCGCCGTAACCACAGCCCGAATAGAGAAACTTGCTGCCTATACGGGTGTCGCTGCCAATACCCTTGCGCACCATATTTATATCTGCGCCAACGAGTTCGCAGAGATTTGCAAGGTCGTTTATAAAGCTGATTCGTGTTGCAAGCATTGAATTTGCAGCGTACTTTATCATTTCTGCGCTTGGTATGTCGGTGAAAATCACGCGGAAATTGTTGAGCAACATCGGACGGTAGAGCCTTGTCATAAGTTCCTTGGCCTTTTCGCTGTCAACACCCACTACAACGCGGTCGGGCTTCATAAAGTCGGCGACGGCACTTCCTTCCTTCAGGAATTCGGGGTTGCTGGCCACATCGAACTTTATGTCAACATTGCGCGCAGCAATTTCATCGGCTACAGCCTTGCGTACTTTCTCGGATGTTCCGATAGGTACGGTGCTTTTTGTGACAACAACAATGTAGTCGCTGATGTTACGACCGATTTCGCGGGCAACGGCAAGCACATATTTCAGGTCGGCACTGCCGTCTTCGTCGGGAGGTGTGCCGACGCAGATGAATGCAGCATCGGCATCCTTCAGCGCTTCGGCATAATCGCTGGTAAACGACAGCAAACCTTTGTGCATGTTGTCATCAACCATATCCTTAAGTCCGGGTTCCCAAATCGGAAGTATGCCCTTGTTGAGGTTGGCGATTTTGTTCTGGTCGATGTCGAGGCACGATACACGGACTCCTAATTCCGAGAAGCAAGTTCCCGAAACAAGTCCTACGTAGCCCGTTCCAATTACTGCTATTTTCATTTATTTGTATTCGGCTAAAAATTTGTTTACGTTGTTGAAGATTCTCTCTTCGAGGTTGTCGGATTCTGACTTTACGAACTTTTCTCCAGTAATCTTTTCATACAATTCAATGTAGCGGTCTGATATGCCGTTTACAATTTCGTCGGTCATTTCGGGAACCTGCTGGCCTGCCTTGCCCTGGAATCCGTTTTCCATCAGCCATTCGCGTACAAATTCCTTCGAAAGCTGACGCTGCGGCTTGCCGGCATCGAAATTTGCCTGGTAGGTGTCGAGGTAGAAGTAGCGCGACGAGTCGGGTGTGTGGATTTCGTCGATGAGGTAGATCTTGCCATCCTTCTTGCCGAATTCGTACTTGGTATCGACGAGGATAAGTCCCATCTTGTTGGCTATCTGGCTGCCACGTTCGAAAAGTTTGAGAGAGTATTCCTCGAGTTTGCAGTATTCTTCTTCCGAAACCAAACCACGGCTGATTATTTCTTCTCGCGAAATATTTTCATCGTGAAGTCCAAGCTCTGCCTTCGTAGTAGGGGTGAGGATCGGCTTTTCGAATTTCTGGTGTTCCTTCATTCCTTCGGGAATCGGCACTCCGCAGATTTGACGTGCGCCGTTCTTGTATTCGCGCCACGAACTGCCAGTGAGGTATCCGCGTACAATCATCTCGATAGGATAGCCTTCGCACTTGTGTCCTACGGTTACCATCGGATCGGGCGAACTGATTTTCCAGTTCGGAACTATGTCGGCGGTAAGGTCGAGGAATTTCGATGCTATCTGGTTCAGTACCTGACCCTTGAAAGGAATACCTTTGGGAAGTATCACATCGAATGCCGAGATTCTGTCGGTTACTACCATTACCATAAGTTCGTCGTTGATGTTATACACGTCGCGAACCTTACCGTTGTACAGGCTTTTCTGGTTCTTGAAATTGAAGTTTGTCTTTGTTAATGCTTTCATTGTGTATGTTGTTTTCTAAGTTTCTGGGTTTCTAAGTTTCTCGCTTCGCAGTTTCTAAGTTTCTTGTTGTTGTGTCGTGGCGCGCCGCGACAGTACTAATGTTTAATGGCTTTGGCGTTTATGAGACGCAATGAATTGCGTCTGTACAAACGGCTTTCTGCCTTCTCGCCTTTTAGCCTTTTAGCCTTCAAGCCCCTAGTATGGTATCATCTTCAGCGCATCAGCCAGTCTGTTTATTCCTTCGCCTAGTTTGCCTTTCAGCATTGGGCGCATAAGCAGCGGAACATCGGCATGGATTGTAATGCGTCCTGCGGTTTCGTATTCCGAGAGCGACTTCAGTTGTAGCCAAGCCGTGAATCCCATCTTTGTGCCTTCTTCGGTGCCGAGTTTTATCAGTTTGTATTCTTCCTTTTCTAGAATTTTTACCACGAAAGTCATGCCTTTTGCCGTGACGGTGCAAGTGTCTTCGGTGGCATTGATTTCGGCGTCGGCTTCAGGCGGAATCATTCGCTGAATGTTTCGTAAGTCGCTCCAATAGGCGAAAATACGCTGGTCGCTGTTGCCGATTTTTACAACTTTGCTGACTGCTTCTAGTGGCTTCATTGCTGTATGTGATTTATTTCTTCCAAGTGTCGGGGCTGGTTCTCCACTGCTTCAGCACTTCGATGTCGCTTTCGCTGATGTAGCCGATTTCCTTGGCCTGCTCAACAAGCACATTGTAGTTGCTGAGGGTTACGAGGTTTACATTGGCTTCCTTGAAAGCGTCAACCGACTTCTGGAATCCATAGGTGAAAATTGCTGCCATACCAACCACTTCGCACTTTGCTTCGCGCAGAGCCTTTACTGCGTTCAGACTGCTGCCGCCGGTTGAGATAAGGTCTTCAATTACAAGCACTTTGCTGCCTTCTGGGAGGTCGCCTTCGATGAGGTTGCCCAGTCCGTGGTCCTTGGCTTGCGAGCGTACATATACGAAAGGCTTGTGCAACTTGTCGGCTACCAGTGCTCCCTGTGCAATTGCGCCGGTTGCAACACCTGCGATGACATCGTATTCACCAAAGTTTTCCTTGATGACCTCGATGAAAGAGTCGCGTACAAAGTCGCGTACATCTGGGTAGGACAGAGCCTTGCGGTTGTCGCAGTAGATTGGAGAATTCCATCCCGAAGCCCATACGAAATGATTTGTCGGTTCAAGTTTTATTGCTTTTATTTGCAAAAGTTTTTCAGCTACTTGTTTGGCTATTGCGTTCATAACTTTAAATTTATGATAAAAATATTCTATAACGACCGGATTTTGGCATTCAACGAGGATGCTTCGTCCGATATTCAATCGGCAAAGATATTACATTTTGATGATAATACCGAATCGGCAATAAAACTTTTTTTGAACTCATCCGCCGACTACAACCTTGTGATATTAGGGGCTTCGGACGATGCTGCCTTGTGCCTGTTGAAAAAAGTTTTCACCGTGATAGAGGCTGGGGGCGGTCGAGTGACGGACAAGCAGGGTAGGATGCTCTTCATTTTCCGCTCTGGTCGCTGGGATTTGCCAAAAGGCTGGCTCGAAGCTGGCGAAACGCTTGCCCAGTGTGCTGTGCGTGAGGTCAGCGAGGAATGCGGACTTGACATTGCCGACTTGCAGAACGATGGCGAACTGACAACCACCTATCACATCTACCCTTTCAAAGAAGGTTATGCTCTAAAGGTTACGCATTGGTTCAGAATGAGATATGTTGGCAGCGGCGCGACCAAACCGCAGACTGAAGAGGATATTTCGGAAGTGAAGTGGATTGCCCAAAACGAGATAGGAGAGGTGCTGAAGAATACTTATGGGAATATAAGGATGGTGGTGGAGGGATACAATAATTTGTAGAGACGTTGTGTGCAACGTCTCTATTATATATATGTTAACAACTTTTGTTTCCGTCTTGTCTTCCGTACCTAAAAAACATTTATTTTCGCAGTCAGTTACTGATTTGATATGGAAGAACAACAGCAGATTAGAAAGATTTTGGTCTATACCGATTTTACAGCGGTGGGAGAACGAAGTGTGCAGTGGGGCGTGTATTTCGCCGAAAAGTTCAAGATGGAACTGCTTCTGCTGCATGTGATAAACGAGAATACATACACTTATTTCCCGAAAAATACAGCAGAATATGATGCAAAGGAGGCTCTTGCCGAATATTGCGAAACCATAAAGAAGGACCACGGCGTAAATGCTGAGTATTATGTGGAGGAAGGCTGTACATGTACAATAATCAATTCCACTGCCGAGCGCATAGATGCATACCTTATCGTGTTGGGAACTCACGGCAAGGACGATTTGCAGTTCCTTTCGGGGACTTCGGCTGTGAAGATTATCCGCAAGGCTAGAATTCCATATTTTGTAATTCAGAAAAATACTCCTTATCCGAGCTATGGCAACAAGATTGTGCTTCCAATGGATGTTGCCAAGGAAATGAAGGAAAAGACCGGCTGGGTGACTTATTTTGCAAAGCATCTGGAGCAGGTTATCGACATTGTCCACAAGAAAACAGACGACGGACGGCTTGCAAACAACCTGCAGTTCTGTACAAAGTTTTTCGATCGTTACGAGTTGGTTTACAATCGTATAGTTCTTGGCGAACGCAAGAGCATCGACCAGCAGGCTGTTGATTATGCATCAAACAACGAATGCAAGCTGATTGTAATCACAACCACCAAGGAGGAACGGCTGTGGCACAAAATTTTCGGTTTTCCCGAAGCCAAGATTATTGCCAACGAGAAAGGAATTCCGGTGTTGTGCGTAAATCCGAAAAAGGATTTGTATGTGCCTTGTATTTAACTAATTGCGACGATATGAAACATTTTTTGCTGTTCGTTTTGATTTTGGGTATGTCGGTTTTTGCCAATGCCCAGATGTATAATGCAGTGTGTACTGGTGCGGGCGAATCTGTGCTTTTGAAATCGAGTGACATTTCTGTCGTTGCCGAAAAGTCGCGTTCGCAGCAGATGGCTGGCTGGCCTAAGGCATTTTCAAAAGATGAGTACTATATGAATGCCCGTGGCTTGTGTCTTGCCGATTTGGACGGCAATGGCACCGACGAGATTATTTTTGGAGCTGACACTGCAATATATGCATACAAAGGCGACGGAACTTGCCTTTGGCGTACCGATTTGCAGGGCGTTGCCTACTATCCGCCTTCGTGTGCCGATATCGACAACGATGGCAACTTGGAAATCCTGATGTACACGCGGGCACCAGCAGGGACAAGCACTTCGTATTTCTACATTTTCGACAAGGATGGTAACATCCGCGAGGGTTTTCCGAAGTCGTATTCAAGTACGCAAATAATTATTGGTAGTCCTGTTATCGCAGATTTTGATGGGGACAAACAGATGGAGATTATTGTTGCAAAGTTCGGTTCGTCGCAGAGCAAATTGTATGTATATGAACCTGATGGTTCGGTACGTAGCGGTTTCCCGAAGAATGTAACAGGACGCTTTGCTGTTACTCCATCGGTAGGCTACGACAGCAAGTCGGGACAAATGGTTGATAGCGTTATTGTGCTGAATACCACGGCTGCAATTTATGCATTTGATCTTAATGGCAATGTGCTTGACGGTTTTCCCGTGCAGGACGACAATGTTAAGTTTTCGTACCAGTCGCCGTTGATTTGCCATACTGCTGAAAAGACGCTCTTTGTTGGTGCTAGCCACGGCGATGCACCGATTTTCTACTCGCTCGAAACTAATGGACAGTTCAGCGAAGGTTGGCCAGTACCGACGGCTTCCAATGCGTGGACATATACAGCACCGACGGTTGGCGGACTTGGCGAAGATTTTGATTTCTATATGTTTACGCAGCGAGAATCGGATGCCGCTATACACGCAATGCATCCCGATGGAAGTTATATAAGCGGATTTCCTTTTTCTCGCACAATTATGGACGAAGGCGGTAGCGAAGGTGTTACTACCTATATGTATTCCAATGATTTGGAGAAAATTTACATTTTCGGCACTTCGATTTCTGGCGATGCAAATGGTGTAGGCTATGTGCATATCTTTGAGGCTAATCCCGACTTGTCCGATTTCCACGAAACGGACGAATCGCCTTTGCGAATTCAAGGACTTTCATTTATGAGTGCCGTCAATCTTGGCGATGTCAACGGCAACGGCAAACTAGACCTTGTTGTGCAGTCTTATGACCAGATGGGCGAGGGAGCAGATTCCATTCATGTAAGTGTTTTCGAGACCGACTACGACTATAATCCCGATTATATGTATGGCACTTACAAGGGGCGTAACGACAGGTGCGGTTTTGTAACGCCGTTTTCTCGTGATGCCGCGGTTGATGATGTTTCTTCTCCTGAAATTATTTTGTATCCGAACCCTGCCCGTGATATGATTTCGGTGGAAACTAATGTGGCATCAGATTTGCAAATAGTTGATTTGTCGGGCAAAACGATGTTTTCATACGTCGGTTGTTCGGAAAAATGCAATATAGATGTGTCGGATTTGAAACCGGGCGTTTATTTTTGTCGTATAATTAATAATAAGGTACAAACTGTAAAATTCGTAAAGTTATGAGATTAATCGCAATAAAGATATTGGTCGTTGCTGCGGCGCTTTCGTTTGTTTCGTTTTCTGGCAATGCGCAGGTCATTGGCGAAAGACAGGCCGATGGTTCGGTTATAAACTACATCGACATCAACAAGAAGAAGCAGGGCAAGTGGATAAAGAAATACAGTAACGGCAATGTGCGCTACGAAGGCTTTTTCACCAACGACATACCTTCTGGAACATTCAAGTATTATTACGAGAACGGCAAGAAAAAGTCAATTCTTGTTTACAACGACGACCATTCGTCGAAGGTTGAGATGTTCTGGGAAAGCGGTGCAACTGCTGCTACTGGTGGTTACGACGAGGAAACCAAGCGTCATGGCGAGTGGCTTATGTATAACGAATCGGGTAAGCTTATTGCTGTCATCAATTATGTTCATGGTCAGGCCGAGGGCAATGTGAAGATGTATTATCCGAACACGACTAAGCTTGTCCTTGATTGTATGTATGCCAACGGAACACGCAACGGCTACTACAAGTACTATTTCGATAACGGAAATATGCACGAGGACGGTTTCTACAAGGATGGCGCGCGTCACGGACATTGGAAGATTTATGCTCCCGACGGAAGCCTTGAAGAGGAAGGCGATTATTTGTATGGTGAAAAGGAAGGCGAATGGAAAGATTACCGTACTGACAAGTCGGGCGAAACGGTTGTTTATAAGCACGGTCATTCCGATAAGGAAAAGGAGCAGATGGAAGAATGGCGTAGAAAGGCCGAATGGGCAAAGGAGCATCAGGACCAGTTTATGCGTCCCGAGGATTACCTTGACGACCCGATGGAATTTTTCCGCCACAATTCGAATGTAGATTATGGCAATTCTCCATCAAACACAAAAGATGCGCCATCTTCAACAAAGCAAAGTAATTCTGGCAAGAAGTCGAAGAAATAAATCTGTGCTGAGATGAAAAAGCTTCTCCTTGCAATGAGTGGTGGCATCGACAGTTCGGTGTCGGCGCTTATGTTGCTCGACAAGTACGAAATTGTGGGCGCCACTTTCCGTACCTACGATTCGATGAAGGAATCGTGTATTGCCCGCGAGAAAGGTTGCTGTACCATCGAGAGCATAATGGAAGCCAAGCGTTTTGCGCAGTCGTTGGGAATCGACCACCATATTGTTGATTTCCGCGAGCGTTTTGCAGAGACTGTAATCAGCAATTTCGTTTCCGAATACCTTCATGGACGCACGCCAAATCCCTGTGTGGTATGCAACCGCGAGATAAAGTGGGGAATCATGTTGCAGAAAGCCGATGAATTCGGCTGTGAATACATCGCAACTGGCCACTATGCACGCATTATGCACGAAAATGGACGGTATTTTCTGCGCAAGGGCATCGATTTGAGCAAGGACCAGACATATTTTCTTTGGCGCTTGTCGCAGGAAAATCTGGCTAGGACAGTTTTCCCGCTTGGCGAATATACAAAGGACCAAATCCGTGCAATAGCCGATGAAAAAGGTTTCAAGGCATTGGTAAAAAAACGAGAAAGCCAAGAAATTTGCTTTGTCCCCGATGACGATTACCGCAATTTCCTTCGCACACAGGTTCCCGATATTGATGAAAAAATAGGGGAGGGCGACATTATTTCTACCGATGGAAAGGTTCTAGGCAAGCATAAAGGTTTTCCATTTTATACTATAGGTCAGCGCAAAGGCTTGAATGTAGCGGTTGGGCATCCCGTGTTTGTCACAGAGATAAATCCCGAAAAGAATACCGTAACTCTTGGCGAACGCGAGGATTTGATGCGCTCGGAGATTGTTGTCAGTGACCTTAATTTTATGAAATACGAAAATTTGTATTCTCCGATGAAGTTGGAATGCAAGATTCGCTACAATAGCCGAGGTGTGGAATGTGAAGCAAGGCAAGAAGGTGATAAGTTGTGTATCCGTTTTGCCGAACCGGTTTCTGCTGCAACGCCTGGTCAGTCGGCAGTTCTGTATGAAGGCGATGATGTTGTGGCAGGAGGAGTGATACAATAAAGGTTTCTAAGTTTCTAGGTTTCTAAGTTTCTGGGTTTCTGGGTTGAGACGCAAAATATTGTGTTCGTTGTTTGTATGGATGCAATGCTTTGCGTTCCCTACTTGTACTTCTTTCTAAACTCCGATGGTGAAATTCCTTCCTGTCGTTTGAAAAACTGTCCGAATGCCGATTGGTCGGGGAACCCAAAGCGGTCGGCAATCTGCTGGTGCGACATTTCGGTGGTTAGCAGTGCGTTCTTGATTTCGCCAATAAGCGACTGATTTATTAGAATCTTCGGAGTTTTACCAGTTTCTGCCTTGCATAATTTGGAAAGATAGCGCTCCGATATGCAAAGTTTTTTAGCATAGAATGAAACATCCCGTTGTCCCATCATTACATTTTCGCCGACCAATTCAAAGAAATGGTTCAGAAGCATACGCGAACGCTTGCTATTGTTTCCTTGCTTCGTTTCGGAAGAAACACCAGCCGCATTGTATAAGGTTATCAGCAGATGTACAAGACCAGTCATAATCATCTTGTTGTGGGCGATGAGGTTTGTGTTTTGAACAGCGACTTTCAGAAGTTCGTAGTCCATTGCCATAATTCGGCCGTATTGCTCGTCAATGTTTTTGTCTGACCAAAACATGGTTTCTAGTTCTCCGAAATCCGCTTCGGCTCCGCACAGCGAATAGACGACATTCATTAGCGCCTCTTTGAAGACAAGGACTTCCATCTGCATATCGCGCGATGACGATAATACTTTGAATGTAGCACCTTCCTGAACAAAAAAAATCGTATCTGCAGACACTTTGTATTCCTTCTGTTCAAAAACTACCTTGGCTTTCCCTTTGTTTATGCGGCATATCCATGATTCGTAAAGGTCGGTCTTTACGATTTCGGACGAGTGGTTGTAGTTGAAGATGGCGCAGTTATTCATACGCAAAACGCTTTTTTATTGTCGATGACAAAATTACAACAAATTCAGCAATGTTTTTCGTTTAGTTCCTAAAATATACAATAATGGGTTCTTTTCATACACATTGCCTCTTGTTGTGGAATCTATTTTTGCAACGGAAATGATATTGCCATTCAAGATGAAATTTAGACATATAATAATATATGCATTTCTGTTTTTGATGTTTGGTTCTTGCAACGATACAGTGCAGGATGAATCTTCAGAGCCAGAAAACTACGAGTTGCTAACGGTTGATACTCAGTATTATACCATAAATACAGAATATCCGGCATCTATCAGGGGAAATCAGGATATACGGATAATTCCACGCGTGGAAGGCTATTTACAGGGCGTTTATGTGAAAGAAGGCGACCATGTGAAGTCTGGTCAATTGCTTTTTCGTATTGACGATGCTACTTATCGTGCTGCAGTGGAATCGGCAAAGGCCAATGTGCAGATGATGACAGCTGCACTGGACAAAACACAACTTGAGTACAATGGCAAAAAGACTTTGCATGACAAGAAAGTCATTTCCGATTTTGAACTATCGCTTGCTGAAAGTGACCTTGGCGTGGCAAAGGCTAACCTTGCAGCAGCGAAAGCAACACTGACATCGGCAAGCAATGACCTGAGTTATACCGAAATCCGTAGTCCTTCGGATGGCGTTGTGGGCAGGATTCCGTATCGTAAGGGCGACCTTGTCGGTCCGACTACGCAGGACGGCCTGACCGTAGTTGCCGACAACCAGCGGATGCGCGTATATTTTTCGATGAGCGAAAACATGGTGATGGAATATATTTCCGAATACAAGAGCCTTGCCGAAGCGGTAAAAAATATGCCAGAACTGAAACTGATGCTTCCAAACGGCAAGTTCTACGAGCAGACAGGTCGTGTCGAAAGCATTAGCGGAGTAATTGACGAGCGTACAGGTGCAGTTTCTGTCTGTGCCATTTTCGACAATAGTGGTGGAATGTTGCTGAGCGGTGGCTCTGGCAAAATCGTTATGCCTACCGAACTTCACAATGCCATTGTTATTCCGCAGGAAGCCACCTACGACATACAGGATAAGGTATATGTCATGAAAGTAGTTGATGGCAAGGCAGTTTCGGCAATGATTAGGGTCGAAAAACAGACCGATGGCAAGTCGTATGTTGTGACAGATGGTCTGAATGCTGGCGATGTGATTATTGCCAAGGGTGCAGGATTTGTGAGAGAAGGAACAGATGTAGTCGCGCAATGCTTTGCGCGATAACATAGCAATGCTTTCCGCAAAATTAAAAATTGTATTTTATGAATGTCAAAACCTTTATAGACAGACCGTTGCTTTCCATAGTCATCAGTGTTTTCATTGTGGCGCTGGGGGCAATTGCGCTCACGACATTGCCTGTGGAGAAGTATCCCGACATTGCTCCGCCTGCAATATATGTGTGGGCTTCGTATCCGGGGGCAAGTGCCGAAACTGTACACAAAAGCGTGGTTATGCCGCTGGAAGAAGCGATAAACGGTGTGGAAGGTATGACCTATATGACCTCGTCGGCAGGCAATGGTTCGGCAAGCATAACGGTTTTCTTCGAGCAGGGCACCAATGCCGATATGGCTGCGGTTTATATGCAGAACCGCGTCATTCAGGCGCAGGCACAGTTGCCCGCAGAGGTGCTTCAACTTGGTGTTTCCACCGAAAAGCAACAGCCTGGGCAACTACGAATCATAGCCTTGGAAAGTCCGGATGGCACTTACGATGAGAATTTTCTTAGCAACTATTTCTACAACAATCTTCGACCTGCCATTATGCGCATAAATGGTGTCGGAAAGGTGGAAGTTTGGGGTGCTCAATATGCACTGCGTATTTGGCTCAAGCCCGATGTGATGGCTCGTCACAGCCTTATGCCAAGTGACATAAGCGAGGTTCTGGCAGAGCAGAATATCGAGGTATCCGTTGGCGCACTGGGTGAAAATTCCGACAATGTTTTCCAATATTCACTGCGCTATACTGGTCGAAAGACCGAGATTTCCGAGTTTGAGAACTTGGTTATTGCCTCGTTGCCAACTGGCGAGGAACTGTATCTGAAAGATGTCGCCGACATCGAACTGGGACAGTCGGACTATGCCTATACAAACCGAATAAACGGACATCCGGGCGTTATGGGTTCCGTGCATCAGATTGCAGGTTCCAATGCCACAAAAATTAACCTCGAAATTGACAAGTTGCTTGAGGATGTGGAGAAAAATCTGCCCAAGGACATTCGCATTGTAACTTTCGACAATACCAACGACTTCCTTTTCGCATCAATTCGCGAAGTCATTGTAACGCTCATTATTGCAATATTTTTGGTTCTTGTGGTGGTGTTTTTCTTCTTGCAGGATTTCCGCGCTACTATTATTCCCGCCATTGGAATTATTGTTTCGCTGGTCGGTACATTTGCATTTATGAAAGTTGCAGGTTTTTCCATCAACTTGCTTACACTCTTTGCATTGGTGCTTGTGATAGGCACAGTGGTCGATGATTCAATCGTTGTGGTCGAGGCGGTAAAGGCTCGGTTCGATTCGGGTTGCAAGTCGGCGCACGAGGCTTCTGTAGGTGCTATGAAAGGCTTGTCGGTAACCTTGTTTACGACCTCGCTGGTGTTTATGGTGATTTTCATTCCCGTTTCGTTTATGGGTGGCACAACTGGCATATTTTTTAGGCAGTTTGGCTTGACGATGGCGGTTGCAGTCGGCATTTCGTTTGTGAATGCGCTTACGCTGTCGCCAGCATTGTGTGCGCTAATCCTAAAACCAGCTACGGAAGGCAAAGCTTCTTTTTCTTCGCGTGTCAGAAAGGTGTACGAAATTACATTCAAGTCGCTGGCAAGGCATTATGGAAATATAGTTCTGCTTTTCATACGGCGCAAATGGATTACGATGGGCTGTGTCGTCGTTGCAATTGTGCTTATGGTATTGCTTTTCAAGGCCGTGCCGACAGGATTTGTACCTTCGGAGGATATGGGAACTTTGTTTGTGGAAATAAATGCTCCGGCTGGTTATTCGATGGATAAGACGCGCACTATAATGAACCGTGTTAGCGACAAGATTCAGGAACTGCCTGCAGTTGAGTCGGTTGGCGGAGTGGTGGGCATTGGCTCTGGAAGCAATGGAGCTGAGATTTTTGTGCAGTTGAAGCCGTGGTGCGAACGCAAGGGTTACGAAAATTCTTCGGCAGGAATTATGGAGCAAATAGAAGAGATGCTGGCGCAGGAACACGAAGCCGAGTCGTTTGTGATGGAGCCCGGAATGATTGAAGGCTATGGCGGTGGCAGCGGCTTCGAATTTTCGGTGCAGGACCGCAATGGTTCCAACATTCGCACTTTGAAGCAAGTAACAGACAATTTTGTCGAGAAACTAAGCGAACGCCCAGAAATAGGCGATTTATATTCCAATTTTAATGTCAATTATCCGCAATATCGCGTCGATGTGGATGTTTCACGATGCAAAAAAACGGGAATTTCTCCAGCAACCGTACTGAATGAAATGGGTTCGTATCTGGGGGGCGATTACATCTCATACTTCAATAACTACTCTAAAAATTACCAAGTTGCTCTACAACTTCGCCCCTCAGACCGTTCCCGCCCCGAATCGCTTGAGCAACTTTTTGTTCGCTCCGAATCGGGTGCAATGTTGCCAATTACTCAGTTCGTTACTCTTACTAAGGAATATATGCCGCAGACACTTAGTAGCCTTAATATGCTAAGTTGCATTGATGTATCTGGCAATGTTGCCGAGGGTGGCAGTACGGGTTCTGCAATCAAGGCTATCCGTGAGGTTGCCGACAAGGAATTGCCTGTGGGCTACAGTGTCGAGTTCAGCGGTATAACCCGCGAGGAGAGCAAGATGGGGAATAGTATTGTCATAATTTTAATTATCAGCATATTATTCGTTTATTTGGTAATGGTTGCGTTGTACGAGAGCCTGTTCACACCATTGGCGGTAATGCTGTCTGTTCCTTTCGGACTGGCAGGAAGTCTGCTTTTTGCGAAGATTTTCGGCATAGAGAACAACATTTATATGCAGATTGGACTTATTATGCTTGTCGGATTGCTGTCGAAGACTGCAATACTGATTAACGAGTACGCTTCGCAAAGCCGTAAGTCGGGACTGTCGCTCAAGCAGGCTGCGCTACAAGGTGCCAAGATGCGTCTGCGTCCTATTTTGATGACTTCTTTAACTATGATTTTCGGTATGTTGCCCTTGATGTTTGCCTCTGGCGCAGGGGCAAACGGCAGTCATACCATCGGTGTGTGCGTGGTGGGTGGAATGTTGTTCGGAACCATAGGCCTGCTAATCGCAGTGCCGTCGTTGTTTGTGGTGTTCCAGAAGTGGCAGGAGAGGGGAGGAAAGGTTGTAAAAAAGGAGGTTGTCCAATGAAAAAGCATATTGTCATATTGTTCTTTGTGCTGTTTGCAAATTATACCTATGCTCAGTCGTGGCAACAAATCTTTCCAGACCCATTATTGCAAAACTACATTGCCGAGGCACTGGACTCCAATAGCGACTTGCGGATTGCTCAACTTGCTCTGGAGCAGTCGGAGGCAATGATGAAATCTGCAAAGTTGAGTTATTTGCCGAGTTTTTCGTTTGCACCGTCGGCTTCGGTGTCGAAAGCGCAAAGCACGCCATCGGCATTTACATACGAGTTGCCTGTTACGATGAACTGGGAACTGAATTTCGGTGGCAAGCAGCATTATCAGAAGGAAATGGCAAAATTGCAGTTGCAGAAGGATACCGCCCAGTTGAAATATGCTAGAATCCAGATAGCTGCCGAACTGGCAAATGCCTACTACACTCTTATTATGCTCGACAGACAATATGCCATTACTCACGAGGCTATAAATATACAGCAGGAAAATCTGCGTGCTCTCCGTGCTTTTCAAGAAGTCGGGCAACAAAGCGAAGCAGCTGTAAATCAAGCCGAAGCATCTTATCAAGGAGTTGTTGCATCATTGGCGATGCTCGAAGCGCAAATTTTGAAAACCGAAACAGCCATTTGTCTAATGCTTAATCGTCATCCTGAACATATAAGGCGGACATCCTATGAAGAAGCGAAAGGCGTTGTAATGAATGTGGATAGACCGATTCCGCTCGAAACCTTGTCGTCGCGTCCCGATGTATTGGCGGCGGAATACGAACTTCGGTCGATGTTCTGCAATGTGAAAGTTGCGAGGTCGGAGTTTTATCCAACATTTTCAATTAGCGGAAGCGCGGGCTGGACAAACAACATAGGCGAAATCGTAAACCCAGCCCAGCTTCTGCTCAATGCCATCGGTACGCTTGTGCAGCCCCTGTTTGCTATGGGGCGTCTGAAAGCCAACCTGAAAGTGGCGAAATTACAGCGCGAGCAGGCGCAGATTGCTTTCGAGAAGGCTTTGCTTACCGCGGGTGGCGAAGTCCGCAATGCTTTGGCCGATTGTCTGGCTTGCCGTGCGCGAGAAGAGGCTCGTACTCTGCAGGTGGACGCTGCGCAAAAAGCCTACGAAAACAGCATTGAACATAACCGCTATGCCAACACAACCTATCTGGAAGTGCTTGTCGCCCAAAGCGCTTGGCTCGATGCTCAGCTTCTGCAGACAGCCGACTGGCTTGAAATGCAACAGAGTTTCATCAATTTGTATAAGGCGGTTTGTCCCGAACAATGAAAATTGTAGTTTTGCAACCTTAAAATTAGAAATAATGGCACAAACGATTCAACTGTCCGACCATTTCAGCTATAGCAAGTTGCTGAGGTTTACCTTGCCGTCGATGGTAATGATGGTATTTACATCGATTTATGGCGTGGTGGACGGTATTTTTGTGTCGAATTTCGTCGGCAAGACTCCTTTTGCCGCAATCAACCTTATAATGCCCTTGCTGATGTTTCTTGGAATTGTTGGCTTTATGTTCGGCTCTGGAGGAAGTGCATTGATTGCCAAGACTATTGGCGAAGGAAACAACGAGAGGGCGAATAGAATTTTCTCAATGCTGGTTGTTGTGGGGATATTGTCGGGCATTGTGCTTGGCGTACTGGGTTATATATTGGTTAGACCTGTCGCAATTATGCTTGGTGCAACAGGCAAGTTGCTGAATGAAAGCGTCGTTTATGGACAGATTGTTCTGGTTGCACTGCCCTTCTTCACGCTTCAGAATATGTTCCAGTCGCTTTTTGTAACTGCCGAACGACCAAAGATGGGCTTGCTGGTTACAGTAATTTCGGGTGTGCTGAACATTATTCTCGACATAGTTTTCATCTTGTTGTTCGACTGGGGACTGATGGGGGCGGCCTTTGCTACGGTATTGTCGCAGGTGGTAGGCGGCGTGATTCCTGTGTTTTATTTTGCGTTTCCAAATACATCTCTGCTTCGTATTGTTAAGCCGCTTTTCGACTTTAAGGCATTGTGGCAGACAACACTCAACGGTATGAGCGAATTTTTCTCAACCGTGTCGATGACGGTAGTTTCTGCACTTTACAACTATCAGCTTATGAAGTATATAGGCGAGGATGGCGTGGCGGCTTACGGAGTTATAATGTACATCACTTTTATATTCTTCACTCTGTTTATTGGTTTCAGCATGGGTTCTGCTCCGATTGTCAGCTACAACTATGGTGCGCGTAACGATGAGGAATTGAAGAATGTGTTTCTTAAAAGTGTGCATATCATTGCATTGATAAGCGCTGGGCTTGTCATTGTCACGCAATTTCTAGCGAGACCATTGGCTTTGCTTTTCGCAGGTTATGATTCTGATTTGCTGGAACTTACCGACAAGGCTTTTCGCATCTACAGCATTTCGTTCCTGTTGGCAGGTTTCAACGGCTATGTCTCATCTTTTTTTACTGCGCTAAACAATGGAGTTGTCTCGGCGGTGTTGGCAACAGCCCGTACGCTTGTGTTCGAAACTTTTGCTGTGCTTGTTCTGCCGTTGATTTTCGGTTTGGACGGCATCTGGTTCGCAGTTATTTTGGCGGAAATAATGGCTTTGGTCTTAACGCTGTTATTCGTTGTAAAATTGAGAAGTAGGTATCGTTATTATTGATTGTTTACAAAAAAAGCCACCAATTGGTGGCTTTTTTTCTGATATAAGGTAGAGTTTACATCTTTACAACTTCTGCCTTGCCCTTTTCGATAGCTTCCATGTTCAATGGAATAAGCTTGTGGGCGCGTTCTGGAAGAGAGTGTCTCAAACCTTCTTCAACATAACGGTTGTCAACGATTGGTCTAACCTTGAGGAAAGCACCGAGGACAATCATGTTGAAAACCTTCTGGTTACCCATGTCGGATGCCAGCTGTGCAGCTTCAATCTTGTAGATGTTGATGTCCTTGCGGGTTGGCATCTTAGTGATTCCGTTCGGGTCGAAAATCAAAGTTCCGCCAGGTTTTACTGTGCTTTCGAACTTGTCCATCGACTGCTGGTTAAGAACGATAACCGTGTCGTACTGGGTGAGGATAGGAGAGCTAACTCTTTCGTCGCTGATGATAACGGTAACGTTTGATGTTCCGCCTCTCATTTCTGGTCCGTAGGAAGGCATCCATGCGATTTCCTGTCCCTGCATAAGTCCAGAGTATGCCAAAATCTTACCCATAGAGAGGACACCCTGTCCGCCGAATCCTGCTATAATTATTTCTTCTGTCATGATCTTAAATTTTTAGTAGTCCAACTTTCTGTTTCTTAAGCTGATTTTACCTTCCTGAAGTTCCCATTCAACCTTGATGTCGCCGAGCGGATACTCCTTGAAAGTGTTTTCTTCCATCCACTTGTTTGCGTCAACTGCTGTCATCTTCCAGTTGGAGTTGCAGTTCGAAACTATTTCAACGAACGAAAGTCCGCCTTTGCCGTCCTTCTGGTTTTCGAAAGCCTTGCGGATAGCAGCCTTAGCCTTGCGAACGTTTGCCGGAGTGTGAACCGACTGACGTGTTACGAAGCGAACATTCGGCAACTGAGCGATGAGTTCGGTGATGTGCAGTGGGTAACCCATTGTGTTGACGTCACGACCGCGTGGGCAAGTAACAGCCTTCATTCCAGCAAGTGTAGTAGGAGCCATCTGACCGCCAGTCATACCGTAGATACCATTGTTTACGAATATGATGGTGATGTTTTCGCCTCTGTTGCAGCTGTGGATTGTTTCGGCAGTACCGATAGCTGCCAAGTCACCGTCGCCCTGATAGGTGAATACGAACTTGTCGGGCATAACCCTCTTGATAGCTGTTGCGATGGCAGGTGCACGACCGTGAGCAGCCTCCTGCATATCGATGTCGAGGTAGTTGTACATCAAAACCGAGCATCCTACTGGAGTGACACCGATGGTCTTGTCCTGAATTCCTAATTCTTCGATAACTTCAGCAACAAGGCGGTGGGTAGTTCCGTGTCCGCAACCTGGGCAGTAGTGCATCACGTTATCGGTCATTACCTTTGTTTTCTTGTAAACAAGGTTTTCTTCTTTGATTATATCGTTAATTGTTAATTCTGCCATGACTTATTCTCCTTTCATAAAATTCTTCATTGCGTCAACGATTTCTTCCGGAGTCGGAACAACGCCGCCAACACGACCATAGTGCTTAACTGGGCGCTTGCCGTTTACTGCGAGCATTACGTCTTCTACCATCTGTCCGGTGCTCATTTCGATAGTGAGGAATCCCTTTACTCTCTCTGCGAGACCAGCGATAATCTTCGACGGGTATGGGAACAAAGTGATAGGACGAACGAGACCTACCTTGTATCCTTCCTTGCGCAGAAGATCCATTGCCTTCATGCAGAGACGTGATGATGTTCCGTATGCTACGAATACATAGTCGGCATCGTCGCAGTTGATGCATTCGCATCTTACTTCCTTTTCGCGGATAGTGTCGTACTTCTTTACGAGCTTGCGGTTGAATTCTTCCTGACGTGAAGCTACAAGGTCGAGTGAAGTTATGATGTTGCGTTCGCGGTTAGCGGTCTTGCCGGTAGTAGCCCACGGGCACTGCTTGATAACTTCATCCATTGTTCTTCTTACTCTCTGAGGACCAATTTCAACCTTTTCCATCATCTGACCGATGATACCGTCGGAAAGAATCAATACAGGGTTGCGGTACTTGAAAGCGAGGTCGAAACCTATCTGTACGAAGTCGTACATTTCCTGAACCGATGCAGGTGCGAGAACGATAAGTCTGTAGTCACCGTGTCCACCGCCCTTGGTTGACTGGAAATAGTCGGACTGTGAAGGCTGGATTGTACCAAGGCCTGGTCCACCTCTAACTACGTTAAGTACCAAGCAGGGCAATTCTGCACCAGCGATGTATGAAAGACCTTCCTGCTTCAAGCTGAAGCCCGGGCTTGACGAAGATGTCATAGCGGCCATACCGCAAGCAGCGGCACCATATACCATATTGATTGCAGCAACTTCACTTTCTGCCTGCAATACAACCATACCAGTTCTCTCAATTGGGTTCTGCTCCATGAAATATTCGATTACTTCCGATTGCGGAGTAATAGGATATCCGAAATAAGCGTCTGCCCCGTAACGAATAGCAGCTTCTGCTATAGCTTCGTTACCTTTCATTAACTTTAATTCCTTTTCCATTTAGCTAATTTTTTTGAGATTAATTAGTCCACCTTTACCTTATAGACAGAAATTACTCCATCGGGACATACAATAGCACAGCTTGCGCAGCCAATGCACTTCTCGGGGTCTTTCATGTAGCAGTAGTTGTACCCCTTACCATTCACTTCTTTTGCCAAATCAAGGACACCCATAGGACAAGCACCCAAGCAAACGCTGCAGCCCTTGCACTTTTCGGTGTCAACTTTAACGGCTCCTCTGATTTTTGCCATAATATTATTAAGTTTGTTTTGTTAAAAATTTTCCCAAAGGTACTGCTTTTATTTTTATGGTGCAAATGTTTTGAGAAAACTTTTTTGAACAAATGTGGATATTTTTCGTAAGTGATTGTGAGTGGTGCAATTCGGGATGCAAGGCTATGGATTTGTGCGCTTGACATCAATAACACACCTTTATTATTAATTTAGGTATTGGCTGTATGGCAAGATGGTATGCGGTGAAGCTGTTTTTATTGTTGCTGTACTTCAATTTGATGTTTTTGATGTTATTTGCCAGTGCATTTTGTTAAAAAGTAAGCCGATAAAGGTTTGTTTTGTTCTTTTGAGGTGTTTGTAATGTATTGTAAATCAATAGAATTGGAATAATGATTAAAAAATGGAAAAAATATTTGGAAGTAATTATAAAATTGCCTTACCTTTGCATCGCTTTTAGCGAGAATAGCTCAGTTGGTAGAGCACGACCTTGCCAAGGTCGGGGTCGCGAGTTCGAGTCTCGTTTCTCGCTCTTTTTTTTTACGCTCTTTTGAAGTAGAAAAACAGTGCCCTGGTGGCGGAATAGGTAGACGCGCTGGACTTAAAATCCAGTGATCATTGCGATCGTGCCGGTTCGACCCCGGCCCGGGGTACCTATTTGAAGATTAGAAAGTAGATAATTTGTTTTTCATATTTTGCCGAGTGAACTAATGTCATTCGGTTTTTTTGTTTTTATAGTATTTTTTTTTGACTTACCTTTGCAACATAATTTAATAAATATGTCAAACAAGATATTTTTTCTCGATGCCTACGCTTTGATATTCAGGGCGTACTACGCTTTTATTAAGAATCCTCGCATCAATTCCAAGAAAATAAACACTTCGGCTGTATTCGGCTTTGTGAATACATTGGAAGATGTGCTTAAACGCGAGCAGCCCACCCACATTGCCGTGGCATTCGACCCGTCGGGACCGAATTTCCGCCACGATATGTTCCCCGAATACAAGGCAAACCGTGAGGCTACGCCCGAGGACATAAAGGTCGCAGTACCGTATATCAAGCAGATTCTTGAGGCTTATCGCATTCCGATAATCCAGATTGCTGGCTACGAGGCCGACGATGTCATTGGTACGCTTGCAAAAAAGTTTGCAAATGCTGATAATCAGGTGTATATGATGACACCCGACAAGGACTACGGTCAGCTCGTCGATGAAAATATCTTCATGTACAAGCCGCCTCATTCAGGAAATGTGCCCGAAGTGCTTGGCGTAAAAGAGGTAAACGAGAAGTTTGGCATCGATAATCCGAGAAAAGTAATTGACATACTTGCGTTGTGGGGCGATAGCATTGACAATATTCCGGGTGTGCCGGGAGTCGGTCAGAAAACTGCTGCCAACCTTATTGCAAAATATGGTGACATAGAAAATATTATCAAGAACATTCCGCAGTTGAAAGGCAAACAGAAGGAGTCGTTTGAGAACAACATCGAGCAGTTGCGTATGTCGTACAAGCTTGCAACCATAAAGACCGATGTGCCTGTTGATGTTACACTCGACGAAATGAAATTGGAAACACCCGATTTTGATGCCTTGGCAAGCGTTTTCGACGATTTGGAATTCTTCACGCTGAAGCAAAGGATTATAGGAAGCAAAGCCTTTGCCGAGCCAGCTCCCGAAAATAAGACTGTGAAAGTTGCTCAGCCACAGTTGCAACTCGACTTGTTCAGTCAGCCTGTGCAGGAAATTGTTACGCAGACGGTTCCAGAAAAGAGTTTTTCAAACGAAAATGTATCATATACTCTTGTGGAAACGCCTTTCGAGGCAAAGCAGCTTGCCGAAAAACTTGCCGCGCTTGACGAATATTGCTTCGATACCGAAACCACTGGCACCGATGCTCTGACAGCCGAACTTGTCGGGATGGCTTTCGCGTTGGAAAAAGGCAAGGCGTATTATGTGGCTTGTCCAGCCGACAGAAATGCTGTCTTGTCGATTCTGAAGTTTTTCGAACCAATTTTCTCCGACAAGTCGAAGACAATGGTTGGACAGAACCTTAAATACGACTTGGAAATCCTTGAAAATTATGGTGTTGAAGTCGAAAATAAGCTTTTCGATACAATGTTGGCCCATTACATTCTTGAGCCGGAGGAAAAACATAATCTTGATTTTCTTGCTAACAAGTATCTGGGGTACAGGATGATTCCAATCGAGGAACTCATCGGTGAAAAGGGCAAGAACCAGCGTACGATGCGTAGCGTCGAGCCACGTATCGTCAGCAACTATTCATGCGAGGATGCCGACATAACTTTCCAGCTGAAGGATATTCTGTTGCCGAAAATCAAGGAACAGGGAATTGAAAAACTTCTCTACGATATTGAAATTCCGCTTATTAAGGTGCTGATGTCGATGGAAAGGACTGGTGTGCGCATAGATTCGGCGAGAATGAAGGAATATTCTGCCGAATTGCAGAAGGAACTTGTTGGAATAGAGGAAAGTATCTATGAGCATGCTGGAGAAAAGTTTAATATTTCGTCGCCGAAGCAGTTGGGTGTGATTCTGTTCGAGAAACTCAAAGTTGATCCGAAGCCAAAGATGACCAAGACCAAGCAGTACAGCACGAGCGAGGAGGAACTTATGAAGCTTATTGACAAGCACCCGATAGTAAACGAAATTTTGGAATGGCGTTCGGTCAACAAGTTGATTAGCACATACGTTGATGTTCTGCCGACACTCGTAAATCCCGCGACAGGAATGCTGCACACAAGTTTCAATCAAGCAGTAACCGCCACAGGTCGCTTGAGTTCCGCAAATCCCAACTTGCAGAACATTCCTATTCGCGACGAGCGTGGAAAGGTCATTCGTAGTGCCTTTGTCGCTTCAGATGACGAGCATATATTTTTCTCTGCCGACTATTCGCAAATTGAACTTCGCGTGATGGCGCACCTTAGCCAGGACCATGCCATGCTTGATGCATTCAATAAGTATAGCCTTGATATTCATACTGCTACAGCTGCCAAAATCTTCAAGGTCGATGAAAGCGAAGTTACCCGCGAAATGCGTTCGAAGGCGAAGACAGCCAACTTCGGTATTATATATGGTATCTCGGCATTTGGCTTGGGGCAGCGCTTGAATATTTCACCGAAGGAAGGCAAAGCTCTTATTGACAGTTATTTTGAGACTTTTAGAGGCGTTAAGGAATACATAGAACGCAGTATTGCTGATGCACGCGAGAAGGAATATGTGGAGACTATGTTTGGTCGTCGTCGTTACCTGCCCGACATCAACAGCCGTAACGCCATTGTTCGCGGATTTGCCGAGCGCAATGCCGTGAACGCGCCAATACAAGGTTCTGCCGCCGACATTGTGAAGATTGCCATGATTAATATTTTCCGCCGTTTCAACGAAAACAACCTAAAGGCGCGTATGATTTTGCAGGTTCACGACGAATTGAACTTCAATGTGCCGGTTTCGGAAATGGAAATCGTAAAGCAGATTGTTGTTGACGAAATGCAGAACTGCGTGAAGTTGAGCGTTCCGCTGATTGTCGATGCAAGGTTCGGAAAGAACTGGCTGGAAGCACACTAAGGGGCTACGCCCGTTTAGCGCTTCGCGGTTTCTAAAAAAACGGAATGTCATCCTGAACCGCACCCTGAGCTTCGCTCACTGAGCGTAGTCGAAGTGTCGAAGGGCAGGATCTGATTCCGTTTTTTTTGTTTCTGAGTTTCTATGGCTGACGCCGTTTCTATGTGCTGCGCACGTTTCTAGGTTTAGCTACGCTGAGCTGAAGGTTAACTTCGTTGAGGGCTACTTGTGCTGAGCTCAGTCGAAGTACGCCGTTCAATGGCTTCACCGTTTCAAGTTTCTGTGTTTCATGTGCTGCGCACGTTTCTAGGTTTTTCGCACCCTGAGCTTCGGTTGCTGAACCGTCGCACTGAGTGAAATCGAAGTGTTGTCGAAGTATCGAAGGGTCGAAGTAGGGCGTTTCTAGGTTCAAGTTTTTGGTGACAAATCTTATCCAAAAATTCTCCTATACGCATCCGCTTTCTTTTCCAATTTCATCGGAAATGCCCGTGATGAGGACGGCATACGATGGAATTTGTATTCCTTTCCGTCAAGGCTAAAAGTGGCATATCCACCGACTTCTGGAACTTTGCAACCGAGTTGTGCGGCTATTGTTTCTGCCGACTTGCCACCTGTGGAAACTATCGTGTGACATTGCGGAATCTTGCGGATAAGTGCTGGAATGTCGGTTGGCTCTACGATTTCCAGATGGGCATCGGAAGCA
The DNA here is from genome assembly GCA_017620015.1 of Bacteroidales bacterium. Lineage (GTDB taxonomy): Bacteria > Bacteroidota > Bacteroidia > Bacteroidales > ML635J-15 > Bact-19. Next base: position 190,301 of record JAFZRE010000015.1, on the reverse strand, counting down.
TTGTCCATCAGCCGTCGCACCGAACTGGCGGCATCGAAGATTGCGATGTGCTTCTCGGTGCAGAACTTTACAACCTTGTCGTAGCAGAACCTGAACTTCTTTCCGTTGGCTTCCACAAAGTAGTCCTTGTCGTTGAAGAAGATTAGTCCCATTATCCTCCACATATCGTTCTGTATGTTAGGGTAGTAGAAGTCCATCGACCATCGTTCGCACTTGGGCGGAAAACTGCCGAGCATAAGTATTTCAGCGCCATCTGGTAGAAATGGTTGGAGCGGATGCTTTTCTATCGGGATGTATTCTTGTTCGGTGGCTGACATGTGAATGCCTTAGATTACAAGGTCTTCGTACTTAACCTTTGGAACATAATGTATTCCGTCCTTGCGGTAGTAGGCGTGGCTGTCGGATTCGGAAATTGAAACCATTTCAATCTTTTCGTCGCCCTTACCGATTGCAACGATTGCCAGCGGTTCGTAAGGCAACGAAAATTCGCGTTTGATTTCCTCTTTGTTGAAGGCGCAGATGATGATGCCGTTGAGCCCCATTTCCACAGCTTTCAGCAGCATCGACTGCATTGAAATGCCAAGGTCGATGTCAACAATTTTGTTTTCTGCGGTGGTTGAGCAGATGATAACAAAAGCTTCTGGCTCAGTACCAGCGAACGGCAAATGCAATTCTGGTAAAGCACCGCCGAGATGAATGTTTTTCAGAACTTTCTCTGCTCCAGTTTCCTTGGTTACAATCTTGAATCTCAGCACCTGCTGGTTGCGTCCCGACGGAATTTTTGTGTTCACAGCCACAATGCGCTCCATCATTTCGGGGCGAACAATGTAGTCCTTCTTGTAGCCACGATAGCTACGGTTCTTCGCAATGAGCGAATCGATTGAATTTATGTGTTTCTGGTGCGACTTTGCGCTTCCTTGTCCGAAAACTTCCTCGTATCTGTTTTCCAAATAATTGTCTGCCATAGTGCGTAAATTTTATTGTGCAAAGTTAACGTTTTTAATGTTTTCTATGTATTTCAAAATTTATTTTTACATTTGCGAATATTTGTATAGCATAATTTTATGTATGTTTGCAAATGAAATATAATTTAGATGGAAAGGTCAAAAGTTATCGAAAATATAAAGCAAGTGGCAATGAAAGCTTTACCGCCACATAGTTCATTGATTTTGTATGGTTCAAGGGCAAGGGGCGACTATAATGCTGACAGCGATTGGGACTTGCTTATTTTGCTTGACAAACCGGAGCTTTCAGATAAAGATTACGATGACGTGTCTTTCCCTTTTGTCATGCTCGGATGGAATATAGGTGAGCTTATCAGTCCGCAGATGTACACAAAAAAGGAATGGGATTCTATTTCATTTCTGCCATTCTACAAAAATGTTGAACAAGACAAAATCGTATTGGTATGAGTTTAACTGATGAAGAACGAAGAACGACAGTGCGTTTGCAAATTGAAAAAGCGCATAAGAACTTCGCTCAGATAGAGCTGTTATCGAAGGCTGGTTATTGGGACAATGTGGCCAATAGACTTTACTATTCTTTGTTCCATGCTGTTTCTGCAATGCTTATTCGTGACGGCTACAATGTTTCGACTCATCGTGGCGCGGTGGGCGCATTCGGAATGCATTATGTAACAACAGGAATTTTTTCTATTGAAGAAGGCAAACACTATTCGCGTCTTCAGGGATTACGAGAAAAGTCGGACTATAACTGCGCGTATAATGCAGAAGAAAAGGAAATCGCTCCGATGATTGAACCTACGCGACTGATGATTGAGAAAATTGAGGAATATATAGAAAACTAAATCAGATGTTGTTCGGCGACTATACGCTATTTTTTGACATATTTCTTTTCGTGCTGATTTTTTCGGCATGCAAGTTCATATTCAAGAAAAATTGGCTGAACAATATTCTTATTCTGCTTGGCAACGCTCTCATTCTCACCAAAATCGTGTCTCCTAGGTCGGTTTTCATATTATTTATAGTATCACTCATCGTGTACGGTGCCGGAATAGTACTGCGGAAACGTAAATTCAAGTGGTTGCTGGCAATAATACTCACTTTGCTGATTTCCGTGTTCTCCGTTAGAAACTATCCGCTTGTGCAGTCGTGGTTCGGCGAGTGGTGGGATGCTTTCATGCAGAAACATTTCTTCTCGGTCGAAAAACTTGGCTTGTCGTACATTTTCTTCCGTATGATTCACTGGCTTGTGGAGTGTTATCGGCAGAACATCCGCAGTATAAACGTGTTGTCGTATGTGAATTACCTGTTTTTCTTCCCCACTTTTCCCGCAGGACCTATCGATACTTTCAACAATTTTCATTATTGGGTCAACAAAACGCATGTAAGGTTCAATTTAAGGATGCTTCTTGCAGGTGTCGGACGGATTTTCATTGGTGCTGTAAAGCTTCTGCTGATAGTGCCTTTGATAAAGGAATATGCAGTCGATTATAACACCTTGTTGCCATATATGGGTGCGTGGTCGGCAGTTTGCCTGGCCGCCTTGCTGTATTCCATTTACATCTACATCGATTTTTCGGGCTATTGCGACGTGGCAATCGGCACCGCCTACATGCTTGGAATCCGTACTCCCGAGAATTTTAGGCTGCCGTATCTGTCGTCAAATATTGCTGAATTCTGGAAAAGGTGGCACATAACGTTCTCAACTTTCTTGAAAATGTATGTTTTCAAGCCCGTAATATCACTGATTAATCGCACTCCGATAGTAAAGTACAGGCTGCTGGTGTCGGTGATTGCGTATTTGGTAACGTTTTTCGTATGCGGGCTTTGGCACGGCAGCACCTTGAATTTCGTTTTCTGGGGCTTGTGGCATGGAATTGGATTGTCAATATACAAGGTTGCTACGAACAAGAATGCTGGTAGAAGTAATGGTTCGTTGGGTAAAATTATAGGGGTTGCAATAACGTTTGTTTTTGTGACAGTTGGTTGGATTTTCTTCAATTATCCTGTCGAACAATTGGTCGAAATGTTTAATCTGCTTTTCTGATGAAGATGTATCGGTTGAAAAATATGGCATTTGTAGGAGTTGTAGCCTTGGTGGCGGTGGCGGCATGGATGCTGGCGTCGCTGTGCATTCCGACTTTCCGCTATTCGGCAACCGACAGGCAGCTTTACACTATCCGTCATCAGGAGTTGCGCGACAACAACACATTATATACCGATTTGTTTCTGCAAAGCATCAAGGCAAATAATGGGTATCTTATAATGGGAACATCGGAAAGCGGCAGCGTGACAGGAGGCAATTACTTCGACTTTCTGAATGCCGATACGGCTTTGGATGTGAGATTTTCGGTGGTAGCGGGGGCTGGCAGGACGGCTTGTACATATTTCCCGCTTATTTGTGGCAACGACAATGTTGAAAATCTCAAGGTCATCTATTACGTAAATCCTGCGTATTGGTGCAACAAGCTGGCAAGCAGCAACGAAGACTATTTTATGCGCTATACATCGTATGCCGCTATGTGGTCGGCTGGTGTCGGTGGCGACAAGTATGTCGATGAGGTGATACGTGCTAATCGCCGTAATGTAACCATGTCCGATAGGTCTGCTGACTTCCTGGCGTTTTATTTCGATAAAATCCGACGCAAATATTATCAGGACCTTGTCTTTGCCATTGACTCGATGGAATTCAAAAAGACGTTAAACTTTGTGAAGCCGCAAAGCGATGTGCTAAAGTCTGTTTCGTCTGCCTTGCCCGATAGTTCCGAATACAATTACACTTACAATGTGTCTGGCACGTTCGATATAAATTCATATTCGCTGAATGTAAACACAGAATCACCGTACCGCTACGACGAGTTGCGGGCAATGATACATTTGTGTCGTGAGCGTAAGGTAGATATTGTTTTTGTCGTTGGACCGTACAACCACATTGCATTTTCGAAAGTTAATAGTGCCGAGCTTGCCAGCATGCAGTCGGTATGCACGAAAATACTTCGTCTGCTTGACGAAGAAGGTGCATCTTACATTGATGCCACTGATATTTCGTCTGTTCCAGGAACATTCAGCGATTGGCAGCACCATTCCAACTATGGAGCTTATCTGTTATATCAAAAAATTAGGAGTTATGTCGTGGAAAAGGAAAATAGGTAAGGCGTTGGCTGTGATTGCTGTCTTTGCATTGGTGCTGCTTATGTTCATGTTGCGAACCGATGGCGACATATCATGTCTGTACACTACCTTCTGAAAACTTCGACCTTCAGCTCGGTGAAGCCAAATCTTCAAATTTTCAAATTTTCGAACCCTCGAATCCAAATTATTATTACCTTTGCAACGCTTGACTTTTCATTGTCGGGCGCAAACATATTGCTGGGGTGCTGAAAATAGTAGGCTGAGATTAAACCCGTTGACCAGTCTGGTAATGCAGATTTGGGAATTTCAATCCGCTCTATTTTTTGTACCACACAGATTTGTAAATTGAAATTTATGGATGGATTAAAGTATATACTTACCATTGCAGGTAGCGATTCGGTTGGCGGAGCGGGAATCCAGGCCGACATCAAGACCATTTTCTCGCTCGGTCAGTATGCCGCCAGTGCAATAACCGCCGTCACGGCACAAAATACCTGCGGTGTGCGGGCTATTCAGGCTGTGGATGCCAGGGTGCTGTCGGCGCAGATTGATGCTGTGCTTGAGGACATTCCAGTGGATGCCATAAAGATAGGTATGGTCTATACCAAGGAGAACGTCGTTGCGATAAGGGATTCGCTGGCAAGAAACAACTACCGCGGACACCTTGTTCTCGACCCTGTGCTTGTGGCTACAAGCGGCGATATGCTTGCAAAGGCCGATTTCCTTCAGTCGCTTAAAGTGGAACTTTTTCCACTGTGCACCGTGCTTACACCAAACATTTCGGAAGCGGAAGCCATTTCGGGTCGGAAAATCGCCAACCTTGACGATATGGTAGAATGTGGCAAGCAAATAGTTACCGAATGCCGTTGCAAGAATGTTCTTGTCAAGGGCGGACATTCGCTTGGCGACGAGATGACCGATGTGCTTGTGTCGCAGGACGGTACTTGTAGGCATTTCACTTCGAAGAAGATAATTTCGGAAAACACCCACGGAACAGGCTGTACGCTTTCGTCGGCAATTGCAACATATCTGGCTATGGGATTTCCGCTCGAGGAGGCTGTAGCGCAAGCCAAGGATTATGTATATAACGCAATTCTGGCGGCAAAGGATGCAAAAGTCGGTCACAGACACGGTTCGACGAACCATTTCTGGGGATTGAAAAGGAAACAAAATAGATAAACTGACGGAAACAATATGACAATGATAGAAACCAACCGGGTAGAATTTAAGCGAGAACTTACACGTGAGCTTGATATTGAAAAAGAAGTAGTTTCTTTTCTAAACTATCGTGAAGGTGGGATTATATATATTGGCATTGATGATAATGGCAAAGCTATTGGTGTTAAGGATATTGATGGAGATATGCTCAAAATTAAAGATCGCATTCGTAATGGTATATCCCCCTCGCCAATGGGCTTGTTTGATGTGCTAGTTGAACAAGTACAAAATGTTCCTGTAATTAAGATATTTGTTGCAAGTGGCAGTGAAAAACCATATTACAAAACTTCCTACGGTTTATCTCCACGCGGTTGTTTTATGCGAGTCGGTACTGCTGCAGAACCAATGACAACAGCACAAATAGAAGACATTTTTACACATCGAGTACGCAATTCATTACGGAATATTCCTTCTCCACGCAAAAAATTAACCTTTAGACAGTTGCATATATATTACGAAAGCAAAGGGATTGAACTGAATGACCATTTTATGGAAAATCTCGATTTGCTAACTGATGCTGGAGAACCTAATTATGTTGCCTATTTGCTTGCCGATGAAAACAGCATGTCGATTAAGGTTGCAAAATATGCTGGTGTTGACCGCGATATTCTTGTTGCAAACAATGAATTCGGATTCTGTTCTCTTTTAAAAGCCACTGACCAAGTTCTTGACAAACTAAGAGTTGAAAACAATGTTAGTTCCGAAATAAGATACAAGCGCAGGATTGACACACCTTTATGGGATGAACGAGCAATGCGTGAAATAGTAATAAACGCAATTGTACATAACGATTACTATACCAACGAAGTGCCTCCCAAGTTTGAAATATTTTCCGACAGGATTGAAATAACATCGGCAGGTAGATTGCCTGTTGATATGACACAAGAGGAATTTTTCTGTGGCATAAGTTCTCCCCGCAACAAAGAATTAATGCGGGTATTCCGCGATGTGGATTTGGTAGAAGCTCTAGGTTCTGGATTGAAAAGAATACAAAAAGTTTACAAAAAGGACATTTTTTCTTTCACAACGAACTATATACGAACAACAATCCCATTCCACTCACAAATAGTAAAAAATGAAACTTCATACGAAAACACGCTTGGCAATGCAAATGTCGAAATTGGCAATGTAAACAATCTGGAACCAACTAAACGCCAATTAGATATAATTTCAATCATTTCCAATTTTGGCAAAAATGGCGGTATAAATGGCAGAGATGGCGGTGTAAATTCTGGGATTACAACAAAAGAGATTATTTCCAAGTTGAATATATCGGAGAGAACCATATATCGGGAACTGTCTATCTTGAAGGAAATGAAGCGAATACGATTTGTTGGGTCTGCGAAAAATGGATATTGGGAAATTTTGTCCGACAATAATGATGTTTCTATTCCTGAAAACGCATTTGGCGGTGTAAAAGAATCAGAACTCACTAAACGCCAGCTAGATATAATCTCAATCATTGCCAATTATGGCAAAAATGGCAGTGTAAATTGCAAAAATGACGGGGTAAATGGCAGAGATGGCGGTGTAAATTCAGGAGTCTCGACCAAAGAAATTGTATCAAAATTGAACATATCCGAAAGAACTGTTCAGCGAGAATTATCTATTCTCAAGGAAATGAAACTTATACGGCGTGTTGGGTCTGACAAGACAGGACATTGGGAAATTATAAAATAAAAAGCATTTAAATTATTTACTATGATAGTTTTAGTTAACGGAAAAAATACGGAAGTTACATCGGGATGCACTTTGGAGAAATTGTGCGAAACGATTGGCATAAAGCCAAACGAACCGGTAGCAGCTGCAGTCGGAACCGATGTGATTGACAGGAATATGTGGAGTGCCACGCTTTTGAACGAGGGCGACAATGTAACAATAATCAGGGCGACATGCGGAGGCTGATTGGCATAACACCACAGGAAAATGCGTTCCGCGAGCATGAACGGATTTCGGCGATGATTCGTAGCGGAAAGGTAGAATATTTCCATATACGCAAGCCCGATTTCACCGAAATGCAGATGCGCGACTACCTTTCGCACTTTGATGCCGATGTGCGGAAACAATTGTCGTTGCACGACCATCACCGTCTTGCTGTGGAAATGAATATCGGTGGGGTGCACCTGAACGGCAGAAATCCCAATCCTCCCGTGAGTTTCTCTGGTCGAATTTCGCGCTCGTGCCATAGCATTGACGAGGTTCTGCAATGCAAGGACAAAGTTGACTATTGCTTCCTTTCTCCGATTTTCGACTCGATAAGCAAGCAAGGTTATTGCTCAAAATTCTCGTTGGCGGAGTTGAAGCGACTGTTTGACGAGAAAATTCTCGACGAAAAAGTTTGTGCGCTTTCGGGTGTAACCTTTGACAATATTGGCAAACTTGAGGAAGTCGGATTTTCGTCGTTTGCAATGCTGTCTGCTTTGTGGGAACTGCCACGCACTATGTTTATTTCGCACCAGAATGCCCGTTTTGACTACATTTCTGGTTGCAAGGAGGCTTTGCACGGTGGAATCAGGTTTGTGCAGCTCAGGATGAAGGATGCTTCGGATGACGAGGTGCTTGCCATAGCGAAGATTTTGCGTCCCGAGTGCGACAAGAATGCTGCGCTTCTCACTGTTGACGACAAGATAAATCTTCTCGATAGCGGTCTGTTTGATGGCGTACATCTAGGCAAAAACGATATGCCTATTGCCGAAGCCAAGAAGTTGACTGTCAATAAGTTCCTTCTTGGTGCGACTTGCAATGCCGCCGAAGATGTCTTCGCAGCAATTTCCGATGGTGCCGACTATGTTGGTATGGGACCGTTCCGCTTCACGACTACTAAGAAAAACCTTTCGGCAATACTTGGACTTGAAGGTTACTGCAACATAATGCAGAAATTGCAGTCGCGAGGTTTGAAAATGCCAATTTACGCCATCGGAGGAATAATCGTTAATGACTTGGAAAAATTGAAACAAACTGGGATATATGGAGTTGCGATTTCGTCAGTAATACTCGAATCGCAGGATCCAAACGATACGATAAAACAAATTTTGAAAACATTTTAAAAGGTAAAATACAATGAATGACAATTTAGTTATTGCAGGAAGAGAATTTTCGTCGAGGCTGTTTATCGGCACGGGCAAGTTCCCTTCAAACGAAGTGATGAGACAGGCAATATTGGCTTCTGGCTCGCAAATGGTTACTACCGCGCTGAAGAGGCTCAACACTCAGGACAGCGGTAGCGAAAACATTCTCGATTTCATTCCGAAGGAGTGTGTTTTGTTGCCCAATACATCGGGTGTGCGCAATGCTGAAGAAGCTGTTTTCGCTGCAAAGATGAACCGTGCTGCGCTTGGTACCGAATGGCTGAAGCTCGAAATACATCCCGACCCCAAGTATTTGCTTCCCGATACTCGCGAAACCTTGAAGGCAACCGAGGAATTGGTAAAACTTGGCTTCAAGGTGTTGCCGTATGTTCAGGCAGACCCTGTTGCTTGCAAGCAGTTGGAAGAAATGGGTGCTGCAACCGTAATGCCTTTGGCTTCGCCGATAGGAACCAACAAGGGTATAAAGAACGAGGAAATGCTTCGCATAATCATCGAGCAGAGCAACATTCCTGTTGTAATTGATGCTGGAATTGGTGCACCGTCGCATGCTGCATACGCAATGGAACTTGGTGCCGATGCCTGCCTGATAAATACCGCCATTGCCATTGCCGGTGATCCCGTTAAGATGGCAGAAGCATTTGCATTGAGCATAAAGGCAGGTCGTATGGCTTACTTGTCGGGCCTGGGCAGCGTCAGCAACATGGCTGTTGCAACATCACCGCTGACAGCATTTTTGGACGAGGAACAAAATACAATTGACAATGGATAATTGACAATGGATAATTGACAATTGAATCTTCAAATCGTTGAATTTTTGAACCTTTAGCTCAGCGTAGCTAATTTTCAAATCCTCAAATTTTCAAATTCTCAAATCTAGAAACGTGAAACCAGAACGGTGAAGCCCTCAACGAAGTTAAACTAGAAACCAAATGATAGAGACCAACCGCATAGAACTAAAACGGGAACTCACGCGCGAACTTGACCTGGAACGCGAAGTTGTGGCATTTCTCAACTATCGCGAGGGGGGAATCATATACATCGGCATCGATGATAGCGGTAAGCCTGTCGGAGTAAAAGACATTGACGGTGATATGCTCAAGATAAAAGACCGTATCAGAACAGGTATTTCACCTTCTCCTATGGGCTTGTTTGATGTTATGGTCGAACGCATTGACAATGTCCCTGTTATAAAGATTTTTATAGCAAGCGGCAGCGAAAAGCCTTATTACAAAACTCGTTATGGACTTTCGGAAAGAGGATGCTTCATTCGTGTTGGAACAGCTGCCGAACCAATGACAACTGCTCAGATAGAAGAACTTTACGCTCAGAAAATCCACAATTCGTTAAAAAATGTGGTTTCTCCGAGACAAGATTTGACATTTGCGCAATTAAAAATCTATTACATGGAAAAAGGATTTCAACTCAACGACAATTTTATTCGTTCGCTCGATTTGCAGACTGATGACGGAAAGTACAATTATATTGCATATTTGCTTGCCGATGAAAATGGCAATTCAATGAAACTTGCAAAATACGCTGGAACAGACCGTTACGACCTTATTTCAAACAACGAATATGGTTATTGTTGTCTTATTACCGCAACACAGAAGGTGCTTGACAAACTTGATGTTGAGAACAAGATTTCATCAAAAATAACTCCCAAACGAAGAATAGACACTCCACAATGGGACAAGATTGCTGTTAGGGAAGCCGTTATAAATGCTGTTGTACATAATGACTATTACTATGGAGCGCCCTCAAAAGTGGAACTTTTTTCCGATCGTATGGAAATTACATCTATTGGGAGAATCCCATTAGGCCTGACAAAGGAAGATTTTTTCAGCGGAGTAAGTTTACCTAGAAATCGTGAACTTATGCGTGTTTTCCGTGATGTTGAAATGGTTGAGGCTCTCGGCTCTGGAATGAATCGTATTATGCGCACATACGGACGCGACAATTTTGAGTTCGGCGATAATTACATCCGTATGATTGTTCCGTATAATTGGATTCCAGAAGATGAAATTGTCGATGAAAATGGCCAGAAAAATGTCCTAGAAAACAATATTCAACTCACTGAACGGCAAAAGAATATAATTAATAGACTATCTAAAACAGGAGAAATCAATGTCCTAGAAAATGTCCTAGAAAATGTCATGGAAAATTCGGTGTCGCTGGCTAATTATTTTGATGTTAGTGAGCGAACTATAAGGCGAGACTTGCAGTTCCTTCAGAAACACGGATATATTAGGCACATTGGTCCCGACAAAGGCGGAAAATGGCAAGTAATTAATAAAAATAATAGTAAATAATGTAAAGACGCAAAATTTTGCGTCTCAACCATAAACACAGAAACAACCAGAAACTTAGAAACTATTAGAAACTTTGAAACTTTTGAATTAGAAACTAAAAAACATAACTATATGGCACAGGAAAATTGTTATAGCGACGACAGAGTAAAGAAAATATATGTCAAAGGGAAAAGATTCCCCGTGGAAGTGGGAATGAAGCAGGTGCTTCTGACCGATACCGTGGTCGAGGGCGAAAGAATCCCCAACGGAAGCATAAACTTGTACGACACAGGCGGTGTGTTTACCGACCCAGACTACAAGCACGATGTACGGAAAGGTATTCCGCGTCTTCGCGAGGCTTGGCACAAGGATGATGACAATTTCGAGCAGCTCGAGGCTTTCACTTCGCGTTACACCAACGCCCAGCTTGCCGACGACGAACTCAAGAAAATCGCCTTCCCGATTACCTATCTGCCCAAGAAGGCAAAGAAAGGCAAGGCTTTCACCCAGATGGCATTGGCACGTCAGGGAATCGTAACCCCCGAAATGGAATACATCGCCATAAGGGAAAACCTTGGCAAGGATAGCAAGGACAGCTACATCACACCAGAATTCGTTCGCGATGAGGTCGCTGCAGGCAGGGCCGTAATTCCTTCAAATCCAAACCATCCCGAGGCAGAACCTATGATTATCGGAAGCAAGTTCTTCGTGAAGATTAACACCAACATTGGCAATTCGGCTCTCGGTTCGTCAATTGAGGAGGAGGTAGAAAAGAGCGTTTACAGTGCTCGTCTCGGTGGCGATACCTTGATGGACTTGTCAACTGGCAAGCACATCCACCAGACACGCGAATGGATAATCCGCAACTGTCCGGTTCCTATGGGTACTGTTCCTATGTATCAGGCACTTGAAAAGGTAAACGGCAAGGCCAATGAACTTACTTGGGAAATGTACCGCGACACACTTATCGAGCAGTGCGAACAGGGCGTTGACTACTTTACTATCCACGCAGGTTTGCTCAAGCATTTGTTGCCAGCATTGGACAGGCGTCTCACAGGCTGCGTGTCGCGTGGCGGAAGCATTATGGCAAAGTGGATGCGCGACCACAACGAGGAAAACTTCCTTTATACCCACTGGGACGAGATTTGCGACATTCTTGCCGACTACGATGTGGCTGTAAGCATTGGTGACGGTATGCGTCCAGGCTGTACCCACGATGCCAACGACGAGGCTCAGTTGGGCGAGCTCAAGGTAATGGGCGAATTATGCCAGCGTGCATGGGAAAAGAATGTGCAGGTGCTCATCGAAGGTCCAGGTCATGTGCCGATGGACAAAATCAAGGAAAATATGGAATTGCAGAAGGACTGGTGCCACGATGCTCCGTTCTACACTCTTGGTCCGTTAACTACCGATGTTGCTCCGGCTTACGACCATATAACATCTGCAATTGGCGCTGCAATTATCGGATGGCTCGGCACTGCAATGCTTTGCTATGTTACACCTAAGGAACATCTTTCGTTGCCCAACAAGGACGATGTACGCGAAGGCATTATCACCTACAAGATTGCAGCCCACGCTGCCGACCTTGCAAAGCATCACCCGATGGCAAGCGAAAGGGACGACGCACTCAGCAAGGCTCGTTTCGAGTTCCGCTGGATTGACCAGTTCAACCTCTCGCTCGACTCCGACAAGGCAAGGGAGTTCTACGGCGTTGAAAAGATAAAGCACACCCCATACTGCACTATGTGCGGACCTAATTTCTGCGCTATGCGAATTTCGAGAGAAGTATCGTCGAAAGGTAAGATTACGGAATAGATTGGACTAGAAAAAGTGTGGGCTTTCTCTCAAAAATCTAATGCTTTGAGAAATTGCCCACAACTTTTTTTTGAGGCGTTATGTGATAACTGAATCAACCTATACTGTTGTAAGATTTATCTGACAACCCAGTTTTCCAATCTGATGTTTGGAATTCGCTCAAAGTGCCTTGTATTTTCTGTAACCATAATGAGGTTATAGTTGGTCGCAGTTGAACCAATAAGCAAATCAAAATCATCAATTGACATTCCTTTGCTTTCGAGATGAGCCTTGTTGATTCCGTAGGTCTCAATGACATTGTCTATTGGCAACACGATAAAATTTCTTGAAATAAGTTCAACATCTTTCAGTCGTTCCTCTTTCCTGTCGCTTTTTGCCGCGCCATAATACAGTTCTGCAAGAGTAATTACAGATATACAGCAATGTTCCTGCCCGACTTTTTGTATTCGCTCCCTTATTCCATACTTATTTTTTAGAAGGAATATGCAGATATTAGTGTCAAGCAAATAAACATCATTCATAATTCTTCTATTTGCCTTGTTGAGTTATGGAATCTTGCATTTCTAATCATTTCTGCTTCCTCGTCGGCAGAAAGTCCGTCGGTTTCCCATGCTCCGCTGAGGCAGGATAGCCAGTTAAGATTGCTTGTATTATCGGAATGCTGTGTTTCTACAGGAGCACATAGCAGTTTAATTGCAAGACATTTCTTTACCTCTGCATTTAGGCTGTTAAGCCCATAGTTGAGGAATATTTTTTCGGCTATGTTCTCGGCTGCAAGCATATTCTCGTTTTTGTTTTCGTTGCAAAAATAAAACTTATTTGCGATTTGGAATTTACGATTGACGATTTTTTTCTTTTGTACACTAAATCACTATTCTATATACGGATGCTACTATAGTATAGTTGGCATAAGGTCCTTTACAATGACTTTATATTTTATTCTTCAATTCTTCATTCAGTTCATCATCTTTTCCTACCAGTTGCCTTACCAATTTGTAAACCATTGTACACGGGTTATGGGTGGCATAACGCTGGTCGCTGTATTCTAGGCTCTTTGCCTCCGCAAATTTTATGGCATTGTCCATAGAACCGTATGTGGTCATAATGTGATAGTTGTTCTTGTCGTTCTTGGCATATTCATATGCAGTTTTCTGTTTGTATTTTGGAGATTTGTTTACCGCTTTAGAAATTGCTTTTTGATATTCAGCCCGGCTCATCCCTGTAGTGCGATTTTCAAAATGATACAAGTACCATAATTCAAATGCCTCGTTGCTCCAAGCACAGCATATACCATTGTCTTTTGCCTTGATGATTGCATTGTTGAACTTGTTGTCGGGAAAAGAGTCCTTGTCGAAAACAGCCCACACACGGTCGTACTCCCCTTTGTCTTTAAGTTCTATAGCCTTATCAACAACACTTATTGTGTTGCAGCCCAGTCCTTTTACTTCTATGTCGTAAATGGTTGTGCCCCGATTGAAAGTACGGAACGCTTCAAAATAGTTCGGTTCCGTTTTTGTGCCTTCGCATACAACAAGAATTTTACAAACAATCTGCCGTAATTTGCGTTTCTGTGCCTGTTTTGCATAGCGGCGCACAAGTGCTGGCTCCAATTTTATCCTATTTGCTGGCATATATTCAGGTTTTATTCGTTAACGATATAGGGAATTGCTCCATACCTGCCTGCAATGTAGTTCTTTTCATAGTTTGCATCGTTGCGTGGCTTGGTTCCGTCTGGCAATACAATGTCGGTGAGGCAGTACAAGTCGGTTTGCTCCACATCATTCTTTTCCGTAAACCAGATTTGGTCGCGACGAAGCATCTTTGTAGATAGCAGATGTGTGTCGTGTGTGGTAAAAATCAGTTGTGCATTATGAGGATTACTTGTCGTGCTATTAAACAATCGTATGATTTGCTGGGAAATCAGGGGATGCATTTTGGCATCAAGTTCATCAATAACAAGTACAGAACCTTTTTCTAGGGTGTCAAAAATTGGTCCCGACATATCAAAAAGTTTCCTTGTTCCGGAAGACTCCTTTTCGTCAAATGGGAAATTAATTTGTCCGCAAGCATTACCTTTTTTATCGTACAAATTATGTACAGATTCTATTTCAATGCGTTTTATTGCAATTCCATTGCTAAGCAATGTGATAATTTCTTTTGGCGTGTCATTGGTAATTCTTATTTTTTCTTCGTGCGTTGAAATGCCATTGAAGCCTAATTGCAGAGTTTTGAAAAATCTCAACGCTTCTGTGCTGGCATTTTTCTTTGTGTGAAATTGCATTTTTGAAAATTCTCGGTACTCTTGATTGTTAAGCCCCGAAGCGACATTAAAGTCAATCTCGAACCATGAAATCACTTGATTTGAAATTTCTCCTCCAAGTTGGGCGCACAGAGAAAGGAACAAGCGGTTGTTGTTTGTTTTAGTCTCCAAGCCGATGCCTTCTGGAAATTTTTTATCATCAAACGCAATCCCTTCTTTATTCCGAATAAAAAGAACCTGTTCTTTTGAGCGATTGGTTGTTCTGCGAAACAGCCATTCGTCAACAATCTCTGTTTGAGTGTATGAGAAGCCGTAACGATAGCACCAATTTTCTTTCAAGAATGATACCTCAAACATAGTAGGTTTGTTATTGCCTTTCAGAAGTAAAAAAGGTTCGTATTGTAGCATATCGTTTGGATTGAGCCTTACAGATGAAAGCACACATAGTTTCATGGCTTGCATTGCGCTGATTAGATTGGACTTGCCACTCGAATTAGCGCCATACACTGCTAAAGTCTTGAGGATATTGTAAGACAACGCCTGAGTAGCATTTTCCGTTGCTTCCTCACTTAATTTCTGTGATAGCAAAGAAATAGTTTTCTTCTCAAAGAAAGACCTATAGTTTTCAACTGTAAAATTCAGTAACATAATTGATTGCGCTTTAATCCTTATTGTTTTACGGATGCAAAGATACAAATAAAACAAATACCATGCTTAAATTTGAGAAAAAATCTCAAATTTTAACAGTAATGTAGGTGGTCGCTAATATCTCCCCCAAAAATAAATTTTGCCATTCCATTCCCTTTTCCTATTTTTGCAATTGGTTTGGTGATGAACCAAGCCGTACATATTGATTAACGAAGCGTTATGCTCGTCTTGCGAATGGAAACGTGAGAAATTTTCGTAGCAAAGAGAGCATAGTAGTTCACGCTATGCGTGGGCTGTTATGACTAAATCTTGCTACAGGGTAATTCTCACGACCTCCATTCGAAGATATGGTATATCAGTGCCACGCTTCTTTATGCGTAGAATTTACCTGTTTGGCACTGGTGGGTGGAGAAAATATAAATATGGCTTTTTCAGTACAAGATCCAACATTAAGTATGATAAAAAGGAAAGCACAAATTTTGGAGAAATTGATATGTCAGTATCCAAAATTATTAGAAGAATTGAATAAAGAATTGTTCATTCAATTTAAAGAAGAAGCGATTCAAGATGCTTGTGATGATAAAGAAGTTGAAAACTCCATCTTTTTTGAAAAAATGAAGGCATTTGATGATGATGAAGATATGAAAAACATCTTTTATCAGTCAATGTTACTAATGGTTTATGCCTATTATGAAAGTGTCACAAATTTATTGGCGAAAGAAGCACGAACAAAACAAATTATAAAAGCAATTTGTTCAAGTAAGAATATTACATTATCAAAAGAGGCTATGAATGATATTGATTTTATTGATGATGAAGTAAATGCTTTAAGAAACAATATTTGCCATAACAATTCAGGAACGCCAAGGAAAATAGATGTATTACGTAAAATAGCCCAAAATTCAAATGAAATTCATTTTAACGAAGATGTTATTTCTATTACAGGTCCAAATTATATCTTAAATGTTCTTGAAAAAGAATCAAAAATATTATTAGAATTAGCAGATAAATTAGGTTACAAGAATAAACTCTATAGTAATGGACAGCTAAAAAAATAAAGGCTGACAAGTAACCTATTTAAATGATAGAGGCAGTCATATATGAAAAATTTTCTGTTTTTGATATTTGCTTTAAATGTTTTCGTTTTTAGTTTAATGGGGCAAAGTCCTGCTGTTACCCAAACATTCAATACTTCATCGTATGGGGATGTGAAGTCTTGGTCAGGAACAGGTTTCGCCTTAAATAATGGTTATCTTGTTACTAATTGGCACGTTGCTGAGGATGCTCGAACTATTTATGTTTATGGTATTCGAGGAAATTTCACTAAGAAATATATCGCAGAAGTCGTTGCCAAGGATAAAATAAACGACTTGGCAATATTGAAGATTTCAGGCAATGGGTTTCCTGGATTTGGTACGATTCCGTACAAAATAAGGACAAACACTGCCGAAGTTGCAGAAGAAATTTGGGTGTTAGGTTTCCCATTGACAAACATAATGGGCGATGAAGTTAAATATACTGACGGCAGAATAAGTGCATTAAGCGGATATGATGGAGATGTGTCAACTTATCAGATTTCTGCTCCTATACATCATGGAAATAGTGGAGGTCCTGTTTTTGATGAAAATGGCAATATAATAGGAATTGCCAGTTCTGGAATTCAAAGTGTACAGACCCAGAATGTAAATTATGCGGTTAAGGCTTCGTATTTGAAAAATTTGGTAGAAACTATGCACACCGCCAATGTATTGCCAGCAAATTCTCAAATGGAAAATTATGTAAAGCGTCAAGATAAAGTCAAGGCGGTTAGAAACTTTGTATTTTACATTGAATGTTACAACAAGGAAATGCCGATGGATGGTGTTGAAAATCGTCCGTCATACATAAGTACATCACCTACAAACTTGTTCTTTTCCGAAAAACAGGAAAGTAAGGCTTTGACAATTACAACCAATGCGCAGTCGTGGAAAGTTGCATCAAAACCCAATTGGTGTACGGCAACGGGCAAGACTGCGACATCTGTAACAATAAATGTTACTAAAAATGAATCGTATGAAAGTCGTAGTGGAACTATTGAATTGGAAACGAACGACGGAAAGTCTGTTTCTGTATATATTTCGCAGTCGGGCAAAGAACGACCTTATATAACAGCAACTCCTAAAAGCATAGATTTCGACTCAAATGGTGGTAAAAAGGAAATTTCTATTTCAACAAATTCCGAATCTTGGGAAGTGTCATCTAAACCTGATTGGTGTACAACAAATAAATCTTCTGCATTTTTAACAATAAATGTATCG
The DNA here is from genome assembly GCA_017620015.1 of Bacteroidales bacterium. Taxonomy (GTDB): domain Bacteria; phylum Bacteroidota; class Bacteroidia; order Bacteroidales; family ML635J-15; genus Bact-19. The sequence continues at coordinate 172,592 of JAFZRE010000015.1, read as the reverse complement.
AAAAACGAATCGTATGAATTTCGCAATGGAATAGTTGAATTGGAAACAAGTGATGGAAAATCAATTTCTATATATGTTTCACAATCAGGCAAAGAACGACCTTATATAACAACAAATCCTAAAGGTGTAATTTTTGGTGATATGGGAGGGCAAAAGGATGTCTCTGTTTCTACAAATTCCGAATCTTGGAAAATATCATCCAACCCCGATTGGTGTGTGATGTCTGGCGGTTCAACATCGAAATTAACAATAAGTGCAAGAAGAAATGATTCTTATAATAGTCGTAAAGGAACAATTTTGTTAGAAACTAACGATGGAGAATCTGTTTCTGTGGATGTTTCGCAATCAGGTAAAGAACGCCCATACATAACAGCGAATCCAAAAAGCATAAGTTTTGACGAAAACGAAGGTCAGAAAACTATTTCTGTTTCAACAAATTCAGAATCTTGGGATATATCATCTATTCCTAATTGGTGTGAAGTGTATAAATGGTCTTCATCTATTACTATAAATGTAGCAAAAAATAAATCTCCCAAAGGCAGGAATGGGTCAATAGAACTTGGAACTAATGATGGTGCATTTGCTTCTGTGTATCTGTCCCAGTCGGGAAGACCGTCTGTTTCTATCGGTATGAATCTTGGGTTAGGCTATCAATTCAATGAAGCATTTAAAAGTCTTAATGGTTCTGTCGGAATGGATTTTTTGTGGGGAAGGAATAGAGCCTACGGACTATTTTTATCGTACAGAACTATGGACAATATATCGTTTGGACCATTGTTCCTGTTTGGTAAATTCATATTGGGAGCAGGTGTGAACCTTAATGTTGGAAGGACGATTAAATCTGGCTTGCCAGAAAGCGTTCAAAGCCGTCGTTTGAATATGGGGTGTGATGGTATTCTTAGGCTTGGAGTTAAAACTGGAAAGACGTATATGTTTGTTGAAGGCGGATTAGGGAAGATAAATGGTACGGACTATTTTTATAATGAAACGGAGCAAATTACAACATCGCTAAAATGGAGAAGAACCAATGGGACAATCTCTGTGGGATTAGGCATACAAATAAAGGATGGCAACAGATAATGGTAAATTATTGTAGATAAGAATTTTAAAAAGCAACAAGTTATGCGCAAATTGTTTTGGATATTATTTTCCGTTATAATATTTTCTTCGTGCGAAAAGCAGAATGAATTGTTCTTTCCGCCAGAAGTTGGCGATGTAAAATTGTATGGGGAAACAGCAAAGACAGTATATGCAGAATCGTATATTGAGGATTCTAAAAATATTGAAGTTACAGAATGTGGTTTTTATGTCTATCCAAATGATGATAAAACGAATGTAAGACTTGTGACGGCTGTATTGTCGAACGGAATGTTTTCTGTAAAAATTGACAGTTTGAATCCTGGAACATATTATCGCATAAAAGCATACGCGCGTAATGCTGCAGGTGTAGGGTATAGCGATTCTGAAAAAAATTGCAAAACCTTGTTTGCGTTGGCGGAAATATCAACTAATGAAGTATTGGAGATAAGACCGACAACTGCAGTTTGTGGCGGAAATATATCATCATCTGGCGGTTTGCCGATAATGGAGCGTGGCGTTTGCTGGAGTACATCGCAGAATCCGACAACAAATGATGCAAAAACAACAGACGGGACTGGTATGGGAAATTTCACAAGCAATATTACAGGACTAACCGATGGCACAACCTATTATGTGCGAGCATACGCGACAAACGAAATGGGTACGGCATACGGAGAAGAAAAAAGTTTTTTAACTACATCAAAACCTACTGTTACAACATATCCAGTAACAGAAATATCGGGCACATCTGCCGTATGCGGTGGTAATGTTACATCTACAGGCAGTTCTGCCATAGTAGCGCGAGGTGTATGTTGGGCAACACATTATAATCCTACTATAGAAGACGATAAAACATTTGATAGTGTTGATACGGGCAGTTTATTTACAAGCAATATCACAGGGCTGACAGAAGGTACAACTTATTATGTGCGGGCATACGCGACTAATGGAGATGGCACTTCATACGGAGAAGAAAGAGTTTTTAGAACTTTGTCGTTGCCAGTAGTTAGTACAAATGCTGTGACTAATATTTCTCAAGGAACAGCTGTCTGTGGTGGAAATGTGTCATCGGACGGCGGCGTGTATATAATAGCAAGAGGTGTATGCTGGAACACTTCTCCGAATCCTACAATAAGCGATAGTAAAACAATAGATGGTTCAGGATCTGGCAGTTTTACAAGTAATATTACAGGTTTGGCTAGTGGAACAACATATTATGTGTGTGCGTATGCAACAAATAGTATAGGTACTGCATACGGAGAAGTAAAGCAGTTTACAACGGAAGTTCCAACAACAGGCACATTGAATGGACACGACTGGGTGGATCTTGGCTTGCCTTCTAGAACTAAATGGGCAACCTGTAATGTTGGGGCAAGCACACCGAATGCCTACGGTAATTACTATGCATGGGGAGAAACAACACCCAAGAGTACTTATACTTCCGAAAACTATACGCATCCTACAAATGAAACAGTGCTTACGTCCAGATTTGATGTTGCTACAACCAACTGGGGAGTAGGCTGGCGTATGCCGACAGAAGCGGAAATAGAGGAGTTGTTAAATAACTGTACTAATATTTGGACAATTATGAATGGTGTAAACGGACGGTTATTTACTGGATCTAATGGAAATTCTATTTTCCTGCCTGCTGCTGGTAACTATTACACAAATCTTGACTTTGCCAATTCTAAAGGTTCATATTGGTCGAGTTCTCATGGTAATAGTAAGTCGTTCTATGCGCTGTCTCTTGGATTCGATTCGAGTTATTGCGAGTTGAGAGGTTCGGTATATTACTATGGTCTAACAGTTCGTCCTGTTTGCACTCAATAAATGTTTTCCAATATACGAAAGGAATATGGTGGTTGAAAAAACAAACTATTGTTTTTCTTCTAATTTATTGGAACATACTATTTGTTAATTTTGCAATTCTTTTCACCAAGTCTTCAAGCAAAAAATGAATTGAACCAGTCAAATCTGTTTTGCTTTCTTTATACTTGTCATACACATAATTATCAAATGAAGAAATATTCTTCCAATTTAACATAATGTAGTCATAAAGTACATCGGACAATTGCAATATTGATTTATTTAAACGATAACTTAATATAATTAGGCTGTCAATATTCAATATTACAGGTTTGAATATCAATACGGGTTGTTTAAAAGAATATTTTCTTTTCATAATTTGATCGAAAGATTCAATTACGCAAAAATTAACGCCCATAGCAGAAAATGCTCTATCGGTTGTTACTATTAGTGGGAATATGCGTTTTACGGATTTCCATCTTATGTCAATATTATCCATTAGGTTATGATTCAAAATTCTGTCAATGTTGAAAAGCAATTGTCCTCCACCTTTTCGTTTTATGCCGTCATCAAGACACAAACGATTAATAATACCTTGTTTTATATCATCAATGTTGTCTGAATACCTCAACGAATCTGGGAAAATCAAATCTTTATACTCTATAAGGAAAAGATCATCTTCTATTCGCAGATAATAATCAGGTTCTCCCTCTATCCCTGCTGCCTTTAACTCTTCGCCAGTAAACTTTATAATGTTACTTTTATTATATATTTTATCAATAAGTTCATACAAAAGATGCCGTTCGGAAAAAATTGTCCCAAGCGTGGAATTAAATTCTGAGATATCTTTATAGTGTTTGCCTTTTTTATTTAGCAAACAATGCTTTTGAATTGTTTGAAAAAGGTCAAACTTTAGCCCTTGATAAAGTTTGTCAATCAGCAAATTGGCATCTAATAAAAGGAAATCGCCATTAGGCATCATATATAAAAAATGATTATAAAAATATTCAAAACCTTTATTGCCAATATCCCAAAGGGTTGCAAGTGTTGTATCATCAGTATCAATCAAAAATTGGGATAGGAATTTATTCTCACTATTATTACCATGTGGAATAATGCAGTCTTTTATGGAGTAAAAATAACCATTGAACAGAAGCATAATATATTCTCCCCAATTCTCTACATTCTTGTCTTGAATAAAATACGGTAGGTATGTTCTAAATAATACATCTTTTTCACAAAAAGAAAAGAAACGATATGCTTTGTATAATTGAGTCCTATAGTCTTTATATTGTTTGTTTTCTACTATAGGAATATCTATTTTCAATAAGATTTCACTCAAAGGACATTGTTTTTGAAGTAGTTGTTGATCCGTCCACAGTTTGTTGCAATAAAGAATAGCTTTAAATAATGGTTCATATTCATTTTCACACAACTCGATGTCATCATTTTCATTTAAGGGTGTATATGTTTGCAATGCTAAGCGGTAAAGCATTCGGCATCCTATCGCCTCATACAAAAAAACATGATGACCATCCGCTTCTGTATTGCGAATAAATTTCCATATGCGTTGTCGTGTTTTTATAGGCAAATAAGTACAAAATTTGTATATAAGATTACGTTGTGCAGATTCATTTGACTGTGCATAAAATATACTAGAATAATCTTCTACTACATATTTTAGTATCGCTATAGTAGGAATTCCTTCTAATATTTTCAGTGGGTTTACATTTGTAAAATCATCATACACATTGTCATATCCTATAGCTACAAACGCTATTGGCTTTTGTTGCATGACCTTTTTTATATACTTCTTTATCATTATAGTAGTTGTAATTAAGTTAATCGGCAAACATACAAAAAATGTCTTTTATGCTAAATAATAAATCTTTTTTTGTCACAATTAAAATTATAAGCATTTGCGGTAGTCTGTTCTATATTTGCCCTTTCGGATTTGTAATCCGAAACGCTTGAATATCATCATTTGTAATGCGAAAATATTTACAACAGTCGGCAATAGTCGGCTGCTGTTTTGTATTATCATAGTGTATAATAAATTTTCCCCTCCATTTCTTGAAAATTATGTGCACCTCATTTTTCAAATAATCTTCAATCAAAAATCGTACATCGTCAACCTTTAGCACAACGAAGCTAATCATAAATTGATTTTTTCATGTTTGTTTGGCTTCGCCGTTTCTGAGTTTATAGGTTTTGGTGAATGGTAAAGCTTATGAAAATTTAAGATTCTTAACAAATGTCATTAGGAATTCCGAAAAGAATTATATCTTCGCGATTGATAAAGAAATTGTTATAATTGTGAATGATATGGAATCTGTTGTGATAATGCCAGAGTATCAGAATGCTGTGCAAGCCATTAAGTTGGCAATCTTGGAAAGCCGATATAGAGCAGCGCGCTTGGTCAACAAGGAAGTACTGGCATTGTATTATGCTGTTGGTGAATATATATCAAGGCAAAGCCGTACTGCAAAATGGGGAGTAAATGCCATCGGTACTATTTCGCAGCTCTTGCAACAGGAACTGCCAGGTTTGCGCGGTTTTTCAGAGACAAATATCAAGCGTATGCGCCTTTTCTATGAGGCTTGGAGAGACCTCTTTGAAAATCGTCCACCAGTAGCGGACGAATTGTCGCCAGATATAGGACATCTGCCGAACTGCCCAAAGAATATCAAGGAATATTGCCAGACCCGGATGAATTGAGAAAATTAATGTAGTAATAAGCATCATGTAAAATAGGTTTATGCTTTGAACACAAGAAATTTTATCTACGACTTATTTTTCAAATCTTCAATCAAAAAATCGTACATCGTAAATCGTAAATTGATTTATCTTTGCACAACAAAAATTTTGCACAATGGAATTTTATGATACGATAAAAGACCTTAACTGGGAGGAAGTTACAAAAAGCATTTATGCAAAGACTGATGCCGATGTGCGCCGTGCCTTGGGCAAGGAAACATTGACTTTGGAGGACTTCAAGGCGTTGATTTCGCCCGCTGCCGAAAAATACCTCGAGCAGATGGCGCTGATGTCGCGAAACCTTACCCAGAAGCGTTTCGGAAAGGTGATTTTGCTGTACATCCCGATGTACCTGTCGAACGAATGCAGCAACCACTGTATCTACTGCGGTTTCAACCACAACAACGACATTGCCCGCAAAACTCTCACCGACGACGAAATAATGGAAGAAATAAAGGTCATAAAGTCAATGGGATACGACAATGTTTTGCTGCTCACTGGCGAATGCCCTAGCATTGCAGGTGTTGATTACATTGAGCACGCAATAAGGCTTTGCCGCGACCATTTTGCCGCCATCAATCTTGAGGTTTTCCCGATGAAGGTCGAGGAGTACAAGCGTATGGAGCAGGCTGGCTGCAACAGTGTTTACATATATCAGGAGACCTACAACGAAGGCCGCTACAAGATTTACCATCCCAAGGGAATGAAGAGCAACTACAAGTGGCGTCTTGGCACTCCCGAAAGGATTGCGCAGGCCGGAATTCACCGCGTTGGTCTTGGCGCACTTATCGGACTTGAGGAGTGGCGCACCGAAATGTTCTTCCTCGCATCTCACCTGCGTTTTATGACGAAGAACTATTGGCGCACCAAGTACAGCCTTTCGTTTCCGCGTATGCGCCCTGCTGCCGGCGGTTTCCAGCCCAATTTCGTGATGAGCGAGAAGCAGTTTGCACAGACCTTGTGGGCATTCCGCATCTTCGACAACGATGTTGAAATGTCGATGTCAACGCGTGAGACAAGCAATATGCGCAACCATTTCATCACCCTCGGCGTGACATCGGTAAGCGCAGGTTCGCACACCGACCCGGGCGGCTATGCCCATCCCGACCGCGAACTGGAGCAGTTCCATATCAACGATGGTCGTTCGGCTGCCGAAATGGAAAAGATGATTCGCGCCCAGGGCTACGATGTCATTTACAAGGACTGGGATAAAACATTGAGGTAGAAAATGTGCATAGTGGTTATGATGTTACATAATCACTATGCATTTATAATAAATAACCTCGGAGAGGTTACATATATATAGTAGAAACGTATATATTTTGGAGCGTTGGCGCATATTTTTGTCGCGAGAGCATACAAAAATTGTGACAACGCACAATTTAGCAGACAATGATACCCCCAATTAAATTTTTCTATACCATTACATTTGTTCACTTGTCCGTATGCACAAAGCACAATGTTGGAAAAACGGACAAAATTATCAAATTTTATGTTGGAAAAACGGACAAAAAGTAGTAGTTTTGCGTTGGAAAAACGGACAAAACATGCTCAATAGAAAGATATACAAGCAGTTAGAATTTTGTAGTTTTTTCATGAACGCCAAACACCAATAAACATTACTTACAAGGTTGATTTGTCGGGATTGCAGTGATTTCTATTATACCAATTTTATAACTTGATTATTACATAATTTATGCTTACCGATTACGAACTCGAAAGATACCAGCGGCAGATTGTGCTTCCAGAATTTGGTGCCGAAGGTCAGGAAAAGCTGAGAAATGCCAAGGTTTTGGTTGTTGGCGTTGGTGGTTTGGGAAGCGTTGCTTCGCTTTATCTTACTGCCGCAGGCATTGGCACAATAGGCTTGATGGAGAAGGATGTGGTTTCGTTGCATAACCTTCAGCGTCAGGTACTGTATCGCGAAGATGAAATTGGACAGTCGAAGCTCGAACTTGCCATTAAGACACTACATCGTCTGAACAGCGGAGTGAAACTTGTACCTTACGATACATTTCTGACTGCCGAAAATGCAAAATCCGTGGTTGCAGATTATGATGTTGTAATCGACTGCACTGACAACTATACGGCACGTTACCTTATAAACGATACCTGCGTGGCACTAGGCAAGCCGTTTGTCTATGGAACTATCGGCGACACAAAAGGCCAGTTGGCAGTGTTCAACTATCAGCCACCATGTGCTAACTATCGTACCTTGTATCCAAACGAGAAGGAACTTGTTGCGCTCGGAAATGTAAACCGTGGCGTGATGGGCGTTCTTCCGTCGGTGATTGCCTCGATGGAAGTCAACGAAGTGGTGAAGATGATTACAGGCGTAGGCAAGGTTCTGAAAGATACCTTGTTTATGATTGATCTTGCCACAATGGAAACGATGAAGTTTAAGCTACCGGTAGGGTAGCCATTGTTATTTCATAATTGAATGGCTACGCTGTTTATAAGTTTCAAATCTTATTCAACTTCCAACACAATTCTAAAACCTCTGTCGTTGGCACTGCTTGCTGGTTGTTCATCGTATCTGCACGAAACACGGCAGTAGCTTGGTGTGTCGTCGTCCCATCCGCCACCACGGAAAACATGAAGCACGCCAGTATCGGGACCTTGGGGATTAATCTGCGGATGTTCATCATAGTAGTCGTACCAGTCGCTACACCATTCCCATACATTGCCGCTCATGTCGTACAAGCCAAGTTCGTTTGGCTTGTATTGACCTACTCTTTCGGTGCGTTGCGCGGTACAGTGGGCGACCTCAATGACCTTATCGCTTCCTGCGTACTTGTAGCCTCTGCTTAGGTTTCCGCCACGGGCTGCAAATTCCCATTCGGCTTCGGTGGGCAGACGGTATTTCTTGCCAGTGTAGTAACGAAGCGTGTCTATGAAATCGTTGGCATATTTCCAAGTCATTCCAGTAGCAGGATAATCGCCCCATTTCGATAGGATTGTTGCGTCTGTTCTTTCCATTACATATGCCCATTGCGCCATGGTCACTTCGTACTTGGCAATATAGAAACTGCCTACAGTGACTTCGTGAGCTGGTTTTTCTATGGTTTTACAGCTTTTGCCTTGCTCATCGGTGCATCCCATTGTGAATGTCCCACCTTCGACAAGTACCATTTCTCCTTCAAACGGGTCTTTGAACTCATCATACTGCGCTGTTGCCTTTAGGCAGAGCAACATTGCCATTATGCATAATACAGATGTTGTAAATAAATTTTTCATAGGAAAAGTAGTTTTAGTTATCAGCAACAAAGATACTTTTTCCAATCGATATATATGTTTCTTTTTGTTTAAAGAACTGTTATATTTTCGTTAAGCAAGTCCCCGCTTTTATGTTGAGACGCAAAATTTTGCGTCTTTACAAAATCATTTTTCGTGCCTCGTTAAGGAATTCCTCGTCGATGCCAAATATTTCGGCTATGGTAAGACCTTCGGTCGGAACTTCCTCTTCGGTAGTGCGTACGAGCGAATAATCCATATACCTATTGATATTTTCGGGCGTTACCTTTGTGCCTTCTGGCACTTGCAACCCCTTTACCCTCAAACGGTTGCATTGCGCAGTTATGCCGTTGTAGTGGGTGGTGATAAGGCTGCGTGTTGCATGTCGCGAAAGAATCTTTATGAATGCATTTACCAATGCACGGCCTTCGCTTGGGTTGGTGGTGCGGGCAAGCTCATCGACAAGGGCAAGTATTTTTTGTCCCGACTTTACCGCCTTGAGTATCTTATCAATGTTGAGCATCTCGATTGCAAACGACGACAGCCCGTTCACTTCTGACTGTGCGTCCCCAATGCTGGTCATAATTTCTTCGACCATAGCTATTTCGGCACTCTCGGCTGGCACGAAGAACCCAAACTGAAACATCATCTGTATGAGCGACATGGTCTTGAGGACTACAGTTTTACCCGACATATTTGCGCCTGTAATAAGGTTGGGCGTGTCGTCGAAGTGCAGGTCGATGGGCTGGAATTCGCAGCCACGTTCCTTTAGCGATTCGGCAACAACGGGATTGAATGCGCCTTTTATGGTTGTCTCGTTTGCAGAAATAGTCGGCTTGCACAGTTTGAAGTCGCGGGCGAGCAGAGCCTTTGCCAATAACATGTCCAAATAGGCAAGCTGGTCGTAGTTGGCTTGGATGGCTTCGCTATAGTTGCGAAGTTTTTCTGACAGGTGTTCGCGGATGCGGTCTTCGATTTCGATGCACTCGAGGCGTATGCGTTCGGCCTTTTCGTTCTGGTTGGCGTTCTTGGCGATGTCGTATTCCTTGCGCAGAGCGGCAAGTTTCTCGTCGTATGCCGAGTAGATATAGAAGCTATTAATTCCGTTGTGCTCGGGGTCGAGTATTTCTACTACAGGATTGAGGTCGTGGAACGGCAGTATGTCAATTGGGGTGTCTTTTATCAATTTGCAGATGTCGCGCGAAACCATGCAGAAATTTTTCACTTCGAAAAGTTCTATGTCGTCGAGTGTCTGAGCCGAACGCAGGTTGTGTATGGTCTGGTGAATGTCGTTCTGGCAGTACAGGCGGTGTTGAATTGCGACAATGTTCTTGGCGTTTTCGCGGTCGCTGACGAAGTTTGCGAAAATTTCAAGGGTGTCGAGTTCCATTTTCAGCTCGAAGTCGCTTGTGATGAAACGCTGCGACAGCAGTTGTTTGCGACCAGTTGCCGAGCAAATTTCCATTTTCTCGTATATGAAGCGGAGACCGCGGTTTTCGTTGATATGATATTTGAAGGTTTGCATTGCGAATGTTTCTATGGGCTAACGCCCGTTTCTAAGTTTCTGAGTTGTTTAAAATTGTTTATATGTTTCTACGTTTCACGTTTCTAGTTGTTTCTAAGTTTGAATGGCTGTGCCGTTTCTAAGTTTCTGAGTCTCTGGGTTGCTGGACTATGCATGCATCGTCCGAATGATTTATTAAGAGTGTCCTTGTGGACAGAAATCTGACAAATACTTTTCAAATTTAACAAATTTGCATAATTTGTATTGAATTTGTAAGATTTCTCGCGTAGCGACTTTTATTTCCGTTAGAGCGTTAGCGCTAACGCTTGTGCATCTTGTCAGATTGTCCATTGTTAATTGTCCATTATTCATTGTCTTCTGCGTACCATTCTGCGAAAGATGTTGATGTTTCGTAAAGCCTTAGGCTGAAAAGTTCTATGCCGTCGGGTAGGAGAGGCTTGATAAGTTCGGCGAAGTGGGCAACTATATTCTCGGCAGTAGGCTGAAAATCAACTATATGTATGCGCTTGAAAATTGACTTGTTGCTTTCTGCGAAACTTGTGTTCTCGCTGCGGCTTACGATGAGGCTGTGGTCGAACTTGTCGATGAGGTTCTCCTTGATTTTGTTTTTCAGCACGCCGAAGTCAACCACCATTCCGTATTTTGGTGATGAAATGTCTGTTATTGGTTCTCCGATGACGGTAACGTGAAGTTTGTAGGTGTGTCCGTGAATGTTGCTGCACAGTCCGTCGTAATTGTGGAGTGTGTGTGCAGTGTCGAACTCGAATATTTTTGTTACTCTAATCTTGGGCATAACTATATTGTCTAACGGGCTAACAGTCTAACAGGCTTGCAGTCGTACAATTCGATTGTTTGTCTGGTCTTCTGCAAGACTTTTAGCCTGTTTGCCTTGTTTTTCTTCGTTTGCAAAGGTAATATTTTTTCGGGAAATATTTTCTCTAATATGAGATGTGTTTTTGCTATTCTTTCTGCGTTATGCAAAATGATTTTTACTTGATAATTTCCTTTATTCTTATTTGCTTTTCTATTATTGGAAGTGTTTTCTTTACTGGTGTCCATACATTGAAAGCACGAATCTGAAGTTGCTTGTCAAATTCTGATTGGGAAATGTTAGTCCTAACAAATATTTTCACTGGCTGGTTGGGTAGAATGTCGAAATAGTTGTCGGAGAATGCATTGTCAACGCCTGTTATGCTTAGGTAGGCGCCACGGACAAAGTTTTTGCTGTTTAGTGTTACATAGTATCCGCCATCTGCCTTTTCGGATTTCCTTTCAACTTCGGCTTGCGGGAAATTCATTTCTTTCATTGTGCATAGGAAATAGTTGTTTTCTGCTGTGTAGCCATCGCGTTGCGGAACAAATTCCGCTCTAATGAATATTTCGTTTCTCTTTTTGCGCACAATCATTTCTTTTGTTAGTTTGCTGAAATATATTTGCGAGGTATTTGCTTTGGCGGTTATGTTTTTGGTTTCGTTGAATATGGTGTCTCCGTTGAAGTCGAGCACGCTTACCGAAAGTTTTCCATTGCAGTCGCTGAGACTGTCGGAAACGATGTAAATGTTTAGTTTTCCGTTCTTTTCGATTGGCGATACCAAAATGTTGCGGTAGGCTTTTTTAGCAAAGTAGTGCTGAGCTTTCCATCGCCCGTAAAAGTCGCGGCTCGACCACGAAGCCACAGGCCAGCAGTCGTTGTGCTGCCAGAAAAGCGTTCCCATGCAGTAGGGCGTGTCGCGGCGATGCGCCTCGATGGCCGTCCTTATGGCATCGCCCTGAAGCAACTGGCTGAGATACAAGGTTTCCTCAAAGTCATGAGGCTTTCGGTATTCGCTTTCCAGGTACCAAAGAATGCGGTTGTTGGCGTTGCTTCCGCCACGCTGGTGCGACATCATCACTTCGGAATGAATGTCGTGGTCTTCGGTGTTGGGTGCAAATTGCATTACGCTCTGCATATCGGGGAACGACTGGAAGCCGTATTCGGAGAAAAAGCGGCATCTTACATCGTTGAATGTCGCGATTTTACCCTCTGTCTGCCAAACGCCCCAGTAGTGCCCGTCTCCATTGGGATTCCAAAGCGTGTCGCCAGTTTCGGGCTTGCTGTACGGATTGCCGTTGAATGGCGACGACGGCACATAGAATCTATCGTCATATTTCTCAACCACATCGGGAAGCGTAACAAGGTAGCAGTCTGCATATTGCTTCATAATAAGTTCAGAAATTCCATTGCCCATTGCATCGTACCTAGCCTTGTAGCCCCAGCCGTACCATGCCGCCTGACACTCGTTGTTGCCGCACCACAACGCAATGCACGGATGGTTGCGCAGACGCACAACATTGTCAATGGCTTCCTGACGCACACTTTCAAGCATTTCGCCCTCGGTGGGATAAAAACTGCAGGCAAACATAAAGTCCTGCCATACAAGGATTCCGTACTTGTCGCAAAGGTCGTAGAAAATGTCGTTTTCGTAAATTCCGCCGCCCCACACGCGAAGCATATTCATATTGGCATTCACGGCATCAAGTATTGTGCGTTCGTACATCGAATCGGTAACATTTGTAAGGAAACTATGCTGCGGTATGTAGTTCGCACCTTTCATAAACGCCTTTACGCCATTGATTTGTACGGTGTATGATGTTCCGAATTCGTCCTTTTCGCGCAGAATCTTAATGTCTCGCAGACCAATGTTTTCGCTTTTGCTATCGGTTGTGCCATTGAGTGAAATGCTTGTGGTAAAATGATATAGGTTCGGCTCGCCAAGTCCGTTGCACCACCAAAGTTTAGGGTTGCGTATGCTAATAGGAATTTCGATTGTGTTTACACCTGCCTTTAGTTGTGCTTTTGTAGTCCATTTTTGCGAAAGTCCGTCGGCGGAAACAGTCATTGTGGCTACGCCAGCCTTTGTGGCTTCCACATCTGCAACAACCTTGAGCGAAGCATTTTTAGCGGTTATGTTTTCCTGAATATATCTTACATTGTTGATTTTCAAATCATCCCAAGCATTCAAAACTATAGGCCGCCAGATTCCGCTTGTTACAAGTCGCGGACCCCAGTCCCAGCCGTAGTGGTAGCCAGCCTTTCGTGCAAAAATGCCGACCTGCTTATCGAAAATGCCACCGTTTGCCGACTGGTCGTTGTCGGACACATAGCGGAAATCCAAGGCGTCGAACTTGGGAATGTCAACCTTGATGGGCGAATGCAGGTAAACGCGCAACTGGTTGCCTTTTGCCTTGGCTATTCCCTTCACATTCATCGTCCAGGTGCGGAACATATTGTCGGCTTGCAGGATAAGGCTGTCGTTGAGATAAATGTCGGCGTAGGTGTCAAGCCCGTAGAATGTCAGTTCGATGTTCTGGCGCGAAAACATTTCGTCGCTGATGTCGAAAGTGGTCTTGTATTCCCAGTCTTCCTTATCAACCCACTGCACCCCGCGCTCGTTTAGGCGGAAAAACGGGTCATCTATTATGTTGTTGTCAATTAGGTCGGTATGCACAACTCCCGGAACGGTTGCCTTGTGCCAGATGTTTGTCCGCACCTGGCGGAAAGTCCAGTTTGATGAAAGTGTATCGGTTTGGGCGGAGGCTGTAATAGCGATTATTGCCAGTATTATTGTAAAAATTAGTCGTTTCATTGATTTTTTTTTAGTGTCGCAAACATAGTGATTTTTTGCAAGATGGGGAAATTGTTTGTGGGTATATAATTGTAGGGGCATGTTTGAAACCTGACCCTACAATATACCACAAACATTTCATTTTATTTCTTTACGAATTTCCCTTGAAAATAATTGTCGTTTCGTTTTTATAAAAATTGCGCTGACGGAACATTTTGCCGAAATGAAATTTGCGCTGAGGGAACATTTTGTTGAAATGAAAATTGCGCTGAGGGAATATTGGTTGTTGTAATATGTTGGAAAATAGTATTTTGTGTTGATTTCTTTGCGGGTATGTTTTCTGTTGTTGGTTTCTTGCTTAAAATGCTCTTTATTCAGCGCTGAAATGGTGTTTTATGCTGTTCGCCGCTGGATAAAACGATGCTTTTGTAGGTTAATTTGTTGATTGTCAGCTTTTGTTCTTCTTTTTGTTGCGCTTCTCCTTACGCGACTGGCGGCGCTTAGTGCGTTCGCTCCTGCGGTCGTCGCGCTCAGAACGGCGAACCATAGCGTTGCGGCGTATGTTCGACAGTTTGTCTCCCAATATCAATACTTGGAACTTCTCTCGGCGCTTCTCGTCCTGCATGAGCAAATTAAACTTGAACTGTCCGTCGCGCATACCGTCTTCAAGGCAGGCTGACTTAAAACGCGCATACGCATTTTTCTGTAACCTATGCGCAATCGGTGCGTTAAGGCGGAAACTTGCTCGCTTCGATTCGTATTCGATATTTATTGCACGCAGTTTTTCATCGACAACATTAGCAAACATGTCTGCAGTTTCCTGCGTAGTCTCCTCGTCGGCAAACTCAAAATAAAAATGATAGTCGGACTCGTTCACATCGGCAAAACCGACAAAGAACTTCGTTTTTATCTTGGTTTCCTCTTCTGCCTGATGCACAGCCTCGATAAACTGCGGTTCGTAAAGTTTTTCGCCAGTAAGCGACACTATGCCGTTGACCTTGCCAACCATGTGAATAGTCGGGGTTTTCTCGTACATGCCGCCAACTTCTACAAGGTCGTTCATGTTGTATCGGAATAATCCCGAATAAGTTGTCACGTAGGTGCAGTAGCGCTTGCCTTGTTCTAGTTCGTCAATTTGCAAGAAACGCTTGCGTGGCTTGTCCATGTCCTCCTCGGGAACAAACTCGTAGTAGTGCAGATGCGGAAACAATACCGACTCGTTGCTCAGGTCGAGGGCAAAGCCGAAGCGGCATTCGGTGGCAATATAGCCCAACTCCTGATAGCAAGTCTGCTCAAAATCAAAGTAATCGAGATACTTGTCCATATAGACCTTTGTGTTTCCGCACTTCCATGTGCTTAGTATTTGCAGTTTTTTCCAATAGTCGCGCGGCAATATGCGGCCTCCGTTCTTGTCACGCAGTTCACGCAGTTCCTTTGCTCGCTTTGGCCGGGGACGCATGTACGCCTTCAACTCTTGGCGGATGCTGTTGTCAATTGCAAACTTATCGGATAGCGTACCTTTTTCAATGTCCTCAATCATCAGTTCGAGGTTTTCGTCCACAGCGCGTTGCAATTCCAGTATGGTAGATGGATTTGCCGTTGACCATAATGTTACATCCCAGTGTTGTATGGCAAGGCGCATGAGCGTGTAGTTGCGTGCTGCATAATCTTCAATCGACATTACACTGGCTGGGGCGGTATAGCGTTTCTTGATTATGGGTGGCAAATCGCGCACCAGAACGCCGCTTACCGAACCATACAAAGTCCCGTCGGGAGCATAGCCCTCACATTCTTTGCCTACAATTGCGAACACCTTGCCAGACAATGCCATCTTGCGGTGCTTGATAAAGTTCCACACCCACACATTCGACATTTTTCCATATACATCGCGCAGATACTTGCGTGTCATCGGTACCCACTTGGGTGCGGAGGTTGTGCCAGAGGTTGTGGCGTACATTTCGGGGCGGCCGGGAAATAAAATCCCTGTCTCACCGTTTTTGTGCCGTTCCACATACGGACGAAGCGCTTCGTAATCGTTTACAGGAACCAGATGCTGGTACATCGCAAACAGTTCCGAATCGGTGGAGGCTGCCAATATTTCGTCGAAATGGTGTTCCTTGCCGAAAACCGTGTCCTTGCTTATCGACAATATGTCGCGCAAGGTGTGCTCCGATGCCAGACGCGGACGACGAGCCTCGCGGAGCAGTCTCCTTGTCTGGAGACCACCCTTTATCCAAAGAGCCAGATTTATGAGTAGTGGAAAGTGTAAACATCTCGCCATAGGCATTTCCTTTTAATTACACAATATGTTTGCGCTCTTTTGCATAGGGTCTATTGTTCAAGATAAATCTTTATTTCGTCGCCGACATGAATCACATGGTCTTCCGCCATGCCGTTCCATTTTTTTATCTCGTTAATCGAGCAACTGTATTTCATTGAAATGCGGAACAGATTGTCGCCGGCAACCACCTTGTGTATTACCAGCTTGTCGCGCTTTATGGTTGACGGAAGTTCCTCGGTGGCAATTATCGAATCGTTCACCTGCTGTGGAACATTCTGCACCTCGGTCATCTTTGACAGGAAGACGGTAGTTTTGTCAAACGGCATTGTGAGTGTGTGGTATTCACCATCGTTTGGAATGTAGGAAAGCAGATATTGCGGGTTAAGTGCTTTTAGCGTTTCGTATTCGATGCCAGTAGATTGCGCAACATTTTTCAGGTGAATAGGACCTTTTACCTGCAATGTGTCGGTTTTCATGTATTCGATGTAGTCCTTGTTGGGGAAAAGGTTGTGTTCGGCGTGATACTGCATCAGGTATTCCATTGCAATGAATGCACCGACATAGTTTTTCATCTGTTCGGTGAAAAACGGCAGCAAATCCCAGTGGTTTGTTTTTCCTCCGCTGCGTTCGATTGCGTTTTTGACCGTGCCTTGTCCGCCGTTGTAAGCCACAAGTGCAAGTTGCCAGTCGCCAAAGGTCTCGTAGAGATAGCGCAGGTAGCGGCAGGCGGCGTCGGTCGATTTGCGCACATCGCGGCGTTCGTCGATGTAAGTTGTGACTTTCAAGCCCATGACATCGGCGGTAGGTTTCAGGAATTGCCACAGCCCTACGGCTCCCGATTTTGAAATCGCATTGGGGTCGAGCGACGATTCCACGGCAGCCAAGTATTTCAATTCCAGAGGTAAACCATATTTTGCAAAATATTCTTCGAAGATTGGGAAGTAGTATGCCGACAGTCCGATAACCTTCTGCATTTTTGGACGGTTGCTAAGTCCGTAGGCCTTTATGTATTTCAGAACCACATCGTTGTATTCCAACTTGATGCTTGTGAGTTCGTCGAGGTTTGCGATGCGTTTTTCATAAACGATTTCAGGGTAGTTCGGTGCTTTCAGTTGCCTGATGCTGTCAGGGACGGAGGCTGGCGAACGCCACCACACGTTTACCGAATCGTATTTTCGCGACATCGACTTGTTGATTCGTCCGATAAGGCTAGTGTCGGACTGCGAAATCGCTGTCAACGAAATGGTTATTGCCGATATAATTAGAATTATCTGTTTCATCTGTAAATACAATTCTACAAAAGTCGGGAGAAAAAATCAAACGTGAACGTTGTCTATCAACAAAGTATCAACAATAGGTTATTCATTATTTTGTAGATTGCAGTTTATAAGCCTTTGGCGGTCACGAATCCCTGCGAAGACGGATTTCGGCGACCTTTTTAAACAAATACGAAGCATAGCGGAGTATACCTTGATTGCCGCCTTGGCTGGTGAGCGTTAAGAAAATCGGAGAAACGGAACGTAAAAAGTCAGTCTGTTTGAAGTCGAAGTGAAACGCAGACAAGTTTCTGACTTTTAGTGGAGTGTCGCTGATTTTTAGCGAAGCAGACTCAGCGGGCACACTTTTTTTTGTTTACTTTGTTTGGTGACAATTGTCGAAGACAATCATGAGCACCGCTGAAAATAAATTGTAGGGGCGAATAACAAAGTAAATGCCATCGCGGCATGAGCGGAATAATTATTATTGTTAGAAGATTTTGTTTAGATGTTTTCAAAAAATGTGTTGTCGGATTGGCGAAAAAATATTACCTTTGAAGATTGAATAAATGCGAATACTGATGAAGTACAAAATATTAGCCTTATCCCTTGTGTTATTGGGAGTTGTGTTGGCACTAATGGTGTCGTGCAGCAATGAAAAATCGGCCGTGTCCGACATCTTTGATGCGATTCCCGACAATTCATCGTTGACAATAAGGACTTCCGACATCGATTCCGTATCGTCGCTTTTGTCGAACGACAACGCCTTGGTTGCGATGTTGTATTCGCAAAAGTCGGAACTTGGGATGCCTATATGCAGGGTAATGGACAGCCTTCGTGGCACTCAAATGTTCGACGGTCATCTTTTGCAGGAGGCAGTGGTGGCTGTGAGGAAGGACGGCAACAGCGGATTGTGCCAGCTGTATGTATGCAAGACTGATATGCTTGATGCTAGTTCAATCGCCGGTTTGGTCGATACGTTGAAGCATAAGGGTTTGGAATCGCGCATTTTTAACGAGATAGAAATTCTGAAATGTAGGCTCGCCAATTCAAGTTCGGCAGTTTATGCAGGCTTTGTAAATGGATTGGCTCTGTTTTCTTCATCTGCACGCTATATTGAGGATGCTTTGCAGTGCTGCTTGGGAAATGGCAAGCGGCTGAAAGACGATGCTTGTTTCACAAAGGCATTTTCGGCATCGGGCAAGAACGAATTTGCAAATGTGCTTGTCAATGCAAGGTGGTTTTCCGATATTTTCTCTAGCGAACTGTTCGACGACAATGCCTTTGTTCGCAACTTCAGGTCGATTGACGGCTGGCTTACTTTGGATATGCTTAACGGAAATCCTGTTTCGTTCAACGGCTTTGAATATCCCGAATCGGATTCGTCAAGTTTTGTTGCTTTTGTGAAATCACAGCCTGCAATCGAGTTCAATGCCTTTTCGGTAATTCCCGAAAGGTCGTCGGCATATATGCTTGTGTCGTTTGCAGATGCTCAGGGTTACGATGCTGCGTTGTCGGAATACATGGAGTCAACTGGAATGCTGGCGGAACGCAACAAGAAGGTTGCCGATATGAACAAGGCTTTCGGCTTTGATGCAAAGTCTAAGTTCTACTCGATAGTAAAGCGCGAGTTCGCGTACATTGTGTGCGATAACGATGCAAATGCCGAAAAAGGCGTGTATGTTGCATGTGGACTACATTCGCAGTCAGCGGCAGAACTGGCACTGAGGGATATGGTTTCTTCCGAAAATATCCGCAGCCTTGACGATGGCGCGATCACTGTATTTTCGCTGCCATACGATGATACTCCCGCAGCCTTGTTTGGCGATATGTTTGCCAACTGTCGTGGAAACTATGTGTTCTGCATTGGCAACTTTATGGTATTTGCAAATTCAATGGACGACATACGGGCTTTGGCTCGCGAAGTTTCGCTTAACAATACCATGAAGGCCAGCATTTCGCATAGGGAATTCCTTGACAAGTTCTCGACAAGTTCGACCTTGTTCCTTTATTATAATTTCCCATGCGGTACAGAAATGCTGAAGCGCGTATTGTCAAGGCAGTATTCTTCCGACATTGATGCGAAACGTGCTGCCATAGGTGGCAACGGCGTCTGCGGAGTGCAGTTCAAGAGCATGGACGGACTGGTATTCTGCAACTTGTCGTTTGGTGAGCCCGACGGCAAGCACATTGCAGAGTCCGAAATTATATGGGAAAGCAATATAGGTGCTGCTGCGGCTATGAAACCATGCATTGTAAAGAATCACGATACCGGTGCAAATGAAATTCTTGTTCAGGACAAGAACAACGTGCTCTATCTGCTCGATGCGTCGGGAAAGGAAATGTGGCATGTGCTGATTGACTCTCCGATTAAGAGCCAGATTTACCAGGTCGATGCCTATAAGAATGGCAAGTTGCAGTATTTGTTCTCTACTGCCGACAAGATTTATCTTGTTGACAGGCTTGGCAATTTTGTCGATAGGTATCCGCTTGTGCTTCGTGCCGAGTTGGCTGAGCCGATTTCGGTCTTCGACTACGAGAACAATCACAACTATAGGATTTTTGCCGCATGCAACGACAATAAGGTTTATGTCTATGATATTTCGGGCAGTCTGCTCAAGGGCTGGGATTTCAATGGAACGGAAAACCTTGTCAATTCCGAAATATTCCATTATGTAATTTCGTCGGAGGACTTTATTGTTTTCCACGATTTGTACAGGGCGTATTTCCTGGCGCGAAACGGAAGCGTGAAGATGGAGTTCCTTACCGACTTCAAGTTCTCCGACAATGCTATATACTGTGATGTAAGTGGAACACCAAAGTTTGTCACTACCGACGAGAACGGAACCGTTAGACGTTTCTTCAAGGACAAGAGGCAGGATTCGATTAGTTTCGGTCGCTTCTCCGACAAACATTACTTTGCAATGAAGGACATTGATATGGATGGTAAGGGCGACTACATATTTGTCGATTCGGCACGGCTTTCTGTGTATGGAAACAATGGCAAGCTGCTGTTCGACTACGGTTTCGACACCGAAGTATCGGCTCCCTCGTTCTATAGGTTCGGCGGACAGACACGAATCGGCCTTGTTTCCGCCGACGGAAAATTGTATCTCTTCAATACCAACGGGACACTCCACGAGGATTTCCCGCTTAACGGAGAGGTGCAGTTCAGCATCTGCGAGTCGGATGGTGGTAATTATTCCCTTGTTACAGGAACTGGCAAGGGTCGTATTGTAAATTATAGGATAACAAAATAAATTCGTTATGAGAAAAGTTATAAGATTATTGGTTTTGGCAATCATTGCGACCACATGCATATTGTCGTCATGTACGAAGGACAATTTCGACATGGACAGGCTCAGTGGCGAGGTAGTATATGATGGCAGTTATGCAATTCCTTTGGTGTATAGCGACTTGTCGTTGCTCGAGGTGATGGGCTTGTTGAATGATACTGTTGAATTGCGCGAAAACGACGGCGGCTTTTTGTCGTTGTTCTATAATGCCGAGGTTGAGACAAAGATGGTCCAGGATCTTCTTAACCTTGGAGAAGTGTCGTATTCAAAGTCTATTTCCATAGCCGACTTTGCTTCGCGTGGTACGCGAGACAATTCATTGTCGTATAATGGCGAGGAGACAATTTCATTTGAGTTGAAGAACGAGGGTGTGACAACCGATGAGGCTGAAATCGATTCGCTGGTATTGAAGTCCGGTCTATTCGAGTACGAGTTGAGCTCAACTTTTGGTCAGAACCTGAGTGTGTCGGTGGAATTTCCTTCGATAACGAAGAACGGCCAGCCTTTGAGGGATTCGTTTACTTTGAATGCACAAAATACAACTGCTTCCAGAAGTGTTACGATAGAAGGCTATAATATCGATTTTACAACTACAAGCAAGCATTTCAACGAGATTCCTATCAAGTTCAATGTTTCTCTGGCATACGGCGGCGCCCTTCCACCTGCAAGCGGCTCACTGTCGGTGAATGTCAGGATAGGTAATTTCAGGTACAAGTCGATACATGGCTATTTCGGAAAGAACAGTTTGCTTTTGCAGAGCGATACTATTGAAGTGAAGTTGTTCAGGGAAAAGCAGAAATATCATATCGACGATTTCTATTTCAACGACCCGAAGATAAAGGTTCATTACTGGAATTCATACGGTGTGCCGTCAAGGTTCTATTTCCAGCAGTTCGATACCTATATGAAGAAGTTGGATGTCGTTTATGACGTAGCAACTCAAAATCCGGATTTCCCGATGTCTGCTGCCAATCCTTATGATGTGGCACATTCGTCAACTACGGGCGTTTATGCCGAGGATTCAATATTTATAGACAGGACTAATTCAAATCTTGACGATATTGTACCGAATAGGCCAACTTGGTTCCATTTCTGTGCTGTTGCCGAGACAAATCCTGAAAATCCATCACATGCAAGGAATTTCATTAGCGAAGATTCAAAGCTGAAGGCTAAGGTGAGTGTTGAGTTCCCGTTGTGGGGTCGTGTTGGTCAGTTCTATTACAATGATACTGTGGATGTTGATGTCAGTTCGATTGTCGGCAACAATTATGTCGAGAGGATGGCTGTGCTGATAAATACCGACAATGGTCTGCCGGTAGATTCGCGTATTCAGTTCTATGTTACCGACGAGTATTACAACGTGATGGATTCGCTTGTAAAGGATACGGATGCTGGTTTCCTTACTGCTGCTCCGCTCGATGCAAACGGACGTGTGGCATCGCGTGTAACTACCATGACTAAGATTGAACTCACCAGGGAGCAGGTTGACAAGATGTCAAACTGCAAGCATATCCTGATAAGGATTTTCGCTAATACGGAAGGTGCCTACGAGGCAAAGACCATGAAGATATATCCCGAATATGGAATAAAGTTCAATGTTGGTCTCGAGGTTGATTTTGACGTGGAAGGAAACATCAATTCTGGTGTGAACAAGAAGGTTGTAGCAACTGGAAAATAATGGAGGATAGGTTATGAGAACAAGAAGAACAATAATTTTTGCCTTGGTTATGATGATTTCAGTTGCGGCTATGTCGCAGCAGGCCAATACGCTTTATTACATGAACCGCGTCTTCCAGTCGCAGACTGTAAACGTTTCCGCAATACCTGATAACAAGATACAGATAGGCGGTCTGATTGTCCCTGTATTCGGGCAGGTTCCGCCTCCGATGTATTTCAACTATGGAAACAATTCGTTCAACTATAATCACATTTTGCACTATGGCGCAGGCGACATGAAGGACAGCCTCGTTATTGATTTGCCCTTGCTTATGAAAAAGGCAAAGAATACGATTGCAATACGTAACGAATTGAGATGGGACTACCTTAACTTCTCTTTAAAGACGAAGTCGAATGCTACCTTCTCGGTTTCTATTGCCGACAGGCTTATGTTCGGAACTACTATTCCGCGCGATATGCTCGATTTTGTCATAAACGGTAATGCCCCCTATATGTACGAGGGGAAGATGCACGACTTCTCAAAGTTGTCGTTCTCGGCCAATGGTTTCCACGAAGTCGGACTGGGATTTGCAACCACCTTTGCATCAAAGTTTTCTGTAGGTGCAAGGCTGAAACTTCTGTTCGGTATGTTTGATGTCAGTTCAAAGGTTAGCAGGTTGAGCGTAACCACCGACCCCGAAACCTTCTTCATTACTGCCGATGCCGATTTCCAGCTTCGCAAGTCGATGCCTTTCGTTGAAATTACCGATACAGGCATAAACAAAGACTTTTCTAGCAAGTCTTTCCTGAAGATGCTATCTACTTTCGGGAATCCTGGTGTTGCCGTTGACCTTGGCTTGACTTACAATATCACCGATAATATGTCGGTATCGGTTTCGGCAACCGACATTGGCTTTATCAACTGGATGCAAGATGCTCAGGTGGCTTCTGCCAATGGCGAAACCACTATCGAAGGTCTGGAAATAGGTCTATCAAAGGATGAGAACGGAAAGCTTCAGTATTCGTTGGTGAACATGCCGCAAAAGGATAGCATCGGTCAGTATATACTTGATACTGTGGTCGAATTGTTCGACATGAACATTAAGGATAAGAAGTATATTGGCTGGTTGCCGTCGAATGTGTATGTCGATTTTTCGTACAAGTTCCACGAGAAATTCAGTTTGGGACTTTTGTACCGTGGCGAATTTTATAGGAAGTCGTACATTCAGGCAGTTACGCTTTCTGCCAATTCCAACATAAATCACTGGCTCTCGTTGCATGCAAGCTGGTCGCTTATAGACAACACAGTCGCAAACCTTGGATTCGGTTTCTCGGCACGACTTGGTTTCATTACATGGTATATGGTAACCGACAATGTGCTGGCATTTGTTTTCCCGCAGAAGGCAAAGACTTTAAACCTGCACATGGGTTGCAACCTGACATTCGGTCACGCAAAGAAAAAATCGAGGACTGCTGCTAAACTGTAGAAAATGCGAAAGCGCATCCATAGCACGATATATTTTGTCGGCTTGCTGCTGATAGCTTTCTGTATGCCGCTGTCGATGTTTGTTACCAATGCAGCTATACTGCTTATTGTTGCAAACTGGTTTGTAGAGTGTGGGTATGCTGCAAAATGGGAGCGCATAAAGGAGAACAAGGGCATTCTGGTGTTCTGTGTTATATTTCTTACGCATCTGCTATGGCTTGTAAATACTTCCAACTTCGATTATGCACTCAGCGACTTGAGAATAAAGTTGCCGCTTCTGGCGTTGCCAATAGCCATCGGCACGTCTGAGGCTCTCTCGATGAAAAGGCTGAATACCATCCTGCTCGTTTTTGTGTCGGGTGTGTTTGTGGCTTCGGTGGCGGGCTTCTGTGCGAAGTTTTTTGACGATGGGACAAACTATCGCTCATTGTCACTGTTTGTTAGTCACATCAGGCTGTCGCTGATGATATGCCTTTCGATTTTTGTGCTTGGTTACTTTATTGCTAGTAAAATATTCTTTACCGGATGGAAGGTTCTGATAGCTGTGCTTGTGGCGGCCTTCCTTTTGTTCTTTATGGTAGTTCTGCAGGCGTTGACAGGCTTTGTATGCTTGTTTGTAACGCTTGTCGTGGTACTTGTTGCGCTTGCTGTTAGAACTAGGCAGAGGCGAACCAGGGTGTTGAGCATAGTTTCTGCTTTGGCTGTTGTCGTTATGGTTGGTGGCTTCATTGCATACGTTGTGCACGATTTCTATAGGCCGACTGCCGAAAATAGGCTGCTTGAAACCACTGCGTTGGGAAATCCTTACGATAAGGTGGTCGACAATGGAATGATTGAGAACGGCAATGTCGTTAACATGAATATATGCAGGAAGGAGCTTGAATGCTGTTGGCCGCAACTGAGTTCTATTCCTCTCGATAGTCTCGACAATAGAGGTCAGCATATATATGCAACGCTTATAAGGTATATGACGTCGCGCGGACTGCCAAAGGATGCCGAAGGGCTTTTGCACTTGTCGGATGACGACATTGCTAATATAGAGAATGGCGAAACCAATTACCGCTTTGCTCGGCATGGTGGTATTTTGAACCGTATGTATGTGATAATGTGGGAACTGGATGTCTATTCAAAGACTGGTGAATCTAACGGACATTCGTTTACGCAGCGCATTGAGTACATGAAGTATGGGTTCAAGCTGGCAAAACGTAATTTTCTTACAGGGACTGGCATTGGCGATGTGAACGATGAATATCTGGCCATTTACGAGGAGGAGAACAGCAGTCTTAATCCGGAATGGAGGAATCGTGCGCATAATCAGTTCTTGACATTTCTTGTCGCTTTCGGAATATTTGGCTTCCTGATATGCTTGTTCGCTTGGTTCTATCCTGCATTTTCAAAGTGGAACTCGAATGGAAGCACCTATTATTTTATGGTGTTCTTTGTCATCGCAACGGTATCGATGTTTTCCGACGATACGCTTGAAACATCTACTGGTGCGGTGTTTGTGTCTTTCTTTTATGCCTTGTTGAGATGGGCTACAACTGCTAAACTTGAAAAACAAAATGGAGAATAATGAAAAATTTATGCGGCTTGCGATAGAAAAGTCGCTCGAAAGTGTTGACAATGGTGGAGGACCATTTGGTGCGGTAGTTGTGAAGGATGGCGAGGTTGTGGCTGTTGCTTCCAATTCTGTTACTCTCGACAACGACCCTACTGCACACGCCGAGGTGAATGCCATCCGTATGGCTTGCAAGAAACTTGGCACGTTTGACCTTTCTGGCTGCGAAATTTATGCCTCGTGCGAACCTTGTCCCATGTGCTTGGCTTCCATATACTGGGCTAGGATAGGTAAATTGTATTATGCCAACACAAAGGTCGATGCGGACAAGATTGGGTTCAGCGACAGTTTTATATATGAGGAATTTGCAAAGCCCGAGTCCGAGCGTTCCATTAAGGCTGTGAAGATGCTCAGGAACGAGGCAATCAAGGCGTTTGAAAACTGGGAAAAGAAAGAGGATAAGGTTGATTATTAATTATTGTGGTCCGCTAAAGGTCCTAAAAAAATCGTGCAAAATTCATAGTATCATATTATTACATGGCTATGAAATTTTATGGGCTTGCATTTGGAGATACTTAACAAACCTCGGAGAGGTTACATATTTATAGAAAAACATGTGCATTTTTGGAGCGTTGGCGCATATTTTTGTCGCGACAGCAAAACAAAAATTGTGACAACGCATAATTTAGCGGACAACAATGATAAAGATTAATATTTTTCCATAAAATGGAAATCATAAAAAGGAAAAATATGTGATGTGTTGGCTAACAGGTTCTGTCAAAGAGATTTGCGAATAACAATTCTTACCTTATCTCAAACTTGTGCGTAATGTTTTCGTCCTTCGAGTTTACTCTGATAAAATACATTCCTCCCGACAAGTCAGTAACATTGACAACATACTTCATGTAGCCCTTGTGCTGGCTTATAGTCTCGTGTTTCACAAGTTTTCCAAAGATGCTGAATATTGAAATGTCAAGGTCGGTAGGAATCTTGGTGTAGATGTCGCAGGTGATTTGCTCGTAGGCAGGAATCGGGTAGGGGATGCCAACCGACAGGTTTTCGGCATCGGTTATGCAAAGTGTGTTGTTTGCAAGGTTCGTTTCGCTGTGACCTTCGCTGTCGGGGACAAGAGCCTCCACGCAGATGGTGTTGGCGATGCTGGTACTGTTTGGAATAGGAATCATTGTCCCGAAAGTGTGTGGTACGACAGCTCCCTGTGCTATGTGTCCGATAGTTTCGCGGTATATCTGGTTGTTTATCTTCAGTTCGAGGACAAGGTCTTCCACTGGCAGTGTGCCAAGGTTGACTATTATCAGCGAAATTTTAGCAAATCCGTTTTCTTCGTTTGCCTTCAGGTCCATAAGCATGATGTCAACTATCGGTTCCACTACTGTTATTGCCGGTGATGTGTATCTGCCCGTACATCCGAATTCGTTGGTGCCTGTTAGGCTGACTTCGTAGGTACCAGGTTCCGTGAAAATGAAGTATGGATTTGTCTGGCTGCTTTCTCCTGCGCCGCCAAAGTTCCAGTGGTACGAAGTTGCGTCTTCCGAAGTATTCTCGAACTCTACATACAGAGGGGAACCACCCCAGTCGCGCGACTGTGTGAACGAAACGTTCAGGTGTCCGTGTATGTTCAGGTAGCCGGTTGCCACAGCCTTGCAGAGGTGGTCGGTGGTTATT
Organism: Bacteroidales bacterium; assembly: GCA_017620015.1. GTDB lineage: Bacteria > Bacteroidota > Bacteroidia > Bacteroidales > ML635J-15 > Bact-19. The sequence continues at coordinate 145,369 of JAFZRE010000015.1, read as the reverse complement.
TCGAGGCTCACGGGGAAGAAGCCTGCCGAGTCGGCTATGAATATCGGTTGTGCTTCGGCGGATTGGAAGATGTCACCGATGTCCCACTTGTAATTGCTTATATGGTCGTCGGAACTGATGTTGGCAAGCATCTCGGTATGACCGCCTACGCAGCCGTTTGCTGTGATGATGCTGGCTTCGGGTTGCAGGAAAATGCTTATTGTGGTGTCGATGCTTGTTGTGCAGTGGTTAGCGAAGGTTACCGACATCGAAATTGTGTAGTTGCCTATTGAATCGTATATGTGTACAGGGTTTTTCCTTGAAGAAATTCCCGTGTTGTCGCCGAAGCTCCATTCCCAGGCAATCTGTGGGTTGGTGTTGCTGAAGGGCGTTGTGTTTGTGAATTCGGTTGCACTGCCGAGGCAAAGTCCCGATATGTTCATTGCTGGTTTTTCCGTTTGCCTTACTACGACTTCGTATGTGCGGATTCCCGAGCATCCGACAGCACTTTCGGCGGTTATTGTTACAGGTACGAGGTCGGTGCCGGCAAACGATTTGCTTATGTTGTCACCATACAAGGTTTCGCCCTCTATGCTCCACAGTGTTGATACGATTTCACCTTCGGCAATAGTATGTTGGGTATTGATTTCTGTTTCTGCGTTCTGGCAGAAGGTCTTTGGCAAGAAGTCGGGTTGTGGCTGCGGGTATATATATATAGGTATGGTCGTATCGTTGAAGCAATGGTCGTTGGTTTCGAGGTAGAGGCGTAGCGATTGAGAACCGTATTGTTCAAATATGTGGCTAATGTTTTCGGTTGTACCTATGAGGCTGTCGTTGGCGTACCATCTATAGAGTGTTATGTCGCCCATTGCCGAAGTGCTTAGGTTGGTGGCGGTTACCTCTGTGTTCTGGCAGTATCCTTCGGTGCTGAAGTCTGCTATTGGCACCTGACCTTGCAGGTTGACGTTTATGCTATTTGTTGCAGTACAACCGCGTGTATTTGTTGTGGTAACGGTGTATGAGCCAGGCTGTGTCAGGTAATGTTCAAGGTCGGTGTTGCCGTCATGCCATATTGCCGAGGCGGTTTCGGAGTAGCCTGATGCTATGTGCAGGCGGTTGCCGTAGCATAGGGTGGTATCACTAGCGCCGAATCCTGCCGAAATCGGATAATCATCAATTGCAATATGTGCTGTGTCCGTTTGGAAACTGCACCCGATACTATCTGTAATTATGCATGTATATGCCCCAGCCTCAGATATTTCAATCTGATTGCTTGCACCAGCATATTGTTCTCCATCCTTATACCATTGGAAACTATATTCGTCCTGTCGCATTTTAATGTTCCAGTATACAGTATCACCCTCGCAAATTGTAGTATCTTGCAATTGGAAGTGTTCTGGGAAATAAACATTTATATCATCTGTGCTAGTAACACCGAAACTGTTTGTGACGGTTACGGTGTATCTCCCGCTACGATTTACATGTATAACAGAGTCTGTTTCCCCTGTGCTCCACTGGTATGTTATGAAATCTGGGTTGTATGCAGTTGTAATTGTGGTGTCGCAGAATCCGTATGGGACGTGGATGTCGAGGCCGAGGGAGACGGATGGTTCGAGGAAATCGGGGAAGTATTTTTCTGCAAGGTAGTTGTAAACAGAATTATTAATAGAACTATTAATATTGTTAAATGCTATGATTTCAGCAATTTCTCCGTTTAAATAGTAGTTCGGTTGTGGTGTCGTTCCATTTGTACTATTGTATGCGCCTATGAGGAAACTCCTTGAATTTTGCATATTGTAATTAGGAAAAGAAGAATTTTCCTGTAATATTCCATTTGCATATATATAATTTTTGAGGGATGTTCTGCTGTTTTCCCATGTGAGTACATGCCAATTAGATGCTTGTATTGCATTAGCAGGTATGATTACATTATATTCTACGTTGTTCGTTGTTATGTAGATTAGTCTGTTTGAAGATAAAGAATATCTTCCGACTTCTGATCCATATAGTGATTTTGCTATGTATGGTCTATTCCATGCATTTATGTTACTTTTACCTATAACGAACCAAGTCCATGAGTTTGTTCCGAGGTCAAGAATGTCACCACCAGTAAAGTAGGAGTTTGAACCATCGAATAATATTGCAGGATTGTCGTTTATGGCTGAGTCATTTATGATAGGACGTGCGCTCTCTGTTGTTTGTTGTATTAAATATTGGTTAGGGCCACAGTCGTACCATCTAGAAACTTTTCCATCTGTAAGTTCCACACTATCGGCACGTAGCCATAGCTGGAGGTTAGGATTTGTGGAAATAAAATCAGTTCCACTTGATTTTTTTCTGAAGAAATAAGGCTCAGATTCAAATGAGAGTAGGCAATGATTGTATGAAGTAACTTTCCAGTATGTTGTGTCTGCAAAGTTTTCGGTTAGCAATGTAATGTTGTTTGTTGTACATGTCGTTGTGTCAGCATTTCTGAAGTCTGGCGATGAGGAGGTTATAAGGTCGTAATACAAAATGTCGTAGTCGTAGTTCCATTCGAATCTTATACTGTCTGTATTTACAAGCATTCCGTTTGTCGGGTATGCGCACGATACATATCGTGGTTCGGCATAGTCGGAACTTATGTTGATTTCTATTGTAGTGTCGGCAGAACAACCATTGTTGAGGTTTATAATGTGTTTAAGACGGCGCTCGCTGAGCGTAGTCGAAGCGTCGCCAAACGTATATGTTAGGTTTGCTTCATTGCCAATCACAGACTCTTCAATCATCCACGAATATGATTCTGCCTCTGTGCCTTCAGGTATAGTACTGTTGTCAATAAAATCCATCGGCACCCCATAGCATACAGGCGTAAATGTAAAGTCTGGTATTGCAATTTCCTTTATTGTTATGCTAAAACTGCTATCATTGCGGCAGCTATTGTTTGATGTGACTATTGTACGGATATTGTGATTGCCTATGGTCGCAAATTCATAGTTGAAATTTTCTGTTGATATGCTGTCGGTGGAATCTATTATCCATAAATACGATTCTATACCTTGTGGCGATTGTGCGTTACCGATAAATGATGTCGAATCACCAAAGCATAGATTATCAATCGCATAATTTATTTCTGGAGCTTCCCCCAGTATGTTTACATGAATTGAATTTACAGCATGGCACCCTCTGTTATTAGTTGTTGTGAGGCTATAGTCTCCCGATTCTGTAATTGTTATGCGTGAAGATGATGCGCCTGTGTTCCATATATAGGATGTGGTTTCATCGATGTTGGTGGCAAGTCCGAGTGTGTTCCCCGAGCATAGCGAAGTGTCCGTCTGGACGGACCATGGTCCGTCCGCTATAAATGTTGTGGAAATCGGGTAATCATCAATTGCAATATGTGCCGTGTCCGTTTGAAAATTGCACCCAAGGCTATCGGAAATAACGCATGTGTATGCTCCTGCATCAAATATTTCAATCCGATTGCTTGCATTGGCGTATGGTATCCCATACTTTATCCATTGGAATGTGTATCTGTCTTGATCAAGACCTGTATTCCAATAAATGGTATCTCCAGAGCATATTGTTGTATCCTGCATCTGGTAAACCTCAGGGAAATATACATTTATATCGTCTGTGCTAGTGACCCCGAAGCTATTTGTTACGGTTACCGTATATCTTCCGCTACGGTTTACATGGATCACTGAGTCTGTTTCGCCAGTGCTCCATTGGTAGGATATGAAGTCGGGGTTGTATGCGGTTGTGATGGTAGTGTCGCAGAAGCCATAAGGTAAGAGGATGTCGAGGCCGAGATTGACTGCAGGTTCTAGAAAATCAGGGAAATATTTTTCTGCAAGATAATTATACACAGAGTTGCAATCAATTGTACTGTCAATATTGTTGAATGCTATAATTTCTGCAATTTCACCATTGAGATAATAATTTGTCTGAGGTGTTGTGCCGTTTGCTCCATTGTATGCACCTATTAGGAAATATCTTGAGTTTTGCATGTTGTAGTTTGGAAAAGAAGAACTTCCGATAAGAGCTCCATTTACATATATTTTGTTTTTTAGTGAAGATCTGTCATTCTTCCAGGTTATCATATGCCATGTGGATGTTTGTATTGCATTTGTTGGAATGATTACGTTGTATTCTGTATTATTTGTTGTTATGTAAATTAGTCTGTTTGAAGATAATGCGTATCTTCCGACTTCAGACCCGTACAAAGTTTTGGCTATATATGGTCTGTTCCATGCTATTGCATTGCTTTTTCCAACTATTATCCATGTCCAAGAATTTGTTCCGAGGTCGAGTATGTCACCTCCCGTAAGATATGAATTTGATCCGTTAAATATTAATGCAGGTTTTTCATTTATTGCAGATTCGTTAAATGTTGGCCTTGCATTTGCATTTGTTTGCTGTATTACATAATTGTTAGGGCTGAGGTCGTACCATCTTGATACTTTTCCGTCGGTAAGTTCTACGCTATCAGCTCGTAGCCAGAGCTGGAGGTGGTCGGTGGGGAAGGGTGGTATATCTTGTGCGTTTAAGAGAGAAAAATTAAAAGATAATATGGATACGAAAAATAATATCAAAAAACCGTAGGGGCGCGTTTTAAACGCGTCCACATTGTATGTTTTTATGTTCTGGAAATTGCATTCAGATTGAGGCAATGCCTGTTTTTCTGATAATATGGATAATATTGAATAATTCATTTATATATGATATATGAACAACACAAACGGCAAAGATAATAAATATATGAACACCAAATACCAATTAAGAGTTTAAAGTTTGTGTTTCTATGTAAAAAAGGCGGATTTGCATCCGCCTTGTCATTTTAGATGGTTTTCTGTGCCCTATACTTCACGACATTCTTCGCTGGAATATTTATAATTTCCTTTGGCTTCTTTGGGTTGTGCCCTGTGCCCGCGTAGGCATAGAATGTGTCGCCAGTAGCAAACGATTCAACCAATCCGATGGGAACATGAAGTTCCTCATCCTCTCTTTTCGCATCATTGCAACTTACAATTGTTTCTTCAAACTTTCCCTCGGCTGTAATCCTAACAATCACAACGGCAACCATATCGTCGGCAAACGAAACTATATCGTCTGCATCGTTCACCCAGTTCAGTTTGAGTGAGAAATTGATGCCGTCGTTTTCGAAAACCGTACGTAGGTTAGTCAGCTCTTTCCTCGAGAATTCGCCGAAAGACAGCTTCTCCATGTCAACCACATCGTTTACAATGGCATTGTCGTAATTGATGCGAACAGCAGCATTGAAAGCCGACTGCTTCTTCGCCATCCGCCAGTTCGATTTCTTCAGCAGCATGTTGGCACTCGCCATTATTTTGGCAATAGTGCTGAAATTAGTTCTGACCGTTACCTGCGGTTTCGTTTTTGGATTTGCCACGGAAGTTGCAAGTGACCTCATGTAGTCGATGCCTTTCCATGCTCCACCAACGACTTTCCCGACCTTGCCGGAAAATCCGCCTAAAATCCCTTGTTTAATTATTCCCATATTCGTAAAGTTTTAATTTTCCAAATACTATGTTTACTATCTCTTTTGCCCTTGTGGCATAAGGTCTGTTACTAAAATCTTCGCATCCCTTGATTTTGTAATAATTATGCATTCTTTTTAAATTTTATAAAGTTTAAATTGGTCGGACAGGCAGGCTATAGAGGCTATCTGTTCTATAGATGCTAGTTTTTTCGTTGCCTTCCAGCCAGCTAGACTATTGGTCTGTCAGCCTGTTAGCCTGTCCGCCCGTCAGCCTGTCCGCCCGTCAGCTTGCTAGCCTGTCCGCCTTCTCGTCCCCGTCTTCGTTATTCCCTTATCCCGAAAATCCGTCAACCCGTAAGCCCGTCAGCCTGTTAGCCTGTCCGCCCGTCAGCCCGTCCGCCTGTTAGCCCGTAAGCCCGTCCGCCTTTTCGCCTCCTATCCCGCAACAACTTCTCCCATATATTCCGACTCGCTTACCAGTTGTCCGTTTTCCGACATTAACGACATATAAACTTCAATACTGTCTCCCTGCCAGTCGTTCGGATAACTGAAAGTCATTACACCATCAGCTCGTGTGGCATTGCCAATGTCATATTCTACTTCTTTCTTCTCCTTGTTGTATAGGAGTGCCATGGCGAGGTCGGTGCCTTCTGCATTGCCGTTACCGCTGTTATCTGTCCAGCTGAAACTTGCAGTTCCCGATGTGAGAGTTGCGGTAGCACCTTCTGCTTTCTTAAGCTGTCCCAGCGAGACTTTCACCTTGCTGTAGTCTATTGTATAGTTTGGGTATTCGCCAACAATACATTCGTTGTGCATCATATACGACATTGCCGCATTTATGGCCGTTTGTTTTGCCGTGTAATTCTTGAATCCGTACTTTAGGTATGGATTTACCGACGATAGAAACTTTATCGCTAATGCAAACTTTTTGCGCTGTTTCAACTGTGGCAGAGTTTTGGAATTCTTTACTTTCAAACTTCTACCTCTCATGTACGCAATGCCTTTCCAGCTTGCTCCGATGACGGTTCCGACCTTGCCGGAAAAACCGCCTAATATACCTTGTCTAATACTTCCCATATTGCATATAAATTAAATTGTTATACATTTTGTTAATTACCTCTTGTTCTAATCGAAGGCCGTTACTGTCTTCGCAGCACTTCATAAAAATGTAAGTATTCATCCTTTAAAAATTTAATAAACTTACTTTGGCTTCTGCTCTTTCAATGCTGGAAATTTCCTTCTTGCGCAAATCACATTTCAGTCGCATCCGCTTCTGTGAGTTTTGTTCACTGCAAATGTATGTGTTAATGTAATATGTTGATAATTAAAATGTTATAAAATTAAAATTTTCCAAGAGCATCCATTTGTTTCCTCTTGCAACCATCATATTCCTTTTGCTTCCACGTGTTTTTCCATCTGTTGCCACGTATTTCCTTCGCATTTTGCCCTGTTTTGCTCTATTTTCGCTCATCTCCCCTCAAAAAACGTCATTTTTTTGCTCACTTCCACCAAAAACAGAATGATTTTTTCTTTCAATTTCTCCCTATAGCTTCTATTCCTACTATAGTCCCTATTGCCTCTATCGCCTTTACAGCCCCTATTGCCCTTACCGCCCTTATAGTCGTTAATCCGTCATCCCCTTATCCCGTCATCTCGCATATCCTCCTCCGCCCTTATTTGCCTTATTGGCCCTATTGGTCCTATTTGCCTTTACAGCCCCTACAGTCCTTAATCCCTCATCCCCTTATCCCGTCATCCCGCATATCCTCCTCCGCCCTTATTTGCCTTATTGGCCCTATTGGTCCTATTTGCCTTTACAGCCCCTACAGCCCTTACTGGCCTTACAGTCCTTAATCCTTCATCCCCTTATCCCGTCATCCCGCATATCCTCCTCCGCCCTTATTTGCCTTATTGGCCCTATTGGTCCTATTTGCCTTTACAGCCCCTACAGCCCTTACTGGCCTTACAGTCCTTAATCCCTCATCCCCTTATCCCGTCATCCCGCTCCCCCCCCCCAAAAAAAAAGTCGGCATCTCGCCGACCTTTTTCCAGCAATCCTATTTCCTTATTTTTCCCTATTCATAAATTCAATAATTTCCTTTTTCGAATAGAATGGTTTCTTGCCTATGCTTTTTCGTCGTATGTACCCTTGGGCGACATAGTTCCTTATTGTACGTTCTGTTACACGGAGCATCTTGGCCGCCTCTGCTTGACTTATTATGTCATCAGGCAATTCGTCTTTTTTATTCCCAATGTCAATTATTGGGGGTTCATCCGTGCATTTGCTGTGATAACTGTTGCTTAATTCGTTGACAAGCATAGTCAGAATACCACACATGCCGTTCATTTGTTCCTGCAGTACACCATAGCTCGACGAACAGTATTTATTGCATTGTTCCGTCATGTTGGCCTCTTCTGTACTTACGGCATCTGTCATCGATGAGCAGTTTCTTCTTTTTGCATCTGCGTTTGTGGATGATGTTGGATTGCATTCTTGGTTTGTATCATTGTGCTCGTAGCACATGTCATTTATAGGTGCTTGCCCATTCGGTATATGGGAATCGCACTCCTTGTCGTTTACCTTTGTTCCTGAGGAACACAGCCTGAGCATAAGGGCTTTCTGTTTAATAATTAGGTTCATATATGATAAATTTTAAAAATTACAAATTAAAGGTTGCTTATTAAACTTTGGTATTCTTGCTCTTACGAAAACAAATACTAGCTTCATAAGCTCTGCAAAATTATACTAAAAAATCCGACAAAAACAAAATCGAATAAAACATAATACATAGTGTTATTTTGGTTGTACTAACTAATGTGTTGTGCATATTAATGATATTTATAATGATTATCCGCAATCATCACAAAGTCATGTGTACTTTTATGATGGCAAGCCTAAAAAACGGAATTTCTCGAAGACGTATTTCGTTTTTTACTCATCGCTGAAAGCGATACCTTGATTGCCGCCTTGGCTGGTGAGCGTTAAGAAAATCGGTAGAACGTAGCGTAAAAAGTCAGTCTGTTTGAGGCTGTAGCAGAGCGGAAGCAAGTTTCTGACTTTTAGCGTAGTGTAGCCGATTTTTAGCGAAGTAGACTCAGCGGACATGGTTTTTTGTTTACTTTTTTGCCAACAAAAAAGTAAAAGCCACCGCGGCTGGAGCGGAATGAAATTTTTTGTGCAATTTGCGGATAATCATTATATTTATCTTTTATGTTTGTTTTGTCCAGTTCCCGTTTCGTTTTTTATTTCAAATGATTAGTGTCCGCTATAAATAAAAAAGCAGCTCGTCATTTCGGAAGCTAGTCGAAACACGCGATACGGAACGGAAGAGCGTTGTGAAGACTGCTATCCGTAATCTGTTAACGGATTATTAGATAACAGATTACTCTCTTCGTTATAGAGTGCCGAACATGTGAATTCACAAGCAACGTTCCTATTGATGTTCGTTCTGCTTTTCTGATCATTATTTGGCTTGCACCAATAATTTCAAATATAGGAGTATTTGCTTAAAATTTCGTTAACTTATATTATAATTGTAGTCTTATCCTAATTTTTATTTGCTATTATCGTCTGTTTTGTTCGATATGTATATGCTTGTTCGTATCAACTTCGTACCATCCTCGTATCAAGTTCGTGTTATGTTCGTCTGCCGAATAATGCCATTGTGAACATGTCGGTATATGTATGCTCAAATTTTGCTTGTGAAAGCCAAATAAAATAACTACCTTTGTTGCTTCTTATTTATTATAAGTGTAATGGAAGAAAAATATACCGAAATAACGCCTAACAATAGGTTGCTTAACTTCAATTTTAAAGAGTTGTACGCTTACAAGGACTTGATTGCCATGTACGTCAAGCGCGACATCGTAACTATGTACAAGCAGACTATCCTCGGTCCGCTGTGGTTCGTCATCCAGCCCATACTCACCACTGTGATGTTCATGTTCGTGTTCGGAAATCTCGCAGGCATATCCACCGATGGCATTCCTGGACCATTGTTCTATTTTTCTGGAATTATTCTCTGGAACTATTTCTCGACATGCCTAAATGCTACGTCGCATACTTTTACATCTAATCAGAACGTGTTTGGCAAGGTTTACTTTCCTCGTCTGGTAGTTCCTATTTCGGTAACGATTTCAAATCTTGTAAAGTTCTTCATACAGTTTGGTATCTTCCTCATCATCTATATTGTATATGCGTTTAAAGGAGCTGGAGTCGCTCCGAACTGGTATGCATTTCTGTTTCCATTGTTGGTTGTGATGAGTGCAGGACTGGCGCTCGGCTTCGGCATAATATTCTCATCCATGACAACCAAGTACCGCGACCTTACTTTCCTTTTACAATTCGGTGTGCAGCTGTGGATGTATGCTACGCCAGTTATCTATCCTCTCAGCACTATGCCCGCCGACAAGCAGTGGATTTTCCAGCTGAATCCCATGACCTCCATAATCGAGACCTTCAAGTATGGTGCCATCGGGCAGGGCACATTCTCGTGGCTGTGGCTGGCATATAGTTTCGGGTTTATGTTGCTGATGCTGTTCATGGGAATAATGATATTTAACAAGGTGGAAAAAGATTTCATGGACACTGTTTAACAATGAACAATGAACAATTGATAATGAATAATTAAAATAATAATGAAAATCTGTAGAGTCGTTGCGAGCAACGACTAATTAGTGCAACGACTAATTAGTTAGAATAGAAGGGTTAAAAGTCAAATCATTATGACTAAGGACGAACTGATAGCAAAGCTGAAAGACATCGAGTGGGATGACTTCGAAGTGAAGGAAGCTGCCAATGGTCTGCCAAAGAGCATTTGGGAAACGGTGAGTGCTTTTTCAAACACTTCTGGCGGTTGGATTGTCCTTGGGGTAAAACAGGTCGGTAAGAAATTTGAAATAACAGGGGTTCAGAATGGAGAAAAAATTGAATCCGATTTTTTCAATGTGGTCAACGGCAAGCAAAAATTGAATCATCAAATTTCTGTTTCTGCAAAGAAATACAATATACAGGGAAAACTTGTTATTGCATTTTATATACCTTCGTCAACAATAAAACCGATATATATAAACTCGCTGCAAAATACGTATTTGCGTTCGGGCAGTGGCGATAGGCGTGCGTCAGAAATAGAAATTAACGCAATGTTTCGAGACCAGGCTTTTGGAAGCAAAAGCGAACAAGTCATAGATGGTTCTTCCATTGAGATGTTGAATCAACATTCGTTGATGACTTACAGAAATAGGATAGCCAATGTTAATCCTGATTTTCCATATAATGAACTGCCATCAGAAGATTTTTGCGAAAAGACTGGCATTACTCGAAGAAGTTTGTTGACATACGGAGGATTGCTGATGCTTGGGAAACGCGATGCTGTACAATTATATGTCAGTAATTTCTGGATAGACATGCTTGAAATTCCGGGAACAAGTATGGGCGAGGCTAATCCACGATACACATTCCGTATGCCGGAGCAAGAAAATATTTGGGAATACTATAATGTTCTGATTCAGCGGTTGAGATTGCATGTAGATGCTCCATTCACTGCAGGTCCTGATGGTTTTGCCCCCGATGATAACTCTCAACTTTATGCATTACGCGAAGGTCTTGTTAATATGCTTGCTCATGCTGATTATTTTAGTCCGATGCACTCGACAGTGAGAGTGTTTACGAACCGAATAGAGTTTCAGAATGCAGGACGATTTATGTTTGATTTGAAAGACCTGAGAGTGCAAATGCATTCAATGCCACGCAATCCGTTGCTGGTTAAGTTGTTCCGTTTTGCAAAGCTTTCCGAGAATGCAGAATATGGCATTGACAGGATGTTGACCTGGGAGAAATTGACAAACAATTCCGTTGAATTTTCGAGTGATTTGGTTTGTTCTACCGTAACATATTTCAGAACTGTTACCACTGCTGATTCTAATAATATTACAGAAAACCATCCAGGAGAAAGTGCCGAGAAAAGTGCCGAGAAAAGTACCGAGAAAAGTACCGAGAAAATTTTGTTATACATTCGAAAAAAGCCAACCATAACGATTGCCGAATTGTGTGAAGTTATGGGAATGTCTGACAAGGGTATTCGTAAGAATATTAATGTGTTAAAGCAAAAAGGTATTCTTGTTAGGGTTGGTCCAGATAGGGGCGGTCATTGGGAAATAAATGAAGAGAACTTATCGGAAGATATAGTGTTGGAAAATGATGCAGAAAATTTAGAAAGTACCGAGAAAAATACCGAGAAAATTTTGTTATACATTCGAAAAAAGCCAACCATAACGATTGCCGAATTGTGTGAAGTCATAGGTATGTCTGACAAGGGTATTCGTAAGAATATTAATGTGTTAAAGCAAAAAGGTATTCTTGTTCGTGTTGGTCCCGACAAGGGCGGTCATTGGAATGTTGTAGAGCCGTTGCGTGCAACGACTAACAATATGCAAACCCCGTAGAGTCGTTGCGAGCAACGACTAATAAACGACCAACCAAACGACAAGAACATAAGAATGAAATGAATTGTGGAATAAAAAATATTGGTAAATTTGTAGCGATGCAATGCTTTGCGTCGTGTGGTATGCCACATTGTAACAGATTGTCAATGGAATAAGTAATATATAATAATATGTCTGACAAAGGGTTATATTGGATTGCATTTGATTCTACGGAACAGCATATTTGGCTATGGGCGGTTGTCAATGCTTATAATAGAGTGGTAAATAGGGGCGTTTATGATGATGTTGTTATAACTTTTGATGATTCAATAGATGTCCAAAGTGTTAAACCCTTTCATCTTGTTACGTTAGCATGTTTAATCCATCATATTGATAAAATGGGTCATCATGTGTATGTCTCTTCAAAAAACAAGAATCTTTCTGATTATTTGTTCAATGATTTGGGGTTTCAAGAATATTTTGGTGGGGGTAAAAACTATGTAGAAACGAAGACTTCTTCAAATATTTTTAATTTGTGGCGAATTGTAGAATCTGATAAGGATATGTATGCGAAGAAAGTTGAAGATTATTTTCGCAGTAGATATTTCCACGATAAGGATTTGAGTGCAATATCATTATGTATGGTTGAGGCATATTATAATGTTTTTGACCATGCCGAGGCAAATGGTAATGCATTCTCTATAATTCAGTATGATAAAGCATCTAGTCGGTTATATGTTGCGATATCGGATTTCGGTATTGGAGTTGCGCAATCGGTAAGAAGACATAATAATGTTTGTTCAGATAGAGAGGCTATTAAGATGGCTGTTGAAGACGGTTTTACAGTTTCTTCTACAGAAAGGAATAGAGGAATGGGACTTGGGAATATATTTTCTATGACTGATGAAGTTATGCTGATTAGTAATAGTGGTATGATTTCAAAGAAACATGATGGCAAATTGGAGCCTGTTGGATTGGATTTTATGTATCCAGGGACTTTGATATGTTTCGAAATTGATTTGTCATCAATGGAAGATGAAGAGATAATAGAAGAATTTAATATATAAAAAAGATATGAGAAAGATACAGTTGTTAGATATAATGAAGTCTAGAGATCTTTTATCAGATGCAGGCAGCGTGTTTTATAAGGAATTGATTTCTGCATTGTCTTCTTCTGATAAGGTGACAGTGGATATGACAGGTGTAAATTCAATGCCGTCTGTATTTTTAAATGTATCCATAGGTCGTTTGATTGATGAAAAAGGAATAGATACACTAAGAAACAATGTGGCATTTGCGATGATTACAAAGCAGCAAGCATTACGACTGAAGGAATATATAGAGAAATATTCGGCCTCAATGGTTAATTGTTAATTATCAATCTTCAGTTTGGCAAAGCCAAAAATAGTTAAGAGTTGATAGTTAAAAGTTAACAGTCGTTGTAAAGTCGTTGCGAGCAACGACTAATAAAAACGGCGGTCGAACAAGACGAAAGAATGAAATGAATTGTGGAATAAAAAATATTGGTAAATTTATAATGGCACGATGCGCCACGCCACATCGCCATAAATTGTCCATTGTCCATTGTCCATTATCCATTGTCCATTATCCACTATCCATTATCCATTATCCATTATCCATTGTCCATTGTCCATTGTCAATTATCCATTATTAATTAATTTTGCCGTCTATGTCAACAGCAATAAAAATAGAAAACGTTTCGAAACAATACCGCCTGGGGGTAATCTCGACGGGTACCCTCAGCCACGACCTGAATAGGTGGTGGACGACCAAAATTATGCGCAAGGAGGATCCATATCTGAAAATTGGTTCTGTGAACGACCGTACCCAGAAAGGCGACAGTGAATATGTGTGGGCTTTGAAGGACATAAACATGGAAATAGAACAAGGGGATGTTGTTGGTATCATCGGCAAGAATGGTGCTGGCAAATCGACCTTGCTGAAACTTCTCTCGCGAGTTACCAAGCCCACTACAGGCAGCATAAAGTACAAAGGACGCATTGCCTCCCTTCTTGAGGTTGGTACAGGTTTCCACCCAGAAATGACTGGCCGTGAAAACATCTATATGAACGGAGCCATTATGGGCATGACAAAACCCGAAATCACCCGTAAACTCGATGAAATTGTTGATTTCTCTGGTTGCGAACGCTATATTGATACTCCCGTGAAACGCTACTCGAGCGGTATGACGGTTCGTCTTGGCTTTGCCATAGCAGCCCACCTTGACCCCGAAATCCTTGTGGTAGATGAGGTGCTTGCAGTAGGCGATGCCGAATTCCAGAAGAAAGCTATTGGCAAAATGCAGGATGTAAGCAAAGGTGGTGGAAGAACGGTGCTATTTGTTAGTCACAATATGGCGGCAGTAAAGAGCCTTTGTAAGAGAGGTGTAATCCTACAAAATGGTATGCTTATTGATTCTGGCGATGTTGATACAATAGTTAGTCATTACCTGAGAGGAGATGGAAATATTGAGAATCATAAGGTTTGGAGTATTCCAGAAGTGAAAAAGGAAGGCTTTGAACTTTTGGAAATTGGTGTTCGCAAGGTGGATGGTGATTGTGGTGATGTTATGAGGGTTGACCAAGATATAGAAGTATTTGTTAGATATAAATTGACTCAGTCATACGAAAATTTTTGGCTCACATTTCATTATAAGAATGAGCAGGGGTACAAAATCTTTTCTACATCAGGTGGGGGACGATGTATTCCAAGGATGCATCATGAGGGCGAATACATTCAAATATGTAAGATACCAGCAAATTTTATGAACTGGGGAAACTATATGGTTGATATGTATGTAGTAAAAGATAGTCGTGCATTTATTATAGAAAATGATGTGGTATCTTTTACATTGGCAAATAGACAGGCTTCTTTGGGTTCTTGGATGGGACGCGAGCCTGGTGATGTAACACCGAAATTTGATTATACTGAAGAAAAAATAGGCTAACAATGATACTAAAATCCCTTTTGACAGAAAATAATCACTTTAATTCCACAGAAGAAATAATACAGTGGATAAAACTTCGCAATGAGGAAGTTAGCGTTTCCATAAGGCAGATTCCTTTTGCCGAGATGGATAAGTGGTATTCGAAGGAAGATGGAAGCCTTCATCATGAGTCGGGAAAATTCTTTTCGATAAATGGAATAGATGTGACTGCCGATTATGGTCGGAAATTGCATTGGCAACAACCAATAATTTTTCAGCCCGAAGTTGGGTATCTTGGTATTCTGACAAAGGAGATAGAAGGTGTCTTGTATTTTTTGATGCAGGCGAAAATAGAACCTGGTAATGTAAATTGTGTGCAAATCTCTCCAACTTTGCAGGCCACCAAAAGCAATTATTGCAGGGTTCACGAAGGCAAAAGTCCGAACTATCTGGAATATTTTGTAAATGCAAAACCTCACGAAATAATACTTGACCAGCTTCAGTCGGAGCAGGGAGCTAGGTTTCTGCGCAAAAGGAATAGGAACATAATAATAAAAGTTGACAAAGATGTTCCGTTGCTTCCAGATTACAAGTGGATGACATTAGGCCAGTTGAAAAGTCTGATGCGATGCGACAATTTGGTCAATATGGATACTAGGACAGTGCTATCTGGACTGAAGATTAGCGATTTCGTTTCTCCGCTTGACAGTTTTGAAGGAATGTCGAATTTCGGCAAGGATATGATGCTTTCTTCAAAGACAAATCATAGTCTGATAAGTACGCAGGGACATCTGTCGTGGTTGACTTCGCTGAAATCGAAATATGACATCATTGTTGAAAAATGTCCTATACTTGGAATGGACGGCTGGCAAAAGACAGAAACCGAAATTTCTCGTCCAGATGGTAAGTATTTCAAGGTGATAGGTGTAAATGTAAAGATTGAAAACCGAGAAGTAAAATCGTGGTGTCAGCCATTGATTCAACCGATGCAACAGGGATTGTGCGCGTACATTATTAAGAAAATAAGCGGTGTGTATCATTTTCTAGTGCAGGCAAAGATGGAGTGTGGAAACTTTGATATTCTTGAACTTGCGCCTACGGTACAATGCCTTACTGGAAATGTATATGGCAGTGATGCAAAGCCACCTTTTGCCGATTATGTGCTAAATGCAAGACCTGAGCAGATAATATTCGATACCTTGCAGTCGGAGGAAGGCGGAAGATTCTATAGGGAACAGAATAGAAACCTTATTGTTGAGGCTGATGAAAACTTCGACATGAATCTTCCTGAAAGATATACTTGGATGACATTGAGGCAGATATATAAATTCCTCAGGTTCAACAATTACTTGAATATACAGTCGCGAAGCTTGATTTCGACATTGAATTATATGTAGTACAGGGATGGAAGAAAAGAAGATATACAATGTAGGCATATTAGGATGTGCAAACATCGCAACAAGGTCGCTGATACCAGCATTCGACGTTTGCGATAGGTATAAGGTTTATGCAATTGCAAGCCGGAGCCTTGAAAAAGCGCAGTCTGTTGCAGAAAAATACAATTGTAAGGCATACGGAAGTTACGATGAACTTGTGGCTGATAATGACATTGATGTTGTTTATATGCCGTTGCCAACAGGACTTCATTACGAGTGGGGCAAAAAGGTTCTCCTTTCTGGAAGACACTTGCTTAGTGAAAAATCGTTGGCTTGTTCCTATGACGATGTAAAAGAATTGGTAGATATTGCCAGAGAAAAGCATTTGCTTGTAATGGAAAATTTCCAGTTCCGTTTCCATTCGCAGACTCAATGGGTTCGTGATGTAATAGCATCTGGCAAGTTGGGCGAAGTGCGTTGCTTCCGTAGTTCTTTTGGTTTCCCGCCTTTCAGGGATGCGGACAATATAAGGTATAGCAAAAATCTTGGTGGTGGCGCCTTGCTTGATGCTGGTGCATATACAGCCAAGAGTATGAAAGTTATACTTCCCAATGAGAATTTCAAATATAAGTCATCGACTATGGTTACGCCTGGCGGTTGCGAGGTTGATATATATGGTGGAGCATATTTTGAAAGTGAGAATGGAGTAGTTGCAGAACTGGCATACGGTTTCGACAATTATTATCAGTGTGGATTTGAAATTTGGGGTAGCAAAGGCAAGTTGACATCCACAAGGGCATATACGGCACCGGCAGGTTTGTCTCCAAAAATTATAATTGAAACTACTGATGATGGCAGAAAGGAAATTGAACTTCCTTCGTGCGATCATTTTGCAGAAGTCGTGAAATATTTTGCAGAATGTGTTGACGGTGGCGATTTTGAAGAAGAGTACAGCCAGAATTTATTGCAGGCAAAGATGCTGAATGAAATGAAGGATGGCTCTAAAAATGATTAACTTTGCAAGGATTTATTGATAAAAAGGATTTTATGGCAGTAGAGAGAAAGAACATATATGTTACTCAGCCGACACTTGCTCCGTTGGGAGAGGTTACGGAAATTATGCAGAGAATTTGGGATTCGGGAATAATGACTCACAATGGCCCATTGGTACAGCAGTTCGAGAAGGAAACTCAGGCATTTCTTGGCTGTTCAAACTTGGTCGCCTGTACTAATGGTACAATTGCCTTGCAGATGGCTATTCGTGCTTTGGAACTCAAGGGCGAGATAATTACAACACCGTTTACTTTTATTGCGACCATCAGTTCTATAATGTGGGAGCATTGTACTCCTGTGTTTGTTGACATTGACCCTGAAACTTTAAATATTGATCCAGACAAGATTGAAGAGAGAATAACTTGCCATACGGTGGCAATAATGCCAGTTCATGTCTTTGGCAATGCATGTGAAATAGACAGAATTGATGAAATTGCCAAGGCACACAATCTGAAAGTCATATATGATGCAGCTCATGCTGTCGGGGTAAAATATAAGGGCAAGTGCATATTCAATTATGGCGATGTTTCTGCAACTAGTTTTCATGCTACAAAGATGCTGAATACGGCGGAAGGTGGCGGTGTAATAACTCGTGACAAGGATATTGATGAAAAATTGCGCAGAATTAGATTCTTTGGATTCGAGAACCATGCCGATATTGTTGAAGATGGCTTCAATGGCAAGATGACCGAGGTTCATGCAGCATTAGGTCTGGCAAATCTCAAGTATTTGCAGGCCGCTCTTGACGACAGGAAAAAGAAGTATGCGATTTATAAGTCGGAACTTTCAAGGAATGCGTCCCTTTCGTTCCAGAAGATAACATACGACTGCAACTATAGTTATTTCCCTTTGATTTTTGCAACTGAGGCAGACTTGCTAAAGGCGGTTTCTGCACTCAATGCGGAAGGTATTTATCCGCGACGGTATTTTTATCCGTCAGTAAATACATTTAGAAAGCTTGTGCCGTATGTAAGTATGCCAAAGTCAGAAGATATAGCAAGCAGGATATTATGTCTGCCGTTGTACTATTCGCTGAGTGAGGCGGATATGGAGAGGATTATAAAGCTGATTATCGGGTAAGGTCGGAATTGTGAAGTGATTATGAAGAAATTGTTGATATTGGGTGGAGATCATTTCACTATTCCTGTGGTAAAAGCAGCAAAGGAACAGGGCTATTATGTTATTACTTGTGATTATTTGCCAGATAATGTCGCACACAAAGTATCGGATGAATATATCAATTTCAGTACCACAGACAAAGATGGTATTTTGGAATGGGCAAAGAATAATTCCATTGATGGAATAGTTACCTTTACTGATTCTGGTGTTGTTACTACAGCATATGTTCAGCATTATTTGGGATTGCCTCAGATTGGACCTTTGGCGTCTGTGGAAATTTTGCAGAACAAAGCTCGTTTCCGTCAGTTCCTTACAGAACATGGTTTTAATGTACCTAAGGCAAGAGGTTATAAAAAATGCGAGGATGCACTCAAAGATACTGGTTATTTCAATTGGCCAGTGATAGTAAAGCCAGTGGATTCCGCAGGTAGTAAGGGCGTGACCAAATTGGAAAGTCCCGAAAAATTGAAAGAAGCAGTGGATTTCGCGTTGCAATATTCCATTAGTGGTGAGTTTATTGTGGAAGAATTTATTGAGAAGCAAGGCTGTTCTTCTGATAGTGATTGTTTCTCTGTTGATGGACAATTCAAATTCATATCATTCTCAGCTCAGCGTTTCGATGAGAGTGTTCATGGGATGTACACTCCTGCTGCTTACTCTTGGCCATCTTCTATGAGTAAATATGCTGAAGAAGATTTGTCATCCGAACTTCAGCGTCTTATTTCCTTATTGAAAATGAAGACAACAATATACAATATAGAATCCCGAGTAGGAACTGATGGCAAGCCATATATTATGGAGGTTACACCGCGTGGTGGAGGTAACCGTTTGGCTGAAATGCTGCGTTTTGCATCAGGAGTAGATATGATAACAGCTGCGGTTCGTGCAGCGGTCGGAGACACTATATATGGTATTGAGCAAAAACCTTTTGATGGATTCTGGTCGGAGATTATTGTTCATTCGAACAAGACTGGTATTCTTGAACGCATCGAAATTGCACCAGAAGTTGAACCGTTCATAAAGGAGAAAGATTTTTGGTTTAAGACTGGAGATGCTATAAAGGAATTTCAATCAGCGAGGGATGCCATCGGGACATTAGTGCTGAAGTTTTCTTCTAGAGACATTATGGAACGATATATTGCTAATCAGCATAGTTGGTTAAAAGTGATTGCGATGTAGTGTATTGGTAATTAACTATATGATTGGCACGTCATACATTAAAATATATACTGGGTTGATTAACCTAAACATAAATCGATAATTAAAAGACATTTTATGAGGGATTTGTGATTGTATTTGATTGATGTGTATTTATTTGTAAGTCTGGATTACTGATGGGTACATTGGAAAATTTAGGTTTATAAACTTGGGTAAGTCAGTATTTGATAAGGCTTACCACGAATTTATATATTCTATAACTACCTATTCTGGTGTTGTTGGTATTTTCAAAAAAAAATAATATTTTTGCAAAAAAATATTATGCGAGAAATTGAATATTCAATATTGAAGCCAGGAGAGGCAGATTATAATGAATTATATGATTTCTTAGTTGAAACAGATAATCTAATTATTCCTAATTTAAGCACAAGAGTTAATCTTTTGGATTATGCTAAGAAGCTGGCGGGGAAGGCAACAAATTTTTTTGCAAGAGATAATGGTTTGCTAATAGGTGTTCGCTCTGTTTATTTTAATAGTTATCCAGAATTTTCTTTTTCAACATATACATGTGTTCGGAAAGAATATCAAGGAGAGGATATGATAGGTATGAAATTGGGCGAAGTTCAAAACAAATATTTGATTGATAACGGAGCTAGAGGAATTAGGTTTGCGATACGAAAATCAAATAAGGCATTGTACAAGTATAATTTAAAAAGAGGGGCTCGTGTAATATCTGAGAATAAATATCCAGGTACAGATATTGTAGAAGTGGAAATGGAGTACGAATATAAATTATAATAATATGGAAATAAAGGATTTTATAGAACATTTTGCTGAACAGTTTGATGATACAGATATTAGCGTATTTTCTGCAGAAACTAGATTTAGGGATTTGGAAGAGTGGTCATCGTTAATAGCGTTGTCGATTATTGCAATGGTTGATGAAGAATATGACGTTATACTAAAGGGCGATGACATTAAGGCTGCGACAACAATTGTTGATCTATTCAATATTGTTAAAACCAAAATGTAATCTATGTACAATCCATTTTCTCTAGAAGGGAAAAACATATTGATTACTGGTGCTTCGTCGGGGATTGGACAAGAGACTGCAATTCAGTGTTCGAAAATGGGTGCTAATGTAATTATTACAGCTCGCAATGAAGAACGACTGAAAGAAACTCTATCAATGTTGAATGGAGTGAGTAATAAGATGGTTCTTGCTGAATTGACCAATCAAGAAGAATTAGAAAACTTGGTTGAGCATATAGAGTATATTGATGGCCTTGTTTTATGTGCAGGTAAGGGGATGACATCTCCATTTCCTTTTTCAACAAGGGAAAAATATGATGAAATATTTAATGTGAATTTCTTTGCACCTGTAGAATTGTTGCGACTTTTGGTTAAGAAAAAGAAGTTGCAGAAATGTTCTTCTGTGGTTTTTGTTTCATCAATAGGAGGGAATGTTTCTTTTTCATTGGGGAATGGCGTATATGGAGCATCAAAAGCAGCTATTGATTCAACTATGAAATTTTGTGCAAGGGAATTGGCTCCTAAAAAGATTCGGGTTAATACAGTAAATCCAGGAATGGTTAATACTAAACTTATTCAAGGAGGTGCGATATCAGATGAACAGTATAAACTTGATATGGAAAAATATCCATTGAAACGCTATGGAGAACCTCAAGATATTGCATACGGAATCATATATCTTCTTTCTGATGCGTCTGCTTGGGTTACTGGGCATTCGTTGGTAATTGATGGTGGAGTAACAATATAGAGTTATGAATAATATGTTGAATGGTAAAATCGCAATAGTTACAGGCGCAGGCGCAGGCATTGGTCGTGCTACTGCGCAACTCTTTTCAAATGAAGGAGCTGTAGTATATGCCATTGACATCAAAGGTTTGGATTGGGTAAATTCAGGTAGTAATGTTGGTAGAATAATTCCTGTCGAACTTGATATATGCGATTTTACCGCAGTAAAAGATAGCATAGTTTCCATTAAAAAGGAACACGGGCACATTGATGTTTTGGCAAATATTGCAGGACTGATTTCATACGAGTTGATGCCAATGATAGATTATAATCAATTTCGCAAGATGATTGATGTCAATGTAGTGTCATTAGTACATTTGATGTCGTTGGTTGCTCGTATTATGCAGAGACAACAGGGCGGTTCGATAATTAATATGGCTAGCATGGTTGGTGCAAAAGGTGCAAAAGGGCAGTTGTCGTATTCGGCTACTAAAGGTGCTGTGATAGCGGCTACAAAATCTGCAGCGAAGGAACTCGCGGAATATCATATTCGTGTAAACGCAATTGCTCCTGGAATGGTAGGTTCCGAAAGGTTCAAGGCTGTGCTTGCAGAAAAGTTTGCACAAAAGATGAATGATATACCTTTCGGGCGACTAGCAGATCCCGAAGATGTGGCAAACCTTTGTCTGTTTTTGGCATCGGATAAATCTTCGTATATGACAGGACAAATCATAGGAATAGATGGAGGGGCAATAATTTGATGTTTCTTGATTTAGATAGTAAGCCAAAAGATAGGGTTGCCGTAATTGATGATAATGGCACAAATTTAACGTATGGAGAAATATGTGATTTCTCGATGCGTTTTAGTGGCGTTATACCTAGGCGATCGCTTATTTTTATTTTGTCTAGAAACACGATCGGTTCTTTTTTGGGGTATGCTGCAGCATTATCATCTGGTATTGTGCCGTTGATCATTAGTGCAAAGACAGAACAAATTCTTTATGAGAATTTGCGCGATAAATATTCGCCATCCTATCTATGGGTTCCAGAGGACAAGGTGTCTTCATTCAACTATGTCTCTACTGGTTTTGCTGAGCATGGTTATGTGTTGTTGAAAACAGGTATGTCATCTCCTAAATTGCACAATGATTTGTCTTTGTTGTTGTCCACCTCAGGAAGTACTGGCAGTCCGAAACTTGTGCGACATTCTTATCGTAACATAGAAGCTAATGCGTTCAATGTATTGAGAATCTTTGGTCTTACTTGCGATGAACGTCCAATGGTCGTATTGCCAATGCACTATACGATGGGCTTGTCGGTGATTGCCAGTCATCTGTTGGCAGGTGCAACACTGATATTGTCGGAACGTTCTTTGTTGGACAAAGGGTTCTGGCAAATGATGAAGGAACATCGTGTTACTTCTTTTACAGGAGTTCCGTATAGTTATGAGTTGCTTTCAAAACTTAGATTTTTCCGTATGGATCTTCCGTATTTGCATACAATTACACAAGGCGGAGGCAAAATGTCAGAAGATTTGTTTAAGGCTTGTGCAGACTATGCGGAGCAGAATGGCAAACGCTTTATTGCTACATACGGGCAGACTGAGTGTACAGCACGAATGGCATATTTGCCTCCAGAATTAGCCTCGTCAAAAACTTGTAGCATAGGTATGGCTGAACCAGGGGGGCAACTCTCCATTATAGATAATGAGGGTAACGAAACCTTTGATGGTGAAGCCGAAGGCGAGATGGTGTATCGTGGCGAAAATGTCACTATGGGGTATGCTACTTGTGCCGATGATTTGCAAAAGGGAGACGAGAATCATGGAGTTATGCATACTGGCGATATTGCTAGACGCGATGCCGATGGATGCTACTTCATCGTTGGTCGAAAGAAACGCTTTTTAAAAATGTTTGGTTTGCGTATCGGTCTTGACGAAGTAGAGGCTTTAGTTAAGTCGGAATTTGATACGGATTGCTATTGCAAGGGAAATGATGAAAAGCTGATTATTATGGTTACAAAATCAGCAATAGCACCTCAAGTTATTTCGTTTGTTGAAGAGAAAACACATTTGTTTCATCAAAACATCGAGGTGCAGGAGGTTGATGAGATAAAGAGAAATGAAACAGGAAAAGTAATTATACAATAATATATGACAAATTTAGAGAAATTAAATAATATCTTTAGTGAGGTGTTTTCTGTTGAACAGTCCGTTCTGAATGCGGATTTTTGCAAGGATAATGTTGAAGGATGGGATTCTGTTCGTCAGTTGAGTTTGACGACAGCCTTGGAGGACGAATTTGACATTATGCTTGATGCCGAGGACATTTTGGAAGTCACCTCTTACGAAAAAACAAAGGTTATTTTGAAGAAATACGATATTGAAATCTGATGGCTAACTGGAGAATAAATAATGTTGCGTTACGCGGTGTTACGGGAACAGTACCGAACAATCCTGTAAAGACTGCTGATTTCCCATTCTTCACTCGAGAGGAAGCTGATATTTTTGATGCTACGGTTGGTATTCGTAATCGCTATATTGCTTCTGATAGTATCTGTGCTTCGGATTTATGTTTTGATGCTGCCGAGCGCCTTATAGAAGGTTTAGGATGGACCAAAGAGTCTATTGATGTCTTGTTATTTGTGTCTGTTACTGGTGATTATAAAACACCGCCAACTTCGGCCATATTGCAAGACAGGCTTGGGCTTCCGACTTCTACATTTGTTTTGGATTTGCCTATGGGGTGCTGTGGTTGTATGTATGGCATTACTGTCGCTGGCAATTTGCTTTCGTCTGGTACTGTAAAGCGTGCGTTGGTATTGGTTGGTGATACGGCTATGCGTATGGGGTCACCAAAGGACAAGAGCCGAGTGCCATTGTTTGGTGATAGTGGTACTGCAATGGCTTTGGAATATGATACAACAGCGGAAGATATTTTTGTTGAAATGAATACATTGGGCTCTGGTTATCAGGCACTGATGACCCCTCACGGTGGCTATCGTCACCCTGTTACAAAGGAGTCTTTTGAATATGAAGATTTTGGTAAGGGAATTATCCGTGCACCCAAAGATGCACTAATAAATGGTATGGATGTATTTTCGTTTGCAATTTCCAAGCCTCCAATCAGTGTTAGGAAAATGTTGGACGATTTTGGTTTGGATAAAGACAAGGATGTTGATTATTTCTTGATACATCAAGCCAATAAGTTGATTGTTGACCGTATCGTAAAGAAACTGAAGTTGGATGAGGCTAAGGTGCCCTACAATTTGCAGGAGTTTGGCAATTTGGGAGGTGCTTCAATTCCTATGTTGATGGTGTCGGAATTGGCAAAAGATATGGAAACTAGACCATTGACATTATTGTGTTCTGCTTTTGGACTTGGGCTTACATGGGGAACAATGGTAATAAAGACAAAGCAAGTGAAAGTTATTCCGATTTATAAATTATGACGATGAAAAATGTGATATATATCAATTGCTGGGTAGATCCTTGGGTCAAAGTTGCTCAACGTTTGCAAGATGAATATGGGTACAAGCCTATATGGTGGATTGGATATTCGAAGGAAGATAATTCACATAATATAATTCCTGAGAGGTTCCCTGGTATTATATATCAAGATCAAATAGATGCATGGAAGGGAAGATTTCCCGATGATGTCCAAAAAAAGGCTACTGAGTGTTATTTGGATGTTGATTTTTTGAAGCGACATGCTCACAATGAATTACAAGCTATCAAGATGTTAGATCGCATGGATCCAGATATGAGAAGCTTTAATTTTATGGAGAGGCAGCGACATTTTCGAAATATGCTTAAGCAGTGGATGGCTGTAATAGAGATGATAAAACCGGACTTAATTGTATCAACAGCCATTCCTCACCGTTTTTATGATTATGTACTATTTTGGCTTTGTGAAGAAATGGATATTCCTTTTCTGACAATTCAACATACACAATTCCCTGATCGTTTTTATTTTTCTAATAATAATTTTTATACAATCAATAATAAGTTTGTAGAAGATTGGCATTGTTTTGAAAATGAAGATAACCTGTTGGACAAGATACCAGATGATATAAAAAAACGGTTTAAAAATGTAAAAAAAGAATATGAACTTGCAGCACCTTCTTTCATGGCTTTTGATGCAGAAAGGCAGAAGAAAGCAAAAAGCAAGTTCTTTATGTTGAAACGTTGGATTAAAAATTTTACTACTATTTATAGACCATATTTATTAGGACAATCCGCAGATGTAACAGTTATAAGTCAAGGGGCTTGTGACAAAAGTGCTAATAAAAAATATGAAGATAGTGAGGGAAATATTTATAAGTATGAGCGGATGTTATTGAAGGTTAATAAGTATAAAGATCAATTACAAAAAGATTACGAATCTTTATGTGTAAAGCCAGATTTTGACGAGAAATATGTGGTTTTGTTTTTACATTATCAGCCAGAGGCTACCACATGTCCTGGCGGTGATATTTTCGTGGATCAAAGATTATGTGCAGAATTATTGTTGAAGTATTTGCCCAAATCATGGAAAGTATATGTAAAGGAACATCCTCATCAGTTCATTAGATATCGTATAGGTCACACTAGTCGAATGCGTGATATGTATGATGATTTGGTGCAAAATGAAAGAATCAAATTAATTTCAACAGAAGAGGAGTCATTTGAACTTATAAAACATGCGAAGGCAATAAGTACTATTACAGGAACTGTAGGTTGGGAGGCTATGGTACGTCAAAAGCCTGTAATTGCTTTTGGATTAGGTTGGTATGAAAACTATTCAAAAGGCGTTTTGAGGATTACAGATGAGGCTTCTGCAAAAGGTATGCTTAATTTTATAGAGAATTATCAATATGACGAGCATTCTTTATTAGCATATTTAGCTTCTGTGGGAAAGAATACCAAACTTGCCTATTATTTTAAATGCATGTATAAAAAAGAAGTTGGAATTAGCGAAGAAGATTGTGTAAATAATATTGTTGATGCAATAAAAGAGCAATTGAATTTGTAAAATGTCCAATTTATAATGATACACATGTCGTTAATGATAACAGATGTTTTAATTATCGGTGCAGGTGCTGTCGGTTGTGCTGTGGCTCGTGAATTGTCTCGATACAAGTTGAAAGTTGTGGTTGTAGACAAGGAATATGATGTGGCAGCAGGGACAAGTGGAAGGAATTCAGCTGTTGTACATGCTGGTTTTAATAATAAACCAGGAAGTTTGATGGCAAGATTGTGTGTGGAGGGAAATGCAGGATTTGAAACTTTGTGTAAGGAGTTAGATGTTCCTTATAAGAAAACAGGCAAATTTGTTGTGGCTTTCGATGAAGAAGATCAGAAAACATTGCAAATTATATATAAGCAGGGATTGAATAATGGATGCAAAGGGTTAAGAATTTTGGATGGAGAAGAACTTAAAAGAAGATTGCCAGATGTGGGGGGGATATCTGCTATGGAATCCATTGATACTGCAATATTTGATCCGTTCTTATATACTGTTGCGCTTGCAGAAAATGCATCTTGTAATGGAGTTTTGTTTAGGTTTGGAGAGGAAGTAAAAAATATTGAGAAAATTGAGGGTAAAGAAAGAGAAAGGTATTCCGTAACAACAGACAAGAGAACTTATAAGGCGCGATATGTTGTTAATTGTGCGGGAGTTGGCTCTGTGCGAGTTGCACAAATGTTAGGTTTCAATCAATATAAATTGTATCCATGTAGAGGAGAATATTTGATACTTGACAAAATCGCGGAAAAGTTTCTCCAAGTTCCTGTATATCCTGCACCAAAGAAAGGTATCGGCGGTTTGGGTGTTCATCTTACACCAACAATACATGGAAATATCATAATTGGTCCTAGTGCTGAATATATTGAAGATGGTGAGGATTATTCTTCTACCAAACTTATTATTGATAAGTTATTTGATGAGGCAAAAAAATTATTGCCGACATTAGAACGTAAACATATAATTGGGGCTTATTCTGGTATTCGCTCTAAGCAAGCGCCACCAAGCGAGGGTGGTTTTCATGATTTTTTGATTCAAGAGGAACCGGAATGTAAAGGTTTCATTAATTTAATTGGTATTGAATCTCCGGGTATGACAGCGTCAATGCCTATCGCGCGTATGGTATGTAATATTATTGGACATTCGATAGACCTTAATCCTAATTTGTCGTTCAATCCTATTCGTAAAGGAATTCTTAAATTCAGCGACCAAAATGATGAAGAAAAAGACCGACTTATTAAGATAAATCCAGAATATGGAGAAGTTGTGTGTCGTTGTCAGAATGTGACAAAGGCTGAGATATGTCAGGCTATAGAAAATCCATTAGGAGTAAAGTCGATCGCATCTATCAAGTATCGAGTTTGGGCAACAACAGGTCGTTGCAATGGGGGGTATTGTTTTGCACGCATAGCAGAGATTTTGGAAAAAGACTATGGTATAAATCCTGAAGATATAACACTTCGAGGTAAGGGATCCGAATACTTTATTGGGAGGGTTAAATGATGGAAAGATATGACGTGGTAGTGATAGGAGCTGGACCAGGAGGCCTTGCCGCGGCAACTTCGGCAAAACAGCACGGTGCTGAGCGTGTTTTGGTTTTTGACCGCAATTGCTATTGTGGTGGCGTTTTGAATCAATGTATTCATGATGGATTTGGACTTGTGCGTTATAAGGAGGCTCTTACTGGACCAGAATATGCAGAAAAAGCATGCAGAGAAGCAGATAAAGCTAATGTAGAAATCAAAACTGGGGCGATGGTTCTTTCCATCTCAAAAGACAGGGTTATGTCGGTTGTATGTGGAAATGGTTTTATGAAAGTGCAGGCTGGTGCTATAGTTCTTGCTACAGGTTGTAGAGAACGTACACGTGGAGCAATTTCTATTCCAGGGACAAGACCTGCTGGTATTTATACGGCAGGAGTTGTTCAGAACCTTGTAAATATAAAGAATATCATGATTGGCAAGAGAGTGGTTGTTTTGGGGTCTGGTGACATAGGGCTTATTATGGCACGTCGCCTTACTCTTGAAGGAGCCAAGGTTCTTGCTGTTATTGAAATATTACCAGAACCATGCGGGCTTCAACGTAACATTAGTCAGTGTTTGTATGATTTTGATATTCCTCTTTATGTGAGTCATACCGTAAGTCGTATTATTGGTAAGCGTAAACTTGAAGCTGTTGAAATTTCAGAAGTAGATGATAATAAACAACCAATTTCTGGTACTGAACGAATAATAGAATGTGATAGTTTAGTACTTTCTGTGGGGCTTATTCCTGAAAATGAAGTTGCATTAACTGCTGGGATTGCTCTAAATGAGAAAACTAATGGCATTATTACCGATGATTATTTACAAAGCAGCGTTCCTGGTATTTTTGCATGCGGTAATTGCCGTAGTGTTATGGATTTGGCTGACCTTGTATCGGAACAAGGAGAAGTTGCTGGAGCCAATGCGACATGTTACATAAAAGGAGAGAAGATGAAAATTTATATGGAAAAGCAATCTGTATTCAAGAAAGGTTTTCCAGAGAAGGGAACAGTAACTTGTCCTCTGTGTCCAAATGGTTGCTCTATAGGGGAATATGGAGAAAAAGTGGTAGGGAATAAATGTAAACGTGGAGAACTTTATTTTCGGCAGGAACAAATTGATCCAAGACGAACATTGACTACAACGGTCAAAGGAATAGATGGTATGTTACATCCTATTAAAATAGAAAATGTTAGAAAGAATGAACTATTTTATAAAATACAGAATCTCGATAAAAATTAATAAAAATTAGAATATTTATAAACAATAAAAATAATAAGAGTATGAAACGAGTATTGATTTCAGGCGGAGCAGGATATATAGGTAGCGTTCTTGTCAAGCTTCTTCTTGATGAGGGATACAAAGTACGAGTAATAGATATTCTTCGTTTTGGCGGAGAAGCTATTGTGGAACTTTTAAACAATGATAATTTTGAATTTGTAAAAGGTGATATTCGCAAGGAAGAAGATTTGCGAAAGGCATTGAAAGATGTAGATTATGCTGTGAATCTGGCCGCAATCGTTGGTGATCCTGCATGTGCAAAAGAGCCTGATTTAGCTCGCAGTACTAATGTAGATGGAGCTAGGTTGTTTTATACTCTTGCTAATGAATTAGGAGTAAAGAAATTTATAATGGCATCAACATGTAGTAATTATGGTAAGATGGATGATCCAAATGCTTATGTTAATGAAGATTCAAAACTTGCTCCAGTATCACTTTATGCTGAGACGAAGGTAGAAGTAGAAAAGTATCTTCTTTCACAACCCAAGTATAATGTTTGTAAACCTACATGTTTGCGTTTTTCAACGGTTTATGGACTTTCCCCTCGTATCCGTTTTGATCTTACGGTTAATGAATTTACCAAAGAATTAGCGATGGGACGCGAGTTAGTGGTGTTTGGTGAGCAGTTTTGGCGACCATATTGTCATGTTGTTGATTTGTGTCGTGGCGTTATTGCTGTGTTAAAGGCTGATGATGAATTGGTCGCATATGATGTTTTTAATGTCGGATGTACAGATGAAAACTATACTAAGCAGATGATAGTTTATGAGATAAGAAAACAGCTTCCTGATGCAAAGGTAAAATATGTACAGAAAAACGAAGATCCACGAGATTATAGAGTTTCTTTTGATAAAATATGGCAACGTCTAGGTTTTAAGATTACAAAAACCGTTCCTGATGGTATCAGGCAAATTATAACTGTTGTACAGAATGGTTTCCTTAATGACCCAGATGAAAAGAAATACAAAAATATTTAATAGGGAATTCATAAATAACCATATAGTTTTAAGCAGTTGTATGTGGGAATGGACTTCCTACAAATAAAATGCAAAGAGTTGGGTAATAATATTGTCAAAAGACATAGATGATTCATATAATGGATAATAATACGCAGATAAAACCGCGAAGTTCTAATATTGAGCTGCTTAGGATTGTTTCTATGATAATGATTCTGTCTTTGCATAGTTTTGCATGGAATAGGGCTTCAGGTAGCGACGGTTATATTCATAGTTTTTCTTTTGGCGTCTGTCTAGATTATTTTAGGGAATCTTTGTGTGTATGTGCAGTTAATGTATTTGTGCTTATATCTGGATTCTTTGGTATTAAATGGAAATGGAAGTCGTTTCTAGGTTTTGCTTTTCAAGTCTATTTTTGGTCTTTGGGTATTTATTTCTTGTTGCTTGTATTGGGAAAGGTTCCCTTCTCTTATTCGGATATGTTCCATCGTTTCAATTGTATGATTGGTGATTGGTGGTTTGTCGAAGCATATTTGGGATTGTATATTTTGTCTCCATTATTAAATGCATTTGTAGAAAAGATTCATAAACGATTTATATTAGCTTGGGTAATATTATTTGTTATATTTGAGGTTTATTCCCATTGGGTAGGTTCTTCGATGAATTTCAGTAGGGGATATAATACACTTGCTCTTTGCGGAATATATTTGATTGGCAGATTGTTGTATCTATATAAGGATAGGATTCTTGTTGCTCGATGGAAAAGTCTTTTGTCGTATATTGTGATTGCATTGGTAATCACTGTTATAGCTTTATATATGTTGATTGTACAAGGTAACGACTATATGACTATCCAAAAGTCATTTATATATTCGTATAGCAATCCATTAGTGATTCTTGAAAGTATCTGCTTGTTTTTTGTGTTTTATTCAATAAAGTTAAACAGCAAATTTGTTAATTATATTGGCAGTTCAATTTTTGCAGTATATTTGTTGCATATGCATCCTAATCTAAAGCAGCATTATTATTGGTATTGTGGGCATTTGTATGACAAGCCGTTTTTGTATCATTTATTGGCATTGGTTTGTTTGTTTGTCGGAATTGTGATTTGTGCAGTTTTGATTGATAAAATTCGAGAGGTGGTTTTCTCATATATGTATCCTAAATGTAAATCATTGGTTTTAAAAATATGGAATATAAGAAAATAATAGATTTTATACATGACATTTACGGAGGTGCAGAATTCGTTCCTTTATCTGTCCCTGTTTTTATTGGCAACGAAAAGAAATATCTCAACGAGTGTATTGATACGACTTTTGTAAGTAGTGTAGGCAAGTTTGTTGACCGTTTCGAAAATGATATGGCGGAATATACTGGAGCCAAGAAAGCCGTGGTATGTGTAAGCGGCACAAATGCTCTGCACATGGCAATGATGCTGGTGGGTGTGGAACGAGACGATGAGGTGTTGACACAAGCCCTTACTTTTATTGCTACTTGTAATGCTATCAGTTATACTGGCGCTCATCCCGTTTTTATTGATGTGGATAAAAGCACAATGGGACTGTCGCCAGATGCACTGAAAGATTGGTTGCAGAAAAACTCTGAGATTCGTAACGGACAATGCTATAATAAAAGTACTGGCAGACGAATAAAAGCCTGCGTACCTATGCATACTTTTGGGCATCCGGTTCGTATTGAGGAAATTGCAGATATATGTGCAGAATATCGCATAGAACTAGTGGAGGATGCTGCCGAAAGCATAGGTAGCAAATACAAAGGTATTCACACTGGTCTATTTGGAAAGGTTGGTGCTTTGAGTTTCAATGGAAACAAGACTATTACCACGGGCGGTGGCGGTATGTTGCTGTTTATGGACGAAGAACTTGGCACATTAGCAAAGCATCTTACTACTCAGGCCAAGGTTCCGCACCGTTGGGAGTTCCGTCACGACCATATTGGTTATAATTACCGTATGCCAAATATTAATGCTGCGTTGGGCTGCGCCCAGTTGGAACATTTGGATGAGTATATAGCAGACAAGCGAGAGACTGCCAAAGCATACGAGGAGTTCTTTAAGAATGTAGATGGAATTGAATTCTTTACAGAGCCGGCAGATAGTTTCTCAAACTATTGGTTGAACGCAGTTATTTTGAAAGACAAGGATGCTCAGCAGAAGTTTTTGCAAGAAACAAACGACAACGGAGTAATGACTCGTCCTATTTGGGAACTGATGAATCGCTTGCCAATGTTTGAAAA
The DNA here is from genome assembly GCA_017620015.1 of Bacteroidales bacterium. Classification (GTDB taxonomy): domain Bacteria; phylum Bacteroidota; class Bacteroidia; order Bacteroidales; family ML635J-15; genus Bact-19. The sequence goes on along the minus strand of JAFZRE010000015.1, from coordinate 113,055 downwards.
GTGTCAGCATGATAGTTTGGAGAATACTATATGGTTTGCTGATAGGGTGGTGAATATACCAAGTAGTGTAAGACTTTAAATGTTCGTTATAATGAATATGTAGCAGGATTATATAAAAATGGAACAGTATAAAACAGCTTTATATATTATAGGAGGAGCAAGTACTGCTTTAGAGATAAGGGAGACTATTGATTTAGTTACCAATGATTTTGATTGTATTGTAAATGTGATTGAAAATGGAGGATTTTGCCGTTATTCTTTTGTAGAGGATAAGGATTTAAATTGTCATTTTGAAAAGGTGAAACAAAAGTTCTACATAATTGGATTTTCCAATCAGAAACTTCGTAAGAAATACCGTGCCTTAATGGAGCAAAATGCAGCCGTGCCTATTAATGTTATTCATCCTACAGCATTTATTTCATCATCAGCGCTAATGGGAGTTGGTAATTTTGTGTCTGCTTATGCAGTAATATCTTCAGAGGCTATAGTTGGCAATCATAATCTTATCAATATCGCAACAACTATAGGGCATAATTCTGTTATTGGAAATGATAATATTATAAATCCAGGAGCAAAGATAAGCGGATGTGTTAAGGTTGGTGATAGATGTTTGTTTGGTGCAAATTCTTTCGTGTATCAAGGTACGCATTTGTGTTCCGATTGTGCGGTAGATGCTATGACGTATTTGAATAGAAACATAGAAGAACCAAGTATTTGTACTAGTAATATTGGATTTAAAATTTATAAAAATAGAATGATATGAATCATACTATAATTATTGCAGAAGCAGGAGTGAATCACAATGGTTCGTTAGAATTGGCAAAGCGGCTCGTAGATAAGGCATTCGATGCAGGGGCTGATTATGTTAAGTTTCAAACTTTTAAATCGGAAAAGGGTGTCTCTAGGAATGCAAAGAAAGCTGATTATCAGATAGCAAACACGAAAAAAGAAGAAGAGTCTCAATTAGAAATGGTAAAGAAATTGGAGTTGTCGTATGACAATCATCAGGTTTTGATTGATTATTGTAATAGATTGGGCATCAAATTCTTTTCTACAGCTTTTGATTTAGATAGCGTAGATTTTCTTCATTCGTTGAATCTTGGATTGTGGAAAATACCGTCAGGTGAAGTGACCAACTATCCGTTCTTGAAACGCATCGCGGCTTATAATGAAAAAACAATACTCAGTACTGGTATGTGCGATATGGCTGATGTGCGAGCAGCTGTTGATGTATTATATAATAATGGATTGTCAAAGGAGAATTTAATTCTACTACATTGTAATACAGAATATCCCACACCTTTTGAGGATGTTAACCTGAAGGCGATGGATGCTTTAAGAAAGGAATTTGGAGTGGAGGTTGGATATAGTGACCATACAAGGGGCATTGAAGTTCCCATTGCAGCTGTGGCCTTAGGTGCAACTGTTATTGAAAAGCATTTCACTCTTGACCACAATATGGATGGGCCGGATCACAAAGCTAGCCTTGAACCCGATGAGTTAAAGGCAATGGTAAGCGCAATCCGTAATATTGAGAAAGCCTTAAATGGTGATGGGACAAAGCATGTTAGTGAAAGTGAGCGTAAAAATATTGCAATTGCTCGTAAAAGTATAATTGCTGCTTGTGATATTAAGAAGGGGGAGATGCTTTCAGAAAATAACCTTACGGTAAAACGACCTGGTACAGGGATTTCTCCTATGCGCTGGAATGAAGTGATTGGAACAAAGGCTATTTGTGATTTCGAAGAGGATGAACTGATAAGGCTTGAATAGAAAAACAGTTTTATAAATAAAATATAATTAAATAGAAATGGAAAAGCTACAATTAATCATTAATAGTATTCGCAAAGGCAAGAATTTGCCGGAATTGGAAGATATTACGCCGGAAATGAATTTGCGTAGTGATTTGGAATTTACTAGTTTTGATCTTGCAGAATTAACTGTAAAAATTGAAGACGAATTTGATGTAGACATCTTTGAGGATGGATTGGTAAATACCATTGGTGAAATAATAGTAAAATTGGGTAAGTAATGATGTTCCTTTTTGATAATGAACAGAAATATGACTATGATGGTGTGTTGAGATTACTCAATACAAAAACTAATTATTATCCATATTTCAAGACGACTGATGTTTATTACTATTTTGTCAATATGTTGAAGGCTCTTGTTGCAAGTAAGCCATTGGTGTTGTTAGATTCTGATATAAATCCATTTGAGATAGAAGGATTGGATGAAAGCAAGATAAATGTTGCAGAATGTATATCGTCATCTTTTTTTCATAATATGGAAGAAGTGGTGTCTGCCGTGCAGAATTCTAAGTCGGAGATTACTATATTTACTTCCGGTACAACGGGACAGCCTAAGAAAGTTGTGCATAACATTCAGACACTGACACGTACTGTGCGTATTGGCGACAAGTATAAGGGACAAATATGGGCATACGCATATAATCCAACCCATATGGCAGGCTTGCAGGTGTTTTTTCAGGCATTTGAAAACCAAAATACACTAGTCAATGTATTTAACAAGCCTCGTGAATATGTATATCGACAGATAATAGAAAAGGGAATTACGCATATCTCTGCAACACCAACATTCTATCGTTTGCTTTTGCCGTTCGAACAATCTTATGATGGAGTAGTTCGTGTGACATTAGGAGGAGAGAAATCAGACCCGCGTCTATATGATTCCATAACAAAGATTTTTCCAAATGCAAAAATCAACAATGTGTATGCATCCACAGAGGCTGGTTCTCTGTTTGCGTCCAAGGGTGATTGCTTTCAGATTCCAGAGGCTATCAAAGACAAGTTTAAAATATTTGATGATGAACTATTGATTCACAAGTCGTTGCTTGGATATTCTGATAGTTTTAAATTTATAGATGATTATTATCATTCTGGCGATTTGATTGAGTGGGTTAATGAAGCTGAAGGCCTTTTCCGTTTCAAGAGTCGCAAAAACGAACTTGTCAATGTGGGAGGGTACAAAGTTAACCCCAGTGAGGTGGAGGATGTTATTATGGGGATTGACGGGATTAAGCAGGCGATGGTTTATGGTAAGGCAAATTCTATACTAGGCAATGTGCTATGTGCAGACCTTGTGCTTGAATTTGGAGTTGTGCTGACGGAACTAGATATAAAGAAGTTTCTTGCTACACAACTACAAGACTATAAAGTGCCACGTCGAATCAAGTTTGTAGAGGAACTTTCATTAACAAGAACAGGTAAAATGAAAAGATTATGAGTAAAAATATATTAGTTACCGGTTGTTCGCGCGGAGTTGGTTTAGAGATTTGCCGAGTACTATTGCGTGAAGGTTATAATGTATATGGCATAGCTCGCTCCTATACAGATGAATTTAAAGTTTTGGAGCAGGAATATATTGGACATCTTTTTTTCAAAAGTATTGATTTGGCAGATTCTGGCGGTGTTCGTAAGAGTGTGTTCAAAGAATTTGTCACGAACGACATTTTGCTTGACGGATATGTAAACAATGCTGCTGTGGCCTACGATGACATTGTGACAAATTTGAATATAGACCGATTAAAGGCTATGTATGAGGTGAATGTGTTTACTCCAATGGTGATAACTAAGTATGCTATTCGTAATATGTTGCTTCACAAGACAAGGGGTAGCATTGTGCATATCTCCTCCATTAGCGTTCACACGGGCTATAAGGGATTGGCTATGTATGCGTCTAGTAAAGGTGCTATTGAAGCTTTCTCAAAAGATACGGCTAGAGAGTGGGGGCAATTGGGTATTCGTAGCAATGTGGTGGTTCCTGGTTTTATGGCAACAGCTATGAGCGCGTCTCTTACCGAAGAGCAGCGTGCTAAAATTTATGCCCGCACATCATTAAAAGCAGCTACTAATGTCGGTTCTGTGGCAGAAACGGTTGCTTTCCTGCTTTCTGATAAAGCATGTAGTATCACAGGTCAGAATGTTTATGTAGATAATGGAACTATATGAGTAAATATACATTTAAAGAGGTTCCTCAGGATGAGGTTGAAAAACTTGTAGAGTTTATTGACAAGCATTGGAAAAAGGGACATGCGTTAGTAAAGTCTAAGATATTACTTGATTTCCAACACTTCAATAGTAATAAAGGTACTTATAATTTTATTGTTGCGGAGAATAATGAAACTAAGGAGTACGATGCTCTTGTGGGGTTTATCCCGACATCACAATATGATTCTAATCTTTCTGCGCAGGGAGATTACTGGGGAGCGATATGGAAATTTCGTACAGATGTGGTAAATGATGAAATAAACAACGCCGCATTTTATGTGTGGCATAAAATTTTTAGGCTTCCAAATTTTCAATCATACGCGGCCATTGGTATTAGTGATATTGCGAAACGGATTTATCTGGCATCCAGAATACCTGTTGAGTATATGCGTCATTATTACATTGCCAGTGAACAAGTGACAGACTTTAAAGTGGGTGTAAATCTAATAAAAGGTAATCCTAGCAGAGTGTCAAAAAAGGCATTGATAAAAGATTTAGATATTATGCAATTTTCTAACCATGATATTGCATGTGTTTATCGTCCACTTAAAAGTGTGGAATATATCATTAATAGGTATAAAAAGCATCCTATATATCACTATGATTTTTGGGGTGTAGAAAATAATGATGGTATGCATGTTATTTTTGTGGTAAGAAAACACAATATTGGTGGTATATCTATTTATAGGATAGTTGATGTTCTTGGAAATTTATCAAATGTTGGTAGTCTTTATGATGCAATGCAAGAACGCATGATAAAAGAAAATATTGAGTATGTTGATTTGATGAATTTTGGATTGCCAGAAGATTTGTTCTGCAAATTAGGATTCCAGCAGTTGGATTTGCAACAGTCGGATGTGATTGTGCCTAATTATTTCGAGCCTTTTGAGAGGAGGAATGTAAAGATAGAGATAGGCTATAAGTCATCGTTCCCTTATGTTGCATTTAAAGGTGATTCAGATCAGGATAGACCAAACATTTTATAAAATTAATTATGGCAAGTAAACTAACCGTGGTTATGTACCACTATGTTCGTGATTTAAAAAATTCACGATTCCCTGAAATCAAGGGTTGCGATGTAAGGCTGTTCAAGGAACAAATACAGTATATAAAAAGGCATTATATTCCAGTAACAGTAGAACAGGTTCTTGATAGTTATGCAAAAGGAGGAGAGTGTTTGCCGGATAAGGCTATTTTGTTGACATTCGATGATGCTTATGCAGACCATTTTACTTATGCATTCCCAATATTGGAACATGAGCACATTCAAGGGGCATTCTTTCCTCCCGTCAAAGCAGTAACAGAGCATACAGTGTTGGATGTGAATAAGATACATTTTATTTTGGCTAGCACGCCTATTGAAATGATGCCTCGACTTCTTAGTGAGTTGCGTAGTTTGCTGGAAATGAATCGTGAAAAATACGGACTGGAGTCTTTCGACAGTTATTTTGAACGGCTTGCTGTGGCTAATAGGTTTGACTCAAAAGAGGTGGTGTTTATCAAACGCTTATTACAGGTGGCATTGCCAGAGCAATTGCGAAGGGATTTAAGTACGAAATTGTTTGAGAGAAGTGTTGGCATGGATGAAAGTGTGTTTAGCCGTGAACTATATATGAGTATAGACCAGATAAGATGTATGGTTGATTGCGGAATGCACATAGGTAGTCATGGTTATGATCACTATTGGCTAAGTTCATTGCCAAAAGATAAGCAGGAATTTGAGATAGCTAAAAGTCTTGAGTTCCTTGATATGGTTGGTGCCGATACAAAAAAATGGACAATTTGTTATCCTTATGGAGATTATAATGATGATACTATTTCTTTGTTGAAGCAGCATGGATGTCAGATGGGATTCACGACTAAAGTTGCAGTTGCAGATTTGAAGGCTGATGGTTCTGACGCATTATATAAGTTGCCAAGATTGGATGTTAATGATTTGCCTAAGAATAGTAATGCGACAACTAATGAATGGTATCAAATAGGTTAATAATGGGATATATGCGAAAAATATGTTTTGTTACAGGGACTCGTGCTGAGTATGGTTTGTTGAGTCGTCTGATGCGAATGGTTAAAGATTCTGAACATACACACTTGCAGATTATTGCAACCAATATGCACCTTAGTCTTAAGTATGGCAACACCTATCAGGAAATTGAAAAAGACGGATTCGTGATTGATTATAAGATACCAATTATTGAAGAAAACAGCTCAAATGATTCTTACGCTACTGTTATGGAAATGAGCAGAGCTCTCAGTGGTTTTGCTGATGCCTACAGAGTATTGGAGCCAGATATGATTGTCGTTCTTGGAGACCGTTACGAGATTTTGGCGGCCGTTGAAGCCGCAATGATTATGCGGATTCCCATTGCCCATATCCACGGCGGTGAAATAACAGAGGGTGCATACGATGATGCTATTCGTCATAGTATTACCAAGATGAGCCATTTGCATTTTGCTGCAACAGAGGAATATCGTCGTCGTATTATACAGTTAGGCGAGCAACCGGACCGTGTGTTTTACACAGGAGCCCTAGGCGTTGAAAATATCAAGCATTTGCAACTTATGGATAAGGCAGAGATAGAAAAAGAGATTGGATTTGAAATAGACGGCAATACCATTCTTGTGACCTATCATCCTGTTACACTTGGCAACCGTACAGCAAAAGATGATATAAGAGATTTCTTGGACGCATTGGAGGAGCGCAAAGATTTGAGAATTGTATTCACTATGCCTAATAGTGATGCAGGAGGACAATTTATTTCAGATGCCATCAATGAGTTTGTGGCAGATAACCATCAAAGGGCAAAGTCGTTTAAGTCGTTAGGTGTTGTCCGTTATTTGTCCGTTATGAAGCAGGTAGTTGCTGTTGTAGGTAATTCTTCTAGCGGTTTGGCAGAAGTGCCATCGTTTGGTATTCCTACGCTGAATATTGGAGAACGACAGAAAGGTCGTATTGCAGCAGAAAGTGTATATAATTGTGCGTCTGACAAAGAGTCGATTCTAAAAGGACTTGATATTGTGCTTTCGAAAGATTTCCGTACATTTGCATCTTCTGTTAAGAATCCGTATGAAAAGGCTAATACAGCTGAAGATATATTTAAGGTTATAAGTACATACCCGATTGAACAGTTGAAGCAGAAACATTTTTACGATATATGATGAAATATTTAACTATTATACCAGCACGAGGGGGAAGCAAAGGTATTCCTCGTAAGAATATCAAGTTGCTGAATGGAAAACCGTTGATATGCTATGCCATTGATTGTGCTCGTGACATCTGTACTGACGATGATATTTGTGTATCTACTGACGATGCGGAGATAATATCTGTGGTGGAACGGTATGGTTTGAAGGTGCCTTTTGTTCGTCCTGCGGAACTGGCTACGGATACGGCTGGTACATACGAAGTGCTTATTCATGCTCTGGAGTTCTATGAAAAACAAGGTCGTCATTACGATGCGATAGTGCTTCTGCAAAATACATCACCTTTTCGCAAGTCAGAACATGTAAAGGAGGCTCTGAGTTTGTATAGTGATGATGTGGATATGGTGGTGTCTGTTAAGGAATGTTCTGCAAATCCATATTACAATGTATTTGAGGAGGATTCAGAAGGGTTTCTACATATTTGTAAAGGAGCGGGCAATATATTTCGTCGTCAGGATGCACCGAAAGTGTATGAGTATAATGGGGCAATTTATATAATGAATGCAGAAACTTTGAAGACTACTCATATACATAAGATGAAAAAGCGTGTAAAATATGTGATGGATGAAATGTCATCGTTTGACCTTGATACAATGTGGGATTGGCAGATGGCGGAAATGATTATAAATCAAGGGAATAAATAATTATAATGCAATTAAACTATGTCTGTTATAAAATACATTATCAATAGAAAATCTACAATAAAAGATGCGTTGATTGCTTTAGATGGCAATACGCACGATTGGCAGACACTATTTGTTGTGGATGACGAAGGTCGTATGGTTGGGACGCTTACTGATGGGGATGTGCGTAGAGGACTCATACAAGGTTTCTCTTTAGAAGATTGTATTAGTTCTGTGATGCATCAGAATTTTAAGTTTGTGCGAGAAGGTCAGAATGATGCATTGCAACTCAAGGCATTTCGAGATAGACAGATTTTTTTCATCCCGGTTTTGGATGCCGATAATCATATTGTTCGTGTATGTAATCTAATCAAGTACCGCAATTTTTTGCCAATAGATGCAGTGCTTATGGCAGGTGGCAAAGGAGAGCGTTTGCGTCCGTTGACAGAAAAAATGCCTAAGCCATTGTTGCCTGTTGGGGATAAGGCTATTATTGACCACAATGTTGACAGGCTTATTTCGTATGGCATAAAGCATATCTCGGTTACTGTAAATTATCTTGGAGAGCAGTTGGAAGAACATTATCGAGAACCGTGTAAAGAAGTTCAAGTGCAAACGGTTCGCGAACCTGAATTCCTCGGTACTATCGGAAGCATACATTTTGTGCCTCAGTTCTATAACGACACTGTGTTGGTAATGAACAGCGACCTTTTCACTAACATCAATTACGAAGACTTTTATTTCCATTTCATAGAGAATGATGCCGATATGAGTGTCGCTGCAGTACCGTATGATGTAGATATTCCATTGGGTGTTTTAAATCTTGATGGTCAGAATGTCATTGGGCTTTCGGAAAAACCACATTTCGGATATTATGCTAATGCTGGTATTTATCTTATTCGTAAATCGGCATTGGGCCTTATCCCAGAAAATAAAATGTTTCATTCGACAGACTTGATAGAAACATTGATTGCTGCTGGAAGAAAGGTTGTTTGTTTCCCGTTGAATGGAACTTGGATAGATATTGGCACACCACAGGAATATAAGCGTGCTAATGATATGGTAAAGTTTATGCATTAGTGATAATTGTGGCTGCGCGCGTTGAAACAATAGTAAACTCTGTATTTTCATCGAATACATATCTAATCAGCAGTGATGAGTCGAGCGATTCCTGGTTGGTCGATTGTGGCGATATGGACAAGGTGATGAAAATATTGCCAGATGGAAATAAGATAAGAGGTTTGTTTCTTACGCATACGCACTTTGACCATATATATGGGATAAACGAATTGACAAGATTATTCCCCGAATGCCTGATATATACTTCGGAATATGGAGCAACTGCAATTAGGTCGTCGAAGTTGAATTTGTCCCGATACCACGAATCTCCGGTTGAATATGCAGGAGACAAATTGCGAGTGTTGAAGGAAGGTGACATTGTTAAGTTGTATGATGTTGTGGAAATGTCGGTAATAGAAACCCCAGGGCATTGCCCGAGTTGTTTGTCATATATGACTGACGAATGGTTGTTTTCTGGAGACTCGTATATACAGGGATTGAAGGTAGTAACAAATTTGCCCAAAGGTGATAAGGCTATGGCGCAGATGTCGGTAGAGAAAATAAAAAGTTTGATTGGACATAGGATGTTGTTCCCTGGACATGGAGAATCTTGTATTATTCGCCATAATTGAAAAATGTGTGCTTAGTCTTGTGTATTCCAAATAATGCTGTTATTTTTGCTTCTTCATAACAAAATATGATAAGAAATATATTTTTAGCAACATATATTGATATATGAATGATAAGATAGATTTCAAGCTTCGCGTATCATGTGTGACATACAATCACTCTTCCTTTATAGGAGAGACCTTGGATGGTTTTTGTATGCAGAAGACCAACTTTCCATTTTTATGTGCTGTCGCAGACGATGCCAGTACTGATGGTGAACCAGAGCTCATAAAGAGATATCTAGATGATAATTTTGATAGATTAGAAATAGAGTTACCGACGGAAAGTGAAACCGATGAGTATCTTCGTATATTTGCACGTCATAAGGAGAACAAGAATTGCTATTTTTGTGTTCTGCTGATGAAATATAATCATTTTTCAATAGGAAAAGCTAAATTGACTAGTATTGCAGACCTATTGAAACCTATTGAATACGTTGCAATATGTGACGGAGATGACTATTGGACAGATCCGCAAAAGTTGCAGAAACAGGTGGATTTTTTGGAGAATAATCTGGAATTTTCTATGTGTTTTCATAACGTAAAAGTTTGGAATCAAAAAGAAGGTATTTTGGTGGATGATTTTATAACAAGGGATGTACCATCGGAAACAGACATATATGAATTGGCAAAAGATAATTATATCCACACGCCATCTGTAGTATGTAGAAGGGACAATAGGGTTTCTGCGGCTTTGTCTAAAATGGGTAAATTAAGATTAGGTGATTATCCGACATGGGTATTGCATGCACAATATGGAAAAATAAAGAAAATGGATGAATGCATGGCTGTTTATAGGTTTACAAGTGGAATATGGTCGGGTGGAATAGTAATTCATAATACACAAATATGGATTCAAATGTTATGTAGGTTGGTTGTTGTGATTGACAATAAGGAAATGAAGCAAATGATAGAACAACAAATTCAAGCAAAGACCAACCAAATTATGGAATATTATGATGCAACAAAAGCAAAATATGATTCACTATTGAATTCTTCTGCATTTAAATTAGGTTCATTCTTATTAAAGCCAATATATTGGATGAAGAAATTAGTTAATCGTAACAAATGAGTTTAGCTATTATCATTCCATATTACAAAAAAACATTCTTTCGCGAAACGATGGAATCCATTGCGACTCAAACTTGCAAGGATTTTGTTCTATATATAGGCGATGATGCGAGCCCAGAAAACCCGCAGGACATTATTGAAGAATATAAGGACAAAATTAGCATCGTATATCATAGGTTTGAAGAAAACTTGGGTGCTAAGGATTTGGTTGCACAATGGGAAAGGTGTATAGATTTAACAAACGGTGAGGAATGGTTGTGGCTGTTCTCGGATGACGATACAATGGATGACTGGTGCGTGAAGGAGTTCTATGATGTTATTGGCAGTAATGACTCTGTTCAACTGTTAAGATTTTCAAAGAAATATAGTAATATTGTAACTGGAGAGTCTTGGCATTCGGATTATAAGAAAGGCATTTGTACGGTTTCGGATTTTTTGCCAGATGTATTGAATATGACACCGAATCATGTGACAATGCCAGAGTTTGCATATAGGCGTTCCTTGTATGAAAGGTTAGGAATTGTAAAATTGCCGTTGGCATGGGGTAGCGATAAGGCAACATATCTGGAATATGTATATGATGCTGGCAGTTTGTATAATATGGGAAGTGCGATTAACTACAGATTTAGCGATGAAAATATATCTGCCAAAGAAGATGCTGCAATACTTAAGGAAAAGGCTGTAGCAGACCAGTTATACGAAAAGCATCTGGTGGTAATATTTAGAAATATTTCAAAGAGGTATCCACAGATAGATTTGTCGGAGATACTTGATAGGAGGGTAACGAGATATAAATCGTTGCCTTTGGGTATTCGTATTTTCATAGTCAGGAACCTTTTGCATATGGTAAAGAGTACGAAGGAGATTAAAAATATTGTAAAGATTATATTAGGATAAAAATGGCAAAAGTTTCAATCATAATCCCATGTTATAAACAGGCAAGGTATTTGCCTGAAACATTAGATTCTGTACTTGCGCAGACATATAATGACTGGGAATGTATTGTAGTTAATGATGGCTCTCCTGACAATACGGAAGAGGTGGCTAAGGAATATTGCAATAAGGATAAAAGATTCAAATATATCTGTCAGGAAAATCAGGGGCCAGCAACCGCAAGAAATAATGGAATTAAAAGTTCGAATGGCGAATATATACTCCCATTGGATTCTGACGATTTGATTTCTCCCTCATATATAGAAAAGGCCGTAGGGTATCTTGATGCGCATGAAGATGTTAAGCTTGTATATAGCAGGGCAGATTTGTTTTCGGAGACAGAACGAAGAGAATGTGATATGGGGAAATACTCATACGAAGCCTTTTTGCTTGCAGACTGTCTTATATTTTCAGCATCTATGTATAGGCGGGCAGATTACGATAAGACCATCGGTTACAATCCAAATATGATTTATGGAATAGAGGATTGGAATTTTTGGTTGACATTGTTGGGACCAGATGACAAAGTGCATCAGATAGATGAGATTCTGTTCCATTATAGGACTGGAGAAAATTCGATGGTTTCCAAAAAGGCAATAATACATAGGGAGGAGGCTTGTGCTCAATTGTATAGGAATCATTCTGAGGCTTATGCTCCTTATGTTGACAGGTTCGTATATTACAGGATGTGCTTTAACAAGTGGCAGCATTTTGAGCAGTTGAATGCAAACCTATATTCGTCTGCATCGTATAGGCTAGGGCATTTCTTGTTGTCTCCGTTTATTTGGCTAAAGAAAATATTAAGACGAAAGAAGTAATATGAAAATACTAGTTTATTCCCACGATGCATCGTTTTATGGCGCGACCAAGGCAATCTTTGAACTGACAAACGAATTGCGGGCGGAGCATAATATAAAATATGTTATTCCGACGCATGGCATGTTGGAGAAGAAACTATACGAATATAATTACGAATATGTAATCTCAAATAATCCGTCATGGTTGGTTCCTGACAGAAAGTCTGATTATAGCAGGTGGAATTTTATCAAGCATTGTGTTAAAACATGGCTTACATTCAATAATGCAATAAAAAGTGAGTGCAAAAGAAATATTGATATTATAGGATGTAATAGACCTGATTTGATAATTGTGAATACAAGTGTGGCGCCTTTAGGCATATATGTGGCAAAGAAATTGGATATCCCTTGTATATTGTGGATTCATGAGACGATATGTAATAAGAACGGATGGTATGTGCCCACATTTTTCTCAAAAATGCGTGTTGGACATGTATTGAATAAGGCTAATATTATTATGGGACCTTCGAAATTCCTGAAAGATTATGTAGAAAAAGCGTTTCATATTTCAAAAATGCAAATCTTGCCGAATATGATTGATTATAATCCTAAATATACAAATGATAATGTCAAGTATTTGTTTGGAATAGTTGCTTCAATTTCGGAAAGGAAAGGACAGGTGGAGTTCCTCGAAAGCATGATTAAGTATATGCCGAATGCTAATGTTGTAATGTATGGGTCAGGAGAAAATGACTATTCATTAAAACTACAGTCTATAATTGCGGAATACCCATACAATGCTGAGTTGCGTGGATTTGAGAATGACCTTGATGTGATATACTCGTCGTTTGATATTTATGTGAATATGGGAGTGGATGAAACATTTGGAAGAACAACAATAGAGGCAATGAGGGCAGGAAAATTGGTTTTTGGACGGCGTTCTGGTGCTACGGTAGAACATATTACTCATGGATATAATGGGTTCTTGTTTGATGATGTAAAGGATATATTTAGTATTTTGCAAGAATATGATAGTTATGAAGGACAAAGAAAAATAGCAGAGATAAGACAACGAGGTCGGGAATATTCGATGAAATACGAGCCGAATATGGTGACAAAGAAATTTATGTCAATAATAAATGAAAAATTGAATTATAAAGTATGGGAATAAAGTCAATTTCACTATTGTTTAAAGTGGTGAAGGAACTTGGTTTGAGGTCTTTCTGGAAAACCCTTAGGTTCAATATTCATTATTTCGGACTAAAGAAAGGATGCCGTTTGCCTGTATTTGTGTCAAAGAATGTCCATTTTAATGCCATGCAAGGAGAAATAGCACTGGATTCAATAAATACAGGTCATATAAGGATAGGGTTCGGAAATGTTGGTGTATTTGACAAAAAGTATAGTAGGTCCATCATGAATATAAGCAAAGGATCTAAAGTTATATTTAAAGGTTCTTGTGATATTGGGCATGGCTCAAAAATATCAGTACAAAGTGGGGCTGAGCTAATATTGGGGAATTATTTTTGTATAACTGCTGAATCGACTATAGTTTGTTCAAAGAAAATCAGTTTTGGAGATTGGGTATTGATTTCTTGGGGCGTTCAAATTATGGATACAGATTTTCATAAGATTTATGAGGATGGTGTCCAGTTGAATGTTGATGAGGATGTGTCAATCGGGGATAATGTATGGATCAATAGCAGGTCAATGTTATTAAAAGGTTGTGTTATTCCTAATGGTTGTGTTGTTGGTGCAATGAGTGTATGCAATAAGCGGTACGAAAATAGCAATAGTGTTATCGCAGGAGTGCCAGCCAAGGTTGTTAAAAGTAATATTACATGGAGTAGGTAAAAATAATATATGAAACTCTCAGTCTTCGTTGTAACATATAATCATTGAAAATAATCTTCTTCGCGGAAATCCCCAATCGTCATTCGTAACCTTTGGCTCGGCTTTGCTAAATCGTAAATAATCCTTATCTTTGCAGAAAATAAAATGCAATGAAGTATCCTATTGGCATACAGAGTTTTGAAAAAATAAGGACGGAAGGCTTCGTGTACATTGACAAGACCGCCTTTGTCTATAAGCTTGCTAGTGAGGGCTGTTATTACTTTCTGTCTCGCCCACGCAGGTTCGGGAAAAGTTTGCTGATATCTACTATGGAAGCTTATTTCCTAGGAAAGAAAGATTTGTTTGAGGGCTTGGCTATAAGCAAGTTGGAAAAGGAATGGAAGTCTTATCCTGTACTTCATCTCGATTTGAACAGCAGGGAGTATAAGGATGAATCGTCGCTGGAAACAGAATTGAACCGACACTTGGAGCAGTGGGAAAAAATATATGGCGATGAATTTTGCCAGCGGGAATCCGAGGAACGTTTCCTGCATGTGATAGACAAGGCTTTCGAACAAACAGGCAGACAGGTGGTAATACTTGTCGATGAATACGACAAGCCGTTGTTGCAAACTATAGGCAACAATGTGCTGCAGGATATCTATCGGAGCAAACTTAAGGCGTTTTATTCTGTTTTGAAAACCCAAGATGCCAAGATACGCTTTGCATTTCTTACAGGTGTAACAAAGTTTGGCAAGGTTAGCGTATTCAGTGACCTTAACAATCTGACGGACATATCTTTCGACCGTAGGTACTCGGCTATATGCGGAGTTACAGAAGCCGAACTGCACGAGTACTTTGATGCAAGCGTGGCGGAGTTGGCAGATGTAAATGGCATGACAAAAGATGAGTGCTACGGCCAGTTGAAATTGGATTACGACGGCTACCACTTCGACTGGAACACTCCTGGAATTTATAATCCATTCAGTTTGCTAAATACACTTTCGAGCTGTCAGTTCCGCGACTACTGGTTCGAGACTGGTACGCCAACTTTCCTTGTCCGTCAGTTGCAGAAAGCAAATTATCGTCTCGATGAAATGACCGAGGAGAAACTATCTGCCGATACGCTTAATTCCATTGATATAATGGACGAAAATCCATTGCCACTGTTGTATCAGAGTGGTTACCTGACTATAAAGGATTACGACACGAGGTTTAAAAGCTATAGGTTGGGATTCCCGAACCGGGAAGTTCGCGAAGGCTTCGTCAAGTATCTGATGCTTTATTATATGCCAAAGATTACAGAGCGCTCAAGATTTGATGTCTCAAAGTTTGTCAAGGAGGTAAGGACTGGCGAAGCGGAAGGTTTTATGCAAAGACTGGATTCGTTCTTTGCCAATGGCGACTATTCCCTTATGGGGGACAAGGAACTGTATTTCCAGAATGCGATGTATGTGTTTTTTACATTGCTCGGCTTTTATGTCGATGTGGAGCGTCATACGACCGATGGCAGGATGGACATGCTTGTGCAGACCAAAGACTATATCTACATCTTTGAATTCAAGATAGACCAAAGTGCCGAGGTTGCACTGAAACAAATAGAAGAAAAGGGTTATGCACGTCCGTTTGCCACCGATTCTCGCAAATTGTTCAAGATAGGGGTGAACTTTTCGACGGAAAAAAGGAGCATTGACGATTGGAAGGTATTATCCGATTGATGTGATTATATCTTTTGGAGCGATTTATTGTAATTTTAAATTCGAAAAATGCGTACATTCGAAGACATAAAGAAATTGATAGATAATGGCGAAAGTCGCACGCTTGAGTTGAAAAAATCAACAGGCGAGCTCAAGGATGCTATGCATACGGCTTGTGCTTTCTTAAATTCGGATGGTGGTGTGTTGGTTTTTGGAGTGAATCCATCGTTAAAGATTGTCGGTCAGGATGTGTCGGATGCTACGCAACGTGAACTAGCCCAAGCCATAAAAGGTATAGAGCCCGCTGCAGATATAAGAATAGAATACATTGATTTGCCAGATAATTCTGGTAAAAAACTGATTGTGTTGAATTGCGATGCATTCGTTAATGGGCAGCATCCATTTGTTTTTCGCGGTTGTCCGTATTACAAGGTAGAAAGCACCACGATGGTCATGCCACGCGAGATGTACGATGAGCGTATTCGTGAAAACCGTCCGCAATTGTTCGGTTGGGATGTGCAGGATGCATACGGAGTCGATTTCTCAGATTTGGAAGAAGTACGCATTAGAAATGCCGTCCGTTTGGGAGTAGCTGGTGGTAGGTTGAATGCATCGGCAGAAGGCGATTCTGTAATATCACTGCTTAATAAATTCAATCTGCTCAACAATGGTAAGCTTTCACAGGCGGCAGTTATGCTTTTTGCAAAGGAAAACCGATACTATCCTCAACTTCTGTTGCGAATGGCTCGTTTCAGAGGATTGGATAAGAATGAATTTATTGATAATCGTCAGGCAACTGGCAATTTCTTTGATTTGCTGGATGCTGGCATGGATTTTTGTTTCAAGCACCTGAATCTTCACGGCAAGATTGTCGGGGTACGGAGGGTGGAAACTTTGGAAATTCCGCAGGAGGCTTTGCGTGAGGCATTGATAAACGCATTGTGCCATCGCGATTACAACAACATACATGCTGCTGTAAGTCTGGCAATCTACGATGATAGGGTTGAGATAATAAATCCGGGGACTCTTCCTCCTGATTTGACAATAGAAAAATTGAATCAGCCACATGCCTCGTCTCCTCGAAACTTACTTATAGCACAGGTTCTGTATAGAACAACATTTATCGAAAGTTGGGGTTCGGGAGTTCGGCGAATGACGGAAGTCTGTGTTGCTAACGGAGTAAAGGCTCCTGTTTTTTCTGTTCAGGACAATAATTTTGCTATTACATTTTATTATGGCAATAATCGTTTAGGAGAGGTTCCTGAGAATGACATTCAAAATGTCCCAGAAAACCATCCAGAAAACCATCCAGAAAACCATCCAGAAAACCATCCAGAAAACCTTACAAATAGGCAGAAAGATATTTATGAGTACTTGAGACTGCATCCCCAAGCGACATTTAGTGATATTGTTGCAAATGTTGAATCGGCTACAATGGGAGGTTTGAAATATAATATTAATGTATTGAAACGGAAAGGTTTGATTGTTCGTATTGGACCCGATAAAGGCGGATATTGGCAGGCTGTAGAAAATAAAATGGATTAAATTAGGTTTAAATGAAACTCTCAGTCTTTGTCGTAACATATAATCAAGAAAAATACATCCGTCAGTGCTTGGATGGCATACTGATGCAGGATGTTGACTTTGACTGCGAAGTAGTGATTGGCGAAGACCACGGAACCGATGGCACACGTGCAATATGCGAGGAGTATGCTGCAAAATATCCGCAGGTAAGACTTTTGCCTCTTACAGAAAATCTTGGCGTTGTAAAGAATTGGTTGAGGACAATATCGGCTTGCAAGGGCGAATATGTTGCCCTTTGCGAGGGGGATGACTACTGGACTGACGAAAATAAGTTAAAGGAGCAGGTTCGTTTCTTGGATTCCAATAAGGATTATTCGTTGGTTTATGGAACCAGCAAGTTGTTTTACGAAGCAACAGGAGAATACACAGACCGAAGCACATCGGAGTGCTGGCAGGGTGATGTGTTTCCGTATATGCTTGGAAATAATTTTGTTTTGCCATTGTCGGCAATGTTCCGTAAGGATGCTATGATGGAGGCTATAAGGGTTATCAAGGAGTCCGTCCCTGAAAAACATTGGAAGACTGCAGATTATCCGTTGTTTCTTACTTTGGCAAGACTAGGGAAGTTTGGCTATATTCCACACTCATACGGGGTGTATAGGGTGCTGGCATCGTCGGTCAGCAATACTGGCGACAAGAAGAAAAATGCAGAGTTTCGTGAATCGATGTTGTATATAACAGACTTGTTTAGAAAGATGTACCTGCAGGATGGCGGAAAAATAAGCAAGGAGCAGAAGCGTTACATTTGCAATAAGATAATATATAGAAGTTTGATAGTTTGTGATCTGTATCGTGAACTGAAAATGAAAAGGAAGTTTTATCATCGTTTTTTTGCATCGTTCCGGAGCACATCTAATTTTACTGATATAAAGACCTTATTAAAATATTATCTTTGCTACTTGTTCGGAAAGAAAACAATTTACGGAATATGAAAGTAATTCAGATTATACCGCGAATTAGAAAGGGTGGGGCAGAACGCATTGTGCTTGACATTTGCAATGAGTTGTCGAAAAGGCAAGGTGTAGAAGTTTTGCTGATAACTTTTAATGACGACAATGGCTATCCTTTCTTGACAGATAATCTTAATTGGAAGGTTGTTCCTTCGTCTATAAGTTTGTCGATGTTGCATAAGAATGTGCTTAAAGTGGATGAGTTGCAGAGAACAATTGATGATTTTGCTCCGGATGTAATACATAGCCATTTGTTTGAGTCCGAAATTGTTTCCCGCTCGTGCTATTATCCTAAGGCGAAATGGTTCTCGCATTGCCACGACAATATGAAGCAGTTCAAGAATTTTACGCTGAAAGCCTTATTTGACAAATCTCTGTTTACGAATCATTTTGAGAAACGCTATATCGTTGACAGATATCGGAAAAATGGGGGCACTCATTTCATTGCGGTTTCAAGGGATACGCTGTCGTATTTTGAGAAATCGGTGGATTTTCCTGTGACCTTTATGCCTAATGCCATTAACTATGATATGTTTTATTTGCAGAGGGATTATGCATCTCTTGGCAGTAAGGTAAGGCTTGTGAATACTGGTACATTAAACGATAACAAGAATCAGATTCTGCTTTTGAAGATTGCAAAGGAACTTTACAGTCGAAATTATGATTTCGAGATGAATCTGCTTGGCGATGGTCCTAATAGAAAGATGCTTGAGGATTCTGTTGCAGAAATGGGACTTGGGAAAAATGTCTTTGTTAGGGGTGCTGTAAACAATGTACAGGATTATCTGCATAATTCTGATATTTATCTTCATTCGTCGTTGTCGGAAGCGCTGCCCTTGTCGAATATAGAGGCAATGGCTGCAGGATTGCCAATAATAATATTGGATGGCAAAGGAAACCGTGATTTGGTTGAGCAAGGCAAAAATGGGTATATGATTTACGAACAGGATGTAAATCAATTTGCAGATAGGATTACCGAGATGTGGAATGATAAATCCAAGTATCGTGATATGTCTATATATGCGCAGCGTTTTGCAAAGAAATATGACATAAAGAATTATGTGGATAATTTGTTGAATATGTATGAATCATAAGTAGTTGGGATATGAATAGATTTCGGCTTCTTGCATCAAAGATATACCGCTTCTTTTTTCCGATTGACGAAGCGACAAAATATAAAAAAATGGGTGTTCGTATAGGAAATAATTGTAGTATTCAGAATGAGGTAATGATTGACTATTCCCATTATTGGCTGATAAGTATTGGCGATAATGTTACATTGGCACCGAGGGTGCATATTCTTGCTCACGATGCAAGCACCAAGAAGGATTTGGGTTACACAAAACTGGGTAAGGTAAATATAGGCAACAATGTTTTTGTCGGGGCAGGAGCAATCATACTTCCTGGTGTTACGATTGGAGAAGGTTGTGTCATAGGTGCTGGTAGCGTTGTCGTTTCTGATGTTCCTGCCAATAGTGTCGCTGTAGGAAGTCCAGCAAAAGTTATTGGAACAAAAGAAGACTATCTTGCAAGGCAAAAGTGTTTAATGAATGCGGAGAATTGCCTTGATGAATCATATACATTGGGCGGTGGTATAACCGCAGAAAGAAAGAACGAGATGTCGGAGATTATTGACAAGTACGGATGCGTTTTTGTTCGATGATAAAGTCTTTTATTTTCCGCGTAATAAATATTAACTTTGCAGTGCAAATAATTTGAATATGGATGATAGGTTATTTTCTGATGTCTTGAACTTTGTAGCAAAGTCAATAGAATTTTATGGCGACAGACCAGCTTTCTTTATTGATGGGGAATCGTACACATACAAAGTGTTTGGCGAAACAATATCAGGGATAAGGACAGCGCTGAGAAATCGTAATTCAAAATCTTCCAATATTGGCATAGTTTTGAATAATGATGTTGAAACCTATTCGTCGATATTTGCTGTATGGATGGAAGGATGTGCATACGTACCTTTGCATCCGCACTGGCCAAAGGAAAGATGTCAGGATATAATTTCACAGGTAGGTCTGGCGACAATACTTGATTCTTCTTCAGCAGACAAGGATGATTCATTCGATTGCAATCTAATACGCACTAAAAATCTTCAGGGAAATTGCGAAATTCAAAAGAATGAATTTAATGTCAATGATGGCGAGCTGGCATATATACTTTTTACATCAGGAAGCACAGGAAAGCCCAAGGGGGTGCCAATCTCGAAAGGAAATGTGGCTGCTTTTGTCGGTTCTTTTTTTGACATTGGATTTGAAATTACTGAGAATGACCGCGTTTTACAATGCTTCGACTTGACATTTGATTTGTCGGTAATGTCTTATCTGATTCCGCTTATGAAGGGTGCCTGTGTATATACTGTCCCTGATAATGTGGTGAAATATACATACATATACGATTTGATGGACGAGCATAACCTGACCGTAGCGCTGATGGTGCCGTCAATAATAAACTATCTGAAGCCGTATTTCGATGAAATAGATGTGCCTTCGATGCGCTATAGCCTGTTCTGTGGCGAAGCTTTATACGAAGATGTAACAGCGGGATGGGCAAAATGTTTGCCCAATGCCGAAATTTACAATGTGTATGGACCGACCGAGGATACAATATTCTGTACATATTACAAGTACCAGCGCGAAGGTGGCAACAAGACTTGCAACGGCATATTGTCGATAGGCAAAAGCATGTCGAGTGGAAGCATAATGGTGCTTGATGAAGAAGGACACGAAACACCAGTCGGTGAATCCGGAGAATTATGCCTTTACGGAAGACAGTTGTTTGATGGATATTGGAAGGACAAGGAAAAGACTGAATCTGCTTTCGTGCTGTCTGATGATGGCAACCGCTATTATAAGACTGGAGATTTGTGCTATAGGGATGCTGATGGCGACATAATGTACATGGGAAGGATGGACTCGCAGGCAAAGATTCAGGGCTATAGGGTTGAACTGGGAGAGATTGAATTCCATGCTCGTGATTTCTTTAAGGACAGGAATGTGGTGTGTGTTGCATACGAGAACGAAAGCAAGCTTACAGAAATTGCCATGTTCATAGAATCGGATGAAGTTTCGACTGATGAACTGGTTTCATATTTGCGCACCAAGTTGCCAGCTTATATGATTCCGACCAGAATTATGTTTGTGCAGGTTTTCCCATTGAATGCAAATGGTAAGACAGACAGGAAGGCGCTAAAGTCAAAATTGTAAATATGGATAAGTCTCTAAACATAGTGTTTTTTGGAATAGACGGATTTAGTAATGTAGTGCTCAACTCTCTTGTCGGGTCGGAGCATAAAGTTCTTCTGGTAATAACACATCCATACGATGACAAGGCATTTAAGTCGTTAAGTTCCACATGCGATAAAAACAATATCCCGATAATTAAGGCCAGTAAGATTAACTCTGATGAGGTCGTATCAAGAGTAAGTGACTGTAATCCAGACTTGTGTGTTATTGCTCATTTCGAGAGGATTATAAAGTCGGAACTTCTAAAAATACCAAAATTAGGGTTTATAAATTTGCATCCATCATTGTTGCCATATTATCGTGGACTGGCACCGCAGCATTATCCGATTATCAATGGAGAGAAGGAGGTTGGGATAACGGTTCATTATGTTGATGAAGGGACAGATACTGGTGATATTATTCTGCAGAAACGCTATCCGTTATCGGAGGATGCGTATGTGGCCGATTTACACATGCTCTGGATGCGTGAATATAAGACAATAGTCATTGAGGCAATTGATTCGATAATAAGTCATGCCCCAGTAATCAAGCAGTCGAAAGAAGAAGGCAGTTTCTACCCGAAAATGGAATCAAAACCATATCCGCTTGATAAGAGGTGGACGGTAAAAGAAGCTTACAACTGGGTAAGGGCTATGTCTATGCCGTACGATGGTGTGCTGTATGACGATATGGTAGTATATAAGGCTCATATACTTGAAGACGGTGAAAAGCCTGATGACGATGAGCCTATATTGAATTTTTGCGACGGTGCATTAGTCGCAGAATGGTATGAATAAAAATTAGTGTGATTTTATTAAAATAGAGATTTATGGAAAGAACAGAAATTGTTGATAAACTGACGGTTATTTTTCGGAATGTGTTCAATAGTGAAAATATTGTCTTACGTGATGATATGACTGCCGACGATGTTGACAGCTGGGATTCGCTTACTCACATGGCGATGATTTCGGAAGTGGAAAAGTGTTTTTCAATAAAGTTCAAGCTTAAGGAACTCAACAAGCTGAGACAGGTCGGCGACCTTATTGCAACAATAGAATCCAAACTTCAGCAGTAATAAATCATAGTAGATTTTCAAATAGACAGCTATGCTTTTTACATCATACGGTTTCCTGTTGTTCTTCGTAGTAGTCTTCTTTTTGTACTGGCTGTTGCTAAGGGAAAAGAAGTGGTGGAAGAATTGGGTAATACTTGTCGCAAGCTATGTGTTTTACGGGATTGCCGACTGGAAGATGATACCATTGCTGGCAGTTGCCACTGCAATATTTTATTGGCTTGGAATTAGAATCAGGTCGGCGAAGACAGAAAAAGGTTCGAACGCATACAAGATAATCGGCATTGTTTTAGGTGTCGGCACATTGGTGTATTTCAAGTACTTCAATTTCTTCGTGCAGTCGTTTTCTGATATGTTTTCCGCAATGGGACTGCAGGTAAACTTGCATGCATTCAACATAATAATCCCGTTGGGCGTAAGTTATTTTACATTCAAGCTGATTAGTTATGTAATAGACGTTTATAATGAAGAAATGGAACCTTGCCGTGATTTTGTGGTTTTTGCCGACTATGTTGCATTTTTCCCTACTATAATGGCTGGTCCAATAGACCGACCTAGGGCATTCATATCGCAGTTGCAGGTAAACCGTAGTTTCGACAGGGGCATGGCAGTAGATGGCTGTCGGCAGATATTGTGGGGTTTGTTCAAGAAGATTGTAATTGCAGACAATTGTACTATTGCTATCGATGAGGTTTTTGCGATGTCGCAGGTTCCTGCAAGTTTGTATCTCGTAGGTGCCTTGCTTGCAATTTTCCAGTTATATGCCGATTTCTCTGGCTATTCCGATATGGCAATAGGTCTTGGCAAACTGCTTGGTGTTAATGTAACCAGGAATTTCAGGTATCCGTTTTTTGCTACCAATATAGCGGAGTTTTGGCGCAGGTGGCACATGTCACTTACAAAGTGGATGACCGATTATGTCTTTACGCCGCTAAGTTTCGTAATGAGGAAGTGGGGAAAGTTCGGCCTTATTGTTGCGATTCTTGTAAATATGCTTCTTGTAGGATTGTGGCACGGAGACAATTGGACATACGCAGTATTTGGTTTGTTTCACGGCTTGCTGTTCATTCCTTTGATAATTACGGGGGGATTTAATGCCCGACAAAATGAAAAGACTATAAAATTTGGTCTTCCGCATCCCGTATCGCTCTTAAAGATGTTGTGTATATTCGGTTTGTGTACCTGCGGTATAATAATCTTTAATGCGGAAAGTGTTGGCGATGCCCTTGGATATTTCAGGTCTATGGCCGATGTCGATATATGGCGGGCTTCGTATAGGTTCTTTTTGTTCCCTAAGAATTATGTCGGCTTTCTTGTGGTGTTTATGCTTGTTGTGGAATGGATCCAGAGGGACAGGGAGCATGCATTGGATTTGACCCGAATCAAATATAGGTGGGGCAGATGGCTCATATATTATATAGTAATATTGGCGATTATTTTCTTTGATGCAATGAGCGCAGACCAGTTCATTTATTTGAAATTCTAATGTTATGAAGAAGTTTATTATAGATATTGTCATATTTTTTGCATTGATAATAGTCGCCGCAATTCCTGTTGACCTTGCAATATCTGCACATAAGCGTTCTGTTACCGACGATTTGAGATATTCGCAATGGAACGATATGCTCGACGGTAATGTTAATGCCGATTTGATTATTATGGGAGCATCAAGGGCAAGGATGCATTTGGATACTGAAATTTTGGATAGTGTGCTCGGTGTCAATTCATACAATCTTGGTATGGATGGTACCTGGTTGAATTATCAGATTAAGAAGTATGATGTATTGTGTGAATACAATGTGAAGCCGAAGGTTGTTGTCCAATGCATCAGTTATGGTTCGTTGAAGTACGATGACGATTGGTATCCTATTGAGACGATATTCCCGTATTTTACAAATCGTATAATGTGGAAGCATATAATCTGGGAGTCCAATCACAATTATTTCCAGAAATTTCTACCTTGCTATAGGTACTTGAACTATGCCAGGTTTGCACGTCCTATGAAAGGTGTTATACATAAGGGGTATTTGCCATCCGATGCATCGTGGAGTGTTGAAGGCTTTACCAAAAAGGATTCGACAGATTTTCTGTATGATGAAAGGACGACGGTTGTCTTCGAGGACTATGTAAGAAGATTGCAGCACGATGGAATAAAAATGGTTTTGCTTTTCCCTCCGCAGTACATTGGGTTGACGCAAAGGATTGCAGGTTTGGATAGGATGTACAAATATTACGATAGCATATCTGCTGTGTATAATATTCCGATAATGGACTATCACTACGATTCCATCAGTTATGACACGCAGTATTTTTGTGAACCTACGCATCTGAACAGGACTGGAGCAGAGTTGTTTACAAGAAAGTTTGCTAAAGATTTGGATTCGGTATTGAATTCTGCAGGAAATTAATCATTATGAATAACAAGACTCTCATACTTCTTTGCGACCAGTATCTGCTTTCGGCAGGCGAATTCTTCATTGATGATATTTTGTTTCCTCGGCAGAAAGTTTGTTGGTGTTGTATAAGACTTTAAATTGATTATGTCGTGGTTTTAAATTTGGCGTAAATTCTGGAGTTGTAGTCCTAAAAATGGCGTAAATTTTGGAGTTGTAGTCATAAATTTGGCGTAAATTTTGGAGTTGTGATATATATATATTATTTTTGCCACAAAAATTTTTATGAAACATAATAGGCAGATATGGTCGACAATTGAACCCTATATACATAGAAATATGGGGAGGATAATAGTTTTGACTGGGGCAAGGCAGGTGGGAAAAACAACGTTAGTGAAGAAAATGTTTAATGGATATCATTATCTTTCTATAGAGGACCCTGCTATGCGTATGAATTTGGCTGTGTTGCCGGCAAGTCAATGGAAAGCCTTATATCCCAATGCCATATTGGATGAGGTTCAGAAGGAGCCCTCATTGATTGAAAGTGTAAAGTCAACTTATGATCAGTATGACGATGTTCGTTATATATTGTTAGGCTCAAGTCAAATTTTATTGCTAAATAAGGTAAAGGAAAGTTTGGCCGGTAGATGCTTGATTTTTAATCTTCAGCCTCTAGTCTTGCCGGAAATACAAACTAGTAGTTGGGAAGATGACATTATTCCGTCAATTTGGCAACATACTTTGATTTCAGGTTTTGACCAAAAGAAGATGCTTCCATCTTTTATGTTAGATCCACGTTATCCACAGAAAAAAAATGCATGGGCACATATGGAAAAATATGGATCATATCCGATTATGAGCGATGATAGTATGGATGAAGAAGATAAGTACCTGTGGTTGGAAAACTATGTGAAAACATATTTGGAACGGGATGTAAGGGATTTGGTTGCCTTGCGCGACTTGGAGCCATATATGAAACTTCAGCGTGCCATTGCATTGCATACTGGATGTCTTATTAATGTGTCGTCGCTTGCAACAGAAATCGGAGTTTCTGCCAAAACTGTAAAACAATATATCGAATACCTAAATATAAGTTTCCAGAGTATAATGTTGCCTTCTTGGGAACGAAACAAGCAAAAGCGTCTTGTGAAAACGCCAAAAATTCACTGCCTTGATAATGGCGTGCTGCAGGCGGTGCTAAAAAAACGCGGAGGGCTTACTGGCAATGAATTTGAGAGTATTGTGGTTTCCGAAATATACAAGCAGGCAAACAATATTCGCGCCAATGTTAACTTTTATCATCTTCGTACGCATGATGGGAAGGAGGTCGATTTGTTAATCGAGACTCAGAACGGATATTATGCATTCGAGATAAGATGGCGGAGCATGTCACGCAGACCGATGCACGTCACCTTCGCAACCTTGAAACTATTCTCGATAAGCCACTTTTGCACGGCTTCTTGCTATCTAACGACAATGAGACTCATTGTTTTTCCGATTCGATAACCGCATTGAATGCTGCATATTTATTGGGCTGATGAATAACAACACTCTCATACTTCTTTGCGACCAGTGTCCGCTTTCGGACACTAATAAATATGAAATACCAATATGTTGTTTTGTGTTTTCATTTTATTAGTACTTTTGTTTAATGAATTGAGAATTTATTCGCAAAGAATTGAGAATTTTGAAATTTAGTTATGGAATGTATTCAGTATGAATTGTTTATGACGAAGTTAAAAAAGAAAGGTGTCGCTTTATGAGTAGGAAGACCCTTATACTTCTTTGCGATAGTTATCCGCTTTCTGCAGGCGAATTCTTCATCGATGATGAGATGCGTGTAATTGCACCAAAGTTTGATAAGGTGCTTATCTATACGGCATCGGCATATGCTGGCAAAAATCTTAATAGGTTTGTTCCCGATAATGCAGAAGTGTTTTCGTTCTCTCGGCAAAAATTTGAAGCAGGCAATTTGAAATCCATTTTCCGGATTTTTACACCGATGTTCATTGCCGAATTTTTCTTTGCGTTGAAAAAGCTGCCGTTGAAATATTGGTTGAGTGCATTCAAGATAATGTATGTTGATATGCATAGGGCAACGAACCTTAAAAAGGAACTTATGGCGTTGTGTAAGGCAAAAAATATTGATATGGCAGACTGTGTATTCTATTCCTATTGGCACGACTATAAGGCGTTGGCATTGGCGATGATGAGGAGGGAAAATGGAAATTTGAAATGTGTTGCAAGGGCACATGGCTGGGACAATTTCGCTGATAGGCATGAGCCCCAATACCTGCCATTCAAAGGGTTTATTATAAAAAAAATGTCACAAACTTATACAATTTCGCAAAAAGGAAAAGAAGCATTTGAAGAGTATCTGAATATAAAAATAGATAGTAAGGTAACCGTATCACGATTGGGAAAGTTTAATAGAAGATTGCCTTTATTTGAGACTTGCGACAATAGATTCCTCATTTGTTCTTGTAGTAATTTGATTCCATTGAAGCGTGTCGATAGAATTATTGAAGTACTATCTTTACTTAATGTAGAAAACTTGCATTGGGTACATTTCGGTGATGGGCCTTTGCGCGAGTATTTGTTGCAATACGCTCAGAAAATGTTACCCAATGTGCAATATGAGTTTAAGGGTATTGTGCCGAATAATAAGATTCTGGATTTCTATGCCGAAAATTATGTGGATTTGTTTATAAACCTGAGTTCATCCGAAGGTATTCCTGTAAGCATAATGGAGGCATTGTCGGCTGGTATTCCAGTGGTGGCAACTGATGTAGGAGGAACTGCGGAAGCCGTGAACAATGAAAATGGTTATCTAATTCCTGCCGAGTTCAACAATGCCGATGTTGTGAAGGAAATTGAAGCGTATTTAAGCTTATCAGATGAGGAAAAATTGTCGTATAGGCGTAGAGCATACGAGTTTTGGAGAGAAAACTACGAAGCAGAGAAGAATTATGAAGTCTTTTGCAGAACTATTATTGATAGCTAACATAAAAAGTTTTATTTTTGCACTAAATATTGTCTAATATGCCTGTAAAGATATTCATAAGCAGTGTCCAGAATGAGTTGCAAAGCGAACGCCGAGAACTGGCTAGATTTATTCAGCAGGATGCTCTTTTGCAAAAAATAAATACTGGTTATATTGAGCAAGTTGGAACAGGTACCAATGATATGATAAATTGTTGTGTTTCAATGGGACTGCAACGTCCAGAATTTTATCAGCAAGAAGAATTCAGGGTTATACTCTGGAGAAGGACAGGTAATGAAACAGGTAATGAAATCAAGATAGATTTATTTGTCAAGCAGGTGATTGTAGCGATTGGAAGTCAAACATTGACGGCTAGGTCGATTAAGGAAAAGTTGGGACTTAGAGGTGATGATAATTTTAGAAAAAATTACTTAACACCTGCATTGGAAAGTGGCTACATAGCAATGCTTTACCCAGAGAATCCCAAACGTAAAGGACAGGCGTATTATTTGACGGGAAAGGGATTGTCTGTGTTGGAAAATAAATTATGTGTATGAAAAAGTTAGCCATCATAGGAGCAAGTTACTTGCAGCAACCTTTGGTAGAGAAAGCCAAGGAAATGGGGCTTTATACGATTTGCTTTGCATGGGCAGATGGGGCGGTGTGTGCTGATGTGGCGGACAAGTTCTATCCGATTTCTATTGTTGAGAAAGATGAAATACTTGCTATATGCCAAGAGGAGAGCATTGATGGAATATGCACAATTGCTTCTGATGTTGCTGCTCCAACGGTCGCGTATATTGCCGAAAAAATGGGTTTGGTCGGCAATTCGTACGAATCCGCCAGCAAGGCTAACAACAAGTACGAGATGCGGAAGATTTTTTCGGAAGCAGGAGTGCCTTGTCCGAAGTTTAAGATGTTACACACGTTGGCGGATGCTGCAGGAATTAATTTTGGATTCCCGTTGATAGTAAAGCCTGTTGATAGGTCGGGAAGTCTTGGAGTGGCTAAGGTTAACAGTAGGTCGGAATTTGATAGTGCAGTAGCGAAAGCATTGGAATGTTCATTTTGCAAGCAGGCAATTGTTGAGGAATATGTTGAAGGCCGTGAAATTAGCGTTGAGTTTATTTCTTATAATGGCAAGCATTATCCTTTGCAGATTACTGATAAGGTTACTACAGGTTCTCCGCATTTCGTGGAACTTGAACATCATCAGCCAGCAGACCTTTCGCTAGAAAGGTATGATAGGATATATGCCCTTACAGACAAGGCTCTGACTGCATTGGGAATAACTAATGGAGCCAGTCATTCCGAATATCGTATAACAGATGATGGTCGTATTGTAGTTATGGAGATTGGCGGAAGAATGGGCGGAGACTTTATCGGTAGTGACTTGGTAAAACTTTCTACTGGATACGATTTCTTGCAAGGAGTAATAGAAGTGGCGTTAGGAAGTTTCGCGGAACCGAAATTTACATGCAGAAAATACGCTGGTGTGTATTTCTTGTGCAAGGAAACGGAAAGACTTTTGCCAATTATGCAGAAAAATGAAAGAGAAAAAGATATTGTGAATTTAGAAATTACAAATCCCGATTTGAAGAGCGTAACTTGTAGTGCGGATAGGAGCGGGTATGTTGTTTATCAAGGAAATAAAAAGGTCTTATTATGAATGATGAGCCATTGATATCTATAGTTTCGCCTGTATATAAGGCGGAAAAAATTGTCCAGGAATTAGTCCGTAGGATTGTTTCAAGTGTTGAAACAATAACTAATAATTACGAAATTGTACTTGTCTGCGATGGCTCTCCTGATGATTCTTGGAATGCTATAAAGCATGAGTGTAATAAAAATAAGAAAATAATAGGTGTTAATTTGAGCCGAAACTTTGGGCAGCATTATGCCTTGTCCGCTGGTTTAAATATGGCAAAGGGCAACTGGGTTGTTGTTATGGATTGTGATTTGCAGGACAGACCAGAGGAAATTGCAGGGATGTTAAAGCAAGCACAAGATAATGACTTTGATGCAGTTGTTGCTAAAAGGACAGCAAGAAAAGATGGTTTTGTAAAACGAATGTCTTCCGTTTGTTATAATAGAGTATATCAATGGTTGAGTGGGATGTCTGCGGATAATTCTATAGCAAATTTTGGCATATATAATCGGAAAGTCGTTTCTGCTTTTTGTGAAATGAAAGATGTTTCTCGCTCTTTTCAGTCTTTACTTGCATATTTAGGTTTTAATATTGGCGTTGTTGAGGTGGAACATTCGCAGAGGTATGAAGGAAAATCTTCTTATTCTTGGAGAAAATTATTTGCTTTGAGTAGTGATATAATATTGGCAAATAGTAATAAGCCATTAATGTTGACGATAAGGTTAGGCTTGATAATCACCATTCTGGCAGTACTTATGGTTCTTTACAATTTGATAGCATATTTGACTAGTGATGTTTTGCCTGGTTTTTCGGCAACAATTATATCTATATGGTTTGTTGGTGGTTTAAATGTCTTTGTATTAGGAATATTTGGCTTGTATTTAGATAAAATTTTTAATCAAGTTAAGAATAGACCATTATACATTATATCAGAGGTGATAAATGGAAAATAAAAGAATAGTAGTTTTGGGAGCAACAGGGGCTGTTGGTACTTATGCAACAATGGATTTGTATAGTTGCGGTTATAAAGTGATAGCAGTAGGCCATCGTAGTGGTGATAACGGTTTTTTTGCCCAATATGGAATTCCATATTATTCTGTTGATATTGTAAATAAAAATGATTTCGATAAATTACCGAATAATGATATATGGGCGGTTGTTAATCTTGCGGGATCATTGCCTGCCAATATGAGTGAATATAATCCTCAGTTGTACATTGACAGCATCATGACGGGGTCTCTTAATGTTCTTGATTACTGCATAAAAGTGGGGGCTTCTAGAATTGTGTATGCGCAATCGATATCGGATGTTATTCATCTTTATGGGACAAAGAATCCTATTCCTGCAGATGTTCCCATGAAATTTCCTCTAAATAACGATCATTCTGTATATGCAATATGTAAGAATGCATCAGTTAATTTAATAGAGCACTATTATGCAAAATATGGGTTAAAACGATTTGTATTAAGATTCCCCAATATATATTTATATCATCCTAATAAATATTATTATGTGGATTGTGTAAAAAAATGGCATTCGTTTCGGTATCTAATTGATCGTGCACAAAAAGGTTTGCCATTAGAGTTGTGGGGTAATCCTGATGTTGTGAGGGATATGGTGTATGTAAAAGATTGCACACAAATAATTTGTAAAACTATAGATGCAAATGTAAATGGAGGTGTGTATAATGTAGGAACGGGGATTGGAACATCAATGCGTTCTCAAATAGAAGGGATAATTAAGGTGTTTTCTCCTCAAAATTCGCCATCCATTATAATTGAACGTCCCGATATGCCAGATTCTCCAGAATACATTATGGATATAAGTAAGACCGTTTCTGAACTTGGATATATTCCTAAATATATGTATATCGATTATTTGAAAGATATGAAAGTTACGATGGAGATTACTCCATTTAAATTGTTATGGGGTGTTTAACAATGATATTTATTAGAAATATGATGCAATAAGGAGTGTTAAATGATGGCAATTAAGGATAAAAGGAAATGGCATTATTTGATGTATTTTGCATTAATTGGGGTTAATTTTATTTACGCATGCACTGCTATTTTCACAAAATCAGCATCACAACATCAATTTTTGTCTTTTCCCTACATATTGTGGTTAGGCGGTGCTGTCGCTGTAATGGGTGTTTATGCATTACTGTGGCAGCAAGTAATTAAGCGTATGCCAATTGCCGAGGCATATATGTTCAAGGGCACATCTCTGATTTTTGTGTTGTTGCTTTCTGCTTTGATATTCGGCGAGGCGATTACGCTCTCGAACATTATCGGGGCTGTAGTCATTATTGTTGGAATTGTAATTTATGCAAGGTCATGATGTATAATAGGCTGCTGGTGATATTTTCGGTGTTTATGGCCGCAGGTGCTCAGATGCTGCTGAAGAAGGGCGCAAGCATAAGTTACGACAAGTGGATTCGTCAGTATCTTAATGGTTGGGTTATTGGCGGATATTCTATAATGGCGGCATCGTTGGTGTTGAATGTCTTTTGTTTAAGTCGCGGAGTGCTTGTGAAGGAAGTCTCCATAATAGAATCGCTCAGCTATTTGTTTGTGCCATTAATGTCGTGGTTTTTCTTTAAGGAGAAGATGACTTGGCGAAAGGCGTGGGCGGTCGCGATAATAATGGTTGGCGTTTTCATCTTTTTCTTGTGAGTATTGGGGAATGTTGTATTTTTGTGCAAAATTTTGAATTGACTATGCATATACCATTTAATCTTCCACATCTTACGGGCAAGGAAGCCCATTATATGTATCAGGCTGTATATAAGGGCAAACTGTCTGGTAATGGCGAATATACAAAGAAATGCCAGCAGTTTTTTGAAGAACACTATGGATTCAAGAAATGTCTGCTTACAACTAGTTGTACCGATGCTCTTGAAATGGCATCTATCCTTTGCGACATAAAGCCTGGCGATGAGGTAATTGTGCCAAGCTATACATTTGTGTCGTCGGCGTTGGCATTTGTCAGGGCAGGAGCAAAGATTGTGTTTGCCGATAGTATGGAACGCAATCCCAACATCAATGCCGATAAGATTGAGGCATTGATAACACCCAAGACAAAAGTCATTGTTCCTGTGCATTATGCTGGCATAGCTTGCGATATGGACAAGATTATGGACATCGCAAATCGACATAATCTGCTGGTAGTGGAAGATGCTGCGCAGGCAATTGATTCTTACTATAAGGGCAAACCGCTTGGTAGTATTGGCCATTTAGCGGCATTCTCGTTTCACGAAACTAAGAACATAATTTCTGGGGAGGGTGGAATGTTGGCGATAAACGATGAGCGTTTTATCCGTCGTGCTGAAATCATCTGGGAAAAGGGAACAAATCGTGCCGAATTTTTCCGTGGTGAGGTAAACAAGTACGGATGGGTGGATACTGGTAGTTCGTTCTTGCCTAGCGAGGTAGTTGCTGCTTTCCTGTGGGCGCAGATTGAAAGCCTCGATGATATTCAGGCGAAGCGCAAGTCGTTGTGGAACA
The DNA here is from genome assembly GCA_017620015.1 of Bacteroidales bacterium. Taxonomy (GTDB): domain Bacteria; phylum Bacteroidota; class Bacteroidia; order Bacteroidales; family ML635J-15; genus Bact-19. Next base: position 79,788 of record JAFZRE010000015.1, on the reverse strand, counting down.
AATATTATGAGCTTTTGAATCCTATTGCAAATAAGGGATGTTTCCGTTTGCCCGATATTCCCGACTATGCTACCAACAATGCGCACATGTTCTATCTTGTATGCAATAGTCTGGAGGAGAGGACAGCGCTGATTAATAAACTAAAGGAGAATGATATATTGGCGGTGTTCCACTACTTGAGTTTGCATAGTAGTCCGTATTATCAGGATAAGCACGATGGACGCGACTTGCCAATTTGCGACAGGTATGCCGATTGTTTGGTTCGTTTGCCAATGTATTACGACTTGACAGAAGCAGATGTGGAGAGAATTTGCGAGGTGATAAAGGGACAATTTTAATTGATTATGGATTGGATAGCGCTATTAGCGATAATAGTTTCTCTTGTAATATTTTATATTGCAGGTTCGTTTGTGTTATGGTTGTCGCGAACTGCCCCTAAGGTAGATGTGTTTTATGAAACCTTTGTGCGTCTGATTGTTGGGCTTGTTTCTGTTGTTTCTGCATACGCCATAGTGAAAACCTGTGGGAATACAATACTTTGGGGATTCTTGATTGTCGGCGTTTTGTATCTGCTGTATGCGAAGAGAAACAAATTATTTTTAGGTAAGTATTGTGTTGGGAATCTTTTGCCAGACGGCAAAAAGGTATTGTTGCCAGTCTTGGTCATGTTTTTGCTTGGCATAGGTTTCTTTTTGTTTCAAGGCTCATTCTTCTATGCTACACCAATAAACAATATGCCGCACGGCGACTATGCTTTCTATTCTACCGTATCAAGTGTGCTTAACGATTTTGGAGTTGAGGCTTCGGATTGGCAGAGTGTTGTGATTGGTGGCAGTACAGCACCATCTCCATATCATTACTTTGACATTTGGTTGCCAGTAATTTTCATTAACATATTGCAGGGGGATACTTACGAGGCATTTGTTGTAGTTACGCAGTCGATATATATGGTAATCTTAGCTATGGGAATGATTGCTGTGACACGCAAGGTTATGGACTATACAGATGTCGCTTCCCTTCGACAGGCTCAGGGGGCGAAGCTCGGTGGCGTTGGACGCATATTGATGCAAGTATTGTCTGTGCTGTCCATATTCTTTGCAGGATTGCTGTTCGTCAAGATACTTCCGCAGTCATCGGATTTTATCTTTTCAAATTCGTGCAGTTTGAAATACTTGTCGGTAAGTATGTTCGTAGTGTGGACTGTGCTTGCTATGCTGGAAAGGAAAGGCGGATGGTATTTGCCAATGCTGTGCTTGCCGGTGGTAAATGTTATAACAGCTCCTGTCGCGTTCACTACTGCTGTGCTGCTTTTGGGTATGTCGGCATTAAGAAGAAAACAACTTAAACATGTACTATTGCCCTTATTGTCGGTATTTGCAGTTGCTGTTTTTATCGTCTTGTTCTATTTCTTGCAGGCAGGGGAATCGGCAAGCGGTGGATTGTCCCTATCAACCATACTGGATTCTTTTGTTGAAGACAAGACAAAGCCATTCAAGATTATTTTCGGGTCAATTGTGATATTATTTAGCGTGTATGCCTATTATTTGTTGCCAACGATTGTTTCTGCAGTTTCGCAGAAACGAAACGACTATTGGACTTTGGTAAAGGATAATGCAATTGTGTTTGTGTCTGTAGTTACGGTTGTTTGTGTTGGCACCGTAGTATGGGGGCTGACGCATGTAATGGCGGATTCCATACAATTCTTTATGGTGTCGGCAATCCCGTGGGTAAATGTTGCGATATGGATGCTCATTTTGTTTTCATTCAAGATTGCAAATAAGGTTGCAGGATATTTGGTAATGGCGTTTGTAGTGCTGATGGCAGCATTGAATTTTTATCAGATAGAAAAAGTTCCGTTTTATAGGTACTCGCAGAAATATGTTGATGCTGATTATGTGAAAGGTGTATCGGCTGCTATTTCGGAAACGGAAGGATTGCTTCTTGGTGTATTCATTCAGGATTCGTCGCAGATGGTTAGATACTGGGATTTCAATTGCTTTGGTGTTGGTGCAGAGTTCAAGCATTTTACTTCTGATTTGTATTTGACAGCAGTTTATCCCGAGCCGAATATTGATAAGTTTGCGGAGATTGATAAGCCAAGAATCCAAAAGGCTGTGAAAGGCAATCCGTTTCAAAACTTTATGATTGAGTACAAGTCGGCTCATCCGGATTCCAGATACGATGAGATTGTGCTGGAATTTGTGAAGGCAAACGATTGCAAGTTCGTTTATCTTAGCGGTGGGTGCGAACTGCCAGAAACCATAGTTCCATATATTGACAAGCAATTTGCCAATAAGAAGACTGGTGAATGTTTTTTCACTTTGAAAGGGTTAAATTAGAAATCTGATGTCAGAAGAAGGTTTTGCATTGTCGTTATCGTCAAAGGATACTGGAATAATAAAAGGTGTTGCGATATGTCTTATGTTGTGGCATCATTTGTTTCCTAATGCCTTGTATTCTGGCGGAAGTTCTGCCGTAGTATTTATGGCTGCGGTGGGCAAGGTCTGTGTATCGTTATTTTTGCTTATGAGCGGTTACGGTTTGGCCTGCCAGTATTCAAAGGTAATAGCAGGAGCAAAGAATCTGAAAGAAAGATTCGGCGTTACAACCAAATTCATTGCTAAAAGGTATGTGAAATTTTATACTGGATATTGGGTTATCTTTTTGATATTCAGTATGATAAGTGGGGGGGGGCTTGGCGCGTCGTTTGAGAGCCGATACGAAACTGATAATATTCTGTTTCCTCTTGTAGTGGATTTCTTTGGTTTTATGGGTTATCATTCCTATAACATAACATGGTGGTTCAATAGGGTCATTCTGTTGCTGTATATTGTGTTCCCGATACTTTTCCTTTTAATCCGTAAGATTCCATATATATCATTGGCATTGGTGTTTGGTATTATGCTCGTCTCGATACCAGTAGCCTTTATTAATGAAATGACTATATGGATGTTTCCCTTTTTCATAGGGATGTTTTGGGCGATGAAGGTTCCGCAAGGATATACAATTACGAATAAGCGTAAGTATTTGATATTGTTGCCTATAACTTTAATATTGTGTTGTGTGCTTGTGTATTTTAGGCAGAACAGAATTGTTCCATATTTCACAGGTATTGCCGTTGATGGATTGCTTGCGTTTGTCATTTCAATGCTAGTGATAATGCTTATACGCAATTTACCTGTTGTAAATGTTGTATTTTCATTTCTTGGCAAACATTCCGCTAATATGTATATGGTACATACATTTTTATTTTTGTATTGGTTTCCGCAGTTCATATATGCGCCTAAATATGCGATTCTAATCTTTTTGCTGTTGCTGTTATGTTCATTGGCAATAAGTATAGTGTTGGAATTTATAAAGACAAAGGGGCGTATATATAAGCTGTCTGATTATGTTGTGCGGAAGATAGATGCGTTGTAATCAGTTTGTTGTGGTGTTATTTTTTGCTTCGTAGGCATATCTCTCGTTTCAAATTCATGCCTAAAATAGGTAACCTAAAATAGGTAACCTAAAATAGGTTGGATTTTGTGAAAATTATTATATTTGCAAAAAATTAAAATTATGCAGAATCCATTTTTAGCTAAGGGGTATTTGTCGCCTATGTTCTTCTGTGATAGAGAGAAAGAAACAGAGGCTTTATTGTCGAATATACAGAATGGTCTCGATACTACGTTGATTTCTCCACGTAAGTTCGGAAAAACTGGATTGATTCTTCACACTTTTTATAAGATAGCAGAAGAAAAATTGCCTTTCTCTACCTTGTATGTGGATATTTTTGCGACACTTTCGTTGAAAGATTTCATAAAGACATTGGCAGAAGCGATACTCTTGGGGTTTCCTGAAAAAACTAGTATCGGTAACAAGTTTATGGCATTGCTAAAGGGCTATCGCCCAGTAATTACATACGATCCTGTGAGCGGAATGCCTCAGGTAGAATTTAATTTTTCGGCACCATCGGAAAAAGAATATACATTGAAGGGTTTGTTCGCTTTTCTAAACTCACAGAAGCAGCATGTCGTGGTAGCTATCGATGAATTCCAGCAAATAACTACATATCCAGAGAAAAATGTTGAAGCTCTGCTTAGGACATATACGCAGCAGATGCACAATATCAGTTTTGTGTATTGTGGAAGTAAGAAGTCTATAATGACACAAATATTTGCCGATGTTGCCCGCCCGTTTTATTCAAGCACGCGACAGTTGTCGCTTGGTAAGATCGATGCGGAAAAATATGCTGCATTTATTAGAGAAAAATTTGCTCCTGTACAGGTTGATGATGAGGCAATGGCATATATTTTGGAATGGACACGTCGTCATACTTTCTACACCCAGTCGTTGTGTAACGAAATATTCAAAATGAAGCCTAGAGTGGTTTCTATTGCTGTTGCACGTAAAGCAAGCCGTGAGATTTTAGAAACGGAAGTGTCCAACTTTTTGCAGATACGCAATTTGATAACAGAGCAACAGTGGCGGTTGCTTATTGCCATAGCCAAGGAGCAGTCTGTTCAAAGTGTAACATCGGCACAATTTCTTGCAAAATATCAGTTGGGCAGTGCCACCAATGCGCGACGAAATTTAGAGTCTCTTACCGATAAGGAGTTGCTTCTCGAAACTGTAGGTCTAAATGAAAGGAGCTATTCTGTATATAACGTGTTCTTGTCGCGATGGTTGGAAGAAACTTACTGATAAACATTTCTGATAATTTCTTGCCGATAATTTATTAATTTTGTGCAGAGTTTTTTATTCAGATAATGAAGCGACTACTCATATTGGCATACGATTTTCCACCATACGTTTCGGTTGGTGGACTTAGACCATACGCATGGTATAGGTATCTGAAGGAATTCGATGTGGAACCTGTTGTAGTTACGCGACAGTGGGGGAACAAGTATGGCAACGAACTAGACTATATAGCACCTGGTGAAAGCAACGAAACCATAGTTGAGGCAACTGAATACGGTACAATCATTCGCACTCCGTATAAGCCGAATCTTGCAAACCGCATAATGCTTAAATATGGGCGCACTAAATTTTCACTGATACGCAAACTGGTTACGGCTTGGTACGAGTTTATGCAGTTCCTTTTCTTTGTGGGACCAAAGTCGGGTTTGTATCGTGGTGCAAAAGAGTATTTGAAGCATAATAAGGTGGATGCTATAATTGCAACGGGGGAGCCATTTGTGTTGTTCAAGTATGCTTCGACTTTGAGTAAGAAATTTGGGATTCCTTGGGTGGCGGACTATAGGGATCCGTGGAGCCAGAGTGTAAAAAGAAGTTCTAATTTCTTTTCAAGAAAACTGAATGCATATTATGAACAAAGGACAACTTCTACTGCTCTTTGTTTAACAACAGTATCAGACTTCTTTAAGAGGAAAATACAAATATCAGCAGCTCCTAATAGCAGAGTGGAAATAATAACAAACGGTTATAATCCAGATTCAATAAATGCTAGCAAATCTACAAAACAAAAAAGCGACAAGTTAAGGTTTGCCTATGTGGGGACAATTTACAGGTGGCATCCTATACAAGGTTTACTTGATGGTTTTAAAAAATTTGTTTTGTCAAATCCGGATTCTAATTTTGAATTGAATTTTTATGGTATCAACAATAGTGCGGGACTTATTGAAACAATAAAAGAGAAATATATTGAACTTGAACCGTTTATAAATATAACTCCTATGATGCCTAACAATGAGTTAATTGTTAATCTAAGACAATGTAATGCTATGTTGTTGTTTAATTATTATTCATCGATAGGAACTAAGATTTATGATTATTTGGCTATACAAAGATTGGTGCTCTTATGTTTTACGGAAGATGAAGCATCATATCAGATGAAAGAAAAAATGACTAGTCATCATGATGTTGTAGGTATGTCGAATCATGTTCAAGAAGATTTATTGAAGGAAACAAATGCGGGAATTTCTGTAAAGGACCCAGAACATCTTAAAAGTGTTATAGAAGGATTGTATGGCGATTTTAAGAAGAATGGCTATATTGAGTGTAATTCCCACGGATATGAGCAATATTCACGGAGTTACCAGACTGGTAAACTTGCAAAAATAATTTTTGGCAGTAATGAAGAAAAACGATAATAAAAATAAGGTAGTTGTCCTAGGCGGTGGAATAAATGCTATGGGGATAGTCAGAAGTTTCGAGAAAACTGATATTCCTGTGATTGTGTTTAGTTGGTATAAGGATAGTGCGATGGTGTCTCGGTTTTGCAAATCTGGGATATGTCCTAATCCTATGGACAAACAGTCTCTTATAGAATTCCTTATTGATTTTGGAAAGAAGCAAAGTTGCAAATCAATTTTGTTCGCGACATCAGATTTATTTTTGATGCCAGTTGTGGAACATAAGGAAAAATTGTCGGAGTTCTACCATATTCCTGTGTGTGACTGGAATATACTTTCAAAATTAATCGAAAAAGAATACTTGTATAAATTTGTCGGTGAACTTGGGATTCCGTGTCCGAAGACAATAAATGTTTATAAAATAGAGGATTTTGAAGTAGTAAAGCGAGAACTTGCTTTGCCATTGATAATAAAGCCTTCCGTAAATATTAATTTTTCTAGATTGTTGGGAAGTAAGGCATTCATAATAAAGAGCGAAGGAGAACTTGATGATATAATCTCAAGAATATCAGAAGTAAATCTATGTTCCGAAAAAATAATAGTTCAGGAGTATATTCCTGGGGAACCAACAGAATTATATACAATTACAAGTTATGCCAATAAGGAACATGAAATAACAGGATATTCAATAGGTCACAAAATTAGACAATTTCCGCCACAGACTGGCACAATAGTGTCGGGGCATGTGGTGCATGTGGAGGAAATACTGGAACATGCCGAGAAGTTCATAAAGGCTACTAAGTTCTATGGTATTTCCAATATAGAATTTAAGAAGGATTCCCGTGATGGTTCTTACAAGTTGATGGAGATAAATCCGAGGACGGGATTGTGGAATTTGTCTGTTTTGGAATCTGGTGTAAATTTACCAATGCAAGCATATAATGATGTACTCGGTATTCCATTTGAAAAATCGTTCAATAAGAGGGACGAACTAATATGGTATATATGGCTTGTCGATTTGTTTTATGCGGTATGGGGTAACAAGAAAAAAGGTTTTCCTGAATATGCAATATCATACAGGGAATGGAGAAAGAGTGTTAGGAAAAAAGGCGTAAGGCGTGTTGATGCATTATTTAAATGGTACGACCCATTACCGTTCTTTAGGGGGTTGGTTTTAAAATATAGGTAGTAATGGCTAAATTAAGAGTATTCTGCTTTCATCGTATATCGGACGAATTTTCTCCGGCGTATCCGCCTATTCCAGTAAAAGTGTTTGATAAGATATGCAGGTATATATCTCGTAAGTATATGGCAATATCAATTGAAGATTTACCTTCGTTGAATAATTCCAGAAGGAAACCATACGCATTGGTAACTTTTGATGATGCTTATTACGACTTTTATGAATGTGCAATTCCAGTACTTGACAAATATAAAATTCCTTCATTACAGCATATTGTTTCAGATTCGGCTCAGTCGGGGAATACATTCTGGACTCAGGACTTAAATAAAATTGTAGAGGCATATTATCTTAGGAAAAAGGATTTGGAGGTTCCGAATTATGGGATATTCAAAATGAATAGTACAAAGGATGTTGAGCAAACTGCACTTAAGGTATATCTTAATCTTTTACATAATGCCGATAGGTCTAATATATTATCTGAGATTTCACAAGGCATTGATAATGAGTATGAACATACACGAATGCTAACTTGGACAGACTTGAACAAAATTTCAAAATATAATGTTTCGTTTGGTTCTCATACGCACTCGCACGCAACACTTAATGATTTGCTCGATGATTCTGTGTATGAAGAATTGTCCGTGTCAAGGAAAATGATTATGGAAAATGTACAAGGCACGGAATGTTTGTCCTTGGCATTTCCTAATGGACAATATAATGGGCGAGTGGTTGATATTGCAAAACAATGTGGATATAAATATTTGTTCAGTACCGAAAGTATGTCGGCAGAAACTGTAAATTTGCAAAATGTTTTACCAAGATTCAGCATATATAATAGGGAATGGTGGAAGAACAGCATTAAGTTACGATTGATGAATTATAAATAAAATGAGAATAAGCATAATAGGCGCAGGAAATGGTGGACAGGCAATGGCTGGACACTTTAGTCTTCTTGGTCACGAAGTGTGTCTTTTCGATAGAAATCAGAAGAAAGTAGATGCATTAAATAGTCAAGGTTATATTGAACTGTTAGGAGAGATTAAGGGACTTGCTCGGCTTAGTTTGGTTACTTCCGATATTGGTAAGGCAATTGGATTTTCCAACTTGATAATGATAACCGTAACTGCCGATGCTCATAAGTCAGTCGCCGGGATGATTGCACCTTATGTAGAAGACGGGCAAATATTTGTCCTCAATCCTGGCAGGACATTGGGAGCAATGGAATTTTCAAATTGTATTCGTTCGCATACGGATAAGAAAATTTATGTGGCAGAATGTCAGACCCTTATATATGCTTGCCGTAAATTAGCAGAAGGATGTGTAAATATTATCGGTGTAAAAAGCCATGTGTTAATGTCGGCTTTCCCTTCTTGTGATACAGAATTGGTGGCTAATGAGATAAATAAGGTATATCATTGCTTTGATGCTGTAGAGAATTCATTGGTGACGGGCTTGGAGAATTTTGGTGCTATATTGCATCCGACTATAATTTTATTTAATGCCGCAACGATTGAGCGAGGACAATCTTTTTTCTTTTATAATGATATTACACCGCATATTGCGTCTTTTCTTGAACAAGTAGATAATGAAAGGCTATTGCTTGGCAAAGAATTCGGGTTAAGGCTTCATTCTATAGAAGATTGGATTTCGTTTGCATATAAAGATATAAAGGGAACGACATTGTGCGAAAAGATAAAGAATAACAAAGCATATTACAAGATAATGTCTCCTGATAAGTTGGAGTGTAGAATGCTTACTGAGGATATTCCTACTGGTATTTTGCCTATGGTGGAATTGGGAAAATTATGCAATCTGGATTTGCCATTGCTGAATTCTTTGTTGGTGATGTCTCAGACGCTTTTGGCTCGAGATTTTTCAATAAATGGCAGGACATTGCAAAATGTTGGAATATGCAATATGAATAAAAGTGATTTTGTAAATAGTTTGTGATGTTGGGCAGAGACGAAATATTTGGTTTGGTTCATCCGTATAATGATGTACATACTCTGGGTATCTATAATGCAGGTAAGATGCTGCAGGATTGCGGATATAAGGTTTTTTATGCAGATGAATTGGTATCAAAGGCAATAGAGGAAATCAATAGGAACGACAATGTGCAAGTCCTTGTAAAGTGGATAAAGGAAAATAAAATTACGAGGTTGGGTTTTAGTTATCGATTGGACCCGAATGATGCTCAATTGTCTTTCGGCAGGACATATCATCTGCTAAAAGAAAAGAAGTGCTTTGACTTTCAGGAAGGATCATTGCGACAAATATATTTTGCAGGTTTGCCCCAGTCGTGTGAACTTATTAGGCAGGAATACGGAGGAGACATATTAACATTCTGGGGGGATGAAACAAGATTGGAATCTCTCAAGAAATTAGGTGTGCCTGATTATCTCATTTCAAGTTCGGTGTTAAGTTCATCAAAATATGATGATGACAGGTTCGCATTTGCTTCGGAATTATTAAAGAATGGTGATTATAAGTTCCAGAAACCAATATATCGTGGGACATATCCTAATTACGGCACAATAAACGATACTGTAGCTGAACGAATTGTGAATAATAGGAAATATACGAATTTGCCGTTAATTAGAGTGCATGCAGGACCATATAATCCTAATTACAATGAAGCGAAGAAAGAGTTTGTGTCGTGGCTCAAAACTTTGGCGGAAACAAAGTACTTGGATGTTATTTCGATAGGAACATCTCAACTTACTCAATCTAATTTTGGAGAAGAATGGGGCGAAAAACATAATGGAGGAGGGGTTCCGCTTAATTCTGAGTCTGATTACTATGAAGTCTGGAAAGCTGCACGGCCAATGCTTGTCCGCACATACGCAGGGACGAAAGATATTAGGCAATTGGCAGAGATGTACGAAAAGACAATAAATATTTCGTGGCACGCACTTTCGTTTTGGTGGTTCAATGAACTTGATGGCAGGGGCGCATATAGTGTTAAGGATAATCTTAAGCAGCATTTTGATACTGTAAAATATATAGCTAAAACAGAAAAACCTTTGGAGGCAAATGTCCCTCACCATTTTGCATTTAGGGGCGGTGATGATTATACATATATTTTGTCAGGATATTTGGCTGCCAAGGCTGCCAAGAAGATGGGAATTCGCCATTTCGTCGTTCAAACTATGTTAAATACGCCCAAATACACTTGGGGTGTACAGGATTTGGCTAAGGCAAGGACATTGATAAAACTAGTTCGGGAATTGGAGTGTGAAAATTTTGTGGTATATCTTCAGCCTAGAGCAGGGCTAGACTATTTTTCGCCTGATTTGGAAAAGGCAAAGATACAGTTGGCTTCGGTAACTGCTATGATGGATGACATTGAGCCGGATAATCCTAATAGCCCAGATATTGTCCATGTCGTATCATATTGTGAAGCTGTTAAATTAGCAACTCCAGAATTTATAAACGAAAGTATTCAGATTGCAATTTCATCATTGGATGCATATAGGGAGTGTAAGCGTCGTAATGGATTTGATATGTCTTTTGAAGATGATGTTCAAAGGCGTTGTGATGTCATGTATTCAAAGATAAAGAATATTGTTGGTATGTTGGAACGAAGCATACCCGATTTGTATTCTCCAGAAGGTTTTTATGAGATTTTTAAATTAGGAATATTAACAGCTCCGTATTTGTGGAATTGTAGGGAAGAATATGCTGATGTGGTGAAATGGAAGACGGATTTTGTTGATGGAGGAGTTGCTGTCGTTGACGAAAATGGTAATGTAATTGATCCTGTTGAGAGGATTGAAGGGATATTGGGAAAAAGAGAAGTGCTAATACATGCTTGAAACGAATTGTTCTCTTTCCTGCCACTCAATAAACACCTCCAAATATTCCCGTCGCGAAGGTGCTCGGCAGTTGGCGGAGGTGGTAAGGAGGTTCAAGGTGCAAAGTTGTAGTGGTCGTGGCGCGCCGCGACCGTACAAGGTTCAAAAATTCAATGATTGTAGCGGCGCAATGATTTGCGCCGATTGCAATGATTTGCGCCGATTGCAATGCATTGCGCCGATTGCAATGTTGCACCGCAAAAAATCGTAAATCGTCATTCGGTAAATGCGGCTTATTTCTTGGGATAGGGCTTGCATGTTTTTCAAAACTCCCTTGAAAAAGTTGCAATTTCTTGAAAAAGTCGTTTGAAAAAGTTATTGCTTCTGGAAAAAGTCCCTTGAAAAAGTTGTAATTTTTTTGAAAAAGTCGTTTGAAAAAGTTTTATATTTGCAGCGAATTTATTGAAAAATAATGAGTTGTATGCTTAGACGTAAAATAGAGCAGAAATTGTTGCAATGGAAGCAAGCCGAGAATCATAATCCGCTTGTGGTTAAGGGATGTCGTCAGTGCGGAAAAACATTCTCGGTGGTTGATTTTGCTAGGAAAAACTATAAGAATGTTATCTATCTGAATTTTTTTGAAAATCCAGAATTTTCGCAGATTTTTTCCGGGTCGCTCGAGGTTGATAAGATTGTGATGTATATCACTGCTGCCTTGGGCAACGAAGTTGTTTTTGTGCCTAAAAATACCTGCATCATACTGGATGAGATTCAGGAATGCCCGAAGGCTCGCACTGCCTTGAAGTTTTTCAAACTCGATGGCCGTTACGATGTCATTTGTACTGGGTCGTTGTTGGGGCTTGAGGGCTATCGAAGCGAACCTGTTTCAATACCAGTTGGCTATGAAACGGTTATCGATATGTATCCGCTCGACTTCGAGGAGTTTCTGTGGGCAAATGGAATCACGGATGAAATTATACAGGCTGTGGACGATTGTGTAAATCATGAAATTCCAGTACCGCTGCCTTTGCATAATCGCTTCCGAAGTTTGCTTTTGCAGTATGCCGTGGTGGGCGGAATGCCTAGGGTTGTTAGCGAGTTCGTGAAAACGCATCTTATGAATGTTGTCCTTGAACTGCAACGAAATATTGTAAATTCATACAAGGATGATATGGTAAAGTATTCTACGGCTGCCGACAAGTCGCTTATTCGGGAATGCTTTGAATCGATTCCTAAGCAGCTCGCCAAGGAAAACAAAAAGTTTCAGTACTCTATATTGAAGAAGGGCTCGACAGCGGCAAAGTATGCTGGCTGTTTGCAGTGGATAGAAGATGCTGGAATAATCAGTAGATGCTACAATATTACTATTACCGAACTTCCGCTTGATGGCAATGCGATAGCAGATGTTTTCAAGGTTTATATGTGCGATATGGGTTTGTTCGTGTCGATGCTTGAGGATGGTGTCCAGTTTGATATTCTGCATGGCAATTTGTATGGTTACAAAGGTGCAATTTTTGAGAACCTCATGGCTGATTTTTTAGTAAAGATGGGTCGTAAGTTGTATTACTATCGCAAGGATTCGGGTTTGGAGATCGACTTTGTGATACGCTACAAGGGCAAATGTACACTTGTGGAGGTGAAGTCAACTAGCGGAAATGCAAAGAGTGCCAAAACAATACTGAACCATCCGGAAAAGTATCATGTTGAAGAATGCCTTAAATTTGGAGATTATAATATAGGTAGGCAAGAAAAGTTCTTGACATTACCGTTTTATACGGCATTTTTGATGCAAGGAAAATATTGAGGCAGTTTGTTGGAATAATTTCAAAACTCCCTTGAAAAAGTTGTGCGCTATGCTACTGTTGAAATAAAAATGGGTTGCCCGAAATTTTTGGACAACCCATTTTTAGTAGGTTTATTTATTGTTTCCCTATGCCAGCAGCCATAAGAATATTACCTGTGTCAGTACATAAACTGGCAATAAGATAATCAACGAGAACTTAATCATATATCCGAAGAACGACGGCATCTTGATTCCGTTTTCTTCTGCGATTGACTTAACCATAAAGTTAGGTCCGTTGCCAATGTAGGTCATTGCACCAAAGAATACTGCACCAACCGAAATAGCCTTCAACAGTATTTCTGGAATGTCGGCAACGATGTTTCCGCCTATTGCGGCAACGGTATCGGGTGTAAGTCCTGATGCTACACCGTGGAATGCAAGTGCTGTAGGTGCGTTGTCGAGGAAGGAACTCATTGCGCCGGTGAGGTAGTAGAACTGCCACGGCGAGTCGAGTCCCCATGATGCTGCGTTTGCCTTCAGGTACATCATTGTCGGAACCATAGTGGTGAAGATGCCGAGGAACAATACTGCAACTTCGATAATCGGTGTCCACGAGTACTTGTTGTCTGTGCGAACCTGCTTCTTGGTTGTAAGGAGCGACAATATTATAAGTACCACAAGAACAAACTCGCGGAGGAACTTAATCCACATCGGAGCGTCTTCTTCGCCCATTGCTGGGATTGTACCTGCATTGATGAAAGCTACCGAAGCAACAACGCCTGCCAGCCAGAGGAAGTTGAGTTTGCCTTCGAGTCTGATAGGCTGCTTCAAGGTCTTGTCGAGCATAATGTCGGCAGGATTTTCCTTCTTGTAGTAGTGCGTGTCAAGGATGAAATATATGAGCAGTAGCACAATGTTGGTAAATGCCCATTCGGGAACCAGGTGTAGGAACCAAGTGAAGTCGGCACCGCGCAGGTAGAGCAGGAACAGTGGCGGGTCACCAAGTGGCGTGAGAAGTCCACCGCAGTTTGCTACGCAGGCGATGAAGAACAATATGGTGTGTACCTTGTACTTACGTTCAGCATTTGTGCGGATTACGGGGCGGATAAGAAGCATTGCTGCACCTGTGGTTCCCATTATTGATGCCAGTATTGCACCAAGTCCTAGGAACAAGGTATTGACTTTCGGCGTTGCTTCGATGTCGCCTTTCAGGTGGATACCGCCGGTAATCACAAACAGCGAACCTAATAATATAATAAAAGGTATGTAGTCGAACAGCAACTGGTGTTCAAGACCATGTGTCATTCCGTTTATTATCAAGAAAATTGCTACTGGAGTTCCGAGAATCAGCGAAACGAGCAGTTTGTTAAGGTTTTTCTCCCACCAGTGTTCCATCTTGTGTATCAACGGGCATACTGCAATCATGAGGAGCATCAGAACGAACGGGATGCTTGCCCATAGCGGCATTGTGGTTTCGGTAATGTCTAAAAGCATATTATCTTGTTTTTAATGTGTTATCTTATTATTTTTCTGATAAAGGTAAAAAATAGGAGAGGCGAAATGCCTCTCCCAGTAGAGTTTATCTTGTCAAACCTCCAGCGATGATTATCTTCATGATTTCTGAAGTACCACCCGATGGAACGATTGCGAGAGCGTCGCGCATATATCTGCCAGCTGCGTATTCGTTGATTACGCCGTAGCCACCCATAAGTTCGATGGTGCGCTTTGCTGCACGGATTGCTGCTTCCGAAGCATACAACTTAGCTGCTGCAACATCGGGAACACATTCTGTGCCGCGGTCGTAGATTGCTGTTGCGTTGAAAAGCATATTTTCTGCTGCTTCGTATTCAACCTTGTTCTCGGCAATGAGGAACTGGATAGCCTGCAATGCTGTGAGAGGCTTTCCATAAACAACGCGTTCCTTTGCGAACTTGATACCATCTTCGAGGCAAGCCTTGAGAACGCCAGTTGCGATAGCTGCCATACCCGAACGACCGAAGTGTCCGATAGTGTGCATTGCAACCTTCATACCGTCGCCAACCTTGCTGAGCATGCAGTCGTCACCAATCTTAACATCGTTGAGGATAACTTCGCCAGTTACCGAACCCTTGAGACCGAGTTTGTGTTCTTCGCGACCTGGTGTCAAACCTGGGGTCTCGGGCGGAACGATTACTGCGCTCAATATCTTGCGTCCCTTTTCATTTACACCGCTGCAACCGATAATTACATTTACATTTGCAATGTGTGAGTTGGTAATGAAGCACTTACGGCCATTAACAACAAAACCTGTATCGGTCTTGTCGATTGTTGTGCCCTGGTTTCCAAGGTCAGAACCTCCAGTAGGTTCGGTTGCCGAAAGACCGCCAACCTTTGTTCCTGCGCAAAGTTCGGGCAAATATTTCTGCTTCTGCTCTTCGGTACCCCAGTTGAGGATAGCGGCAACGCCGAGGTCGTGTGTCATTATTGCAATACCGAGGCCAGCCGAGTAGCGCGAAACTTCTTCTATTATGATTGCTCTTTCGGTAAGTCCGAGACCAACGCCGCCGTACTGCTGCGGAACAAAGCAACCGAGTATACCCATCTGTCCGAGTTCTGGCCAGAGTTCTACCGGGCATTTGTCTTCTGCGTCCCATTCTGCTGCGTGTGGAGCTATTTTCTGTTCAACGAATTCGCGGACTACCGTCTGCAACATCTTCTGATCTTCTGTGAAAAATTGAAACATAATTTCTTTATTTTTAATTATTTATAATTACACTTTGCGAAAATTACACTTTTCTTATCGAAGTGCAAATATCGTCAAATATATTGAGGATTGCAAATTTTTTGTGCAAAATATGGGAAATGTAAGATGATTGGTAAATGATAGAAAAGGACGGCATTGCACCGTCCTTTTTATCTAGTTTGCAAGTATCTATTTGTTATTGACGTACAGGTCTAACAATTAACCCGCAAACTCTCCAAGATTCGCTAGTGTTACTACCTTCAGAATTAAAGTAAAGTGTCCAAACATAAGAATATTCATAATCGTCTTTAATTGTACTTGACCAATAGCATCCTGCCGTTCCATACCACGGAGTGTTTGTTTCATAATAATGACCAGCAGCAGGAAGAAAAATAGTGTTGCCGTTAGGCCCTGTAACCAGACTTCCAGTAACATTGTTAATAGTTGTCCAAGTCCACGTACACGATGTTACAAGTTCATTAATTTCTTCGTATGTTGGCGTTCTCCAGCCATACCCCCAGTTTACTGTAGCGGCATCATTGGAGAATTGTAGTTGTGTCATCTGGTCAAAATTATTGTAACTTGTATAGTGATTGTTATAATATAGCGAGTAATTGCTTTCTTCGTATCTGTTTTTAGGAGATGTTTCTGCCCACGCATAATAGTTTCCAAAGTCTGTTTGGACATTTGCGCCAACATTACATGTAGCCCATAAAGTACCGCTAGGCAATCCTAAATTAATATATTCATGTTCGTTTAAAGTTCCTCCATTTTCGTTATGTACAGATGATGTTGTAAAACAAAATTGCTCACCATAAGCGGTACCAGCCCTATTAGTGGCGTAAGCACGAGCATAATAAGTTTGTCCTGCGATTAACCCGGAGATACTGCTGGTAAATTCACCATAACAAATACCGTCTGATGTATGGTTGTCACTAATGGTTGGATATTGTGTTGTACTCCAACAAACGCCACGCGCCGTAACTGTTGCACCGCCATCGTATGTAATATTTCCACCCGAAAATGCGGACACATCTGTTATTTTGTTGACAGCTGTTGTTGTAACATTAGGCAAATGCGGTGTTTCTGAATTTTCGTTGCATATAGGACGAATAGAAAATCCATATACACGAAAAGTTGCGCGTATAGTTATGTTGGATGAAGAAAAATAAAGATTGTACGCACCCGCTGCACCTAATCCATAACTAACACTTTCGTCGTTAAGAGAGCTAGACCAATAAATACCATATTCATTTTGATTAATGTCCGAACCTCCGTAACCAGCAGCAGGAAGGAAATAGAATTCTCATTTGGACCTGTTACAAGATAACCATAAACATCATTAATAGTTGTCCATGTCCAAGTACAGTTATCTTTTAGCTCATCAATTTCTTCTTTAGTTGGAATTCTCCATCCTGTACCTCTTGTTAAATTTGCGACATCATCGGAATCTTCTAGCGTGTATATATTGTCAACACTTCCCCACGATGAAACGTTATTGTATTTTGTGATGTGAACATCCGTATATGATTGATAAGTTTCATCATATGTTGCACTTCCATATATGTAATTATCCCAAGAATATTCGTCTTTGACAGATATTTCTCCCCAAGCATAATAATTTCCAAATTCTTCAGGGTTATTGGCTCCTACATTGCAAGTTGCCCAAGATTTGCCACTCGGCAGACCAAGGTCTACAAATTCATACTCATTAAGTGTATTTCCACGAGTTCTAAAACTTCTTGTTTCACCATATATAGTATCTGTGCTATATGTAACATAAGCTTTGTAATAATATGTAGTATTAACTAGCAAGTCCGTCAATGTCACATTAAAGTTACTATCCGCAATAACATGATTGATAAGTTCGTTTTCATCTATTCCATAAAAAAATCCTTTTTCACTTATAATAGAATCTGCATTTGTTGTTATTTCTCCATAGAGAGAGGCCGTCGCACCAGTAATATCAGTAGCATCTAATGTTTCGACATCCGGAGCAAATGTATATGCAAATTCAAAAATAAAGTCTTGGTTTTCTGTTTGAACTTGCGAAATAGTTTCACTTGTAACAACATTGTTTTCTATTGTTGTATAACCAACATATTCCATTTGATCTCCTGTATGGAATTCATTAGTTGAAGTTAGTTTTGCAACAAGTCCTGTGCTTGCTCCTGTGTATTTAATGAAGTTTGCGCATCCACTCCCAACATTGACCATCCTAATCGAATAGTTCTTTTTGCCAGCAATGGCATTGAGAATGTAAGTTTGCGGATTTGCTGTAGAAATATTGAATTTGTGACTTCCCTCTTTTAATAATGATTTGTATTCTGCATAAACCTTTCCGCCTGCATCAAGAAGTTGCAAAATAACATTCTCTTGTTGAGAGATGGTAAGTTCAACAGATGTTTCGCAATTGAATGGATTTGGAACATTCTGACCTAAACCCTGCCCAAAAGTTTCTTCGTTAGAAATATTTACCATTGATCCCAAAACAATTACAGTGTCCGGATAGACTACATTTTCAGACCATCCACGAGTCGTATTTGTTATTAAAACACTGTCAAGTTGACAATAATTAGCCCCATTAAGTTGTCCAGTAAAACGAACTGTTATTTCCTGTGACATTGCTCCAACACAAATCAGGAGCATAATTACAACAAAATATAAATTCTTCATTTTTAAGTTAATTTTCTTTGCCGTAAGCCCACAACCGACTGTTTTTCAATATAACCAAATAAAAAAGTGGGCTTCATTTAACTCTTACCCACCTTGAGGTTCTGGACGGACCTATGTAGCAATAAGAAAAGCCCACGAATACTCGTGAAAGCTTTCTACTTTTTCCTGCTACATATAGAATTGTCCAGATTCCAAGGTGCGGAACAAAAGCAAAACGCTTTTTTATTTTAAATTCATTTTATTTTTCCACTAATCTATGTTTTCTACATAGGCAAAAAGTTTTTAAGTTGTACATTAAGTTAATTGGGACAAAGATAATAATATTTTTATTGGTTTTACAAATGTATAAATGATATTGATTAACAAATATTTAATGTTTAGTATTCATCATATGCGACTTTTCGTTCTAATAAATCCTTCATATTTATTATCTTCGCACCTTTACAATAGAAAAACTACAATCCCATTAAATTATTATAATTATTGATGGTCATCTATTGCTGTTTCTGACTTTGTGTTTGAAAATGGACATTTAGGATTAATTAAACTATCAGAATTTGAAATATTCAAACTGTCTGTAATTGATGTATAGATCTGGTTAGATATGCGTTTTACATCGCTATCAGACAATGATGATTCTGAATACCACATAATTAATGATATTAATATGCTAATTATTGATATGGGAATGGTCCATTTGTTTGTTTGTCGGGCATTATTTAAATCTTTCAGATTACTGGCAATCGCCTCAGAAAGATCAACAAGATAATTTTTTAAGGATGTAGTTTCCCCTTCGTTTACAGAAGTTTCAATAGCTAGTAATATGCGTCTTTCTCTTTCTTGTATATTAGAATAAGTCGTTTTCTCTTTTTCCTTTTCAATGATGGGGATAGTAATTTTAGTTGATTTTTTTGTTAAAACCCCATCTTTATCTTTTTGTCGCACATATAATAAAAAAGACTCTAAAAAATCAATATATAAAATATCTATTTTGTTATTAACGAGAAGTTGCCTATATATTAGATAGATATCCTGTTCGCCCAATGTTTCCTGTTCAATCCCTTTTATCAACAATTTATATGCATTTTCTTTATTTTTCTTTACAATAGAAGAACTTATTATGAATATCAAAAGAAATAATAATAATGCAACAGAACAACCAATTATTGAAATATAGTCCATATTATTATAGTTTTTATTTTCCGTCCTCGCAGTAACAAAGGCTTGATTATGTTGCCTTTTTAATTTTGCAAATTTATAAAAATTGTATCAACTTCGTGACGATCTAAAATGCCAAATTCAGAATATTGTCTATTGATTTACGTTAATATTCTTATTTATAGTAATATATATGTTGTCAACTGCAATAATCCCCAAATTTATTTTGCCAAAACATGCACTTTTCCCCAAATGTTTGGGGGCTTTTACAGGAATGGGGTAAAATATATAGGTAGGCAGGTTGTCTGTCCGTCTTTCTGGTAGTCCTTGGTGTACAGCAGTGTGCGATCTCCGATGCGTGACGAGTATTTTTCGCAGAAAGCATCCAAGGATTTATGTGATTTGTATCCGGATGACTTTATTTCCAATGGTACTATCTTTTTTCCTCTGGAAAGCAGAAAGTCTATTTCGTAGTTTTTGTTTCCAGTTTCGGTAGGGAAGGTATAGTAGAACAGTTCGTTTCCTGCTGCCGTTAGCATTTGCGCAACCAGATTTTCATATACATAGCCAAGATTTGCTTCCAATTTGTCGGAAAGCAACTTGTTGTAAATGACATTTTCGGCGAAAGACTTGTCCCAGAATGCAAGTGTTACGAATAAGCCTGTATCAACCATAAACATCTTGTAGGCATCCATCAACTTATGCATTCCTAGTCCTACATTGGGGTCGGTGATATGGTATGCAAGATTTACAACCATACTTTCGCGCATTTCCGATACTATCAAGTCAACATTGTCGGTTCGGCGGGCATCAATGGCAGTTTTTATCATATACCTTGAAGCATTGCTGTTCAATTGTGACGGAATGTTCTTGAACATAAGCGATGCCCGTCCCGACGAGTCCAATTTCATAAAATCGTCGTCGTAAAGTTGTATGATTTGCCGTTTAACCTTATCAACTGCCTGCAAGTTGTTGTGCTTTATGTATGCGTCAACTGCTTGTGGCATACCGCCGACTAGCATATACAAGCGTAAATCGCGCATAGTTTTCCGATGTGCTGCCGCCAACGGTAATTTCTTTTCGTAAAACTGCTTCAATGTCGTTAATCCATTTTCTTGACCAATCGCCCACAGAAACTCCTCGAAATCAAGCGGGTGCAAGTCCATTTTCATCTCCTCGCTGGGAATAAGGATGTTCTGTACATTACGCCTTATGGATATGAGAGAGCCTGTTTCAATATAATCGTACCGACCATCCTTTACCAGATGCTTTATGGCTTGTCTTGCGGGTGGAAAATCCTGCACTTCATCAAATACTATGACACTTTGCCTATTGTGAAGAACAACGCCAGTTTCCTGCTGTAATTGCAGAAAGAAAAAATCCAAGTCGGAAATGTCGTCAAACAATGATGCTATTTTCTTGTTCTTCTTTGAGAAGTCTATCAGTATGTACGACTTGTATTCCTTCTTGGCAAACTCCTCGACAAGAGTCGATTTGCCTATACGCCTTGCACCCTTTATAAGTAGTGCGTACTGACCGCTCCATTGCTGTTTCCATTCCAGCATTTTGTCGTATAATTTACGTTTGAATATCATATATAGTATTAAGTATTTGATTTTCGGGGACAAAGATAATTCAATTTGCAATAATCCCCAAATGTTTTTCTCGAAAATATGCACTTTCCCACAAATTTATTTTGCCGAAACATGCACTTTTCCCCAAATGTTTGGTGGTTCCGTTATGGCAAAAAAACAATGCGATTGCAACGTTTGTGCAACCGCATTGTACCAATATTATTTATAACCAGTTATTTCTTTACAACCACTGGGTCTGGAATATCTTCGGTGATACCTGCAACCTTCTTTGCCATTTCGGCGTATTCCTCGAATGGGGTAGAAGCCTTTACGACCATCTTTGCACCATCGGGAGAACCGCCACCGTGCATACAGCCTGGTACGCCAGCACCGATAGTCAGCCACTCCGAAAGTCTAACGGCTCTCATGCGGCTTTCAGTCGAGCAGTCGCCAGCCTTGATGATGTTGGTGATGAATTCGCCGTATGCAGGATTGTGGAAGTCTTCGTAGGTAGGTGCGCAACCTGTTTCAACGATACCGCCGCCGATTTCCTGGCAGAGACGCTTTGTTTCGTATGGCAATGTAGCAACATACATCTTGTTGAGGTGTGCAATCTTCGAGTTCGATACCCAAACGCCGTTCTTCTGTCCGCCGAGTGCCATTGCACCAACGCCCAGACCGAAAGTGGTTTCGTTGTTTGCTGCCATAGCAACAAGCTTGTCGTCGAATTTCTTCGATGAGATGCCGTTTGCGCGAGCCATAAGCATGCTTGCACCAATCATGATGTCGCCCTGACCTGCAACGCAAGCACCTATGCAAGCGCGGTAGTTAGCTGTGAAGTATTCGATAACCTTGCCCGAGTACTTGAATTCGCCAGCCATGAATACTCTTTCGTTCGGAATGAAAACATTGTCGAAGAGCAGGTAAGCCTGAGTGATACCGGTTTCTGGAATATCCCAGTTCTGCTTGTATTCGCGGTCGTCGCTCGGACGGCGGGTTTCAACTATTGTGAGACCTTCGATGTCGCGCGGGCAAACGAACGATACTGCAAAGTCGGCATCGGTGTCCTTGTAGCCCGAACCCGGGAGGATGAAGATTTCATCCGATGCAGCAACACCGCAAATCATAACCTTGGCACCGCGAACTACGATACCGTCGGCACGTTTTTCAACGATGTGGACATTGCTGTCGAGGCAAGGCTGCTGATGAGGCTTCATGCTACGGTTACCCTTGGCGTCGGTAAGAGCTGCTGCGCAGAGGATTCCGCGTTCCTGAGCCGAAAGTATCCATGCTTTCAGTCTTTCCTGATAGTTGGTGCCAAATTCGGCATCAATGTCGTGGGTAACAGCCCACATTACATTCTGTGCATTCCAGCCGACGCAGGTTCCGCCAGAGCAAGTACCAGTCTGGCGGTACATTTCGCGTTTCATACGAGCGTTGTTCATGATATCCTCGAGGGTTCTCATCATGCTGTTGAAGCGCATAATCGGCTTTCCTGTGAAATCGGAAACAGTTGTGAAGATGTCCTTCTTTTCTTCGCAAGCTGCACCGTCGTATGCGCGTGCGTGGCTTTCAACTGTACGGCGGGTTGCCGGGTGGGTTGTAACATCGGTGATTAATTCTCCATTCTTGTAGATATTTGGTCTCATTGCCTTAAGGGCTGCCAAATACTGTTCGCGTGTTCTTATCATAATATTATCTTTTAATTTTTGAAAAAATGATTGGCAAAGATAATGATTGTTTTTGAGAATCGCAATATGTTTTAGGATGATTTTTGGTCGGATGAATAGTTGTGATAAAATTGTAGCGCCGCAATACATTGCGCCGCTACAATATGCATTATCAATTGTACATTATCAATTGTACATTGTCAATTATTAATTGTCCTCATTATCCACACTGCAATCGCTATCCACGGTATTGTGAAGATAAAGCTGTCGAGCCTGTCGAGCAGACCGCCGTGTCCGGGGATTATGTTGCCCGAATCCTTTACGTCTGCGCTACGCTTGAACATCGATTCGATAAAGTCACCAAGTATTCCGAAAATGCCAACCATAGCACCGATTACACACCACTGCCATACTTCAAATCCAAGTTTTGGGAAAAGATAACCGCCAAATGCTGCAGCTGTTACGGTAAATACGAATCCGCCGATTGCACCTTCCCACGATTTCTTTGGCGATATGCGTTCGAAAATCTTGTGCTTTCCAATTGAACAGCCTACCAAGTATGCCATAGTGTCAGCAACCCAAATAAGGATGAATGTAGCCATTATGAGCTGGTTGTCGGTTTGTCCGATGTAGGTTGCAATGCTAAGAGGTAACGCAATGTATGTCAGCGCAAGGAAAGATTTTCCAAGATGTTCTTCTTGCTTTGAGTCGTGCCCGAAGAGTTGTATTATGAATAGGGAAAGTCCGAGTGCCAGAAGCGGGATGAAGGTGATTGTGTATCCTCTGCTGAACCAATATGCCGTAAGTATAGCAAATGCGCCAATGGTTTCGATGAATAATGTTCTCAAAAGGGACATTTTGAACATCTTCATGAATTCGTGAAGCATTATGACACAGCATAATCCCATATAGATTGCACAAGTGTGTTCGTTGTACAACACCATGAAGCATGTTATTGCTACGAAAAGTGCTCCGAATATGGTCCGTTTCAGTATATTGGGCATCGCGTACTGTTATGATTCAGAAATTTCGTTATTATTATTTTCCGTTTCTCCGTCGCTCCCTGAGCTTGTCGAAGGGACGTCTGCATCTGCAGTCTGTTTTTCTGCTTCTGCTTTCTCCTGCTCCTTAGCCTCGTTTATTGCGTCGAGAGCCTTGTTTTCGCCTTTGCGCTTGCCAAAGATGCGTTCAAGGTCGTCGCTGAAGATGACTTCTTTTTCGAGCAAGGTTTCTGCAAGCTGTGTAAGTCCTTCCATATTGTTGCGAAGCACTTCCTTTGCGCGTTCGTACTGCTCCTCGACCATAGCCTTCACATCTGCGTCAATCTTTTCGGCGGTCTTGTCGCTGTATGGCTTGGTAAATCCGTAGTCGTCGGTTGAGTTGTAGTAGGAGAGGTTGCCGATGTCGCTGCTCATACCGTAGAACGAAACCATTGCAATTGCCTGTTTGGTAACGCGTTCGAGGTCGTTTAATGCGCCTGTCGATACCTTGCCGAAGTTGATTTCTTCGCTGGCACGTCCACCCAAGGTTGCGCACATTTCGTCGAGAAGTTGTTCCTTGGTGGTGATGGAACGTTCTTCGGGCAGGTACCATGCTGCGCCGAGAGCCTTTCCTCGTGGGATAATCGTGACTTTCAGTAGAGGATTTGCATATTCGAGAAGCCAGCTTACGGTTGCGTGTCCAGCCTCGTGGTATGCTATTGTGCGTTTTTCAGTTTCCGAAATAATCTTGTTCTTCTTTTCAAGTCCGCCGATTATGCGGTCAACGGCATCAAGGAAGTCCTGCTTGTCGATTTCCTTCTTGTCGTTTCGTGCTGCGATGAGGGCTGCCTCGTTGCAGACGTTAGCGATGTCGGCACCGCTGAAACCAGGTGTCTGCTTGGCAAGGAAGTCGATTTTTACGCTCGAAGCCATCTTGAGGTTCTTGGTGTGGACCTGGAAAATTTCCTCGCGTTCTTTTACGTCGGGAAGTTCTAGGTGTATCTGACGGTCGAAACGACCAGCACGCATAAGTGCAGAGTCGAGGATTTCGGCGCGGTTGGTTGCTGCAAGGATTATAACACCGCTGTTGGTGTCAAAACCGTCCATTTCGGTAAGTAGCTGGTTAAGAGTATTTTCTCTCTCGTCGTTACCACTGAAGCTGTTCGACTTTCCACGGGCGCGACCTATGGCATCAATTTCATCGATGAAGATAATGCACGGAGCCTTGCTCTTTGCCTGACGGAAAAGGTCACGTACACGCGAAGCACCAACGCCGACAAACATTTCGACAAAGTCGCTACCGCTGAGCGAGAAGAACGGAACATCGGCTTCGCCTGCTACTGCCTTAGCCAACAAGGTCTTACCGGTTCCAGGAGGGCCTACAAGCAATGCGCCCTTAGGAATTTTACCGCCGAGTTTTGTGTATTTCTCTGGATTCTTCAGGAAATCAACGATTTCCATTACCTCAACCTTGGCTTCCTCGAGTCCGGCAACGTCCTTGAAGTTGACTTTCACTTTGCGTTCCTTGTCGAAAACCTGAGCTCTCGACTTGCCAATGCTGAAAATCTGGCCTCCGCCACCGCTTCCGCCGCTCATTCGGTTGAAGACGAGCCACCAGAGGAAAATGATAAGTACTATTGGGAATATCCAGCTTATTATCGAGCCAAGGTAGTCGTGCTCGGTCTTGTATTCAACGACTACTCGTTGGTCCTTGGGCAAGTCCTTTTGTGCTTCGGCAAGTTTATTCTCGAAACTTTCGACATCGCCGATAGTGAAGTAGAATGCTGGCGCTGCTCCCGAGAAAATTCCGCTTCCTCGGGCTGCTCCGCTGAACTTGTCGAGACTTTCGGGCTTCAGGTAAACATCTGCACGTTCACGGTTGACCACCACTACCTTTTCAACATCGTTGGTCAGGAGCATTTCGTTCTCGAACTTGTTCCAGTTTATCTCGTTGGCTCCTCCGCCAAAGTCGATGAACGATACGACGATAAGTGCTATTAGTATCACAATGTAAATTATGAATCTACGCTTGCTGCCGGGATTCTCATTCATAGGAGAGCCTTGATTCCCGTTTTCGGGGGTGAATCCTTTTTTATTTTCCATTATTTTTCAACTTGTTTATTTTTCAATAGATTTGGTTTCTGCATCTGCCCAAAGTTGCTCCAGTTTGTAGAATTCGCGTGCTTCGGGGAGGAAAATGTGCACCACAACGTCAACATAGTCCATCAAAATCCACTCGCTGTTCTCGAAGCCTTCTTCCTTCCATGGTCTTTCCTTCAGCGTGCCGCGTGTCTGATACCTGATGTAGTCGGCTAGCGTGTTGGCATGGATTACCGAGTTCGCCGTGCAAATTACAAAATACTTTGTTATGTGGTTTTCAATGGCTTGCAAGTCCATGTTGACAACATTTTCGCCTTTCTTGTCGAGAATTGCCTGATTGATAACTTCAAGCAACTTCTGGGTGTCTTCTATTTCTGAAATTTTAATCATTACGCAATAAAAATTAGGGGACAAAGGTAAGAAATATTTACGATTTATGAGGTACGATTTACGAATTTATTTGAAGATTTGAAAGTTCAAGGGCTTACAGTCTTGCAGTCTAACAGGCTTGCAGACTGGCGGACTGCTCGACAGGTCTTCCGCTAGCCTTTTAGCCAATAAATCAATCGTCAATCGTAAATAAAATTGTATTTTTGCACATCATTTTTCATTCACAATGCCGTACGATGTAATAATAGTAGGTGCTGGTGCTTCGGGGCTGTTGGCTGCGATTTCTGCTTGTAGAAGTGGTGCCAAAGTTCTTGTTGTTGAGAAGAATGCCCGTGCTGCCCGTAAACTGATGATTACCGGCAAAGGACGTTGCAACGTGACAAATTCCGACGACATCAAGGGGTTTATGAACAACATTTATCCCGAACCGCGATTCCTGTACCCTGCGTTCAAGTCGTTTTTCTCGTCCGACACCCTTGCTATGCTCGATGAGGCGGGAGTGGAGGTTGTGCTTGAGCGTGGCGGTCGTTATTTCCCCGCTTCGGGAAAAGCTGTCGATGTGGTTGATGCTTTTGTGGCGACTGCAAAGAGGGCAGGGGTGAAATTTCTGTTTTCTACGGCAGTAACTGAAATAATTGTGGCGAATGGCGTCGTCTGTGGGGTGAAAATTCGCGATGCTAGTGGCGAATCGACGTTGCAGACAGGCAAGGTTATAGTTTGCACTGGCGGAAAATCGTATCCGCTCACAGGCTCTACTGGCGACGGCTATATGTTTGCCGAGAAATGCGGACATTCACTATCGGAGACACTTCCCGCATTGGTTCCTCTTGTCGGAAAAGGTGATTTCTTTGCAAAACTTAACAAGCTGACACTCAAGAATATTTCGGCGACATTGTTCGTTGACGTGAAAAAGGCTTTCGATGAGTTTGGTGAACTTGAGTTTACCGATTTTGGTGTTACAGGACCCGTAATTCTGACCTTGAGCCGCTGGGCTGTAATTGCCTTGCACGAAAAGCGTTCTGTCCGACTTTCGATTGACCTGAAGCCAGCCCTCGACGACAAGAAACTTGACACTCGCATTCTCCGCGACCTCGATGCCAATGGCAAGCAAAAACTAAAAGCCTTGTTCCGCGAATGGCTGCCGATGCAGATGATACCTGTGTTTATCGACTTGGCAAAGTTGGACGGCGAAAAGTTGGCTTGTCAGGTTTCGGGTGACGAAAGACGTAGGATTGTCGCATTGATGAAGAATTTTGCCTTCGACATTGTTGGGCATCGCGACTTC
Source organism: Bacteroidales bacterium (assembly GCA_017620015.1). Classification (GTDB taxonomy): domain Bacteria; phylum Bacteroidota; class Bacteroidia; order Bacteroidales; family ML635J-15; genus Bact-19. Next base: position 52,396 of record JAFZRE010000015.1, on the reverse strand, counting down.
AACGAAGCCATTGTCACTAGTGGAGGCGTTTCGGTTTCCGAAATCAATCAGAAAACCATGGAGTCGAAACTTGTAAAAGGTTTGTATTTCGCGGGCGAAGTGCTTGATGTTGATGCAAATACTGGTGGCTACAATTTGCAGATTGCATTTTCGACGGGTTGGCTGGCAGGGATTAATGCCGCTACTTTACCATAAATATATCCCGCACAAAATTCTTTGTTTCGGTCAGGCCTTTGGTTTCGACGGTGGTCTTTTCCAACTTGTAACCATTTGCCTTGTAATATATTATGTAGTTGTTTTCTGGTTTCAGTTCTAGTTCGTACTTGCCGTTTTCATCGGTGGTCTGGGTGTCCATCAGCACATATTCGTCATTCATTATCTGGATGTCAACATTGGGAACTGGCTTGTTTAACTCCTTGTCCCATATTGTGCCGGTTACAGTGAATGAAATTTCTGGCAGAACGAAATAATACAGGTCGGTCTTTCCGACTCCGCCTCTGCGTCGCGACGACAGAAAGCCTTCCTCGCGCATTCCCGTAAACACAATTCCGAAATCGTCGAGCGATGTGTTGATAGGGAAGCCCATATTAATAATAATGTATTCGGAATTTTTGACATGCTTTGCCAGATATATGTCGAATCCCCCCATTCCAGGATGTCCGTCCGATGCAAAGTATAGGTCACCATTGCTGCGGATGTAGGGGTGAACTTCGTCTTCTTCGGTATTTATGTAACTGCCAAGGTTTTGCGGAGGATTGAACGGTTGGTTCTTGCGTTGCCGTGTGACGCAGTAAATGTCTTTTCCGCCAAGTCCGCCAAGCAGCGAGTCGGCGACAAAGTAAAGCGTAAGTTCGTCGTCGCTTATGGCTGGGTGACCGATGGAAACGCTGTCGGGAATGCCCTTGATTGGTACTTCCTGTGCGTTCATCCAGTTGTTGCCGACTTTCTTCGCCATATAGATGCGGCAGCCCTTGTCGTTGTTCTTGTCGTAGGTGCAACGCGTGAAATACAGGTTGTTCGACTTGCGGTTGAGGCAGGCGGCTCCTTCTTCGGCGGTTGTGTTTATGTTGCCCGGGGCAATCTTGGCTTCGCTCCATCGTCCTTCGCGGTCCTGCTCGGCGTAGAAGATGTTGGAGCAGTATTCTCCCGATTCTGGACTGACGGTGACATGCGTAGGAGCATTGCGAGTAGACGTAAAGTATACCTTTTTGTGTGTGCGTGCCTCGTAGAACGGACAATAATCTTCGCCACCCGAATTGATTATTGGCTTGAGTGTCACTTCGTAGCGCGACGGATTGGCAAACATTTCACGGGCGAGGGCGATGCCTTTTATGCCTTTCTGCGCAAGTCGGCTGCCAGGCGAAAGTTCGCCGAATCGCTGGAACTGCACAAGTGCCGAGTCGTAAAGTTGTAGCATCTGCAGTGCCTCGCCGAAATATAGGTATGCCAGCGAATCTTCGCAGCCGTTTTCGATTGCCAGTTTGAAATTTGGTGCGGCTTCTTCTGGAATCGACAGTTTCTTGTAGCAGTAGCCAATCTTGTAGTACAGTTCCGAGACAAGTTTTTTGTTGTGCTTGTGCTTTTCGGCTAGTGGTGTGTAGAGGGAAATGGCTTCCGAAAACTGTTCGCGCTTGAGTGCCGCGTCAGCAAGTTTCAGCGTTTTCTGTGCCGAGAGCGTTAGGCAGATGCCAAGTGCGAATAATATGGTTGCAAGTCGTTTCATTTCAAAAATCAATGCAAGGTGCAAATTTACATTAAATCAAAATTTGTGCAAAAAAAATAGGGACGGATTTTTTGTCTGTTTCAAATATTAGAACTACTTTTTTCGTGAAAATGACTTTTAGAAAAGTCAAAATAATTTAAAATTGACTTTTAGAAACGACAAATTTGTGATAGAAATAACTTTTAGAAACGACAGTTTTGATAAAAACTATAGTTGCGAGGTTCTTAAATTGTTGATTATCACGCAAAAAATAGGGGCGGAATTTTTCGCCCCTATTTTTGTCTGTTAAGTTTTCAAATTACTTGTTGCATTCCTTCTTGCAGTCGAAAATCTTGTAGATGCCTGCTGCAAGTGCACCACCTACGAATGGGCCAACGATGAAAATCCACAAGTTGCTGAGTGCTGTTCCGCCTTGGAATACTGCGGGAGCAATCGAACGAGCCGGGTTAACCGAAGTGCCTGTGTAGCGGATGCAAACGAGGTGAACGAGAACAAGTGTAAGACCTATTGCAAGTCCTGCTGCATTGCCAGCACCATTCTTTTCGTGTGTAGCTGCAAGAACTACAAATACGAATACGAAGGTGAAGAAGATTTCAGCAAGCAAACCGCCAAGTACGCTTACGCCCGATTGCAGGTCGTTAGCACCAGTTCCTTCCATACCGGTTTCCTTTGTCATCCAGAATAGGATAGCCGAACCGATGAATGCACCGATAACCTGGAAAATCATGTACATGATGGCATCCTTCCATCCCATTCTGCCGCTCAATGCAACACCGAGGGTAATTGCCGGATTGATGTGGCATCCCGAAATCTTGCCGATTGCGTAAGCCATGCCTATTACAGCAAGACCAAACGCCAAGGCAGTACCAACAACCGATGCAGTGTCAGTGCCACAGCTTAGGCTGATAGCCGTTCCGCATCCCATAAGAACCAATACCATGGTTCCAATCATTTCTGCTAAATACTTTTTCATTTTGTTATAGTTTAAAGTTAAAATAAAGTGCAATACATAATAACTATGGATGACAATTTAGTTTCGCCACCATATAATATATGTTGGAGCAAAGGTAAGCCTTTTGTGGCTAATGTGTACCCAAGCTTTTTGTGAAAAGATTCAACAGGAAGGTGTTAGGAAAGTTGGAGGGCAGACAGGCTAAAAGTCCAGCAGGCTTAAAGTCTTGCCCCCCACATGCCTTAAGGTCTTTAAAATCCTTAATGGCTTTAAAGATGGGGGGCAACTGCATTCTGTCCGCCTGTGAGACTGCTAGACTGTTAGCCTTTTAGTCTGTTCGCCTGTCAGCCCCCTTTGCATCTTGTCAGATAAATCGTAAATCGTAATTCGTAAATCTAAAATAAATTTGTATCTTTGCGTTATGAAAAACTTTTTGAAACTGATACGCTGGAAAAATATCCTTGTAATCATGCTGACTATGATTGCAATGCGTCTGCTTGTGATATTCCCTGTATTCGCAAACTACGGCATCAAGGTGATGTTTCCCGACTGGATTTTCTACCTGATGATGCTCGCAACTGTGCTCATTGCTGCTGGCGGATATGTCATAAATGACTATTTCGACCAGAAAATCGACCGCGTGAACAAGTCGTGGAAAGTGATTGTCGGAGTACAAGTGCCGCGCCGCAAGGCTATTGCCCTGCATATCTGGTTGAATGTCATTGCATTAATAATAGGTATCGTTGTCGCAGTGGCGGCTCGCAGGTGGTGGTACTTCTTTATATTCTTCGGTGCATTCGTGGCTTTGTGGCTTTACTCGCGCGACCTGAAGAAAACTACCTTCTGGGGCAATCTGCTCATTGCCATGCTTTCGGGCGTTGTGCCGTTCCTGGTCGGGATGACCGAATATTTTGCACAGGCCGACACCGTTTCGTACTGGGACATCAGTCACATCCGCGCTGTGAAGATGGTTATGCAGGTAATCATATTCTTCTCCGTTTTTGCCTTCATTTTCAGTCTGATGCGTGAAATAATCAAGGACTGCGAGGACATTCAGGGCGACCGTGAAAACAGCGTGCGTTCCATACCTGTGAAAATCGGACTTAAGAAGACCAATTATATTATATGTATGCTCGCCTTGCTGTCGGTTGCGGCTGTGGCGTTTTTCTGGTATGGCTATCTTGCCGGAACTAGGTTCTTCTATGGCGAGATGCTGCCGACGGTTTACTTGTATGCGGCGGTTATGATTCCGACTTTGATTGTGGGAATAGCATCGCTTTTCGGTACTTCGAAGCGTAAATATTCGTTCTTGAGCGGTTTTGTGAAGTTGATAATGGTTTTAGGAATTGCGTTCAGCATAGTTTTTTGTCATATTATCGTAAACAATGGAACAATTTGATTCTAAATATAATATCTTGCTTGCTTCGGCAAGTTTCCGCCGCCGCGAACTGCTTACTCAGCTTGGCGTGCAGTATTCGTTGGTAAAGCCTTCGCAGGAAGAGGAGGTTGTGCCGTCGGACATTTGCGTAGAGGATGTGTCGGAATACCTTGCCTGCCAGAAGTCGAACGCTTACAAGGACTTGAAGGATAACGACCTGCTCATTACTGCCGACACAACCGTAATCGTTGACAACAGGATTCTCGGCAAGCCCAAGGACTACTCCGATGCCTTCCAGATGCTCCGTCTGCTGAGTGGAAAGACGCATCTTGTGGTTACTGGCGTGTGCTTGCGTTCGATTGACAAGGTCGTGAGTTTCAGTGTAAGGACCGAAGTTACATTCTCCAAACTCGACGACGATGAAATCCGTTTCTACATCGAGAACTACAAGCCGTACGATAAGGCTGGAGCATACGGCATACAGGAATGGATTGGCAAGGTGGCGGTCGAGGGCATCAACGGTTCGTTCTACAATGTGGTCGGTCTGCCCGTGCAAAGACTATACAGGGAACTGAAGAAGTTTTAAGTGGCGCACAGCGACTCTTTTTTTTAGTGCCCTGACGGGCAGAATTGCTTTGCAATCGACGTAGTCAAATTATGCAAATCTTTTTCAAATCAGACAAATCAAATATATTGAAAGATTTGTATCAATTTGTAAGATTTAACTTCGTTGAGGGCTTCGCCGTTCTCGCGACAGCGACTCTTTTTTTAGTGTCCTTCGGGCAGAATTGCTTTGCAATCGACGTAGTCAAATTCGACAAATCTTTTTCAAATCAGACAGAATTATTTGAAAGATTTGTATCAATTTGTAAGATTTAACTTCGTTGAGGGCTTCGCCGTTCTCGCGTAGCGACTCCTTTTTTTTAGTGTCCTTCGGGCAGAAAGGTTATATCTCCTCTCACAGCGCAAAGCATTGCGCTACTCTCGTCTCTCAACTCTCAACTCTCAACTTTCGTCTCTCAACTTTCAACTATGGGTTCCTGAGCTTGTCGAAGGACAACTCTTTTCCTATTCCCTTTCCCTCTTTTAATCTACCAAAATACATCTTTTGTCCTAAAACCACATTCTTCGTATTCTGCATTTTGTATAAAAAATTTTACTTATTCATTTCTATTTCGCTTATAAATAGGCGATGTTCATATTGTTGATATTGCGTTTGTATAATATTCAGTACCTTATATGCTATACTTCATTTATTGCCTTACTTTTGCAACGATTTGGAAATTCTATAAAACAAACAATAAAATACCTGATAATCAGGAAGATATGAAAAATTTTAACTTCAACAACTCAACAAAAAGCACAATCTCAAGAAGGTTGTCTGTTTTTACTTGTGTAATTTTATTTGGCATTCTCTTTGCTGGCAATGCGTGGGGACAAGCAAAGGTTACCATAGAAAGTGAAATTTCAAAGTCCGGCTCCCTCTCTTTCGAGGTGTGGGGTGTGGACGATGCTTCGGTGAGTGCAACTCCCGTTGAGCGCGTTTCGCCGAATGGCGAGCAGCTCTATTGTGCCTACGACATCGACATTACAAAGGATGGCCGCGAGTGGCAGCCCGAACCCGAGCAACCGGCGATAGTTACCATGGACGGCACCAACTTTGCCGACGGCCAGTTGGTTGACATTTACCACGAGGGCGCCAACGGACCCGAGTTTGTGGCAACCGTTGCTGCAGAAAACGGCAAAGTAGTTTTCCCTGCACACTCGTTCTCGGTATATCTTGTAACTGCTGCTGGCGACTATGCCCGCCTCAGGGTTAACTTCCATAGGGCAAGCGGACCCGATGTTACTATTTATGTAAAGAGGGCCGATATAGCCCAAGGTTTTTATGAAACCATATTGTATAACCCCGGACTCGGTACTCCTGCCGATGGTGTGTATTGCATGGGTTGGATGGACAACGAGCTTTATGACACGGTGGACATCTCGTATGCATTGTCATTTGAAGATATACGTACAAAAATCTCCAATATGTTGGATGAGGGTGTGACCGATGGTGATGCGTTGGATTTATACGCAATGCTTTTCAAATCGTGCTCGGTAAAGTATTTGGACGAGAACGATGCTGTTATACATACCGACGTTTTGTATTACCGAGCAAATGCTGATGCAGTAAGATTGGACTATACAGTAAACGCTGCTTATACTCCGGGCGACAATACCCACAACTTTGAAGGTTGGAAATATAAATCCGCTACATACGGTAACCATATTGATGAACATTCCGATGACAATTATACTTATCGTAATGGTACTGTTATAGTAATAACAGGAGATGTGTTTTTTGATGTTCATGTTTCCGAAGGTCACTGGCTTATTTACCACGAGAACGGCAAGGGTGCCACCTTCAAGGCTGCAGACTTTGTGCGTTCTGGAGAGACTACGATTGAACCAGACCGAGAAAGGATGAAACGAAATGGTTACACATTTCAAGGTTGGTTTTTGAGTGATCCGGCGCCAGCTAATGCAGGGGATGAGCCTAATGGAGACCAATTTGTCTTCCGTCAGCCACTGACCGAAAACACTCATGTTTACGCTAAATGGCAAGCTAGAGCAACTGCTCCCTATACTATTATTATATGGAAACAGAATGTAGTTTGTGATACATGTTACGATTTTGAGCAAGCTATTTCATTGACAGGCGATGTGAATCGTTCTATCAATACAGTTTCTCAGCAAGGTTCGGGAGTTAATGCATACGCCAGAGTTAATGGAACCAATATGCAATATACAGGTTTCCATCTTCGTGATTTTGATGAAGGTGTGACTGTCAATACTGAGGGCAATGCCATATTAAATGTATATTATGATCGAAATCAATATACACTCACATTCCAAGACCATCCATATACTGCTACGACAAGTACTAATGGTACACAGTATGGATTGGTTGATGGACAGTATGTACAACTATCAAAATCTGGAGGACGTTGGTATTATAATGCTACTGAATACACTGGTACTCGTTACACTCAGGGTACTAATTGGTCGACTATTAAGGAAATTGTAGCATTGTATGGACAACCAATTGGGGAAAATTTTCCAATTTATGGGTCGAATGGGGCTATTTATAATAATGGTGAGCGTTGGGACCCACAAAGTACACCAAATAATGTTAATGATATCATTGTTTATATTGATATAATGCCCAATAAAAATGAGACGTATAATTTGAATGTGGCAGATCGAGAGTTGAAAACAATGAATTATTTTATTGAGGCATTACCAGACGAAACAGAAATAGTTTCAGCTCCCAATACCCTGTATGACTATAACAATAATACGATTAGTAGTGGAGATAGACATTTTATTTTATATAAGAGAATAGATGCACGTTATAGGTGGGTAACAAAAGCTGAAGACTTTTTTGAAATAGCTGGATACCAAAGACTTGGCGTTGATAAAGCAGAAGTTTCTATTAATAATGGTAGTGATTATGGATATTGTTATTCTTCTACAGACCAAGAATGTACTGTAAACTTTTATTATACTCGCAAGCAATATACAATCAACTTCATGGATGGTGCATATTATGATGGTAATAATAATCTTCTTACGGAAGGTGTGACACCGCTTGGTCAGTTGGGGACTGTGAATAACATATCATACAATGCTGATATCTCTTCATACAACGATTATACACCCGCCAATGCTCCTACTGGATATGTATTTGAGGGATGGTTTACTGATGATCGCTGTACGCATCCTTATACTTTCACTACGATGAAGGAAGGCGGTATCACTGTATATGCTAAATGGAGAACAATTCAGTACCGTGTATTCCTGCATCCCAATGCCGATGAAGTTGATGACCTTGACTGGGGTTCGGACGAGCAAGAAATGAATTTCCGTATTAACTATGGTGGTACAGTAAGTGTTCCAACAGGTGTTGGCGAGGACTATGAGTTTACGGGTTGGTATTCCAATTATGGTTGTACACTTCCTTTCAATGAAACTCTCGTTTTGGATGGAACTGGTGCGACTGACTACGACAAAACGGTTTACTTTACTGATGATATGGACAAGTGGGGCAACGGCGCTACTTATAATAAGGACCTTAACAATAACCGTTTCTGGATTACCCAGAAGTATGACATTTACGGCAAGTGGCGTGCAAAACTTCGCGGTGCCAATGGTATTAATGTGGTATATGTAGATAGCGATAGAACAACAACAGTATCTACTGATGCGTTTATGTATCTAGACAATGTACACGCCATAGCAGGTCATGCACTTTCGTCTAGTGATGCCGATATGGAATTTTCACACTGGGTATTGCAAAATTATGATGGCTCAAATTTTGTGGATACTGATATACAGATTTTACCAGGTGCTACTTTCACTGTGCGTAAGGACAATGCCCAAAGGGTAATCAGGTGCTGGTACAATACAAGCACAGGAGATTCTATTGTATCTAGTAGCGAGACTAATCCTAATCCTGCCTTGTACAACGAGTACAGAGCAAACTACACTGTAAAGCTTCGCGCCGTGTATGAGGCTGTCGAAAAACCTAAATTTACATCTATCGATTGGTACGATAACTATGGCGGAAGTACTAGCGACACAGACCTGCCAATCAACGAAACTGTTACTCCTCCTGTACCATCTCGTCCTGGATATAATTTCAAGGGGTGGTACAAATATTCAGAAGGTGGCACTCTGCCTGAAACAATCGACGATTGCGATCCGCATTTCTTGTATTACAAAAGTAGCAACGGCGCATTTTATGAGGAGAGTTCATTCACTAACGTGGCAACAATAGCCGCCGATCTCCATGAGCCAATCGACTATATGTATGCAATATGGGAACCGATTGTGGACTTTACGTTTGGTTCAATGTGTCCGGGCGACCGGGTTGAACTGCCAACCAGAAATTCTGCAGGTGCTGATTTGCCCGGTGACTGGACTGCAAGTGTAGGTTCTTTTGATGGGGACTACTACATTGCTTCCAATGAGAATGCAACACTTTACTTTGCTCCTGATTCGAGAACTTGTGCTTCGGATACCTCATACACTATCACCGTTAAACTGCCATATCTCCTCAATGCATCCGACTATGATTATATTTGGAAGGGCAATAACAATACAGCAGATTGGAATACTGCTTCGAACTGGTATGTTTACGACAACGGCTATTCTATTGCAACCGAAGTGCCTTCAATCGAAAAGGACATATTTATTGGACCGGCTACGCAGTGCGTAACACCAAACTGGCCAGAACAGAACGGCAATGCAGATGCTCACAACCTGACCATTGCCGCAGGCGCATCACTTACTGTTCCTTTGGATAGGACATTGAACATTGCCGGCAATCTCGAAAATATTGGAACACTGAATGCTAGCGAAGGTAAGGTAATATTCTGCGGTCCGGCAGATGGTGGCAACCAGACCATCAGCCACGACATCACATTTGGAAACGTTATTTTCTACAATCAGGGTGGCGATATCATTCCTGCTGGAAATGTAACAATAAATGGTGCTGCAAACTTTAAGGACGGTGTTGTAAAGCACGATGTAACATTCGGCGAAGATGCAAGCGTTACAGATCCTGACGGTATGTCCTATAGTAGTTTTGTTGAAGGAAAGGTTACAAAGAGCGGTAGTGCAATTGGCTTCACTTTCCCGACCGGTAAGGACAACGTTCTTGGCAAGATTGCTGCTACAAGCGATGCAGAAAATGTTTCGGTACAGTATTTCCGTAATTCTGCAGGCTTCACCCAGGCGGAAATGCCACGTTGGTGGAACATAAACGATATGTGCTCCAACAATAATCCTCAGCTCGACCACGTAAGCAACGTTGAGTATTGGAAGGTTTCGACACCTTTGGCAATCGAAGCCGTATTGACAGTTTCGGCTGCAAGTGGAACCGCTCATTTCAACGCAAATACCGCTACCCACGATGCCGACGACATATACGGTGCATTCTGGAGTGGTAGCTGCTGGGAAAATATTGGTGGCGGTTCACAGAGCGTTTCTGCCGATCCTTACGGAACAATCTCGGTTGCCGTTAAGATTCCTCAGACAAGGGCTGTTTACGAGAAGATAGTTACTCTTGGCTCCAAGGACCACAACACCATACTTCCAATTGAGCTTACCTCGTTCTCCGCAACCTGTGACGGACGTTCGTCGCATGTAATGTGGACAACCGCTACCGAGAAGAACAACGACTACTTCTCGCTCGAACGTTCCGACGATGCAATCAACTTTGTTGAAATAGCACGCATCGCAGGCGCTGGCAACAGCATCGAGCCTCTCAGCTACAGCTACACCGACTATGGCGTTTACGGCGGCGACAACTACTACCGCCTCGTTCAGGTTGACTACGACGGCACCCGCACGGCTTCTGAAATCATCGTTACCAACTGCGTTGAGGCTTCTGGCGAACCCGAGGTACTTGCTTACCCGAATCCGTTCAACAGCGACCTTACAGTTGAGTTGGAGAACTTCGGCGACCGTCCAGCAAGCATCGAGGTTTACGATGTGCTCGGCAGACTTGTCTATGTCGAAAAAGCAGATGCTCCGCAGAACAGCTACCAGACAGTCCTGCACCTTGACGGTTTGTCAAATTCGACCTACACAGTCAGGGTTAGCACATCCGACTTCGTCATCAACCAAAAGGTTGTTAAGAACTAGTCAAAATAAACACACATTTTAAATAGAAAAACCTCTGTGGTTCCCCGCCGCGGAGGTTTTTTTTGTTTTTAGTGCCCTGACGGGCAGAAATGTTTTCTTTTTAGTGCCCTGACGGGCAGAAATACAACAAATTAAAATCAAATTACCCAGAGGGACAATAAGATTTGTTAGATTACTTGCTTCGCTGCGTGAGCTAAAGGTTTGTATCAATTTGTTTAATTTGGCTTACGCCGAGCTAAAGGTTAACTTCGTTGAGGGCTTCGCCGTTCTCGCGCAGCGACTCTTTATTTAGTGCCCTGACGGGCAGAAATTGAACAAATTTGATTCAAATTTTCCAGAGTGCTAATAAAATTTGTCAGATTTGTATCAATTTGTAATATTTCTCGCGCAGCGACTCCTTATTTAGTGCCACAAGTGGCAGAAATTGAACAAATCTTTTTCAAACCTTTAGCTCGCGACACGCAGTGAGCAATTACCCGAGAGCCAATCAAATTTGTTAGATTTGTATCAATTTGCTTTATTTCTCGCGCAGCGACTCTTTATTTAGTGCCCTGACGGGCAGAAATTGAACAAATTTGATTCAAATTTTCCAGAGGGACAATAAGATTTGTTAGATTACTTGCTTCGCTGCGTGAGCTAAAGGTTTGTATCAATTTGTTTAATTTAACTTCGTTGAGGGCTTCGCCGTTCTCGCGTAGCGACTCCTTTTATTTTCGCGCAGCGACTTATTTTATCTTCGCGTAGCGACTCCCTTTATTCTCGCGTAGCGACTTCTATTATTCCGAGCTTTGCGAGGATTTCTCCATTGTCCATTCTCTATTGTTAATTGTCCATTCTCCATTGTTAATTGTCAATTATCCATTGTCAATTCTCCATTGTCCATTGTCCATTATTAATTATCTTTGTCCCATAATTTATAACACAATGAAGAAAATATTCAGCATCTTGATTTTCGCGCTGCTATCGTGCAGCCTCCTCGCCGACGAAGGGATGTGGCTTCCCCTTTTGCTCGAAAAGTACAACATCGCCGACATGCAGAAAAAGGGCTTCAAGCTCACTGCCGACGACATCTACAGCATCAACCACGCATCTATGAAGGATGCTATCGTGATTTTCGGTGGCGGTTGCACCGGCGAAATGATTTCTAACGAAGGACTTCTCATCACCAACCATCACTGCGGATACGGAACTATCCAGCGCCATAGTTCGGTCGAACACGACTACCTTACCGATGGCTTCTGGGCAATGAGCCGCAAGGAGGAACTCGCAAGTCCAGGTCTTACGGTGACTTTCCTCGTAAGCATGGAAGACGTTACCGACAAGGTCCTTGAAGGTGTGACTTCTGATATGTCGGACGGTGACCGCGCAACGAAAATTTTGGCAAACATTTCCAAGATAAAGGAGGAATCTGTAAAAGGTACTCACTATCAAGCTCGTATAGAATCGTTTTACAATGGAAACCAATATTTCCTGTTCAAGAACGAAATTTTTGAGGATGTACGCTTGGTAGGTGCTCCTCCTTCAGCAATAGGCAAGTTTGGCGGCGATACCGACAACTGGATGTGGCCTCGTCACACAGGCGATTTCTCGCTTTTCCGCGTTTATTGCGGCAAGGATGGCAAGCCTGCAAAGTATTCCGACGAAAATATTCCATACACACCCAAGAAATTTTTCCCGATTTCGCTCAAGGGCGTTCAGGAAGGCGACTTTACAATGGTGTTCGGTTACCCTGGTACAACTCAGGAATACCTTCCCGCAGTGGCAGTGGAGCAGGTAATGTACGATTCAGACCCGACTAGAATTGCCATTCGCGATAAGAAACTCGAAGTCATAAAGGCCGGCATGGAAAAGTCGAAACTCACACGTATCCAGTATTCCAACAAGGCTGCAAGCATTGCCAACGGATGGAAGAAGTGGCAGGGCGAAATAAAGGGCTTGAAACGCCTTGATGCAGTGAATGTTAAGCGCAATTTCGAGGAAGGTTTCCAGAAGTGGGCAAACGACAAGCCCGAGTACAAGAATCTTCTCGACGACTATGCAAAGGTGTATGCCGAAATGAAGCCGTTGAACTTGGCTTACATCTATATATCTGAAGCAGGTCTTGGAAGTTATGCAGTTTCGTTTGCCAACCAGATGCGAATGCTCGAATCGTGCAAGGACGCTTCGGCAGAGAACTTGCAGAGCCTTAAGGAAATGGCATTGTCGAAGTCGAAGGGCAACTACAAGGATTATGACGAGCAGGTGGAAATCCGTCTTTTTGCCGAAATGACAAGAATTTATGCAGAAAATATGCCCGAAAAGTATTGGCCTTCAACTTACAGCAGCATCGACAAGGTGGCTAAGTCGGCATCCGACAAGTATATGGCTTTCGCCGAATACTGCTTCTCGAAGTCGGTATTTGCAAATCAGGAAAAGTTCGAAGCATTTGTAAACGGACTGTCGTCGAAGTCGGCAAAGACTTTGCAGTCAGACCCGATTTACAATATTGCAAAGGAGATAATAGCCATATACCGCAACGAAATCCAATCGGCGATTGTCGATTGTGATGAACGCATAAAGAAACTTGACCGCATCTATATGAAGGCTCAGATGGAATACGAGCCACAGAAGCGTTTCTTCCCCGATGCAAACTTCACCTTGCGTGTGACCTATGGACAGGTTTCTCCATATCAGCCAGCCGATGGAATTGATTATCTGCCATATACCACCCTTGACGGTATCATCGAAAAGGACAACCCCGACATTTACGACTACAAGGTTCCGGCTCGTCTGAAGGAACTGTACGAGAAGAAGGATTACGGTCGCTATGCCGACAAGGACGGCAAGTTGCACGTGGCTTTTACCGCTACAAATCATACTACTGGCGGAAATTCGGGAAGCCCTGTCATCAACGGCAATGGCGAACTTATCGGTGTCAACTTCGACCGCAACTGGGAGGGTACTATGAGCGACATCATGTACGACCCCGAGATGTGCCGCAACATTTCGCTCGACATCCGCTATGCTTTGTTCCTGATTGACAAGTTCGCAGGTGCAACACATTTGATTGACGAAATGGAGATTAGGAAGTAACTTTTTCCTGTCATTTCGGAAGCTAGTCGTAACACGCGATACGGTACGTGGAGCGTTGTGAAGACTGCTGTCCGTAATCTGTTAGACAATTATCCGTCAGCAGATTCCGGATAAGTGAACTCACGAGCAACGTTCCTTTTGCTGTTCGTTCTACTTTCCAGAATGACATGGTAGGGATTTTGCGAACAATAAAACATAATAATAAGTATATTATGAAAGCAATGATATTTGCAGCGGGGCTTGGCACACGCCTTGCCCCGCTGACCAACACAATGCCAAAGGCGATGGTGCCAATCAGCGGAAAACCGATGATTCAGCACCAAATAGAGAAATTGCGTGGTTTCGGATTCGACTACATAGTGGTCAACGTTCACCATTTCGCCGAGCAGATTATCGACTTCGTGAAAAACAACGATTTCGGTGTGAAAATCGAAATTTCAGACGAACGAGAACTCCTTCTAAACACTGGCGGAGGCTTGAAAAATGTAAAGAAGTTTTTCTGCCCTGGTGACAATTTCCTAATCCACAACGTTGATATTTTCTCCGACCTGAACCTAAAGGCGCTATACGACTATCATTGTACGACAAAAAATGTCGCAACCCTTGCTGTTATGCACCGCGAAAGCTCAAAGCATCTGCTTTTCGACGGCGAAAACCGTCTTTGCGGCTGGCGCGACCTAAAGAACGACAAGTCGATAATAACAATCGGTCGCGAGCAATATAACGAAATGGCTTTCAGTGGGATATATGTGTGCAACTACGACATATTCGACCTGATTGAAAACGAAGGTTCGTTCCCCATTATTCCCGAACTGCTGAAAATATCACAGTCGCACCGCATCGGCGGTTACATTCACGACAACAACAAGGTACTTGACGTCGGGAAGATTGATGTAATAAGGGAAATAGAAAAAGGCTGTTAAGAAAAAAATACGGACGCAACGGTGCCCGTATTTTTTTTCTTTTTTTTCGGCAACCTTTTTCATTTTGTTTCGTTAAACATACAGAAACATTAAAATTTTAGTGAGATGAAAAAGTTAGTGATGCTATTATGTGCCGTGGTAATGTGGATGGTTTCTTTTGCACAACAGCCGAATTGTCAAGATTTTACTATCGTACCTAATATTAGTGGAAGGTGGAATGCTGATGAAAACCGTTTTGAGGCATGTTCCAATTTGCCGATTGAGATTTCTGCAAATGGCGTGTTTCCGAACAATGATGCTCCCAACGGCTATCATCAGTCGGACGAAAGCTTGAATTGGACTTGGAGTTGGGTTGATGAAAATGGTAGTCATCAGACTGGTGGCACAGGCATGAATACACTCGTTACCAACCTTGAACCAGGAGCTTATTACATAAATCTATATGCTACCGACCAAAATGGATGCCGCTACGTTTATCCCGAGCCTATGCTTGTGGCGGTGTCGTTGCCTCCGACTTTTCCTGGAACTACGGTAAGTCCTGATATTTGCCCAGGCGAAGCTGCCTTGCTTGACGGCCACGTGCAGCCACCAGACTTGTGGATGATGGAAATTCCTGAACAAATCGTTGAACAGCACTGCTTTGTTGACGAAACTGGCTATGTGCAGTCGATGTGCTTTGAGCATAATGCCTTTGCGCCAGGACAGATAATCCAGAGTGCCAGCGACATAGAATCCATTGCCATTGATATGGAACATTCGTATCTGGGTGACCTTGAAGTATGGATTACTTGTCCTTCGGGAAATCGGCTTACCTTGTTCGACGGTTATCACGGTGGTTCCGACTGGCAGTTCCTAGGCGAGCCTATCGACGATGATGATGACCCTTGCAATCCGGGTGAACCTTACCACTATACTTGGAGTCATAACGCCACGAGTACTATCGAGCAAGTTGCAAATAACGCACCTACATATAGTTATACCGACAATGCTGGAAATCACTATTATTCCGAAGAGTACATACCTGCCGGCGACTATCGTCCTACTGGCGACTGGTCGAGTCTTGTTGGTTGCCCTGTAAATGGTGAATGGTGCATTAATATTCAGGACCACAGGCGTTGGGATGACGGAGTTGTTTTTTCTGTCGAACTGCATTTCGCCGACTATCTTATTCCTGTCGAGTCGCTTATCCAGTATCAGACCGAATTTGATCCTTCAGATATGGCTTGGAGCGGCGATGATATTATTGGCGGTGGAGCAGCAAATACGACGGCTTTGCCCAACGTGCCGGGACAGCACGAATATGTGTTTTCTGCTACAGACAATTTCGGTTGCACCTACGATACAACATTGATAGTTACGGTACGCGACTACGATGACCCAAGATGCTGCATTCGACCAAGTACGGCTATGATAACATCTTCGGGCATGGTGTGTGTCGATAATACTATGCTTTCGGCTCAGGCTTTGGCAAACGGAAACACTGGCGAATGGTCGGTGGTGGCATATCCCAATGGTGACAATGTGAACAACAGCGTTGCTTTTGCAAGTCCTAATTCTCCTAATACGCGTGTCTCGGTAAATGGTTGGGGTTCATATACTTTCCGTTGGACAGAGCATTATCTGGGACAGGCAGACTGTATTGATTTCGCTGAGGTCACTATTAATTTCCAGCAGCAGCCGACACCTACATTCTCCTATACTCCAATTTCTTGCTTTGGTGGCGAAACTTCTATTGCCTACACAGGAAATATGAGTGCCGATGCTGAATTTTCGTGGGACTTCGACGGCGGTTTTGTGCAGTATGGTGCCACTCCGCTTGGTCCGCATATGGTTTCGTGGCGCGAATCAGGAACTCACGGAGTTACGTTGTCGGTAAACAACAATGGCTGTGTTTCAAACGATACGCTTGTGTCGATTTTTGTACCCGACAAACTTGTGATAGATTCAATTTCTGTCGTTAACGACCCGTGTTATCATAGCAATGGCGGTTCGGCGGTTGTTGCACATCACGGTGGAACACTTCCTGTGTCGTATTCGTGGGCTGCTCCTGGTAACGAACTTTTGAATCTAGGTGCAGGAAACTATAACCTTGTGATTACCGATGCTAACGGTTGTTCTGTGCAACACAATTTTATGGTTGTTGAACCTGCCGAACTTGTAATTCAGTCGGTTGAATCGACCAACCTTTCGTGTTATGCTTCTCACGATGGTACTATTTCGGTGTATGCTGGCGGAGGAACAGGTGAATTGCAATATATGTGGTCTGACGTAGGTTACGCATCTGCCGATAGGCGGAATTTGCCTGCTGGCGAATATTCGCTTGTGGTGTCTGATGTAAACGGTTGTAGCCAAAGTGCTTATGTCTATATAACTCAGCCAGAAAGACTTGTGTTGCAGCTTACTTCCGACTATGCTGTGTGCGAAGGCGAACCTACTCCTGTTTATGCAAATGCCTTTGGTGGAACTTCTCCCTACCGCTATTTCTGGAATACTGGGGATGAAACTTTTGAAGCAGGAAACGGACTTTCAACAGGCCTTGATGTAACAACGCATTATTCGGTTTTTGCACGAGATGCCCACGACTGCCTCAGCGAAACCCAAACAATGACAGTGACCGTAAGTCCTAGGTTGTCAATCGATAGCGTTATTTTGCAACAAATTAAGTGTTACGGACATTGCGACGGTAGGGCGGAACTTGTTGTGAGTGGAGGTCTTGCTCCCTTGCAATATAGTTGGCCGTCAGATAATTACGTTTACGATGGAATTTGCAGCGGTTATTATGCAGTAACCGTAAGCGACAGAATTGGTTGTTCGGCGATTAGCACCTTCGTTATTACTCAGCCTAACGATTTTGTGGTGTCCACATCGGTGGAGCCAGTAACCTGCAATGGCGGTGATGATGGTAGTGCCAGGGTATTCGTTTCGGGCGCAACTCCTCCGTATTCGTATCTTTGGCCAGATGGAACAACAACCGAAACCCTTGTTGCTTCGGCTGGCTCATACACCATTACCGTACTCGATGACTTCGGATGCCGATACACTGAGGAAATCAATATAGAGGAACCTGGTCCAATAATGTTTGTGCCGATAAATAACGTTACGATTTGCAAGGGGCAGTCGGCAACTTTGACTACGCAGGTGTCGGGTGGAACGCCATTCTACGACTATGCTTGGTCTGGTTCCGACGGCACTCAATATTTCGGCTCAATCTGCACGGTTTCTCCAACCGCAAATTCTACTTATTCGCTGACTATTACCGATTCGCAGGGCTGTTCGCTGCAGGTGCCACCGGTTACGGTGAGTATAAATCCCGACTTGCGCATAACATCGGTTCTTACCAATCACGGCACGGTCTGTGCTGGTGACGAGGCTCTGATATACGTCGAGGCGGATGGTGGCAATGGCGGACCCTATACGCTTATGCTTCAGGATGGTAGGGTAGTTGCATCACCATTCTCGGTTCGTCCCGACACCACCACGATGTACTATATTACTCTTTCGGATATGTGCGGAACGCCGTCGGTTGTTGATTCCATTGCAATCAATGTCTATCCGTCGCCCGATGAACTGTTTGTCGCAGATGGTGTTAGCGGTTGCGTTCCGTTGTCGGTGGCATTCTCGCCATTGAAGGTAAATGGTGCAAATTATTTGTGGCGGTTTGGCGACAACGATTTTTCAGAAGATGCAACTCCTGTCCACACTTATCAGAAAGCTGGTACCTTTGATGTAACGATGTCGGTTACAAACGAATATGGTTGTAGGGTAGAGCGGACTATTCCCAATATGGTTCACGCCTATCCGCATCCGAAGGCTTTGTTCGATGCTGAGGTTCAGTCGGTTTCGGCGGTTTCTGCCGAGGTGCTTTTCTCAAATAGGTCGGTTGATGCGGTTAGGTATTTCTGGTTCTTTGGCGATAACGATAGTTCAATGTTCGAAAGTCCGCGTCATCTTTATCAGAGTGCAGGTGAGTACGATGTAACGCTTGTCGCCGAGAATGAGCATTATTGCACCGATACGACAGTGCGTAGAATTATGGTTTACAATGAGTTCTCCTTCTATGCTCCGACTTCCTTCACACCCAATGGCGATGGCATAAACGATTGCTTCAGAATTTGCGGAAGTGGCATTTCAAAGAACAATTTCTTGTTGATGGTTTATGACCGCTGGGGTGAAATGATATTTAAGACGACGGAGTATGACCCCAATGCACATTGTGACGCTTGTTCCGAGGGCTCTTGGGATGGCACCGATTCTGGAAGTAAGCGCAAGGGCGACAAGGTTTTACCCAATGGTGTTTATCAATGGTACTGCCAGTTTGAGGATGTGTTTGGAATAGAGCACAGGGAGCAGGGAGTGGTGAATCTGGCAAGATAAGTCTTGAAGGCGAACAGTCTTGAAGGCTTGAAGTCTTTTTGGGCTTTTGGCCTTTTAGCCTGTCAGCCTTTTAGCCCCATAAAAAAAATCCATACATTCCCTTGTCTATCTTGAACAAAAGACTTATCTTTGCCCTTTGTTGCATAGTGTTGAAAAATTTTTTTGCTCGCAGAAGGCAACCATTAGGAATTTTTTACGTTATGCAAGTAGAAAATGTAATAGAAAAGTTATGTTTATGAAGAAGATAATATTACTTTTGGCATTGGTTATCAGTACGATAACTGTATTTTCGCAGGTGTCGCAAATTGATAGCCGTCTGTATGCAAAATATTCCGAAGAGGAGTTGTTGGATATGCAGCAGAATCATCCTGCCGACCTTGAATACATCAACTGGTTCGTGGAAAATTCGTATGTAATCAAGGAAGTTGCAAATCCGGAAGAATTGAGTTATCCGAGATTGAAGTATATGGACAAGGAAACCAAGATGGAAGGCTCGGAAGTGACAGAATTTGATGCCGCTACTTTCAACATAATGGAGTACGGATTCGAAATATCCGCAAAGTCGTCGAATGTCTATCTGATTGGAAATACTGGAAAGATTCTAGTGTTCTATTCGAGCGACGACTTGACAAAATTGTTCAACGAATATAGGAGGAAGCGTTATGAAAACCAGTAGCATGAAGATAATATTGGGCTTGTTGCTTTGCCTGTTTGCTGCAGGTTCTTTCGCACAGCAGACAATAACAATGAATAGTTCAACAAATGGCTCTACAGTAACTATGACAGGCTGTTCTGCAACTCTGTACGACTCTGGCGGACCTTCGGGTAGCTACGGCAATTCCGAGAACTATACGATTACCGTATGTGTGCCGACTGGTTATCCTATGGAGTTGAATGTTTCGATGAATACCGAAAGCACTTCGTTTGACTATCTGTATATTTACGAGGGTACAAATTCTAATGGAAATACTATTGCAAATCGTATTGGCGGCTCGAACTTTTCGAATACATATTCATTGAATTCTTCCTGTGCAACTTTCGTATGGCACTCCGATGGTTCTGTAACCTATTCTGGTTTTGCAATCGAAATAAGTTGCGGTATGGAATGCCAGGATTTTACTTTGGTTCCAGATATTACTGCCCGTTGGAATGCAACCGAAGAACGTTACGAGGCTTGTTCAAACGATGACCTCGGTATTGCGGCTCATGGCGTTTTTCCGAACAATGATGCTCCTCACGGCTATCACCAGTCCGATGAAAACCTTACATGGACTTGGAGCTGGGTGGATGTAAATGGTCGTCACGAGTATGGTGGCGTTGGCGCCAACTCACTTGATGCCGACATCGAGCCGGGTGCATACTACATAAACCTTTCAGCTACCGACATTAACGGCTGTACTTACCTTTATCCCGAATCTTTCCTCGTGGAAATATCCTTGCCGCCAACATTTACTGGAACTACCGTTACACCAGAAATATGTCCTGGCGATGTTGCTCTGCTCGAAGGTCAGGTTCATCAGCCGGATCCTTGGGTAATGCAGATTCCGGAAGCAATTATCGAGGAGCACTGCTTCGAGGACGTTACGAACTATACTCAGACTATGTGTTTCGAGCACAATGCATTTGCACCAGGTCAGACAATCCAGAGCGCAAGCGATATCGAGTCGATATGTATGGAAATTGAACATTCATACATTGGCGACCTTGAAGTATGGATTACTTGTCCTTCGGGAAACAGAATGGACTTGTTCAACGGATATAATAGCAGTAACTGCTCGTGGGAATTCCTTGGAGAGCCTGTTGACGAAGGTAATGATGCTTGTATTCAAGGTGTTCCATATCATTACTGTTGGAATCATGATGCAACTCAGACAATTGAGGCTACTGCTGCCAATCCTCCAACATATACATATACAAACACTGTAGGATATACATATACCAATCATCCATACATTCCTGCTGGCGACTATAGGCCAATCGGCAACTGGACAAGTCTTGTAGGATGCCCTGTAAACGGTGAGTGGTGTATCAACATTCAGGACCACCTCGGTTCTGACGATGGAACCGTATTCTCGGTTGAGTTGCACTTCGCCGACCACATGATTCCTGCTGGTGACAACATTATCCAGTACCAGACCGAATTTGATGAATCGGAAACATCTCAGGCATTGACTTGGGACGGTCAGGCTATTTTCCAGGAATTGCAAGCAAGCACTACGGCAACGCCAACAGAACCTGGTCAGCACGAATATATATTTTATGCAACCGATAATTTCGGCTGCACCTATGATACGACATTATATGTAACTGTCCGTGCTCATGACGATCCGAACTGCTGTATTCAGCCGACTCCTTATGCTGGCCTTGATGCTCATGTCTGCACCGACCGCTACATGCTTTCGGCAACTCCGCTTCCTGCTGGAAACGAAGGTACTTGGACTGTAGTTTCTGCTCCTAATGGTGGTTCTGCGACTTTCGCCGCAGAACATTCTCCAACTACCAATGTCTTTGTTGATACTTGGGGTATCTACAAGTTCAGATGGACAGAAGCATATTTGGGCGATTACGACAACTGCTCAACATACGATGATGTAATAGTAGAGTTCTATCCGCAGCCTACAAATACGTTCACTTATCTGCCTGTAAGATGTTTTGGAGATGAAACTACAATCACTTACCTCGGCAATATGACTTCGGCGGGTGCCGTTGCCAACAATGCTACATACGTATGGGATTTCGATGGCGGTATAGTTGAGTCGGGCAGCGGCGCAGGTCCTTATACCATATATTGGAACAATGCAGAAGCTGCAACTCATTCTGTTTCATTGCACATTGAGGCAAATGGCTGTGTTTCGGAAGATACCGTAGTAAATATATTTACCCCCTCGAAGCTGGTCGGCGACATAACAACTGTTGACAATAACTGCTTCCGCGATTGCCGTGGTTCGGCAACAATAACAGCTACAGGCGGAACTTTGCCGTATTCGTATTCGTGGAGCGCTCCATCAAACACTATTGTAAATCTCTGCATGGGCGACTATAGCGTTACCCTAAGCGATGCCAACAACTGCCAGCTTTCGTTCGACTACGTAATTAATGAGCCTGATGAACTTACTGTGGCAAGTGTTACAAGTAGTAACTTGACTTGTCACAATTCGTTTGACGGACAAGCTCGTATAAATATAGAGGGAGGTTCTCCAGAATATACATATTTGTGGTCGGACATAGGATATGCTTCTCCTCGCAGAAGAAATCTTCCTGCTGGTGAATATGGTGTTACTGTAACCGACGAGCATGGTTGTTCGCTGTCGCGTGAGTTTATCATTACTCAGCCCGAACCTCTGGTTGTAATGTCCGAAAACAATAGTGCAGTCTGCGAAGGTACGGTTTCGTTTGTGCAGGCTACGGCTGCCGGCGGTACTATGCCATATACATACCACTGGGTGCCAAGCAATGGCACATCCGTAGGCAATACACCTAGCTTTGAAACAACTCTCCACGAAACAACAACTTATTCGGTGTATGTGACAGATAACAACCGTTGTCAGTCGAACACCGAGACATTTACAATTACCGTAAGTCCCGAAATGGTAATCGACTCAATGATTCTTGTCCACAACACCTGCTTCGGTTCGTGCGACGGTAGTGCCGAGATTGTGATGCATGGCGGTCTCCAGCCGTTCCAGTACAGATGGGGTTCCGAAAACTACATATATCGCGGACTTTGCGCCGGACTATACACTGTAACCGTTGTCGATAACATCGGCTGTAATGTGAATACATATTTCATAATCGAGCAGCCGTCGCAGATGTTCGCCAATACAATGACAACTCCTGCAACCTGTGGCAATACTCCCGACGGTACGGCGTTGATAAATGTTCAGGGAGGTGTGCCTCCATATTCGTACCTCTGGCCAGATGGACAGACAACCCACAACATAACGGCTGTGCCAGGAACCTATGAGGTAACAGTTTCCGACGACCACAATTGCCGTATAGAAAGTGAAATAACTGTCGATGGTCCTACACCTATATATATATTACCGATGAACGACCAGACAATCTGTAACGGTCAGACCACTTCGATAACTACTCAGGTGGCAGGTGGAACGCCGTTCTATACTTACATCTGGGCAAATCAGGATTCGGTAGTGTCGTATTCGAACATACTTACTGTTACTCCGACTGTCAACTCGACTTACACACTTACCGTTACCGATGCAAACAACTGTACTGCTGAGTCGCAGCCTGTTACTATAACCTTGAATCCTCCTCTGAGCATTAGGGCTGTAACTACAAGCTACGATACGATATGCCCTGGTACAGGTGCAATTATCAATGTTGAGGCAGAAGGTGGAAATGGTGGTCCATATTCGCTGACAATCGACAACGGCGTGATAGTTCCATCTCCGTTTACTATAACGCTCGACACTACCACGATGGTTCATATAACATTGTCGGATATGTGCGGAACAACACCAGTATCCGATTCTATACTGATTAACGTAAGACCGAATCCAGATACCTTGTTCACCGTTTCTGAAATTGCTGGTTGTGCTCCGTTTGCTGTAAGGTTCATGCCGTTCCATACTGCCGACCAGACCTTGTGGGAATTTGGTGACTATGGCTTCTCAGATGCACTTTCGCCAACTCACATCTACAAGGAAGATGGTACATATAGCGTATCTCTTGAACTTATCGACAACTTCGGATGCCACTTCTACAAGACTTACAACAACTTGATTACTGTATATCCGAAGCCTAAGGCAATGTTCGAGACCGATCCGCAGATGACCGGTATGTTGGATTCAGAAATTGAGTTTATCAACTATTCTACGGGTGCAGAACGTTACTACTGGTTCTTTGGCGACAACGACAGCTCTTTGTTCGAGAATCCGCGTCACACCTATAGGCGAATCGGTGAATTCGAGGTAATGCTGGTTGCAGA
This sequence comes from Bacteroidales bacterium, assembly GCA_017620015.1. Taxonomy (GTDB): domain Bacteria; phylum Bacteroidota; class Bacteroidia; order Bacteroidales; family ML635J-15; genus Bact-19. Next base: position 28,333 of record JAFZRE010000015.1, on the reverse strand, counting down.
ATCAGACCTCTATTGCCGCGATACTTCTATCCGTAACGTAACCATCCAGAACGAGTTTGCATTCTATGCTCCGACATCGTTCACACCAAATGGCGACCAGATGAACGATTGCTTCAGGGTTTGCGGTAACGGTATAACTCGCAACAACTTCTCGCTTTCAATATACGACCGTTGGGGAGCATTGGTATTTAGTACCGACGTATATGATCCGACAGCAACTTGTTCTTCCTGCGGCATAGGCGCATGGGACGGAACCGATATGGGTAACAAGATTCAGGGCGATGCAGTTTGTCCTCCGGGTCTGTACCAGTGGTTCTGCTCGTTCGAAGATTGGAACGGTGTAATCCACAATAGGCAGGGAACCATAATGCTGATAAGGTAGATTTTGAATTAATAATGGATAATTGACAATTGACAATTTTTGCGCAAACCGAAGGCAGAACAAAACAACCGATGTTTTATGCTCTGCTGAGGTGCTGTCAAAAATCATGAAATCATAATTGTAGCGGCGCAAAATAGCACCGCTATTTTTTTTATTCCTTTATTATCTTTTCAATAGTTCGTCGTAGGCTCAACAGTTCGTCGTAGGCTCTTGCCTACGACGTAGTAATACAAGGCTCTTGCCTTGAAAAACTGTCGTTTGTGTTTTAGTATAATAAAAGCCATAATGATTCAATCGTAGGCTTGACCTCAACAGTTCGTCGTAGGCTCTTGCCTACGACTTAGCAATATGTAGGCTCCAGTCTGCGACAATATCTAAGAATTTTTATTTCTTTATCATCTTCTTCTATTGCCTTATCCTATGTATTTCTTGCGTATACAAAACTCAACAATTAGTCGTAGGCTCTTGCCTACGACTTAGCAATATGTAGGCTCCAGCCTGCGACAATATCTAAGAATATTTATTCCTTTATCATCTTCTTGTATTGCCTTATCCAATAGTATTTCTTGCGTATGCAGAACTCGTATATAAGCCATACTGCCAGGAAGGTGTTTGTGGCGATTTCATAAACCAAGTCCCACGGTGCGGGCAAGGTGACAAAGAAACCTGCAATCCATAGCACAAGGTCTATTGTGAAAAGTATGTCCCAGATGCGTTCACGATTCTTAAATGCAACTACATTTTCTACATTTCGCTCAATTTCGACTTCATCGGTGGCATATAGGAAGGGTATGGGGCTTTGTATCATAATGCTGTATTTGCCTTTGGGAATCATTACCGAAACTTTCTTCTGTTGCATAATGCCAACAAGCCGTCCGTTTATGAAAATGCGGTTCGGCAGCTTTGCCATTAGTTCGGATGTTTCCTTCTCAATGGTCAGTTTCTGGTATTCAATCTGCATTTCTTCCATGTCGCAAAAATATCAAAGTTTGGGGAATGTGGGATTTGAAGATTTGATAATTTGTAGAAACGTTGCGTGCAACGTCTCCTATATTTGAAATGGTTTGATGTTGTTTATGGTTGTTTGATGTTGTTTGAAGATTCTAAAATTTAAAGTTCAAGGTTCAACAGTTTAAAGTTCAACGATTTAATGGTTATAGACTTCGCGTCTGTTCGCCTATGAGACTGCAGGACTATCAGCCAATAAGACTGTAAGTCTGTTAGCCTGTTAGCCTCATTGCATCTTGTCTGTTCAATCGTAAATCGTAATTCGTCAATCGTAAATAATATTGTATTTTTGCAAAAATTTTTGAATTGAAAATATTTCGTGAAATATCATCCGAGATTCCTCGCGGCTGTGTGGCAACTGTCGGTGTGTTCGATGGTGTGCATTCTGGACATCAGTACATTGTAAGTCAGCTGAAGCAGATGGCTGATAGCATTGGTTCAGAAGAACTTGTGATAACTATGGAGCCTCATCCTGCTGTATTTTTCGGACGTAAAATCAGTTTGTTGTCAACTATGGACGAGAAACTTGCCCTGTTTGAACATTTTGGCGTGCGAAATTTGATGATACTTAATTTCAACGCCGAGATTGCTGCTCTTTCGGGAACTCGTTTCATTGATGAAATCCTTGTTTCTCGGCTTTCGGTTTCACGACTACTGCTAGGCTATAATAATTCCATAGGTCACAAGGAAAACGGCGTGTCGGAAATCTCATCGGCAAAAATTCCCGTATCTCGGCTCGACAGGTTCCACATCGACTATTCCGACGACATAAGTTCTTCGTCGATAAGGCGGTTGCTTGCTTCTGGCGACATTGAACTGGCAAACAAATATTTAGGATATGAGTATAGCTTGTCGGGCAATGTGGTGCATGGTTTCGGCATTGGTCGTAAGATAGGTTTCCCAACGGCTAACATTATGCCGCAGTGTGCCGACAAGATTGTTCCAGGCAACGGCTCATACATTGTGTCGGCTGTGGTTGCCGGAAAAACTTTCCCAGCAATGCTCAACATCGGCAGCCGTCCAACCTTCGACGGACGGGAAAACTCGATTGAACTTCACATACTTGGTTACGATGCCGACATTTACGGCCGGAGTGTTGTCATAAGGTTCAAAAGTAGGTTACGTAGTGAACAGAAGTTCGACAGTGTTGAAGACCTGACAGCACAACTTCGTAAGGACAAGGAAGCTGTTGAATCGTACTTTGCAAAAAATCCCTTATCTTTGCAATGAAAAATCTTGACTGATGAAGCGTCTGCACAGATACGTTTTAAGGGCATTCGTAGGACCGTGGATAATAACGTTCCTGCTCTGCGTGTTCATTCTGCTTATGCAGTTTTTGTGGCGCTACATCGACGACCTTGTTGGAAAGGGACTTGACTTTTCTATAATCTTGGAACTTATGTTCTATGCTTCGTTTTCGCTGGTGCCGTTGGCTTTGCCTCTGGCGGGATTGCTGGCATCCATCATGTCGATGGGAAAGTTGGGCGAGACGAACGAACTGTTTGCAATGAAGTCGGGCGGTGTGTCGCTCTACAGGATAATGTCGCCGCTCATTGTATTGAATATAGTGATAAGCATTGTCGCTTTTGTCTTCTCTAATAACATAATGCCATATACAAACTTGAAGATGAGGTCGTTGTTGTTTGGAATACAGCAGCAACGTCCCGAAGTCATAATACAGAACGGCATATTTGTGGAGCCTACCGAAGACATCAGCATTAAGGTTGACAGCAAGAGCCGCAACAACGATCTGAACGGCGTACTTATCTACGACCACCGCAGTTCATCGACACCAAACAACGTTACAATGGCCGCCACAGGAAATATTCTGGTTACCGAGGACAATTCGATGATGATACTGGAACTTCACAATGGTACTCGCCACGAGGACGTTAAGGGAAACAAGTACCAGCACCAGAGGTCAAAGTTTGAACGGCAGGTGACATATCTGGAACTTGATGCTACGGGCATCGACAAGAACAATGAGGAGTTTTTCAAGGGTGGCTACGAGATGCTCGACAACCAGCAGTTGAAATACACTACCGATTCGTTGAATGATGCATTGTGTGCAAGGGAGCAGGAGATTTGTGGAAATTTCAAGCGTTTCCAGATATTCAAGGGTATGAACGAGGTATATGGCGGAGCAAATGAAAACCGTTCGTGGTATAAGTGCCCGCCGCTTAGGCTAACTGCCGAGGATAATTCCGTAGTGGAGAAAATACACATAGATACAATTATGGCAAGGCTCGACAACAAGCAGAAGGAGCATATGTACGAGTTTGCCGTCAACTATTCTAGGTCGGCTAACACATATATAAATATAGTCGCCGATGAGATTGTCGGAACACGCGGATGGATTGCACGTCACGAAATAGAATGGTATCGCAAGTATGCACTTTCGGTAGCCTGTCTGCTGTTCTGTTTGATAGGAATTCCGCTCGGTTCGGTAATAAGAAAGGGTGGGTTTGGACTTTCGCTTGTTGTGTCGGTATTGATATTCCTACTGTATTATATTGTGTCAACGACTTTTGAGAGCACCGTCAAGGAACTTATAACTCCTGCATACATAGGAATGTGGATTAGTACATTGCTGTTGCTGCCTGTGGGAATTTATCTTGTGATTTCGGTTGCAAACGATAGCTTGAGGATTAGTCCGCAGGTTATGAACAAGATATTGAATGTGTTTAAGTTCCGACGCAGAAAGGCTGGAGATACTGACGCTCAACAATCTTGATTTTTAAATTTTTTTAAAGGATTGCAAACGGAAATTTTATGTAAATTTGCAGCCTTAAAAAAAGTAGGTGGGTTTCGCGTTGCGGACTGCCTCTAATTTTAATGAAAGAACTTGATATGGAAGATACTAGACGTCGGTTGGATACGGTGGAAGAAGCCATCGAAGATTTCAGGAATGGCAAGATTGTCATTGTTGTTGACGATGAGGACAGGGAGAACGAGGGCGATTTCATTGTTGCCGCCGAAAAGATAACCCCCGAAATTGTGAACTTCATGCTTCATAACGGTCGCGGAGTGCTTTGCGCACCTATTACCGAGGAACGTTGCGAAGAGTTGGAACTGGCTCATCAGGTGTCAAACAACACTTCGATGCTCGGAACTCCGTTTACTGTTACTGTAGATAAGTTGGAAGGTTGTACTACTGGTGTTTCGGCTCACGACCGTGCCGCTACAATCCGCGCTTTGGCCGACCCGAACTCCAAGCCCGAAACCTTTGGCCGTCCGGGACATATAAATCCGCTGTACGCAAAGAGCAAGGGTGTGCTTCGCCGTGCAGGACATACCGAGGCTTCTATTGATTTGGCTCGTCTGGCTGGACTTTATCCCGCAGCTGCACTTATTGAAATCATGAACGAGGACGGAACAATGGCGCGTCTGCCTCAGCTTTTCGAAGTGGCCGACAAGTACGGACTCAAAATAATATGCATTGCCGATATAATAAAATACCGCTTGCAGACCGAAAGTCTTGTAGATATGGGTGATAGGGTTTTCCTACCTACCGAGTACGGTAATTTCGATGTAATACCATTCCGCCAGCATTGCAATGGATTGGAGCATGTCGCTCTCATCAAGGGCGAGTGGAAACCCGACGAGCCTGTGCTTGTGCGCGTACATTCGAGCTGTGCAACTGGCGACATTTTCGGTTCCAAGAAATGCGACTGTGGAACCCAACTTCACGAATCGATGAAGATGATAGAAAAGGAAGGCAAGGGCGTTTTGCTTTACCTCAATCAGGAAGGACGTGGAATCGGTCTGATGAACAAGATTGCAGCTTACAAGTTGCAGGAGCAGGGCTACGACACCGTCGAGGCAAATCTTCACCTCGGCTTCAAGGACGATGAGCGTGATTATGGTGTCGGTGCACAGATATTAAGGCATATTGGCGTTACAAAGATGCGCCTTATAACCAACAATCCGCGCAAGCTTGCTGGCATAAAGGGCTACGGTCTCGAAGTGGTCGAAACCATACCTATCAAGGTGGAACCCAACGAGTACAACAGGTTCTATCTGCAGACCAAGGCGCAGAAGATGCACCATAAACTTTAAAAGGAACTTTTAAATATTTGTAAAAGAGATAAATTAGCATTATTAACTTTAAATTAAAAAAGAGATGAAAAAGAATTTATTGATTGCAGCGATTGCATTGATGGCAGTTGCATTTGTATCATGTCAGAAAGACGGCGTTTACAAGCCAAAACAGAGAATTGACAAGATTACCCGTAGCTGGGAAAGCACCGATGTCTATAGTGATGCTAGTGGTAATCACGAAGACAAGACAGTAGCAGATCCTTGGATTTGTGAACAATGGGCTTGGGGTGACAAGACTGTTGAAAGCAGAACTTTTACATCAAGGATTTGGAATTTGACAGGTGTTTCGTATGTTTCGGAAAAGACCACTTATTCGTACGACGACAAGAACAGAATCACTGGTGCTCAGTATGGTGATCATAAGATTGAATATACCTACAACGACGACAAGAAGTTCTCGAAAATTACTGTAAACGATGGCGCAAACCTCGAAAGCACAGTTGAAATCAACTACGACGGAAAGGTTGTTAATTCGTTGAAGGTTACAAGATTCTACCCCGCAAAGAAGTGTGAAGCTGCTCTTGCTATGGTTTTGCCGAGACAGATTGTTGATGTTGTTTGCAACGATAGTGATGAAGAAATTGTAGCTAAGGATACAAGAACTGTTGTAACTGACATTACAATTGAATGGGATGGAAAGAATATCGTAAAGATGGATGCTAAGTCAAACGATGAAACTACTGTAACAACTACTTACGAATATGACGGTAAGTTGAATCCTTACGCTGGCTTCTACTGCGGTACTGGCGTTTCTGCAGAAATGTACTCGAAGAACAATGTAATAAAGACAACTAGAACCAGCAAGACTGTACAGGGCAATACTACTATAACTACAGAAACTGTTGAGACTGTTGAATACGAATACGACGGTAAGAATCCTTCGACTGTTAAGACCACTACAGTTGAAAACCGCGATTACTTGTTGGGTGGCAAGCACACCATTACAACAGTTACTACCGATGTTTACGAATACACCAAGTAATTTGTTTAAGTTGTAAAATAATCAAGGCTTCCCAATGTGGAAGCCTTTTTTGTGTTGATGGTTAAAATATAAGTTCTTATTTATGAGTGAATTGCGCTTGATGTGTAAAATTTTTCTGAATCTTTTTTGAAAAAAAATGTTTTAGCAGTTGTTTTTTGCTGTCGAAAGTGTATTTTTGCATAATGTATTGAATTTTATTTTTTATGAAAAGAATAGTATTTGCATTTGTGGCTTTATTTTGCGTTGCAGCTTTCGTGTCGTGCAACAAGAGTGGTATTTATACTCCGAAGGATAAACTGGCAAAAGTTTGGACTGAGAGTGAGTCTTCGGTAATAATTGACAGTGTGGAGCACAAAAATCCACCGGTAGAAAAGTATTTGTACGAAGACTGGGTATGGGACGGAAAGTATTTGAAGTCGCGTACTGTTTATAGAAGCAATGGCGATGTTCGCTTCAGCTATAATTATGAGTACAACGATAAGATGAAAAATAGGGTTGTCGGTATAACATCAAGCATAGAGGCTGAGCGTAAAAACCGTATCCGGTTCCTGTATGACGATGATAGCAAGTTGCTTAAGGAAATAAAGTATTTTACCGAATATTTCCCCGATTCAGACCTTCCTTACAGGTGGATTGAAGTCGGCTACGATGGCAACAAGGTGGTTTCGCTGAAGGAAACTATCAACACCCAGCGTGCATCGCATAAATCGTATATGGAAACGTCTTTGCTTCCTTATTTCGTGTCGGAAAGCATGGCAGAAAGTATCGCTGAGAACGAAATAACTTCAAAGATAGAGTATGATCAAAAAATAAACGAATATACTATCGAATGGGAAAAGAAGAATATTTCGCATGTTAAGATTACGACTACTGTAGGTGGAAAAACAAGCGAAGTTAATATTTCATACACTTACGACAAGAACAAGAATCCTCAGTACGCACGTGTGATGGGGTTGGTTGAAGATGGTGGAGTAAACCAGCTCATTTTCTCGCACAACAACGTGGTTAGCTGTACATACGAAAGTGAAAATATGACTTATACAGAGAATTGCGAATATACCTACGACAAGAAAGTTCCAGTTGAGAAGATTGTCGTTAGAACCGAAAAGACAGAGTCTTATACTAGGAAAGTCACTGAAAAGTGGACCTACGAGTACGCTGAATAGAAATGAACATACACTGAAAAGGGCGAATTTTTTTTCGCCCTTTTTTGTTTTTATATGTTGTGTTGTCTTATTTTTTCTTAACTTTGCTTTTTGGATAAGAGTTATCACGATGATTAGAAAGTTATTGATATATAGTGCCTTGTGCATGATGGTGGCGGTTACTGCCTGCAATTCCGATTTTGATGTAACCGATAAATGGGAGGATTCTCCGGCTATATATTGTGTGCTCGACAAGTCGCAGAGCATGCAGTATGTAAAGGTAAACAAGAGTTTTCTCGGTAATCTTCCCGCATCCGAAATGGCTACTGTGTCCGATTCGCTGTTCTACGATTGCGATGTACAGGTGAAACTTCATAGAAAGCAAGGAAAATCTATTTTAAAGACTTGGAATTTCTGGGCGGCAGATAGTATTCCTAAGGAGAGTGGTTATTTTGCAAGTGACCGCAATACTATATGGGTTGGCCGTCCCGAACTTACCGATGGCTATACATACGAGCTTGAAGTTAATATCGACAATGGCAGAATCATCGCAAAAGGTGAAACTCAGTTGGTTGACGGCAGTAGGATTCAGGTTCCCGATGCTAGAGCACCTAAGGTTGAACTTGCAAGATATAACCAGGATTTCAGTATAAAGTATAATCCGGGAGCAAATGCAAACTTGCAGGAGACAAATGTGTATTTTAACTATCTGGAAATAAAGAATACTGGTGATACGGTCAAGAAGAGCATAAATATATACAGTAATCAGGCTTACAAGACTACGGTGAATACATATACTACGGTTGAACTTGCTTTCAGTGTGCTTTCGTTTTATAGTTCGTTGGCGGCACAGATCAATGCCGATGACGAAACGGTGGTCAAGAGGCTGGTTAAGATGCCCGACTGCATGACATTTGCTGTGTCGTCTGGCGATGAAAATTTGTACACCTATATGCAGGTTACTAAGCCTACAAGCGGAATTGCACAGGACCGACCTATATTTACCAATGTCTATATTGATGAAAGTTCAAAGATGAATGGTGGCAAGGCTTACGGACTTATTGCTTCGCGCTATACGATTTCACTTACTAAGGCTCTTGGTTCCGAAACGCTTGATTCTATTTCGAGGGGCATCCATACCAAGAATCTGAAATTCCCGTCGTGGGCCGACAATTACTATCTCACACATAAGCCTTACGACAAATAGTCGTAAAGTCGGTTTCCCCATGAATTTTTAATACCTATGTCCTTCGGGATTTGCAACCTTCAGCTCGTTGCCAATGGCAACAATCCCGAAGGCTGGAATATAAGGATTTTTTAATCCGCCTTAACCGATTCGAATCATTAGATTTTTAATAACAGCATAGCCTTGTTTTTAGGGCATAAATATTTGCTATCCCTATTTTTTGTTTCTAACCTATGTCCTTCGGGATTTGCAATCCCGAAGGTACGAATGTTAGGATTTTTAATCCTCTTAAACCCAAAACATTCTGCTTCTAATGTCGATTTAAATCATTAGATTTTTAATAACAGCATACCCTGTTTTTTAGGGCATAAATATTTGCTATCCCTATTTTTTGTTTCTAAAAGTTTTCATAACTTTGGCATTTTAATGTCGGAGGATTGAAATGGCTTTTATCGTAATTGAAGGTCTTGACGGAGCTGGCAAGTCAACGCAAGTGGATTTGCTGTCAAAATATTTGCAATCAGAAGGTAAGAAGGTTGAATATGTGCATTTCCCCACAGGCGACTCGGAGATTTTCGGCGAGATGATAAACCGTTTCCTGCGTGGCGAGTTTGGCGGAATCGGCGATGTGAACCCTTATCTGGTGTCGCTGCTCTTTGCTGGCGACCGCTACAATATGGCTCCGAAGATAAACGCTTGGCTTGCCGAAGGCAAATTCGTAATAAACGACCGCTATGTGTATTCAAACATCGGTTTCCAGTGTGCCAAGATTGCTGACGAGCAGGAAAAACGCAAGTTGTTCGATTGGATTTTCAACCTTGAGTTCAACTATTTCAAGATTCCGCGTCCCGACCTTAACATATTCCTTGACGTGCCGTTTTCGTTTACCGAAAGACGTCTTGCCGAAAACCGTACAGGTAAGGACCGCGACTACCTGAATGGCAAGACCGACATTCATGAGGCCGACCTTAATTTCCAGAAGAAGGTGCGCGAAACCTATATCCGCGCAACCGAAACCGACGACAGGCTTGTGCGTATCGACTGTTCCGACAATGGCTCGATGCTTCCTGCCGAAAAAATCTCTGAAAAAATCATAGCAGAACTTAGAAAACATAATTTTGTAAAATAAAACTTTAATAATATGATGACGATAATAAGAACCTTGTTCAGATGGCTTGTTGGAGCCACATTTATTTTTTCTGGCTTTGTAAAGGTTATTGACCCGCTGGGTTATGGCTACAAGATTGCCGACTACTTGGAGGCTATGCACCTTTCTGCAATCGACGGGGCTGCACTTCCGCTCGCGCTGATACTCGCCGTGTTGGAACTTGTGATAGGCTTCTCGTTGTTTTTCAATCAGTTGCCCAAGCTCGGCGCATTGGGAGCCTTGCTGATGATGGTGTTCTTTACGCCGTTGACGCTGTGGCTGGCAATTGCAAATCCTGTGTCCGACTGTGGATGCTTCGGCGATGCCCTGGTAATCACCAACTGGCAGACATTCTTCAAGAACTTGGTCCTGCTGGCGATGGCGATATTGCTTTTCGCACAAAGGAAGAAGATAAAGACCCATTATCATACTGGAGTTCAGTGGATTATAATGTTTGTCGTGGGTTTTGCATCGCTCGGACTCGGTTTTTACTGCTTGAAGACCTTGCCGATTATCGACTTCCGTCCGTACCATATTGGCGCAAATATTGCCGAAGGTATGATTGTCCCCGAAGATGCTCCTAAGCCAGTGATTGAAAGCACGTTCATTTACGAAAAGGACGGAAAGCAAAAGGAATTCTCCATCGACAATCTGCCCGATGAATCGTGGAAGTTCATCGATGCAAAGCATATTGTTATTGACCCGGGCTATGTGCCGCCAATCCACGATTTTACAATGACAAAACCGGTTGCAGAAACTGCTGGCGTGGAGGTTGACCTTGACGGTGTGGAACTTGTATATAAGAATGCCGACGGCGAGCAGATGTTTGCTGATGTGTCATCTGTTCCAGACGCTTCGTGGAAATTCGACCATTACATCTGTGAGGAGTGCGAGGGCGACATAGATGTTGAAAAGATAAGGATTACATACAACGATTCCGATGGAAAGCCTGTGATTCTTGGTGTTGACGAGTCGCCTGAAGATATGGAGTTCGTTGATGCAGCATATGAGGACGAGGCTACCGAAACCGACATTGCTCCGCGTGTTCTTGCCGACGAGAGGTATTCCTTCCTGATGATTGCATTGCGCCTTGAGGATATGGATACTGAACATCTGGCTGAATTTGACTCGATTGCCGAGTTTGCAGCAAAGAACAATATGGGATTCTATTGCATGACATCGTCGAATGCCGAGTCGATTGCGACATTTACCGCCGAACATCCTGTAAACTACGGATTCTACAATACCGACCCGATAACATTGAAGACTATTGTCCGCTCTAATCCGGGATTGCTTCTTATCCGCAAGGGTACAGTCATCGACAAATGGCACGATGGAAATTTGCCTGAAGTTTCGGAACTCAAGAACGAACTAACGGGTACAATGCTTACCGCCCAGCACAACCAGCGCGACAGACTGCTGTATGTAGTTTGGATTCTGGGTGCGTTACTGGCAATGGCTCTTATAAGGAACATATACAATTGGCTAATCAAAAACAGATATATTAACGATAAAAACGATACGATATGAGAAAAAAAATTGTTGCAGGAAACTGGAAGATGAACACCTTGGTAAGTCAGGGCAAGGCTTTGGCTGAGGAGTTGAACGCCTTTATGAAGACTTACGATATGCCCGAAGGCAAATTGGTTATTATCGGAACTCCGTTTACCCACCTTTCAACTTGTGTAGAGGCTGTTGATACCAAGAAAATTCACGTTGCAGCACAGAACTGCTCGCAGTTCGAGAAGGGCGCATATACTGGCGAAGTTGCTGCCAATATGATTAAGGACTTGGGCGTTGAATATACTATTATCGGTCATAGCGAACGCCGTCAGTATTTCGGTGATACCGATGAGGTTATCGCAACCAAGCTCGCACAGTGCTATGCAAACGGACTTTCGCCGATACTTTGCTGTGGCGAAAAGCTTGAGGAACGCGAGGCTGGCAAGCATTTCGAGGTTATCGAGTCGCAGTTGCGCAATGCATTGAAGGATGTTTCTGCCGAGAATTTCAAGAATACCATCGTTGCCTACGAACCGGTATGGGCAATTGGAACTGGCAAGACCGCAACTCCCGACCAGGCAGAGGAAATCCACGCTTTCATCCGTGGCTTGATTGCAAAGCTGTACGATGCAAAGATTGCCGACGACACTACAATCCTTTATGGCGGTAGCGTAAATGCAGGCAACGCAGCAAACTTGTTCGCTCAGCCCGACATCGACGGTGGACTTGTTGGCGGTGCATCGCTCAAGGCAAACGATTTCATTAGCATAATAAAGGCTATTTAATTTATTCTGACGATGGGGGCTGCCTCCATCGTCTTTTTTTTGTAAAAAAGCAACCGAAATGAATTATTTGGAACTTTCAATTGAAATACCGAGGAGCAATCCCGACCTTTCCGACATATTGGTGGCATTCCTTGCCGAACAGAACTTTGACAGTTTCAGCGAGGAAGGCGGAAAACTTTTGGCTTACGTCGAGGAAAAGAAGTACAGCAAAGCAGATGTTGATGAAATCCTTGCACAGTTTGGCGTTACTGCAACCGAAAAGATTATCCCGCAGGAAAACTGGAACAAGCAGTGGGAAGAGAACTTTTCGCCTATCGTTGTTGACGAAAATTTGGCAATAAAGGCTCCGTTCCATACCGAAAACTTTGATACAAAGCATACTATCGTCATCGAACCGAAAATGTCGTTTGGTACGGGACACCACGCCACCACCTCGATGATGTGTCGGCTTATTGCCGAACTCGACCTCAAAGCTAAGGTCGGTCTCGATATGGGTTGCGGAACAGGAATCCTTGCAATTTATGCTTCAATTCTCGGTGCATCAAAGATTTATGCAATCGACATTGACGAATGGGCGTTTGAAAACACAGTGGAGAATGCTGAGCGCAATGGCGTTTCAAATATTGTAGCATCCTGTGGCGATGTGCAGGATATTCCCGAAGTGGAATACGACTTCGTGTTTGCAAACATCAACCTCAACATACTGAAAAAACAGATTCCGACTTACGCACGGCTGATGAAAAAGGGCGCAGTTTTGCTGCTTAGCGGTTTCTTCTTCACCGAAATCGACCAGATAAAGGATGTGTGTGCTTCGTGCGGACTGTCGTATGTAAAATGCCTGACCTCGGAAGAGTGGACGGCTTGTGTTTTTGAAAAATAATGATAATATGAAAAAATTATTCTTGATACTGGCGATAAGTCTGGTTTCGATGGTTACATCGGCGCAGTTTACGCTTGAACCAACAAAGTTCGGAAAGGAATTCGCGCAACAGCTTTCGTTTACTGGCGACATTCGCAAGGACGGCGCAAGCATGCAGAAGGAATTCCTCACATTCTGGCAGTCCGACTCGCTGACTTCGCCGCAGCGAGACAGTTTCATAAGGACTATCAATATGTTGCAGTCGAAAGGTTGCAAGCCTTATCCCGATTTTGTAAGGCTAACGGACATACTTATGGAGTTCAAGCGCAGAGGCTATGATTACGGTCAGTACGAGAAATTTGAGAAGACATTGCTCGATATGAATGCTGCAGGACGAAAGTTCAGGGTGAACGATTTCTCCGAATTTCTGCAGGATATGAATGTTTTCTTGCGTAAACGTGTGGTAGCCAACAATCAGCGTACAAAATGGAATGTAAGCAAACTGGATTTTGATTTTTCGTATGACAACGGAAAGTTCCTTATAAAATTCAACAATATCGACCTTATCGGCTATCAGGACAGGGACAGCCTGAAACTTTACAATACTAGCGGTGTGCTCGACCCGAGGGCTAAGACTTGGGTAGGCAAGGGGGGTACTCTCGGCTGGGAACGTGTTGGTTATCCTCTTGATAGTATGAACGTTTCGTTAGGTGACTACAACTTGAACATGACCGACATTGCTATCAAGGCCGACAGCGTTGTGTTCCGCAACAAGTACTATTTTACTCAGGACCTTATGGGTGACCTTATCGACAAGGCGCAAAACGGTGAAAAACCTTACAAGTCAACATATCCGCGTTTTACAAGCTACTCGCAGGACTTTGATATAAAGAACATAGTGAAGGATGTTGACTACAAGGGCGGTCTGTCGGTGCGTGGACGTAACTTCATTGGTAGCGGTACCGATGATAAAAAGGCGGAAATCAGGATAACAAAGAACGATAGTGTTTCATTCAGTGCGTATGCAAATTCGTTTGTGTTCGACCCCGAGAAAATTGCGTCAGATAATTGTGAGATAGTGTTCAGATTGGCGCAAGACTCTATATATCATCCTTCTGTATCAATTAGATACACACTTGTAAAAAGGGCTTTCGAGAAGGAACCTGTTGAGCAGAGCCGTAGAAACAGAAAGCAGGAAAAACAGTACGACTACAAGGAGAACGGTTATCTCGAAGTCATAAGGACAAAGGAAGGCTTGTCGAACATAAACTTTGTCGACACTTATCATCAGCTTTCTATGGATTTCACATCCTTAAAATGGGTGATAGACAAGCCTATTGTTGATATTGCAACGATAAACACACAAGGAACGCCCAGCGAAGTGCTATTTGAGTCGGCGGATTACTATACATACGAAAAGTACAAGTCGTTGAAAAAGCAGGACGCACGCAATCCATTGGAAGTCATTGCTTCTGTGGTTAACTATGTCGGCGGTTATCCCGAATTTAAGCTTGTGGATTTGATGAACTACATGAAGATAGCTCGCGACCAGGCCTTGCAGCTTGTGTATGCGCTTACATACAAGGGGTATATTTCGTTTGACCAGAGTACTGAGACCATCAAGGTTCATGAGGAGACATGGCGTTTCTTGGCGGCACATCGTGGCGATGCCGATTCGGATGTAATTTTGTTCTACAGCAAGGTGAAATCTGCCGAAGGCGTGATGGTGGATGAAGAAACTAAACAAGTTGTGAGAAGTGCTCTCGGAAACGATACTGTGGCAAATGCCAAGTTGAGCCTTACCAATTTTGACCTAAAGATGTTCGGCGTCCCTATGGTGCATTTGTCCGATTCTCAAAGTGTTACTGTTTATCCTAAGGATGGTAAACTGACAATACAGAAAAATCGTAACTTTATCTTCGACGGACTGCTTCAGGCAGGACAGTTCTACATGTATGGTTCAGGATTCCGCTTCGACTACGGATTGTTCAAGATTGATGTTCCTAATTGTGACTCGATGAAGATTGTTGCGCTTACCACTCCCGAAATGGGATTTCTCGATTCAAACGGACAGCCAAGGGTTGCAATTGTGCGCAACAAGATAGAAAACCTTTCTGGTGACTTCTACATCGACTATCCTAACAACAAGTCTGGTTTTGCCGACTACAAGGAATATCCGAAGCTTGTGTCGAACAAGGATTCATACGTATATTACGACAGCAAGCAGGTTTACAACGGAATATACGAAAGGGACAAGTTCTATTTCAAGGTTGACCCGTTTGTGCTCGACAGCATTGAAGGCTATAACAAGGATAATATACATTTCAACGGAGTGCTTGTAAGTGCAGGGATAATCCCCGACCTGAACGAGACTCTTGTCGTACGCCAGAGCGACTGGTCGCTTGGTTTTGAATATAAGACTCCTGCTTCTGGAGTTCCGTTGTATGGTGGCAAGGCGACGTTTAAGAATGTCCTTGACTTGAGTAACAAGGGGTTGCGCGGTGATGGTAGCATCAAGTACATGAGTACGACCTTCAGCGATGCATACGTGACTTTGTTCCCCGACGAGATGGAAGGCCATTCCAAGAATATGAAGATGGAACAGCAGAAGTCACCTGTTGAGTTCCCGAATGTTACTGGTATGGAAAATACTTTGTCGTGGAAGGTCAGCAAGGATAAGTTCCACGTTGATAAGGATACGGCAAACTTTGTCATGTACGACGGCAAGGCCAAGTTGGATGGCAATCTGGTCATAACTTCACAGGGCTTGCATGGCGAAGGTGCAACGTTTATCGACAAGGCTATGCTCGAATCTGACGATTTTGTATATAGCAAGGATGTATTTGATGCCGATACTGCCGATTTCAGAATATTTAACAATTCTATTTCGGATGCCGATTTTACTGGTACTGGTCAGAAGGCTCATATCGACTTTGTTAGCAGACGAGGCGACTTTAAGTCGAATGGAGATATGTCCGAGCAGAACTTCCCGTACAACAAGTACAAGTGCAAGGCCGATGAGACTATATGGTATATGGATAACGATGAACTGGCATTCTCGACTAGCGACGAAATCAAGGAAAAGATCAAGGGCATAAATGTTGAGGAAGACTGGGAATTGTATGAGTCTGCATTCTTGAGCAGTTCCAAGTTCGAGTCGTATATGCCTGGTCAGGACAATCTTACATTCTTTGTGCCGGAGGCAGTTTACAATTATAGGAAACATGTGATTACGGCTAAGGATGTGGGTGTGATACGTGTTGCCGATGCTGCAATATTCCCATCGAAAAAGCATGATGTTATAATAAGGGAGAATGCAGTAATGGATACTTTGGTCGAGGCTAAGATTACAGCCAATGTTACCAACGAATACTACAAATTTTATGACGCGACTGTAAAGATAAAGGGAAAGCGTGATTATACTGGCGATGCTTTGTACGATTACATCAACGATACCAAGGAGCCGCAGACAATACATTTTACCGATATTGGTGTGGCAGAAGGAGAAACTCGTGCACATGGCGAAATATCGGAACCTGATGGATTCAATATAACCCGTCATTTTGCATATCAGGGCAAGGTGAATGTATATGCAGGCGTCGATTCGCTTGAATATGTTGGTGCGGCAAAGATTAACTACGAGTGCGATACTGCTCCGCAATGGTTCAAGTTCAAGTCGTTTGTAAATTCGGAGGACGCTTTCATTCCTATAGGCAAGGATTTGAAGAGTGTCAACAATATTGTGTTACGTTCGTCAATAATGTATGGAAACAATACCATATATCCAGCGTTTATCGCTAAGCGGCGCGGAACTGCCGACGAGGCAATGTTTGATGTAAATGGATTCTTGCATTATGATGCTGATTCTAATAGGTACGAGATTGCTTCGATAGAAAAACTTAACGAGCGCAACTTGCCAGGTAACTATATGTCTATTGACGAAAGCACTTGCAATATAAAGGGAGAAGGTTTGTTTACCTTCAGCAAGAACCTTACATATACTTTCAATGTCAACTCTTATGGTACATTCGAATATAATGTTGAGACGGATACTACTACGTTCAATACCACGATGTTTATAAATATGCCGTTGCCTAATGCCGCTTACGAGTATATGGCGAAGACAATACCGTCGGTAAGTACCGATTTCGTTGACGAGAACGATGAGAACTATCATGTCGCTCTAAAGCAGTTCCTTGATACCGCCGAATACAACAAGTACATGACCAATATGAGTTTCGGTAATTACGACAAGGTCCCTAAGGTTCTGCTTGAAAATAAGGTTGTTATCACTGACTTGAAATTCATTTATGACCGCAAGTCGCAGACTAGAGGTATGGTCTGTGGTGGTCCTATTGGCTTTGTCAATTTTGGAAAGCACCGTGTGACACGTTATGTTGGCGGTTACATAAGGATAATAAAGACCAAGGGTTCCGAGGCTTTCGAGATGCTTGTCGAACCTGATGATAAGATGTGGTTCTACTTTATGTACAAGAACGGCGTGCTGAAGACAATCTCAAGCGAGGAGAAGTATAATTCGATAATTGCCGACTCTAAGGAAAAACCGCTCGAAAACTATACTGTGGTGCTTGAAGGTACTGCCGACAAGAACAAGTTCAAGAAGGATATGGACAAGAAATTTGCAAATACGGATAGTGAATATTAAGAGGTTGTTGTACATATTGTTGTTTTTGCTTCCGTTTATGGCTGGTTGCTTCACATTTCAGCAGAATGCGAAGCAACAGGTTATTAATAGCAAGTCGAATGCTTCAGACTTTTCCGCATTGTACAATCCTGGTAGTTCCGTAGTTAATCCGCAGATGACGGCTTTCGTGTCGTCGGCAGACGAGGCTGATGTCTTTTTCCGAATCAGGACACAGGAGCTTCGCAATGCACTTGCCAATCCGCTAGAAGAGGAAATCAATGTGTATATCAGGTATTTCCTTCGTGATGCCAGCAATTTTCAGCTAGCCGACACAGCTTCGTTGCGTTATACTTTTGAGGTGACGAAGGGCGAATATGTTTACGGGCATTTCAAGGTGGCACTTGGTGAAAAAATACGATACAAGCTTGTTGTCGATTTTGCAAATAGCAGGTACAACATCAAGAAGCGTCTGCTGTGCGACATCAAGAATAATCCTGGCTTCAACGACGACAAGTATATTGTAAAAAATCTTTCCGATGAGGTGCTTTTTACTAATGTTATTGCTGTCGGTCAAGATGTTAAGGTTTTGGGCGGTTTCGGAACTGGGCTTACTGTAAATGTTGAATTTTATCGGGAGAAAAAATATGTTGCCATACCTCCATATTTGAGTTCGCCTGTCAATACGGCTAATATTCCCGATTCTGTATTTTCTTACACCTTTGGCGATAAACTTCATCTGTTGGAGCCTGGACTTTACGCCTTCGGCTCTACTGCAAAAAACGAAAAGTTTGGCATTGTCGCAAGCGGCAATACTTCTTATCCGTCGGTAACAAAGGTGGCAGATATGCTTGACCCTATGAACTTGCTATGTACAGAACGTGAATTTGCAGTTATGGATACTTCCAATGCCTTGAAGCCTTCGATAGATGCTTTCTGGTTAGGACTTTCGAAAAGCGAAAAGGGTGCAAAGGAGCAGATTCGTGTGTTCTACAGTCGTGTGGCATTGGCAAATATGCTGTTTCCGTCATCGGTTGAAGGTTGGAAAACCGATAGGGGAATGATTTACATAATGCTTGGTCCACCTACGGTTGTCAACATTACGCCCAACAGCGAGGAATGGATATACGGGAGTGGTGAACAAGGAATGATGTTTACATTCGAGAATAATTCTGGAATCAGAAACGACTTTTCATTGTTGCGGTCGAATACCTATCAGTCGTTATGGCAGCAGGTGTCGGCAACGTGGCGGTCGGGAAAAATATTTACAGTATCAAAGTTGAACGATGAGTGATTTTATTTTTGGAATAAGACCTGTGCTCGAAGCTATCAGGGCAGGGCAGGAGATAGACAAGGTGCTTGTCCGTCAGAATATGACAGGTGACCTTTCTGTTGAACTTATGGCAGAGTTGCGTAAGAACAAACTTAACATTCAGTATGTGCCTGCCGAAAAGTTGGACAAGATAACCAATCGCAACCA
Organism: Bacteroidales bacterium; assembly: GCA_017620015.1. Lineage (GTDB taxonomy): Bacteria > Bacteroidota > Bacteroidia > Bacteroidales > ML635J-15 > Bact-19. Next base: position 9,113 of record JAFZRE010000015.1, on the reverse strand, counting down.
TCAGGGAGTAGTGGCATATATTTCGCCAGTGTCGTACCAGAATTTGGAGAACGTTGTGATGTCGGCATTCGACGAGGGAAAAACGCCGATAGTTGTTGTTTTGGACGGCATTACCGATGTGCGTAATTTTGGCGCGATTGCACGAACCTGCGAGTGTGCTGGTGTGACGGCGATAGTAATTCCCGAAACCAATTCGGCGAGGATTACCGAAGATGCAATAAAGACTTCGGCTGGAGCATTGTACAATATTCCTGTGTGCCGTGAGAAAAATCTTGTCGATGCGGTTCTTTTCCTGCAGCAGAGCGGTTTTAAGGTGTTTGCTGCTACCGAAAAGACTGAAAACATTGTCTTTGAGGAAGATTTTTCTGTTCCTACGGCAATAATAATGGGTGCGGAGGATGTTGGCGTGTCGAAGACTTTGCAGAAGCGTGCCGACCGTCTTGTTAAGATTCCGATGCACGGCAAGACCGAATCGCTCAATGTTTCGGTATCGACGGCAATAGTAGTGTATGAAGTTGTGCGTCAGCGTTATGTGTTGAAAAAGTAGTAATTATATAAAGTAACTAAAAAAGTAAGATATATGCAGAAAGTTATTAAGTCGGCTTTGATTTCGGTGTTCGACAAGCACGATTTGGATTTGGTTGTTAAGAATTTAAGCAACTATGGAGTAAAAATTTATTCAACGGGTGGAACCTACGACTTTATTTCGTCGTTGGATGTTGAAGTAACTAAGGTTGAAGATGTTACTGGCTATCCGTCAATTCTTGACGGTAGGGTAAAGACTTTGCATCCTAAGATTTTTGGTGGTATCTTGGCAGTCCGCGAGGACGAAAACCACTTGGGACAGATGGCGCAGTACGAAATTCCAGAAATCGACCTTGTGATTGTTGACCTTTACCCGTTCGAGCAGACTGTTAAGTCGAATGCTTCCGAAAGCGACATCATCGAGAAGATTGACATAGGTGGAATTTCGTTGATAAGGGCTGCTGCAAAGAACTACAAGGATGTGCTGATCGTTTCGCACAAAGGTCAGTATCAGGAACTTTGCAACATAATCGAGGAAAACGGATGTTCTACCGACCTTGAAACTCGTCGTCGTTTTGCACGCGAGGCATTTGGCATCAGCTCGAACTATGATTCTGCAATTTTCAACTGGTTCGATGACAATTCAATGTCGCAGCTCAAACTTTCGCAGCGCGAATATATGCCTTTGCGCTATGGCGAAAATCCTCATCAGGAGGCAAAGTTCTTCGGCAACTTCGACGATATGTTCCAGAAACTTCACGGCAAGGAGGTCAGCTACAACAATATCCTTGACATTGATGCAGGCATTAACCTAATTCGTGAGTTCGAGGACACTACAGTTGCTATCTTGAAGCACAACAACGCCTGTGGTATTGCAACCCGCAGTACGTTGCTTAGGGCTTGGAAGGATGCGCTTGCTTGCGACCCAGTTTCGGCATACGGTGGTATAATAGTTACTAATCGCCCGATTGATAGGGAAGTAGCGACGGAAATCAACAAGATTTTCTTCGAGGTGATAATTGCTCCCGACTTTACAAAGGAGGCTCTCGAGGTGCTTGAGCAGAAGAAAAACCGCATTATCTTGGTTCAGAAGCACAACAATGTGTCGAAACATGTGTTGCGTAGTGCAATAAATGGCGTTTTGGTTCAGGATAGGGATACTCGCATCGAAAATATAGACGACCTTAAGTATGTAACCAACGAAAAGCCTACAGCAGCGCAAATCGAGGATTTGTTCTTTGCCAATAAGGTCGTGAAGAGTACCAAGTCGAATGCAATAGTTCTCGTTAAGAATGCTCAACTTCTGGCAAGCGGTACGGGACAGACTTCGCGTGTTGATGCACTGAAGCAGGCTATCGAGAAGGCCAAGAGTTTCGGTTTCGATTTGAATGGTGCTGTTATGGCTTCGGATGCGTTCTTCCCGTTTGCCGATTCAATCGAGATTGCCTACAAGGAAGGAATTTCGGCAGTAATTCAGCCTGGTGGTTCTATCCGCGACGAAGATACTATAAGGTATTGCAATGAAAACAAGATTCCGATGGTTTTCACTGGAATTAGGCATTTCAGACATTAAAATAGGGTAAGTGATTTATTGGTTTGCGAATCCATTTCCCATAATAGGGAAGTGGATTCGTTTTTTTCTATTCAGTTGCTTGCATTTTTTCTAGAAATGCCAATCCAACCCTAAGCTCTTCGTACGAATATTTCCCTTCTGCATCAGCATAAAGTTGAGACACACTTCCCGAGAAACCGTGCGATTCGATGTAATCCATAATGTCAGAAAATTTTTCCTTGCCAATCAACTCCTCGGGCTGGATTTCGCCAGTCTTTATGAACCTTGTAAGGTGTGAATACACAGTCGATTCAACAAGCGAACGTTCTTTTGCAATATCCGCCACCGACATACCCTGCTTGAACATTTCGAACGACTTTTTGAAACTATCGCCTTTGGACGGTTTTGGCTTCTTTTCCTTTTTTTTCTTTGGCTCTGACAATTCTTCAAGTTCTGGCATCGCCGAATCATCATCAATGCCATTTTCACGACAATATTCGTTGATAATATTCAGAATATCATTGCCGTATGCTGCAACCTTTTTTGCACCTATGCCACTTATCTTGCTTAGCGACTTTGCATTGCGTGGCAACTTGTCAACAATTTCCACCAACGATTTCTGAGGCAAGACATAGTAAACAGGCATATCAAATTCATCGGCAACCGACTTTCTCCAAGCATTAAGTACGCTGAACAGTTCCTTGTTCGTCTTCGGAACCGAATATGTAGAATGCGACTTCCGACTAAATGTAGGCACAAATTTGTCCTCGGTAATCGAAATTATCTTCAGATACATTTCGGTAGAAAAACCATCACGCAGCTTATCAAAGACGTTGCGTTTCTTACAATATTCGAGTTCAAGAGCCTCCAATGCAGACTTCATCTCGTCATCAATCTCCTTGTTGTCCGACTCAAGCAACATTTGAGAAAATGGTTCGCCGATAATGTCGGCCAATTTTCCGTAATAATACTCCGATGCCTTTGACAGCCTCTGCTGTAAAAACTCGTCATCTTTAAGTTGTACGTCTGGCGATGCAGAAAATATCTTCCATAACTGCATCACGAATTTCTTGTTTACGGAGAACAATTGTTCATCAAACTTTTGTACAACATCAAGCAGTTTTTGCGAATATTCGGGATTAAACCTATTGAAATTCGACATATAAACTTGCCTAACATCTGCTAACTGCTTTTGCATCAGGGCAAAGTCAAATATCTTTAGTAGCACATCGCGCTGATATGAAACTATGTATTTATTCAGGCTTTGTTCGTCGGGTTGCTTTTGTCGGGCATTGTCGCAAAAAGTCACCACTTCGGTGTCGGACTTTATCATCTGCGAAGAAATTGGTGTTTTCAGCGTAAGCCCTTCCAGCGACTTGCAACGGCTCAACGCAACATATACCTGTCCAAATGCGAAAGCAGCATGCACATCAATAATTGCACGGTCGAATGTAAGTCCCTGGCTTTTGTGAACGGTTATCGCCCACGCTAGCCGCAACGGATATTGTATAAATTCGCCAATTACATTCTGCTCTATTTCGTTCGTATCATTATTAAGAACATACTGGATGTTTTCCCACTTTTCTTCCTTGACTTCTATCGGCGAAAGGTCGCCATTGCAGAGAACCATTATTTTCGAATCGTCGATTTCAGTAATTCTGCCGATTTTTCCGTTGTAGTATAGCTTTGCAGGCGACGAGTCGTTCTTTATAAACATTACCTGCGCGCCAACTTTCAACGTAAGAACTTCGTCAGTCGGGTACATATATGGAGGGAAATTGTCGATGATATCTGCTTCAAACTTGTATTCTTGTCCTTCGAGAGCCTCAAGTTTTGATGCGTTGATTCCATTCGCATCGTTGTTGTGAGTCGTAAGACGGATGTTTTGATCGTCATCGTTGTCCGAGTTTGCAGAAACTCGGCTGTTTAGCACTGCTAACGATTCCTTTGTAAGTGTATTTGTACGGATCTGATTCAATATCGAAATGAACACATCGTCTTGCTGGCGAAAAATGTGCGTAAGTTCAACGGTCACGTAATCAACTTTTTTCAAGGCATTGCTATCAAAGAAATACGGTGAGCGGTAAAATTGGCTTATTATTCGCCATTCTTCCTCCTTGACTACTGGGGTAAGCTGGTAAAGGTCGCCAATCATCAGGAGTTGCACGCCACCGAATGGCAACGACGAACGGCGGTAATGGCGTAGCACAGAATCAACTGCATCAAGCAAATCGGAACGAACCATACTTATTTCATCAATGACAAGCAAGTCGAGCGAGCGCAGAAGCTTAATTTTATTACCGCTCATACGGAATTGCTCGCGTACAACGTTTCCCTCCTCGTCTTTCGAAACGATTGCCACATCGGCACCTTCGGGAATGTATGGCGTAAACGGAAGCTGGAAAAACGAATGGATTGTAACGCCACCGGCATTGAGGGCGGCCACACCTGTCGGTGCAACAACCGCCATACGCTTGCGGGTGATATTCGGCAGATTACGCAGGAAAGTAGTCTTTCCTGTTCCGGCCTTACCCGTAAGAAACACCGACTTGCTTGTGAACTTCACAAGGTCGTGTGCGAGCTTTATGTTTTTGTCGATGGCTTCCATATTGTTGGCTTCGCCTTTGTCTGCAAAAGTAATGTTTTTCATCGAATCACTTTTGATGTTAATTATTTTCTTGTTAAATTCTTTTTGAATATTATTACTCATAAAAATTTTGTTTATTTTTGCATCGTCTTGTGCCTAGGCCCGTGCATCTCGCTTAATTGTGCAAAAGGGTGGCTAATAGATAGGTCTGAGCGAGCGGATCTGAGAGGTGTTGTGAGGCAGCCTCTTTTTCTCACAATATTTTACGAAAAATCGAAAAAAATTAACCTATACGTTGCCTCTTATTTTCATTCCTACCTTGTAGCAGAGTTTTCCCTTTTATTTTTATAGGTGGACGGTTTGAAGTATCCTCCCATTCAACTATTTTATCAATATCTTCTAATGGTTCATTATAATCTATTCCCATAGAAATACAATTTACAAGCGATGCAGATATAGAATTGACATCCTCTTTTGTCAACATCCATGAATAATAGCAAATATGCTTAACTTTAAATTGTGGTTTTGCATTATTTCCTTGTTTTGTCTTTACTGATGAAACATTTTTAATTTTCATTGGAAATATTTCGCCAGCAGATAAGCATTCTTGTTCGTTTGGTGCAAACGTTATGGCAATATTATGACCAATATTTAACTTTGGGTTATTCTGACCATTAATTCTTGCTTCTCTATTTTTATCAAACCAATGTTGGAGATATATCCCGTGATTAGAAATTCTTAAACGCATATAATCACCGTTAGGATAACAGTATTGTTGATACGTTGACATTTTTGCTCTCGTTAAGCCTATTGCATTCAAGACGTTATCTATAATCTCAGATGAAGAGAATATATGATTGTTAACAATATTTTCAAAATCTTGCTTATCCATTATAATTATTTTTATAATTTTGCCGTTGCATACGTGACAGTGGTATGGAATGCAGAAAGCCTCTGACACTCAGCGGTGGACTGTTCACTGCACTCGTATGTAAAGAGCTGCATTGTTGTTGCTCTTTTTTTGTACCCGAAAATCGGTAGCCACCATACGGCGACTACCGAAAATTGGAACTACGCCCTATCTGGCTTGCTAAATAGAATAGTATCGGCAATCACTTCGTATGTACACTGCTCGTTTCCATTCTTGTCAGTGTAGCGGTTCTGCTTTAGGCAACCGTCAACAACAACTTCGTAACCTTTCACGATTTTTGCCTTTACCATATCGGCGAGATTGCCCCATGCTATGACATTATGCCACTGCGTTTCCTTAACAAGTCGGTCGCTTTTCTTGAAGAAATCAGAAGTCGCTACCGACAACTTAGCCATTCTTGTTCCACTTGGAAATTCATAATACTTAGGGTCACCACCTAGATTTCCAATCAATTGTACTCTATTCTTTAAATTCATATTCTTTAAATTTTTGTTAGTTAATAATTTATTACTACTTTTGCATTGTGTTTCGCTTTGGCACCAAGATCGCGCCACTCGTTTCGGGAAGCCGGCACTTGTCTCGGAATGATGCGTGGAAGCCTCCTCTGCTGGGGGACCAGACAGGCTGAGTGGAACATTTTTTTATTTATACCTATTGGAATAAAATGATTTGAAGATGTTTCCTTTCTTGACGACCTTTACTGCAATCGTAAATTTTATTTTACCACGAAACTTTTCCATACTATAAATAATATGACTCTCATCAGATCCCTTAGCACCATTGCGTACTACATCCATCAAATTTAAGATCTCCAGTGCTGTAACGCTACCACGATTTGTCTTGTAATGTTTGAGCAGAACATGTTGTGTGCCTTCATTTTCATCATCGGATGGAAACATTATTGTAATAGAATCACCATTACTGTCCGTAGTGCAGATACGTTTCAATTTCCCTTTTGTCCGGCAAAAAGTTTCGAAAACCCTATTCTGCTCCTCGGTTAGTTCCCTGTCGCCAACCTCCGCACGGAACTGCGCTATCCTATCGTCGATGAGTGCCATATCAATGGATAATTGACAATTAACAATGCATTATTCTGTCTTTTCCTTTAACGATGGTTCGCAAATAACCTCATTCGCAACCACTTCTGTTATGTACCGCTTTACATTGTTCGCATCTTCGTAACTGCGCGAAGTCAACCTGCCAACGATGGTAACATGCGTTCCCTTCGTGCATCGTTCCAACACCTTGTCGGCATTCGTACCCCACGCAACAATGTTGTGCCATTCTGTACGACTTGCTGGTTTGCCGTTTTCATAATAATTCTCGGAAGTTGCCAGAGAAAACCTTGCAACCTTTCCACCTCTTGTCTCGTTTACCTTTGGGTCGGCTCCCATGTTGCCAACCAACATTACAAAATTTCTAATTTCCATGTCTTTAAATTTTTGTCAGTTATTAATTTATTACTACTTTTGCATCGCCTTTGAGATTTGGCACCACCCCCGCTAATGCGGTGCGGACCCTTACATAGGGAGGAAACGGCCGATCATCCAAGGCTTTTTTTATTCTCTATTTGAATAGAAACTTTTTAGCACTGCTATACCTTTATTTTCAACAAACTTCAATACGGTACTAATCTTTACTCCATCAAAATCTGTATCCACACGATACACTACATAACCATTACTAATATAATGAGCACCTCTTTCTACAACTTCGTATAGGTTTAGTATTTCCCAAGCTGTTACCCAATGAATGATGGTTCCAAAATGATTGATAAGAATATGTTGCGAACCTGTTTTTGTTTTATTTGAATAAATTTTTATTCGCACATTTCTTCCGTCCCTATCGGTAACATTCTGAAAAGTTGCAGCTCCATTCTTTTTTGTGAACGCATTGAAAATCTTTCTCTGCTCCTCGGTTAGTTCTCTTTCGCCAACCTCCGCACGGAACTGTGCTATCCTATCGTCGATGAGTGCCATAATTCAAACGCTAGAATTTATGCGATACTCTTTTCTAATTTTGCTTCTGCGCGTTTCAACCTCCTTATCATTATGCTGTCGGCAACAATTTCCGAAACCTTGCGCTCACGGCCTTCGCGGTCGGTAAACTTGGTGCTTACTACGCTACCTATTACTATAATTTCACTGCCCGTGGAAACTTCTCGGTCCTGTAAAACTTCTGCAATGCGATTCCAAGCCGTAACACTGTGCCATTGTGTGTCACGCACATATTTACCTTCTTTTTTATAAACATCGGTAGTTGCGAGCGAGAAGCGAGCGAGTTTCCTACCATTTCCAAATTCCCTAATCTGCGGTTCCGAACCCAGATTTCCAATCAATTGTACGCGATTTCTTAAATTCATAATCGTAAATTTTTAAACGTTAAACATTTTGTTCGGACTTCGTTTTGAAATCCGCTGCAAAAGTCGGGTGATTTGAAAATACGAGTCGGTTTTTAAGCGTTTACTTTCGTTTATTAGTCGTTTCTTGTCGTTTATACATGGATATTTTGTTGATTATAACGTATATAAACAAGAAAAGCTGCCCGATTGGACAGCTTTTCTATTGTTATGAATGAATTGTGTTATTTCATAATTACAATTCTTCGTGTTGTTGTGCTACCGTCGTTTTCCTTGATAACGAGCATATAGTTTCCTGTTTCAAGCATTTCGACGGAGATGTTCATCGTGTTTTCTCCATTGTTCTTGTATTCAACAATTTCCCTGCCTGTGATGTCATAAATGCTAACCGATTGGATTTCTGCACCTTCAATGCTGATTCTATCCTTTGCTGGATTTGGATAAACATTTATTTCAGACATTTCGTTTTCGTTGATACCGACAGTAGTAATAGTTAAGTGCAAGGTTACCACGCTGTCGCAACCGTTTACAGTCTCAAATGTCTGGGTATAGTCACCGCTAATTGTGTACTCTGTACCATTCCACGTGAATGAATCTTCGGCATCTTCGGTAATTTCGTTTGTAACCGAATGGTTAATTGTGAGGTGCAAGGTTATCAAGCTGTCGCATTCTTCAGTGTTGGTTGCAGGAATTGTATGGTAGTAGTCGTTGCTTTCGGTGTACTCTTGTCCGTACCAGGTGTAGCTATCGCACGCAGTTATATTTTCTTCGCGCGAAGGAGCCTCGGTGATAGTTAGGTGCAGTGTTACAACGCTGTCGCAACCATTTGCTGCGGTGAAAGTCTGAATGTGGTCACCACTTGTAGTGTACGATTCTTCGCCCCATGCGTAAATTCCGCAAGCAGTAGCCGAGAATTCGTGAGCAACTGGTTGGTTGATTGTCAAGTGGAGTGTTACCACGCTGTCGCAACCGTTAGCTGCGGTGAATGTTTCAAAGTAGTCGTCGCTTTCGGTGTATGTCTGTCCGTTCCATGTGTATGAACTGCAAGCTGTTTCAGAGAATTCGTAAGCTGTCGGCTGGTTAATTGTAAGGTGCAATGTAATTACGCTGTCGCATACTTCAGGATTGGTCGAAGGAACAATGTGATTGTGGTCACCGC
>JAFZRE010000014.1 GCA_017620015.1 Bacteroidales bacterium | reverse complement strand
GGGGATTAGCATTCCGCAGAATCTTGGAGATTAATGACTAAGTAAATCTTATTCCTTTCCCACTTCTGTTTGAAAAATTAATAATCACTTTTACTCCATAAAAATAACATTTATTTTTACGCAGCAAATATAGGATGACTGTTACTTTTTTCAGACAATTATTTCCCCAACACCTTCGCTATCCACATATTTTTCTCAAGCATCGGATAAGGCTCGTCCTTTGCGCCAAAACCCTCATAGAAATTCCGTATGCTTTCGATTGCCGAGCCTTCGAAGTCAATAAGAAGCGACGAATTTGCATTACGCTCAACAATATCGTTCAGCAGGAAAGTCATCGACTGGCATTCCCTACCCTTTTCGCTCGAAACAGGCGACAGATAATACAGCCGTCCTCCCCACCTTATAAAAAATACAGCAGCAAGGACATTATCCTGCACATCGCGGACAGCCACAAACTCGGCACAACCAGCCGAAATAGCATTGTCAATAAGCCTTGTCAAAACAGGAATCTGCACTTTCCCCATCCATTGCCCTGCATTTTCGCAAAGGAACGACAGATATTCGTCCCTTGAAATTTCGGCAACCCGTTGCACAAATGTCTTTGCCTTTTTTACATTGCGGCGACACTGCAACGAAAAGCTTGCATTAAGCAATTCGTAGTCGGCGCTCAAGTCCAACACATAATTCGGGCGAGCAGTTTTTCCTGCGCACACATCCATATTTCCGCTATTGAAGCAAAGACAATACAGGAAAGGCAACTTTCCAATAAGTTCGCGAGCCTGAAGTTTCGAGAGCCACGACTTTGAGAAAATTCCCAGTTGCTGGCAGAACTGCGGTTGCAACGCATACACAAGCCCAAACTTCCGTTTCAGTGGCACTGGCATCACAATATCGTAGTCACCAACCACATAGGCCGACCAATCGGGGGAAACCGCATCCAGGTACCACGACATTGCATACACCTTGCCCTGCATGGATTTTTCAATGCATTCGTCGTACTTGACAAAATCGATTTCGCTATGTGAAAGCAATCTTACCATCTTCAAACTACGGGGCGAAGATACAAATAATTTATTATTAGGCAATTCTAATTGATTAAAATCGTGCAAACAAAAAAACTACTCTTTAATTTTTTTTCATTTTCTTTGTAACATTTCGCACCATATATGCGTCATATGAGGGAACAATGACACGAGAAGACTACAATATTATGGTTAACAAGTACGCGGACAACGTCTATCGCTTTGTGCTGTCGAACATTAAGGACAGCGACCTTGCACAGGACATAGTGCAGGACAGTTTTGCAAAGCTGTGGACAAACCGCGACGAAGTCGACAACGCAAAGTCTTTTCTGTTCAAAGTTGCTTACAACAGGATGATAGACGTAACCAGACACGAGAAATTCAGCACGGCAGAAGATGCGATAGGTACCGGCTACGAACCCGGAGAATACGACAGCAACTCCGAACTGAAGGAAATTCTGGAAAATGCACTTGCAAAGCTTCCGGAACAGCAGCGCCAACTCATCCTGCTCCGAGACTACGAAGGTTACTCCTACAACGAAATTGGAGAAATCACAGGTCTCAACGAAACACAAGTGAAAGTTTACATTTTCCGTGCAAGGAAAGTTTTAAAGGACTATATCGTCAAAATGGAGAACGCGCTATGATAAGGATAGATCAAAGCAATATTGAAGAATTGTGGCAGAGGTTCCTAGATTGCCAGCTCTCCGAAACGGAAGAAGCCGAACTCATGGCATATCTCGAGCGTAATCCCGATGTCATGGCAATGCTCGAAAACAGCTACGTAGAAGATGTAAAATTCGAAAAAAAGGAAATGCTTTCGGCAGAAAACATCACAGAAAGACTTCTTGTTGAAAAGATTGAAGGTGTAATTTCTAAAGAAGACGAAATGTACATTGACGCCGAAATTGAAAGCACCCCAGATGTACGCAAGTCCTACGAAGCATACCAGCAAACAGTACAGGAGCCCAACCTCGACATTCATTACCCAGACAAGGATTCGCTCAAGAAACGCGGAATAGTCTTCTGGCTGAGACCTGTTTCAATTGCAGCGACATTTGCAATAATTGCAACAAGTGCAATACTATTGTACAAATACATTGGAAACGGAGAAAAGCCGAAGATTGATACAGGGGAACCTAATGATGGAGTTACAGTTGCTACCCAAGGAGAATTATATGTCCACGACAAGACAGAAGACGACATACAAGAAATAATTCCAAAAAATCCAGTTTCTCAAAACTACCATACACCAAAGAATACGAATTCGTATACTAATGAAACTCTAGCGCAAAACACTGATACTACAACTCCCGCAACCACACCTTTCACTTCTGATATTGCCATCAACGCACTCGACAGCATATCACAAGAACCTATCGCACAGAATGTTGAGGTAGAAGAAATAAATGCAGAACAAGGACCTGTGCCCACCGACACTACTGATAACATAAATTCCACAACCGACATTACTCCCGAAGAACTGTACGCAAACCAATCGCAAGATAATGGCGTTACGATAGTCAAAGACAATGAATTCCGCAAATTTCTGCGTCGCCGTGCAAGCGAAATCCGCAACAACTTTAGGGAAGACAAAACTATTCGCAGAATAAAAGAAATTGGAGACGAGATAACATTAGCATTTATAAATAGTAAAAAATAGAAGCCATGAAAAAATTAATAATTACAGCATTTGTCTGCTTTACCAGCATTATTACATTGGCACAGAACGACACCGCAAGAACCAATAAGACCGAATATACAATTGATGAATTCCACAAGGTCGTAAACAACAGTGTTGCCGACATTGTAATAAACAAGGGCGACAATTACACAATAACCTTCCTTTGTGACAACAATACGCTGAAAACAATCGAATATTCAGTAACAGACGGTACTTTGGAAATATCAAATAAAGAAAACTTCAACTCATCGAACCAATTTTGCAAGATAGAAATAACAACCCCAAGCCTTAGCGAATTTGTTAACGAAGGCGTAGGAAAATCGCAGATATACACGACTGAAAATCGTGCAAAAATTGTCAACTCCGGTGTAGGCAATTGCATTGTCACTGCCGATTGCCCTGCTATTTCAATCGAAAACAGCGGTGTAGGTGTAATCAAAGTTTCTGGCTCATCGACCGACACTCGTATATTCAATTCAGGAGCAGGCAGCATACAAGCCAAAAACCTAATATCCGATAGGGCATCGGTGACCAACTGCGGAGTTGGTAATGTAGAGGTTTACGCCGAGTCTGCAATACATGTCGCAAACACAGGACTTGGAAAAGTAACGGTTTACGGTTCGCCGAAACAGCAAAGCATAACCACCAATAATGGGGACGTAAATACGTATATTGTTCCAGCAAATGAGAAGACGAAGAAAGTCAGAAGGGTTTACCCGTACATAGGTGCAAAATGGGGATTCAATAATTACCTTGAAAACGGCAAGTTCGCACAAGGAATGCAAAAGGTAAAGCCTTGGGGTTCATGGGAAGCTGGTGTATATATAGGCAGCTCATTCCGTTTCGGGAAATGGTTCCGTCTGCCAGCCGAAATATCATTCACCTGGTTCAATTTCAAGTTCAGCGAACCTTCGGTACGATACGCAACCGACTCGTCGCGCCAGCCATACCTATACTACGACACCAATCCTGACCTTACCTACATGAAAAGCAAGTTGTCTGCACCATACGTCAACTTCGAACTGTGCCCGACTTTTGTCATCATTCCTACACACCTTAGCATTGGTGTTGGGGGATATGTCGGTTACAACTTAGGCGGACGCAACAAATACAAATATTTAACAAACGGCGAAAAATACAAGGACCACATCAAAGCCAGTTGTTTCGAAGCATTCCGATACGGAGTAAAGGCCGAAGTAAACCTTAGATTCATCTCTTTTTATGCTACCTACGATTTGTCGAATGTTTACTGCAACCTAACGGCAGACAACAATGTGTTAAAAGTAAATCCTGTATGCTTCGGAATAGAACTAACATTCGCACGTTAAACATAAAGAAACAAAACATACACTTACTACTAAAAAGTCCTTGTCTCCCCGGCAGGACTTTTTTATAATGATAATTCAATACAAAAGATTATTTTTGCAAAAAATTTAATTCATAAGAAATGAGAAACATTGTTATTGCTTCAATCATAATGTGCGTAGCATTCTGCTCGTGCAAGAAAATAAACGGGAACGGCGAACTTAGAACCGATACGATAAGCATTGCCGAGAATTTCAAGGAAGTAAGGAACGACACTAAATTCGATGTTGAAGTATTCTTCGCCAACGAAAACAAAGTTGTCATTACTGGTGAATCAAACATAATTGATTATCTTTCGGTATATGTCAAGAAGGGCAAACTCATCATCAAGAAGGAAAAGAACAAATACAACCTGCGTAATACTGAGCCTGTTACAATAATGGTTTATATGAAACGTAGCGACTATTTGTATTATGACAACTATGGGGCAGGGGACCTGACGGTAGAATCACCGCTGTCGAAAAAGATAAAATTCGATAATACAGGTTCGGGCGACATATATGCATTCGATGTCGAACACGAGGCAATAGAAATATCTAACAGCGGTTCTGGTGACGTGGTAGTCAGCGGTGTTTCTGGCGAAGTAAAGATAACTTGTAGCGGTTCGGGCGATGTCGATTGCTACAACCTATCATCTCAATATGTTGAAATACACATCACAGGTTCAGGTAGGGTAGAGGCATACGCAACCGACGAGGCCGATGTATGGCAGTCGGGCACTGGCGAAGTGTATGTGTATGGTACAGAACGCGTAAGATACCACTACGCAGAGTACGACGACGATTAAAATGTAATGTCGGGAATTTATGTCCACGTTCCGTTCTGCAAGTCGAAGTGTATCTACTGCGACTTCTATTCTATAGCTGTATCCTCGCTTGTTGACGACTATTGCAATGCTCTGAAAAAAGAAATCGCATTTCGTGTCAACCAACTGACCGACAAACAAATACGTACAATATATTTCGGTGGTGGCACTCCGTCAATGCTCGAAATTGGAAAAATAGAAGGCATTTTGTCGGAAATTTACAAAAATTATACAGTTGATAGCAATGCCGAAATTACCCTCGAAGCCAATCCCGAAAACCTGAATGCGGAATACCTGCACCAGCTAAGGCAAATTGGCATCAACCGTCTAAGTATAGGCATACAAAGTTTCGACGATGCATCGCTAAAATTCCTAAAACGCCGACACACCGCAAAAGAGGCTATCGAAAGTGTACTTACCGCCAAGAAATGTGGTTTTGACAACATCAGTATCGACCTCATTTATGGCATTACGGGCATTGATGAACAAATGTGGGAAAAGCAACTCGACACGGCATTTTCGTTACCGATAAGCCATCTTTCGTGCTACTGCCTAGGCATCGAGGACAACACCCTGCTACATCACTACACCGTAGAAGGAAAGTACGTTTCCACCGACGATGAAAGTTGTCTGCAGCAGTTCCTTGCATTCGACAGTAAAGTCCGCGAAAACGGATTCGAGCACTACGAAATCTCAAATGCCAGCAAGCCGAACATGCGTTCGCGACACAACTCATCGTACTGGAATAGAACAGAATACCTTGGTTTCGGTCCCGGCGCTCACTCATACTACAACGGCATTCGCGCCTGGAATATCGCAAACGTAAAGGAATACATTAAAGGTATATCCGATGGCAACTCGTGCCTAACAACCGAAACTCTTTCCGAAACCGACATATTTGAAGAAACCATAATGCTCGGACTAAGAACAGCAGAAGGTATCAATCTTCGTGAAATCGAACAGCTTTTCAGGAACGAAAAAGTTACAAAAATTCGCACAGCAATAAGCAATTTGCAGCCCGACCTTTACCAATTCGACGGCAACAGCTTTTCTCTCACTCCAAAAGGAATGTTCGTGTCGGACAGCATTATAGTTGAGTTTATTGGTTGATAAGAATTGACCTAATATCTAGCCTTTGTTTTTAATTATTGTTATCCGTTAGAAGTTTTGAAATCTCGTAAAATATATCATATCAACACATTACAGCAATATGAGTATGTATGGGCTTGTTTTTCAAGAATTATATGTAACCTCGGAGAGGTTACATATATATAGAATTCATGTGCATTTTTGAAGCGTTGGCGCATATTTTTGTCGCGTGAGCATACAAAAATTGTGACAACGCATGATTTAGCAGACAATAATAGTTTTTAATACAATGCACCTATTTGACGAAGCGAATCTGCATACATAATATATCTGTCACTTAACTCCAGATATTGCTCCTTTGTAATAATACCATCATTATATTGATTTTGGAACGATGGGATATTTTGCGACATCTCTTCCAGCTTAGAATAGTACTTATAATTAAGGCTTCCATAATAATTGACAAATTGAGAAGCAAACAAATCTTCATCTTGAATACTCCTCTTTTCTATTTCCTGTCCAATATTTATTGCTTCTTTAGAAAAACAAGCGAGCTTCAAATTCACGAATTCCCTATACCCATCATAATTTTCAATCTCCTTCTTGTATGACAAATACAAAGCCTCTATCCTATTCCTTACTTCATCAAGCAGTTTCTGTTCTGACTCAGTATAAGCCTGCGACATTACTACGACATTCTGCGCAGGTACCTCGCCGTCAATATCTTCCACTCTACTCAAAACAACCGTATCAACATGCGAAACAACCACAGTATCTGCACTTGGAATGTTTAAATCTTCTGCGACAGAATTTCTCCAATGAGAATACAAAATGGCAGTCCCCATACCAATAACTAGTAGCACAACAAGCACAGGCAACACTATCATCATTTTTCGTCGCGATTTTATTGCCGTCAATACCTCCGCCGCACTTCCATAGCGTTTTTCCCTGTCGGTCTGCGTACATTTGCGCACCACAGCCGAGCAACTACGGAAACCTGTCGCAGCAACAATGTCCTTCAGCACCACGCCAAACGAATAAATATCAGCACGATTGTCAAGTGCAACAGTTCCTTCAACTTGTTCAGGAGCAGCATAACGGGCTGTGCCTGCAGGTTGCTTCAAGATAACGTGCGAATCGGTATCAGAAAAGCCAAAATCAATGATTTTCACATTGTTGCCATTGCGGGTGACAAGAATGTTACTCGGCTTTATGTCTCGATGTATAACCTGCAACCCGTGAAAATACGACATTGCCGACAAAATCTCCTCAATCACCTTCATTACAATGCTGGAAGATGGTTTTGTCTTGAGAAAATCTGACAATGTAACGCCATCTACGCACTCCATTACAATGCAGTCGCCAACAACCGCATCATGCTCCTTGCCATAAAAAGTGACAATGTTGGGGTGCGAGAGCATCATTCCGAGTTCAAACTCCTTGTCAAGCAATTCACGATAGAACGGATTTGTAGAATATTCTGGCTTTAGCCCCTTAAGTACAAACCACTTGCCGTAACGCTTGGCACGGAACAGACGATTGAATCCGCCACAAGGCATCTCAACATAATCGGTAAACTCGTTAGTGCTTTTATCCACAAACGGTTTCGTTACAAATCCCGAATCTGATGTCTGGGCCATAATTTCAATGTCAAATCTTTATGAAATTTTGAAGTGTAATTGCAAAATTAGATAAAATTTCATAAGAAAAAACTACTAAAAGGCACAAAAAAGTCGGCAGAAAAATCTGCCGACCAACATAAAATAAATTAAACCATTAGTATTCTAACCAATTAATAAATTACGGCTTTGTTAGTTTCAACTTAAACTTTTTAACTTTTTCCAAATCTGCTCGCACATTAGCACTTTTGCCTCCAGTAAACGAAAGTGTAATTGTCTCACCAGGATCGCTCTCCAAAAATCCTTTAAATTGATCACCTCTACTGTCACCAGATCTCCACTCACGGTAACCTGGCAGAAGTTCCTCGACATCTGCACCATCTTCATCCTGACCTACACCAATTATCCACATTTGTCCACCACTACTACATAAAGGTTTCGTATTGACAGTACTTAAAAGTTTAAACGTAATAGTAACTTCTGGATAATTACTACTTCCAACTTTCTTGCTGACCTTAACGACCTCTACCTTATCTTTCAACTGTGAAGGCAGTTTTACATTCTCAACTTCTATACCAGACTTCGGAGCACTTGCTTCTACAGCTTCGGACTGAACAAAATTCTCTCTCTCAACTTCTTCAACTTTTGCATGCCGATCTTTCGATGACCTTTTCCTCTCTGTTTTACTTTCATTGCAGGCTGTCAATAAAGCAACAGCAATTACAAACACAATAAAAAAACTTCTTTTCATCTTACTTAAAATTTAAATTTATACTATTGTTATTTAATCCTTATCATACGTTTGTTTTGTCTGGAATTAATTTAATGAGATAACACACACTGAATATCTTTGCACTTTGATTGTTTTACTTGTTCATCCACACTTTTTATATCGGCTTTCTGGAGAACGGACAATAACTTGGTCTGGATATTAATGAGTTCATCGGCTCTATCATTTGCATCTTTTCCAGTCCACTCTCCATTATAACCCTTGAAATAGTTTTTGTATATGCCGACAATGTTTTTGGCTTCTTTAACAGAAGTAATCTGTTCATTGTTTTTGAGAATGGTATTGCTTTGAGTAATGAATTGCTTTGCCGAAGCCTGAGCATCCAGTTTCTGCTGAACTTTTTCCAATGCGGTGTTTATGTCGGGGAACTGAACTAGGTCAACAACAACTTCTTTATCATATTTTGCGTATGCCGCCAAGATTTTCTTATCCTCTTTATTTGGATTATTGGCGAATTCATTGTTAGTAGCCAAATATTGTTTTTTCTTCTCTACATACTGCTGATATTTAATGCTTGTTGCTTCCAAATCAGACAACGATTTCATAGATTTCTGTGCATCATTCTCAAAGACATATCCGTTAGGCGTGATTTTGTCACTATATTCTTTAAATATCTTGAGATCGTTCTTGAAATTCTTATCGGAAAGTTGTGCAATAACAGTACTATCAATTTTACATATCCTATTGTATTTAGCATAAATTGTATCCCAAACATTTTTTACTTTGGGAGTACTCTTTAATGTTTTTCTTACGTAATCCCCGTATGACCTACTTGAATAATAAACACCATTGACTTCTTTGGGTACCTGAATTGTGTACGATGAATACCCCCACGGTCTATTGTTTTTGACACATACATGACAGGTAGCACCTTTTATTTCTGTTTCTTTCTCTATGATATAATCAGAGAATTCCATGTTTATTATGTCTCCAGGTTTCGCGTTGCCTGCAGCGACTACACCGGAATACTCTTTTATATTTTTCTCAAATCTTTCTTTGTTGTCGGCAAGTTCCTGCGCTTTTTTCTTTGCTATGGCGATACGTTCTTCCTCGACTTTAACCTTTAGATAAGCCATAGCCTCATTGTAAACCTTATTATTAATCAAACGGGAGCTGTTATTAATATACATTGTTCCTCCTTTTTTCGTCTTAAGTTCGTCTTCAGCATCAGAATATTTGGTTTCTCCCCTCTGACTTTCAATCCACTTGACAACCTCTTCATAAGTGGCAATCTTTACCTTATGAAGCATCTTTATAGCAAGTTCCTTCTCGTCCCAGTCAAATTCTGCACTACCGGAATCCCAGCCGTATGAAATGTTCACATAGCTTAGCCCCATATATTCTATAAGTGCACTTGTATAGTTTGACTTTTTGTATAT
This sequence comes from Bacteroidales bacterium, assembly GCA_017620015.1. GTDB lineage: Bacteria > Bacteroidota > Bacteroidia > Bacteroidales > ML635J-15 > Bact-19. The sequence continues at coordinate 56,621 of JAFZRE010000014.1, read as the reverse complement.
GTAAATAGTATAGCCATACTCCGCCAGTTCTTCCTCTGTTAACTCTCCAGACGCAATCCGGTTGGCAAGAGTCACCTCATTGGGTTCTGCTTCCGAATCTCCGTCATGACGTCTAACCATATTTGTAACTACGCCATTGGTTAAATTATAGCGTTTCTCCGACAAAAATATGTGTCCTGATGGGCGCTGAAGTGTGTCAAATGATAGATCGCAGTCATTTTTGAATCCAGATAGTGCATACTTAACGATTTTGCCCTTATTAAAAGTTACACTAGTAGTCAACTTGTAATCTTCGGTCTTTGTTATCTTGTTGGACAGTATCTCCCACACATCATATCCGCCTTTACCTTGCTCAGAGATAGTCCATGCCCCATTAGGCTGACCTTCCGAAAATTGCAGTGTGGCAGTCCACGAACGTGCCGCTGCTGACTTACCGTTGATTATATATTTTTCAGATGCAGAGTACTTAAATGCTCCATCACGCTTTCCATCCTTGTAATTTCCTGACGCATCAAATGTTTGTGACAATGTACGAGAAATCTTAGGCGAGAAGCGATTAGCCTGCCAAACGTCCGAGTTGCTGAATTTTCCGCTGACAGTCAGAGGTCCTTGCAGTGCTTTTTTGTCATTCTCATCATAGTACCATTGTCTTTTTACTGTGCATTCCAATCTATTAGAATACGGTGTTTTAAAAGTATAAGTTTCAGAATCATTATGCAATGTCCTTTGTTGCGCATTTATTATGCCCGAAAATCCAAATATGGACAGAATAAAGAGACAGATAATCTTTTTTCTAAATGTTGCCATTTTACCTATAATTTTAATTAATAACTACTTTTATTTAACATCATTCGCTGAACTAATCACACCGCAAAGGAATATAAAAAAAATCTGATACCATTGGTTCTTGTTGGTTCTTATCTATACCTATTATAAAATGCAAACTTCTTTTAAAAACAATTTCACCCTCAAAACAAGAACCAACAAGAATTTTGCTCATAAGACTATAAAGCCATAAATTTGCAACCAAATTGAAACGATAAAGGTAATGAACAAGAATTGTCCCGAAATACTGCAACTGCGCCGCGACATTGAGATATCGGTACAACGCAACATCAACTCACCAGCCGATTTTGAATTTCTATCAGGCGTAATATGGGAACGCACCAAAACATCCATAAGCACCTCGACGCTAAAACGTCTGTGGGGCTACGTCGACGGAGCCGACAATACTCGGCAGTGTACTCTGGAGTTGCTATCGAAAACCCTTGGCTACAACAGCTGGAAAGATTATACTGAGCATCTTGAAAAAGAAAATCCTGAGCAATCTGATTTTCTTACCCAAAGCAAGCACATCTGTACCGACGATCTCGCCATAGGTGACAAACTGGAATTAATGTGGATGCCTAACCGCAAATGCACAATAAGGTATATGGGCAACTACAAATTCACAATCGAACATGCCGAAAACACTAAACTTAGCGAAGGCGACACATTCTGTTGCCGATTCTTCATACTCGGACAGCCTCTATACATCGACGCTCTACGCCACAGCAATGCCATGCCTACTGCATACGTCATCGGAAAGCGTGACGGGCTGACAAGCATCGAAAAAATGTAACATGATTTTAAAGAGAAAAAAGGGCTTCGGGAGCCCTTTTTCGTCTTTTTGATTGCTATTTTTCTCTTAGTTTACTATGGTATTCTTTGTCCATCAATTTTTTGAATTGTTCAGTTGTGCCCTTGGGGATGTAGATGTATTTTAGTTGATTGCCATTCAAAGCATATTTGTCCATACTTTTTATTGATTTAGGCAGAGTTACGCTTTCCAAGTTTTCGCACCAGTAAAAAGCATTAGCTCCAATATGTTCTATTGAGTTTGGCAGAACTATTGATTTTATATTAGAACATCCGTAAAAAGTTTCATTTTCAATAGTTGTTATTGAATTAGGAATGCTTATTGTTTTGATCTTAGTGCAGTATTTGAAAGCATTCTGACCTATTTCTTTTACCGAATTAGGTATTGTAAGTTGTTCTATTCCTAATGTTTCGTAGAATGCATAATCGTCTATTTTAACAACAGAGTTAGGTATGGTAATAGTTTTTAGAGTTTCGTTTTCATAGAAGGCTGTTGCTGAAATGGTCTTTATCCCTTCTGGAATTTTGTATTCTTTATCGTCACCAGCATAGTAAACAAACATATCTTTATTGTATACTGGCTCATATATTCCAGTCTTGTATAAGACGTTGTTTTCGACTTTTTGTACAGATAATGGGATTTCGATGAAAGATAAGCTTGAACATTCTGCAAATGCTTCCGTTTCAATTTTTTCTATTGAGTTCGAAAGAGTTACAAATCTAATTTCTGTGCAACCCTTGAATGAATAAGCAGGAACAGCCTTCACCTTGTCTCCAAAGTTTACGGAAGTCAGCGACATGCACTGTTCAAATGCTTTGTGTTTTTCATCCATAGGTTCGCAATTGATTGCATTGAAGTTGACTACTGCAAGTTTTTTGTTCTTTACAAATGCGCTTGCACCTATTTTATTTACCGATTCAGGAATTGTTACGTTTGCGAGCTCTGTGTTGTAAAATGCCGAGTCTTCAATCGTTGTTACCGTGTTTGGAATATCGATTTTTGAAATGGAAGTATTTGCAAAAGATATCCTTCCAATAGTCTTTATTCCGTTTGGAATTGTTGAATTTTTGCATCCTTTCACAACTTTATTTTCCGAAGTAAGTACTATTGCATTGCAGTTGTCACGGCTGTCAAATGTCTGGTTTCCATCTGCTACGACTATGCTTTCAAGTTTTTCGCAGTTGGCAAATGTCTTTGCGTAAATGTTTTTTACTGAGGCCGGTATTATTATTGCAGACATTTCTTTGCAGTCGCAGAATGCATATTCAAGCACTTTTTCTGTGCCATCGTTTATCTTGTATTCGTTTAGTGTTGGCGGATAATACACAAGATTATTGCCTGTGTAGATAGGCTTGCTGATTGCAGTTCCACTAAACGCATTTTTACCACAATATTCAATAACTCCACTAAACTTTATGGTTTTCAATGCAGTACATCCATTGAATGCTTCCGCTTTTATTTCCTTTACTGTTTTGGGTATAGTTACTGATGTCAATGAACTGATGTTGTAAAATGCCGCCTTGTTAATGACGGTTACTGTAAAATCAGTATTCAGGTAATGCACAGTTTCTGGAATTTCCAGCTTCTTTATATTGTCAGTATTCCCCTTTATACCATTGATTGTTACAGTGGATGGATTCTCCTTTGATATTATTGTATATTGTAGGTATAGCCCAGCTTTGTTCTTCATTACGAAGTTTGGATCATTGGGATTGTGTATTTCCATTTGTGCCTTTGCCATTGTGCAGCAAAGAGTTAAGATGATAAAAAATGCAAGTCTTTTCATATCTAATAAATTTTTGTGCAAATTTAATTTAAATTAGAATAAACTTAATTGTGTGTCTGTTAATTTGTATGAAAGTCTGTGATATTTTGTAACTCCATATTCCATAATTGCAGCTCTGTGCGATTTTGTTGGGTAGCCTTTGTTTTCTTCCCAGTGGTATTGGGGAAATTCCTTTGCAATCTTGTACATAAATTCGTCCCTATATGTTTTTGCAAGGATTGAGGCTGCGGCTATCGACATGTATGTTGCATCGCCCTTTACAATGCATTTGTATGGAATGTTTTCGTATGGAATGAACTTATTGCCATCGATGAGAAGCAGTTGAGGAATAGTTTTTAGTCCCGATACGGCCTTGTGCATTGATAGGATAGAGGCTTTTAGTATGTTTATTTGGTCTATCTCGTTGTTGTCCATCGAGGCGACACAAAACGATATGGCATCGCGTTCAATTTCTGCCCGCAGTTCGTCGCGTTTCTTTTCCGAAAGTTGCTTCGAGTCGTTTAGCATTTCGTTTTTATAGTCGGGAGGAAGAATAACGGACGCTGCATATACAGGTCCTGCGAGGCAGCCACGTCCAGCTTCGTCGCAACCTGCTTCTATCGTATTCTTTTGAAAAAAAGGTTTCAGCATAGTTATTTACTTTATTGCGTTTTCAATGCACATCCACAGACGTTCCGATGTAAGTTGCCACGAAAATTTCTGGCGTTGTACACGACCTTTTTCAATTAGCGAATTCCTTAATTTATCATTGCTTACTAGCGTATGCATATTCTCGGCAACCTTGTTGTAGTCTGTTGGAGAGCATATTAGTGCCGCATCGCCAACCACTTCGGGCAACGACGTTGTATCTCCGCTTATTATTGCAGTTTCTGCGTACATCGCTTCCAACAATGGGATTCCAAAACCTTCGAAATGTGGTATATAGACAAGACTTTCCGATGCAGCAACAACTTTGCACAGTTCGTCTGTTTCAAGTCGTCCGGTGAATATGACATCGTCCTTGTGATTCATTTCAGAATAAACGCTTTCAATTTCGCCAATCTTGTGAAGAGTACCGCCGACAATAAGGAGTTTTAAGTTGATGTTGTATCGTTCCTTGAATATTTCAAACGAGCGAAGAAGACCGTCAACATTTTTTCGAGGACTTAAAGCCCCGACAAAGACAAAATATTTAGTCCCTTTGCTGTATTTGTCGCGAATTACTTTTTTTTCGTCTTCGCTTATCGGTTTGTATTGCTCGTTGGAGCCATTGTAACAAACGGTAACTTTTTTGTTGTCAATGATGTATGTTTTGCAGATGTCACTTTTTGAAAATTCAGATACGGTTCCGATGTGTGCTGCCTTTCTTGCGAATTTTATAAAATATTTGTTGTAATACCAACTTGTGAGCCACGGAAGTTGTTTTGGGTTGTGTACAAAGTTAATGTCATGAATGACATCAACTTGTGGAATGTTTGTTCTTAACGAAATGTATCCGTCGGTGGATAGAAAAATGTCGGCTCCGATTTTTTTCAGCAGTTTTGGAATCCTATACTCAAACCACAGAATCCAAAGGAACGGATGTCGGGTAGGAGGGGCGAGGACTATTGGCTTGACATTAGGTGCGAATATAAAATCCTTGTCGTATTCCCTGTCGAAAATGAAAAAGAATTCGTGTTCGGGGTGTTGCGATGTTATTCGCTTAAGCGTTTCGTATGTAAACCAACCTATTCCTTCAAGTTTACCCTTTAGGAGCAGTCGTGTGTTGACGGCAATTTTCATTTCTAAAGAAGACCAATTTCCTTAATCCGTTCAAGATCTTTTGGAGTATCGATACTGATGCTTTCGTGTTCTGTGAAGGCGACCTTGATTTTATATCCGTTTTCAATCCACCTTAACTGTTCAAGGCTTTCGGCTATTTCCAAAGGCGTTTGTGCCAGTTTTGTAATTTCCAGCAGTACGTCTTTCCTATATCCATAAAGTCCTATATGTTTGTAATACAAGTGCTTCGAAATCCAGTTGGTTTCCTTGTGACCGCGCAGGTAGGGGATTGGCGAACGGCTAAAATATATAGCTTCGTTTGATGTGGATATTACAACTTTCGGCTTGTTTGGATTGAAAATGTCTTCCTTGTTGTTTATTGGTTTTACGAGTGTTGCAATCTGTGTACGTTTCTTGTTGAAGCATTTTTTCAATTCTTCAAGTTGCTCAGTCTTTATGAAAGGCTCATCGCCCTGTATGTTTACAACAACATCAAATTCCTTACCTTCTGTTTCTTCTATTTTAATTATGGCTTCGGCGCATCTGTCTGTTCCGCTCTTGTGTTTTTTCGAAGTCATTACACATTTGCCGCCGAAACGGTTTACTTCGTTTGCAATGCGCTCGTCATCGGTTGCAACGTACACGGTATCAAATACTTTTGATGCTTGTGTATAGACGTTGTGAACCATAGTTTTTCCGTTGATGTTAATGAGAGGCTTGCCAGGAAACCTTGTCGATGCGTATCTTGCTGGTATTATTGCTGCAATATTCATTTGAAACTAATTTTCTCTTGTGCAAATTTAAGGATATTTATTGTTTCGAGGAAACTATAAGTAAAAAAAAAACGGCTCCGTTATGAAGCCGTTTCTTATGAAGTAAATTTTTTATTCTACAACAATTTTCTCAACCGAAACCTTGTCGTTATTGATAACCTTTATGAAATATGTGCCTGCTGCAATATCCATGTCGAAATCAACAACAGACTGACCGTTAACAGCCTTTTCTTCAACAACGCGACCGCTCATATCATAAAGTACATACGATTGTGCATTATCGCCAAAGTTAACGCTGAACTTACCGTTGTTCGGGTTCGGGAATATAGATATGTTGTTAGCGCTTTCTTCTTCAACTGATGTAGGTTCGAATTTTACTTCTACTGTGTGGCTTGACTTAATGTTTGTAAATGTATATGTTACATTTTCTCCCAAACCTGCACCTTTCAAAGTAAGTACTCCATCAATAGTAAATTCACTTACAGAATTTCTAGCATCTGGGGTCATGACAACAGACAAAGTGGAGTTCTTCATAACTGGTTTTACGCCTTCTGGATTTACAGAACCACCTGTACCGACAACTGAAGTTGTTATTGTAAACGGATATCTCATTGCTTCGTAGTGGAGTTCCCAACCGCGAGCCTGATTTTCTCCGTCAGTAATGAATTGGATATAAATAGGAGTACCAACGTGCTTTATTGTGTCGGTTGGTTCTTTGCCTTCGTAATAAGTATCAAGCAACTGTCCATTTGCATCTTCGCCAGCGTAAATCTTAACTTCGTCGCCTGCTTCAAGTTCAAAATAGTTGAAATAATAAAGCAAAGTATCAGTTTCGTAATCCTTAATCTTTATAACCCAGTCGCAGTTGGTGTTCTTCTTGTAGAAGTTCGAGTAGCTACCATCGTTAATGTTCCAGTGTTCTTCTTCATAAACGTTAGTCTGGTTGTTCATGCAGTATGGTGCGGCTTCAATGTCTGGAACTGCGATGTTGAAAACAACGCACTGTCCGTAAGCGAAATTATAGCTTCCGTCATCACCATATCCTGCGTGTGAGTTGAGGTTGTCAATAGTGAAATATGCATTGCCACCTGTTGGACCCCAGCCCCAGTTCATGTGGAATGTTCTGTTGCCATTGCCATCAATCTTATATCCGTCGCAAACCCAAGCGTGACCAGCACCAGATGTTGGGTGTCCGCTATAGATAAGAGGTCTACGCATATCCAAGTCTTCCATCAACATTCTGCTCCAGATGGTGTCGTTTTCGTAGTAGTGTTCGAAGTTATCTCCCGAAGCGCCATTGTCTCTGTATTTTGCTTCAATACCATTTCTGTATCCGAAATTGTTTCTCAATGCGCTAGCTGTGTATTCGGTTTGAGTACCAGAACCATCGTAGCCATAGTCCATGTTAATGGATACGCCGCAGTGGAACATCAATGTTGCAACAGCTTGCTTTTGTACATCGTTCCATGCGTTTGCGCCAAATGTGCTATATGAGTTCGGCATATTTTCCCAGTCGTAGGTTGCTTCTGCTAGGTTGATGGTGTCCCAAGCTCCCCAGAAGTATGATACTTTTCCTATACCATGTTCCGGATAGTTCCAGTATTTCATTACCTGAGCCATTGCAGTTGCAACACAGCCAGTGTAGGTGTGACCGTGATTGCCTTGCGGATGTTCCGGACAAAGCATATTGTATGGATAATCCTGGTTCCACATGGTTGTGATAAGAGGTTCTACGCCTCTTGTCGATGCGCGTTTAACGTTAGGATTCCATTGTAAAACAGATTCTTCTGGAACTGGAAGATTCTTTGCTTCAACAATGTCAAGCTGCTGTGTGTATTGCTTAATCCATTCCTTCAATGCGGGAGCAATCTCAGATGAGTTGAAGCTACCTTCGTTTGAAAAAGCAAAGATTGGTTTGCTCCTTCTGTCTGCACATACGATAACAAAACCGCCTTCTTCAAAGTTGAATACGTGGTAGCAGTCTTTTCCAGTCGCTTCCGACTTTATAATTTCGGATGAACTTATGTTCAATGCAGCCCTTGTAGGGTATTGTGACTTCATATAGTTCAATCCATACGTCATAGCTTCCTTGTTAGAAACAGTTGTGGAAGCATTTTGAGCAAACATAAAATGTGCTGCTAACAAGATGACTATCAATAAACTAAATCTTTTCATACAAAAACTATTTTGTGTCTTTAATAATAAACGCAAAGGTATTAATTTTTTTTTAACTACAATTTTTGATTGCTTTTTTTTTGCTTTTTTTGTTGTAGATTTATCAACAAGCAATGTTTGATATTGTAGTTTTTTGTGTAAAATGCTTATTGTTAGATGTTTGAGCTTTTGGATGTTTTTCTTCTTTCGAGTTCTTTCCTGTACGCAAACATTTCGTCCCTGAATTTTGCCGCTTCGAGGAAATCGAGCCGTGCCGATGCCGCTTCCATCTGTCTTTCTGCATTCCTAATGGCTTTTTCGAGTTCGTTAATATTCATATATGGTACAACTGGGTCGGCGGCCATGTTTATTTCCGATTCCAGATTGATGTCGTAGCCTGTATTCGCAATGTTTAATGCGTTGCTGCTATTTGCCTTTACAATCTGCTTTGGTGTGATGTTGTGCTCCTTGTTGTACTTCATCTGCTTTTCTCGGCGGTAGTTGGTCTGGTCTATGGTGCGCTGCATCGAACCTGTAATCTTGTCGGCGTACATAATTACCTTGCCGTTGATGTTTCTGGCGGCGCGTCCTGCCGTCTGTGTCAATGAGCGTTCCGAACGCAGGAAGCCTTCCTTGTCGGCATCGATGATTGCAACGAGCGAGACTTCTGGCAAGTCAAGACCTTCGCGTAGTAGGTTTACTCCAATCAGCACATCGAAAAGTCCGTTGCGGAGGTCGGATAGAATACGCACTCGTTCCAAGGTTTCCACGTCGGAGTGAATGTATTCGCAACGGATGCCGTACTTGTGGAAATATTTGGTAAGTTCTTCCGCCATTCGCTTGGTAAGTGTGGTAACAAGTATCCTCTCGTCCCTTTCCGCACGTACCCTGATTTCTTCCATTAGGTCGTCAATCTGATTTTCGGTAGGTCTGACTTCGATTATTGGGTCGAGAAGTCCTGTCGGACGAATGATTTGTTCCACAATTATGCCATCGCTCTTTTGCAGTTCGTAGTCGGCTGGAGTTGCGCTGACATAAATCACGCGGTCAACCAACGATTCAAATTCGGGAAGCGTTAGCGGTCGGTTGTCAATTGCTGCTGGCAGACGGAAGCCGTAGTTCACCAAGTTTTCCTTTCGTGACCTGTCGCCTCCAATCATTGCGCCGATTTGTGGAATAGTGACGTGGCTCTCATCAATTACCGTGATGAAGTCCTTCGGGAAATAGTCAATAAGGCAGAACGGACGTCCACCGGGTTTTCTGCCGTCGAAATAGCGCGAGTAGTTTTCTATTCCGCTGCAGTAGCCGAGTTCCTTTATCATTTCAAGGTCGTAGGTTACCCTTTCTTCCAATCGCTTTGCTTCCAGGTTCTTTCCTTCCTTCCTGAAATATTCGGCCTGAATCACAAGGTCGTCTTGTATCTGTTTTACGGCTGATATGGTTTTGTCCTTTGTGGTGACGAAGATGTTTGCCGGATAGATGTTTGCGACTTCAAGTTCTTCTATTTTTTCGCCAGTGTATGGTTCAAATGAATAGATGTCTTCGATTTCGTCGTCCCAGAAGATGATTCGCAGTCCGATGTCGTGGTGTGCAAGGAAAATGTCGACGGTGTCGCCCTTTACCCTGAATGCTCCGCGCTTGAATTCGATGTCGCTGCGGAAATAAAGTCCGTCAACTAGTTTTCGAAGCAGGTTGTCGCGACCTATGTTATCTCCGCGCGAAACCTTTATCGTATTGGCATGGAAGTCTTCGGGATTACCTATGCCATATATGCACGACACCGAGCATACAACAATCACGTCGTTTCGTCCCGACAGAAGTGCGCTTGTTGCACTAAGACGCAGTTTTTCAATCTCGTCGTTTATTGAGAGATCCTTTTCTATATAGGTGTCGGTTGTCGGCAGGTAGGCTTCTGGCTGGTAGTAGTCGTAGTACGATACGAAATATTCGACTGCATTGCGCGGGAAAAACGACTTGAACTCCGAGTACAGCTGTGCAGCAAGCGTCTTGTTGTGGCTGAGTACAAGCACGGGGCAGTTGGCGTTCTTTATGACATTTGCAATGGTGAATGTCTTGCCGCTACCAGTGACACCGAGCAAAGTCTGGTGCTTCTGTCCTCGGAGAAGTCCGTTGGTCAGTTCCATTATTGCCTGCGGCTGGTCGCCAGTTGGGCGGTATTCGGATATTAGGTCGAAATCCATGTCGTAAATTTTTTGCAAAGATAATGAAAAAGTCTCACAGGCTAGCAGCCTAACAGTCTCGCAGGCTTACAGACTAACAGTCCAATAGTCTCACAGTCTGGAGGTCTGTTTGGCAGGTCTTCTATTAGGCTGTTGGACTGGTCTTCGATTAGACCGTTAGACTTTTGGTCACAAAAAACTTGTGTTTACAATCATTTTTTGTTCCTTTGCAAAAAATTTTCTTATGAAGATTAGTAATATATTATTAATAGGTATAATGGTTCTTCTGCCGTTCTTGTCGATTGCGCAGGAGCATGATGGAGATGAAGGTTGGTTCCGTTGCGGTACCGATTCTGTTTATGATGAACTCGTTAAGAGAAATCCGCAGATTGCTCTTGACAGGTCCAAACTCAATGATTTCGTTCGTGAATACATTAGGCAGCATCCCAAAGGCAATGATGATGAAGTTTATGTTATTCCAGTGGTTTTCCATGTTTTGCATGAATATGGTACTGAGAATATTTCATATGCTGCAATTCAGGCTGCGATTGAGCAGATGAATAAGGATTATCGTAAGATGCGTTCCGATACGGCTTCGATAAAGGCTGAATTTAAGCCTATCGCTGCAGATACTAAGATTGAGTTCCGTCTTGCCAGAAAAGACCCTGATGGAAACTGCACTATGGGTGTTACCCGTGTTTATTCTTCCGCAACAAATCATGGTGATGAGCGAGCAAAACAGGTCGCTGGCAGTTGGGATAATTCCAAATACTTGAATGTATGGACAGTTAAGTCTATGAGCGAGAGTGGCGTGGCTGGTTATTCGTATTATCCAGGAACAGCACCTGAAGGTGGTGATGGAATAATTCTGCTCTATGATTATATAAGTAGAGCGTTGACGCACGAGGCTGGTCATTACTTGAATCTTCCACATCCTTGGGGAAGTACAAATGAGCCTGGTCAGGCAGATAATTGCGACATCGACGATGGTATCGAGGACACTCCAAATACCATCGGTCATACATCATGTGCCTTGAATGATGTTACCTGTGGTAGTCTCGACAATGTTCAGAACTTTATGGACTACAGCTATTGCTACCGAATGTTTACAAATGGACAGGCTGCTGTTATGAGGGCAACTCTAAACTCTGACGTGTCAAATCGAAACAATCTGTGCTCTGCCTCAAACAGGATTGCTACTGGTACCGATGACGACTATATTGACGAAGAATGTTCGCCTATTGCCGATTTTAGCCAGAGCAAGAAAATGATATGCAATGGAGCTACTGTTTCTTACAACGACCGTACCTATAATACAACTTCGATTGATTATAGGTTGTGGAGTTTTGATGGTGGGGAACCTGCTACTTCTGGTGATGAAAATCCGACTGTGCTATATAATGAAGGTGGAAGGTTTACTACAGAACTTTATGTAGAAAACAGTGTTGATGGAAATACGAAAACCAAGGAAAATACATTAACTGTGTATGACAAGCTTGAAGGTTATGAAATTCCTTATACAGAGCATTTTGAAACGACTACTTTCCCTCTTATTTCAGGTAATAGTGCCAATGACTTTTATGTAGAGAACTACAATCCTGACATTAACGATGAAGAAGGCTGGTGGGTGCCGAGAAACGAAAGCTGGACTCAGGTTGACTTAGGTTATACTGGCAAGTCGGTACGTATTAGGAACTCAAGGGTTGGAAACAGGAAGAACAAATTGTATATGCCAAACATTGTGATAGAAAACGATTCGTTGCCGTTGGAAATTTCGTTTAAGGTTGCTGCGGCAGGCAAAAGTTCTGATTCTTACACCGATGCTTTGAATTTCTATTATTCTACTACTTGCGGTGATACCTTGCGTATTGGTCATACTTTTTCTGGTACTGGGCTAATAACTTCTTACGAGGAAACTCCCAAGGATTACGTTCCATCGCAGGACGAGTGGATAGAGCATACGTTTACTGTGCCGGCTTCAAAGCTTAGAGGCAATAATTTCCGCCTTATCATACAGAGTGAAAACCGCTTTGGCAATACTATATATATCGATGATTTGAAGTATTGGCAGAATGAACCGTCTTCAGTAAGTGTTGAAAACTATAATATGTCGGTTTATCCTAACCCATTCTATGACAATTTGATACTTGATGTCGATGGTTTGGATGGTGAATTTACTGTTGAAGCCTACGATATGATGGGTAGAATGTTGTTTTCCGAAATTTTTTCCGAGCAACATATTGAGTTAGGCAATGCTTTCGCAAACGAAGTCAATGGCGTTTATTTCCTGAAGGTATATGATGGCAGGGAATGTAAAACCATTAAGATTGTAAAGGAAAGATAAAATGTTGAACTTTAAATGATATGTAAGATGAAAAAGTTTTTGTTTTTAGTGCTGTTTGCTGTTGTAGCAATGCTATTCGCATCGTGTGAAAAGGAGTGTACTTGCTCTATGTGGACAGATGGTAAGAATACGGATACAAATCCAGTCGTTTATACTCAGGATGAAATCAATAGGCTGAATGCGAAGAATTGTGCGGGCCTTAATGACTATTACAATAGCCTTGGCCTTGGTTATGATGAAACGATAAAGTCTGGTATTAAGTGCGAATAGATTTTGTTTAACAAAAAATAGATTGTATTTGATTTTTTTGTATTTTTGTGACCTTGAATATTATATGTTTAATTTTATAAAGTAATAAGACGATGAAGAAAGTATTAGTTATTTTGGCAGCAGCAGGTATGTTGTTTGCTATGTCATCATGCAGCAATGAGTGCAAATGTAAGCGCTATGTTGATGGAGATTTGAAGAGTGAAACTACAATCACTAAGGAAGACATGGAAAGTTTGGGCTTTGAAAAGTGCAAGGACATGAATTCTACATTAGAACTTTTGGGTTCGAAAACAGAAGTAAAGTGCCACTAAACCCATATTGGAAATAGAAACAAAAAGGCTTCGTAATTCGAAGCCTTTTTTGTTTTATGCTTGTTGTATTTTTATTTCAGTTTTGCAAGAGCTTCCTTCATGCGCTTTACTGCTTCGATAAGTCTGTCGTCGCTGGTAGCGTAGGAGAGACGCAAGCACTCGGGAGAACCGAACGAAATTCCACCGACAGTTGCAACATGTCCCTTTTCAAGCAAGTACATTGCTAAGTCGTCGGAAGTGTTGATTTTCATACCTTCGGCTTCCTTGCCCAAGAATGCAGAAACTTCTGCAAAAATGTAGAATGCGCCTTGTGGAGTATTGAGCTTCAATCCTGGGATTTCCTTCAAAAGACCGAGGACAAGGTCGCGGCGGCTCTTGAATACCTGTGTCATCTTCTTGCATTCGCTGTTGCCTGCGTTGAGTGCAGCTTCGGCAGCCTTCTGTGCAATTGAGCAAGCTCCCGAAGTGAACTGCCCCTGCAACTTGGTAACGCCCTTTGCAATCCACAAAGGAGCTGCGATGAAACCGATTCTCCAGCCAGTCATTGCGTAACCTTTTGATACTCCATTGATAATGACGCAACGGCGACGTATGTCATCAAACTGAGCAATGCTTTCGTGTGCGCCTACAAAGTTGATGTGTTCGTAAATCTCATCAGAAATTACGATAACTTCTGGATGTTTTGCAAGAACGTCAGCAATTGCCTTTAATTCTGCCTTGCTGTAGAGGCTTCCTGTCGGGTTTGACGGCGAGCAGATGATGATGGCTCTGGTCTTTGGTGTGAGAGCCTTTTCCAACTGTTCTGCTGTCATCTTGAAATCGGATTCTATATTGCATTTTACAACTACAGGAACACCTTCGCAGAAACGAACCATTTCGATGTAGCTTACCCAGTATGGAGCAGGGATTATAACTTCTTCACCCGGGTCAACAATCGAAAGCAATGTATTCATAATCGAATGCTTTGCACCTGTAGAAACAACTATCTGTGCTGGTTCGTAGTCGAGGTTGTTCTCGCGTTTTAACTTTGCGCAAACTGCTTTTCTCAGCGATTCGTAACCAGGAACTGGAGGGTAGTGCGAGAAGTTCTGGTCTATAGCTTCCTTTGCTGCTTCCTTGATGTAGTCAGGAGTGTTGAAGTCTGGTTCACCAATGCTAAGGTTAACAACATCAATTCCTTGAGCCTGAAGTTCACGGCTTTTTGCGGTCATTGCTAAGGTAGCTGATACCGCCATTTTTTCCAATCTATTTGATACTCTTTCCATTGTGTTTGAATTAAAAAAAATTGTCTGCGAAGATAACTCTTTTAAATTAAATTTCTTAATATTGCATACATAAAAAATTGATGTTTTAGAAAATGATTTCACAGATTCTATTAGTAACGATTCCTGCTGTTGTTGTTGCAGTAACAGCTGTGTTGGTAATAAGGCAAATGCTGAAAAAGGACTTGGAAGCCAAAAAGATACAGATAATTCTTGAAAACCAGAAGACGATAACTCCGCTTCGCTTGCAGGCATACGAGAGAATAATTCTTTTCTTGGAACGTATTTCTCCGAACAGTGTGATTGTTCGTTTGCAAACACCAAATATGACGGTTCAGGAATTGCACAGGCAGATGCTGATTACGATTCGTGCAGAATTCGAGCACAACCTTTCTCAGCAACTTTATGTATCATCGGAAGCGTGGGAGGCAACCCGCAATGCAAAGGAACGTACAATCCAGATGCTGAATATGTGTCTCCAAGGTTTGAACTCGATGGACAATGCTATGGTATATAGTCAGGCCGTATTTGAAAAACTGATTGAAATTGAGAAATCGCCTACGCAGGAAGCTTTGGAACTTCTAAAGAAAGAAGTTAGGGCATTGTTCTAGATCATACAGTCATTCCGAAAAGTAGAACGAACAGCATAAGGAACGTTGCTCGTGAGTTCACTTATCCGGAACGCTGCTTGCAGCCTCGCGAAACGAAGTGAGCAATCTCCTTGTATATTGCCGCACTTCGACTACGCTCAGTGAGCGGCTTACGACGCTCCTCGTACCGTATCGCGTGTTACGACTAGCTTCCGTACCTTTAGTTCACGATACGAAGTGAGTAAATGACGAGTCCTTTTTATTTATATGCGATATAAATGCTTGATAATATTGTGATTACATCAATACTACAGTTGTTTGCAGACAACAATAATTTACAAATCCTTATAACCTATTTCGGAGGAAGAATTTTTCCGTCGTTTGAAATCCTCGGCAAATTGTCGTAGATGTCGGCAGCGGTGAGTTCCTGTATTATTTTCAGAACTCGCTTTTGCGGGTCAATGTGCGGACCTTTGTTTGGTTTTGTCTGGTAGGTCGATATTATTTCGCCGCTGATGAAATTTCCTGTGCTTGCATTTAGCTTGAAGCGGAAAATAGGAGCGAGGCCCATTTCATCGTTTATATTAATGGTATTGTAAGTGAAGAAATTTCCCATGCTATAGGCAATGAATTTTCCCTTGTAGATTTCGATTGCACGTGTTACGTGAGGACCATGACCAAGAACAATGTCTGCTCCATTGTCTATGGCATCGTGGGCAAACTGGTAGGCATTGCCGCGGTTCTGTTCTATGTAGTAGTCGTCTTGGCGTGTCAGGTGTCTATACTTTTTGCCTTCGCCGCCGCAGTGCATCGAGACGATGACGATGTCGCACGATTTGCGGAGCGTCTTTATTGTGTTGGCAACCAGTTGTTTATCGTGCAGATAGGCGATAGCCGTATTGGGCGAGAATGCGCAGAAACCGTACTTTATGCCATTTATTGTGAATGTACACGATGGTTTTGTTGCGTAGCCTGCCCAGTTGAATCCCATCTTGTCGAGGACTTTCGCTGTGTTTTCTCGTCCATATTGGCGGAAGTCGTTAGCATGGTTGTTGCCGACGCTGATTAGGTTGAATCCGGCTTCCTTGTATCCGTTGGCAAATACCGATGGCATCCCGAAGCAGAATGGACAGCATTCTGGGACAAGAGTGTCGGCAAGTACACCTTCCATGTTGCAGAAGACAATGTCACCGTTGAAGTATGGCTTTACTTCGTCCAAGAAACCATTGTAGTTTTCGTTTGGTGGAAGGTAGCTCCTGTCGGGGAAGATGGAACCGTACATTATATCGCCTACGGCAACAACTGTAATTGTGTCGGAATGAGCATTTTGCTGTGAATATGTGTTAATGCATATTGTAAAAAATGTGGCGATTAGCACACAAATAATTGCTATTTTTTTCAATGCTTTAATGTTTTTATGTTTAGTACCAGAGGTTTTGAAAATATTTGTGGAATAGGTCCAAGCCTTCGTTTACTCTGTTTTCGTCAATCTCGTCGCTGTTGCGATAATTTTCGAAAGACCATATCATCTTGTCAAGGATTCCTTGCCATTCTTCGAATGACATATCGCAAGGGCAACCAGGTTCCAGTTCCTTGAAGCGTTTTAGGCGAGGGGCTATTATGTCGCAAATATTGCAGTCGAGGTTGTATAGGTTCTCATCGTCAAAACCTTCTTTGTTTTGGTCTTTATCTTCTCCAAGCGAATATCCTAATACTTTGTCTTGCAATATTATTGTTCTGCCACTATCGTCAATGTCTGTTTCGTGGTATGGAGTGCCGTATTCCCTTAGATATGTTGCCAGCTTGTTGTACAATTCCATTTCTTCAATGTCGCTTATATTGAAAGTTGGAATTGTTTCGCCATCCAGAATCTTATATATGTGGTCCTTGTATATGCCGAATGTGGTTTTGCCGTCAGTGATAATGGCGGTGTTGTCATCTATCCTGAACACGTTGTTCGGTTCGTATGATTTTGCATCTATATCAAGACTTGTAATCATATTATTTCTTTACCGTTTTCTGATAGCCCTAACGATTTCACCAATCCACAGCACTATGGATGTTGCTCCAACTATTATCAGCCAGTCGAGAATTTCGAGGTGGCAAACGTTGAACATTTGTCCGCCAACTTCAACGATCAGAATCTGACCGAAGAAAATTACAATGGCGATTACAAGGAACCACTTGCACGACAGCATTCCCGAGAATGCCGACTTGTTGGTCATAAATGCCTTGGCGTTGAACATGTTCCAGAATTGGAGCATTACGAAAATAGTAAAGAATAGACTTAGTTCCTTGTCGGTAAGTTCGGCGAAATGTCCAAATATACCGCTTATGTCGGTAAGAGAAATTATGTTTGAATGCTGGAATAGCATCAATATTCCGAGAAGCAATACGAAGAAAAGTCCGCCAATGCCGAAAATTCTTCCAGCCATCGGCTTGCTTATGATTGGGTCGGTAACCTTGCGTGGCTTTTCGTCCATTACCGACTTTGATGGTGGGAGCGAGGCGAGAGCCAATGCCGCAAAGGTGTCCATTATGAGGTTAACCCAGAGCATCTGTGTTACTGTAAGCGGTGATTCTGTTCCGAGGAATGCTCCGACCAGCACGATAAGGCAGGCGGCAACGTTTATTGTCATCTGGAACATTATGAATCGCTGTATGTTCTTGTACAGCGAGCGTCCCCACATAACGGCATTTGCTATGGTGCTGAACGAGTTGTCGAGGATAGTCATGTCGCTGGCTTCCTTTGCCACTGCGGTTCCGTCGCCCATCGAAAGACCTACATCGGCAGCGTTGAGGGCTGGCGCATCGTTGGTTCCGTCGCCGGTGACTGCTACAACCATGTCGAGTTCCTTAAGCATCTTCACAACGCGTTCCTTGTCGCTCGGACGGGCGCGCGAAATTATCTTTACGTTGGCGATTACGGCCTTGAGTTGCTCGTCAGTCATTTCGGCGATGTCTTGCCCGAGAAGAATGTTGGCATCGGTGTCGCTTTCGGTCCAGAGTCCAAGCTGACGACCGATTTCCTTTGCTGTGCCTGGTGCATCGCCTGTTACAATCTTGACGGAAATTCCTGCATTGAGGCAGTCGCGTATTGCTGCTGGTACTTCGGGACGAATCGGGTCCGAAATTGCAACAACACCAAGCATCTGCAAGTTATTTATGCAAAGTTTTCCATCTTCGAAAACTTTCTGTCCGTCGGTTACAGTCAAGTATGCAAAGCCTAAAGTACGCATTGCCTTGCTTTGGTATTCGGCAAGTTTTGTCTCGTATTTCGACTTGTCGGCATCGGAAATGTTGCTGTGGGCAATGAGTATGTCGGGTGCTCCTATTACATACAATAGGTTTCCGTCGGCAACTTTCGACTTTACTACGGTTGCCATGTACTTGTTCTTGGTAGTAAATGGAATCCTATCGACGATTTCGGTATTTTCGCGTATTATGCGGTAGTCGATGCCGAAATCGTTGAGCCATAGCAGAACTGCGCCTTCGGTCGGACTGCCGACTGTCTTAGCTTTTGCCTTGTCGGAAAGATCTAGGTTTGCGCTGGTATCCATGGCAATACATTCTTCGAGCAACAGCGAAGCCTTGTCGTCGGTAAGTTTCTGGTCGGCAAGCGATTCGAAGAATGTATCGTGAATCTTCATCTGGTTCTGTGTGAGGGTGCCGGTCTTGTCGGTGCAGATTACCGATGTTGCGCCCATAGTTTCACAGGAGTGCATTGTGCGAGGAAGCGTGTTCTGCTTCATCAGTCGCTTCATGCTGAAAGCAAGGCTTAGAGTTACGCTCATAGGCAAGCCTTCGGGGACGGCCACAACAATCAGTGTCACGGCAATCATTATGGTGTCGAGGATGTACTTTACAAAAGCTATGATGCCTTCTGTTTCGCCAAAATCGGCATCGCCTTGAACAAAATAAACAACAAGTCGTCCCACGATGATAAGTCCTGCAATTATGTAGCTGGCGGTGGTGATGATTTTGCTCAGCCAGTCGAGTTTCTTGCTAAGTGGGGTCGGGTCGCCTTCTTCGACCTGTGCGGCCTTGAAAACCTTTCCGCATTCTGTACTGTCGCCTACGCGGATAACCCTGGCTGTGCAGTAGCCTTCGATTATGGTCGTGCCTTTAAGAACATGGTTTGAAGGGTAGGTGGCGTCCTTGTCGAAATGAGCAGGGTCGGTGGTTTTGTTGCATTGCGGTTCGCCAGTAAGCGACGATTCGTTCATGATTAGGTTGAACGATTCGAGCAGTTCGCAGTCGGCAGGCACTTCCTCGCCGATTTCAAGCAGAACAATGTCGCCAACAACGATTTCCTTGCGCTGTACTTCGCATACGTTTCCATTGCGGATTACCTTGACAAGAGTTTCGTCGTTTACTTCGTTGAGGCTTTGGAAAGTTTTTTCGTTGCTAAGTTCGAGGAAGAATCCAACCATAGTTGCCAGAAGTACTGCTATCAGGATTCCTGCCGGCTCGAAGAAAACAGATGCGCCTTCGCCGCACCAGCCGAATTGGTATATAGATATTCCTATGGAAAGTAAAAGCGCTATTAGAAGTATTCGTATAAGTGGGTCGGAGAAGCAATCAATGAACTTGCTCCATAAGGATTCTCGTTTTGGTGGGGTAAGTATATTTATTCCGTATTTTCCCTTGCTTTCAAGGACTTGTGCGTCCGTAAGACCTTCGTAATGATGAGTCTGATTCATTCCCTATTATTATTTTATAAGTTCGCAAAGGTAATGAAAAATATGCTTCAAAATTTAAAAAAATTTATGGATTTTTTGACATGTAAAATAAAAAAACGGAGTCAAGATTCTGAAACGAGTTCAGAATGACAGACTCCGTTTTTTTGTATTATAAATAGGATTTATCTTTCTATTGTCAACTTTTGTGCTTTGCCATTGACGACAATGAAATACAATCCGTTTGGCAACTCTGAAATGTCAATTGAAGTTGTGTTCCCGTTTGCTTTGATGTGCTTTACTTCCTTGCCAGTAGCATTGAAAATTGCAAGTTCTGCGTTGCTGTCGGTTGTAACGTTTACAATGTTTGCAGCAGGGTTGGGGTAGATGCTGATGTTTTCGGCAATGTTGCTTTCAATATCAGTAGGAACGTTTTCCTGTCCGATGAAGAACTTGTAGATTTCGGTATTGTAGTCGATGTCGTTTTGTGAGGCATCGTACCAGTCGTGTACACCGTTGTTAACCTTGATGAAAACGGTTTTGTGTCCGGATTCTTCGTTCTTGTATGTGTATTGCACGAAAGTAAGTCCGTCGTTTTTGGTATCTTCAAAATTATAAACGATTGGTTCTGTGCTGCATTGGTTGTAGTTGCGCCAGGTTTCTACGAGGGCTTCTGCGCCAAGACCTACTGGGACTGCAACTCCATTGAAGTTGAAATCGGCGTTGGCGTATGATATTGTTTCGTCGGAAGTACCGTGAATGTGCATTGTGTTGATGTTTCCTATAGGTTCAAAAGGCTGGAAATGACCGAGTGTGCCGCTTACCGATGCGATTGCCTTGATTCTGTCGGCATGTTTTACAGCCATCTTGTTGCTCATAAAACCACCCATCGAGAAACCTGCAACAAAAACGCTGTCGGTATCGACGTTGAAGTTGTTTTCGAGCGAGTCGAGGATTGCAAGAATGAAACCTTCATCGTTTACGCCTTCATTCAATTCAATGTTACCGATGTTAAAACCGCTGTAGGAAATATTTTCGCCACCTACACCAGCAGCCCAGGCTGCTCCTGCATTCATGCTGTACATTCCCATAATGTTTATGGTGGCTTCGGTTGCTTCTGGGGTGATTATAATCCAGTTGGGAGCAACTCTCTCGAAATGCAAATTGGAGAAATTGTTGCAGTTGTCTCCAAGTCCGTGAAGTAAGAATACTACAGGCATGCTGCCGTCTGGTGAACTTGTCGGGATGTACTCCATATATTTCCTCGAAGTACCTTCAAAATTCATTGTACGCGCTACATGTTGTGCGCTCAATGCTAATGTGCATAGTGCTAATGCTGCGATTGTAAAGATTTTTTTCATGCTATTATAAATTTTTAGTTAGTTTCTGTCGTGGCGTGTCGCGATTGTATTATTGTTTTTTTTCATTGAGACGCAAAATTTTGCGTCTGTACAAAGCTTGCGGTGTTTCTATGTTTCACGTTTCTGTGTTTCAATGGCTAACGCCGTTTCTGTGTTTCTATGTTTAACTTCGTTGAGGGCTGCGCCGTTCACGTTTCTATGGTTATTGTTAATTCCGTTATCCTTCGTTTCGACATGCTCAACGTGCGGTAATTGTCCATTATCCATTATCAATTGTCCATTATCCATTATTAATTGTTTCTGTTGCATATTTTGTTGTAGGGGCAGTACTTGCAATTTTCGATATTCTTTGTTTGTGTTAATTTTTTTTGAGGGTCAAGCAGTTCGTTTAGAATGCCTTTGAGGTTATTGTTCACATCGAGGCGAAGTTTTACGGTTTTTATTTCTTCTCCGCCATCATCTGTTATTTCTTTTACAAAAATATCCTGGTCTTTGTAGTTTTCAATGTTCTTTTTAGTCCTTATGTTTCCGTTATTGTTGAATTTCAGTGCGCCGTCGTTAATGTTCGTTACACTTACTATATATGGTTGGATAGTATATTCCGATTCTGATTTCAGTTGCGACATTATTTCGGAATAGATGAGCACTTGTGCAGCTTCCTTATCCTTGAATTTTTCGGGAATCCAGAATTTTTCATCGTAAGTCTTTTTGTCATTTTTGATTGAGGATGTCTTGTAGTCGATAACTCTCAATTTTTTTTCTTTCAGGTCGATTCTGTCAATAATGCCTTTCAGTAGTACGGTTTCTTTGGAGTCCTCGTTGATAGTGTATTTTATGGTATAGTTTCTGTCTTTGTCGCCGCCATGTATTTTTTCATTTTCCAAGTCGATAATCTGGAACGGAGCGTATTCCTCGTCGGTGTCAACAATCTTGTTCAGATATTTGCGGAGCGGCTTTATCATTATATTCGACTTGGCTTCGTCAAACTGAACCTTGTCGGTTTCCTTAACGTTAAAAACCTTGCTTACTGCAAAGTTGATTGCCTTTTCGATGTTGGATTTTATTGACGCAAATTCTTCCGTTTTGATAATCTTTCCAATGTATGGTTGGTACAGAAAGTGACAGGATTCGTGAAGGAGGTTCCCGAAGTCAAGTGCGCTAGTGTCGTCGTTGATGCTTTCTTCTTCCTTAAGCCCTTCAATGTATTCGAAATAGAAACTGACAGGACATTTTAGGTAGGTATTTATCAATTTTGGGAATACGCCTTTTTTGATTTGTATATCCTCTTTTACATCTTTTTCCTCGTCTCCGATTTCGTATCCGAGCAGTTCCTGTATTTTCTTTATATTGTCGGTCTTTTCGATTTCAATCGGTGGGGTCTGCGATGGACGGATTTCGTAGCTCTTGGTTGTGTGGTATTTTTGTTTGATGGTATCGTCAAACTCCCTGAGTTCATATTCCATTTGTGTTATGAACCTTGATTGCTCGGCGTGAGAAATCTTTCCCTCGGAGCAATAAAGCATCTGTATGTGTTGGCTCCGTTGAAGCAATCTGTAGAAATAGTAGGCGAAAATGCTGTTCTGGAATTCTATTGACGGCATCGAGAACGCCTTGCGAAGGTTGTAAGGAATCATACTGTCCTTATAGCTGGATTTCGGGAAGGTGTCCTCGTTCATCGAAAGCATTATTATGTTGTCGAAATCAAGGCTTCGGGTCTCCATGAAGCCCAGAATTTGTATTGGCTCGTCGCTGTCGCTGTTGAAAGTCATATTGCTTTTCTTTATGATACTGGTCATAAGCTTGTAGTACATATTGTCCCTTTCGAAGGCAATGTCGTCGCCAAGTGCGTTGAGGAACGATGTGTAGAGCGTTATAATCCTGTGCATAAAGTCCGATTCTGTCCTGTGGCTTTCGTTGTAAAGGATGTTCTCGTAAACGAAGTTGCAGACTGAGATTATGTATTTGGGAAACGATTCGTCCATCTGGGCGGTATCGAATATGACTTTGAGCAGTTCGTTGGAATTTATTTCTTCCCGTATGGATTCTACATCAATATAGTCTATTTTGCTTTTTGTGATTGCTTGGTTTGTTTTCTCAATAATGCCTTTGTTGATGTATGTTCTTGAAAAACTGTGCATTATTGCAGCAAATATGTCCTTGCGGTTGAAGTAGGTTGTGCCATGTGACTTGTTCACCGACCTGTGCATTGCCAGTTTCATTATTATCTGAACGAAACTTGCTGATGCTGTGAAACTCAATGGATAACCCATTGTTATGTTGCATTGTAGAGATTTTGCTTCTCCGTTGATTTCAATTGTTTTCGGCAGAGTGTATATTAAAGGGACAAGCAGTTTCTCATCGCCGAGGATAATGGCGGTGTTCTCATCTATTTTTTCGTACTTTTTCAGCAGTTCTGGAATAACTTTTACCTGTGCGACCGACGATGGAACTTCTATAACCTGTAAGTCCTTTTTGTACAAGTCTTTTATTGAGTCGGAAAGTTCAAAACCTTTTGGAAGTGGAAATTCCTTGAGGTCGGTACGGAGGAAAAGTCCAGCTTCCTGTTCCTTGTTGTCGATGTAGTACTTGTCGGCATCCCAGAAGAAAAGGCATTGTCCGTTTTTTCCCCTTGTTATTTCCCTGATGTGGCGGAACAAGCTTTTTTCACATTCGTTGAGTGCGCTGAATCCTACGAATGCATAGTTTTCGGAGTCGAAATCAGTAGTAAGCATTCTGTTTTCAACGAAATCACGGTAAATTAAGCCTTGGTAGCCGATGCCTTTTTCACGAAGTTCCTTGGTGAAATCATCGTAAATTGCTGGCATTTTCTGCCATAGTTCAAGGCTTTTCATTTTTTTGTCGAGCACAGAGGTGTTAGAAATGTTTTGCCAAAACGACTGGAGAATCTTCATTAGGTCGTCTTCGAGGTCGATAAACTTGATGTCTATTTCCTTTGCGTCGGCTATGTTGCAGAAAAGTTTCTGCGGGTTGACGAGGTATTTGTCGATGTCGTCGAAGTCGCTGAGCAACACCTCTCCGAAATTGTAGAAGTT
The DNA here is from genome assembly GCA_017620015.1 of Bacteroidales bacterium. Taxonomy (GTDB): domain Bacteria; phylum Bacteroidota; class Bacteroidia; order Bacteroidales; family ML635J-15; genus Bact-19. The sequence goes on along the minus strand of JAFZRE010000014.1, from coordinate 32,479 downwards.
ATCGAAACTTGAGTCGCTTTCCGAATCGTTTATGTGCTTTTTGAAAGCCTTGAATAGAGTGTATATTATTACGATGTTTTCTGTTTCTTGGATTTTTGCGTTCCGAGCAAAAATTTCCTTTATCGGTGTTATCTTTGGAGCCCAGCTTACCTTTGTCGTATTCTTTTTCAGCGATGATAGCAGGGCTGAGCCTGTTCGGTTGTTCGGCACTATAATCTCGACTTGTTGCAAGTCATCGAAAGTGTTGCTGATGTATTCTTGTACCGAATCGATGAAATGTTTCATAGTCTTGTGGCTTTTGAAATTAGGGTAAGGTCGGCAAGAGCAATTGTTGCAAGAGTTTCGACAATGACTGGTGTGCGCACTGCATAGCATACATCATGGCGACCTTGAATCTCAATATCTTGCATTTGCTTTGTGTCGAAGTTGAATGTATGTTGTTTCTTGGCTATGCTTGGGGTGGGATGGAAGTAGGTGCGGAATATTATTTCGTTGCCATTTGAAATACACCATTGATTCCTCCGCAGTTGTTTGTCGCTGTTTTACCGTCTGATGATACTATGCAGTCGTTGTATTCCGAACCGAACATTGACGCGGAAGTTATTCCGTTTCCAAACTCAATTGCTTTTGCCCCTGGAATTGAGAATATTGCATGTGAAATTATCGATTCCAGACTATCGAAGAATGGTTCACCGATTCCTGCATCAAGGTTTTGTATTCTGCATTCTACTATTCCGCCGGCAGAATCGTTATTTTCAAGAGCCTTTTCAACGTTTGCCATACATTCTGGCAGTATCTTTGCTGAAATTTCTATTGTCGGGATAATTTTTTTTGCGATGCAGCCTGCGGCGACTATCGGCAAAGTCATTCTTCCCGAGAACTGTCCTCCTCCGAGAGGATTGTTGTAGCCATTGTATTTCCTATATGCTGCGTAGTCGGCGTGACCGGGACGGAAAATGCCGTTGAATTGGTAGTCTTCGTCACGGAAGTTTTCGTTTCTGAAGGCAATTATTATAGGTGCGCCAGTTGTATGTCCACGATAGATACCACTTCGTATTTCGGGAATGTCGTTTTCTGTGCGGGCGCTTGTGGCATATCCGCCAGCCTTCCGACGCTCAATGTCGGGCAGCATATCGTTTTCCGACAGTGGTATTCCTGCTGGGCAACCGTCAACAACGACACCGATTTCCTTGCCGTGCGATTCTCCGTAGAGCGTTATTCTGAAGATATTCCCAAAAGAGTTCATCCGATGTTATTTTGAGCAAACAAAGGTAAGTAAAAATGTTGTATTGTCAAAACGAAAATATATTGCTAAAAAAATCTAAAATCGTAAATCGTCAATCGTAAATTGCATTATCTTTGCGGTATCGTTTAATAAAAATTTGATTTATATGAATAAATTTTGGAAAGTAATGTTGGCCGTAGTTGTGGGCGTTATCATCGTTCACATCCTTTATGGCGTGATTTTTTTGTTAATTTGCCTGTCGGCAGCTGGTAGTTCGTCGTCGGACGTTACCGTGAAGGACAATTCGGTGCTGAAGATTTCTCTTACTGCCGATATGCCCGACAAGGTTGCCGATGGAATGGGGTTTGATTTCATGTCGATGACGACAGTGAAGCAGATTGGTCTTAACGATGCTTTGAAATCGATTGAAAAGGCAAAGACCGACGACCGTATCAAGGGTATCTATCTGGATATGGATGGTGCTTCGGCTGGTACTGCAACAATCGAGGAACTTCGCAACAAACTCATTGAATTCAAGGAAAGCGGAAAGTTCATAATAAGCTATGCTACTGCATATTCGCAGTTTGGCTACTACTTGGCATCCGTTGCCGATGAGGTTTATGTAAACCCGCAGGGCGGAATGTCGTGGCAGGGTATGTGCTCGCAGATAATGTTCTACAAGAATGTACTCGAGAAACTTGGCGTTGAAATGCAGGTTTTCCGCCACGGACAGTTCAAGTCGGCTGTGGAACCTTACATTTGCGACAAGATGAGTCCTGCAAACCGCAAGCAGTATAGCGTTCTCCTGAATTCTATCTGGGGAAAGGTTTGCAAAGGCATTTCCGAAGCTCGTGGAATTTCGGTCGAAGACCTTAATATGTATGCCGACAGCCTTTCGTTGCGTAAGGCTCAGGATGCAGTTACCTTGAAGTTCGCAGATGCAGTAAAGTATTACGATGAGGTTATCGACGAACTCAAGGCTAAGTCGGGATTCGACGGTAAGGACAAGGATATGTTCATCGACCTTGAAAAATATGCAAAGGCAAGTGTTCCTGGTGTAAAGGAAAACAAGTCGAAGAACGAAGTTGCCGTTTTGTTTGCCGAAGGCGAAATAGTTGATGGCAACGGTGGTAAAGGTCAGATGGGTGGCGACAAAATTGCTGAGGAACTCCGTAAGATTCGTGAAAACGATGATGTTAAGGCAGTAGTTCTGCGCGTCAACTCTCCTGGTGGCTCGGGACTTGCTTCGGAAGTTATGTGGCGTGAAATCCAAAAGGTTAAGCAGGCAGGAAAGCCAGTAGTAGTTTCTATGGGTAACCTTGCTGCTTCGGGCGGATACTACATTTCCTGCTCAGCCGACTACATCTATGCCCAGCCTACAACTTTGACTGGTTCGATTGGCGTTTTCGGAATGTTCCCGAACTTGCAAGGACTTGTAACCGACAAGATTGGTCTTACAATCGACACCGTATGCACTAACGCTCACGCTGATTTTGGAAGCACTATGCGTCCTGTTACCGAAATGGAGTTTAACTATGTACAACAGTCAATCGAGGACTTCTACGATACTTTCCTTACAAGGGTTTTCGACGGACGTAAGGGTAAGGGAGCCGAAGGTCATGTTTTGAGCGAAAAGGCTTTGGTCGATTCGATAGGACAGGGCCGCGTTTGGGCTGGTGCCGATGCAATTGAAATCGGTCTTGTTGACGAACTCGGTAGCCTTAACGATGCAGTAAAGAAGGCTGTTGAATTGGCAAATATTCCTGACTACAAGATTGTTGAGTATCCTGCAAAGAAGGAATGGTTCGAAGAATTGGCCGAACAGTTTGATATTTCGACCAGAATTATGAAGAGTGAACTTGGAGAAAACTACATCTACTACCAGAACGCCAAGAGAATTGCCGAAACAACTGGCATTCAGGCACGCATGGAGCACGACATTATTATAAAGTAAATGTTTTGTGGTTATTAATACGGAATCCGCAGGCGATGAGCTTGTGGATTTTTTTGTATAGTTAGTTTTTTGAAATATTTGACAATTTTCTTACTTTTGCAATGCAAATTTTAAAGTAACAAATTGGAACGCACTAAGATATATTTCGTTTCCGATGCGCATTTCGGCGTAGATAGCAAACTTTCTTCCGAAAGCCGTGAAAATCTTTTTATTGAATGGCTAGATACTATAAAAAGCGATGCTTCGGAATTGTATCTTTTGGGCGATATTTTTGATTTCTGGTTTGAATATACTTACGTTGTTCCGCGTGGATTCGTGTCGGTGCTGGCCAAATTGCGCGAACTTTCTAATGCTGGCGTGAAAATCAAGTATTTCACTGGCAATCACGACATGTGGGTGTTCGACTATCTGCCAAAGGAAATAGGTGCCGAATTGCATGTAGTCCCAGAGGAACGTGAAATAGGTGGAAAAATACTCTACATTGCTCATGGTGATGGACTTGGCAAGTACGACCGCAAGTACAATATGATGAAGTGGATGTTTCACAACAAGTTTTTCCAGTTTATGTTCAAGTGGATACATCCTGACTGGGGCTGCCGTTTGGCATTGTGGTGTTCGCATCGTAGCCGCTTGAAACACGACTTGCCAGAAACTCCCGACTACGAAAAGGAATTTCTTGTAATGTATTCGCGCGAAGTGCTTGAAAAAAAGCATGTTGACTATTTTGTCTTCGGACATCGCCACATTCCGTACCAGTATGCGTTAAATGACAAGTCGTTGTTTACTAATATCGGCGACTGGCTGTTCAATTTTTCGTATGCGGTTTTTGATGGCGAAAATGTAAAATTGTTGAAATATCAGAATGAAAAATAAGTGGATTTTATTAAATTTGCGTGCCAAAATTTTTTAACCGATGCGGCTTTATACAGAACAGTTAATCAAGCAATACGGCAAGCGAACCGTTGTAAAGGGTGTTGATGTTGAAGTCAACCAGGGCGAGATTGTCGGTTTGCTTGGACCAAATGGAGCAGGCAAAACAACAACTTTCTATATGATTGTAGGCTTGATAAAGCCGAATAGCGGACGCATTTTCTTGGATGATAAAGAAATAACTAAACTTCCGATTTATAAGAGAGCTCGTTTGGGTATTGGTTATCTGGCACAGGAAGAGTCCGTTTTCCAGAAAATGTCGGTCGAGGACAACATAAAGTCCATTTTGGAATTCCGTCGCGACCTAAATCGCAAGGCTCGTAACGAAATGACCGAACAGCTTTTGGAAGAATTCAGCCTGAAACATATCCGCAAGAGCAAGGGCTTCCAGTTGTCTGGTGGCGAACGTCGTCGTACCGAAATTGCACGTGCCTTGGCAATCGACCCAAAATTCATTCTGTTGGACGAGCCTTTTGCTGGCGTTGACCCGATTGCAGTGGACGATATTCAGACAATCGTTATGCATTTGAAAAACAGGAATATCGGTGTGTTGATAACCGACCATAATGTTCACGAGACTTTGGCGATTACCGACCGTGCGTATCTGTTGTTCGAAGGTGGAATCCTGAAGAGCGGTACTGCCGAAGATTTAAGCAACGACCCGCAGGTTAGAAAGGTTTATTTGGGCGCAAACTTTGAATTACGAAAATAAATGGATAATGGACAATTAACAATTGATAATTGACAATGGATAATTGATAATAGTGGCGACGCGGCGTGCCACGTCGCTACAAAATCATCAAATCGTTGAACCTTAAACCTTAAACATTGAACTTTAAACCAGAAACTTAGAAACTTGAAACATTGAAACGGGCGTAGCCCATAAAACTTAGAAACGGCGTTAGCCATAGAAACTTAGAAACATAAAAACTATTTGGTATATGTATAAGATTTTAAAGAAAGTTGACCTAACAAACGACACGGTACTATTCGACGTACTGGCTCCAAGAATTGCAGAATCGGCTTTGCCCGGTCAGTTCCTAATTGTTAAAATGGATGAAAAGGGCGAACGAATACCCTTGACTGTCAGCGATAACGATGCAAAGGCTGGTACTGTGACAATTGTTTTCAAGGTTGTTGGTAAGTCAACACGACAGATGGCAACCTACAATGTCGGCGACTGCTTCTGCGATGTGGTTGGTCCGCTTGGTCGTCCATCGGAACTTGTTCATATACCGAAAGATAAGCTGAAAGACTATCGTGTAGCCTTTGTCGGTGGCGGTGTCGGTATTGCGCCGATTTTCCCACAGGTAAAGTGGATGCACGAACAAGGTATCGACTGCGATGTAATAATAGGCGCAAAGACAAAGTCGATGCTCATATACGAGAAGGAACTTAGCTCGATGGCTGGAAAACTCTACTCGGTGACCGAAGATGGAACATCTGAATATAAAGGTCTCGTTACCGATGTGTTGAAAAGCCTTGTGGAGTCTGGCAAGAAATACGACGAGGTTGTAGCCATAGGACCTATGATAATGATGAAGTTCGTTTCAAAACTTTGTCAGCAACTTGGCATCAAGTGTACTGTAAGCCTTAATTCTCTTATGGTCGATGGCACAGGAATGTGCGGTGCTTGCCGTGTTACCGTTGGCGGCAAGACTAAGTTCACATGCGTCGATGGACCGGAATTTGATGCTTCACTCGTTGATTTTGACGAAGGCATGAAGCGTCAGGCTATGTATAACAATGTCGAAGGTCACAAGCAACTCGAAGCCGAGGAGAAGGCTGAAGGTCACAAGTGCCATATCGGTGGTATCGTCGATGAGCCGCGTGATGCCAGTAAGCGAGTTCCTGTCCGCGAACAGGATGCAAAGGTTCGTGCAACCAACTTCGACGAGGTTTGCCTTGGTTACAATGCTGAGGAAGCAATGATTGAGGCTCAGCGTTGCCGCCGTTGTAAGAAACCGATGTGCGTTTCGGGTTGCCCGGTATCTATTAAGATTCCAGATTTTATCGGAATGGTTGCCGAAGGCAATTTTGCCGAGGCAGCAAGGATAATCAACGAGGATTCGGCATTGCCGGCTGTATGTGGTCGTGTTTGTCCGCAGGAAACACAGTGCGAGGGCAAGTGTATTCTCGGAATAAAGGGCGAACCTATTGCAATTGGCAAGTTGGAGCGTTTTGTCGGCGACTGGGCTCGTGAAAACAACTTTGATTTTGGCGTAAAGGTCGAAAAGAATGGACATAAGGTTGCTGTAATCGGAAGCGGACCTTCGGGACTTACCTGTGCAAAGGAACTTCTTACTATGGGCTACGAGGTTACTATTTTTGAGGCTTTGCACGAATATGGAGGCGTACTTGTGTATGGCATTCCGTCGTTCCGTCTGCCAAAGCATACCGTTGTAAAGCACGAGGTTGAGAATTTGAAGAAACTCGGTGCTAAGTTCGAGAAGAATGTCATTATAGGACGTTCGATTTCGATTGACGAACTTATGGACAAGGAGCATTTTGAGGCTGTTTTCATAGGTTCTGGTGCCGGTTTGCCGAATTTTATGAAAATTCCTGGCGAAAATCTCTGTGGTGTAGTTTCGGCAAACGAATTCCTTACTCGTAACAATTTGCTTTTCGCATACAAGGAAGGCTACGAGACTCCGAATTATGTTGGTAAGAAGGTTGCCGTTGTAGGTGGGGGAAATGTTGCTATGGATGCAGCACGTACAGCATTACGTCTTGGTGCAGAGGTACATATAGTTTATCGTCGTTCCGAGGAAGAATTGCCTGCAAGGGCAGAGGAGGTTCATCACGCAAAGGAGGAAGGCATAATCTTCGACTTGCTTTGCAATCCTGTTGAGATTGTCGGTGATGAAAACTCGTGGGTAAAGGCAATGAAATGTGTGCGTATGCGTCTTGGTGAACCCGATGACTCTGGCAGAAGACGTCCCGAGGTTATCCCTGGTTCCGAATTCCTGATTGATGCCGATATGGTTATAATGTCGATTGGAACATCACCGAATCCGCTGATTTCGTCAACAACGCCCGGTCTTGACACAAATCGCTGGGATTGCATAGTTGCCGACGACAAGGGTGCAACTTCGCGCAAGGGCGTTTTCGCTGGTGGTGATGCCGTTAGCGGTGCAGCAACGGTAATTCTTGCAATGGGAGCAGGAAAGACGGCTGCAAAGGCGATAGACGAATACATAAAGAACAATTGATAATTGACAATTTATAATGGACAATTGTAGCGACGTTGCGAGCAACGTCCGCAAATTGACAATAAATAATTAATAGTAGCGGAGCAATAATTGCCCCGCTACTATTATATCTAAATATCTGCTATTTTGTCATATGAAGCAATCTGAATCTGCAAAAATGTCTTATATAACTGACTTGGTGTCAGTGGTTTATGTGGTTTAGTGGCGTTGGTATATCCTTTGTTATATACGCAATCGAACCTGCAAAAGTGGCAGGCGAAACAAAGAAAATTAACTAAATTATTGGAGGTTTTAATTATGTTACCATCAGTTAGAAATTCAAGAAGAAACCAGAATGTATGGCTTCCGTCAATTTTCGAAGACTTCTTCAGCGATGATTTTATGGGCGTTCCTGTCAGCAGGCAGTTCGCAACACCTGCGGTAAACATCAAGGAAACCGAAAAGAATTACGACATCCAGATTGCCGCACCAGGTATGACAAAGGATGACTTTAAGTTGAGTATCAACGAGAACAACGAACTCGTAATCTCACTGGAGAAGAACGACAAGAAAGAGGAGAAAAACGACAAGGACGAAAAGCACGGAACTTGGTTGCGCCGTGAGTTCTCATACGCTTCGTACTCGCAGAGTTTTGTAATCCCCGAAGATGTTGAAATTGAAAAGATTGGCGCAAAAATGGAACACGGTGTCCTGAACATCGACTTGCCAAAGAAGGAAGTCGTCAACAAGGCTCCTGCAACACGGCAGATTGCAATTCAATAATTGTATTCCGTTTTATAGCAACAAAAATGGCGATTGCTTTGCAACCGCCATTTTTGTTGTTGGATATTGAACCGTCATTCCGCAAGCCTGAACGTACACGCGATACAGAATGTGGAGCGTTGTAATGTTCGGCTATGCGGAATCTCTTAATTAGTAGTAGAATGCGTTTTTAAAGGAGATTCCGCATAAGCGAACTCACACAACACGTTCCTTAGTTGGTTCGTTCTGCTTTGTGGAATGACATTTTGGGGATTATTGTTATATATAACGCCAAATATCTTCGGGCTTTTCAATTGTAATGTCCGCTCCCGATTCAATAAGTTCCTTCTTCGTTCTAAATCCCCAAAGTACGCCGATGGCGGTAAGTCCTGCATTTTTTGCAGTTACCATATCGACGTTGGAATCGCCGAGATACAGGATTTCGTTTTTCTCGGCGGGACATATTTCTATAATCTTGTTTACAATAGTCGGGTCGGGTTTTGTGGGAACTTCCGGTCCTGTGCCAATAGTCGCTACAAACTTGATGTCGGGGAAGTAAAAGTTTACAACGGCATCGACGCCTTCCTGATATTTGTTAGATGCCACTGCTATGTTTATCCCTTTTGCATTCAGTTGTTTCAGCAGTGTAATTATGCCTTCGTAGGGACAGGTTTCTTCGTGCAGGTGTTCGTTGTAGCGGACGATGAACTCATCTAATATCCGGCGGCAGAAATCGTCGTCGGCACGGTATTCTTCGGGCAAGGCAAGCCTTATGAGCCTGCGTATTCCAGAACCGATAAAATAGCGGTATTCGTCGTGTGTGTGAAGCGGAAAACCGTGTTGCTGCAATACGTAGTTGCAGGCGTTTGTAAGGTCACCGATGGTGTTGAGCAGTGTGCCGTCGAGGTCGAATATTATGAGTTTTGTCATTGTTGTAATTTTGAGGATGCAAAGGTACTGAATATAGTTGGTACGACAAAAGGTTGTTGAGAAATGCATTGCAAATGCTCATATTCGGTTTTGTCAGATTGCTGCATTAAGCAGCGAGCTAAAGGTTGCAAATCTGACAAACAACGTTGCAAAAAAAACGTGGTTCCAGATCCTGAAACAAGTTCAGGATGACGAACCACGTTTTGTTTCTTATTATGTTTTTAGAACTTCGGCTTTATCGAATAGTTCTTACTCAACCAAAGCATCTGTTCTGCAAAGTTGTCGGGGTAGGAGATTTCAATGTCCTTTAAGTTGCCCTTGTCGTCGAATACCTGCGTAAGCTTCGGATTTACAAAGCCTCCGTATGGTGCAAGATTCAATGCACGGTAGCGTTCAAGCACTTCCTTGTGCAATTCGGGGTCAACCTTCACGGCATATTTCTCTACCATTGCTGCACCTGCTGCATAGTCGCCTTCCGACTTTATTCGCTGAATTTCGGCAAGCAAAGTTCCAAAGAGTTCACGCAACTTCTTGTAGTCGTTAATCTTAACGTATGTTTTCCCGTCCTTCTTGAACATTTCAATCACATTGTCGTCCTTGCCGTTTTCGTAGCACCAGCGCGAAATGAGCGCACGGTTGCGCATGTGGGCTTCCTCGATGTTCTTGCCTTCGAGTATGCGGGTCAACTGAGTGATAAGTCCGTTGCGGATATAGCCGTCATATTCAGCCTTATATGCTTCCTTGTCGGGCAAAAGTCCGAGTTCAACCATCTTGTCGTCGGCAAGGTAGTAAAGACCGAAGAGGTCGGCACGAGCTTCTTCCAATGTCGATGAATGTTCCTTGAGCGCATTTGGGTCGGTGTCGGGCAAAAGCTGACCGCTACCGTGTCCAAGGCATTCGTGAAGGTCGGTGTGAAGGTTGTCGGTTACAGAGCTGTACTTCTTAGCCCTTGCAATTTCCTCTTCGCTGGCAGCAAATTCCTCAAGGCTTCCTCCGCGCTGCAAAGCTGCCTGGTCGTAGGCGTAGGTGAGGTTGGTAATTGTTACCGACTTCGAGCCGTGGTCCTTGCGAATCCAGTCGGCGTTAGGCAGGTTGATTCCGATTGGCGGGGCAGGGAAGCAGTCGCCACCGAGTGCAACAACATTGATAGCTTTTGCCGAAACACCCTTTACCTTTTCCTTCTTGAAACGCTTGTCAACAGGGCTGTTGTCCTCGAACCACTGTGCGTTTTCGCTGATGAGCTTGGTCATCTTGGTTGCCTCGATGTCCTTGAAGTCAACAATTGCTTCCCAGGTAGCTTTAAGTCCCAGAGGGTCGCCGTAGTTTTCGATGAAGCCGTTTACGTAGTCAACGCGCGGGTCGGTATTTTCTGCCCACATCACATTGTATTCGTCCCAGGTTGTGAGGTCACCGGTATTATAGTATTCAATCAACTTGCGAAGTTCTGCTTTCTGAACATCGCTTTCAGCAAATTCGATTGCCTTTTCAAGGTTCTCGACAATCTTTTCGATGGTTTCGCTATACATACCGCCAATCTTGTAGGTGCGTTCCACAATATTTCCGCCATCGGCAGTCTTTATCAGTTTCGAGTTCAGACCTTTCGAAATTGGTCTTGCGGTGTCGGGAACCTGCATCTTGTTATAGTAGTCTTCGACTTCCTTTGCGGTAAGGTTCTCGTAGAAGTTGTTGCATGACTGCGCGATGATGTCAACGCCCTCGGCAGTATTGTTCTTGCTCTGGTATTTGTCTGGATTGAATATTATGTCGCAGAGCAGGTCTGTAAACTCGTTCTTGTCCATGCCTTCGGTGTAGTTGAGAGCAATGTAGCCGTCCTTCGACTGTTCAAGCAGATTCCTGAAGTATTCTTCTGAGAACATCGGCGTGAATTTGTCGTTGGAATAGTGGTGATGGATGCCGTTTGCGAACCATACCTTCTTAAGATATATCTCGAAGTTTTTCCAGTCGTCGCATTCCTTGTCGCCTTCGTAGGTGGTGTAAATGCCTTCCAAAGTGTTGCGAATCATAAGGTTGTACTTGAAAAACTGGTCGTAGAGGATGTCGCGTCCCCAGTAGGTGGCTTCGGCCAGATAATATACGAACTGTTTCTGTTGCAAAGTCAACGAGTCCCAGTCGGGCACCTGGTAGCGCATTACCTTGATGTCGTCGAACTGGTCAATTTGCCATTGGAATTCTTGTTCTTCAATAGTTTTTGTTTCTTCTTTCTTTTCCGTGCACGAAGACACGATTAAACTTCCGCTAATCATAACGAACATTAGTTTTGTTAAGCCTTTCATATACAATTAATTAAATTCAGTATCAATATGCTTTCCTTTTGAAGCAACTATGATACAAAGTTAAAATATTTTTGGGTAATTGTTGTTGTAGAACTCAATTTTAATCCAGACTTGGTACATAGTCGTTCGACAGAACTCTCATTTCGATTCTACGGTTTTGCTGGTTGGCGACTTCTTGTTGGTCCTTGGTAAGTGAGTTTATGAAACTTTCGTTCAACACCGAGCCTTTGGGCAAGAAAGGGTAGGTGGGGTCGTATTTGGTTATGACCTTTGGCTTGCTTTCGCCATAGCCTTTTGCAACCATTCGAGCTGCTGGAATACCTTTCGATTCGAAATAGGAGGTAACCGAATTTGCACGTTTCTGGCTAAGTTCCATATTGCTCTGGTCGGAACCAACCATATCGGTGTGTGCCGAAAGTTCAATTACAATGTTTGGATTTTCGACCATTATGCGGATTGTGCTGTCGAGGATTGCCTTTGATGGTTCGGTAAGTTCCCAGCGTCCGAATGCAAATTCGATGTTCGGTATTTCAATAGTCTTGTTGAGTGTTTCAAGAAGTATGTCGTATTCGAAAGTCTTGTTGAACTCGAGCGAATCGGTTGAGAACCTTGACCTTCCGTTGAAATATCCATCCTTGGTGACAACGAAGACATAGTCGGTTTTTGCTTTCAGCTTGAACCCAAAAGTTTCTTTCTTGTTTGCAACGATTATAGTATCGCGGAACATTGAACCGTCGCTGCCATAGAGGGTTACGAGACTTGAATCGATGAGAGCCTTGGTGTCGGCATCGTGAACAGTGCCTTTAAGTTTGAATTCCAGAGGTGGCATCTCGAAGAAATATATGTCTTCGCCCTTGGAACCTTTGCGGTCAGATGTGAAATAACCTTTGTTTTCGTTCTTGTAGTAGTAGATTCCGAAGTCATTGCCGTTGCTGCTGAATGGATAGCCCATGTTCTGTGAGTGCCAGCGTTCGTTTTCATCCTTGTAGGCAACAAATATGTCGAGACCGCCCATTGTCGGATGTTTGGTGCTTGAATAGAACAATGTGGTGTCGTTTCGCATGTATGGGAAAAGTTCGTCTCCTGCGGAATTTATGGCAGGACCCATGTTCTTGGGCTTTGTCCATTCCGAACCCGCTTTTTCAGAGTACCACAGGTCGGCACCACCATATCCACCGTCGAGACGGGCAGAGAAGTAGATTATGCTTCCATCGGGAGATACCGTCGGGTGACCAATCGATAGCGAGTCGGAAACTATTCCGAGGTTTGCCGGGTTCATCCATTCTCCTTCAACCTTTTGTGCTTCATATATTTGGCAACCAGTATTCTTGCCTTTTTCTGCGATGCAAGAAGTATAGTAGAATTTGCGTCCCTGGTCGAAAATACAAGGAGAACCTTCATCGAAGCGTGTATTTAGCGAGTCGAGTGCGGTTACGTCTTCCCACTTGCCGTGTCTGTCGAGTTTGGTAACGAAGAGGTCGGAAAACTTAGTGCCTGTGATTCCGCTGAGTTTCTTGCCCTTGGATTCTTCGCGCGTAGAACTGAAATAAATGTGGTCGAACCCGTCTTTTTCATCGATGCTGGGGCAGAAGTCGTTGGCCTTGGAGTTAAGGTGCTTGGCCTTTTCGATAACCCAGCGGGTTGGCTTCTTTGTCTGCTCGATAGCCCAGTTTGCCGACTCTATGCCTTTGCGTGCAATGGTGTCGTTGGGCTTTATTTCTAATACTTGGTTGTATAATTCTAGTGCAGCTTCGAAATTGTCTTCCTGGATTTCTATTTCAGCAAGGCGGTTTTTGGCTGGCACTTCATAGCCTTTCGACTTGGCAGCACGCTTGTATGGGGAGCGAGCTTTCTTGTAGTATCCCGACATATAGTAGCATTCGCCAATCTTGTAGTAGATTTCAATCTTGTCGTTCTTGTTCTTGATTTTCTTCAAGATAGCGGTGTATTCTTCCATTGCCTTGTAGTATTCTTCGGCTTCGAAGCTCTCGTCGGCGCGGCGCAGTTTCTTTTCCTGTGCCGTTGCGGTTGCCGCTATTAACGTGACAATCAGTAATATTGATATGTACTTTACTACTTTCATTCAAATATTTTCCCGAACATATAACTTGAAAAAGTCAAGTTTATTATTTGGACGGCAAATTTAATCATTTAGTTTAAGCGATAGAGCGCAACAGCAATAAAAAATATCCACAATGCAAGTATTATGAAACTTACTATCTTGTACGACCATTTCTGGTTCTTGTGCCTGATTATGAACATTAGCGGAATTATTGTAAATATTGCACCTATGAGTTCAAACAGGTGAAGTATTGATTCTGGGACACGTCGTTTGTCCTTTTTTGCCCTGTGCTTGTCGGTACAGAACAAAATGTCTGCGATGATATTTATTATTATAAGGTATATGAGTGCCAATTTCATGTTATATAGAATGTGTAAGTCATTAAAAACAAAAGAGTTCGGATTTCCGAACTCTTTTTGTGGTACCTCCTGGAATTGAACCAGGGACACCAGGATTTTCAGTCCTGTGCTCTACCAACTGAGCTAAGGTACCAGTCGTTTTTGCGGTTGCAAAGGTACGTTAAATTTTGGAACTGACAAAATTTATTTCAAAAAATGTTTAAAATTTTAAAATGTGGCTTTGTCGTGCTGAGTTATAAAGAGTTAGATGATGGATGAAAAATAATTTTTGAACTTTGGTACTTGTGTTTGTTCGAATTTTGTTTACTTTTGCGTAAAAATTGTCTTATGCTTTGTATATTCAACACTTCTAACGATGCCTATTTCAATATGGCGGTTGAGGAATATGTTTTTACTCATTTTTCTGAAGATATTTTTATGCTATGGCGCAACGAGCCGGCGATTATTGTGGGGCGATTCCAGAATTCGCTTGCCGAGATAAATCTCGATTTTGTCAAGGAAAAAGGAATTAAGGTGGTTCGCCGTCTCACAGGAGGAGGGGCTGTGTTCCACGATTTGCAGAACTTGAACTTTACTTTTTGTGAAAGCAATAGTATTGGAAATTTCCGAACTTTTACGCAGCCTATACTCGAAGTGCTTAACGGTCTTGGCGTTGATGCTCGTTTCGAAGGTCGCAACGACCTTATGATTGACGGCCGTAAATTTTCGGGCAATGCGCAATGTGTGAGCAACGGACGTATGTTGCATCATGGTACTTTGCTTTTTGATACGGCAATGACTGATATGTCAAATGCTCTGAAAGTTAATCCGTTGAAGTTTGAGGACAAGGCAGTGAAATCGGTGCGCAAGCGTGTGACAAATATCAGCGAACATCTGAAACAACCGCTTACTGTTTTGCAGTTTAGCGATTTGATAATGAAGCATATCATGGATACAAAGCCCAATTGTCAAATTTATGAATTTTCTGACGAAGATATTGCTGCAATAACAAAGCTTCGTGATGAAAAGTATTCGACTTGGGACTGGAATTTTGGACATTCACCTAAATATTCGTATTCGAAGATGATAAGGACAGCAGGTGGAAATTTTGAAATTCATTTGAATATAGAGAAGGGTACTATTGCGGGAATCAAGATTTATGGTGATTTCTTTGCAAAGAAGGATGTTTCGGATTTTGAAGGATTGCTGGTTGGTTTGCCACACGAAGAAAAGGCAATATCGGAAAAACTTGCAAAAGTAAATGCGGAGGATTATTTCCTCGGCATTACTAATGAGGATGTTTTGAAGTTGATGATTTAGTTATAAATAGATTTCTACATAAATATCGCCATCAGATAGTATGTAACCATACCGATTGCTGCGCTGATGGGGATTGTTATAATCCATGCGATAATAAGGTCAAGCGTAACGCCCCAGCGCACTGCCGAGAGACGTTTGATTGAGCCTACGCCCATGATGCTTCCCGAAATTACGTGTGTGGTGCTTACTGGAACGCCTAAATGCTGTGTGATGAAAAGCGTTATTGCACCTGCCGTTTGCGAGCAGAAGCCTTCCACTGGAGTTATCTTTGTGATGCGGTTGCCCATAGTCTTTATAATTTTCCATCCGCCCGACATTGTGCCTATTGCTATTGCGGTTATGCAGACGATGGGAATCCAGCTTGGTGCACCTGTAAGGTTGGCGTTTGTGCCGGCATTTGTTATTGTGTCGGGCAGAAGCCATTTGCTAAGTCCGTCGAAGCCATATTGCGAGCCGTAGGCTACCATTGCGCAGGCAATCAGACCGATTTCCTTCTGCGAGTCGTTAAGTCCGTGACCTATGCTCAAGCAAGCCGACGACAAAAGTTGTAATCTCTTGAACCATTTGTCGGCTCTGTGTGGCTTTGCTTTTCTTGCAATCCAGTACAGAAGTATTGTTATAAGGTTTCCAGCAATGAAACCGATAAGCGGTGCAAAGAATATGAACATTGCAATGTAACCTACTGTTGACCAGTGTACAGCTTCCCAGCCTTTGGCGGCTATGGCGGCACCTGTAAGTCCGCCAATCAGCGTGTGCGACGAACTTGATGGTATTCCTTTCCACCAGGTAATGAGGCTCCATGTTATTGCCGCAACCAGACCTGAAATTAGCAGAGGCATTGTTACGTATGCTTCCTCTACGGTTTTCTGTACTGTGTTGGCTATGTTGAATCCCAGCAGGTATTCGGCGATGAAGAATGCAACAAAGTTGAAGAATGCCGACCAGATTACGGCTTGGGTAGGGGAGAGCACCCTTGTCGATACCACAGTGGCTATCGAGTTGGCTGCATCGTGAAATCCATTTATGAAGTCGAAGATAATTGCTAAGATGATAATCGTAATAAGAAAGCCCATGTTATGCGTATTTTACGATTATAGTCTTGATGATTTTGCCCACGTGCTTTGCCATGTCGGTGGTTCGCTCCATGTGCTGTACGATTTCCTTGTTCTTTATGATTTCCTTGTTGTCTGTTTCTTCCTCGAAAAGTTTCTTTACAAAGTTCTCGTAAATTTCATCGGCTTCCTGCTCTAGGTCGTGGAGAAGTTCGCACTGCTTGAGTGCTACATCCGGATTCTTGTTGACGGTCTTGAGTTCGTGCAGAGAAACGTTTATTGCCTCGCAGCATTCGCTAATTATTTCGGTCATCCGTACCGAAACGTCTGGAATTTGCTTAGGACGGAACAAAAGGATTCGTTTTGAAGTTGAATTTATGAAATCCAGCGTGTCGTCAACTGTTTCGCAGAGGCTATGGATGTCTTCGCGGTCGAAAGGTGTGATGAACGAAATGTTCAATTCTTCGTAAATCTTTGCAATTTCGGTATCCGACTGGGTTTCGCATTCCTTGATAAGCTTGTAGTCTTCTTCCATTTCTTCAAAAGTCGGCTTTTTTATAAGCTCGGCCTGTATTTTTGCAGCTTTTGCCAACAGGTCACCGACTGTATTTATCATCGGGAAGAACTTGTTTTCCTTAGGTTTAAATCTCGAAAAAAACGAATTAAGTGACATTTTCTACTTTTTAATTTTCGCTTGCAAAAATATCATTTTTCAATATTTTTTACAATACCTATTTTTTGTCATTTTGGGGCTAAAATATGGCAAAAAGTTACTTTTTAGTCATTATTTTTCTGATATACAAGTGATTTCCACTATTGTTCCGACCATACATATACTTGCAGCCAATGGCTTGGTTTCGTATTCGACAATTACTTGTTTGCCGTCTTCAAGTTTTATGTGGTCGAATTTTTTGAGATTTGTCGGCTCTAGTTTTTTGCCGTTCTCAAGCACAAGCACCCACGAGCATCCGTCAAGTCCGGTCAAGTTCTTTAATGTGGCTGTTACTCCGTTGGAACACAGAATTTTATCTTCTTCTGGCACTTGTGTTTCTATTGTATTAATAGGTTTGCTGCACGATAAAATCGTACAGCAAACCATTAAAATCAATATTGCAATGCAGTTATAAGTTCTCATACCATTCTGCGTTTTCTGCGTATAGTGAATAGTATGTGTTGAACAGTTCTGTGCGCTCGTTCTTCTGGAAAATTGAAACTATCCTGCCGAGGGTTGCAATGTTCAGCTGGATTTCCTGGGCATTGGTGTTTCGCGTCTGCTTGTCGAGCGACTTGTAGTAGTTGAGTTCGGTAAGAACCGATTCTATTCCTGCTACAAGTATGCTGTCGGCGGTTTCGGCTTCACCGGCCTGATAGTAGCCTTCGGTGTAGTCGCAGTCGAAATAGCTAACCGGATACATTGCCGGCGGCATTACCGAGTCGCACCTTGCCATAACTTCCTTTACCTTGTCGGTCTTGCCTTCCTTGACAAGTGCCTTTGCAAGTTCGCCGAAATTGCTTCTTATCTTCACAATCTTGGTAGTGCGAAGTATGGTCTGGTCAATATATACATTCGGGTCGTTGATGTTGCCCCAAGTGTAAACATTCATCAGGTTATTGTACATTATATCAGTGCTGATATCGCTGCTGGCAACACCTTCTGGAGCCTTTGCCTTCTTGTTCATCGGGGTGAGCCTGTATGCAAAGCCTTCGTTGTGGAAGTAGTTATCCAAGTTAAGCGTGTGACGGCTACCGAGCGATGTGATGTATATTGGACGTTCCCAGTCGTTGGTGTTCAGCAGGTCAAGAATCATCATTTCGTTCTTGAGCAGATATTCCCTATTGAGGTCGATGTTGAGAACTGTATCGAAGTAGATTTCAGTTTTCCCTGCAGTATCCTTGTAGAATCCTGGATATACGCAGCCGTATTCGATGACTTTCTTCGGATCGGCCTTGAATGAGAATTTCTTCGAAGGAAATAGGTAATAAGCATCATCTCCAGTTTTTACTACATTCTTGTCATCATTTATGTAGTCAATAAATTCCTGCAGAGGCATGAATCCTTTGTCTTTGCGGCGCGAATCAATCATCAGCTGGTCACGTGTGTTTGGCTCGTACTTGATGCGTTCGATAGACAGCGGCATAGGCTTTGCGTCGTAGCTTGCACACTTCATCTGGTCGATGTACCAGTCAGAAGCGAAGTAGGGCAGACAGCAAATCTTGACATCGGGTCTGATGCCTTCAACTTCCTGAGCGTACCATACTGGGAAGGTATCGTTGTCGCCGTGGGTGAACAGAATTGCGTTTGGTGCGCAGGTTTCCAGATAGTTGCGAGCAAAATCGTGTGCTGCATAGCGGTTGCTTCTGTCGTGGTCGTCCCAGTTTTGTTCTGCCATGATATAAGGTACTGGAGCGCAAATCAGCAATGCAACTATTCCTGCGACTGCACCCGGAGTGAACTTCTTGAAAAGTTCATAGATTGCAGCTGCGCCAAGTCCAATCCATATTGCAAAAGCATAGAACGACCCCGCGTATGCGTAGTCACGTTCACGTGGCTGGATAGGTGTTTGGTTGAGGTAAACAACGATTGCTATACCTGTGAGAATGAAGAGCAAAGAAACAATCCACCAGTCCTTTGTGTTCTTCCAGAGTTGGTAAATAAGTCCGATGAGACCGAGTATCAAAGGAAGCATGAAGTAGCGGTTGTGTCCCTTGTTGTTCTTCAAGTATTCTGGCAGGAGGCTCTGGTCACCGAGACGAGCATTATCCCAAGCATCGAAACCTGTAATCCAGTTGCCGTGGATTGTGTTGCCGTGTCCCTGAATGTCGTTCTGTCTTCCAGAGAAATTCCACAGGAAATAGCGCCAGTACATCCAGTTTAGCTGGTAGTTGACGAAGAACTTTATGTTGTTTAGTCCTGTCGGCTTCTTCTGAGAAGCTTTCATTCCGCCGAAGTCCTTGTAAACCGAAATATGTTCGGCTTCGCGACTATACATACGCGGGAATACCCTGCATCCGTTAGCTTTGAAAACTGGCTTAAACCTATGCCCAACGCAAACATACTTGTCGCCACGCTTGGTGTAGATTTCGGTAGTGTTCTCGTATTTCTCGAACTGTGCATTGAAATCCTGTCCGTAGAGCAGAGGACGGTCTCCGTACTGTTCACGGTTGAGGTAGGAGAGCAGGTTGAACATATCTTCGGGATTGTTCTGGTTCATCGGCGGGTTGGCGTTAGACCTTATTATTATTATGGCGTAACTTGAGTAGCCGATAATAATCATAGTAAGGAAAAGCATTGCCGTGTTGAGTAACGACCTGTGCTTCTTGGCGATGAACTTTATCAGGCAGAATACCATTGCTGCGATTACCAGAATGTTGACGAAAGTATTCCCTGTAAAGAGCAATGCTCCAGTAAGTATCATCGACAATGTCGGGAATATGGTGTTCAGAATGACATTATCGCTCTTCTGTGTGAAGAAAATGCTGAGAACCAAGCAGACGATTGTCAGTATTGTCCAAACGATAAGTCCTGTGTTGAACGGAGCTCCGAAAGTGTTGGTGAACAGAAGTTCGAACTTTGAAGCGACAACAGCAACACCTGGTATTATTCCCCACATAATCACTGCAATAGCGAGCAACGATACTATTCCAGTAAGCATAAATCCCCAGAATCTGCGTCCGCTTGTCTGCGGTTTGAATTTGCGGTAGTAAACGACAAAAGCGATTGCTGGGAGAGTAAGCAGGTTAAGCAGGTGAACACCTATTGCCATACCTTCCATAAGTCCGATGAGCAGAATCCATCTCCTTGATGTCGGGTCTTCGATGTCGGAGTCGTACCACTTGGTTATTGCCCAGAATACAATTGCCGTGAAAAACGACGAGAAGGCGTAAACTTCACCTTCGACAGCCGAGAACCAGAAGGTGTCGGAGTAGGTGTATGCTAATGCGCCTATTGTGCTGCAAGCCAATATTGCGATAGTGTTACCGACATTGTATTTGCCATCCTTTGCAATTAGGTGCTTTGCAAGGAAAGTAATTGTCCAGAAAAGGAACAATATTGTGAATGCGCTTGCCAAAGCCGACATCGAGTTTATCATCATGGCTACCTGTTCTGGACCAGAAGCAAACATTGCAAAGAATCGTGCTATTACCATGAAGAAAGGTGCTCCAGGCGGGTGGCCAATCTGCATTTTATTTGATGATGAAATGAATTCACCGCAGTCCCAAAAACTTACCGTGGGTTCGATAGTAAGCAGGTAAGTGATTGCCGCTACCAGGAATACTACCCATCCGGTAATGTTATTCAGCAGTTTAAATCTTTTTTCTGTCATTTTTACTTAAAATTTTAAAAGTGCAAAGATAGTGCTTTTTTGTGGGAAGAGGAAAATATAAATGATATTTGTTGAATCTGCAATTATCTGCTTAAAAACATAAATTTACGATATTTCAGAAAAAGCATTATCTTTGCAAAATTTTGCAGTATTGTATGGTTGTAAAAAATGTCATAGGAAAAATGGCGAAAATATTCGTTAGTCCGCGCATTTATTGGCAGCGGTACGAGTTCTCGTCGTTGACAGCCAAGGATTTGCATGGAAAGATTTTTCCAATGCTTATGGCGGTATTTTTTGCAATCGTATTGTTCGGTTCTGCGCTCAATCGTATGCCGGAGGAAGGGTTTCCTGTTGTCTTGCTCGATACTGTGGTTATTACGTTGTTGTTAGCGCTGACATACTTCCTGGTAAGTTTTCTTGAAAATTGGATTTGCCGCATGTATGGCAACATCGAGTATCGGAAGTCGTCGCTTTTCCTGATGGAATGTATGCTTCCGTTTTATCTGTTGTACGCAGTTCTGGCGGTGTTCCCAAGTTTGTTTTTTCTTTGGGTATTGGTTGCTTACAGCTTGTACTTGATGTATTTTGGGGCTATATATTTTCTGAAGGTTGCCGAGGATAGGGTAATAATTTTTATGATTCTGTCTGTGCTGGTTATTGTGCTGGGTGTGGCGGTGTCGCAGACTATTGACGGAATTATTATGGGATTTTTTGTAGATTAGATTGTTGAAAATGAAAAAGATAGAATATAAAAATAAAAAGGCATCTTTCAAGTTTGAGTTTATCGAAAAATATACCGCTGGCATTGTGCTTACTGGTACCGAAATAAAGTCGATTCGCGATGGCAAGATAAATTTCACCGATTCGTATTGTGTCTTCAAGGAGAATGAATTGTGGGTTACCTCGGTGCATATTTCTGAGTATTCGCTCGGCACATGCAACAACCACGACCCCAAGCGTGACCGTAAATTATTGCTTAACCGTAGGGAACTTAACAAGTTGCAGAAGAAGGTCGCAGAGAAGGGTTTGACGATAGTGCCAGTGTCGCTATTTCTCAACGAGGCAGGAATCGCAAAGATGGAAATTGCGTTGGCACGCGGTAAGAAACTGCACGACAAGCGCGAGGACATCAAGGACCGCGACACCAAGCGCGATCTCGACAGAACAAAGAAGATGAAGTAGAAAAAACATTAAGACATGAATATACTTATAATAATATTACTTGCAATCGCTGCTTATTTGATCGGTTCATTCAGTTCGGCATTGTGGTACGGCAAATGGTTCTACGGAATCGACATCCGCGAACATGGTAGCAAGAATGCTGGTTCGACCAATGTTCTGCGCGTACTTGGCTGGAAATGTGCGATACCAGTGTTCATCACCGATGTGATAAAGAGTTTCGTGCCGACAATGTTCTTTGTGATGCTACTCAACAAGTTTGCATCGCCAGAAGGTTCGGTTTATGTTGCACAAGGTTCCGAAGCCTACTATCTTTACCAGCTTCTGTTTGGTATGATGGCGATAGTGGGACACATTTTCCCGATTTTCTCCGGATTCAAAGGCGGAAAGGGCGTTGCATCGATGCTCGGACTTGTGCTTGCTCTTGACCCGTTGTCGGCGGCGATAGCATTGGGCGTTTTCATTATCGTTGTGCTGATAACAAGAATAGTTTCCGTTTCGTCGATGTCGGCGGCTGTGGCTTTCCCAATTGTAGTGTATGTGCTAGGCATATTCCGCGAGACTGGTCATAGCATTACAATGACCGTATTTTCAATACTTGTAGCCATATTGTTGATAGTAACTCATCGCAAGAATATTAAAAGATTGTTAAACCACGAGGAACCAAAGATAACGATTGCAAAAAAGGAATAATTTTGCAAAAAAATTGTTATCGATGAAATCTATATTTAAACTAATGGCATGCGGACTTGCATTCGGTCTTACTGCATGCAATTCTAATCAGAATCAAAGTATGGAAGACAAGGCTTTGAACATGGCCGACCTCGATACCACAGTATCGGCTTCGGCTGATTTTTACGCTTACGCAACTGGTGGTTGGCAGAAGAACAATCCTTTGCCAAACGATAAGTCGCGTTATGGTTCGTTCGACATTCTCGGCGAGGAAACCGATAAGAAGGTTAATTCCTTAATCCAGGACTTGGCAAACCAGCAGAACGAAGAAAATTCGGTTGAATGGAAGATTGCCACTCTGTACAATCTTGGTATGGACGAGGAAAAACTCAATGCCGACGGTATTTCTCCTATAAAGCCTATGCTTGAGGAAATTGATGCGATGACTGACAAGGCTCAGATTGTTGACATGGTTGCCAAGATGCATCGTCAAGGTGTTTCCGCTTTCTTCGGCTTGTTCGGAACTAGCGATCCTGCTAATAGTGACCTTAATATTCCTTGGTACTACCAGAGTGGACTTGGTCTTGCAAACAAGGAATACTACACCGACAAGGGCGAAAGGGAAGACTTGGTTCGCCAGCAGTATGTTGAGCATGTTGGAAAGATGTTCGCTTTGATTGGCTATTCAGAAGAAGATGCAAAGGCTGCTGCAAAGAGCGTGTTCGAAATCGAAAACCAGCTCGCAAATGTTTCGATGGGAAGTGTCGAGGAGCGTGATCCGTTTAAGACAACGAACAAGATGTCTGTTGAAGAAATGGCTGCTAAGTCGCCCAACTTCGACATTGCAAAATATTTCGAACTCCAGGGTGTTACGGTGAAGGAAAATATCAATGTATGCCAGCCTTTGTTCTTGGCCGGTGTTTCCGATATAATTGCAAAGCAGTCGCTTGACAACCTGAAACAGTATTTGAAGTGGAATGTTGTAAATTCATCTGCTTCGTTCTTGAGCGAAGACCTCAACAAGCAGAATTTTGAATTCTATGGCAAGACTTTGTCGGGCGTTCCTGTTCAGCAGGACAGATGGAAACGTGTTGTTAGGGTTGTAAACGGCAATCTTGGCGAATGTGTAGGTGAAATCTTTGTACAGAAATATTTCCCGCCAGAGGCTAAGGAGCGTATGGTAACTTTGGTTGAAAATCTGCGTTCGGCATTTGGTGAAAGAATCAAGAATCTTGATTGGATGAGTGAGGAAACCAAGGCTAAGGCATTGGAAAAACTGGCTGCTATCACTGTAAAAATCGGTTATCCAGACAAGTGGAAAGATTATTCAAAGCTTCAGTTGAAGGAAGATTCATACTATGCTAATGTTGTAAGATGCAACGAGTTCGAGTTCGACGACATGGTTAGCAAGATTGGCAAGCCGGTTGATAAGGAAGAGTGGGGTATGACTCCGCAGACAGTAAATGCATATTACAACCCAAGCACCAACGAAATATGTTTCCCTGCTGGTATTCTTCAGCCACCATTCTTCTATATGGATGCCGACGATGCAGTAAACTATGGTGCAATCGGTGTTGTTATCGGACATGAGATGACTCACGGATTCGATGACCAAGGCCGTAACTTCGACAAGGATGGAAACCTTGCTTGCTGGTGGACAGAAGAAGATGCTGCCAAGTTTACCGAAAGGGCAAAAGTGCTGATAGATAGGTATAACTCAATAGTTGTTATCGACACTCTGCACGCAAACGGCGAATATTCGCTTGGTGAAAACATTGCCGACTACGGAGGCTTGAAGATTTCGTTCGATGCTTTCAAGAAAGCTTCTGAAGGCAAGGAACAGCCGACAATCAACGGTTTCACTCCAGAACAGCGCTTCTATCTCTCATACGCAAAGGTTTGGGCTAACAACATCCGCGACGAGGAAATCATCCGTCGTACAAAGGAAGATGTTCATTCGCTCGGCAAGTGGAGAGTTAATGGACAACTTATCGGTATTGACGATTTCCACAAGGCATTCGGAATCAAGGAAGGCGATGCTATGTATATCCCTGAATCTGAATGGGCAAAAATCTGGTAATAAATTGTTCTTTTTATATTTGGAGCCGTATGCTTGCATATGGCTCTTTTTTTGTATTTTTGTGTTCGAAATTTGTTCTATATGGTAAACGATTACATCAAGATGCTGAAAAAGGGTGCGACTGACGAAGACCTTAAAAAGGAGATTGTCTTTAATCAGTTGTACGATTTCACTTCTAAATTCATGGAAGGCAAGAGCCAGGAAAGAGCGACTCTTGTTGAGTTGTATAATTTCTTGATGTGGAATAATATCCCAAATGCCAACTTGAAACTTGGAACAAAATATTTGGCCGTAATCTTGTCTAATGTTTCATTTGCCGTAGAAACTTATTCATATTGGAGTTGTTATAGCTTGTGGGTTAAGTCGCCTATTGTTTTGAACAAACCGATATATTTTAGATGCTCGATGTATGATGCGTGCGATTTTATTCTGAGCATAAATAATAAGATGCAGGAATTTCTTGGCAATGTTGATATTGTGCGTCAGGAGATAGAAAAGAAACTCAAGAAAAGCATTGACGATTTGAGGTTGGAAATGCGGAAGAAGGAAAAGTTGATTTCGATGAATGTCATTACAATAGAGTCGCTTGTAAAGCAGATGTTCAAGGATTTTGGCGAGGAAAATATCTGGTTTGACCACAAGAAGTACCTGTCGCATGTGTATATTGAGATTTTGGGTGGCAAGCAGCAGATAGACATTACCATAAAACACAGTGATTTCAAGGAAAAGATGTCTGATATAAACCAGCAGGTTCGCCAGTTGGTGGGACTGATTTCTCAAAATTTGATGGTTCGTGCGGTTGCTCGTAAAAGAATAAGAATATAATAGGTATGGTTATGAAGCGTATTTTCGATATATTTTGTTCATTTTTAGGACTTTTGGTGTTGTCGCCGTTGTTCCTGATTGTGGCATTGCTGGTAGCGACGACTTCGCGTGGCGGTGTTTTTTACAAGCAGGTTAGGGTGGGTAAGGACTTTCGCAACTTTAAGATTCTGAAATTCCGTTCTATGCGTCCAGATTCTGACAAAAAGGGCTTGCTAACGGTAGGCTCAAAGGACAATCGTGTGACGAAAGTCGGTTATTTCATTCGCAAGTACAAGATTGACGAGTTGCCGCAGCTGATAAATGTTCTTGTCGGCGATATGAGTTTTGTCGGTCCCCGTCCCGAAGTACCGAAGTACGTGGAGATGTACAACGACGAACAGCGTAAGGTTTTGTCGGTACGTCCGGGCATTACCGACTATGCTTCGATTGAGTATCGCAACGAAAACGACATTCTTGCTAAATCCGACAATCCCGAGCAGACTTACATTGACGAGGTTATGCCAGCAAAGTTGAAGCTTAACTTGCAGTATATCAATGATATGTCTTTTGGTGTTGACGTAAAAATAATTTTTAAAACATTTTTTAAAATTTTTGATTGATGATTAGAAAAAATGTTGTACCTTTGCACTCGCAAAATTGCCCAATGGTGTAATGGTAGCATCCCAGATTCTGGCTCTGATAGTTCGGGTTCGAGTCCTGATTGGGCAACTGGATATAAATCGCAAGTATCTAAAAATCAGGTGCTTGCGATTTTTGTTTTGGTAAATCGCACCACAATCGCACCACGGATTTCGATGAATTTTTTTTATGATATGAAACGCAATGAATAAAAAAAGCCAGCCACAACAGTGGCTGACTTCTGATATTAACTCGTTGAAATATTGATTCAACTGCGCAAAGATAATAAAAAAGCCACTCAAAAAATGAGTGGCTGCAAAAAACAAAATAATTTATGGCCGAGATGCAAATTGTCTGACATCAATGTCCGGCATTGACTGCTCTACGCAGGGATGCCGCAGCACTAAACCTAACAACATTCTTCGCTGGAATGTTGATGATTTCCTTCGGCTTCTTAGGATTGTGACCTGCTCCCACATAGGCATAGAAGGTATCGCCATCATCAAACGATTCTACCAGTCCAATGGATATATGAAGCTGCTCGTCTTCTCTCTTTGCATCGAGATAATTTATTGTGGATTCTTCATAGTTACCATCTGCAGATGTCCTAACGATAACAACCACAACCATATCATCGGCAAATGAGACACTGCCATCGGCATCGTTAACCCAAGTTAAGTCTAGGGAGAAATTGGTTTCGTCATTCTCAAAAGCTGCGTGAAGGTCCGTAAGACCAGCCCTTGTAAATTCCCCGAAAGATAGCCGTTCGAAGTCAATGGCATCGTCAACAATGGCATTGTCGTAATTGATGCGAACTGCAGCATTGAAGGCAGATTGCTTCTTTGCCTGGTTCCAGTCGCTTGCCTTCAGTACTGGATTGACCTTTGACATAATTTCTACTAGGGTCTTGAAGTTAGACCTTACAGTTACCTGTGCGCTAGTCTTTGGATTGGCAACCGATGTTGCCAGAGAACGCATATAATCAATGCCTTTCCAAGAACCACCAACTACGGTTCCGGTTTTTCCTGAGAAACCTCCCAGAATACCTTTCTTAATCTTTCCCATGATATGATAATTTTTATTAGTTAATATTATGATTTCGTTTTACCTCTTTTACAAAACTACCTGCAGGCTTGAAAGCCGGTATATTGTGAGCAGGAATGGTTATACTTGTATTTTTCCTGATGTTCTTTGCCGGAATCTTTATTACTTCCGATGGCTTCTGGGGATTGTGCCCCGTTCTGACCATGCATTCCGCGACAACTGCAACCGTGAAATAAATGATTGTACCAGTATCAACATCAAGACCGCAAGGAATCATTATGCTTGCAGAACCTTTGCCCCTCTCGTTGTCCAGAACATCACAAAACAATGGCTTGTAATCGCCTTTGGATATTTCTTGAACAGCAAACAATATGATTGAATCATTTGGAGACATCCAAGGCGTTTCAATCTTGTTGTCCCAAGACAATGTTCCACTAATATACTCCTGCTCCTCTTCCAAGTCGTTAATAGAAATCTTGGCATTAAACAGAGGCTCACCAACATATTCGCCCAATTTCAATGAAAACAAATCGGTTAATAACTTGCCGGATTCGTCCAAATCAAAATACTTCAAATTGTAACGGAGTGCGTTGTTAAATGAATTTTTGATTGCATTCTTGTTCCAAGATGAGAAGGAAAGCCCTCTGTTGAATGCGGACAAAAAAGAACCAGCAAGCGCCATCCTTCTGCGATGGCGTTGCTGTGCTGGAGTTCTTGGGTTGCTAACATATTTGGGCACTGCTCGCATTGTAGAAACACCTGCGTAGTTTTGTCCGATGACATCACCAACCTTGCCATTGAAACCACCTAATACACCATTTCTAATCGTAGCCATATAGTTAAGATTTACAGGTTGTTAGATAGTCTTTGATGCGCGGAACTTGATAACATTCCTTGCAGGGATGTTGATGACCTCGCGCGGGTTGCGCGGATTGCGACCGACACCGACATAGGCGTAGAATTTGTCGCCCGGTGTGAATGACTCAACCAGACCGATGAACATACGAAGCTGCTCGTCTTCTCGCTTGTAGTTGAGGTAGTCGATAATCACATCGTCCATACCGCCATCGGCAGGAACTTTGACGATAGCAACTGCTACCTGGTCATCGGCGAATGATGTTTCATCGTTTGCATCGTTGGTCCAAGTGGCATTCAGGATTAAGTCGGTGCCATCAGGCACAAATTCCGCTTCAAGACCAGTAAGCTCGGACAATGAAAACTCTCCGAATAAAAGCCTTTCCATGTCGATTACGCCATCGACAACGGCGTTCTTGTAGTTGATGCGGACACCTGCATTAAAAGCAGACTGCTTCTTTGCCTGTCGCCAGTTGGATTCTTTCAGCAGAAGGTTGGCCTTTGACATAATACTGGCAATCGTACTGAAATTAGTTCGAACTGCCATCTGTGCACTGGTTTTTGGATTCGAAACAGAAGTTGCAAGCGACCTCATATAGTCGATGCCCTTCCACGCTCCACCTACGACGGTTCCGACCTTGCCGGAAAATCCGCCTAGGATTCCTTGTTTAATTTTTCCCATGATAAAAAGGTTTTAATGTTGCCTCCAATAAAAAAAATAATAAAGGTTTTAATTGACAAAAATACGGACTTGGTACGGACTTGGTACGGAGGTGATACCCGTCAGAACCTTATCCGTCGCAAAGATAATACATATATGATATATGTCAAAAAAATATTTGATTTTTATCAACTATTTTTTTTCTACAGAACAAAATGCCTGTTGTTTTGTGAAAAAAATGCCGATTGGTTACGGCATTAAGGCAGAGATGGCAAGATGGTGTCGGAGCTGCTTGACTTTCTGTAATTGGCCGGCGAGGTTTGCCAGATACTTATCAATGGCATCGAGTTTGGCGGTGACCGCAGAGATACGCTCGGCATCCAAAGTTTCCCAGAGCTGGGTGAACTGGGAGCGATAGACATCGATGCGGACGAACTCGATTACCGAACCATGGAGATGTGGGCGTAGGTTTCCAGATTCAAACAAAATACGGGCAACCGCTTTCGCCTGCCTGGGATCTGGCGTGAGAATCTGATAACAGTTGGGACAAGGGACATCGAGAGGTTTTCCCGAATTTAATCCGCGTGACAAAACATAAACTGCATTGGGCTGCTGATTGCCCTGATAGGTTTTTACCTGAATGTGTGAATTTTTCATTTTGTTGAAATTTTTTGGTTAGTACTGATGAAAAATGGGATAACTCCCTGTTGCTTGTCGCACCACGGCACGAACTACGACGGCACACTACGCCGCGCAAGCAACATCACACTCTGAAAAAAGAAAAAATGCAAAAGGAACGGCTGTTATAAAAAGGGAAAGTGGAGCGCACAGAACAAGATTGGCGAGAAAAAAATACTACCCGAAGGTGTGGAGATTTTTTTATCAGCCACCCTTTAGGGCTTGACCTTGTTTTTGGGCGCGGAACGACCTAATTTTGCCGTTTCCTTTTAGTTTTTGATTTTGGATGTAATGTATTACGAATTTCCTTGTACGGATTTCGTAACGAAATGAACGAGAGGTGAAAAGTTGTGAGGCAATGACGGAATGATATTAGGGGCTGTAACGACCATAACGACAATTAAGGTTGGGGACGATTTAACGACGATAACGAGATTAGGATTTAACGACATAAGGACATGATGACACATAAAAAAATAATGACAATAACGGCTGTAACGACAATTAAGGTTGGAGACGATTTTAACGACGATAACGAGATAAGGATTTAACGGCATATTGACATTATGATAGTGTCCTTAACAGCTTTAACGAGATTAGGGTTATTTAACGGCATAATGATATTCAACTGCAAACCGCTATATTGGGTGGTGGGTGGGCTTGGTGCGGAGGTAGTGGAGGAAACAACGCAGGTTATACAGCCTTGAGCCGAACGGAGGCAGGTGGGCAGTTTGCGTAACGGAGTGGAGAAACTGACCTGCCTGCCGCAGTGAGAGGCGCGAGCCGTCGCGAGCGGAACGAGGGGGTGGCACAGAAGAAGCCCGAAGAACTGCTTAGGTTGTTGCGGAGGGTGATTGAGGGCTCTGGGGCACTCCGTTTGAAAACGCAGGGGTGGCGGAGTTTTTTGCCTCGCAGGTGCTTTTTGGGGTTTTCGCAAGGGCAGGAATGATTGAGTGAATGAAGTGTAGGCACGGAACGAAATGAGTGAAAGAATGACTGCTCTTGCTTGGGTTTTTAAATTGTGGTGGTGGGGAGCGGATAGAGGGACGAAAGAAGCGACACACCTACACAACCGCTGAAAAGGGTGGGAAAAGCACCAAGAACTGCAAAAACTATGACACCCCGATTAGCCCGAGTGACCCGCAGGCGAGCACAAACATATAGTGCGGCTTGCCCCCATTATTAAATATTTACCTTAGAGGGGTTTGGGGGCAAGGGAAAGCACGGATGAGGACTGAATGAGCGTTTACAGCAGAAAAAAAGACAGCACGCACACAAACGAGCACTCACTGGAGCGCAAGTGTGTAGTGTGATGGCGGTATGCACAAGGGCTGGCGAAAAAATACTACCTGAGTGTAGGAAAGTGTTGGTGAAAACACTGATGAATCTTCCCCGACATTAGTAGAGGAAAGTGGAGTGAGCAACATCGGCATACCATCATCCCTGTGTGGGTTGTTGTGTTGTGGGTGTGGCATCCCGATATTGCTTGTGGTGGTGTGTGTTGGGAATGTCGAGGGGAGATAAGTATCAGGTTTTTTGTGTGGGTTTGTTGGGGTTAAAGGTGGAGATTTTTTTCAGCCAGTTTCATATACCCTTGGGCATATTTTTTTGCTGTACAAGTGAATGAGGGACGAATACCTTATAACCTGCGTTGGTTTTAGTGGAGGTAGTAGTGGAGGGAAATTAGGATGTAGGGGATGTAAGGGCAATAGTGGCTGTAGTGCCAAAATGATGATTAACGGCTGTAGGGGCGAAATGAGGATTAGGGGCTGTAACGCCTGTAGTGCCCGTAACGCCTGTAGGGACGAAGGATGTGCGGGATAGCGGGATAAGGGGATAACGGATTAACGAATGGGATGAAGAAAAAAGGACGGGTTGTGACCGTCCAATTTTATCTGATACGATTAATAATTCAATCGTAAATCCCATTACATCTTGTCAGCCAAATCGTAAATCTAAAATCCCAAGTCTTCAATCCCAATTTAATTCTTTACAACCTTTCGCTGTTCCAAGATAGAGTTAGTGTCAGTTCCGAAAATTCTCACGACATAAACACCTGCCGTCAATCCTTCCACATCGCAAACCGCATTCTCTCCGTTTATCTCCTTGCGGTAAACAACCTGCCCCATCACATTCACAATCTCAATTTCGGAAATTGTTTCCGTGGATGTTATGTTGAGAATGTCGCTGGTTGGGTTAGGGAAAATGGTAATTGCGGAATTGTCGATGTCGGAAATGCCAGACAGAATGTTCAGGTGAAGTGTAACGATTGAATCACAACCGTTTTCTGCCGTGAAATTCTGCGTATAGTCGCCTGTTTCGGTGTACTCGGTGCCGTTCCAAGTGTAGGGGCTTGTGGCGGTTTCGGTGAAACTGTATTGAACGGATTCGTTTATTGTCAGTTGCAATGTAACAACCGAATCGCAACCGTTTGAAGCGGTGAAAGTCTTTTCGTATGTACCGCTTTCGGTGTAGGTTTCGCCGTTCCATTCGTAAGAATCGCAAGCCGTGGCTTCTGCAAGCCCTGTCTGCGGATGGTTGATAGTCAAATGCAGTGTTACAATGCTGTCGCAACCATTTGAAGCGGTGAAAGTCTTGTCGTATGTGCCACTTTCGGTATAGGTTTCGCCATTCCATTCGTAGGAACTGCAAGCCGTGGCTTCGACAAGTTCTGTCTGCGGATGATTGATTGTCAAATGCAAGGTAACAACGGAATCACAGCCATTTGAAGCGGTGAAAGTCTTGTCGTATGTGCCGCTTTCGGTGTAGGTTTCGCCATTCCATTCGTAGGAATCGCAGGCCGAGGCTTCAATATTTTCTGTCTGCGGATGGTTGATAGTCAGATGCAGGGTAACAACAGAATCGCAACCGCTGTCGGATGAAATCGTTTGCTCATAATTTCCAGATTCGGTATATGTTTGATTGTTCCACAAATAACTGCCACAAGCAACTGCGGTAAAATCGCGTGTTGGCGATTCGTTTATTGTCAAATGCAAGGTGACAACAGAATCACAACCATTTGATGCAGTGAAAGTCTTGTCGTATGTACCACTTTCGGTATAGGTTTCGCCATTCCATTCGTAAGAATCGCAAGCGGTGACCTCTACAAGTCCAGTCTGCGGATGGTTGATAGTCAGATGCAGGGTAACAACTGAATCACAACCATTAGAAGCGGTGAAAGTCTTGTCGTAAGTGCCGCTTTCGGTGTAAGTTTGCCCGTCCCACTCGTAGGAACTGCAAGCAGTTGCTTCGATATTTTCTGCCTGCGGATGGTTGATTGTTAAATGCAAGGTCAACACAGAATCGCAACC
Source organism: Bacteroidales bacterium (assembly GCA_017620015.1). Lineage (GTDB taxonomy): Bacteria > Bacteroidota > Bacteroidia > Bacteroidales > ML635J-15 > Bact-19. The sequence goes on along the minus strand of JAFZRE010000014.1, from coordinate 173 downwards.
GTTGGACTGGGGAACAGTTATAGTATAATTGCCCGATTCGGTGTAGGTTGTGCCGTGCCACAGGTACGAACCGCAAGCCGTAGCCGATGTTTCGCCAGTAGGTTGCTGGCAATCCTGAGTGCTGAAATTCCATACTGCCGACCAAACCGAGTTTCCGCTTGCATTGTAGCCCT
>JAFZRE010000013.1 GCA_017620015.1 Bacteroidales bacterium | reverse complement strand
ACCCTTAGTTTTCTTAACCGTGTTTTGTGCTGCAAGGAAGGCTTCTCGTTTCGACATTCCAGATGTTAGGTTGTTGTAGAACTCGGTCATCATCAGCAGTGTGGCATTGTCATCTACTGGCCAGAGGCTCATTATAATTGTACGAGCACCGGCCTTTTTGAAGCCACGCTGCAAACCAAATACACCTTCACCGGTAATTTCGCCAAGTGCAGTCTGACAAGCCGAAAGTACAACCAAGTCGGTCTTGCGCAAGTCCATAAAGCTGATTTCCTTGGCCGTTAAGATGCCGTCTTCAACACCTTCTGGAACTGGCATATTTTGCCAAGCAAGGTTTGCTCCCGAAAGCAAAAGACCAGACTGCATAAGCGACTGATCGCCCGACATCGTTTCGTCGGAAGGCAGGAAAAATCCGTGCGTTGCAACGTGCAGAGTAGAGATTTCTTTGCCCGACAAAGCCTTGAACGATTCTTCGTTTGCCTGAGACCCCTCAAAGATGGTTGTAGAAATTTTCCTTTTCTTCATCTTGCCGACAATGTTTTCGACCTCTGTTTTGGTGCCTGGCAGATAGCTGAGGCTTCCTCGGTCTCCGTTGCGGCTTATGCTAACAGCTGTTGTGTTTGTTGCACTGCGAGTTGAATACCTGTCGCTTTCATGTTTCATTGTAGTGGTATCGCTGTCGTAGTAGATACCGCCATAAAGCACAGTATTTTTCATTGGTTTCGGCATATATTCCATTGCCAGGAAGCGTGTAGATGACATACGATAGATTTCGTACTTGTCCGAAATGGTCTTTTCCTTGTCGATTGGTGCATACTCAACGGCAATCTGGTGCAACATTCCCGATGGGGCAAAGTAGATGCGAGGATTTTCGGGGAAATATTTCTCCAGAGGCTTCCAAAGCAGGTCGTAAAGTCCTGTAGATTCGTAGATGCCCTGTCGTTTTGCCACTACTGTGGCTGCACCACGGTTCTCATCTTCGGCTGATGTTTCTGTTTTTACAGGAACTATACCCCGCTGCAACTTTTGCATTTCAAACTGATTGAAAAGTGGTACACAGAGAGGCGCTTCCATGCCTTTTGTAAGCACAAGTGCGACAAATTTTGTCGTATCGTTTTCAGTAAAGTTGGAAAATTCTATTGCGACATCGTTTGGCTTGAGTGAATTTTGAACTTCCTTCCAGTCGATCTTTATGAAATTGGTAATATCACCGAATTCCTTGCTCTTTTCTACAACGCGTCTCTCAACCTTCTGGATTTCCTCATTAAGCGAATCGCAATCGACAACTCGTTCAGAAGTCGGTTTTTCAAGTTCCTTATCCAACTGCAGGTGCATAGTTTTTAGATTCTCGTAGTCGGAAATCAAGGTTGAATCACCGCTCTCCATTATAATATTTGTCATATTTATTTCCGAAGCGAGAAGCAATCCTTTGGTAATAAGTTCTGCATCGTACGAAGTTGATGTTGCCAGCGTGTCATCGGGCAAATGATACATATAATTTATGTTCTTGTAGAAATATTTGTTCGTTGCTGACCAGTAGGCTTCGCGCTCGTGCGCCGTCATGAACGAAAAGTTTCTGATTAAGTTGCGTTTACATATATCCGATGCATCTTTATTTGCCTTAATGGCATTAGGATAGTCTGCTTCACCGAAATATGCCCTTCCAATATTATATATCGTCAACGCATATAGAGGGTGTTCCTCTCCAAGAACTTTTTTCCGGATTTCCAAAGCCTTTGAGTAATACTTCATCGCGCTTTGGTAGTCACCCATTTTGTCATAAACAGAACCAATGTTGTTTTGAGAAGATGCATAATCGGGATGTTCTTCGCCTTGTATTTTCCTAATCGTCTCCATCGATTGATTGTAGTATTTCAAAGCATTCTGACTATCACCCATATTATTGTACACAATACCTATGTTGTTCAAAGATCTAGCATAATTTAGATTATCTTCTCCCCAATTTTTTCTTTTTATTTCGATTGACTGCATCTGATATTTCAACGCATTCTGGTAATCGCCCATATTATCGTACACAAGGCCGATATTACCCAAAGTCGATGCACATTCGTGATGGTCCTCACCATAAACTTTCTTTTGGATTTCAAGTGCTTGAGTTAAATATTTCAAAGCGTTTTGGTAATCGCCCATGTCATTGTACACAATGCCTATATCATTCAACAAAGATGCGTATTCCGGATGTTCTTCGCCAATTGTTTTCTTTCGTATCTCTAATGCCTGTAAAAAATATTTCAAAGCATTCTGGTAATCACCCATATCGAAATATACGCCTCCAATATCGTTAAGCGTTACTGCATACCTAGGGTGTTCCGTTCCAAGAGTCATCCCTCTTATTTCCAATGCTTCCATATAATATTTCAAAGCTGTCTGGTAATCGCCAATATTTTCATACACCGTACCGATATTGTTCAATGAATATGCATAGTCGGGATGTTTTACACCGAGAACCTTTTCTCTTATTTTCAATGCCTGCTTATTATATGACAAGGCTTTCTGGTAGTTTTTCAAATTTTGATAAGAAATGGCAATATTATTCAGTATGGAAGCATATCTTGAGGTTTCCTCGCCATAGGATTTGGCTGTTATTTCCATAGCTTGCAGGTAATATTTCAAAGCACTTTGGTAATCACCCATGCTTTTGTATGCAATGCCAACATTATTTAGCGACATAGCATAGTCGGGATGTTCCTCGCCAAAAATTTTTTTCTTGAGCTCCATCGCTTGCAAATAATATTTCAAGGAATTTTGTTCGTCACCAAGATAATAATAGGTAACACCTATGTTATTTAGCGATGACGCATAATCGGGATGTTCCTCTCCAAGAACTTTTTTCCTGATTTCCATTGCCCGTATCATATATTCCAAAGCCGTCTGATAGTCGCCCATTGTTGCATATTCAATCCCGACATCGTCCAGCGACGAAGCATAGTCGGGATTATCTTCTCCTAGGACTTTTTTTCGGATTTCCATTGCCTGCGTGTAGCATTTCAAAGCATTTTGGTAATCGGCTGTGCGGTCATAAATCTTAGCAATGTGCCTCAATGTGGTGGCATAATGCAAGTTGAGCCCTCCAGCGACATCTTTTGTCATTTCTGCCGCTTGATTGAACAAATCGAGAGCTTCGTTATATTTTCGTTCATTTATCAAAATGGCACCTAATTCATTAAGAGAATCTGCCTTATGGAATATTGCGGTTGTGTCTGTCTGCGATAATGCTCCTACTGCAAATGATACACAGAAGGTTAAAATAAATAATTTCCTCATATAACATATCACTTATGAGTGTCGTGAGCAACTATATATGCCCGTCAGCGCCAAACGGACAACCTACAAACAAAGCGTGACGCTAATACACAAAAAGTATAACGCTTCGTAATCAGTCTGCAAATATAACCATACTACATTACGCTACAAAATTTTACCAGTTCTATTTTCACATATCTTGTTGATAAAAATATCCCCATACCTATTTTTTTACCATATCAAACGAAAATTTCTTCATTACCTTTGTGCATAAATCTTAAAACTAGCACAATATGACACTGATTAAATCAATATCGGGCATCCGCGGAACAATTGGCGGACAAATTTCAGAAAACCTTACACCAATAGATATAGTAAAGTTCACAACCGCATACGGCATCTGGAACCGCAAGCAGGGACTCTCCAACAACAAAATCGTTGTCGGTCGCGACGCTCGCCTTTCGGGACAAATGGTCGAAAACATTGTAGTCTCAACCTTGGTATCGCTTGGATTTGAGGTCATTAATATAGGTATGGCAACCACGCCTACCACCGAAATGGCGGTAATCTTAGAAAAGGCTGCCGGCGGAATCATCATCACGGCAAGCCACAACCCCAAGCAGTGGAACGCGCTGAAGCTCCTCAACTGCCACGGTGAATTCCTCACCGACAAGGAAGGCAAGGACGTGCTCGCAATTGCCGAATCGGAAGACTTCACCTACAACGACATCGACCATCTTGGCAAGGAAACCAAAATCGCCAACTACGAAGACCGCCACATCGACATGGTTCTGAAAATGAAAGTCCTGAACCTCGATGCAATAAAGGCAGCCAACTTCAAGGTTGTAATCGACTGCGTAAACTCAGTCGGCGGAATCGTACTGCCAAAACTCTTGAAAAAACTTGGCGTGAACAACATAGTTGAGCTCAACTGCGAGGCAAACGGACATTTTGCCCACACTCCTGAACCTATTCCCGAAAACCTTACCCAGATTGCATCGGAAATGCCGAAGCAGAACGCCCACGTCGGCTTTGTAGTTGACCCCGACGTCGATAGGCTTGCAATAATCTGCGAAGACGGACAGATGTTCGGTGAGGAATACACGCTGGTTTCGGTTGCCGATTACATTTTGTCGAAAACTCCGGGCAATACGGTTTCCAATATGTCATCGACACGCGCTTTGCGCGATGTGACCGAAAAATACGGTTGTGCGTACAATGCCGCCGCAGTCGGCGAAGTGAATGTCGTTACCAAGATGAAGGAAACCAACGCTGTAATCGGTGGCGAAGGCAATGGCGGTGTAATTTACCCCGAAGTCCACTACGGACGCGATGCCCTTGTAGGAATAGCCTTGTTCCTTTCGCTTATGGCAGAAAAGAAGATGAAGGTAAGCGATTTGCGACGCACATTCCCCGAATATTCAATTTCAAAAAACAAAATTCAGCTCAACGAAAAAATCAACGTCGACAACATACTGAAGACAATGGCGCAGAAATATGCAAACCAGCCTGTTTCTACCATCGACGGTGTAAAGATTGAGTTTCCTGACACAAAGGAATGGGTACACCTGCGCAAGTCGAACACCGAACCTATAATCCGCATCTACTCCGAAAGCAGTACCCTTGAAAAGGCCGATGTGCTTGCAAAGAGGATAATGGATGAAATTAATGGGATAATCGGTTAATCGATTTGCCCACTACGATATACCTATAAATAAATATTATACCAGCCTTCTAATTGTCTTGCCTACGTTTATCAAGTGGTCGGCAACACGTTCAGCGTTTGACGACAACGACAGATATTCGGCTCCGGCATTAGGCGAACATAGTCCAAGTGATAGTCGCGCAATATGACTGGTTTCCATATACTTCGTATATTCATCTATCTTATCTTCTATCTTGTCGGCTTCGGCAAACGCATCGAAATCCTCATCGCTGTAGGCCTTCATTATCTTGTCGTACAACTCGTTGATAAGCGTACGCACATTATCAATTTCCTCCACTGCCTGCGACGAAAACTTTTCGCCGGTTTCCTTTAGCATTCCTGCATACTCGACAATATTCTCTGCATAGTCGCCGATACGTTCCAAGTCCCTGACACTGCGGAAAGTAGTAGTAAGATAATTGTGGTCCTTTTCGCTCAGCTGACGCATTTTCGACAACTTAACCACATAGTCTATAATTGCGGTATTCAAGAAGTTAAGCTGGTTTTCGTTTTTCACAAAGGTTTCCTTTTCCGAAAAGTCGAGTTTTGTTACAATGTCGAGCGAGCGGTTGAAGTTTTCGATTGCAATCTGCGCCATATTCACTATTTCGCGCTTTGTCTGCTGCACTGCCACAGGCGGAGTCTTCAACATATTGTCATCGACGAAGAACAGTCGCGGACTGTCGGTGTCGGCATCAACCTTGTCGGGAATCATCTTGCAGACAAGCTTTACGAGCGCATTTGTAAGCGGAAGAACTATTATCACAGTTACCACATTGAATATTGTGTGGAACATTGCGAGTTGCATCTGTGGTACATCGGGGAACATACGGTTGAAAATGTTACCGAAAGTGACATTGTCGGAAACAAGTCCCATCACAAATGCAGCCACAAGGAACAGCACTGCACCGCTGACATTGAATATCAAGTGAATCAATGCTGTACGCTGAGCATTTCTGCCGCTCGTCACACCAGCTATTATAGCCACCACGCAAGATCCGACATTGGAACCAATTGTAAGGAAAATACCCTGGTCGAGAGTTACAAGTCCCGTTACAACCATAGCAAGCGCAATGGAGGTCATCACCGACGAACTTTGTATTATGGCTGTGAAAATTGCACCTATTAGCACCAGCAGAATCGGATTGCTTATTCCAGCAAGGAAAGTCTTCACGGCTTCCATTTCGGCAAAGGCCGACATTGAGGAACTCATAAGGCTCAAGCCGACGAACAGCATTCCAAAGCCAGTGAAAATTCCGCCGATGCGCTTCCAGAAATCGCTTTTTGCGAACAGCATTACAAAAGCACCTATGCCTGCAAACGCCGAAAATATTATGGTTGTGGAAAGTACGCTTTCGCCGAACATACCGAGGGCGACAATCTGAGCAGTGATGGTGGTACCGATGTTTGCACCGTAAATCATTGTTGCCGCCTGCGCCAGCGAAATTATTCCTGCATTCACGAAACCGATGACCATCACGGTAGTAGCACCAGAACTTTGGATTGCCGCCGTTCCCAACGCACCGATTCCCACTCCAAGAAGCTTGCTTTTTGATGCCTTTGCAAATAGGTTCTTCAGTTTGCTCGAACTTGCCGACTCGAGGTTTGTGCTCATCATCTGACACGCGATAAGAAAAATTCCGATGCCGGAAAGCAGTGTCAGTATTGCCGAAATTATAGCTGTTGTTGTCATGTCAAAAAAAGTGGCGTTAGCGTTCTGCCGTTGTTACAAAAAGGCGATGACAGCCCCGTTTCACAAAAAAAATTTTTTGCAAAATAAGTATTTTTAAGTTTTTATCCGCAAGCACAAAATTATGTTGTACAGCAGAATTTGAAAGAATCAAAATAACTGAAAAAGTTGTCTTATCCCCAGCAACATACAGACAAAAAAAGGATGCCAAAGCATCCTATTCGTTTTTAGTAGCGGGGGCAGGACTCGAACTTGCGACCTCCGGGTTATGAGCCCGACGAGCTACCAACTGCTCTACCCCGCAATTGCGCCGCAAAAGTACAACAAGTTTTTAAAACTGCAAAATGTTTTTCAAAAATAGTTTCATTTTGATTGCTCAAAGGAACAGCCAAAATCATGTCGCATTTCTTTTCTTGTTAACTGCCAACGTTTTACGCGTCAAAAAAAATAAAAAAAATATTCACTCTGTATGTTTCAAAAAAACACTATATTTGCGACCTTAAAAATATAATGTAAATTAGTTAAAAATTTTAGTAAAAATGCGTAACAGAGGAGCGATTATTTTATTATCGGTATTGCTTGCACTCATCAGCTTGTACTACTTGTCGTTCACCTTTGTAGTAAACAAGGTTGAAGGCGAGGCAGAAGCAGAAGCAGAAGAACGCGTGGAGGCATACGTCAAAAACGGTAATTTTAGCAATCTTACAGACGCCGACCGCAACGTTTTGGTTGACAAAGAGAAAAAGGCGTATTTGGATTCAGTTGACAATCAGGTGGTGTACAGGCTCTTGAAGAAATACACCTATAAGGATTGTAAGGAAAGAGAACTTAACTTGGGTTTGGACCTCAAGGGCGGTATGAACATTTCGTTGGAAATTTCAGCAGAAGATGTACTGCTGTCGCTGGCAAGGGACAACAACGACCCTGCACTTTTGGCCGCTATCGAACAGGCTGGAAAGCAGACTTCAGACCAGACAGGTACCAACTTCATCGAAAGTTTCGGCAAGGCTTACAAGGAAATGCAAATGGCCGACAAGCCGGCAATGGCATACTTGTTCGCTACATCACAAAATCAGGACAAGATACAGATAACTTCGACCGACGAAGAAGTAATCGATTATTTGACAAAGGAATACGATGCTGCTATCGGTAATGCATACGACGTTATCAATAAGCGTATCGACCAGTTCGGCGTTGTTCAGCCCAACATCCAGAAGGACGTTGCTGTAAAGGGTGTTTTCCACATCGAACTTCCGGGTATCAAGGACCCAGAACGTGTTGAAAAACTTTTGAAGCAGGCTGCTGTTCTCGAATTCTGGGAGACCTACAACTATAATGAAATTCAGAGTTCTCTTATTGCTGCCAACCAGGCAATAATTGCCGCTAAGAAGGCCGAAGCAACAAGAGGTAACGCAAATGTAGAAGCCGACACTGTTGCTGAACCAGCAATCGCAGAAGCCGACACTACTGCTGTTGCCGACAGCACCAAGGTTGAAGAAACCGTTGCAGAAAACGAAGGTGACGCTGAATACTCGATCTTTAATCGTCTGCTCCCGCAGGCTGGTAAACGTAGCGTTGGTGGACCAGTAGTAGGTTTCGCAAAGAAAGCCGATATGGAATCAATCATGGCCGACCTCAACCGCAAGGAAATAAAGAGCTTGTTCAAGAAAGACCTCTCATTTGCATGGGGATTCAAGGAAATCAAGGAAGCTCCGGGATACTACGAACTCTACGCTCTCAAGGCTTCGAAGGACGGTAAGGCTGCCCTCAACGGCGAAGTTGTTACCGATGCTCGTCAGGAATTCGGTCAGACAAGCGCAACAGCCGAAGTAACAATGGCAATGAACAATTCCGGTTCTACCCAGTGGGCAAGAATCACCAAGGAAAACATTAACCGTGCTATTGCAATCGTACTCGACGGCGCTGTATATTCGGCACCAAACGTAAACGATGAAATCAAGGGCGGACGTTCTCAGATTACTGGTAACTTCACCCTCGAAGAAGCAACCGACTTGGCAAACGTACTGAAAGCTGGTAAGATGACTGCTCCGGCTGTTATCCTTTCTAAGGAAGTTGTTGGTCCGTCACTTGGTCAGAAGGCTATCGACTCGGGTATGTACTCGTTCATCATCGCTTTCATCCTTGTACTTATCTACATGATTTTCTACTACAACAAGGCTGGTATCGTTGCAGACGTTGCTTTGATTTGCAACCTCTTCCTCATCTTCGGTGTAATGGCATCACTTGGTGCAGTACTTACACTCCCTGGTATCGCAGGTATGGTACTTACAATAGGTATGTCGGTGGATGCTAACGTACTTATCTACGAACGTATCCGCGAAGAAATGAGAGCTGGCAAGATGATTAAGTCGGCTGTGGCAGACGGTTACAAGAACGCTTATTCAGCAATCCTCGACTCCAACATCACTACTATTCTTATAGGTATAGTTCTTGCTTACTTCGGTGTTGGTCCTGTTAGAGGTTTCGCAACTACTCTTATTATAGGTATCCTCACTTCGTTGTTTACCGCAATCTTCATCACCCGTATCATCTTCACCAAGATGCTCGATAAGGACAGAAAGATTACTGTTGGCAACAAGCTCACAAACAATGCATTCACCAACCTGCACTTCGATTTCCTCAAGGGCAGCAAGATTGCCTTCATCATTTCTGGAACATTGATAGTAGTTGGTATCATCTCGTTGTGCACTTTAGGTTTGAAGCAGGGTATCGACTTCACAGGTGGTCGTAACTATGTTGTTAAGTTCGAAAACAATGTAGAACCCGAACAGGTTGCAATTGCACTTGAAGGCGTTTACGGTGACCGTCCAGTTGTGAAGACTTTTGGTGATGCTAACCAAGTTAAGATTACAACCCAGTACAAGATTGACCAGATAAAGGACAAGGCTGCTGGCGAAGAAGCCGACAACCTCCTTTACACAGGCTTGAAGAACGGCAAGTTCCTTCCAGATGGCGTTGACGAAAGGACATTCTTCGAGGAATACCGCCAGACATCGCAGGTTGTAGGACCTACAGTTGCCGACGACATCAAGACCAAGTCATCGGTTGCTATCCTCCTCGGACTTGTGGTAATGTTCCTCTACATCCTCCTCAGGTTCCGCAAGTGGCAGTACTCTCTCGGTGCAACCATCGCTTTGGTACACGACGTTTTGATAACCCTCGGTCTTTTCTCGTTGCTCTACGCAGTAATGCCGTTCAACATGGAAATCGACCAGGCATTCATCGCAGCAATCCTGACTATCGTAGGTTACTCAATCAACGATACCGTGGTTATCTTCGACCGTATCAGGGAATACACAGGCTTGTACCCCAACCGCAATAGGAAAGATGTTATCAACTCGGCAGTAAACAGCACAGTTGGTCGTACAATCAACACCTCTATGACAACCTTGGTGGTATTGCTCGCAATATTCATCTTCGGCGGTGAATCAATCAGAGGCTTCTGCTTCGCATTGCTCATCGGTGTCATCGTAGGTACCTACTCTTCAATCTTCATCGCCTCCCCAATGGCTTACCTCTTTGGCGTTGGCAAGAAGAAAGGTGAAGAAACAAAATAATTAGTATGATATTTTGAAAAAAGGCTGTAACTACAGCCTTTTTTCTTTAATTATGAGGAAAAAATTAATCAAAATCAAATATTTATGAAGAAGTATGCATTAATAATTTTAGCATTAGTATTCGCTCTGGCAGGCTGCAAGAAGTCGGCAAACACTGGACACGAAACCAAGACAGCCAAGGACGCCAACGGATACAATTACGAATATGTAGAGAACGACCCATCGGGTACTCGTATCTACACATTGGACAACGGCTTGAAGGTTTACCTCGCTGTAAACAAGGACGAGCCGAGAATACAAACCTACATCGCAGTAAGGGCTGGTGCAAAGAACGACCCGCGCGAAACTACCGGTCTTGCCCACTACTTCGAGCACATGATGTTTAAGGGTACCGACAAGATTGGAACAAAGGACTGGGAAAAGGAAAGCGTTCTCATCCAGGCAATCAGCGACAAGTTTGAAGAACACGCCGCCGAAACCGACCCGGAAAAGAAAGCCGCTATTTACGCTCAGATTGACAGCCTTTCGCAAGAAGCATCGAAGTACGCAATTGCTAACGAGTACGACAAGATTTGCTCGATTCTCGGTGCTACCGGAACAAACGCTTGGACATCCTACGAAGAAACCGTTTATGTAAACGAAATTCCTTCGAACGAAATCGACCGCTGGGCAAAGGTTGAAAGCGAAAGATTCCAGAACCTTGTTCTCCGTCTTTTCCACACCGAACTCGAAACCATCTTCGAAGAGTTCAACATGAATCAGGACCGCGATGGACGCAGACTCAGCAACACTATCTTTGCAACTCTCTTCAAGAACCACCCGTACGGAACCGCTATCATCGGTAAGGGCGAGCACTTGAAAAACCCATCAATGGCTAACGTTATGAAGTTCAAGGCAAACTACTATGTTCCGAACAACATGGCAATTTGTATGTCGGGTGACCTCGATTTCGAAGAAACTATCAAGATAATCGACAAGTACTGGGGTAAAATGGAAAAGAACCCGAACGTACCAGAATTCACCTACACTCCAGAAGAAGAACGTACAGCAATTGACGAAATCGAACTTCACGGACCGGAACCAGAGAACGTATGCGTAGTATGGCGTTCACAAGGTAACAAGTCACAAGAATCAAAGTACTTATCAATGATAGGTCAGATTCTCTACAATGGTCATGCTGGTCTTATGGACCTCGACCTTAACACTGCACAGAAGGTAATGGGTGCTTATGCATACGGCTATGCTCTCAACGACTACGGAATGTTCGAAATGACAGGTATGCCACGCGAAGGTCAGAGCCTTGAAGAAGTTAAGGACTTGATGATGGCTGAACTCGAAAAGGTTAAGAAGGGAGAATTCGAAGAATGGCTTCTCGAAGCTATCGTAAACGAAATGAAGCTTGACCAGATAAGACAGATTGAAGGCAACAGGATTGCATATTCGTTTGTAAATGCTTTCATTTCGCAGACTCCTTGGGAAGAAGAAATCTTCGACATCGAAAACTATGAAAAGATGACTAAGGACGAACTCGTTAAGTTCGCCAACGAATTCTTCAAGGACAACTACCTTGTTGCATACAAGCGCATAGGCGAACCCGACAACGTAATGCACGTTGACAAGCCGGCTATCACCCAACTCAACATCGACCGCGGAAGCGAATCGGCTTTCGTAACCGAACTCAAGAAGGAAGAACCAGCAGCTATCAGCCCAGAATTTGTTGACTACAAGGCAAAAATCCAGACCACTGACCTTGCAACCAACCTGCCTATGAGCTACATTAAGAACGAAGCAAACAACTTGTTCTCATTGTACTACATCCTCGACATGGGTAAGGACAACGACAAGAAGCTTGCTCTTGCTGTTGATTATCTCGACTACCTCGGCACAACCGACAAGACCGTCGAAGAACTTGCAAAGGAATGGTATCGTCTCGGATGCAACTTTGGTGTTAGCAGCGGTGCCGACAGATGCTATGTTTATGTAAGCGGCCTCGATGAGAACCTCGAAACTGCCCTCAAACTCATGGAAGAAATCCTTGCAAACGTTAAGCCCGATAAGGAAGTTTACGACGAATTTGTAAACAGCATCCTCAAGGGACGTTCAAATACAAAGCTCAACAAGAACGCTATCCTCAGCGGACTTGTATCACGTTCGCAGTACGGTGAAGAATCGCGTTTCACCAACAACCTCAGCACAGAAGAACTCAAGGCTATCGACCCCGAAGAACTTACCAATATCATAAAGGACATGCTTAACTACAAGCACCAGATATTCTACTATGGTCCACGAGAAATGGACAAGGTTGCAGAACTTATCAAGGCAAACCACAATGTTTCGGGCAACTACAAGGATTATCCTGCTGCAAAGGAATTTGTAGAACGCGACTACGAAAAGCCACAGGTACTTTTCGTCAACTACCAGATGACCCAGGTATTCATCGAATTGGTATCAAAGGATGTTAAGTTCGACAAGTCGTTGTTGCCAATAGCAACAATGTTCAACGAATATTATGGCGGTTCAATGTCGAGCATAGTTTTCCAGGAAATCCGTGAAGCAAAGAGTTTGGCATATGGTTGCTATGCAGGCTACAACCAGGCAGGAAAGACAGGCAAGTCTAACTATGTAATCGGCTACCTCAGCACTCAGCCCGACAAGATGAAGGAAGCACTTGAGGCTCTCGGCGAACTCATGAACGAACTCAAGCAGTCGCCCGAATCGTTCGAGACCAGCCGTCAGGCTATCATCAGCCAGATTAACACCGAAAGAATCATAAAGAGCGGTATCTTCTGGAACTACCTTGCAAACAAGGAACGCGGAATCGAAAACGACTACCGCAAGGAAGTTTACGATGCAGTAAAGAACTTCTCACTTGAAGACGCAACCAAGTTCTTCAACGAGCACATCCAGGGCAAAACCTTCGACATTATGATTGTAGGTCCGAAGGATAAGGTTGATTTCAACCTGCTCAAGACTTACGGTGATGTAAAGGAACTTACAGTTGACGAAGTTTTCAACTACTAATTTGAAACTTATTTTACAAATAAAATGGGTGTTGCAATGCAATGCCCATTTTTATTTGATAGTCGTAGGCTCTTGCCTTGAAAAATCAAGTTTTTTCGCCAATAGCATAAAGAATCGGATTTTTTATGTATTTTTGCAAATTCATAATTAATATTGATTAACGGAAATAAAATAATACGATGAATACCAGCAAAGTAGGTCTCGACTTTGAAAAAGTTGAATACGCAAGAGGAAAAGCAAGAGAAATTGCCAACCAAGTACAGGATTTCGTTGAAAACTACACCACAGTAGCAGTAGAAAGAACTTTATGCCGTTTGCTCGGAATTGATGGTATCGACAGCAACGATGTTCCTCTGCCAAACGTAGTAGTTGAAGAATTGAAATCGAAAGGTGTTTTGAACCATGGTGTTATGTTCTACATCGGTAACGCAATGGTTGAAACGAAATTGTCCGCACAGGAGATTGCCGAACAAATTTCAACTGGCAAGCTTGACATTTCAAAGCTTCCGATTCACCCGATGGATGAAATCAAGAAAGCCCTCGAGCCGACAATCAATAAGACGATAGAAAAAATCAGAGGCAACCGCCTGCGCCGCGAAAACTACATCAACACAATCGGAGAAGGCAGCAAGCCATATTTGTATATTATTGTTGCAACCGGTAACATCTACGAGGATGTCGTTCAGGCACAGGCTGGTGCACGTCAAGGTGCCGACATAATCGCTGTTATCAGAACTACAGGACAGAGCCTTCTCGACTATGTTCCATACGGTGCAACAACCGAAGGTTTCGGTGGGACATTCGCAACACAGGAAAACTTCCGCATTATGCGTAAAGCCCTTGACGAAGTCGGCGAGGAAGTTGGACGCTACATCCGCCTCTGCAACTACTGCTCCGGCTTGTGTATGCCCGAAATTGCAGCAATGGGCGCTCTCGAAGGTCTTGACGTTATGCTTAACGATGCCCTCTATGGTATCCTCTTCCGCGACATCAACATGCAGCGCACCCTCATCGACCAATATTTCTCGAGGATAATCAACGGTTTTGCAGGCGTTATCATCAACACAGGCGAAGACAACTACCTTACCACTGCCGATGCATACGAAGAAGCACACACCGTTCTCGCATCCGACCTTATCAACGAACAGCTTGCATTGTTGGCTGGTCTTCCCGAAGAACAGATGGGTCTTGGCCACGCATTCGAAATGGATCCAAAACTAGAAAACGGCTTCCTCTATGAACTAGCTCAAGCACAGATGATTCGTGAAATATTCCCAAAGGCTCCACTTAAGTATATGCCTCCTACAAAGTTTATGACAGGGAACATCTTCCGTGGTCACCTTCAGGATGCACTGTTCAACATAATAGGTATATGGACACATCAAGGTCTGCAACTTCTCGGTATGCCTACCGAAGCAATACATACGCCGTTCATGAGCGACCGTTATCTGTCAATCGAAAATGCAAAATACATCTTCAACAACATGAAGAGTATCGGTGAAGAAGTTGAATTCAAGGAAAACGGAATCATCAGAAAACGTGCTGCCGAGGTTCTTGACAATGCTACTAAGCTTCTGGAACACATGGTTGACGAAGGTCTGTTCACCGCACTGGAAAAAGGTATCTTCGCAAATATCAAGCGACCTAAGAATGGAGGTAAGGGTCTTGCAGGTGTTACCGAAAAGGGCGAAAACTATTTCAACCCATTCGTAGAATTGATGAAAGGCAAGAAATAATTAGAATTGTTGTTTATATTACAAGAAAAGGTCGTTTTTCAACGACCTTTTCCTTTTTTATGCTATTAAAAATTAAATCTCATCCGAAGATATAGCCTTCAATCCTGGCAACTCCTTGCCCTCGATGTATTCGAGCAAAGCACCACCTGCGGTAGAAGCATAACTGATTTTTTCGCTGAGGTTGAACTTATTGAGAGCTGCAATGCTATCACCACCACCAACGAGGGTAAATGCTCCAAGTTCGGTAGCACGGCATACTGCCAAAGCAACCTTCATTGTACCATTGCTGAAGTGTTCCATTTCGAACACGCCCATAGGACCGTTCCAAAGTATTGTCTTCGAATTTTCGATAACTTCGGTGTAACGCTGGATTGTCTTAACACCCATATCCATGCCTTCCCAACCGTCGGGAACGTTGCGGACATCTGCCATGTGAATGTTGGCTTCGTTGTCGAACTTGTCACCAATCATGCAGTCAACTGGCAAATATAGGTTTACGTTCAACTTCTTGGCCATATCGAGGATTTCGTTTGCAATAGGAATGCAGTCGTCCTCAGCAAGCGAACGTCCAATATTTCCGCCCATAGCCTTGATGAAAGTATATGAAATACCGCCACCGACAATGAGATTGTCAACCTTGGTAATCAACGACTTGATAATATCAATCTTAGTCGAAATCTTCGAGCCGCCAACGATTGCCGTAACAGGTTTTTCGCCAGTGGTAAGCACCTTGTTGATGTTGTTTACTTCGTTTTCAACCAAGTAGCCGAGCATCTTGTCCTTCGGGAAGTATTTTGCAACATAGTATGTCGAAGCATGTGCGCGGTGAGCAGTACCGAAAGCATCGTTTACGTAGCAGTCGCCATACGAAGCAAGTGTCTTTACAAACTCCTTCTGCGATTCCTTTATGGCAGCCTTTGCAGCCTTCTTTTCTTCGTCTGATGCATCATCAGCCAATCCACGTGGTTTACCTTCCTCTTCTGCATAGAAGCGAAGGTTTTCGAGTAACAAAACTTCACCCGACTTCAAGGCAGCAGCCTGTGCCTGAGCCTTCTGGCAGTCATCGGCAAACTGTACTGGAACACCAAGGCATTCGCTCACGTGCTTAACGATATGCTTGAGCGAGAACTTATTATCAACCTTCTTCGGACGACCAAGATGCGACATAATTATTACAGCACCACCGTCTTTCAAAATCTTCTTGATTGTCGGAACTTCGCAAACAATACGGGTATCATCTGTAATGTTAAAGTTCTCGTCCAGCGGAACGTTGAAGTCAACACGCAACAAAACTTTCTTTCCTTCGAAGTTGTACTTGTCGATAGTGTATCCGTCCTTTGGCGCTTCGTCGGTATGTACGACCTTGCGTTCTGCCTTTTCAACGAGTTTTCCGCCCTCAAGGAAGAACATTCCGCCTTCTAGACCATAGCGCAAGATTGCAGCCTTTGTGTCGTCGCCATCGACCATAGTTTTAAGTCCGTTAGCAGTGCCACGAGCAGCAGCAAGAGCGGTCTTGTAGGTTCCGTATGCAAAATGCGGCATTTCCGAATGACCAAGAGTGCCGTTCCAGATGAAAGTCTTTGCGCCTTCAATCTTCTCGGCAAAAATGTCAACGGTCTTTACACCGATGTCCATGATGAAACGTCCGTCGGGAATTTCGTCAAGTTTAACATGCTCGATATTGGAATCGTTTTCGGGCTTGTCGGCAACATAGCAGTCAACTGGCAGACAAATCTTAGCCTTGTTGCTTTCGAGAATTGCCTTTGCGCGAGCAACACATTCGTCGCATGTCTTTGAATTTCCAACATTCATTCCGCTTGCCTTTGCAAAAGGAGCAACGAGTGCGCCTGCAACAAGAATCGTATCAACGCCCGATGCAATCCCTTCGATGGCTTCCATCTGTTCCTTTACCTTGTCGCCACCAAGCAATACAGTAACCGGATGCTCAGCATTCTGCAACATCATTTTCAAATTATTTTGCTTATCCATATATAATATTTTATTGTTTTTGTTATCCCACAAACTTAATAAAAAATATTGGATGCGCGAAATAAAATTATTATTGTCGGCTAAATTGTGCGCTGTCACAGTTTTTGCATGGTTGGTGAGCCTGTCGAACCACAAAAACGTGCGCCAGCGCTTTACCATCGCAGCTATCGCTGCTACATATATGTGACCCCATTGGGGTCGGAGTAGCGACCAACAATTACCGCAATGTTGTTTGCCCCCTCGCCCTAAGGTCGTTAAAAACCTTAAAGGCGTTAAACTTGGGCAAAAAACATGACGTGCGGTTTGTTGGAATGAGATCGCGGATAGCAGTCTCCGCAATGCTCCCCGTGCCGTATCGCGTGCTTTGACTAGCTTCCGCGATGACTGCAAGGAAAAGGGGCGGGAGTATAAACCAACAAGTAATCTCCACAAAAAAAAGCCACCTCGAACGAAGTGGCTTCACTAATTCTGGAAAGAATTATTATTTCTTTGTCAATGCTTCGTAAGCTGCAGCATCGAGAAGAGCGTTTGCCTGTGAAGGATCGGTCATTCTGATCTTAATCAACCAACCGTTTTCGTAAGCGTCGTCCTTCAACATTTCAGGATTGTCAAGAGCGTCCTGGTTAACTTCGAGAACTTCGCCAGATACTGGCATATAAACCTTTGATGCAACCTTTGATGCTTCGATAACACCAAATTCTTCACCCTTTTCAAGAGTTTCACCTTCAACCTCGATTTCAATGTAGATAAGGTCGTTCAATTCTGATACTGCGAAATCGGTAATACCAATGTAAGCCTCTTCGCCATTTACGCGCAACCATTCGTGTGATTCTGCGTACTTTAATTCTTTTGGAAATGCCATTTTATTTATTTTTAATGTTAATACAAAATTTATTCGCCAAAAATAATACTATTTTATCAAGTAGCAAGAGTAAATCTCAGCATTAAGCCAACTTTTGCTGTAACAGTCTTAAACGATGTGCCAACAATCGGAGTATTAATGCTTTGGTCGTAGAACAGACTTACGTTGAACCTATTGCTGAGCACATAGTCAGCAGACAATTTGAATGTGTACTGTATATTTCCAGATGTCGGCTGGTCCTGAGCCTCCTCCAACTTTCGTATCATTGTAATCTGTTTGCGTGCCGAGAAGTCGAAACGCAAGTTAAGGTCGCTCTTAAGGTCACGCTTTCTGCCACCGACACTGATTGTAAGTGCAACATCCTTGAAGCGGTAGCCTGCACCTATTATGAGTTCGTTGTTCTTGACTTCGGTAAGCTGGTTGTTCGAGAAACTCATAGTAAGGTTGCGCGTCTTTTTTACTTCAACCTTTACAGTCATGCTGTTGACGAGCATCATGTCGAACGAAATGAGCGGGCTCAACTGTTCGCTTATGCTTATGCCGTTTATAACGTAGCGCGAGAATATATTGTTGAGTTCGTCGCGGATATGGTTCAGGCCATTGTCGTCGGGGTCGTACTCGTTGATAAGACGAGTCTGGAAACTACCGATGTTATAAGTAGAACGGTACGAATGCTTTAAGCTTACCGAACGGAATACCTTTTTCAACTTTGGAATCTTGCTTAATCCGTCGTAAACTACCTGCCAGTTTGGAAGTGCCGACCACAAGCCCGGAATAGTGCTCAGGTTGACCTTGTTGGGGTCTTGTCCTGTGTAGGCTGCGAAGAATGCAGGAATAAGTACGTCTTGAGCCGTGCGTCCAAATCCGCTTGGGAATCCGTCTTCGTCAACTGTTCCGTCGTAGTCGGGACGTTCGTTTGCCAGACGCTGGGCGATGATTAATCTGTTTTCGGAGAACCTTGCAAATGTCTCGGATACATAATTTTCGGACTTGAACTTCTCAAATGCCGACTTTATTGTAACTGTTGACATCGAGAACGAACCTGTCATCGACGGGTTAAGTGCGCGGAATGTGCCTTCGCCAGTTGCCGGGTCGATGCCATACCTATAATATTTAGTCTGGTTCTCGGAATAGTTGTGCAACATCGACAAGTCAATCTTAAGGTCGCGGACAGGCTCGAGCGAAGCACGGAAGTTCCAGTTGCGCGAATGTGTCTGCGTATAGGCCTGAATTGAAGTGGTGTCCTTTGTGACAAGGTTATGTTCGCAAGCCCATTCGCCGAAATCCTTTACCTGCCAACCTATTACAAATGGGAACGTAGGAGCAATGAGCGACGGCTGTTCTCCGAACATTTCCACATCGGGCGTATATTTCGACATACCAATCAGCTTGGTCTTACCCATATAGCCAGGCAACAAGGTTCCGTTTGTCTCGCTAACGTTTGCCGAAACGTTCTTTACACTCATAAGCAATACAAGTATATTGTCGGCAATTATCTTGATGACAGGGTCTTTCTTGTCGCGCTTGCCAGTAACCTGCACCTTTATGTCCTCGACATCCTTCTCGACGGTGAACGACAGTTTGTTGTCGTCAATTACCTGCATATCGGCAGTTATCGGGCGACCTTTGTCGTCGGTAACCTTTATCGATACGTTCTTGGTCTTCAACTTGTGGCTTATTGTCTTCTTCTTGCCAGCAGCCAGCTTGTTGATATTCTCCTCGTAAGTAACGGTTTCGGTTTCCTTCTTCTTGGTTGAGGCACGACCACGGTACTTGTTGTTTACATCCTTCAAGTACTTGACCTTATTGTAAAGGTTTAGCAGGTTGAACTGTGTGTTTGCCGACATTGTGTTGGCATTTTGCACGACATTACCGATGTTGAGCGTATCGGCAGTTATTGCACCAGCCGTCCAGTTGTACGAGCCCTGATACCTTACGCTTGCCGAAATCCAGTTGAAAATAGGAATCTTGTTGATTGGCAATGTATATGATGCACTCCATTGCTGGTAGAAACTTGTGTTTCGACCAAAAGTCTTAAAGTTCTTCCAAATTGAATCCATCTTCTGCTCGTATTCGGGATCACCCTTGTACAGACGACCTTCCGGCTCGTCGATACGTGCATTGTTGGTTGCCGTATATTCGAATTTCAGGTTCTTAGAGAAATTGTACTTGAAATCGTACTGGCGTATTATTGTAAAGTCCTTGATTACACTTATTGGCAACGAATACGACGGGTCATATACGTTTCGTATCTGGGTTTCGCCATACTGACGGTTAAGATTTGAGCGGAACGACAACTGCGACGGCAGATAGTAGAAATTGAAGTCCCTGAGAATCTGGAATGCCTTTTTCTTGAACAGCTTTACATTCTTTAACGGCTCCACAATCTTAGGAGTGGCATTGTAATTGTAGAAGAATGATGCAGTATGGGTTATGGTTGTGCGGAAAACTGTGTTCGGGTCGCGCTGGAAAATGTTGTTGTAACCATAACTCAGCGAGAAGTTCGACAAATTATAGATGTGCGGCTTCTGTCCCTGCTTGCCATTTACCTTGACATTGGTAAGGTTTACGCTTGTCCTCTTGACATAGTCCTGCGACAAATGCTTGATACTGTCCTTATATTCCTTTGAAATGTCGGGATTGCTAAGAGTGTTCTTCATCAGCACATCGGGACTCAACGGGTCGTATTCAGGATTCGAAACATTCTCTGACACAGCAACATACAATGGGATTCTCACATTGAAGCGTTCGGGGAAGAACTTTCCAAACTCAAAACTCGACGAGAAGTCGTACTGATAAATTTCCTCGGTCAGACGGTCTTTAATCGTAGAGTTCAATGCTCCGAATCCCGGTTTCTTGGTTGTTCCCGAAAGGGTTATAGTACCGAAATCGGCAAGTTTTGCAGTAGCACGAGCAGTAGCCGCCCAACCGCTCTTCTCGTTGAAGTTGGTAAGACGCAACTCGTTTACCCACACCTCGGCACTCTTCGGCAGACCGTCGTCGGCACCATTGAGAGTAACCTGCTTCGGATTTCGTACACCTATCATGATTGTCTGCACGTTGGACAATGTAGGATTACCCATGACGCTTATCCTTCCGCGCTCGTTCATCTCGTAGTAGAGTTTTGTCAAGCCGACGTTCTGGTTTCCGAGACGGATAAGTTCGTTTCGGTTTTCCTTAACCTTGGTAAGGTCCTCGAATACAATGTTAATGTCATTCTCTTCCGGCCAAACCAAATATCTGTCGGGAGATTCGGTGTCGTCACCATAGTAATAACCTTCGGGAGTGACTTTCAGCGGAACTTCAAATTCGTAGTAGTTATTCTTGTAGTCGGTACCAAGACGCACGAATACGTTGATGTCGCCATCCTTGATTTCGTCCTTGCCGACAACCGATTCGGCGTGGACAAACATCTGCATACGCAAATATTTCCTTACATCAAGATAAACGTTCTTGTAAACAGCACGGGCATCACCGTCGGCAAGGTCAATCACCTTTATGGTCATAGCCTGCTCGTTGAGCTGCTGCAACTGCGGGTTCATTGTGTTCTGCTCGCGCGTAACACCTGGCGGCAGGACATAGTTTACAGGACGACGGCTTGCATTTTCTTCGA
Source organism: Bacteroidales bacterium (assembly GCA_017620015.1). GTDB lineage: Bacteria > Bacteroidota > Bacteroidia > Bacteroidales > ML635J-15 > Bact-19. Next base: position 23,073 of record JAFZRE010000013.1, on the reverse strand, counting down.
TATTGACCGCCGACACATCAAACGAAGTGTTTTCAAGTTCGTTGACAACATATTCGCCTGGCTGAAGGAACGAATCGTCGTACTTACGCCATTCACCGCGAACAAGGTCAAGCGTTCCGAAACGCAAGCAGGTTGTGGTGTCGAAATTCGTCATATACATTCGCATAAAACGTATTGACTTGAAGTCGGATATTGAACCTACTTTCTTTGAGTATTCAGAAATTGGAATCTTGAACTGATACCACGAAACCTGCGAGTTCTCATCGTTTGCAAGAGTAACGGTAACCGTTGTCTTGTCGGCGATGTAGTTCTGACCAACAATCATGTCCTGCGGACGGATACTTACGCGGTACTGGAAGAAATTTTCCGATTCGCTCAAGGTATTGTCCCTGTTTATATCCTCGACATCAGGAGTTGTTGTAGAGTTGGTAATGTAAGTTTCTGTCTGATATTCACGCGGTATTGAGTTGCCTTCCAGTCCGTTGAAATACTTGTAGCGCTGAAGTATGTTCAAGCCCTGTTCGTCGTAGTCGCTACCCTTGTAGTGGTGGAAATTATCCGACGAGGGGTCGGCAAGTGCCATCTGATAGGCCTGGGAATTTTCGCCGAACATGGTTTTCACCTGTTCCAAGTAGTCGCTGAAGAAAGTTGTTTCGTTTTCGGTACTCAAACCGTCAAAACCGACATCCTGTGCGAAACGAATTTCGGCGCTGTTGTCAAATGCGCTTACAAGTGCTTGGCTGTTAGGTACAATACCCCAAGCGGTAGTGTCAACTGGATTTTCAAGCGACGGAGCAGGAAGTCCTTGTTCAAACGATTTTCTACCATCCTTCAGAATATCCTCGCTTATATCACCAAGGTTGAAATAAAGGTCGCCACCAGGGTTGGTCGAATCTTCGACAAATGGGTCCATCATCCAGAATTCAATGTACTCGATGTTTGCATCCTCGAAGTCGGTAGTGGTAAGCTGCCTCTGGATACCAGCCCAACGTTTGCGCGGATTTTCAAGCAAGCCCAACGAGTTCATTCCTGCAACATCGTAGTTGTAAGGACCTTTCTCGTTTGGATAGAAAACAAGGTTCAGCGGAGCAAGATTCTTCTCAAGGTTTGCGCTTTCGCTTTCGCGGTTGGGGAAAAGTTCCTTTTCGTAAACAAGTCGGGTATAATGGCTTGAACGGTCTTCAATGCTAATGGTCGATGAGCTTTCGTGCAAGGTCTGGTCAACAACGAACCACGACAGGCGCGCCCTGTTCTTGCCGTAATCAAGGTCGTTTATCTTCGAGCTTTCGGGGAACAATACCGAATCGTTTGGCGTACTTGCGATTGACCAGCTTACGTAGCTCTTTACATCGTTTGTAATCTTAGAACTTTCAAAGTCGTCGATGTAGGCGGCACCTTCCTTGCCTATGGCCTTCGAGTGACCAGGAAGCAACTGTGCAAATTCGGCGTTGAACGTCACGGTTGACATTTCCTTTGTCTGTATAAGCGGCAGGAAGTCAATGACTTTCGTTAGGAATGGGACATCAGTTCTATACGAAAGATTTGCTCCCCAGATTGTGTTCGACAGAGGTTCTTCGCCAATGTTAACCTTTTGGGTCATAGGCTTTTCCTTCAAATGAAGGATGGTGGCTCCGATGTTGAAGTTGTTTGAGAAGTCGTAGTTGGCGTGCAGACCGGTAAGAGTTTTCGTCTGCATTGTTCCAACCGAGTTGCTTTCGAGCGTGATGGAAATCGGTGTTCCAGCTTCCAAAATACCTTGATTCAAGATCTTAACACGACCAAGGTTGTAGTCAACCGTATAGTCAACATTCTCGACCAGCAAAGTAGAACCTGCCGTAACCGAAACACTTCCCTGCGGAACGTTTATTGCGTTGAGCGAAATTTCGCTGCTGCTGTTTGACTTGTATCGACCTTTGAGCTTGAACTTGTTCTTCTCGGCCATCTGCTGGGCTTTGCTCTTGGTGCTATCGTAAAGTTCGGGGAAAACATACCCGTCGGCAATGTTGTTCAAAGAGCTGTTACCGCCAGTAATCTTGTCATGCAGATACGAACCGAAAGGTTCACGCACAGGGAATATTATTCGTCCACCCGACGAGCTGATAGTGAAGTTCTCAACGTAGTCGAACATTCCATCGGGATATGGGTCGTTGTTTGTATTCAAGTTATCAAGTCCCATTACACGCAAAAGCTGTACGCTGTCGATTGCACCTGCGGGAATGTAGGTAAGGTCGGTACCTGTCTTGTCATTGGTATAAAGTATGTCAACAGTAAAGTCCTCACGAGTAATCTGGTATGCTCCGATGTTGTATATGTTTTTCATCATCAAGTCCCAGTTCTTCTTGCTAGGAGTGAACGATGTTCCCTTTATCAACTTTACAATCAGAGTTTGCGGTGCTGCGATGGCTGAATTTGAAAATTCACCAACCGTAAATACTTCTCCGTTGACCGTATATTCGTAGGCGACTGCCAGAACCTGGTCGGCATTTAGTTTTGAATTGAGCGAAATGTAACCCAACTGTGCATTAAGGGTATATTCCGACGGGTTAAGTTTTCGTGCCGACTCAATCTTCTCGAAATCGGTTCCGCCAGCCATCTGCAAGTTCTGCAAGGTGCTGCTAACCATATTTATATCCCTTATTTCGGGATAGTCACGCGACAAGTTGCCAAGAATGTTTACGTCGTTGTATGGCGGAACGGTAGTGTTGTTGTGCAGCGAACTTGAAACGTACATCGACTGTATGTCGTAGCTGTTCGATTCGCCAAGGTCAACCAAAGCCACTATGTTACGGGCATCGGTGTAGTTTCCGGTCTTGTTTGTAATCCACACTTCCACGCGGTTGATTGTCACGCCACCCATAATGACGGGCAGATTTGACATTGCTCGGTCGTAGTTCTCCTTAAAGTAGTGTGACAGGAAGAAGTGCTTGTTTTCTTCGTAGTTGTCGGCCTTGATTTCGAACTCTTTGGTTGTGCTGCCGCCCTCAACGTTGATGGTCGAAGTTTCGCTCTTCTTCTGCGACAGCAAGCCGGTCAATGTCAGTTTTCCAAATTTAAGTTCCGTCTTCACACCGAAAAGGCTCTGGCTACCTTGAATGAGCGTTCCTGTCAAAGGAAGCGAAACGTTACCAGCTTCAATTTTCTGTATGATGTCATCGTCATCGCCCGTATATTCAAGCTTTACGTTGTTTTCGAAGTCAAACGATGCTTCGGTGTCGTACGAGATGTTGACTTTCATCTTGGTACCGATTTGTCCGACGACGTTCATCTGGATTTTCTCATCGAAGTCGAGGTTTAGCTGTCGCTGCTGCTTTGAATCGAGTGCGGGATTATCGGTGCGGTTGTATTCCAAACCGAGAGTAAGTTCGGCAGAACCCTGAGGCTTTATGTCGATTACGTTTCCACCGAAAATACGGTCGAAAATCTCACCGCCCACTTCGAGGTGAGGAATCAGGTTGGTGTTCATCTCCTGGTTCTGCTCGCGGTTTTTCTTCGCACGCTGGTGCCAGTACGAGTTCATAGCCTTCTCGAAGTTGTAGTTCACATAGTCGTCGAACGGCATGTTGTAGGGCGTCCCAATTGGCATTCCGTCAACATTCTTCTGGAAGTTGTAGCTGTCGGTTTCGGGGTCGTATTCCACCGAAGTGCTTACATTCGACGGATCGGAACCATAAAGCGGGCTATTGTCGGTATTGTCGGAAGGATTTACATTTTCCTTCGGGAGCGGGAACTTTGCATTGCCTTCGGTTTTTGTGGTATCGTCGTCGGGACCGGGCTGTTCGGCAAACATCTGCAACGACGGATAATGTCCCCTGCTACCGTTCTTGGCATTAGAAGGCACAAAAGCCACGACCATCATCGCAGCCATAAGTCCACCGACAAACGTATATTTTAATACTCTACCGAACAAGTCTCAATTCCTACAAATAGTTCAACGCCAGCTTGATAACGGTTTCGAGTGAAGCATCTGGCTTTTCCTTCGTAACCTTGTCAAGCACTTTCTCCACAGCAGCCTTTGCAAAGCCGAGAGTGGTTAATGTTAATAACGCATCTTTTTTAATTGTATTGTCCGACGCAGCAAAAATTTCTGCACTTTCCATTTCGCCCGAAAGATTTATCTTGTCCTTCAGGTCGAGAATAATGCGCTGGGCGGTCTTTGCACCAATGCCTTTCACACCCTTAAGCTTCACTAGATTTTCGCTAAGTATCGCATTTGTAAGCTCTTGCGGAGTAAGCGACGACAATATCAGACGCGCGGTATTAGGACCTACTCCGTTTACCGAAATAAGTTGACGGAAAAGTTCACGCTCGACTTTGGTAACAAAACCAAAAAACAAATGAGCATCTTCGCGAACCACCTGATGCAAATACACTTGCATCTGTTCTCCCTGCTTCATGGCAGAATACGAAGTAAGGCTTATATTGACAAAGTAGCCAATGCCGCCAGCTTCAATCACCGCGTATGCAGGATTGAGTTCTGCGACTAGCCCCTTGATATATTCGTACATAGTTATCCTAATTAAATTAAGGTGCAAAATTACATAATTAATTAATAATGGACAATGGATAAATTGATAATTAAATTTCAAACTTTCGAAACAATATTTTTTACTATTGTTGTCCGCTAAAAATTGGAGCCATCTGCATAATTATAACATTATCAAGCATTTATATATCCTACACAAAAAAAAGGGGCTTGTCATTTCGGAAGCTAGTCGTAACACGCGATACGGCATGGGGAGCGTTGTGAAGACTGCTGTCCGTAATCTGTTAGATGATTATCCGTCAGCAGATTCCGGATAAGCGAACTCACAAGCAACGTTCCTTTTGCTGTTCGTTCTGCTTTTCGGAATGACCTTATAGAAGATTTAGCGAGCAAACACATTTTGTTGCCAGAAAACAATGCAATATCCAAATATTTAGTAAATTTGTGGTTTATTCGTAATATATATTTCTGATATGAAAAATTTTATTTTGCTCGCAGCAATAGCAATAGCTTCCATGGGAATGGCTTTTGCCCAGAACATCAGCATCGATGAGGGAAAAACTGTAGCACAGAACATAATCACAGAACGATTCTCTGCAATAGGATCAAATCCAAGCGAATACAAGTTTGCAAATATCTACACAGAAACATACGACGGAATAGATGTCTTTTATGTCTATAACCTTGAACCATCGGGATTTGTAATTGTTTCGGCAAACAAATCGGTAGAGCCGTTGCTTGCATTCTCGCACGAAAGTTCCTTTGAAGCAAGCGGTCGTCATCCAGGCGTGGAAGCAGTGTTAAAATCATACTCCGAGCAAATAGCATACGCCATAAAGAACAATGTTGCACCAAGCCAGCATATCCAAGACGAATGGCAGCATTATATGCAAGCAGATTTTCAGCCACGCGCCGTGAGAACGGTATCCCCGCTTCTGATAACAAAATGGAACCAAGGCAAATATTTCAACACCCAATGTCCCGAAGATTCGCGAGGTGCCGACGGACACGTCGTCGTAGGTTGCGTAGCAACTGCTATTGCACAGGTTTTCAATTACTTCAGATACCCAACACAAGGATCAGGAAGCTACGGATACGACCACCCCGACTACGGACATCTGGAAGTAAACTTTGCCGAACAACACTACGACTACGACTTTATGCCGGTTAAGCCGACAGACTACAACGAAAACCTTGCCCGGCTACTCTACAATATTGGCGTTTCGGTTGATATGAACTACGGTCCTAACGGCAGCGGCATGACCAATCACAAGGGAGCCTACACAATGCGCAACTACTTCGGCTACAGCGACGATGCAAAGTACATCTTTAAAGACAGCCTGCCGACTGTAATTCCCGACAACATAGAGAACGACACCGTTATCCCAGACTCAATCTGGAACGGAATATTGGTCAACCATCTCGACAGGAAGATTCCGCTTTACTATGCAGGATGGGGCGACTACGAATACGTTAGCGGCCACGCCTTCGTATTCGACGGCTACAGCGACTCCACACGCTACCATATCAACTGGGGATGGGGTGGTTCGTACGATGGATTCTTCACTATCAGCAATTTGTCGCCAGGCGGCTCTAACTTCCGACTAGCACACGAAGTAATCGTCAATGCTACACCTAAATATGAAAACCAAAGCTGTGAAGGTCACAAGGAAATAAACTTCTACGAAGGAACAATAGAGGACGGAAGTGGTCCTTTGAGAGATTACGCAGCCGAAAGCAACTGCTCGTGGCTGATAACACAACACGACTCTGTTAACGGATACACCGTAAAGATTGAAAAGTTCGACATCGATGCCACCGACTACATCATCATCTATGCAGGCGACAGCGAAGAATCGGAAATAGTGGCAAGCATATTCGGCGACGATGCTTTAGAAGATAGCTACGAAGTAAATTCTACTTCGATGCTGATAAAGTTTGTATCGGACGAAACCGCTTCGGGCGACGGATGGCTAATATCGTTTGAACCTATAAAGCCAAGATTATGCAAGTCGCTATTAAATCTCACAGAAATGACAGACACCATAGAAGACGGAAGCGGACGTTGGAACTACAACAACAACACAAGCTGCTCTTGGAAAATAAGACCAGAAAGCACATCCAATTTCACTTTTGAGTTTTTGGAACTCGACACCGAATACGGAAAAGACTTTGTAAAAATCTTGCGTAATGGAAGAACATTTGCCGAATTTTCAGGAGACACTCTCCCCGAAACAATAAGCTTTGACGGAGAATACGCATCAATTTCATTCTCAACCGACGCAAACGGACGTGCAGGAGGATTCAAGATTGCATATACAGTTGGCGAACCATCTAGTAAACATGAGATTGCCAACAACGACATCGCCATATACCCTAACCCGGCGACAACAGAGGTTAGAATCGAAGGCAACAACTTGTCGCACTTGACATTGTACGACATAACAGGGCGCTGCGTCTCGGAAACCGAGATACATTCCGACTTTCACACAATTGACACATCAAACTTGAGTGGAGGAACGTACATAGTCAAGATTATCGACACATACGGCAACTGTACCACAAGGAAAATTGAAATACAATAATAAAGGCTTTGATTTACAAAGTCTTGTCCTCTGTTGTGGAGAATATCGGACTCGAACCGACCACCTTCAGATTGCGAACCTGACGCTCTACCAGATGAGCTAATTCCCCCTTGCAATTGCATTGCAAAAGTAAGCAAATTGCATTTTTCAACAAGATGTTTTTTGCGTCAAAAAAACGGAAACCAGATCCTGAAACAAGTTCAGGATGACAGTTTCCGTTTTTTAGTTCTATCGTTTGAAGAACGAGAATAGCCCTCCTGCCTTTTCCTTAATTGTGCTGGTAGCTTCCTCAACTTTGCTTGATGCGGAATTGTCCACAAAGGTTTCGTTGAGGTCTGGTTCTGCAATCTTGCCGTCAACGTGGCTTAAGAACGATTCAAGATTCCAAGGTGCGGCGTTGCTTTCGTATTCTCCCTTGTCGGCATCGCCAAGACCTTGTTCCTTCATCGATTTTACCATGTAGCCTTCGCCATACTTGGAATCATAATACTTTTTCATTCTCAAGTAAGGCTCTTTTCTTCCTGGGTTTACTTCCTTCTTGCCTCTGTAAAACGAAGTCTGCTTTTCGATAAGTTCGCGTGATGCATCGTTGAATGGCTTGCATTGAGGATAAACCTCGAGCAAAAGGAATTCAAGATATTCCTGCGAATCGTCTATCATGTTCGACTTTATGTCGTTCAGGAAATATTCGTCCTTTACAATGTCTTTTAGCCTTAGACCGAAGTAACGGAAAAGAAGTTTTTCGCGTTCCTTAACTATACCAGGGGTAACCTTCTGTATTCTAGTCAAATCGGCAATTGCGGCGTCGCGCGGCATTACATTCCAAGGCATCATCTCTGATGGCGGATACGAGCAGTACGATATAACCCAGTGTGCCAAATCGCTGACAATCTCCATGAACATATCGTTTATACGCTCGCGCCTTATGAGTTCCGGCTTGTACTTCCTGTCAATTCTGTCGGAAATAAACTCCCACTCGTGCAGATCCACAAGGTTGAACTTGTTGTTTGCAGCCACCTTTTTGTACTCTTCGAGTTTTTCTTCCCACATCTTGATTTCGATTTCGGGCACCATAAAGGCTTTCTTGCATTCGACAATGTCTTCGAGAAAACTGCGGGTAGTAACACCTTCGGCAGCCTTGTCGAGACCGCGTTCAATCTGTATGCGCAGGAAGTTTGCGTATGTCATGCCTGGCTCCTCCGATACTGCTATCATATCCTCGATGCACTTGATAAGTGGCTCCGGATTGTTTTCGACCATAAGTCTCATGCGTCCAGACTCGGTTGCTTTTTCCATCAAACTGTCGAAATTGTCGCGCAAGGACTTGATACAATTCTTTAATGCATCAATATTATTCTTGAAAAGCTGGCTGTCGTCGGGAATTTCTCCGTTCTGCGGCATATATTTCTTGTTGCCTTCCTCGGTAAGTGCGCGGGTGTAAGCTTCGGACATCTTCACGGTGATGTTTTCGTTCTGCATCTTGGCGTACATTTCGTTCATGTCGGCACTTTCCTGGCCAATCTCCTCGATGCGCTTGTAAAGTCTTTCAACTTCGTCGTAGTACTGGCCTGTGATGTTCTTGCTCTTCATGTCGTCGAGATAGAACTTGTAGCCGCTGGTCATTGCGTCGAGCATTGTTTTATCTACTGCCATATCTTGTCCTCCTTTTATCTGTTAATAATGTTTTTGAACTTCTTGAGGTGTTCCTCAATTTCCTCGTCGCTGAATGGTATAATGTGCCTGTACCTGTATTCGCGGGTAAGTTCCGGTTGCATGCGCCAGCCTTCTACCCACTTGCCCAAAGTGTCCTCGGTCGATTTTACCTCTTCGACTATGCTTTGCTTTGTCTTGGCAACGGTTTCCATCATATTGCTCTTATATTTTGCAGGAACAACAGCGTTGGTGAAGATGTCGATTTCATCAATCTGCTTCCAGTTATCAAACAGAGCCTTTCCGCTCCCTTCGTCGGCCGTTACTTCGACGTTGTTTTTGTTGGAAAGGTCGTTAATCATGGTCATCATATCGTTGAGGTCGGTGTACTTGTCGAGGTTGGCGAGTATGTTGTCGGCGCCTTTCTTGCGCACAGGTTCCTGAACGCTGTTGTAGTATTCGCTTTCCATCTCGTACTGGTCGCGTACAGTTGCAAATGCACAATCTACGTTGAGATGTCCAAGGTTTTGTCCAATTTCCTCAAGGGTGTCGTACCTGTCAAAAAGGTCGCTTAGTTTTTTCTCGGCTTCGTATGAATGTTTTCTGTGCGGGTTGCCAGCGTACCGCTCGGTGCGTGCTTTGTAGTATGCACGATACTCTTCTAGTCTTTGATCTGCCATAGCATATTACCTTTAAAATTAGTGAGACAAAGATAAAAATTATTTACGATTTTCGAATTACGATTTTTGATTGATTTGAGGATTTGATGATTCAAGGGTTCAAAGTTCAACGTTTAAAGTTCAACGTTTAAAGTTTCAAAGATGATTCGATGATTTGAAAATTCGAAGATTTGACTGCGTCGAGCTAAAGGTTGGCTACGCCGAGCTAAAGGTTAGCTTACGCTGAGCTAAAGGTTGAAGATTTGAAATATTTGGTGCAACCCGATTGTTCCCTTTATAAAGGAAACTATTAGCACAATTATTCCCTTTATATTGGAAATTATTTGTATCTTTATGAAAATGGTGCCTTGATGCGGTTGAATAACCAATGATTTTCTTTATTTTTGCGACAAATATATCGGATATGAGAAAGATTTTATTAGTATTATTGACTGCTGTTGCCGTGATTTCGTGCAAGAACTCACAAAAGGCCGATGTGCAGGTTGAAGGGCACTACACCTATCAGCACGGCTGGAACTACGACATCGAAGAAGGCAATATCGATGTGCACGAAACAGGCACTATGGATTTCTATGCCGACAGCACGGCGCTCGACTCCGCCCGTCAAGTTTATGTGATGACTTTCAAGGATGGCAGCAAGGCAACTTGGGTGTTCAACTATGTCAGTCCGAGCATCTGGCGTGTGGAAGGAGAAGACTTCTATTTTGCTGGCATTGAGGAAAGTTTCCGTATGGAGCTAGTAGAAAGCACTTGTGAGGACTGCAACGAGGAACTATCGAAAGACCTGGCACAAAAGACAATCGAAGGCGTTAGCGGTGGAATAGCACGCGAAATCAAATTCCATCTTGACACACTTACTGACAAGGAGCTAGTTTGGAGTTACACCTACAAGGACGGTCACACCGACAAATGGGAATTCTATCGCAGCAATTGATTTGATGTCAACTGTTATGGAATTTCTTAAAAGCACTCCATTCTTCCTGTAAGTCAGAGTTGTGTTCTCCTAGAAAGAATTCAGGCGGACAATTTTCCCGAAAAGGAGTCCAATTACCACAAATTATACCATTGTGGGCGATTATGGGCTGGAAAATTCCCGAATTGTTGTGGGCTTTGTGCTTGTAATCGGGCGACAGTACAATGTCACGGCTTTTGTAGCTGATGAGATATTCATCGTAAGGCGGAATCAAAAGGTATTTGCCTTTGCGGAATCCTCGTGTACGACAATCTTCCGTAAGGTAGAAATCGCGTCCGTGCCAATTTTCCTTATGTAGGTAGTCGCCCAACAGTGCTATTCCCTTTCTGCAATCACTGACATTCAGTCCCGACCACCATACAAAATCCTCAAGAGTAGCAGGCTGGCGGCTTCGAAAATATTTACGGGCAAACATCATCAAGGCTTCGTCGCGGTCAATTCTTGTTCTGTGTTTCACCTTGTTTGCAGCAAGTGCGTAGGTAGCCTTCAACGGCTGCAAATCGCCGCTACAAAGCAGTCCCGACATTTCTGCCATACGAATGTGGTATGAGAGCCTATGGTCGTCAATATTGATACCTTTTTCAATCAAAGCTTGTACAAAGTCATCCTTTGTGGCACTGCCATTGTCTGCCGCGGTCTGTGCTAGGATTTCGCTGATTTTCGCTAATTCTTCGTCTGGAATGCTAATCTTATTGCTGCTCATCCATCCTTTTGTCACGGCTATAGCCTTTGGCGCACAGAGGTCGAGCAACGACCAATAGTCTTCGGCGGATACAAGCTGCCAAGTACCTCGCATCAAGTGCAGACGGATAATTTGACCTCTGTCGAAAGCTTCTTTGAATGCACTTGCCGACGGTTTGCTTGTCCGCATAGCTACCGCCCACCGCATCATGCGATATTCCTGCGCCTGCATTGCGCCCATATAGTTAACAACCTCGGTCGGATTACTAAACTGAGGACGGTAAAGCTGCTGATTGAGAAGTCGGATGGCTACAGGATTCATCTGCCTTGTCTTATTTTTGCGCAAAGTAACACATTTTAGTCCATATTGTTGTATTTTTGCCCAAAGAAAATTTGCCATAAATGGAAACCGACAGAATCATACTTCGTCCGTGGCGCGACAGCGATGCCGAAACACTTTTCAAATACGCCTCCGACCCCGATGTAGGTCCGCGTGCAGGATGGCCACCACACAAGTCGGTGGAAGAAAGTCTGAATATTATTTGCACGGTGTTTTCTGCCGAAACCATGTGGGCGGTTGAATGGAAAGAGACAGGCGAAGCCATTGGTTGTGTGGGCTATCTTCCTGCATCTGCTTCAAACTTGAAAATTGCGGATGACCAGTGCGAAGTAGGTTATTGGATTGCCCGTCCATACTGGGGGAAAGGCATTTGCACCGAGGCTTTGCAGTTGGTTATTGACTACTGCTTCCACGAGAAAGGCTTTTCTGTCTTTTGGGGCGACTATTTCCCCGAAAATCCAGCATCGGGCAGAGTGATGGAGAAATGCGGATTCGTTGATACTGGCGAGGAAGTGCTATGCCCCACTCTCGAAGTAGGAGCCGACAGACCAGTAAAAGTGATGAGGTTGGAATTGAGAAAATAATCATGAATATGAAGACTAGGCTTTTTATTCTGCTATTGTCAATTATTCTCTGCTGTGTTCTGCAAACATCCTGCACAACCAATAGCAACCTTGCTCAAAAAGGTGAAGTTGAAGCCGTGTCTGACAGAATCTGGACTTACAGCCAAAGTCATCCCGATGGTTTTACCATCGACATTCGCACAATGACAGAGCCAACCGAAGGCATTGCCGTATCGTATTCAGCCACACAAGGACGTCACTCTCGCAAAAATTTGAATCGTGTTGTAAGGCATGCTATGCGGCACGACGGCTACGTAGGCGGCTGGCTCGACACGACCGACAGCCTTTACTATTTCGACAGCACACGACTTTTCCCTGAAGATTCGCTCGATGCCGCAATAAAATTCGGGCTAAAAAACGAGCAGAAGGCGATATATAGCATAAAAGATGGAAAAGAAATCAAGTTAAACTAAATAAATGGTACATTTTTCTTATTTTTGTCATTCAAAAATGTAACAATGGAATACGGTACATTTAAGGTCAAGGAAGGTGTTTATATCCCCGACGTGGGCATCGATTATCCAAAGGACGACCCGTCACGCCGTCTGTTGAAAGTGGAAGTTGAGGATTCGTCGAAGGGTAAATATCAGTTTGACGAAACTTATCCATACATAGACAAGTCGTTAAGTTTCAAACTTAACGGCATTCTGGGATTTTTTGTAAAATGGGTACTTGTTGCCTTTTGGAACCGCATGCATTTTGGCATAAGGATAAAGGGCAAAGAAAATGTACGCAAATATCGTAAAGAACTGGAAAACGGTGCAATGTGTGTGTGCAATCACGTTTTTATTTTTGATGCATTTGGGGTAAATCAGGCAGTTAAAAAGTTCAGTACATTGAGAATTCCGATGTTTGCAAAGCATTTCAACGGCAAGAACGGCTGGTTTATGCGCCATGTAGGTGGAGTACCTATTCCCGAAACCCGCGGAGGCATCGCTAAGTTCAACGAGGCGTTCGATGAATACCATAGGCGCAAGGAATGGTTCTTGATTTTCCCAGAAGCCGTGCGCTGGAACATGTATGCGCCGATTCGTCCATTCAAAACTGGAGCTTTTTCGATGGCTTACAAGTATGATATTCCTGTAATTCCGATGGTATATAGTTACCGCGAACGGAAAGGCCTGTATCGGCTATTCGGTTCAAAAAATACGCCCTGCATGACTTTGCATATTGGTGAACCTATATTTTTCGACAAGAGCGCAAACAGAAAGGAGGAACTTATTCGAGTCTGTACTATTGCGCATAAGAATATGGAGCAGATGGCAGGAATAGAGGAAAATCCGTGGCCGGAAGTAGGATAAGGAATGGCTGCGCCGTTTCAATGGCTTACGCCGTTTAACTTCGTTGAGGGCTTCGCCGTTCTAAGTTTGAATGCCTGCGGCGTTTGATGGGCTATGCCCGTTTCTGAGTTCAAGGGGTTCAATGTTTAAAGTTCAACGTGAGCGTAGCGAACACATTCATTCGTGCCTATTCGTGCTATTCGTGGTTGAATTGGCTACGACGTTCAAAGTTCAAGTGGTTCAGGGTTTAAAGTTCGCCTAAATCTTACTTCACAAATCGTAAATATCCCTTATTTTTGCATTCGCAAATTATAATCAGACATGGAGTTCCGTACAAAAATAGACATTCCAAAATACTCATTCGGCATTTCGCACAATGACAGATGCCTTTTCATAGGTTCGTGCTTTGCCGAAAACATTGGCAACAAACTCACTGCAACAAAAATTCCGACATCGGTAAACCCGACAGGAATCCTTTACAACCCCATTTCGATACGCGAAAGCATACTGAATGCTCTCTCTACAAAAAAATATGTTAACGACGATATTTTCCTTTCTGGCGGAACTTGGAACTGCTTCGACTTCCACAGCCGCTTCTCAAATGTTGACAAAAACACTTGCATCGAGAGCATAAATTCGGCTTCACAAATGTTGAAACAAGAAATCGAAACTTCCGACTTTATGTTTGTAACTTTCGGTACTGCATTTATTTACGAATTAGCCGAAAATGGAAGAATCGTATGCAACTGCCACAAGCAACCAGAAAAACGTTTCAACCGCAGACTGCTGAAAGTTTCCGAAATTGTTGAAGCGTGGACGGACTGCATTGAAAAAATAATGGCTGTAAATCCTAGGTTACACGTTGTTTTCACAGTAAGTCCCATCCGTCATTGGCGCGACGGTGCACACCAGAACCAGATTAGCAAATCGACATTGCACCTTGCAATAAGTGAACTTAATGCAAAATTCGGAAACACGTTCTACTTCCCTGCCTACGAAATTATGATGGACGAACTGCGCGACTATCGTTTCTACGCCGCCGACATGGTGCATCCGACAGAAACTGCGGTACAGTACATCTGGGAACGCTTTGGCGAGGCATTCTTCTCGGAACATACAAAATCTGCAATCGCCCGTATTGGAATAATTACCGCAGCAGCAAATCATCGTCCGTTGAATCCGCAATCGGATGAATATAAGAAATTCTGCAGTCGAATGCTGGACGAAATAGAGAAATTAAAGGCTGAATTTGAAGGAATAGATTTTAGAGAAGAGGAAAAATCTTTTTTTAGTGCCACAAGTGGCAGAAATTAAACAAATCTTTTTCAAACCTTTAGCTCGCGACACGCAGTGAGCAATTACCCAGAGGGACAATAAGATTTGTTAGATTTGTATCAATTTGTTTAATTTCTCGCGCAGCGACTCCCTTTATTTCTCGCGTAGCGACTCCCTTTTTTCAGTGCCACAAGTGGCAGAAATTCAACAAATTAAAGACAAATTTCCCAGAGAGACAATAAGATTTGTCATATTTGTATCTATTTGTTTAATTTCTCGCGTAGCGACTCCCTTTATTCTCGCGTAGCGACTCCTTTTTTTCAGTGCCCTAAAGGGCAGAAATTGAACAAATCTTTTTCAAATTACCCAGAGGGACAATAAGATTTGTTAGATTTGTATCAATTTGTTTAATTTCTCGCGCAGCGACTCCCTTTATTCTCGCGTAGCGACTCTTTATTTAGTGCCCTAACGGGCAAAAATTGAACAAATCGAATTCAAATTTCCCAGAGGGTTAATAAAATTTGTCATATTTGTATCAATTTGTTTAATTTCTCGCGCAGCGACTCCCTTTTTTAGTGCCACAAGTGGCAGAAATTCAACAAATTAAAGACAAATTTCCCAGAGGGCCAATCTAATAAACAAAAGTAGCGACGCAATGCATTGCGCCGCTACAGATTATCAATTATCCATTGTCCATTATCAATTCTTCACAACATTCCTGTTGATTACAAAGTCCGTTGTGCAGTTTTTCCGCTGGCTGAGCTTGTCGAAGCCGAGGTACCCTATGATTTTCGGGACCTACCCTTCGACAGGCTCAGGGGGCGGACTGACTATTTACTGTTTCACAACATTCCTGTTGATTACAAAGTCCGTTGTGCTAACCCTTACCGTGTAGGCTGCAGGCGACAGATTGCTGAGGTTCAGCACAGTCTGATAGCTGTTCTGCGGTGCGTCGGCCTTCTGCATGAATACCAACTCGCCAAGCATGTCGTAAACCTCGATGGTTGCTGCGCGGTTGCCGAAGTTGTCCAGGACGACTGTCAAATCGCTGCTGAACGGGTTCGGGTAAGCCTGAACATCTGGTTCAGCAACTTCAGATTCGATGCAGTTTGCAACAACGATTTCCGAAACGGTGCGTGTGCCATCGTAGTCAACCTGAACAAGGCGGTAGTAGTTGTCGCCACCGTGAATACCATAGTCGGTGTATGAGTAGTCAATCGGTTCGATGCTGTTTCCTGCTCCTGCCACGCGTGCAATCTCGATGAAGTTGACTGCATCGTCGGAACGCTCGAGCGAGAAGTAGTCGTTGTTCTTCTCGGTGGCTGTTGTCCACTCTACGAGAGATGAACGACCGTCGCACTGGGCCGTGAACGAAACAAGTTCGATTGGAAGCAAGGTTTCGTGCGTCTTGGAGCCGAGGGTGAAGTATGGTGTACCAGCTCGGGTTACTGCAGGAATTGCTACACCTTCAACCCTAATGGTCTTGTAGTCACCCGAAATGTCCTGGTTGCTTCCGCCGAGGTTCTTCCAGCAGCCGTCAGTCCAGATTGCACCTAAAATATCTGTAGCTGTTGGTGCAGGGTCTGTAGAGCCGAAATGCTTGCTGGCGTTGTCTGCCGAAGCGACAATAGTTGCGTTGCTCAGTCCTGCAGGACTACTTATATCCCAGTATTCGAAGTTGCTTACGTGGTCGAAACGTGTTTCGTTGTCGTCGCAGTTGTCGTTAGGATTCCAGAAGCGCGGATAGTCGGCTGGAAGGGCGTCGCCAGATGCGACTAGGTTGTGGAAACGAACCCAAGTGTCGGCTGTTGGAATTGCGGTTACCGAACCGAGCACACCAGCATTACCTGTCGGGAAGGTGAAAGCGCCAGAACCAGCCTCTTTCGTAACCTTTCCCTCGACGTGGCTTGTGCGACTTGCATTGGCAGTGGTTGCCGATGCACCGAAGTTCATATCACCAGTTACGATACCGGCGGTGAAGGTTGCAGTTCCGCTTACTGTAGGTGTCAATCCGTCGAGCGTGAAGTTCTTGTCGTTGTTGAAGGTTACATTATTTAATGTGAGCGACGAACCTGAGATTGTCTGATGTGCGCTACCATTGAATACTACCGTTCCTGCACTAGCAGTGAATGTGCCGTTGTTGGTGAGGTTTCCTGCCACCGAAAGGGTATATTCGTCAATGTCAAGACTTCTGCCCGAGCCTATTGTGAGGTTCTTGGCTTCACCATTACTAGTCAACATTGGATTGTTCGACGAAACACATGTACCATCCTTTATTAAAACATTATCTCCAGATGTAGGCTCCGATGAAGCCAATACATAACTGCTGCCATTGTATTGCATCCAGTTGATTGTAGAATTCCAATCATTACCAGCATTGCCCAACCATACAAAATCATTCATAGTAACGCCTTCAATCTCTGGTTGACTTATTGATACTGTCTCATTGTCAGACAAATCCAGTGCTTCACAACCATTTCCATCTGTAAGTGATGTTATGTAGTATGTAGTTTCTTCGGTTGGTGACACCGATATTGTAGCTGTAGTACCAGATGCCAATGTTCTGTTCTCGGTATCACCAGTGATTTGGTATGTAAATGTATTACTACCAGTAAATGCTATGGTAAGTTCCCTGCTTGCGCCTGGGCATATTTCACCACCACCGCTAATTGTTGCCGTTGGAGCAGGAAGTATTGTTATTTCCTTCCATATAGGAACAGACAGACCGCAGCAATTGCTCTTGATTTCAAGTTTTAGATAATAAGTACCTTCAGTAAGCGTAGTCGGCAGCGGATAACCCTCTAAAGAAGAACCATTGTAAACCTCGGTTGCGTTATCATTTTGTGTATAAGAATCATCATATAATGTCCACAATAAAACCTCTCCGCTTTCGAGCGATGCACCATCGCCAGGGTCATAAGTGTATATTTTTGATGTACCCTCGCATACAGTTTCATCATTTCCATCGGCAGGAACTATAGCACTACTTGCTCCAATATCAGAACGATTACGAAGGATAAAAATACGGCTATCGCCACTTATAGGCTGATAGCTACCAGTGCTTGCATACGATACCACAGCTGTTGATGCTGAAGTTGAGTACATTGGGACTCCTGTTGCATCGGTTATTACATTTGCAATGTTACCGCTGCTTGCAGTCCACGAACCGCCACCCTTAGTTACCTCTACCTGCGAACGTGAGCAACCGTAATATACACCAGCTTCCGTTCCATAATTGGCAGATGTAATGTTGTGAGCAATAGTTGCAACACAGCCAGACTCAGAACTTGAATGTGAACTGCTTGTTACAACAGCAATTTTCCACGAAACGCCATCGGCACCTTTCTGTCCTTGACCACCTTGACCGCCTTGTCCACCTTGTCCGCCAGAGCCACCATCGCCGCCACTAGAACCAGAATGGCTGTAACCACTGCCACCGGCACCACCAACACCACCAGGACCACCAGTTCCTCCTACACCACCAGCACCACCAGTACCTTTGGTTCCTGATGCTATTTTACAATCAGAAACACCTGATATTGAAGTTGCATATAAGTATATACCAAATGACGAGCCGCCGCCGTAGCCACCGCCACCGCCGTAGCCTCCGCCACCGCCAGAACCGCCAGCACCGCCACCGCCGCCACCAGAACGAGAATTAATTAATCCAACCCTTCCATAGTCATTGCAGCCACCAGAGCCGCCGCCACCGCCACCACCGCCATAAGCTCGGCCTCCCGTTTCACCTTGTTCCCCTGCAACAAAATAAATTCCATACGTTGCCGCCTTAGGAGATGCTGATGAATATGAGGTTCCGCCTACGCCAGCATTTCCAGTATAACCAGCTTGTCCATCATTTCCGCCACAATTTCTTTCACAATTAATCTCTGTACTAGGATCTATTTGCTCCTCAACAAAATATCCGCCAGAACCGCCCCTGCCATTGCTCCCGTCAATAGTCCCCGCATTACCACCAGTATATCCTCTAAAACCATAGTACTCATTAGTAGATCCAGCCCATTCACCATCTCCTCCATTACCTCCTGCACCACTTGCGTAATCGCCACTATCAACCCCTTGTGCACCTTCGCCTCCGCTACCACCACTTTGAGCAGCAGGAGTTGACGATAGATTTCCATTTCCTCCATTTCTTCCCCGAACACCATCCTGTCCTTCATAACCTGCTCCACCTGCACTTGCTGCACCAGGCTGTAAGTCGCACCTTACTATATCGTAGTTTGAACAATCATTCAAATGTATAGCATATGTAGAAACTCCGTAGGTATGGGTTGTTATATTCTGCGTGCCAACTGTATATCCAATAGGTTTTGCTCCGATTTCTGTTACAGTCAATTCAAAACCTGGTTTTGTTACTGAGTTATCTGAAGTAAAATAAATACCAATACCACCACCAGCATCGGTAGATGTATATGTAAAACTCCCTTCTCCCTTATAATCATATCCATCAAAATTAGTCTGGTCATAAATATTCAAATTATCACAACAAGATTCTATATTATAGTTACCTGTAATACTCAATATACCTCCGTTAGCTGGATACAAATACACCTCACTACTTTCACCATTACTATAATCTCCTGTATAACCGCTATCGTAAATCGTAAAACCAGTTGTAACAACAAGAGAAAGACTACTACCATCAACTAATGAAATATAATAATCGCTACCATATCCTTCATACGTTCCTATGTATTGTGGCACAGATACGCTTTGCCTTTGTACAGGAGCCGCATCAGTCTTGATTGTCATATCTTGAATCTTGAAGTTTGACTTGCTGTTGCCCTCGAAAGCTACAAGCCTTGCTGTCTGTCCGCTTCCTTCGTAGGAACCAGTGCGCCTAAATGTTGTTGCCTGAGTGTTGCCCTTTGTCCACACACCATCTGTATTTTTCCAACCGCCATCAAGTATTACATAGTTTTGCAGTTCGATGGCATGGTCGGTTGTATATTCGGTTGATGAACCAGCTATGCGCACATGCAAAGGATGCTCGGCAGAAGGCGCATTAGCACCTGTAGGCATATTGTTGAACACATCGGTAATTTCCCTGAAAGGTCTTGCCGACGAACCGTTGTAACTGCCTCCAGTATATTTGTTATCGACATACAGCACACCACAATCGACACCAGCCGTAACCTTTACCGCCACCTGCTTGCTTCCGGAAAGAGAGCATCCACTTGCTGCCGTGGCTGTTACGGTGTAGCGTGTGGTTGTAACCGGAGCTACAGCCTGAGTGTTTGTGGTAGAACCCAAAGTCTCGCCTATAAGTGATGAAGACCATCCATAACCAATAAGGTCTGCAGGGTCAGCCTCGATGTTTATAGGAAACTCATCGGGATAATATAATGCAGGTTCGCGGTCATCGCCAACGTGCAAGTCAATACCATCATAAACATTTACCGTTCCCGACACAGCAGAAACCGAACAGCCCCAGTTATCTGTAACTGTAACGCTATAGGTATAATAACCGTGCAATGTCGGTTCTACGGGACATGTATTGCTCAACGATTCGCTGCATGGAGTTCCTGCATACGAAGAACTTGTACCCCAACGATAGGATGAAATTGAACTTCCATCTGCCGCTGTTGCCGATGCAGTAAGAACTGTAGAAGATTCTGTGCATGTTGTAGATGGCACAGACAGACTTACACCCGTAGGCAAACCATGTACGGTGTATGAAATTTCGTTGCTTACGGCATCTGCACAGCCCAGCTCGGCAGGAAAAGTAACAGTACATCTATAACTATGACTACCCACCGTGCCCGATGGAACACATGCAGCCGAAGTGCCATCATCAGACCATATCCATTCCGACTGCGTTACATCGCCTGTATTTACGCTAAACGCCAAAAGCGTTTCGCCTTGGCAAACGTTTGCGGCAGGAGAACCTGTAATTGTAGCAGTAGGCTGAGCAATTATATTTAAAGTAAACGAACCTGACGATTCCACATAACCTTCTCCACCGCAATGATTGAATGCCTTTCGCGTGTAAACGTATTCGCCTACCGACAAACTAGCTACCGTTGCACTTGGTATGGTGTAGTTTTGTGCCGTTGCTCCAGCGATTTCTTCTCCATCCATATACCACTTGTATGTTATGGTCGGTTTTCCCTGAGCTGCACTTGCTATTATCTCAATATCACCTGTAGCACCTTGACAACGCATAGCATTATTAGGACTTGAGATTATCATACCAGCATCAAAGTTATAAATAGTTGCCGTAGCCGATGAACGAGGAACTGATACACACCCATTTTCGTCACGGCTTTCAGCATAATATGTGCCTGATGTCGTGGCATTGAAAGGTGTTCCTGTATAAACCAAGTTTCCGCCCGTAGCAGCATCGTACCAATCGACAACACAACCATCAGCTATATTGTCTGCCGCAAGCGGTGCATATCCGCAACCATTAGCAGAATATACTGTAGGCGCAGCAATTGCCGTACAATTATTGCATAAAATAGTATGTGAACCAGCAGCCCCACAAGGTGTTACTGTCGCTGTAATACGGGCATAGCCGTTGCCAGGATGACCGGTTTCGGAAGCACCACCAGGAGCAGCGAAGGAAGTGTTACCAGCTACTGTAGTGGCAGAAGTTAGCAACGATGTATTTACATAGCCAGTTCCACCAGCAGCATAACTTGCAGTACTTGTTGTATTATAAGCATTTCCGCCTTGCCAGCCACCGCCACCGCCAGCGACACCATCATTATCACCCATACCAGAACCATTAGCACCATAGCCAAACCCACCATAAATTGTTGTTCCAGAATTTGCTCCAGCACCTGCTGTAGTACCACCGCCAAAGCCTCCATTAGTACCAAAAGAACCTCCGCCACCGCCACCGGCGACCATCAATACTGCGGAACGATTTCCAGAAAGAGAAGATAGTACTCCATTAGATGTAGCAATATGGGTTGCACCACCACCAGCACCAGCGGCCTCACGTCCTGAATCAGAAGAAGGGTCATTATCACAAGTACCACCTCCACCACCATTATAACCTCCAGTAGCCGTAATTTGAATAGTTCCGTTACCAAGTACGCCATCAGAACCTTTTCCTCCTACACAAATATATAGATTGCTTCCTGATGTAGCTGTATATGTACCGTATGAATATCCACCCTTACCACCTGCCGATTTCAAAGACCCATTTCCACGGCCACCACCACCTTCGGCACCCCAGACTTCCAAATTCAGAGAAGTAGTACCATTAGGAATGGTATATGACTGCACATTTCCAGTATAAACAAAGTCTGTTACCCGTTGTTCCTGTGTTGCTTTTTGCAAACGGCACCACACCTGAGCACCAGTAGAAGAAGGTATAGTAATGCTTGCTCCAGTACCTATTTCATGGGTACAAGCAGCATTGTCAAACCAATGATACGAGTATCCCGAAGGAATAGATGCGCCACCGACATTTGCCGTAAGGGTAACATTATCGCCGCAAAGAGGAATTGTTGACTGAGAAATGGTAGGAGTGGGAACGGGATGAGGAGTGTAGGTTACTTCAATATATGGCCTCAATGTTGCATCTGCTACGTTATAACCATACGCATATAAATAATACGATGTACTTAAAGACTCATATTCATAAAAACCAATTGTAAAATAATTATGAGAGAGTCCGTGGCTTTGCAAGTTCTCCACTGCTGATGAACTTAAAGTAAAGCTTTTCCATCCAGAAGAACTAAAGCCACTTATATAAGTTGATGTATAATAATTGGGGGTTTCTGTTGTAATTGCAGTATAAAGATTAGAAGCTGTGGCAGAAACTGGGTCTAACAAATTAGCAGAAGTAAGTTTTACATAGCTGTTTGATGTACTAGTGCAATAAAAATGCAGATTTATAGAGTTTATTGTTGCATCATCTGGTATGGAAGACACATCAAACTTCATCCAACCTTGCACGCCACCATTAGAAACGGTATGCATTTCGCCAGAAGTCTTAGCAGATGTTGTTGTATAACCAGTAGCATAGGCTTGATTTGGCGGATAACAATTAACTGTTGTCTGTCCCCATGCCTTACCTCCAAAAAGCAAGCAGAGCAAAACAGCGAATACAGTTAAGAGTGAAGAGTTAAGAGTCGGAAGCGACCATTCGACTGACGCTTTGACACTTCGACTAGTAGAAGTAATTTCGTTTGTATTATTCATTTGTATTGAGTTTTTCATTTATGTTCAAAGTTTAAAGTTCAATGGTTTGAAATAGTTCAAGGTTGTGGTGGTCGTGGCGCGCTGAGACACCATAATTAACTGCTTGATTATAAACAACAAAAAACATATTCTCCATTACACCTATAATATTGCGCGCAAAGATAATATTTTTTTTTGAAATGGAAAAGTGCAGATTCAACAAGCAAGTGCAAAATTAAATAATAAGGTTGAAGAAGACCTCTTTCGGAGATAAAAAGTTCAATTTTTTTCTAGGTCTTCTATTTATCTTGTATTGTACATCACTAATAAAATCATCGCTAATATATTT
>JAFZRE010000012.1 GCA_017620015.1 Bacteroidales bacterium | reverse complement strand
TAAATATATTAGCGATGATTTTATTAGTGATGTACAATACAAGATAAATAGAAGACCTAGAAAAAAATTGAACTTTTTATCTCCGAAAGAGGTCTTCTTCAACCTTATTATTTAATTTTGCACTTGCTTGTTGAATCTGCATGTTTCTGAAAAATTGTAATTTGTACTTCATAAATCGTAAATAATTCTTATTTTTGCCAATTGTTAGTTGCTGTTTCCGCAAGCGGACTTCACGGGAATTGCAAGTTGTTAAATATGAGGTCCTTAACGGGAGTTAATAAATGATGAAAAAATTATTTTTATGGACATTATTGGCTATTTTTACATTGCCAATATTCGCAAAGCCTGTTGACGTCGAGGTCGCCAGAACCGTGGCTCGGTCATTCTGGGAACAGAATCTTGGGAAACAGACTCGCGCAACATTCAGTGATATTACATCACAAACCGAGTTTACAAACTTTTACATTTTCAACACAAGCGACGGTTTTGTAATCGTCTCGGCGGATGACATTGCATATCCTGTTTTGGGATATTCCGACGAAGGTAGTTTCAATACCGACAACATTGGACCCAATACGCTAAACTGGCTTCGCGGATATCAGCGACAGATACAGTTTGGTATTGACAATGACATTGCTGCCACCGAGGAAATCAGCAATCAATGGTACAAGTTGCAAAACGGAATCAGAACTCCGCAAAGAAATACAAGGTCGGTAAGTTCGCTATTGGCTACCAGGTGGAACCAAAGTGCTCCGTACAACAACCTTTGCCCATACGACAATGAAGCAAATACGCGTACAGTAACAGGTTGCGTCGCAACTGCAATGGCGCAGGTGATGAAGTACTGGAACTATCCGGCAAGAGGAATAGGATCGCATACATACACTCACAGCACCTACGGTGAACTTAGTGCCGACTTTGGAAACACAACCTACGACTGGAACAATATGTTGAATTCGTATAGAGGCTCAACAACTACCGAACAGGATGAGGCTGTTGCAGTTTTGATGTATCACTGCGGTGTTGCAGTAGAAATGAGCTACGACATAGCCGCCAACGGTGGAAGCGGTGCCTATACTGTTTCGTACGACGGTTATTTCGATTACTGTGCAGAAAGTGCTCTTAAGAATTTTTTCTGCTATAATTCAACAACCTTGCAAGGTCTTCTTAGAGATGATTACGAAGACACTGAATGGAAGAATATACTAAGGCAAGAACTTAACGCCAGCAGACCAATAATATATTCTGGTTCGGGCGATGGTGGTGGACACTGTTTCGTATGCGACGGCTACGATGCCAACGACTATTTCCACTTCAACTGGGGTTGGGGCGGTTCCGAAGATGGTATGTTCCTTATAGATGCGTTGAATCCTGGCGAAGGTGGTATTGGCGGTGGCGGATACCAGTTCAATGAAGGACAGGATATTATTATTGGTATTCAGCCTTCTGGCATTACTGTTTCTCCGGCAACCTTGGAAATTGCAAGTGCAGGCGGCAACTATTCTGGTACGGTAAGAGCAGGAACGGCTGCAGCATCTTGGACGGCTACATCTTCGGAAAACTGGCTGACAATATCCCCAACTACAGGTGCTGGTTCACAGGAAACGACACCTATAACTATCACTGCAACAGAAAACGATGGTTCGTCTATACGAACTGCTACGGTTACGTTTAATCAAGGAGGAACATCGACTACAACTCTAATTGTGACACAAATAGACGCGTATACCGAGTCGTGTTTCACTATGCACGAAGATAGGTTTGCAAGTCCTGCTCTTTACACAGCGGGATCAGGATTTGTTTGCGGTACAAACTCGTACGGAGACTTGGCAAAAGCAGAACTTTTTGAACCGGCAGACGGCAACTACGATGTAACAAGCATCGATTTTATGTATGCCGTCAATGGAGAAGAAGGAAGCGTTACGTTTAAGGTCTGGGCAAACGACAATGGCGTTCCTGGTGGAGAACTTGCGTCAAAGATAGTAACATTGTCTGAATTATATCAGGCAGGAACCGTTTCGAATTCCAGAAGGAGAGGAGTTTACACATGGACATTGAATCCTTCTGTTGTCGTTTCTGGAAATTTCTTTGCAGGCGTTGATATTTCCAATGCAATTAGCGGTTTTGGATTATATTCAACTTCGTCTGACGACATTTACTCCGACAACAACTACGAACTTTCTAGTGGAGGTTGGACTTCAATGTCATCATCGTGGACAGGCATTAACATTTCTATGTATGTATTGCCAACAATTTGTCCGTCATCTGCTCCATACGTCTTATTGTCAGTTTCTCCATCATCACTTAGCTACAGGGCCACTGGTGGAAGCGAAGAAATAACGGTTGCAAGCAATATCGACTGGACCGTAACATCTTCGGCAGACTGGCTGACAATAACTCCCACATCAGGTTC
Organism: Bacteroidales bacterium; assembly: GCA_017620015.1. GTDB lineage: Bacteria > Bacteroidota > Bacteroidia > Bacteroidales > ML635J-15 > Bact-19. The sequence continues at coordinate 61,690 of JAFZRE010000012.1, read as the reverse complement.
TGGTGATGGTACTATAACCGTAGAGGCTGCAACCAATACTTCCGAAGGTGAACGTACAGCAACGATAACAGTTTCGGGAGAAGGTGCAACCCCAAAGACTATCAATGTAAATCAGGCTGACCCCAACGAATGCTTTGTTGTACACGAAGAAAGATTCCCTTCAAGCCCGTCTTTATTGTCAACAGGTTCGGGAACTGGGTATGTTTGCGGAAGCAACAACTATGGCGACATTGCGAAAGCAGAACTTTTTGAACTTGCAAGCAATTATTATAATGTGACAAGCATTGATTTTATGTATGCCGTTGATGGAGAAGAAGGAAGCATCACGTTTAAGGTTTGGGCAAACAATGATGGCGTCCCCGGTGATGAACTTGCAACAAATACCGTGACATTGTCTGATTTGTACTCGGCAGGAACTGGCTCTAGCACGACAAAGTATGGTCTTTACACCTGGACATTAACTACTCCTGTGGCTGTTTCGGGCAATTTCTTTGCTGGTATAGATGTTTCGGAGGCAACTAGTTATATTGGATTGTTCTCTACAACAAGAGGTAGCGGATACACAAACAGCAACTATGAAATTTACAATGGAAGGTGGGTATCGATGACCAGTTCGTGGAGTGGCCTTGACATTTCGATGTATGTCTTGCCTACAGTATGTCCTATACCAAGCTACAACATTACAGTTCTGGCAAATAACGATACCTACGGCACAGTTGCTGGCGGAGGAACATTCCCGGAAGGAACTCAGGTTACAATTTCGGCGACACCTGCCACAGGCTACAACTTCATTAACTGGACAGAAAACAGTTCGGTTGTTTCGACCAATGCCGAATACTCGTTTGCAGCAACTGCAAACAGAACTTTGGTTGCAAACTTTGAAGTAATCACATACACAATCACTGCAAATGCAAACCCAGTTGCCGGCGGAACAGTCAGTGGTGCAGGCACGTTCGAACACGGACAGACTGTAACGGTTACTGCAACTGCAAATACAGGTTATACATTTACAAACTGGACAGAAAACGATGAAGTTGTTTCTACCGATGAACAATACTCGTTCTCTGCTACACAAAATCGCAATTTAGTTGCTAATTTCCAAATCAATACCTATAATATTTTAGCAAGTGCAAATCCTGTTGCTGGTGGTATGGTTAATGGCGCAGGAGAATACGATCATGGACAGTCTGTTTCCCTTTCTGCTGTAGCAAATCCAGGTTACGATTTCATCAACTGGACAGAAAATGGTACTGTTGTTTCTACTGATGCAGAATACTCGTTTACAGCAACTGAAAGCAGGACACTGGTTGCAAATTTCGAAACAATTACATACACAATCACAGCAATCGCAAACCCAGTTGAAGGCGGAACAGTTAGTGGTGCTGATAGTTTCACTTACGGGGCATCTTGCACACTCACGGCTTCGGCCAATACCGGTTACCAGTTTGTCAACTGGACAGGTAGCGATGGCTCAGTAGTTTCATCTAATGCAAGCTATAGCTTCACAGTTACAAGTAATTCCACTTATCAGGCCAACTTTACCAAGACTACTGTTACTCCATTGCCTTGGACCGACAATTTCGAAGGATACTCATGCAATAATTGGACCTACTTGCATGGTGAATGGGCAACACCATTGAGGTATGAAAAAGCACCAAATGTAACCAATTATTATTGGGGTGCATATAGCGAACCGTATTGTATGGAGTTAAGGGCAAGCAATAGCGATAACATGGTGGTGTTGCCACAATTCGACGAACCACTGAACAAACTTAAAATTACTTTCCAGATTGGTAGAGGCAATGCGGCTTCAGGTTATACTGTGCAGCTTGGCTATGTAACCGACCCAAGCGATGCCAGCACTTTTACTGCACTTGACACTATTGAAACTCCGTATTCAGCAGTTTCTTCACATACCCAATATACCTACGATTTGACACGAGACAACAATTCGCCAAGCAGTTCATCCTATCGTCTAGCTATAAAATATACCATGACTGGCGAGGATTCGTGGTATCTTGATGATTTTGAAGTCAGAGTTCCTTCATACACAATTACAGCTTCTGCAAACCCAGCAGAAGGTGGTAATATTACTGGCACAGGAACTTACAATCACGGAGAAACTTGCACATTGACTGCTATTGCAGAGGAAGGCTATCACTTTGTAAACTGGACAGAGAATGGCACTTCCGTTTCTACTGATGCAGAATACTCGTTTATCGCAACAGAAAATAGGACTTTAGTTGCTAATTTTGAAATCAACACCTATACTGTTACTGCAATTGCAAACCCAGAAGTTGGTGGTTCTGTTACTATCGATGTAGATTCGCAAAATGGAGTTTACAACTATGGAACAAACCTTGTCATTACAGCAACTGCAAACGAGGGTTATCATTTCGTACGGTGGAATAGTGGATCTGTTGAAACTCAAATCAGTTACACAGTTGTTGATAATGCTGAGTTTATTGCTTACTTTGCTCGTGACGGAGTTGTCGAATACGTAATTTCTGCAACAGCAAATCCAACCGAAGGCGGAACTATTTCGGGAACTGGTATTTATGAAGAAAACACCGAGGTCGTCCTTACGGCAACTGCAAATACTGGCTATTCATTTGTAAACTGGACTGAAGGCGGAGAAATCGTTTCGACCAATGCAGAATACTCTTTCAACGTAACTGCCGACAGAACCTTGGTTGCAAACTTCACTCTCAACACATATACAATTTCTGCAACGGCAAATCCAACCGAAGGCGGAACAATAGAAGGTGCAGGTGAATATACTCACGGCGAAACTGCAACTCTCAGAGCAATAGCAAATACTGGATACACATTTGCAAGTTGGAAAGATGGCGATGAGGTTGTTTCTACCGATGCAGAATATTCGTTCACCGCAACAGCAGACAGAACCTTGGTTGCCAACTTCACAATCAATACATACACAATTTCTGCAACTGCAAATCCAACCGAAGGCGGAACAATTGAAGGTGCTCGCGATTATACTTACGGTGAGACTGCAACCCTAACAGCAACTGCAAGCGAAGGTTACAATTTCATCAACTGGACCGAAGACGGTGAAGTAGTTTCAACCGAAGCCGAATATTCGTTTGCGGTAACAGCAGACAGAACCTTGGTTGCCAACTTCACAATCAATACATACACAATTTCTGCAATGGCAAATCCAACCGAAGGCGGAACAATTGAAGGTGCTCGCGATTATACTTACGGTGAGACTGCTACCCTAACAGCAACTGCAAGTGAAGGTTACAATTTCATAAACTGGACCGAAGACGGTGAAGTGGTTTCAACCGAAGCCGAATATTCGTTTGCGGTAACAGCAGACAGAACCTTGGTTGCCAACTTCACAATCAATACATACACAATTTCTGCAACGGCAAATCCAACCGAAGGCGGAACAATTGAAGGTGCTCGCGATTATACTTACGGTGAGACTGCAACCCTAACAGCAACTGCAAGCGAAGGTTACAATTTCATAAACTGGACCGAAGACGGTGAAGTGGTTTCAACCGAAGCTGAATATTCGTTTACAGTAACAGCAGACAGAACCTTGGTTGCAAACTTCGAGGTAATACCAGCAACTACCTACACAATCACTCTTACAGTCACTGGTAATGGTACAGTAACTCCTAGTGGAGAAAATGGTATTGTTACCGTAAATGAAGGCGATGATGCAGTATTTACAATCACTCCTGACGATGGTTATGTAATTGATGCTCTATTCGTTGACGGCACCCCACTATATTGTGATCCAACTGGAGAAATCTATACTTTCACAGCTGTGACAAACAACCACACTCTTACAGTTATATTCGTTGAGACTGTTTCTGCTGACATTATTGAAGCTGGTTCAATGTCGGTTTACCCGAACCCGAACAATGGTATGTTCACTTTGTCAATGAAGTCGATTGAAGGTGATGTAACCTGCCAGATTGTAAATGCAAGTGGCTCGGTTATTGAAACGAGGGAATTAAATGTAACCGATGGTTCGGAATTTGTTTTCGACTGCAATGTTGCTCCAGGCGTCTATTTCGTAAGAGTAATTTCTGGTGACAGAGTATGGACTGAATCTGTTGTAATAGACAGATAATAAATAAAATTAAAATTGTAAAAAGGTGGATTAAATAAGAATCCGCCTTTTTTTGTTTCTGCTAAAATTCGGTGTATGGTCTGCTAAAATTTTGTATTTTTATTTTGTATATTGCGTTTTGTCTTTTTTCAATCTGAGGGATCATATTTTTATGATGTTGTATAATATTATTTTCTATCTTTACAATTTGTCATTGCATTTTCCGCAAGAGGACTTCTCGGAATATGCAAGTTGGTTGTAATGAAGTCCTTATAGAAATATTATTAGATGATGAAAAGACTATTATTATTGGTCTCAATTTTAATGTTGAGCGTGTGTGGGATACTTAATGCCCAGACAATTAATCCTGGCTACATCGACGGTCATCTGTACTTCAAGTTTAACGATGACTATGATTTCAGAATCAAGGTGAACGAAAACACTTCGATTGACTTTGACCAGATGCCGGCAGAATTTGCAGAAATGTTCGAGCGCTATGGTGTTACGCTCATTACGCGTCCTCTGTATGCGTTCAACGACCCCAAACTGGAAAGAGTTATCCGTTTGGAATTTACTGATGCTCAGAATATCAGACTGTTCATCAAGGAACTCGAACTGCTTGAGGATGTCGAGTACGCCGAAATGGTGCCATATTGCACACGCAAGGTAACGTACAACGACCCATACTACACAACATCAAGCTATCTCAATTTCAAGTGGCATCTTGAAATGATAAATGCACCGCAGGCTTGGGGAATACAGCAAGGTTCGGCAAACATTAAAGTCGCAATAGTTGACAATGCCGTTTGGGGCAATCATCCCGACCTTCAGATTGCTTCTTCAAACCAGTGTTCGTTTGCAAATGGAACTGCAAGTGTCGGAAATTCCGCACCTCCAACAAGTGTTTCTCAGTCAACAACTTGTTCCGAAGATGACCTATATACCAATAATAATTGCCCTGCATACGACTGGTCGCACGGAACCCACTGCGCAGGTCTTGTAGGTGCAATAAACAACAATGGAGTTGGCATTAGTTCTATTGGAGGCGGAGTTACTCTTCTTGGCGTCCGTGCAGCAAACAACGATGATGAAATGTATTACTGTATGAGTGGCGTGGGCTGGGCAGTTCAGCAAGGCGCAAAGGTTGTGAGTATGTCGTATGGTAGCACTCAGCAATCTACAACAGAGCGCAATGCATTCCAGACTTATTATAATAACGGTGTAATCCTTGTGGCTGCTGCCGGTAACGAAGGCGACGAAGACAACAGCATAAACTACCCTGCTGGTTATTCTACGGTAATAAGTGTTGCTTCGGTAAATAGTGATGGCAAACTTTCGTATTTCTCGCAATACGGAAATGGTCGTGCTGATATTGCTGCTCCTGGTGGATTTCAAGTATCTGGATCCTACAGTCTGCTTAATATCTTAAGTACAACCTACTGCAAATCGCAAATGCTTCGCATTTCTGGGGTTTCGTTAGTCACAAACCAATACTATGATGGTATGCAGGGAACTTCTATGGCAACTCCTATCACAGCAGGTCTTTGCGGACTTCTGGCTTCGGCTTATCCAGACATCACGCCTGCACAAGCAAGGGAATGCCTGATTTCGACAGGTACAGCATTGGCAAGCGGTTCCAATACAATAGACAACAATGTCTATATCAACGCATACGCGGCAGTACAATGCGCTCAGTCGTACTCTTCATCACTTAGCGTGTCTCCCAACACCGTAACATTGCCTAGCGGTGGCGGACGCGAAACTGTTTCTGTCCGTGCTGGAACATCTTCTGCAAACTGGACAGCAACATCTTCTGCAAACTGGTTGTCGGTATCGCCGACTTCTGGCTCTGGCTCACAAGCAACAACTTCAGTTACGCTGACTGCCTCGGCAAATACAGGTTCGTCACGCACTGCAACAGTGACATTCTCACACGGTGGAGCAACAGCAACCGTAACCGTAACACAAAACGATGACAGCGACTTGTGCATAACCTATAACGAAGATATAATGGAAGACGATTCTACGGGGGTTAATGGCATCGGTTCAAATCTTTACTATTCAGACTATTTTACAAAAATTGCCGAAAAAGTAAATGTTACAGGAAACTATACCCTCGACAAGATTGTTTTTGCAGATATGTTAAATACTGCTACATCAGGCACAATAGCTATCAAGGTTTTAAGCGCAACTTCAGCAGGAGCACCCAGCACAACGGAATTGTACTCGACAAACGTAAATATATCTACCATTAATAATGCTTTGACCCAAGGTCAGTTGCAAAATGGAAGAACTTGCTATTATGGCGAATATCAACACTCTTTGAACTCTCCAATAAATGTTACCGGACCGTTCTTTATTTGCGTTGACTTTACTGGTGTAGGTGCAGGCACGAGCAGCACAATGACAAATGTAGTTTGCATATCAAACAGTCAGAATAATGGTCTTGCCAACACCGCATACATTTATTCCATCTATACAGGTTTCACTGGCTGGAAGTTGGTTTCGAATTTCTTTGGGGATGTTGATAATGCAAAATTTGCAATACAGGCCCATATATGCCCGAGTTCAACTCCTGCCCCAACTCTAACTGTTTCTCCATCATCACTCAGCTATGCAGCTGCTGGTGGAAGCAAAACCGTTACCGTTACAAGCAACACCTCGTGGACGGCAACTTCATCTGCTAGCTGGCTGACTTTAAGTCCTGCATCTGGTTCAAACAACGGCACAATAACCGCTGTTGCTGCCGCCAACACTTCTTCATCACAACGTACTGCAACAATCACCGTTTCTGCAAATGGTGTAAGTTCGCAGACTATAAGCGTAACTCAGTCTGGTGTAAGTTACAACCTCACCGTTTCGCCATCATCACTCAGTTACACTGCTGCTGGTGAAAGCAAGACAGTTACCGTTACAAGCAACACCTCGTGGACAGCAACTTCGTCGGCAAGCTGGCTGACCGTAAGTCCCGCTTCGGGTTCAAACAACGGTACAATAACTGCTGTTGCTACTGCCAATACTTCGACACAGCAACGTGCTGCGACTATCACAGTTTCTGGTTCTGGCATAACACGCACAATAAACGTAACACAGGCCGGCGCTCCAACAGCAATCGATGAAGAAGTTGCAGAAGGCATCTCCATTTATCCTAACCCGACGAATGGAATGTTTACAGTAGGCTTTGGCTCAATCGAAGGCAAGGTTACCTGTCAGATTGTAAACGCTCGTGGTTCTGTCATCGAAACAAGGGAAGTAAATGCAAGCGACAATTCGGTAGTTATTTTCGATACCAATGTTGCGGCAGGAGTTTACTTTGTTAGAATCATCTCTGGTGATAGTGTTTGGACAGAACGCGTCGTAATAGAAAAATAGTAAATAATGCGATAACAAAAAAAGACATCCAATTGGATGTCTTTTTTTTGTTGAGGTACCTTGCAGAATCGAACTGCAGTACCCAGTTTTGCAGACTGGTGCCTCACCACTCGGCCAAGGTACCTAAGCGGGTGCAAAGGTAGTGCATTTTATTTACCCTGCAAAATTTTTTCCTTGTTTTTTAGAATTTTGGTCATACACTCTTCGCAAAGACAATCGAAGTATTTGCTTCTCAGATAGTTGGCGATATCTTCTGGAATTGTGATGCGTGTGCACCAGCAGTTTTCGCTTTGCGAACATTCAAATGTTTTCTGGCATTCCGGACAAGTCTTTTGCATAATTTTAAATTTTATCCGCCCGCTGAGCGTAGTCGAAGCGAAGGTTTTCGAAAAATTGAATTAACATAATTTCTATTTCCTGGCTACCCTTCGACAGGCTCAGGGTGCGAAGCATTATTAATTAAAAACAAAAATAGGTTGCCGTAACGACAACCTATCAATCTCTTTTCAGACTGCGATTATTCCTCTGAAATTGCACCAACTGGGCATGCACCTGCGCAAGTACCGCAAGATACACATTCGTTAGCATTGATTACATAAGGAGTTCCTTCGCTGATAGCGCCTGTTGGGCATTCGCCAGCGCATGTACCGCAAGATACGCAGTCGTTACTGATTTTATAAGCCATTTCTTTAAAATTTAAATATTAATTAATACTGAAAATTTCGCTGGCAAAGGTAGTTATTTTTTTTCAACAGCAACAAAACATTTTCGCATATTATTCGTTATGGTTTTTGGATTCGGTTTTATGTTGTATTTTTGCGCTCCATTACAAGGATGAAGAGAAATTTTATAATAAACTTATGCTTCCTTCTCTTCCTCAATATCTTGGTAAAGCCTTTTTGGATATTCGGGGTTGAGCGTTCGGTACAGAATATTGTCGGTGCCGAGGAATTCGGCATATATTTTTCACTGCTCAACTTCTCGCTGCTGCTCAACATCATCCTCGACATGGGCATAACCAACTTCAATAACCGCAACATTGCCCAGAACCGCAACCTGCTCGACAAAAGTCTTTCCAACCTATTGGCACTCAGGATTGTACTCGCTGGAATATATGTTGCAATATCAATGATTGTCGCGCTATGTCTTGGCTACGAGTTGCGCCAGATGAAAATACTTGGCATCTTGGTTGTCAATCAGTTCCTGCAGTCGATGACGCTTTACTTGCGCTCAAATGTAAGCGGTATGCAGATGTTCAAGACCGACAGCATGCTCTCGGTGCTCGACCGCCTGCTGATGATAATTTTCTGTAGCATACTCGTCTGGGGACATGTTACCGACACGCCTATAAAAATAGAATGGTTTGTCCTCACGCAGACGGCCGCATATTTCATTACCGCTTTTGTGGCATTCCTCATCGTCTTCAGCAAGACAAAGCATTTCCGCCTAAACTTCCAGATGAAATATTTCATAGCCTTCATCAAGCAGAGTTTCCCATATGCATTGCTTATCCTTCTTATGGCGTTCTACAACCGTATCGACTCTGTAATGCTCGAGAGAATGCTTCCCGACGGCAAGGAACAGGCTGGTATCTATGCACAGGCATTTAGAATTTTGGAAGCCGCTTCGATGTTCGCTTACTTGTTCTCTGTACTGTTGCTGCCGATGTTTGCACGCATGATAAAGCAGAAGCAAAATGTGGAAGGTCTGTGCAAGACGGCTTTCGTACTTATATTTGTACCGGCAATTGCTCTTATGAGCGTTTGTCTTTTCTTCAACCGCGAAATTATGGGACTTATGTACTTTGAGCATATCGAGACAAGTTCCATCGTGCTGGCAATACTTATGGTTGGCTTCGTCGGAATCTGCATAACCTACATTTTCGGCACATTGCTAACATCAAACGGAAGCCTTAAATACTTAAACATAATGGCAGCCTGTGGAATGGTACTAAATATAGTGCTTAATTTCATTCTCATCCCGCATTACGGAGTAATTGGTGCTGCAATTTCGAGCATGATTACCCAGCTTGCGACTGGACTTTGCCAGTATATCATAGCATTCCGCCTGTTCAAGTTCAATTTCAACCTTAAATTTACGATTGTAACTGTGATTTTTGTCGCCGTTTCGGTTGTCGGTGCTTATTTTGCCACTATGATAAATTGCAACTGGTGGGTAATTGTATGCTTGGTTCTTGTGTTCTGCGTCGTGGTGGCTGTTTTGCTCCGCGTATTGGACTTGCATTTGGCACTAGTCATGATAAAGGACAGCATTGCCAAAAAGAAAGAGCAACAATAAGATAATTTACTATTGAATTCCTTTTTTCTTCACATAATCATCGTAATCTTCATCTGATTTTATTTCATCGTAATTACTTTTAACTTTCCCAACTGTAAGGTCTTCCTTTATGTCAGAAATAAAAGTTTTAAAATCAGGGGAATCTTCTGCTAAGCGATCCAATGTGTCCCAATCAATAAAATCACGACTTTGAGCTGTGCAAATAATTTCAGATTCATAAATGTTTGCAGAGTTTAGTTTTATTATGCCTATTCCAAAAGAATTTGAAAGCCTTTGTATTTCATTTCTAAAACTAGGATCTTCATCTATTTTAAGACTTACCAAAAATCCTTCATTTGCCCATGAAGAATTTGAAACGGCTTGGAAAAAACATTCTCGTAAATTGGAGTAATTCAATTCTTTTTTCATTTCAAACGAAAAAAGTCTTATTGAATTAACATTTAGTGCCTTCTGTAAATCTGTTGTTTCTTTGTTATAATCACCAAAAGGGAAATATACACCGACTAAATCTGGATGTAACCATTCATTTACGCCTTTAGATTTTTTGTGCGATTTTTCGTGAAATATAGTTTTTACATAACACTTAAAATGCTGATTTGCATATACATATTTTGCTAATAATGGATGTAAGTCGCGCTCATTAAATTTGGTATAATTTTCCTCTTCACATTTCTGCTTATTTTCAATTGCAGATTTTATTTCTCTATTTTCAATGTTTGAATTTCGTAAAACAAACCGCGCTGGGCGTTTTGTTACTTGCAAAAACATACTATCCTCGCCATTTACTTTTATATCTGTATAAAGTCTCGCACCAATAGTTGCAAATGGAGTTTTCCCTGTTGTTCCTATTTTTTTATCTAATCCTTTTTCAACGGCTTTTTGCCATATTTCATCTGGTGACATTGGTACATTATACTGCGAAAGTATTTCAACACTTAAATCTATGAATGTATATTTCTTTTTCATTGTGTTTTTATTTTTATAATAGATGTAATTGTTTATAAGCATTACGTACTTCTTCTTGAAAACATTGATACGATTGCAATTTTTGTAGCATATCTATTGACACTTTTTGTCCAAGTGATAAATATATATCTCCAATTTGTAAATCTTTGCGCTTTCTTTTTACAATATCTTGTCTTGTGATACGAATTGCTTCTTCAATAACAAATTTGGGATCTGAAATTGTTTCAGGATTTTTATTAATTCCCAACTTTTGATCCGTCAAAGATGTTCCTATTTCTTTTTTTAATAATTCTTTATCCGCAAGCATCCAAGATTCCATCATTTGGATAGGTATAACAGGGACAATAATTTTACATAAATTATTGTCATTTTCTAAATCTATTGCATTCTTAGCTGGGATAATCTTATTTTTCATAACGGTTTTATCAGTAGGGCCATCAGCATCGGAATGAACGCACAAAATCATCATTCCCATTTCGTCAAATCCCTGCCTAGAAGCTTTAATGATATAGTCTGTAAATGATAATCCGGTTTTGTTCACATTAATAAATCTTAAAACAGGCTCTATATCACAATAGCATTCGTATGCGACTTCTTCAAATGTCCTTTCAACAATCTTTTCTAAAAAACGAGCATCTGTTGTTCCTTCTGTTGTAAAGCCTATAAATACTTGTTTTGCCATATTATTCACCATTTAAAGAACTTAAATACTCTGTTACTGTTTGCAACGACATTTTCATATCCTGTTCAGAAAATTTTAATGTTAATTGTCCATCTTTTTCAACAGGCAAAATTGTTGTGACTTTTGTCTTTTGCTTTTTCCCATTAAATTCTTGTATTCTTGTTCTCATAGAAGCAAAATTTAAAGAAACATCTTTGTCGTTTTTCCAATTGTGAATTTCTTTAACAAGAATAGGAGAGTGGGTGTTTACTATAACTTGTCGCAAAGGAGTGTTTGTGTTTGTAAAATCTGTGGATAAATCTTTTAATAAATCCACCATTGTTTTTATTCTAAATGGATGTATTCCGTTTTCAGGTTCCTCAAAACATAATAATCCTGTATGTTTTTCATCTTGTTCCAGAATGCATAAAGTTAACATTCTTAACGTTCCTTCTGACAAAACTCGTGATGAGTATTCTTTTCCATCCTCTCCTTTCAAATAAATAATATATTGTTTGTTTTCTGTGTCATCCTTGACTATAACATCAATATAATTAGGAATAAATTGGTTTAGTTTTCGTGATATTTCTACTATAGAATATGGATTATTCTGTTTTATTCGATATAGTGCCGCAGCCAAATTTTTGCCAGAAAAAGAAATCATATCTTCCCCCGTTTTTTTACTTGTAGGTTGTCGCAAATCTTCGGGATTTAATTGTAAAAACCTCCAACTTTTCATTTCTTCTTTTGCCGCTAATATGTGCCTGAAATCTACAGAATCTATACTGCTTAATACTGTTCGTGTGGCATGTTGAAGAATTATACTTCGTTTATTCCCTCGTTTACCATCTTGAGAAATGCAAACGACTGGAACTCCATTTTGTATGTCTGTATGTATATAAGGCATCCCCCGTTTGCCAGTAACAACTTTTGGACGCCACTTTTCTACATATTCTTTGGGTATCAACTTAATCCAATCGTCTTCATTATGACGAATTGTATTTAGACTTTCGTATATTACCTCCAAATCTTCCAATCCGCTTTCATTGATAAAATGGCGTATCTTCAATTCATAATGTAATCTTGTATATTTTAATGTATCAGAAGCACCCCATGCATCTGTAATATTTTTATTTACTAACATTTCGACAACAAATTCCATTTCATTTGCACATTTGTCATCATCATACTGGGTAAATAATTCGTGCATTTCGCCCCTTTGTTCTTCTCGAAATGCGGTGTGGATTTTATCAACTTCTGCTAGTCTAGATAAAAGTCTCAATGCATCAAACAAATTACTTTTCCCTGCTGCATTGGTTCCTGCAATAATGGTTAAAGGTGTAAGTATCATTTCAAAATTTTGAAATGATTTAAAACCATTAATCTTAATATATGTAATCATAATATTTTAAATAAATTAAATATAGCTATACAAATTCTCATTTGCAAATATGATGTCCATTTTTAATTATTGTTACAAAGATACAATATATATATTACCATTAGATGGAATCCTGCTTAAAATTTATTAACACACAAATAAGAAAAAACTATGCTATTTACAATAATACCAAACTCCTATTCTATCCAAATATCTCTTTAGAAGTTTTCTTTTTCCCTAAGAAATGCTTGAAAACTATGCTTCCGCAGTACATTCCGGTGATTTGCGATGAGGCTTTGCGTGTTACAGGTAGGCGTTTTTGTTTCATCTTGCGCTTATTCTTCAGAAATGCTCCGTAGGCACGGAAAACGGCATGACATTCCTTGAAATTTCCTTGGAAAATCATTCTTACAGCTGCAACAACATCAAGGAAGAAGCGCACAAATAGCACCCAGCCGATTTCCTTGTTCGGAAGGTTCTTTACAACAAGATAAAGGTTATTGCGGAAGTTTAGGAAAGTCTTGAACGGATTTGACTTGGGCAAAGCGCCACCACCGACATGGTAGATTGTCGATTTTGGCTCGCAAACAACGCGGTAACCTGAATTTTGCACTCTCCAGCAAAGGTCTATTTCTTCTTGATGTGCAAAAAAGTCATCGTCGAAGCCACCAACTTCAAAGAAAAGTTTGCCGCGGATGAACAATGCAGCACCGCTTATCCAGAGGCAGTCGGCAAGAGTGTCGTGCTGACCGTTGTCGGTTTCGAGGTACTCGAAAAGCCTACCACGGCAGAAAGGATAGCCGTACTTGTCTATATAACCGCCAGCCGCACCTGCGTATTCAAATTTGTCGCGGTTATTGTAGTCGATGAGCTTTGGTCCGCATACGCCTATTGTTGGATCGCTGTCCATAAGTTCTACAAGCGGCGTAATCCAATCCTTGCCAACTTCAACATCTGAGTTAAGCAGCATGAAATATTCTGCATCTATTTCCTTCAAACCACGATTGTAACCACCGGCAAAACCATAGTTCTTGTCGAGTTTTACAAGTTGTATCTGCGAGAATTGTTCTGCAAGGAAAGCCAGCGAGCCGTCGGTAGAACCGTTGTCGATAATGCAGATGCGGGCAAGTTCGGGATTGGTATTCTCGACAAGCGTATGCAGAAACTGACGGAGAAATTTTTCACCGTTCCAGTTGAGTATTACGATTGCTGTACGAGCCGACATCTATCATTAAAATCAAAGCGCAAAGATAATAAATCTATCGTATTGTCACAGATACTTTATAATCCGACTTTATTTTAGTTTGCCAATTTAATCTAAATCCTTAATTTTGCGGACACATAGAATTATATGGAAAAACTATTTCTTTCACTTGCAATCATATTTTTATCACTAGGAAACCTTGTGGCACAGAACATAGATTCTCTATATAAGGTGGGGGTAAAATACTATAATTCAGGAGATTATAAATCAGCATTACCTGTTTTCAAAGAGGTGGCGGAACTTAAAAGGCAGCAAGTTGGCGAAACGCATCGCGACTATGCTGTGGCATTGTACAATGTAGGCACCATATACAAGGAAATGGGCGACAACAAGAATTGCCTTGAATATTATCTGCTGGCAACCGAAACCTACAGGCTTGTTCTCGGCGAAAAGGACTATACATACGCTTTGTCGCTCAACAATACTGGTGCCGTATATAACGACCTCGGCGACAATGAAAACGCCCTCAAATTCTATAAGAAGGCTGCCGAAATCCAAAAGGAAATTATTGGTGAAAGCCATCCCGACTATGCTACTTCGCTCAGCAATATAGGCTATACATATAGTTTACAGGGAAGATACAAGGAATCGTTGGAATATTTCATAAGGGCAAACGAAATTTTTAAGAGTTCGGCGGGAGAGAATACCCCTACATACGCACTGTCGCTCAATAACTTAGGTTCGGCATACGAATATGTTGGTGATTATCAGCAGGCTTCCGAATGCTATATGCAGGCTTATAGGATTATTGCGAGCATAGGTGGCGAAAACAATCCCGATTTGGCATTCTCGTACAACAACATAGGTTCGCTGTTCGCAAAGATGGGCGAATACAACGAGGCACTGAATTATTACACAAAGGCTTTGGATTTGCAGGAGAAAACAATAGGTAATGATAACCAGCAGTATGCAATATCGCTCAGCAACATAGGGTTTGCCTACAGCAATATGGACGATTACGAGAATGCATTGAAATATTTTAATCGGTCGTTGGAAACTACAAAAGCTGTTTTGGGTGAGGATAACACCTCTTATGCCGTCACACTCAATAATATAGGCTCGGTTTATTCAAAGTCTGGCGACTATAATAAGGCTCTGGAGTACTATTTACAGGCAAAGGAAATCATAGAAAGGACAAGTGGCAAGTACGGTCACGACTATGCAACTACGCTCAACAATATTGGCGAACTTTACAAGTTTCTCGGTGACTATGGAACCGCTTTGCAATGCTACGGCGAGGCATTGGAGATAAAGGAGCAGATTTATGGCAACCAACATCCCGAATATGCAACTACGGTAAAAAGCATTGCCGATGTCTTCTACATTTTCGGTGACTATAATTCTGCATTGAACAATTATACATACGCTTTGGTAATCAGAGGTGTTGCTCTCGGAACCGACACTCCTGCATACGCCGAATCGCTTTTAGACATCGGTAAGGTTTATGATGAACTTGGTGACTATGGAATTGCACTTGAATTTTATAGGTCGGCAGCCGAAATACAAATGGAGAACCTTGGCAAAAAGCATAGCAGTTATGCGTTGACACTCAATAGGATGGGCATTGCGGCTTGCAACATTGGCGACTACGAGAAAGCATTGAAGTATTTGCGTGAAGCATTGGATATACAAAAGCTTGTGATTGGCGAGAATCATGCCGACTATGCTTCTACACTTAATAGTATCGGATTGGTTTACAGCGAACTAGGAGACAATGAAACCGCTCTGAAATATTACCTGCGTATTGCAGAAATCAAAAAATCGGTTTTTGGCGAGGAACATCTTGATTATGCGACTGCACTCAACAACATCGGAAGTGCGTATGCCAAGCTTAACGATAACGGAAATGCTCTGAAATACTTCATTCAGGCTGCTGGAATACAAAAGTCGTTGCTTGGCGAAAAAAGTCTTGACTATACCATCTCACTCAACAACATTGGATTCGCCTACAGCGGATTGGGCGACAACGAGAAGGCTAAGGAATCATACTCGGCTGCAGCCGAAATATGTCTGAAGATGTTGGGCGAAAAGCATCCGCAGTATGCCACTTCCCTGAACAATCTGAGTCTTGTATATATGGATAGCGGTGACAAGGAAGCGGCACTTGGCTTCTGCCGTAAGGCTTTGGGAATTAGGGAAGATATATTTGGGAAGAATCATCCATCGTATAGTGCTTCGCTTTACAATATGGCTGGCATCTACAATCATTTCGGTGACTATGCCGAGGCACTTGGCTTTTACAAGCAGGCGGCTGAATTGCAGAAGTCGAACATTGTCAGGAACTTTTCGTTTATGACGGCTCACGAACGTGAAACTTTCTGGAATGCTAATTCAGAATATTGTCGCAAGCAACTCAATGTAGCCTATCGGTTGCCGTCCGACACAGCAGCGTCAAGGCTTTCGTACGATACCGAACTTATTACCAAGGGCTTGCTGTTGACTTCCGAAATTGAGTTTAACAGGCTCATTGCCGAAAGTGGTGATTCAGCACTTGTTTCCGAGTTTGACAATATGCGAAAACTGAGCCTTATGCTCAACATTGAACTTGAAAAGCCAGTTTTGGAGCGAATTGTCAACTGCGATTCGCTGAATGATGAAATCCAAAAAAAGGAAAGGCATCTTGTTGAAAAGTGCAAGCCCTACGGCGATTTTACCCGTTCTGTTGCAATTGGGTGGAAAGATGTTCGCAATGCCTTGAAAGGTAACGATGTGGCAATCGAATTTACAAGTTACAGAATATGTCCGGATTCAACAATGTATGCCGCCATTGTTCTTGCTAAGAATATGGAATCGCCTGTGTTTGTTCCTCTTTTCGAGCAAAAGGAGATGAACCGTCTTTTGCGCGGTGTTGCTCCAAAGGAAGTTACGCATGACGAAAACGAGCGTGGTGCTACTTCTGTTTCGGCAAAAAGGCTGGGAATTTATGAATCTACAGGACTATACGACTTGCTATGGAAGCCTTTGGAAAAATACTTCCCCGAAAATCCGCGAATCTATTTTGCACCATCGGGAATGCTACACAAGATTGCAGTTGAATACGCACCTATCGACCACAGCAAGACCATCTCGGACAAATACGAGATTTACCGAGTTTCGTCAACCCGATTCCTTGCAATGGACTATATGCCATCGACTTTGAAAAAATCCGTTCTTTATGGTGGCATCTTCTACGATAGCGACACGGTAACAATGAAACGTGAAAGCGAACGTTATTCTACGCGCAGTACAAGTATAAGTTCGTTTGCTGCTTTCAACAAGGGCGAAGAACGTGGAAGTCTCAGCTATTTGCCTGGCACAAAGACCGAAGTGGAAGATATTTTCGGAAAATTGAATAAAAGGAAGATAAAAGCAACGCTTTACGAAGGTTCGCAGGCAAATGAGGAGTCGTTCAAGGCTTTGTCGGGAGACAATATAGATGTACTGCACATTGCAACCCACGGCTTTTTCCTGCCTTCCGAAGAAAAGCTGTCGGGCGAAAATTCGCTTATCCAGTCGGGACTTTTGCTTTCTGGGGCAAACTATGCTTGGCAGAACCAGCCTTTGCCCGAAGGCATTGAGGATGGAATTTTAACAGCCAAGGAAATAGCATTTATGGATTTGCGAAAGACTGATTTGGTAGTGCTTTCCGCTTGTCAGACTGCTCTCGGGGAGATTACCAGTGAGGGTGTTTTTGGCTTGCAGCGCGGTTTCAAGAAGGCTGGCGCACGTACCGTTATAATGAGTCTTTGGCCAGTAGATGACAATGCTACCTTGTTGATGATGACGGAGTTCTATACAAATCTTACTTCTGGAATGAACAAGCGCGAAGCTTTCATCGCCGCACAAAACAAGGTCAAGAATAGCGCAGGTTTCGAGAATCCAAGGTATTGGGCAGCGTTTATTATGTTAGATGGGAACGAAAGATGAGCAGTTGAAAGTCTGTTTTGCCTTTTTTCGAGTGTTTGACCAAATTTTTCTTACATTTGTGCCGTGAAGAATATTTTGGAAATATTGTTTATGCTGTTATTGCCATTCTTGGCTTTTGCGCAGGAATCCGTGCCGTGGAGCAGGGAATTGGTAGCCGATGCGCTTGAAATCGACAGGTTTGGAAACATATATCTCGTCAAGGGCAATGTCGTGGCAAAGTACGATGCCGAAATGAATTTCCTTTGTGCCTACGACAATTATCCTGCTGGCAGTATGTCGTCGCTTGATGTTTCCAATCCGTTCAAGGTGATAGTGTTCTATTCCGAATTCAACAAACTTATGTATCTCGACAGTAAATTTGCGGAGCTTCGCAGTCCAATTATGCTCGATGATGCAGAACTATACAATACGAAGGTGGTATGTTCGTCTTCGTTTGGCGGTTTCTGGATATAGAATTTTGTATAAAACTGATAATTAGTACGTTGTGGTGCTATTTCTTTTTCAGTCTTATATCCTGCGTCTGGAGGTCCATGAGTTTCCCGTTTTTCTCGAAAGTGTCACGTAACCTCTGGGTTCGTTTCATATTCCTACTTGTTGCTATAATACTTTCAACAAGGTCGTTTATGTATATTGTTGCCGCTATGGTAAGACATGTGTAGCCCATTATATAGCCGAAATTCTTGTTTTCCCAGAATCTGCTGTCATGCTGTCCTGTCTATTTCTTTTCCCTTTCCGTTTTCATATACAAGTCCTGTTATGGCAAGTCCGGTAAACAGTGCAAATGGCAATGCCCTTGCAATAACTGATGAATGGTATCCCTGTGTATATGTGCCAAGTCCGGGTACAGCTAACGACGGCATCCATGAAAATTTGTTTGATGTCTTTATGTCTGTGATGCGTATGTCTGTCATTGCTGTCCCATTGCAGTGCTTGTCCCATTGGGTTACTGTATATACCACTTTGTATGGCAGTGTGTCTTTCTTTGTTTTGGGAGATATGTTGCGCAAGTATTCGCGGTTGATTGTGTCGATGAACGGTATCAGATTGTTGTTGCTTGTTATTTTCTTGCCTTTTATCATCTTGACAATCTTGTCGGTGCATTTCCATTCTATATTGTACGAAAGGTTTTCTTCGGTGTTAATCGACAGCCCGTGCTGCGATACCGGCTTTATTATGGAACTGTTGGCTATGCTGTTGACATAGCGGCGCAGCCTGTCGTTCTGCGGACTGATGTTCGACTTGTTGATAGGTGTGTATCCGTCTGCCTCGAATATTTCAAGGTTGAGGCTTCCAGAGGTCGTATTGTATTGCCCCGTACTGAATTTAAAATCGAGTGTCAATATGTGTTTCAGGGCACTTCTTCCGTTTTTTATTTCGGTGTTTATCAGTTTTTCGAGCGAAGCCACTGTAATGTTGTAGCCAGATGGGTTGAACTTTGAGTAGGGCTGGAATTCTTTCTTAGTGTTGCCCATCAGTATGTCGCGCAGTTCGATTATTGAGTCGTTCTGCCTGTCGATGGTAAGGATTTCGTTGCAGACAGATATTCCTTCGGCGGTGTTTTCGCGGACATTTACAGCGTCAATAAGCTTTGAATATAAGATGTTTACCTGTTTTGTCCTTACTTGCAGCCTTACGTCGTACAAAATGGAATCCATAGGAGCGTATATTCCCATTGCCGAGTCGATGGCAGCGTATGCTTCGTTGAACATTTTGGCGGCGCATAGGTCTTTTGCCCGGTCAATCTTGCTGCGTACGATTTTTTCCTTGTCGCCTACGGTTTTGCTCACATATTCATTGATTTCTCCGATATTCTTTATGGTCAGGCGGATGACTGTGCTGTCCTCGTAGTATTCCACTTCGTATTCGCTGCGCTTTCCGTTGTAGGTCGATAGCCCGTGGTATAGTTTTCCTCCGCTTGAGGGGTGGTACTGATTGGTGTCCAAGTCCTGTCTCATTGAGGCGTTGCAAACGTTCTTATATATGTTTGCCTTTACAATGTTGCCAAGTTTTTCCGCCGACCTGAAAATTACGATTGCAGGATAGTCCCAGTGTTCGTTGTCGTAGAACCTGTCGGATGAATGATATGTGAGCTGTATGTTTTTCTTGCTGCAACTGTAGGTCGAAGTGTCGCCGCTCCACTTGTAGCCTTTGTCGTACAAAAATTCGCGTATGGAGTCGAAATCCTTATCTGTGCTAATGTTTACTATGCCTACAAGGTCGTTGAGCGTAAGGCAGCGGCTTATTTCTTCCTTTTTTTCTTCTTTTACTACCTTTTTGGTTTTCTGGGCTATTGCAGTGGCAGGAAAAAAGTATATAAACAATAATATTATCGGTATAATGTGCCTAAAATTACGCATATAACATCCTAAAATACATTACTTTACCATCGGCTTAAAACGATATGGATTAACTAAACAAAAGTACTGTTTTTTGCATGGCTGTTCTGCAAACCGCAGTAACTATTATATTATAATTGGCAACTATACATACTTTTATTTCATATATGGATTACATTATAGAATATTTTGTATTTTTGTGAGCTTTTTTGTGTATTTCAAATTTATTATATAAAATATTAAAAATTATTTATTAAATAAATTTTAAGATAGATATATGTATTTTGTGTAAATGTTAATGCTTGTGCTTTTGTTCAATTTTTATGTCTAATTCAATTTTAGTTGTATTAACTTTGTGATTTATATTTATAACTAAAAGTGGGACAAATTGTTTTTCATAAGGATATGAAGAAGATATTTTTGATATTGTCAGTAATATTTTTGTTTTTTGGGGTAATATTTGCTCAAACACAGGACGAGATTTCTGTATGGACAAGGCAGGCTGACATTGGCGATGTAAGCATGCAGAAGTTTCTGGGCGAACTGTTTCTTACTGGTAGCAATAATGGAGTTCCAAAAAGTCTCGACAAGGCCTTGTACTGGTATGGCAGGGCTGCCGATCAGGGGGATGCCGACTCGCAGTTTATCCTGGCTATGCAGTATTGTGACTCGGACAAGACCAAGGCTGTGAACTACATGAAAAAATTTGCCGAGCAAGGCTATGCCAACGGTCAGGCAGTGCTAGGCTATTGGTATTTGGGCAACGATGGTTTTGCAAAGGACTACCAGCAGGCTGTATTCTGGCTGAAAAAGGCTGCCGAACAAGGTAATGTTGATGCACAAAGGGACTTGTCGTTGTGCTATGCCAAGGGTTATGGAGTAGAAAAGGATGATAATCAGGCGAAATACTGGATTGAAAAATCGCATAGCGATGTTGCCGACAAGGTGCTTGCCGAAATTCAGTGGCTTGATTTCAAGCAGGTGGTAATTTCCAACAACATACAGTTGTATTTGGGCATTAAGTCGAAGTCGAAGGTTGAAAACGTGGCTATATTGCTTAATGGCGAGCTTGTGAAGGGAATGCGAGAGATAAAAGGATTGGGGTTTGACATCAATATGCAAGGGATTCTCAACCTCAAGGATGGATCCAATGTCATAGAGGTGGCAGTTACTAATGCGGCTGGTACAAAGCGCGAGGAGAAGTCGGTGATTTACAGTCTTGGCGGCAAAAATCTGGCTTCGGTCGAGTGGCTCGAGTTTGAACCTTCGTCGTCGAAGCGCGACTACAAGATGAAACTCGGCATAAAGTCGGATTCGAAGATAGAAGATGTAAGCATTATGCTGAATGGTGTGCAGGAACGTGGTATAAGCGTGGTGGAAGCCGATGATTATGATATGACCGTTGAGAAGACCATTACGCTTGCCGACGGACTGAACCGTATTGTTGCCAGCGTGCGCAACATTGAAGGAATCGCCACTACCGAGAGGGTTGTTACTTATCAGGCAGTTGTGCTGGCCCGCGAATACACCGACAAACGCATTGCAATGGTTGTTGGAAATTCAAACTATAGCAACGAACTCATGAACCTGACAAATCCAAGGAACGATGCAACCGATGTGTCCGAAAAGTTGAAGACGCTTGGCTTCGAGGTGATGCTGAAACTTGATGCTGATCTTGAGACAATGGACAGGGAGCTTACAAACTTCGGACTGAAGGCGAGGGACTACGATGTGGCGCTGTTCTATTATGCAGGTCACGGAATACAGAGCAAGGGTGTAAACTATCTTTTGCCGACCGACATCGACAATCTTGCCGAGGACAATATCAAGTACAAGTGCGTTGATATGGACAGGATACTTGGCATAATGGAAGATTCGAAGTGCAAGCTCAATATCGTGGTGCTTGATGCCTGCCGAAACGACCCTATTTCGCGTTCATGGCACAGAGGCGCAGAAAGTTTTGGTCTTTCGATAATGAATGCTCCAGCGGGGACAATAATCTCGTTCTCAACGGCTCCCGGGCATACAGCTCTTGATGGACAAGGAAGAAACAGTCCATATACCGAGGCTTTCCTGAGTGCACTTGAATATCCGAATATTGATGTGTTGCAGTTCCTGAAGATGGTCGGCTCCGATGTCATCGACAAGACAAAGAACGCGCAGCGTCCGTGGATGTCGTCATCTTTCACTGGTGATTTCTATTTCAACCGACAGTAAAATAATCATTATGAAGCGAATAGAATTTTTAATCCTTGTGCTTGTCCTGCTTTTTGCTGGATTGTCGATTTCAGCACAGCAACATTTGTCAGGATGTGTCTATCTGCCCGAAAAAGACGGTAAGACTCAGTATCGTCCGCGCCTTGAAACTAGGGATTATGCCACTATGCCACGCCAGTATTCGCTAAGGAAATATTGTCCCGAAATAAAGGACCAGGGCGAATACAATACCTGCACGGCTTGGGCTACGGCTTACGCTGCAAGGACCATTAGCGAGGCTGCGTCATTCGGATGGACAAATACCGATTCTATTACAATGGAGGCTTTTTCGCCGTCGTTTGTGTATTCGCAGCTTGTGTATTCGCAGGATTGCAAGGAGGCTTCGTCGATAGGAGAGTCGCTTGGCTTGCTCAAGGAGATGGGTGTGGTAAAATATTCTTCGTGCAATGCTCCTTGTGCCGGTATTGTTTCTCCAGAGTTGCAAAAGTTGGCTTCCGATTATAAAATTGACGATTATGCATTGATTTTCAGCGATTATGGCGACAAGGATGCGAACAAGGTTCTGCTTACGAAAAAGGCTATTTCTCACAATCGTCCGGTAGTGGTTTCGATGACCTACTATAAGTCGTTCGACACCATAAATGAAGTATGGAATGGAAACATGGACTCCAAAGCTGGAAATCATGCGGTGTGCGTGGTTGGCTACGATGACGACAAGTTTGGTGGCGCGTTTGAGATTATGAACAGCTGGGGAACCGATTGGGGCAATGGCGGATTTGCATGGATAAGGTACAAAGATTACAGCAACGTTGTAAGATATGCCTACGACTTGTATATTAAAAAGTTAGAGCTTTCTTGGCATCCAGTTGACGGTGAAGGGTATAGCATTTCGGGCGAGGTTGATTTCCTTGGTCGCGACGGAGGAAATTGCATGGAATTCATATTGGATTCAATAGGTGAAATGGTACATTATTATACCAATGAGGATTATATGTCGGGAAAGAAATTCCGCTTGTCGGTTGGTTGTAGCGATCCTGCGTGGGTGTATGTTATTGCTTCCGATTTACAGGACAATATCACTAAGTTGTTTCCTTATTCCGACGAAGTAAGCGCATTTATGAGTTACAATGATACTCACATTGCCATTCCGGATGAAACCCATGAGTTCAAGCTCGACAATACTGTAGGCACCGACTATTTCTGCGTACTTTATTCCCGTGTCGAACTTGATATTGATATTCTGATTGATAAGATAAAAGTGACAGAGGGTACAATTTACAAAAAACTGAAAACAGTACTTGGGAATTTGCTTGTAGCCCAGGGTGATGTGGTATATGACCGCAATAAGGTTGCGTTCAGTTCTGGCTCAGGTGCAGTGGTTGTTCCGATGGTGGTCGAAATTTCACATCGTGGGATAAGTGTTGAGTAGGGGAAGTTGCCGTGAAGAAGATTTTGGAAATATTGTTTCTGTTGTTGCTGCCCTTCTCGGTTTTGGCGCAGGAATCCATGTCGTGGAGTAGGGAGGTTGTAGCCGATGCGCTTGAAATCGACAGGCTTGGAAACATATATCTCGTCAAGGGCAATGTTGTGGCAAAGTACGATGCCGAAATGAATTTCCTTTGTGCCTACGACAACTATCCTGCTGGCAGTATGTCGTCGCTTGACGTTTCCAATCCGTTCAAGGTGATTGTTTTCTATTCAGAGTTCAACAAACTTATGTATCTCGACAGCAAGTTTGCGGAGCTTCGCAGTCCAATTATGCTCGATGATGCGGAACTGTACAATACGAAGGTGGTATGTTCGTCGTCGTTTGGCGGTTTCTGGGTGTTCGACGAGCAGAATGTCTGCGTTAGAAGGGTTGACAGCAACCTTGAAATTTCGCAGCAAGGGACCAACATATACGACAAGCTTGCTGATGCCGACGTGATTGCAATGCGCGAATCGATAAACTACCTTTTTCTATTTGCCGATGATGGTAAAATCTTGGTTTTAGACAAGTTCGGCAATTTTTACAGGTCGATGGAAGTAGGGGGTAGTTGTACGGACTTCTGCATAGACAACGATGTGCTGTATTATAGCCAGAATGGAGAAATTTCGGCATACGATGTAGTGGTCGACAATACTATTGTCATTCCGACCGAAGGAAAAATTGTTACCAAGTTCAGAATTAGGCACGACTTGCTTTATACACTCGGTGAAAATAAATTGGAATGCTGCAAAATTCAAGTCGAAAAATAATGCCGATTGCAAAAAATGCAGTAACTTAGCACCCAAAATTTTAGAGGTATGCATATAGCAGTAGCAGGAAACATTGGAGCCGGCAAAACAACTCTAACCAAGTTGCTGGCAAAGCATTACGGATGGACTCCGAATTTCGAGGATGTTGACTACAATCCTTATCTTAATGATTTTTATGAAGATATGCAGCGCTGGTCGTTCAATCTTCAGATTTATTTCTTGAACAGCCGTTTCAACCAGATTCTTGAGATTCGCAAGTCGGACAAGACCATAATCCAGGACAGGACAATATACGAGGACGCATATATTTTTGCACCAAACCTTCATTCGATGGGGCTTATGTCGAGCCGCGACTTCGACAACTATTTCAGTCTGTTCAAGCTTATGACTTCGGTGGTGCAGGCTCCCGACCTGCTGATATATCTTCGTGCCAGCGTTCCTACGCTTGTCCGCCAAATCCAGCAGCGTGGTCGTAAGTACGAGTCGTCGATTCGTATCGACTATCTTACACGTCTTAACGAACGCTACGAGGCATGGGCTTCGGAGTATGACAGCGGCAAACTGCTTATAATCGACGTTGATAATATTGACTTTGCAAACCGTCCCGAAGACCTTAGCACGGTAATCGACAAGATTGACGCAGAAATTCACGGATTGTTTTAAGGCTCGTTAAATTGTTTGGATTATGTTTTCAGGAATAGTAGAAGAAACCGCAAAATTGGTAAGGATAGAGAAGGAGCAGAGCAACATTCACTTTTATTTTACCTGCTCGTTTGGCGACCAGCTTCGCATCGACCAAAGCGTTGCTCACAACGGCGTATGCCTTACAGTAGTCGAAATCGACAAGCCAACCAAGACCTACAAGGTTACGGCAATGAAGGAAACTCTTGACAAGTCGAACCTTGGTCTGCTCAACATAGGCGATGAGGTAAACATTGAGCGTAGCATGAGCATGGACAAGCTTCTTGACGGTCATCTCGTTCAAGGTCACGTTGACCAGACGGCAAAGTGCATTGATGTTACAGAAAACGGTGGCAGCTGGTACTATACTTTCGAGTACGACAAGTCGAAGGGAAATATTACCGTCGAAAAAGGTTCCGTATCGGTCAACGGTGTGAGCCTTACGGTTGTAAACTCCAAGGCAAATACATTTTCGGTATCGATAATACCATATACCTATCAGGTTACCAACTTCCATTGCTTCAAGGTCGGCACTATTGTAAACCTTGAGTTCGACATTATCGGAAAGTACATACAGAAAATTATGGCAGGCTACCTTGAAGGGCTTGGCAAATAGCAGGTGTCAATACTCGCAAAATACCTAAACAGCGTCAGGGCATTGCAGTTTTTGCAGTTGTTCCGCTTCGTTGCGTTGCTACTTATAGGTATTGTCTTGTCAAAAACCGACATCGGTATAAGCCAGATTGGTACCTACGAGACTTTTTTGCTCATTTCGGGTGCGGCTTGCTTCTTCTGGACTGGCGGAATGCTCCAGACAATGCTTTCGATGAAGCGAGAACAACAACAGGAAAAAACAGAAGCTTATTTTAACATATTCCTGATTTTTACGGCATTGGCACTTATTACGGCTCTTGCTGTTTTTCTGTTGCAGTCGCAGATTGCAAGTTTTGTCGGCTTCAGTGGCGATAGGATACCATACCTGAAGATTTTGCTCGCCTATATTGCGCTATCGTGTCCCTCAAATCTTGTTGAATATATTTATCTTGTTGAAAACAAACCTTATAGGATTGCCATTTATGGCGCGGTTGTATTTACTTTGCAGATTCTAGCGGTAACAATACCTGTGATTATGACCGACGACCTTGGCTATGGTCTGTATGGGCTTTTGCTTGCAACGGCAGTAAGGTTTGTGTGGTTAGCGATTGTCGTGCTAAGATACTCTCGGATAAGGTTTTCGGGCAAATATATGGGATTTTTCCTGAAACTTTCCGGGCCTTTCATATTAAGCGTGCTGATTGTAAAGGGAATACAATATGCCGACAGTTTCCTTGTATCTTATAGGTTTGATGAAGGTACATACGCAATGTTCCGCTATGGGGCAAAGGAATTTCCACTTATACTTTTGCCTGTCACTGCATTCTCGGAGGCTATGTCGTCGCGTATAGCCAACAACGGCATTATTGCAGAATCGCTTGAAAACATTAAGCGCGAAAACCGTCACTTAATGCACATTTTCATTCCTGCCGCTATGATTGCAATAATAGCGAGCAAGTATCTGTATCCGCTGGTTTTCAATGAGGATTTTTACGAAAGTGCATTGATTTTCAATCTATATTGCTTTGCATCTGTATTTAGGTTCATAACTCCCGAGTGCATACTTGTTGGCAAGAGGCAAAGCCGTCCCATACTTGCTGCCGCTACGGTGAATATTCTTGTCAACGTAGTGATTGGACTTGTGCTTATGAATTTTATAGGCATTATCGGTGTCGCTATTGCATTCATTTTAGGTAACTTGACGGAAAAATTGATACTTGTTTCGGTTGTCAAGTCGATTTATGGCGTGCGGCTGAGGGAATATATGGATACGAGGATTTTCGTGTATTACCTATTGCTTATGATGGCAAGTTTGGCTGTAAGTATTGTAATGATTAATTGATGGTTAGTATTCTACTTCAGTCAGAAACAAGCCATCGGCAGGAACCGACTGTCCAGCTTCGCAACGGTCCTTCAATTCGATTATGCGACAGAAATTTTCAACCGAAAGTTTTCCTTTGCCAACTTCGACCAAGGTGCCGACTATCGCACGGACCATATTGCGCAGAAACCTGTCGGCAGAAATGCGGAACACTATCAAGTCGTTGTTTACTTCAAAGTCGGCACGGCAAATGCGGCAGTTGTTGGTTTTCACATCGGTATGCAGCTTGCTGAAACTTGTAAAGTCGGTGTAGCCGAATAGGCGGTTGGCGGCTTCTTGCATTTTGGCGATGTCGAGCGGACAGCGCACATACCACGAGAAGCCTTTCAGAAACGGGTTCTTCTTTTGCGTAATCACATACTTGTACGAACGTTTCTTTGCATCGAAGCGGGCATGGAAATTTTCATCGGCGTGGCTTATCGCGAAGACGGAAATGTCGTATGGAAGAAATCCGTTTAGCCTGTCAACCAGTTTGTTGTCGATTTCGGCATTGGCATCGAAGTGCGCTACGTAGTATTCGGCATGAACGCCAGTGTCGGTACGTCCGCAGCCTGTTACGGAAATAGGTTCGCGCAGGACTTTGCCAAGCGCATCTTCAAGCGTTTCCTGCACCGACGAGGCGTTTGGCTGCGACTGCCATCCGTGATAGCAAGTCCCTACATATGATAGTTCAATCTTGTAGTGCATTACTGTTTGCTTATTTTTAACGAATGAACTTCATTTCCACTGTGCAGTCTAACCACGTATATTCCAGCTTTCAGTTCAGAACCGAAAATTATTGTGTCGCCATCAGCAGTTCCTGTCAGAACAATCCTTCCCAATGCGTCTATCACTTCGTAGGAAACACTTTCTTCATCGTCAGAATTGAACGTTAAGGTAATTTCATTGTCAAATGGATTTGGATATGCTGAAATATCTGAAATGCCAAATTCCTCAGCCATAACTGGCGGGTCAATCGGGTCGTCGGAACCACCGCAACGCACAATGTTGGAATAAATCCTGTCGTATGTTGCATCTTCTGTTATAAGTGGATGGCTCATCTTAATCATTATCCGGTAGTAGGTTCCATCTTCGAATTGGTTCATCTGCACATAATTGTAGGTGGTGAAAAGTACCGAATCTATTATTTCTAAGTTTTCGGGCGAGTCACCTGCAAGGATATAGGTGAAAGTTTCGGTTACGCCCACATACGGACTCCAGTTGAGGTTGCAGACGTTGTTGTTGTCGCATATAGCGGCAAGCACTATGGTGCGGTGGGAGGCTTCAATTTCGCTTTCGTCGCCACAGTTGCTGACGGCAGTTACTTTATACGAGTAGTATCTTTCCGAAGCATCGACAGTTGTGTCTTCGTACATTGCTTCCGAATTGAAGCTTACGGTTGCAATATTTATAAAGCCTTCGCCCGAATCGCGGTAAATTTTGTACGAAGCAGTTCCTTGGTTGGCAGTTTTGTTCCAGCGCAGAACTACCGAGTTGGTTTCGGTAACTGTTGCAAGCGCAAGTTTGTCGCCAGTGTATGGTCGGCGGATCGAAACGTTTACAGCGTCATACGAGCGGCAACCTTGGTTGTCGGTAACTGTTACGGAGTAGTCGTTTGCTTCGCTTACCGAGATTGTCTGCGTTGTTGTACCGTTGCTCCATTGGTATGATGTATAGTTGTTGCCTGCGTCCAAGGTATAAGACTGACCTTCGCACAGCACGATGTCGCTCCAAGCGCCTATAAATGGCATTTCAGGTTCGTTTACGGCAGTGTCGAGTATTGTTTCGCAGTCGTTACTATCGGTAGCGGTAATTGTGTAATGTCCTGCAAGGAGTGAACTTGCTGAGTTGGTAGAAGACACATTTCCACTCCACTCATACGAGAATCCAGTGCCGTTTCCACCGTCAATGGTTATGGCAATGGAGCCTGTGCCACCGTTACATTGTGCATCGGTTACCGTCATTTCAAAGTTATGGGCAACAGCATCTTCCACGACAACTGGAACTGTGTCGGTACAGTTGTGACTATCCTTTACGACAAGCAGATAATTTCCTGCTGCAACATTTTGATATTGAGTTTGTACGCATATTGGCGAGTTTGGGTTTTCTGCTCTGAACCAGAAATATTGTGCATAAACGCCAGTTCCTCCTGTTGCCGAGGCTGAAAGAATTGCATTGTTTGCTCCTGCGCAGGTGATAGGAGTGATGTTTGGTATTGCAACAAGCTCATCGGGTTCTGTAATAGTAGCAGATAATGTTGCTGTACAAGTGTTTGCGTCAGTAACGACAAGCGAATAATCGCCTGCTGAAAGGTTAGTTTGGTTTGCTTCTGTTGTTTGTCCGTTCCATTGGTAGGAGTATGGTTCTGTGCCACCCGAAACCGATATTGAAATAGCACCGTCGTTTCTACCGAAGCAACTTATGTTTGTCGCATTTCCATTGACATTCAATGCAGTTGGCTGCGAAATACTTGCACTTGCGGTTGTCGAGC
This sequence comes from Bacteroidales bacterium, assembly GCA_017620015.1. Lineage (GTDB taxonomy): Bacteria > Bacteroidota > Bacteroidia > Bacteroidales > ML635J-15 > Bact-19. The sequence continues at coordinate 31,841 of JAFZRE010000012.1, read as the reverse complement.
AATTGTGATTGTCGGTTATCGTTACCGAATAGCTGCCAACCGAAAGATTGGTTCTGCTTGCTCCTTCGTTGTTGTCGTTCCAATGGTAGGTGTATTGCGATGTTCCACCAGTTACAGTCAGTGAAATAGCACCATTGTTTGCTCCGTAGCAAGTAATGTCGGTTGGATTGGCTTGTGCCGACAATATTTCAGGTTGAGATACTGTGTATGAATGAGTTACTGAGCAGGAGTTTCTGTCGGATACGGTGCATGAATATTCGTTTGCAGCAAGGTTTTCGATGCTTGCGGTTTCTGTATCGTTATTCCAATTGTATGAGTATGGCGAAGTTCCTCCCGAAACGACAAGCGAGATTCTTCCCGAATTGTCACCGTTGCAAGCCAAATTGTCAATTGTTTCGGAAACTGTGATTTGTGTCTTTGCTGCTATTGTTGTTGCAAACGACCTTTGGCAAGTCGAATTTGTAATTGTAACGGCATAGTTGCCAGCATTTAAGTTTGTTCGTTCTGTAAGCGTTGTGTTTGAATTTTCCCACACGAACGATGAGGTTCCAATTCCCGAAAGGGCTAAGTTCCCTGTTTCACCGTAGCATTCGGGTTGAACGTAGGTAAGGCTTTGATTATAAAGAGTTGTGCCATATTCGACAAAAACAACCGAGTCGGCGATTATCTTTCCTTCGGAATTTTTTGCCAGAAGATGCTTGTAACCGCCCGAGATGTTGGCAAAATTGCCACTTGTCTGCCAATTTTCACCATTGTCTATTGAATACGAGGTTGCTCCAGTTGCCAAAACTGAGAGGCTTGCATTGTTGCTACCGTCGCAGGTTTCTGATTGTGAACTTATTGTAAATGTGGCATTCCCATTAATGCAAATCCTTTCCACTGTGCCGTCGTTCCTGATTGCCCAAAGTATGCCGTTTCCTGCCGAGGCTATTTTTGTATAGCTTCCCGTCGTTACTTCTCGCCAAGTTGTTGAATATTCGTAAATTGCTCCGTTCGAGAGGAGTACATACACATTTTCGTCGCAGGCTGCCGAAGAAACTATATCTTGTGGCAATCCTGGGTCGATGAGTTCTGTCGCTGGTGAGGCTGACGGATTAAATCTTGCGATTCCGTTGCTGGTTGTAATGAAAATGTTTCCAGAAGCGGTCTTTACAAACCGCGAAGTATTTGTAATGGAAATGTTAATCGGAACTTGTGTAAGATTTCCATTTTCAAGTTGATAAATAGAAGTTCCAGCAATGGCAAAAAGTCCGTTCGAGCAAACAACATCCTTTACTACCGATGTGCATTCAATAGTGTCAACTACCGAGCCACCAACTATTCTTAAAATGCCATAATCTGTTGCAGCATAGATTGTTCCGTTGTCATTAGCGAGAGCATTTACATTTGTTTCTGCTACTACCGAAATGTTTCTTCCTGCCTTGCGGATTAGTGAGTTGCCAGTTCCGAGCCAAAGCGTATCGTTGTGGATGCAAGCGGCCTTCACTATTAGGTTCTGCAAGTTTCTCTTGTATGATGTCCAAGTGTAGCCGGATACCAGATTTATTCCAGAATTGCCTGCAATACAAATAGTTCCATCGTTGTTGCCATAGATGAAATTTGGCGTATGGTTGAGCAAGTTGAGGTTTGTATGGTAGGTTTCTGCATTGCCGTTGAAGTCCATTACGGCGATTCCGTTCTGCAAATCAATGCACCACAATCTTTTTTGTTGTGGACCGCTTGCCATCAGCGAACCTGCCGAGAACATATTGTTAATCAAGGTGCTCGAAGTGCCGTCGTAGCGATAAACACCATTGTAGTTGCCAAAGATTATGTTCTGTGCAAAGTCTTCGCACACAGCCGATGCTCCACTTGAAATGCCATCAAGTGTTGTCCATGAATTGTAGTCGTACGACATGATTCCTGTACTTGTTGCAGCTAGAATGTCACCGTTGAACCGCTGATATACATCATATACAACCTTGCCAGAAAAGATGTCGGCGAAGGACTTTGTCTTTCCGTTGGCGCAAATTTCAACTACATTTCCGTTGCAGCTAATCCACACATTCTCCGAGCGGTCAACATAGATTCCACTTATGCCGTTTGCAAAGCCATAGTTGTCGGGAATAACGGTTGTGCTACCAGAATTATATTCAACTACAGAATTTGATATTGTTGAGTACCAGAATCTTCCGTCTGAAGTTGCTGCAATTTTTCTAATGTTGCCTCCTGTAAATTCGTTTTGCCAGGTATTGTTGTTCCTGATAGAAAGTCCCGCAGTGGTTGCTACATAAACTTTGCCATCGGAAGCGACAAAAATGTCGTTTACATAGTTGCCTGCGAGTCCGTTGCTGGTGTTAATTACCGAAAAATCAGTTCCATTGTATGAAACAAGTCCGTTTGTTGTTCCTAGCAGAACGTTTCCGTCGGCATCTTGTGCCATGCATGTTACGGTGTCGGACGGGAGCACCGATTCGTAGTGAAAAAGGGTAGAGGATTGTGCACAAATGCTAGTAATCCCTATGAAAATCAATGATAATACGAAAAGAATATTTTTCATTTGAAACAAAATTACTTGTATAATTCGCAAACATAAGAAAATTATTGATTTACGGAGAAGTATTTTTGTGAAAGTTATTATCATGGTTTTGGTTAACAGAAATATTATAGGTATAATGGCGGATGGAGAATGCTTATCCTTTTGTCGAGTAGGGATATAACAAAACAAATCCCAATCACGAAGACCGGGACTTGCCACTTATGAAAAAGATTATTATTTTATTATCGAAGCAATTTTTTCATGGAGTTTTGCAGCGGCTACAGCCTTAGTCTGAAGAATCATATTCTTGATGGCCTTGCCGTTGCTCTTGCCATGACCGATAATAACTGTTCCGTTAACACCGAGTGCAGGGGTTCCGCCTACGTTCTCGTAGTTGTAGTTGTCGAAGAACGGGTCGTTTATACCTCTCTGCTTCAATATGCTGTAGATTGATTCGGCATGCTTGAGGTAGATGTTTCCGACGAAACCATCGGTAACGATTACGTCCACCTTTTCGGTATCAGAACAATCGCCGCCTTCAATGTTTCCAATGAAGTTGATGTTGTCGAGTTCTTTCAACAGCTTGTATGTGGCTTTTGCGGTAAGGTTGCCCTTGCCTTCTTCCGAGCCGATGTTCAACAGACCAATCCTTGGGTTTTCTATTCCCATTACATATTTTGCGTAAGCGCTACCAATCTGTGCGTACTGAGCAAGCACTTCCGGCTTCGGGTCGGCATTAAGACCGACATCGAGTATCAGGTTGTTGCCGCCCTTGTTGTTGGGGCATATTGACGATAGGCAAGGTCTGATGATTCCTTCGAGGACACCCATAACTTGTGTTGCACCCACCATCATTGCTCCAGTGTTGCCTGCGCTTGCAAATCCGTCGATGATTCCTTGCTTGAGGTAGAAAAATCCCTTGACGATTCCTGAGTCCTTTTTCTCGCGGAATGTCTTTACGGGGTCGTCACCCATTGCAAATGTTTCGGAACAATTTACAATTTCAAAAACACCAGCATCGACGCTGCGATTGGCGAAATACTTGCGGATGTACTCTTCGTTGCCGAAAAGGAACAGCCTGTCGTCCTTATCCAAAACTTCTAAGGCAAGAACTACACCGTCAAGTACGGCATCCGGTGCAAAGTCCCCGCCATATATGTCAACACCAATGTTCATATTGTCTTATATTTATTCGCCCTTTTGTTCGATAACGAGTTTTCCTCTATAGTATCCGCAGTTTGGACAAACATGGTGATACTGTATTGTTGTTCCGCAGTTCGAGCATGTTGCCAGTGTCGGGAATTCTGCTACATAGTGGGTACGACGTTTGTTTCTTCTCTGCTTTGAGGTTTTTCTTTTAGGATGTGCCATTTTCTTAAACTTTTAGTTAGTTATTATTATTTTTTAATTCTCGCAACGCTTCCCATCTCGGGTCTATTGCGTCTTCTGTTTTTTCTGTAACATCAACTTTGTACTTGTCAATCAGGTCAATCATCTTCTGGTTGCAGGTAGGATTTCCGTCTGCATCGTCGGGATGATAGTGCGCTATCGGCAACGCAAAGTGCGAGTATTCGTAAATGAAACTCGAAACGTCAATCGAATTTGCGTCGCGACTTAGCGTAACGGCATCGCTGTTTGTGTCGAAGTTAGTCTCGTCCCCATAGTTGACCAGCACTTCATCGCTTATTGCAATAGGCTGTTCGTAGAGTTCAAGGCATCTGTCACACGTCAGCTTTACCGTTCCCGACAAGTCAAAGTTCAATAGCAGCGAGGTCTTTTTCTTGAGCAAATTTACCTTCACATCGACCTCTCCGCCCTTTATTTCTCCACTTTCATACGACTGGAAAAACGCATCATCAGCCTTGAAGCCGAAGGAATATTCCCTCTCTTCGAGACCGTCTAACGGTATAATATATTGGTTATCACGTTCCATTCCAATCGCTAGTTATGGAAATAAAATCGGGCAAAATTACAAAACAATTTGGAAAAAGAAAAAGAAAAAATATTTATTCTTTTTGGTGAGTGTAAAATGGACAAATAAAAGCGAAAAATAGACAATATTATTCAAAACAAATCGTTGACTTATAAATAATAATTCTTCTACTTTGGAAATAATACACTAAATTTGCAATCTCAAATTTCAGTTATGAAAGAAAACATAGTCATAATACCAACATATAACGAAATCGAGAACATCGAAGCGATAATCCGCTTTGTTTTCGGTCTCAATACTAGGTTCGACATTCTGATTGTTGACGACGGTTCGCCTGACGGCACTGCCGATGTTGTGAAAAAACTGATGACCGAATTCCCAGAACGCCTATTCATACTCGAGCGTAAGGGAAAACTTGGACTTGGAACCGCCTACATCACTGGTTTTAAATGGTGCCTCGAGAATGGCTACGAATACATCTACGAAATGGATGCCGACTTTTCACACAACCCTGCTGACCTTGAAAATCTATACAAGGCATGCAAGGAAGGTGCCGACGTCGCCGTAGGTTCGCGCTACAAGACTGGTGTGAACGTAGTTAACTGGCCGATGAAACGCATTCTGCTGTCGTACTTCGCATCGAAATACGTAAGGTTCATAACGCGCATGAAACTGAACGACACCACTGCTGGATTTGTGTGCTACAACCGCAAGGTGCTAGAAACCATCAACCTCGACCACATCAAGATGATTGGCTATGCTTTCCAGATTGAAATGAAATTCAAGTCGTGGCTGCACGGATTCAAGATTGAAGAAGTTTCGATAATCTTTACCGACAGACAGAAAGGTACGTCGAAGATGAGCGGTGGAATTATTGGCGAAGCAATTTTCGGAGTGCTGAAGATGAAGCTTCAAAGCGTATTCAATAAGAAGAAGTATCTAGCGTAAAGGGCTACGCCGTTTCTAAGTTTCAATGGGCTAAAGCCCGTTTCAAAGTTTCTAGGTTAACTTCGTTGAGGGCTTCGCCGTTCTAGGCACTCTCCCTAATGTCACCATGAACTGCTCCCTGCGATGCGCTGAGCCAATGCCGAAGCGAGCTTGCCGAAGGGCAGGGTCTGATTCCGTGTTAATTCCTAACGATTAAACCGTAATTGGTAATCAACCTCGCAAAAACATTGCGCCTCGCAAAGCATTGCGAGGCTACAAGACGATGATTTTCTTCGTCACCACCTTTCCGTCATTCATTGTAACCCTTACAAAATACGAACCTGCACCCATTCCATCCGTGAAAATCACATTATTGCCATTGCATTGTTGAGTTTCATAAACAACACCGCCGAGCAGATTGCAGATTTCTATCCCTGCAATATTTTCGCCTGCAACAGTAATGCTTCCACTTGCCGGATTTGGATATACAGAAACACCTTGTTCCGCAATTTGTTCTACTCCAGACTCACAATCGCCAACCACATTTATCTGCTTTGTAATTGTTTTGCTTTCGCCGTAGAAGTCGCGTACTTCAATCGTAATTTGCTGCAAACCAATGCGATTAGGCACTACAACCTGTATGGGCTTGTGAATGCACTGCTCCCATTCGCCACCGACTATAGTTGCCTCCGTTTCGGTGAAATGCCCGTATGTATTGTATATGCTGCCAATATTTATTTCTCCTAGTCCAATCTCCTGTGGCATCCATACTGGCGGATAGAAAATACTGTCTATAGTTTGTCCTGTACTGAAACTTAATTGATAAGGAGCAGATTTGCCCGACAGCCGCAACATACAACTTGCAGTATCCCCGCAATAAAGAGTATCGGGGAAATCTATATCCACATTCAGTTCTGGAAGAGATGCCGTTGTGAGACCGTCAATGCCAAGGCTATCTGTCTTAACTATCCACGGTTGCTGAGATGGTTGATAACCGATATTTGCATAGTAGCCGTAACCACCCATTATGAATCCGCCATCGGTAGTGCGGTCAAACGATTCTAAATGCTGTTCGCAGTTGTAGGCGTTCTCACCATAATATATGCGTTTCCATAGCACATTGCCATTAAAATCCATTTTGATTAGGTAGGAGTTATACCATAGTAGGTGTTCATAATCATCACTTCCAAGGACATAGACGTATCCGTCCGAGATAATAATGGAAACTATTTCATTTTTCAAATAGGTACTTCCTCCATCCATGTCTATGCTGTATGTCCTTAATCTTTTCTCCCACAATAGTTCTCCATCTTTAGAGATTTTGCGTAAGCATCCATCATAGTAAAATTCATAGCCCCCCTGTATGGAAACAGCAGGATATTTGCCACTTACAAGAAAGCAACTATCAGAAGTTTCAATAAGACCGGTAATGGCGCCATCAGGATATATTCCATTGCGACCATAATATCGCTGCCATATTACATTGCCTGAAGTATCCATTTTTACAAGTTGCCATTGACTATAATCAGCACCATGCTTACCACCAGCCACTATATTACCGTCTGAAGATATAATTAACTTGGTCATCGTACTATATGACACTTGATTTACTACTTTATTCCAGATGACATTGCCCATAGAATCCGTTTTGACAACATTGGCTACTAATTTTTGGTTAATCGAATCATATAATTGACCGGAAAAGTAAAAGTCTCTATTCGGATACTCTTGTATTTCACCTATATAATTATAACAGCCAATTATATTTATGTATTTAGTATTGAAGCATGTGTCCATAATAATAAGCGATTCTTGTCCTGTCTGACCTCCACTTGTCTTAACGCAACAATAATAACCTTTTTGACCTTTTTTCAATGCATTATAGGCAACATAAATATTATTAACGGAATCTTCTGCAAATTTCTCTTTATCCCACACAATATCTCCTCTTTTGTTTATGCCTACGAAAGAAAAGTTCTGCCGTCCGTATTGGTTTCCATGAACCAATATAGCAACATAAGTTGTACTATCAGAAGTTATAATTTGAGTTATAATCCTATTGTCTGTTGAATCATATAGTATATTATTGAAATATGATTGGGCAACAACAAGTGTTGATAATAATATAAGAAAAACAAATAGAACAATATTTTTCATAATTTCATGTATTAAAATCTTACAACTTTTACACTAGTTGCATTTCCTATGCAGTCAAGTACTTCTATAATGTATGTTCCAGCTGGATAATTGCTTAAATCAATAACGGACATTCCTGCACATTGAACCATTTGCATAGTATGCAGAATTTTAGAATCTGAAGAATATAGATTTAATGTTCCTATATTACAATTCTCATCATGAGGTTTTCCAAGTACTTCAAGCAAAAATTCTATGCCACTTTCTTTGGAATACTCAAAATTATATTCGACAAATACCATTCCGTCTGTTGGATTAGGATATATTGCTATGTATGGGGCAAATAGAGTTGCGTCTGGTTCTTCAGAAACTATCATTGATTTGTTTGAAATAGCCATTTCTGGTAAAGGAGTATATTCAAGGAAAACTCCATCCGCATATTTTTCATATAGGACTTCTGCCAAGCCTGAATATAATGGAGAACTATCATTTACGGCAGAAAGCAAGGTAGCACTATTCCCATCAAGGATTTTGGCAGCCTCGGCATCAGATGTTGCTGTCAAATAATCGACATATATATTATTGACAGAACAAAAGTTTGTTAATTCATCGCGCAAATAAGAATCCATACCCGATGTCATTCCATAGATGCCTTTCAGAGCATCACGGACAGCAGCATAGTCTTTTTTCGACAGCAACAATTTGTATTCATTTATAGCATCATTATAAGTATGATTGGATTTGCCTCGCAGATAAGTTAATACTGTATCCTTGACTGCGGTTACAGTATCGTTGTTTATTGCTTCGTGGAACATTTCGCTTTCGAGAACGGCAATCTCCTGCTTTCCATCATTAATATTAGATTTCAGTCTGTCGCGCGAATTTATTCCTGTCTGACAATATCCAACAAGCGACTTGTATATTGATGGCAGGTCACTGTCTTCTACCATCTTGCGCACCGACTGCGGCAAAGGAGAATTGGCAATAAGTACTGCTGCTGTAAATGCAGATGGAGAATTCGTATTTGCAATCAAGGTACTATATACCGTATCGCTAAGATATCCGTCGTTGCATAGGGCGACAAATGGAATTACCATATTGAACAGACTGACAGATGATGCCTGAGAAAGCATAGCATCAGTATTGCCCCTGTCAACTATGCTGTCGTAGGTTGACTTTAATCTTGCGACCTCTTTGCCTTGGAAATCGATTCTTTCCAAATGGTCATCGTATATTATGGTCGTACCATAGTTAGATTTACAATTTTTTTCATCATAATTCCCTGCATATCTTATTCCTGTTCCATAATATCTTTCCAGTTCTGTATGAAAAATCTCATTCGTAGCATTAACAGTCTGATAGTAAGTATAATTCTCCCTTGTATTAGGAGCATTAAATTCCATTCCGTTTACAAAACTAGAATGGAATTTATTGCCAGCAGGCTTATTCTCAGAACCTTGGTTTTGTCGCATATTACCTTTTACATCTACTGCACTGCCAGTACCAGTATATTCGTTGCAACTAACAACAAGACCGTCCTGTCCTGGTTGAGACGAAGCATTACTATTAGAATTTGTTCCCAAAATCATCGTCGCACCATCTATATCTGCGCTTCTGCCCGCTTCGGGTTGCCTGCCAAACTTGTTGCGATACATACGACTTATGTCTTCTCTTCCAGAATTACTCATATATGCACCTATTTCGCAACGCGTAATAGTATTTTCTTCGCAATACGAAACAGGAGAATTACTGATATATACAGAATATGGTTCGCTGTATCTGTCAAGATAGTGTATTGCTATAGGACGATTTATCGCTCGGGTAAACACAACCTGCCAAGGATATATGCGGTCGTATATGCCCGTAAAATTGTTGAACAGCACGCGCGCACCATCGGCGTTGTTTACATATACCCCCCTGAAATTGCCAGTAAACACATTGTGCTTTATGGATGGGGCTGTCGTACCTTTCCCGCTTGCCTTTACACCATAATATAGATTTTCAAAAGTGTCCCTTGGCTCAACTGGAACAGGGTCAGTTATTGTCAGGTACCTTGGCGAAAGATTAAATCCCGATAGACTAGACTCAACGCCTACGCCCCACTTGCTTATGTCGGCATCCATATTCTCGTTTCGGAATGTGTTGCTTCTTATTGAGATACCATCAACTCTATCCATATAAATATGTGCCTTAGGATAATAATTCGGATTGTTCAGTCCTCCGTCAAGAGTAAGAAATTTGTTACCACGTATCACCGTTTTCGTATGCTTGTAGTTCTGGTATTTGTCAAAATACAAATCGTACTGGTTGTTTCTAAATTCGGAATTGTTCGCTTTTATAATTCCGCCATATACCGATTTCAGCGCAATAATTGCATCGGCAATTACTGAATTTTGCTTTATATCAACAGTTGCGTGTGTCGTTGCCGACTGAGCAGCAAACTCATTGCCATTTACAACAATTCCCTGCCACATCTTGTCGGGACAAGCCGCCATAATGGTGCAATTCTCGAATGTTACAGTCTTGCCTACATTTACTGTCCATTGGGTACTGGTAATATCGTCGTAGTCCTCGTATGTGCAGTATATTGTACAACCATTAAATGTAACATCATGGTCGAAGGTCAAGCCAGAAGTAACAATATATGTTCCTCCATCGTATGTTGTACCCAGACTGGTAGTTTCCAATATTGCATAATTGGAAATATTGTTGATTGTTCCCAAATCAATATTATATGTATCACCATTTGCCGAGACAACAGTAAGATGATTTGCTGCACCCTGTATTATTTCTGCATGCATGACATTAGGTCCGCTAGTATTGAATGTCTGTGTAGTTGTAATATCATCGCTTGTAAATGTGGCTGTATATGGAGCTGTGCCTCCAGATATTTCAAAACTTATGTCTGCCTCGCTTTCCAGGCAAGCCTCCGACTTTAAATTTACAGCAACATCAGAGACTCTGAAATTTAGCGGAATTGTGCCACATGAGGTTGTAATCTCAATGTCATTATTAATATTAGTTACAAAATAATACGGATTCTGAGTAATTGCAGTTTCAGTTGTTATACCGTTTTCTGTTATAGATATTGTATAACTGCTTAATGGCGGGTCAAAATTCAAATGGATTCCCACATTGTCATCTGAAACATTACTATAACTTACCTCCATATTGCCGACAGCAATGGTAACTGGTTCATCTAATGGCATTGAACAATAACTTGTGTATTGCACTTCGGCAGTATAGAGTCCTGGGACAATATCGCTACGCGTTGCACTATATGTTGTATTCGAACCTGGTAACAACTCAAAATTTGTAGTAGCTCCATCGTTCCACACTACAATCGGGAAACCATCTTCCGTGCGATTAAGCTCCATTTCAATTGTTATGGATGCAAGATCTTCATCATAGCAAATATTTGTGTGTGAAATACTACTGATTACAGGTTGTTCGAAAACCTGAATAGTAAATGCTTCCGATTTTGTGTAACATCTGCTTGTATAATAGACATCGGCAACATAGGTTCCGGCTCCGATATTGTTAAGTGTTGTCCTATATGTTGTATTAGAGCCAGATATCAATTCAAAATATGTTGTTTCTCCATCGAACCAGACAGCTCTCGGCACGAAACCATCTTCTAAATAATCTAGTTCCATTTCAATTGTTATTGAAGTTGTCTCATTTATATCACATAAATATGCCGGTGTCGGGGGAATAACATTGATTATTGGCTCCTGGACAAAAGAAATGGTAATTGGATTCAATGTTATGGCACAATCGCTTGTATAATGGATAGTGGCGGTGTAAGTTCCTACTCCAAAATCATTACGCACTGCCATATATATTGTATTCGAACCAGACATCAACTCAAAATCTGTAGTTTCACCATCGTTCCACTCTACAACTGGAAAACCATCTTCCGTGTAACTTAATTCCATTTCAATAGTGATGGTAGCCAAATCACCCGAATGACATACGTTTGTGTGTGATATGTCTCTAATTTCTGGTTCAACAAGCTGAATAGTAAAAGGAATATCAATAGGACATGATTGTGCATAATATAAAGTAGCAATATGATTTCCAGCTATAAGTCCATTAATAGTTATTGTGTAAGTATCCGTTTCTGGCAATCTTTCAGTAGTATATATATGACCATTGCATATCGCATACGGTACATAACCTTCAGCTACATCATAAATGTCCATTTCAATATTAATTGAAGTTGTCTCAGTGCTGTTACATACATACGCTGATGGTATGTCGTGGATTATTGGAACAGGAACTGAGGAAGACAAATTCTGAATTTCAATTGGCTCCAATGTTTCGGAACACAAGCCTGTGTAATGAACAGTAGGAGTATATGTTCCTGGTTCAAAGATATAACGGCAAGCAATATAAGTTGATCCTTGAGATAATACCAAAGGTGTCTCTATATTAGAATCACTCCATCCTACAAATAAAGGTTGGTGCGTTGGATATGGAATGTATTGTGGGGGCATTAGATTATTGGGAACACTTGGAAGTTCTATTGGGAGTTCTACTTTAATAATTATCGTAGAATATCCAATATCTGTACATATATCGGTTTGATAGGCCGTGATTTCTGTATCAAGGCGTTTTGTATATGGCAATGGAAATTTTATAATTTCTTCGCAAACAGCACCATTAATAATTATATTTCCATTAAGTTCTGTATTTTCGACTACTGGAACATGATATATCAAATCTCCGTTTGAGGATTCACCTATATATATTAAAGGATAGTTTGAAGGAATAGGTACAAATTCTTCACCGCTAACTGCAATTGAAAGATAGCTCACATCATTGTCACATAATGCTGGAGCAATTAGATCCTGCACTTCTATACCTACATGCGTGCTTGGTATTATTACCTCTATCTCATACACTACTTCGTTTGTAAACCTATTGGTCACGACTATTGTAGCATTAAAATCTTCAAAGTCTAAACCTTCAAGTGTAATAGCGCCCGGAACATCGGGATTGCTGTTGTCTCTATATAAAAATTCAAAACTATTGAGTTCCTGAGACAGGGTCATTGGTTCGGAACGGTGTCCAATTATAATATTCGCTTCATAATCAGACAAGTTGTCACTAAGAGCGTTTGTAAGTATGATTTGTCCATAATGACATTTTTGAATGAACTCCGTTATAAAGCTACAAATAGTATCTGCTTGGACTACAAGAGTTGCCGTATCTTTGCAGAACTGTCCTTGTACATTGCAGGTAATAGTAAATTCGTGATCGTTAGCATTTGGTGTTATTATTAAATTTGACACACCATTTCCGTAATCTGCAGATCCATTAAATCCACTTAATATCCATTGTGTAGATGCTATATGGCTGTATGGTTCCATAGAAACACTATAGGTATATGGTCTTCCATCCAAACATATCATATCTTGGCCGACTATACTCAATTGTGGATTAAATGATACTGTATCTCTCTTTATGCTACCTTCGCAACCAGTACTTTGCTCTATTATGAATGCATCTAAATTATTAAATCTATCAACATAGTTTGACAGGTCTGGCTCTGTTACACCGTCAATTGTAAATAGCACATTCTCTTCCAGGTCCAATAATGTCCACATAATCGTCGGAGATAACGAAAAGTTGTGTATTCTCAATGTTTCTATGCTACAGTTTTCAGAACATATTGTGAATGAGGCTGCGCAGGTATCTACATCCTTTGCGTCAACTAGATTAGGAAGGTTCTCCTTATTCCGAAGTATTGTTTGTGGTGGATATTTAATTATTGAATCATTAATATGACAAATTGTTTCTCCATTATCATATAAAACCAAATTATCAGGTTCCATTATGACACCAATTTTTCTAGAATTAGCAAATATATCTGAAGATCTTGAAAAGTATATCCTTCCGTCAGGACCTTCCTGCAGATTCAAATCAACTCGCATAATCTCCTCTCCTGCTTCTACCTCTCTTTTATATACAACGCTGGAATGAAGGCCAGTGCAATTACAAGAATAGTCCCCTTCCATATCATATTGTCTAATTTCCAGTAAATCTGACACATACAAGAACCTTCCACTAGGGCTGAATGCAAGCGATGGACGTTTCCCTCCTATATCATCTTGACAATTTTCTATATCTATAGGACTAAAAATACCATAAGTTGCATTAAAATAAAATATATGTAAACCTATCTCCGCCAGAGCACAGACAATGTACTTTCCATCCGGAGAAGCCTTTATAACTACAGCTTTCCTATCTACGGCTCCATGATTATCCAAAAAAACATGAATTCCACTTTCATATACGATGGAATTTCCATCAAGTGTCATCTTCAAAGAAACAATATCCAGACCATTTCCGTATTGTTTGGTACTTATTAGCCAATATCCTCCAGTAGGACAAGGAACAGCTGTTATACCTGCATAAAGTGTTTCTTGATATGGAGGCATAGTCGTAATATTTGTTGCATGCGTTTCCGGATTAAGTTCAATTAGTCGAGAAACAAGTTGGCCATTATCATTAAGCGATGCAACAGCATACTTTGTTTCATTTAACCTAAGTACAATGGTTCCTCTATTTACTATTTCCTCGTCACCTTCATCAATAAGTTCGTGATTGCTATTCCAAATATTATTACCATCAGTATAGAAAAGTATTTCCCCTTGTACACCGTCGCATATTCCAGATTCTGAATCATTAGCATCCATTGCTGAGAAATCTCCAAGTTGTGCTATACCGTTTCTGAAATCCAGCGTAACTTTGGTATCAAAATACCATTGCGCGTTATCTTTGTCTATGATATTATTGTCGCACTCAACAATAAAATACTGTTTTGAAATACTCACACAATCATCTTCTACCCCACAATGTAAAATAAAATTATAATACCCTTCAGGTAAAGGCTGAGATAATTGTATGTGATATATTCTAGTATTGTCATTGTCTTCAATGGTGAATGTTGGATTAAAGTCTTCGACACCTTCTATTTCAAAGTTTCTAATATAATTTCTATCCGTTGGTTGTGCATGTATTCTTATGTCAAAACTATTACTACTGCAAAACCAATTTTCTTCTGGAGCTTCAAATCTAACGCCCATCATACTAGGAATATGATATTCCGTTTCATTAATCGGTCCATAAGGGAAGAAATTTGGAATCATATTTCTCATATGAGATATCTGAAGTGGTGTAAATCTGTATCTACAACCATCAGGAGTATAACTCATTATATTATCATAGGGAATTTGGTCGAGATTTGAATAGTCACAATCTAATACTGGACCCAATTCATCTCTAGTGTCGTCTATATCATCTACTAAGGTATCTATTACAATTTCTATACCATGCGGTGTTTCATATACTGTTTCTATCAATTCCATCCAAGCATGCAGAAGACCAAATAAATGTCCCATCTCGTGAGCAACGGTATATCCTAGTTCACGAGAAGGAAGATTCTCATTTTCACGCACTACATCTTTAATTATTGTTAATATCGGAAAAGCACCTTCACTAAGACTAGGACTTGAGGTAAGACCATAAACACTTTCATGTTCATATTCAATGCGATCAAAAATCCAGATATTTACGTATTGATTGGATGGAAACAAATTATAATACTCTGACAAATGTATATCTTCATCATCTGTAGCATGATAAGTGCCACGATAGGCGAGATCAATTGGATAACTTATTGGAGATTCAAGATTGTCATTATCAAGATTAATATTGTTTTCTCCACTATATGTATTATATGTAATGCCATAATAGTTTTGTCCACAATATTCTATTGGATTTGTTGTTGCAAGACGAAATCTTATTCTTGTGTCTATCGCCAATTCACCAGTTAGACCAGAGAATACATTGTTTAATATGTTAATATTCTGATATATATCTGCTGGTGGAATGTATTCTCTTGGATCTCCGTAAAACCATGTTGGAACTACAACATGATAAACGACAGGAATCTCAATTAACATATCGCCTGGAATTGACCTTGTTTGAGTTGACATCATCGATAGCGTTTTCGGCATATGTCCGGCCTTTACCATGTCGTGAATCATGTGGTCAGTACCACTGTCGGTATATAATGTCACCATAACTTTTTCTGCCGAAAGTAACCATTCGCCATTTGTATAATATCGCATCACAACATTATACGGTTCAAATAATTGTAAAACTCTTCCGTAGTCAGAAACACCAATATACGAACTAGGAGTTTTAATAGTATCACAAATGTATGAACCCGAAGCTTGAATAGTATCAAAATCCACAACCTTTGAAAATATAAATTCGTACAACTCCGCGCCTTCAATCATATTGAATCGAATTGGGTCACCAAACTTGATGTGAATGGTTGATTTTGGCAGAGAATCAAGACCTATTTGTCCGTACGCTAAATGTTGCACACCCATAATAATGGATACTAACAATAATAAAAAATACCTCCTCATAATATAAACTTTTAAAATTTCGCTTCAAAGTTATATTATATTTTCAAACAACAAAAAGATTTCTTTAAAAATTATTTAACTTTTTATTAACCCATCAGCTAGCATGTGGTTATTGCCAGCTTGAGTTCCTTTAATATTCAGGGATATCACACAACCTATATCACCACATTTCCCTCAACGCTGAAATCTCCACCAATGTACAGCTTGGCTATTTCGGAGAGTTTTTCGGGAGAATCGGACGAATACATGCTTACTGTGCGATGAGCATTTTCCGTACGCATCATATTGGTTGTCATAAGTATATCCTTGGTGCGCCGGGCAATAGCTTCCGACGAATCAATGATTTTGATTCCGCTACCGGCAACACGCTCAATTACGGGACGGAAAAACGGATAATGAGTACAGCCCAGCACTATATGGTCAACATTGTTCTGCCTAAGCGGTGCGACATACTTTTCAATTATGGCATCGACTTCGTCGCCACTGAAAACGCCACGCTCAGCAAGTTCGACAAGTTCCTTGGCAATCTCCAAATGTAACGAAACATATTTACGGTACTTGTCGCTAGTATTCTTGAAGTGTGCGCCACGGAAAGTCCCCTCGGTTGCCAGAACGCCAACGTGCCTTGTGCGAGTTTTCAAGCAGGCGGGCTTTACGGCTGGTTCAAGTCCTACGATTGGCACCTTGAACTCCTTGCGCATTGCATAAACTGCCGCCGCAGTCGCCGTGTTGCAGGCAATCACAACAATCTTACAGCCCTTCGAAACCAAAAAGTTCACAATCCGCGACGACAATGCTGTGACTTCCTCAACCGAACGCGGACCATACGGGGCATTCTTGCTGTCGGCAAAATATATGAAATCTTCGTCGGGAAGTTCGGCGAGAAGTTCGCGTAGGACGGTAAGTCCGCCTATTCCGCTGTCGAATACTCCTATAGGGCTGTTTTCGTTCATAGTAAGACGTCATTCCACAAGTCAGAACAATAACGCGATACGGAACGAGGAGCGTATATTGTTCGACTGTGCGGAATCCCCCATATAAAGGAGATTCCGCATAAACAGGCTCACAAGGCTCGTTCCTACGCCTGTTCGCTTTGTTTTGCGGAATGACAACATTAAATATTTATTTCTTTATTCCCAACTTTGCCTTCACATCGTTGGTGATGTCGGTAGCATCGGGCGAGGTATATAGCAAGGTGGTCTTGTCGTAAACGTAGGTAAAACCCTGTTCGGAAGCCACTGCGCTTATTGCATCCTTAATCTTGTTGGTGATAGGTTCGAGCAAAGCGGCCTCGCGGTTCTGCAAGTCGGCTTCGGCCTGCTGCTGGAAGTTCTGGATACGCTGCTGCAACGACATTATAGCTTCTTCCTTGTCCTGACGGATAAGTGCCGACCAAGTATCCTTGTTTTCAGTATATTCCTTCATTTTCGACTCGTATTCCTTATACATCACCTGCATTTGGTCTTCGAGGGTCTTTGCATAATCTTCCACTTCCTTGGTTGCTGCAGCCTTCTCGGGCATTTCACCGAAAATTGCCTGCACATCAACGTGAGCCAACTTAACTGCCTTCTGTGAGAACACAAATATGCTGCTCACGCACAAAACCAATACTAAAACTAATCTTCTCATCTATTCAAATAATTTATTGTTAGCACTTTAATTCTTATATCCCAATTTTCTCAATACTTCGTCGCTCTTGTCGTGACGCGGGTCGGTGTAGAGCATATTAAGGTTGTTTGCTGTATCGAAAATAACTGCGTAGTTGCCTTCGGTTGCAATTTCCTTTATTGCATTGTAGATGTCATCCTGAATAGGCTTTATCAATTCTTCGCGCTTCTTGTAGAGCATACCGCTTTCACCAAAGTACTTCTGCTGCAACTGCTTGAGTTCCTGCTCCTTCTTCATGATTTCATCTTCGCGTTTTGCACGAAGTTCCTCGGTAAGAAGTATTCTTTCGGACTGGTAGTTCTGGTACATCTGGTCGATTGAAGCCTTCTTGGCATCAATTTCCTTTTTCCATTCCTTGGTAAGGTCCTCGAGCTGGGTCTTTGCCGACTCATAAACAGGAATGTTGTTCAAAATGTATTCGGTGTCAACGTATGCGTATTTCTGGCTGAATGCAAATGTTGCAAACAAGATTGCTACTGCAAGTAAAATAATTCGTTTCATATACTATAAATTTAAAAATTCGAAAATTTGATAATTTGAAGATTAAATTATTCTGCAAAGGTAATTCAAAAAATTCATTTACGCTATTCCCCAATACAATAATCGTTCCATTTAGAAATTCTGACCGATTACGAAGTGGAACTGGCTGCCGTTGGCACCTGTTGCACCGGGCACTTCGTCGAAGCCGTAGCCCCAGTCAACACCGATAAGACCAATCATCGACATATAAACCCTGACACCTACACCAGCTGACCTCTTGACATCGAACGGACGGAAATTTTCTATTGAATGCCAGCAGTTACCAGCCTCGGCAAACACAATTGCATAGAATGTTGCATTCGGGTTGAGCGACATCGGGTAACGAAGTTCGACGGTGTATTTGTTATATACATAACCGTTTGCCGCAGGTGTAAGCGACTGGTTGGAATAACCGCGCAGACCAATATTCTCTGCACCGTACAGGTTGTAGCCGTAAAGTCCGTCGCCACCTAACTGGAAGTACTCAAACGGCGACTTGCCGACGTTCTTGTTGTACATTCCGAGCAAACCGAACTCAGCCTTTGTTACAAGCACCAATGCTCGCGAACTTCCGTCTTTTGGTCCAAACAATGTTGTAAACCACTTGGCAGATGCCTTATATTTATGGTATTCAATCCATTTGTAGCGTTCCTGCAGTGTCATGTTGGGGTCGGTGTAGTCCTTGCCGTTCATGCACGAATATGGCGGCGTAAGTTCTGCCGATACCGAGAATTCGGAACCCATAGTCGGGAAAATCGGGTTCGGTCCCGACGACGAACGACCAAGTACTGCCTTAATTGACAGGTTGTTTGCAACGCCCTGCTTGAAAATCATAGCATAGTCGCTGTAGTTGTTGATGTTGTAACGCTTGTACGACAATTCAAGATACAATGTGAAATAGTCGTCGGGAACTTGCAGTCGCTGACCTAGACCTATGCCAGCACCAGTAACCCTGAAAGTCTTTCTATCTTCTTTTGCCTCTTCCTTGCTGGTGTATTGCCTTACGTTTGAGTGATAAACGGAGAGAGAGAACGAATTTGGCTTCTTGCCGCCAAACCACGGGTCAACAAACGAGAAACTGTAGTTCTGATACCACAATCCGCTCGCCGACGCCTGAATCGACAGTCTTTGTCCGTCACCTGTCGGCAATGGGCGGTAACTCTTGAAGTTGAAGATGTTGCGCAATGAGAAATTGTTGAACGTAACACCCAGAGTGCCGACGAACATTCCCGAACCATAACCGCCCGAAACCTGAATCTGGTCGGAAGGCTTTTCTTCTACTGTATATTCAAGGTCAACAGTACCTGAAACTGGGTCGGGATTGAAATCTACGTTGAGTTTTTCGGGGTCGAAATATCCAAGCTGTGCAAGTTCGCGGATTGTACGCTGTACCTCGGAACGGTTGTAAAGGCTTCCGGGACGTGTACGAACTTCTCGCATTATGACGTGGTCGTTGGTACGTGTGTTGCCGACAAGGGTAACACGGTTCACGGTAGCCTGTTTGCCCTCGTAGATTCGCATCTCAAGGTCGATGGAGTCGTTCTCGACCAAAACTTCCACTGGTTGCACATTGGAGAACAAATATCCATTGTCTTGATACAGAGCCATTACGCCAGTGGGGTCGTAAAGCAACTTTTCGTCAAGCACCTTGCTGTTATAAACATCACCCTTCTTTATGCCAAGCACGTGCGACAGCTGCTCCGATGTGTACATTGTGTTTCCAAGCCAGCTTATGTTGCGGAAATAGAACTTGTGTCCTTCCTCGATGCCGATATAAAGGTTGATGGTTTTTTCGTCGTATGGTGAAATCGAGTCGTAGGTTATAAGTGCATCGCGATAACCTTCCTCGTTGTACTTTTCAATAATCTTCTTCTTGTCCTCGGCGTAATTCTTCGGGATGAACTTCGATGCCTTGAATATGTTGTACCAGGTCTTGCGTTTAGTCTCCTTCATCTTGCGTCGCAACTTAGCATCCTTTATCGAATTGTTGCCTTCGAAAATAATGTCGTTAATCTTTATGCGCTGATTTTTCTTTATGTCGAAAACAAGGCTGACGCTGTTTGCAAGGCTCGAATCCTGTTCTTCAATTATGTTTACTTCGGTATTGAAATAACCCTTGTCGATAAAGAAGTCCTTGATGTAGCGTTCGGACGTGAGCTTCATGTTCTCAGTAACCTGCGAGCCTTTTGTCAACTTTATCTGTTCGCGTATGTCGTCGGCTTCGCCCTTTTTCACACCCTTGAACGAGAATTTTGATAGTCGTGGGCGTTCCTCAAGGTAGATGTCAAGGAAAATCTTGTTGCCAATGGTATTTGTGACGGAAATTTTTACGTCGGAGAAAAGTCCCTGCTCCCAAAGTTTCTTAATAGCATCTGCAATTTCCTGTCCTGGAACCGATATTGTCTTTCCTATTTCAAGTCCGGTAAGATACAGCAGCACGTTCTGGTCGAGATACTGCACTCCCGATATTGTAACACCGCCAATTTCGTACTCCTTTGGCGACAAGTAATCTATACTGCTACTGCTCGAATGTATATTTTGAGCATTCGCCGCCGAAACCGCGAAAGCAAACATCAACAATATCAAAACAAATCTTCTCATACCATTACTTTTTTACCTGCTCGCTGGTTTTTCCGAACCGGCGTTCCCTGTTTTGATAACTAATCAGAGCCTTGTACAATTCTTCCCTATTAAAATCGGGCCAAAGCACATCGGTAAAGTACAATTCGCTGTAGGCAAGCTGATACAGAAGGAAGTTGCTAATCCTCGACTCGCCGCTTGTCCTTATCATAAGTTCGGGGTCGGGGACGTTGGCAGTAGAAAGGTAACCGGAAAACATATCGCCATTGATGCTGTCGGGAGAAACTTTTCCTTCAACGCAGTCGGCGGCAATCTTCTTCACTGCCTCCACAATGTCCCATCGTCCGCTGTAGCTAAGTGCCACGATGAAATTAAGTTTGGTGTTGTTTTTCGTCCTTTCGATTACGTAGGCAACCTTTTCGCGAAGGTATTTTGGCAGACGTTCCATCTCGCCAATCATCGAAACGCGGACACCGTTCTTCATCATGTTCTCTATTTCGTCGTCGATTGCGCTTGAGAGAAGTCCCATTATACCGCTTACCTCGTCGGCAGGACGGCTCCAGTTTTCTGTAGAAAAGGCATATACGGTAACGTATTTTATCCCTAGGTCGCCAGCGGCAGTAAGCATTTCCTTTACGGTTTTCACGCCACGCCTATGTCCGAAAAGCCTGATTTGTCCCTGCTTTTTAGCCCAGCGACCGTTGCCGTCCATTATGAACGCAACGTGCTGCGGAAGTTTCGATTTATCTATTTGCTCCAGTAAACTCATTTCTACTTCTGATGTTTTTTATAATAAGCAGGGCAGCCTAGACCACCAATCTTGAATGTATATGATATTCCAACCAAAGCCACCGAATACCAGTCGTTAGTATATCGGAAACCGAGTTGTTTCATGTTTACGTCCTCTGTAAGCGGTGTGCCGTAGGCAATTTCGTAGTCCTTCTTTATGCTTTCGTTTGTAATGCCGTCAATCATATCCGATATTGTCCAGCGGAATCCCCATTCGATGCTCAGCACAAGTCGTGGCAATATGTTTTTCTTGAATCCGAATCCGAAAGGTATTGCCATTGTGAAAAAGTCCTCGTCGTTGGCGGTTCTGCCGACGAATGTTCCTGCAATTCCGACCTGTGCGTATGGTGTAAAGCTATTGCGGGTGACATCACCGTAAATGTATGGCAGGAAATTTATTTCGGCCATTGCTGATATTTCGTCTATACTGACGGTGAACGACTTGTTCCTGACCTGTTGGAACACATTGTTGAAGTCGGCATCGTTGCCGACAAGCCTTGAATTGAAATATCCGAGCCTCAAGTCAATTCTGTCGCCGAAATGAAACTTGAGAGATGCTCCTATGTTATGTCGTGGATGGTAGAACTGCCGAGCATAGTTTATGTCGCCCATATAGTACGACACGCCAGCGTTGAAACCTATTTCGAGACCATATTGTGCATTGGCAGACAGGGTTCCAAACAAAAAAACAAACGACAGTAACGTCGTTACCGTCATTTGTTTTATAAGTTTATATGCTCTAATATTCTTCCTATCCATATTGGATATAACGCAGAACCATCAGAAATATTTTTAAAATTATCTTAAAATTTCGATCTGCCTCGACGCGAAGAGAACAACTTGTATGTCACCTTAATAGTAAGGAACATATAAGCGTCGTTCCAGTTGCTGTCGCCACGCTGTTCGCCAGCACCTACGTTATATTTGCTTGCAGGGTTGCTGAAGTAACTAGCCATAGGATCGTCGAATATGTCCGGGTCAACGTATGTGCTGCTTACATCGTCGATGTAGTCGGTAAGAGTGTAACGGAAACCGAAGTCGAAGCCGATACCCCAGCTCTTAGTCAACATGCAGTTAAGACCAACGCCGAATGGAATTGACATCTGTATTCTGCTGTACTTTTGACGAGTTGAGACAATTCCTTGACCTTCTGTACCGAATGGTTGCAATGAGTACCATTTGCCATAGTCTGGATCTGATTCATCTGGAGTTGTGTTACCTTCGGCATCTAATACTGGCAATCCAGTTGTTCCGTCTTTAACTACTGGCAGATATTGTCCTCTCGGGTTGAAATAGAATCCGCCTACACCTGCGAAAATGTACAAGTTTGGAGTAGCTTTCAGTTTTCTTGCGTGCTTTGAGTTGTATCTGTAGCCGAATTTTTCGCGAATGATTGAGAACTCGACAACTTCACTCAATTCGATAATGGGGGAGCGGAACGAAAGGTTACGTCCGTTACGAGCTGGTTCTGGAGTAAATTCATCGTTTCCGAAAACGCGGCCGTAGTAAAGGGCTGTACGCAAAGCGAACCTGTCGGTAAGCTTGTAGCCGTAGCCAAACATGAATGCCCAACGACCGGCCTGAATATCGAAGTCCTTTACAAAATGAGTTCCGACGCCTTTACCACCACCAAGGTCGCCCATGAATTCTGCTGTACCTGCTCCGAAAACCAGTTCATGCCTATATCTTCTCCAATCTCCAGTCTGAGCAACGAGCGAAATCGTCGCAAACATTAGGAAAATCGTCAAGATTGAAAATCTTTTCATCTTTTTATTATAAGTTATAACTATGTAATATTCAACAATTTATATGCGGTTAGTTTCTTAAATCAACTCCCCACATGAGTTTTTCTCTCAGGGTGCAAAAATATGTATTTTTAAATAGATTTACAAAATTTATATAAAAATTTGCTTTGCGTACTGTAATTTGTTTCAGATTGCGGATAGGGTATGACTTGTAATCCAGTGATGCTAAGACACTTCCCTCATTAGAATCGACCGAAATTTTTATCTCAGAATCGGCAGAAATTACCAAAGGACGAACTGTAAGATTATGGTTGGCAATCGGCGTAATTAACATGACATTCGACTGCGAAGTGACAATCGGTCCTCCGCAGCTTAGCGAATATGCCGTGGAGCCTGTTGGTGTTGAAACTATCAGTCCGTCAGACCAATAGGTGTTGATGTAGTTGTCGTCTGCCGAAACTTTGATTTTTATCATGCTCAAACGTGACTTTTTTAGGATGGAGAAGTCGTTGAGACAAAAATTTATGTTGCCATAAAACGGCGTTTCGGCAGACACCTCGAGCAACATTCGTTTTTCAATCGTATATTCTTTATTTACAAGTTGTTCGATTGCCTTGCTTATGTTCTGTGAATTGACATACGAAAGAAAGCCCAGCCTGCCAGTATTTATACCGAGCATCGGTATTCCAGACGCACCTACAAAAGTTGCCGATTCCAGGAAAGTGCCGTCCCCGCCAATGCTAAGCATAAAGTCAAACTTGACATCATCGGGCAACTTGTCGGAATACAAGCCTTTCACTTCGGGACGGAACAAGGTCTTCTCTACCATAAAGTTATAGAACTTCTCGTTGACATACAAGTTCATACCGTATTCCTTCAACATCTCAAACAACTGCATCAACATTCCGCTGAAATTGCTTCCGAAGTTCCGTCCGTGAATTGCTATGTTCATATTTCCAAATTGTCTTAAAATTTCTTATAAATAGGTGTCCTATAATCAACAAAAACACCGAAAAAATTAAAATTGCCATTGTACGCCGCATACACTTTCAGCACACGGTCGTAGTAGGTCTCGAAGCTTAACCCTGCTCCTGCCGAATATATCAGCTTGTTTGCCAATGGGTTTTCCGCTTCAAAATCAGGCGCAAAATTACTACAATATGCCAAATCGGCAAACATATCGACATATATCTGTATATATGGGTTTCTGAACTTTGAAGGAATCCACTTTGGCAACATGAAGTCTCGCCTTTTCAGTATTTTAACGCTAAAAGTATTCTGGAAGGCGGAAAAATTTCTACCTATAATATAATAGTAGTCGAATCCGCGTATAAGGTTGTTGCGGCACAGTTCGATTTGCTTGTTTGTGGGAATGCCGTCGTATGAGCCAAATAATTGATTGTGCTTCAGCGCACCATGGTAAAAGAGTCGGTCGCAATATATTGGAGTATTGTACTCAAAACCGAGACTTGCAAAGGCAAAGGTGCTGGATGCCAGTTCGGTATAAACTTTTGCTTCGAGTTCTGCGTGCAATCCAGTGGTTGGAGAAACCTTGCTGTCGCGGTTGTCGTAGTCGAAGGTTAGCGTAGGCACAAGGAAGTTTTGCCACTGCGACCCCGATGAAAGCAACAACGAATCGCCACTCCAGATATTCTGGTACGCTAACGACAACGAAAATTCGTAGTTCATATCTGGTCTGAACACATAGCCTGCACCAGCGTCAAACATTGTTCGGATGTATTCGTTTTCGTTCTCGGCATAAACAGGTTTGCATTCCGACACCGAAGCAATTTCCTTTTTTTGTCTGAAATATTCAGTCCGCACCCATATTCCGCTGCGCTTGTTTTTGCCCATATTAGGCTTCTGGTACGAAACGGCATAGTGTTCCTTGTAACCTAGTCGCACCTTGAAATTTAGCATCTCGTTGCGACCGCGGAAATTGAGCCAGTCGAAAGCCACACCATAGTTTATCTTCTTAAAATCCTTGTAGTAGAAATACGATGTCAGGTTGCGGTCGGCAATTTCGAGAATCGGATATACCCAGTAGTACCAGCGTTCGGTAACATTCACGCCAATTGCAACAGCGCCAGTGCTATCTGCGTCCGTACACGACACTTCCACATTGTTGAACAGCATAAGTCTGCGCAGATTGTCGGTAAAGTTTTGTATTTCCTTGTCGAGAATTGCCTCTGGGATGCTGTCGCCTACCGAATAGCGGAACTCGCGGAGAATTGTCTGCGGTTTGGTCTTCTCGTTGCCCGAAATCGAAATGTCTGCCACGCGGAAGTAACGTTCCTGCGCCATAAGTCCCGAAAGACAAAGCATTTGCAACAGCACGAGAAGAAATTTCCTCATATCTTCATATAATTCATCAGTAACTCGTACCTGTCGCGGTAGAAATCATCAATCATATTGCTTCCCGAAAAGAAGGCGTTTACCTTGTAGCCGTAGCGTTCGAGCGACTTTATCACCGGCGATATTTCCGTCCTGTTCACCACAAGCGTGACATCCATCCTTGTTGAATCTTCGTATTCCGTAACATACGACGAAATTATCTTTGCGTTTTCCGATTCTACAATCCGTGCAATTTCCGACATTGAATAGTCGTGAATGCCCATTTCTAGCACAAGCACAGCGCCTTTGGCACCAACATTGGTAATTTTTGCCACTGCTTCCAGAAGATTTGCAGATGTTATGCACCCTAGGTATTTATGCTCGGGATTAATTACGGGTACTATGGGCAGCGAAAAGTGGGAAGCCACAGCCAGTACATCAAAAACGTGCTGCGAAGCACCTACGTAAGGTGACTTCAGTATCCCGAAATTCTTTATAGGCTCATCGAACATTCCCTGGTCGTATATTTCGTCCTCGGAAATTATACCTATATATATATTGTTTTCGATGACAGGCAGGTGCGACATCTTGAAGGTGTCCATAAGCGACAAGGCACGCGAACAGGAGTATTCGGTGGTAACGCTAGGAATTGATGAGTCGATAATATCTTCAGCAGTCAATTTGAATAATTTTTGGGATGGCAAAGGTAAGAAAAGTTTATGAGTTTCTATGTTTCACGTTTCTATGTTTCTATGGCTTCGCCGTTTCTGAGTTTAACTTCGTTGAGGGCTGCGCCGTTCAATGGCTAACGCCGTTTTGATGTTTTGGGGCTTGCAGGCTAACAGGCTTGAAGCCATAACGTATTGAACGTTATTACGACTTTGGCTGTTAGCCTTTTTAGCCTGTTCGACTTTTAGCCCTTTATGTATAAGACGCAAAATTTTGCGTCTTTACATTTGCCAATTCCCTACAATTTTCTTTCTGCCAGCCCTAAGCAGTGCGGTGTCGGCAAACTTTTTCTGGAACTGATGGTTGCTAATATTTTCCAGTTCTTCGGGCGAAAATGATTTTATTTCAGGTAGGATGATGCCATTTTTCTTTGGCGCTGAAAAATTGTGCGGACAACAATCCTGACAGGCATCGCAACCATATATCCGATTGCCTATCACAGACTTTACGTCATCGTCAATGCCATCCTTTTTCTCTATAGTCTGGTACGAAATGCACTTTGATGCGTTTATGCCATCGAAAGTCAAAGCCTTTGTCGGACAAGACTTTATGCAGGCATTGCATCCAAGGCAAGTCTGGTCGAGCGGCATATCGTAGTCGCTTTCGAAATTGACGACAAGTTCGCCGATAAAGACAAACGAACCCAGTTTCGGACTTATCAGGCATCTGTTTCTGCCAATAAATCCTAGTCCCGACTTATGCGCAAAATATCTTTCGAACAACGGTGCAGAATCGACAAAGGCTCGTCCATCTGCATCGGGACAAATATCCTTGATTTCGGTGAGCATTTGTGTAAGTTTCTCCTTGACCACAAAATGGTAGTCGCGGCCGAGAGCATATTTTGCTATGCGAAAGTCGGTGCGGTCGGGATGTTCGTCGGTATTGTATGAGTAAAGCACCGAAATTACCGATTTCGCCCCATCGACAAGCATACGCAAGTCGCTGCGCACATCGATGTTACGCTCCATATACGACATTTCTGCATTGTACTCCTTCGCAATCCACGATTCCAATGCCGAAATATTGTCATCATCCACTGATGCATCGCTTATTCCGCAGTCGTCAAATCCAACGCGAAGCGCGATTTCCTTAATCGTCTGCGAATCGACAAACATATTAGTCGTTTTTGTAGGTTTTGCCTTCGTAGTAAACGCTCTCCGATTTCACACCGAAAGCATATCTGACAGCATCGCCTGTCAGTTCAAAATCGGTGACTTTTTCGTATGAAATAGTTTCTGTTTTTGTCCCGTCAAAATATTTCAGGTTGCCCATCTGGTCGAGATAGGCGACAGAGTGGTTGTTAATCTGGTATTTTTCGGGAATGAAACTTTCGAGAGTATATACTTTGCCGTTAACGTATGCCTTAAAGTAGTTCTGTACGCCGAAAACCATAATTCCATCGGTAATCTCATAAAAGTCAGGCTCATCGAATGAAATAGTACGGGTCTGGAATCCTTCAAAGACTTTAAGGTAGGACGACGCGTCAACGTAGGCAATCATTTTGTCGCCACACTTGAACGAAGTCGGCACAAAATCCTCAAGGGCGACAAATTCATTCATATAAAATGCATTGAAAGAACCTGTGCTTGCATCTACAAAAGCGACAATATCGCGTCCCACTTCCACATTGCCGAGATTTTTTCCGTATATAATTTGTTCTATCTCTCCAAGGTAGAAAGCATTTAAGTTGCCATTTACATCAATGAACACGGCAATGTTTTTCCCGACCTTTACGAACGAAGGAGCTTCTGCCGAAAGCACATCGTCCAAGGTGTACTTGTTGCCGTTCCAGTAAGCCATAAGCAAATGCTGCATATCGTCGTACCACACAACGACATCGTCGCTTGCCCAATACTTGGCCATGCTTGCGCAAAGAGTGTGGAAATTGCCGTCGTCGAAAACCTTGAGCTGGGTGTTCATAGTGAACGAAATAAGGTTGTCGGTCACAACATAGTCCGACACAAAACTGCTGGCATTGTGCAAATAGTTGTTGTGGTATATTTTCAGTCCGCCAGAATTGTCAACGTACACAAACGAATTATTCCCCACACCATACTCTTTTGCTGGCTGATGGTCGATTTGCTTTGTGTTGTTCTTGTCAAAGACCCAGATATTTCCGAGATAGTCGTTGTAGAATGAAATTCCCTGAGCAAAAGCCGAATTGCATCCCAAAAGGATGAAAATCAGGAGAATATGTCCAACTATTAACCTCATTGAAATAATTTTACAACGCAAAGATAAACAATCTATCGGAAATAACAACGGCTATTCCTTTTCCTTCTCACTTTTTTCGTAAGCTACAAATTCCGACAAATATTGAGCAATCTGTTGTTTTAATATTGGAATGTCGTCTTGTATTACAAGCCACATTATTTCAATATCCACAGAGAAATAATCGTGAACAAGTATATGTCGCATTTTTTCAATTATTCTCCACGGTGTCTCAGAATGCGTATCCTTGAATTCTTTACTTAACTTATATATTGCTTCTCCAATAATCTGTATGTTATAGGCAGTTGCATGCAAATACAAAGAATTATTTGCCAAATATTCCTTTGTCTTTGAGTTGGTATATTCCTCAACTTTGCTTATGGCTTGAAGAATATGTTCTAGACGATTTTTATCCCTTGCTGGCTCTCTCATAAATCAATATTTTATCGTGATTTGCACTTTCCACAGCAAAAGGCAACAGATTTCCTTCCCTAACCATATCTACAGGACGATGAAGCAAATCCTCAAGGTCACACATCATCCCGAAAAAACTTAGACCCATATTTGCATCGGGTAATAATCTTACCATAATGTCAATATCACTGTCGGGACGCTCTTCTCCTCGTGAGAAACTGCCAAATACCCAAGCTTTTTCAACTGGTTTGCCCTTGAAATATTCAACTAATATGTGTTCTACTGATGAATCCATTGCCACAATTTTGAAACAAAAATAACAAATTTATCTTATTCCGAATCCTTTTCCTTCTCACTTTTTTCGTAAGCTTCTACAATTCTACCTACAACCTTGTGGCGGATGATGTCGCCCTTGTCGAACTGCACGAACGAGATTTCGGGAATTTTACCAAGTATGCGGTGTGCAGAAAGCAAACCCGAATCCGACTTCCGCGGAAGATCAATCTGCGTAAGGTCGCCAGTGACAATGAACTTTGAATTTTCGCCCATACGTGTTAGGAACATCTTCAACTGCGTATATGTAGCATTCTGTGCCTCGTCAAGAATCACAAAAGCCTCGCTCAAGGTACGTCCGCGCATAAATGCCAACGGAGCTATCTGTATGGTCTTCTCCTCCAAGTATTTTTCAAGTTTGCGGTAAGGAATCATATCAAGCAAGGCATCATATAGCGGTTGCAGGTACGGGTCAAGTTTTTCGCGGACATCGCCAGGCAGGAACCCAAGGTTTTCGCCAGCCTCCACGGCAGGACGTGAAAGTATGATTTTCTTCACCTTCATTTCTTTCAACGACTTTACTGCCAAGGCGATAGCCGTGTACGTTTTGCCTGTTCCAGCAGGACCAGTCGCAAAAAGCAGGTCGTTCTTCTGGAAACATTCCACCAGAACTTTCTGGTTGGCTGTACGCGCACGAATCGGCTTGCCGTTTATGCTGTACAGAAGCACGTCCTTGTCTTCGGTAATGCTGACTGAATTGGTGTCACTTCCAAGAATTTCGCGAACTTCCTCGGCACCGATGCGGTTGTACTTGCCGAAGAATTCAAGCATGGCGTTCAGTTTCATCTCGAACACCTTGATATCCTCCTTGTCGCCAACCACCTTTATCACATCGCCACGCTGCACAATCTTCAGTCGCGGAAAATTCCTCACCAGAAGCATAAGGTTTTCATCGCGGATTCCGAAGAATTTCTGCAAGTCTTCAATTTCAATAAGAATAGTCTTTTCGGTCATTGATAATTTTTGATAATTTTGCACGGCAAAAGTAAGGCATTTTTTGCTTTGCAATAAAATTTTTCGTAGGCAAAATGGCGAAAATAGTAACACTCACGACCGACTGGAACAACAGCGACTACTACATTGGCGCTGTGAAAGCCTCCATAATATCAGGTTGTCCCGATGCTGTTTTCGTCGATATCTCGCACAACATCGAGCATTTCAACTGGCAGCAGGCGGCATTTGTACTTGGAAGCGTCATCGACGATTTTCCTGCCGGCACCATACATATTATAGGTGTTGATAGTGAACCGCAGGGCGATATGAAAGTCATAGTCGCAAAGTACAAGAAGCAGTATTTCATCTGCACCGACAATGGCACACTTGGAATAATCTTCAAGGACGAGCCGGAACTTGCAGTGGCGATAGACGTAGGCAGCGGCAACGAAGACTGCGTATTCATCGAGAAGAATGTTTTTGCCGAAATTGCAAAGATAATCCTGCGGGGAAAGGACTTCAAGGAACTTGGCGAAGAAATAGAAGATGTTACAAGATATACCGACTTTGCTCCGCAAACGACACCACGCGGATTGCTCGGAAGCATAATCTACATCGATTCGTACGGCAATGCCATCACAAACATAAGCAAGGAGATTTTTGACAATGTAGTGGGCGACAACAAGTTTTCCATTCTGTTAGGTACACATACCTACAGAGTTTCACAGATTTACAATTCGTACAAGGAAGTGGAAGTGTCGGAAATTGTTTGCCTTTTCAACTCGCTCGGACTGCTCGAAATCGCAATACACGGTGGCAGTGCAAAGAATCTTCTTGGACTGCGTAACGAATCGCAGATAAGGATAGACGTAATGAACAATGGATAATTGACAATGAAAAATGGATAATTAGCTTCGCTGAGCTGAAGGTTGATAATGGACAATGGGCTAAAAGGCAAACAGGCTAACAGTCCCGCAGTCTCACAGGCCGACAGCCAAACTGCTCGACTGGTCTTCTTTCAGCCCCCACAAACGGCGTCAGACATTCAAACGGGCGTTAGCCCCAGAAACTTTAAACTTTGAACCCCTTGAACTTTGAACCTTCATTTTCTTTTCCCCATTTCCATTTTTCTCACTACTTTTGCCCAACAATTAAAAGGCGATACGCAAATGGACGCTTCCAACGAAATAATACTCTATCAGCCAGATGATGCTGTGAAAATAGAAGTTCGTGTAGATGATGAAACTGTGTGGTTGACACAGCAGCAGATGGCAGATTTGTTTGGTACACAAAGGCAAGCAATTACAAAGCACCTGAAGAATATATATGATAGTGCCGAATTAGATAGGGCTTCAACTAGTTCCATTTTGGAACTACTTCAAAAGGAAGGTTTGCGTATGGTAAAGCGTAAAGTTGAATTCTTCAATCTTGATGTGATTATTTCTGTTGGATACAGAGTTAACACCAAGAGAGGCATTCAGTTTCGTCAGTGGGCTAACCGTGTTTTAAAGGAATATCTGCTTAGGGGCTATTCGATAAACCAGAGGTTCGAGCGTTTGGAACGGCGTGTCGCTGAAACAGAGAACAAGATAGAATTTTTTGTGCATACATCCCTGCCGCCTGTC
>JAFZRE010000011.1 GCA_017620015.1 Bacteroidales bacterium | reverse complement strand
TCCTGGACTTTCTTTCGTTTGAAGCTTTCGCTGAAGCTTCTTCTTTGTCTTTCTTCTACTGTTAATTTTTCCATCGTTGACCTTTTTTATTTTACTGTTTTAGTGAATAAAAACGGTCAACCTATTTCAGGCATTGACAAAAAATCATACCTATTAATATATAAACAACTTTTATTTCGCGTCAACGATATTTTTTAATTACAGCTGCAAAAATCTTTTATAAATTTGCACCCGATTAAATTTTTCAGAAAATGCTTACATTAAAGTTAATACGCGACGACAAGGATTTCGTCATCAATCGTCTGAAAATTAAGAATTTCGACGCAACAGAACTTGTAGAAAAAATAATAGCATGCGACGACCGCCGCAAGGAATGCCAGTTCGCAAAGGACAACATCCTGAAGGATCTCAACAACATAGCAAAACAAGTAGGTCAACTTTTTGCACAAGGCAAGAAGGACGAAGCTGAACAGGCAAAGTCGAAGACTGCTGAACTCAAGGAGCAGGTAAAGGAACTCGAAGCTAAGCAAGCCGAAGCCGAGAAAGAACTCAACGGCTATATGGTACTGCTTCCCAACACACCACACGAATCGGTTCCGCTAGGCAAAGGCGAGGACGACAACGTAGTTGAGAAAATGGGAGGAACAATTCCCGAGCTCAAGTTCAAGAAACCGCACTGGGAAATCATCAAGGACTTGAACATCATTAACTTCGACCTCGGAACCAAGATTACCGGCGCTGGCTTCCCCGTATATCTGGGCAAAGGTGCAAAACTTCAGCGCGCACTTATAACCTTCTTCCTCGACGAAGCCGAAAAGGCAGGTTATGCCGAAGTGCTTCCTCCACTAATGGTAAACGAAGACAGCGGCTACGGAACCGGTCAGCTTCCCGACAAGGAAGGACAGATGTACCACGCAACCGTTGACAATTATTATCTAATTCCAACCGCAGAAGTACCTGTAACTAACCTTTACCGCGACGTCATACTCAACGAAAAGGATTTCCCGATAAAGAATGTTGCATACTCGGCATGTTTCCGCCGCGAAGCAGGTTCGTGGGGCGCAAATGTACGCGGTCTTAACCGTCTGCACGAATTCGACAAGGTAGAAATTGTTCAGATTCGCAAACCGGAAGATTCGTACCAAGCACTGGAAGAAATGAAAGCTCATGTTGAAGGTCTGCTCATTAAGTTGGGACTCCCCTACCGTGTTTTGCGTCTCTGCGGTGGCGACATAAGCTTCACCTCATCGCTTACATTCGACTTCGAGGTATTCTCGGCAGCACAGGAAAAATGGCTTGAAGTAAGTTCTGTTTCCAACTTCGAGGACTTCCAGGCAAACCGTCTGAAACTTAGGTACCGCACAGCCGACAAGAAAACCCAGCTCTGCCACACTTTGAACGGAAGTGCACTGGCATTGCCGAGAATCATGGCTGCAATAATCGAGAACTACCAGACCGAAGATGGAATAATTGTGCCAGAAGTATTGAGAAAATACACTGGTTTCGACAAGATATAAATCAATGTACAATTGACAATTAATAATGGACAATCAGTGGTGTCGCGGCGCGCCACGACACCACGATGCCACTACACGCAATGTTCAGAACAAGAAATAAAAGTCGCCAAGCGAGAAATTGAACAAATTAATACAAATCACACAAGCAATTTGTTTAATTTGAAAAGGATTTGTCAAATTTCTGCCCAGCGGGCACTAATATACAGCGAAAAAACATTTTTTTTGCCTGTTCACAAAAAAGTCGGAAATATTTCCGACTTTTTTTATTTTTAATATTATTTTTACCGCCTAAAAAAAATACAATGACGGAAAAGCTTTGGACGGTTAAGGAATGTGACGACAAGGAATCGGTAGAAAGGCTGATGAAAGATGTAGGCGTTGACAAACTAGTGGCAACATTGCTGGTTCAACGAGGAATACACAACTACGACGAGGCCAAGCGATTTTTCCGTCCGCAGCTTGCCGACCTCTACGACCCTTTCCTGATGAAGGACATGGACAAGGCAGTCGACCGTCTTACCCGTGCAATCGACAACAAAGAGAAAATTTTGATATTCGGCGACTACGACGTTGATGGCACAACAGCCACCGCACTCATGCTGCGCTACTTGAAAAGCCGCAACGCAAATGTCGATTTTTACATTCCCGACCGCTACCTTGAAGGCTACGGACTTTCGTCACAAGGAATCGACCACGCCGCCGAAAACGGCACTACACTGCTCATCACCGTGGATTGTGGAATAAAGGGCAACGAAAAAATAGACTACGCAAACAGCAAAGGAATGGATGTGATTGTTTGCGACCACCACACCGTCGGCGAAGAACTGCCTAAGGCATTCGCTGTACTCGATCCAAAACGTCCCGACTGCGGATATCCGTTCAACGAGCTATCGGGCTGCGGCGTAGCATTCAAACTTTTGCAAGGTTACATACAGAAGCATGGTCTCGACATCGAGGACATCACACGCTACCTTGACCTTGTTGCCGTGAGCATAGGTTCCGACATTGTGCCGATAATCGATGAAAACCGAATACTGGCATACTACGGCTTGCAGGAACTGAACACCTCGCCATGCACTGGTCTCGAAAGCATCATAGATCTTACTGACCTAAGCAACAAGGAGATACAGATAAACGACATTGTTTTCAAGATTGGTCCACGCATAAATGCGGCTGGTCGTATCGACACAGGCAAGACTGCAGTGGAACTGCTCACCACCACCGACCGTGACTTTGCCTTGCAAATCGGCAATTCAATCGACGGCATGAACAGCTACCGAAAGGAAATCGACCGTAACATTACCGAAGAAGCCATTGCTCAGATAGAAGCTGACGAAAACCTGAAGAATGCATATTCGACAGTGGTATTCTCTCCCAACTGGCACAAGGGAGTAGTAGGAATCGTTGCATCACGACTAACCGAAACGTACTACAGACCAACAATCGTACTTACAGAAAACAACGGCCTCGTTGTTGGCTCGGCTCGTTCGGTAGATGGCTTCGACCTGTACAGCGCAGTTACCGCCTGCGGCGACCTGCTCGAAAGCTTTGGCGGACATACCTACGCAGCTGGACTTACAATGAAAAAGGAAAATTTTGAACCTTTCAAGAAAAGATTCGAGGAATATGTAAGAGCCAACATCACCGAAGACCAGCGTCATCCGGTAATCCGCATAGACACAGAAATCCTAATCAAGGAAATCACGCCTAAAACATTCCGCATACTGAAGCAGTTTGCTCCGTTCGGACCAGGCAACATGTCACCGATTTTTGCATCGAGGCAAATCTACGACAACGGCATGGGACGTCAGATTGGCAAGAACCGTGAGCACCTGAAACTGAAAATCGTTCAACAGGTTGGCGACAACAACTGCATCGACGGCATAGGATTCGGTTTCGGCAATTGCTACGAAAAAATTTCAGACTACAAGCCTTTCGACATCTGCTACCACTTGGCAGAGAACAACTTCATGAACCAGACGACACTGCAGATACAGCTGCTGGATTTGAAGGACTAGCACGTTGTTCAAAGTTCAAGGGGTTCAAAGTTTAAAGTTCAAGAGTTCGCCCATGATTCGATGTAGAGTCGTTGCGCGCAACGACTGTACAAATCAAGGGGAAAAGGGTTCTAGGATTATGGGGTGTATGCCTGAGGCGTTTGAGGATTCGAAGATTCAAGGGGTTCAAAGTTTAAAGTTCAATTGTTCAACGTGAGCGTCGCGAACAATTGGCTACGCCGTTTAACTTCGTTGAGGGCTTCGCCGTTCTATGCCTTCGGCGTTTATGAGTTTGAATGGCTGCGCCGTTTGAAGATTTGGCTACGCCGAGCTAAAGGTTAGCTTACGCTGAGCTAAAGGTTGAGGATTTGAAAGTTGTTTCAAATGTTTTCAAATTGTAGAAACGTTGCGTGCAACGTCTGATGTGGTTTGAGGTGGTTTTAAGATTTGATGATTAGCTATGCTGAGCTTAAGGTTCAAAAATTCAATTTGTACTGTAACAATGCAAAGCATTGTGTGCGGGTACTTTGATTAGTACCATATACGTAAAATTACCTATAAAAAAAATATCGAAAATCCTTTGTCGGTACGAATATATTTCATAAATTTGCCGACAATGAGAATTGTTTTTTAATTTATTACTATCATAATAAAGAAAGTATGAAACCAATATTAGTACCGCACGACTTTACCGAGGTAGGCGCATACGCACTTGAACATGCCTATATGATTGGCAAGACGCACAACAACCCTATCAACGTAATCCACATTGTATCAAAGTCGGATGAAATAGAAGCTGCAAAGGCCAAATTGCAAGCTATCGTTGATGACTTCAAGAAGGACAAGCCTAATCTTGAAATTGCAGTCGAAGTAAGAAAAGGCGACATCGACAAGGAAATCTACAACTATGGTATTGAAATCAATGCCCTTCTTGCCGTAATGGGAACTCACGGAACTAAGAACCTGAAAAAGGCAATAAAGATTGTTGAAAAGTTCATCACAATCCCGTTCGTTCTAGTACAGAACCCACCAATCTACGGTGAATACGACCGCATCCTCATCCCGATTGACGCAGACAAGTCATCGAGAATCAGAGTTCAGTGGGTAAGATTCCTTAACACTTTGTTCGAAAGCAAGGTATATATCATATCTTACAAGGATAACGACGGTTTCAGCAGAAAAGCAATACAGAACACCATCACTTTCGCAGAAAACATCTTCAACGACAACCTCATCGACTACGAAATCAAGTACCTTGAGAACAAGAAGAATTTCTCGGACGAAATGTACAAGTATGCAAACGAAGCAGAATGCGACCTTGTAATCTTCATGACCGACCAGTACAAGTCGTACATAAAGGAAATCAAGAATCCGGAAAACGAGGAACTTGCAGCAAAGATTCCTGTAATGTGCGTAAACAAGCGAATCGACATTATCAAAACTGGTGGATTCAACTAGAAAATTGTAGGCATAAAATAAAAACAGCGGAGAAATTCCGCTGTTTTTTAATAGATGCACAATAAAACGGCAACAATGAAGTTAGCATTATGATGAAAAAACTTATAGCCATATTTTGTCTGCTGCTTGCTGGACTCACCAGCTACTCACAGGCACAACCCGATGAGTACCAACAAGGAGGCTTCTGCACGCTCAATGGTCAGTTCTACCCAATAGAAAAAGGTATTTCAATAACTATTGGCGGTTCTTGTGGCTTCATTGTCAAGGACTTTCGTATAGGCGCATACTTCGACGGAATGAGCAATGCGGTAAAGATAACAGGTACCGATTCCGAACCGCATAGCCTAAGGCAAAGCCACGGCGGAATATATTTCGGCTACCCATTCTTCAACGACCATTCATTCCACCTTTTAACCGACATAAAAGTAGGATACGGCTCATCGATGCTTGTAAACTCTGTAACCAGAAAAGGCTACGACAAGGCTGGTTTCGTGGCTATTGTTCCGTCGGCAGCAGTAGAATACTCCATTACCGACATATTGAAAATCTCGCTCGGAATAGAATACATGTTCCATATAAAGGTAAAAACGCCTGAATTTTACAAGCAGTCGATACTCAACCAACCCGGGGTTTACGTGGCACTCACACTCGGGCTTTTCTAATCAGAATTTCAGATAATAATCTCGAGTAAGCGACTTGTACTTGTCGCTGAAATCGTGACGCTCACCATTTTCGATATACAACGAATCGCACTCCGTTTCGCATTGCATACGTCCTAATTCCACAATTGTACGTATTGGCGACACATCGGGGCGCGACGACACATACAGCCTGCGCAATGCATACAATCCGCACTTTGATGCCTCATTTTCAAACAACTGGCACTGCTCGGTGGGATAAATCACATAGCACCTTCCATCCTGCGCAAGAAGCCTGTCAACCGAAACCGCCAACTCGGAAATATTGAGGCTAAGGTCGTGACGTGCCAGCGCCCTACCCTTCTCGGGTGCAACCACATCGGTAGTATAGAACGGCGGATTCGAGACAATAAGGTCGTATTTTTCCTCTGGCACAAAATCCTGCACCGACGACAGGAAAACCTCTATCCTATCTGCCCACTTGCTTTCCCCAACGTTGAACTTCGCGACCTCCACAGCTTCTGCGTTTATATCAATTCCGTGAATATGCGCCTCGCACTTCTGAGCCAGCATAAGGCAAAGCAAACCTGTACCCGTGCCAATATCAAGAATGCGCTTAGCATCGCCACAATCGACATATGCGCCAAGCAGAACGCCATCGGTGCCGACCTTCATAATCGACTTTCGGTGCAACACCCGAAACTGTTTGAATGTAAAGTAGCTGTCGGACATTACAACATTGGTGTTTGCGTCACTCCCGAACCGAAAAGTGCAAAGTCGTACTTTATAGGGTCGGTGGGGTCGAATTTGCGAAGGTTTTCTGTAAGCTCGAGCACTGATTTCCAATCGTTCTGTTTTCGCGAAAGCAAGCCGAGGTCGCGGGCACAACGTCCGCAATGCACATCAAGAGGAATAAGCAGGTCGGCAGGACTTATGCCCTTCCACAGTCCAAAATCGATGCCACGACCATCGTCACGCACCATCCAGCGCAGAAACATATTGAGTCGCTTTGCTGCCGAACCTTTGGTAATGTCGGATATGTGGCGCATATTGCGAGCCTCGTGCTGAATCTCAAACAGCACCGAATGAACATTTATCAAATTTTTGTCCATCTCGGGGAATTTGCAGAAAACAGCTTCAAGTCCACCGTGATTGCGATAGATATTGGCAAGCGAACGCACGAAAAAACGCATGTCGTCGCCGTTAAAAGTACGATGTACGGCAGTATCAAGATGTTTCAAATCCTTATCTTCAAAGTTCATCACGAAGTCGTAGGGAGCATTGTCCATCAACTGCATAAAACGTTTTGCGTTGTTTATTATCATTTTGCGGTTGCCCCACGCAATCATAGATGCGAAAAAACCGCTTATTTCTATATCCTCCTTGCGCGAAAACGAATGTGGAATCTGCACGGGGTCGTTCTCCACGAAACTTGCCACAGCAAACTTCTCGTACCGCTCGTCGAGCAAAGCCTTTGTAGATTGAAAGTCCATTCCAGAAATTTTTAATGGCTCAAAGTTAATGGAAAAATCGGGATAAAATAAGGAAACTATATACAAGTTGACTAAATTTTGCACGATCCTGTCATTCCGCAAGTTAGAACAATAACACGATACGGAACGGAGAGTGTAATATTGTTCAACTGTGCGGAATCTCCCGTTGAAACGATTTCAATTGGAGATTCCGTACAGACAGGCTCACACGACACGTTCCTTAGTCGGTTCGCTTTGTCTTACGGAAACATGGTTCACGAAGCTTGCGAGTAATGACGAAGAGACTTAAAACAAAAAGTATTATTTGTCAACACGTATATAGTTGCCTAAAATAATTACCTTTGTCACAAAATTTAGAACTATGGAAAACTACATAGAACAGAAGGTTGCCCTTGCAGTGCAGCATTTCAAGAACGGATACAACTGCTCGCAGTCGGTGTTTATGGCATTTGCCGACGATTTTGGTGTTGACAAAACAATGGCAGCCAAGATTTCGGCATCGTTTGGCGGAGGCATAGGCCGTATGCGCGAAGTGTGCGGTACGGTGTGCGGAATGGCGATGTGCGCAGGTTTCATTTCACCGGCCGACGACCCGTCGGACAAGGTGGCGCGTACAGCCAACTAT
The DNA here is from genome assembly GCA_017620015.1 of Bacteroidales bacterium. Taxonomy (GTDB): domain Bacteria; phylum Bacteroidota; class Bacteroidia; order Bacteroidales; family ML635J-15; genus Bact-19. The sequence goes on along the minus strand of JAFZRE010000011.1, from coordinate 57,286 downwards.
GCTCTTGTGCAGGAGTTTGCCGAAAAGTTCCGTGCCGAAAACGGTGACATCATCTGCCGTCGTCTGCTCGGTCTGCCCGACGATACTTGTCCCTGTCCCGAACCTTCGCCACGCAATGCCGAGTTCTACAAGAAACGTCCCTGTGTGGAGTATGTTGCGTATGCGGCAAGGCTAGTGGCGGAGAAGATGATGGAACTGGAAAGGATTTAATGATTCAATGTAGAGTAGTTGCGCGCAACTACTCTACAAATTCAATAAACCATTACAAAATCAAATGTTCAAAGTATGTTATAGTTTGATTTTTATTAGGTATAGGCAATCCTAATCCTAAAAATCAGTATAATTTTTGGGATTGTAATCCCAAAAATAGGTACAAAATTTGGGATTAGAAATTATTTTTATTACCTTTGTGCCGAATTAAAAAGAACATTATAATGGCACTTATTAAAAGGCATCTTGAAAAGGTAATTACCGACTTATTGTTTGGTGGCAAGGCAATTGTCGTAATAGGAGCGCGCCAAGTTGGCAAGTCAACATTATTTAAACAAATACTTGGTCACTTAGACAAATCCATCAACAAGGATGAGGTGCTTGCAATTGATTGCGACGACCCGGAACAACGAGCATTGCTTGATAATGCAAACATTGCAACATTGAACCAACTTCTTGCAGGCAAGCGTATTGTTATGGTTGACGAGGCTCAGCGAATAAAGGGCATTGGCATAACGTTAAAAATGATAATCGACCATTTCAACGACATACAGCTTCTTGTCACGGGGTCATCGTCTTTTTTGCTTCAAGGACAACTAAACGAACCTCTGACAGGCAGAAAGTTCGAATACCACCTTTACCCGATATCTACACAAGAGCTATATGAGGATAGTGGACTTATACGCGTTAAGCAAACTTTGGAATCGCGTCTTATATATGGCTCTTACCCGGATGTGGTTGCCAGCGAGAAAAACATCAAGACACTACTGATGAATCTGTCCGGAAGTTATATGTATCAGGATTTGCTTTCGTTGGAAAGTGTACGAAAACCTGTATTGTTGGAGAAATTGCTTGTCGCTTTGGCGCTTCAAGTTGGTAGCGAAGTGTCGTACAACGAGATTGCCCAGACGATAGGCACAGATAACAAGACTGTGGAAAAATATATCGACTTGCTGGAGAAATGCTATATCGTGTTCAGACTGAATGGTCTTAGCCGTAACTTGCGAAACGAATTGAAAAAGTCGAAGAAAATATATTTTTACGACAATGGAATACGCAATGCTGTAATTCAGCAGTTCGCACCAGCCGACAAACGCAATGATATGGGTGCTTTATGGGAGAATTTCTTTATTTCTGAACGCAAAAAGTACAATCATTACAATGGCAAATATGTAAATGTTTATTTCTGGCGCACAAACGAACAGCAGGAAATTGACTATGTTGAAGAATGTGACGGCACAATGACAGCTTTCGAAATGAAATGGAACCCCAAGAAGGGTGGCTCTTCATTTCCAAAATCATTCCTTGAAGCATACGATGTAAAGGAAACAGTAGTAATTACACCAGAAAATTATCTGGACTGGTTGATTTGATGTTTCTACATCTTTCGGGCGAGTTCTAATTCCTTAATGCTTCTCATAAACAAAAAAAGTCGGCAGATTTCACTGCCGACTTAATCTAACATTAGTTATTGTAGCATTTATTTCATTGCGTTAGCCATTTTTTGGGTAATCTTGGTATAACGGCTAACTTGTGCCGAAGTCATAGATCCTTGTCCTTTAGCTAACTTGTTGCTCAGATTTTGGGCATCTTCAAGGACGCTTGCATATTCGCTCAAGGCATCCATATCACCGTTCATAGCCTTTTTGTACAAAGCAACATAATCGTCAACATATTTCTCATAGTCATCAAGAATTGCATCCCAATCGTTATCACCATCATTATCGGCAATTTCATATCCACCATTATCGGATTCTTCTGATTCCAATGTTATTCCTTGTATGACAATTGAAGAAATTTTGTCAAACAATTTTTTGGTTTTATCGTAACCCACTGTTTGCGAATGAACTCTCATTTCTTTGCTTTTTATGCTTTCGCTTGCAATAACATCTTCCATATCATAGTGATATACTGATATGTCAGAATTAATCTTATTGCCATCTGCATCACAAAAATATGCGCCTACACCATCATAAACAAACTTAGGTTCATAGTTGGGACCTTTGTTTTTCTTGTTTTCTGCACAGAACTGAGACCATGTCTTGGTGTTTTCCACTGGCATATCAACCTTCACCCAATATCTATCTTCATTATCCAAACCATCAAATTCCAAGATAATTTCAACAGAATCCACAGGGATATTTATTAAATCACTATGTTCTCCTTTCAGTTCAATCTTTGATGTAGGAATCATTTTGGATTCACTATCGTGCCTCAAAACTTCTTCCTGAACATTGCTTTCAGGAGATTTATTACCTCCACAAGAGCTAAAACCCAATACGAGGGCAATAACACACGCAATTAATAAAAAATTCTTTTTCATCTTCCTAAAATTTAAAATTATTACTAAGAAATTACATTTCTTGATTTTTCGCTTTTTTCTTTGTAACCATTGAATAGATTATCAGCACGACTGTAAGTGCACCATAAACCCAAACGCCAATACCGGGTCCGCCAACTGGCAACATAAGATAACAAAGTCCCCACGCAAACGGGATAAGCATAAGCCAAGCTGCAAGCACACGCAACTTGCCAACTAGATTTGCCACAATGCAAAGCACTGGGAACACAATCCAAGCAATCGCAAATACAGTCAAATCGTGCTTAAAACAATCAAACAATGCTATTCCCTCTCCCATATCAACCAAAGGAAGGAAAATCAGCAGCACCAAAGCAACCAAAGCGATACACGCTCCAATAATGTTATGTTTCTTCATTTTACCTAAATTTAAATTAATACTACTTTATTTCTTGCTTTTCTTTCCGAGATTATCAACTAAGTTGTCAAGTTCATCACTACAACTTTTCTCTCCTTCAATGTCGCCACGATGTACACCTTCGTCAAACTCCTTGCCTTCCCAGCCTTTTACCATTTTTAATGCTTCATCGCATTTCTCTTCTTGAATGAGCTTGTTCAACTCTTCAACATCACCCTTTGTAATCTTACTGTTGCAACTTGACAAAGCAAAACATGCTGCGAGTGCAATAGCACCAATAAATAACAATTTCTTCATTTTACCTAAAATTTAAATTAATATTATTTTTTAACACTAACAATTATTCAGTTGAATATTTACACCGCAAAGGAATATAAAAAAAATCAGACTTCGTTGGTTCTAATTTGGTTCTTTTTTATACCTTATTATTTATAAGCATTAAAAATTCATTTTTCTGCCCACCAGCACCAAATAGGCAAAATTATACAAAAGAAGCGTGGCACTGATATACCACTTCTTTAACTGGAGGTCCTGAGATTACCTTTAGGGAAGAAATGCAAACAGTCCACGCTGTATGCGTGAACCCTTACACTCTCTTGCCCTATGAAATTTCTCAGGTTTCCAGTTACAAGACGAGCATAAACGCTTCGTTAATCAATATGTACGGCTTGACGAACCAAACCAAATGCAAATATAAGAAACGAGAGTAAAACTACAAAATTTATTTTAAGTGGCTGTTGTGCTGATTATCAGCAATATTCGTTACAAATAGAAAGGCGTACAACCAATACAATTGCAAAAAAGTGCATAAAGAACCACAAAAGAACCTATTTCTGGCATTTTTGTTTTCAAGATTGTTTTTTCCAGTTTGCTAGTTTGTATTACAGTAATCTTGATAGTATTTTGTCCAATTGTCCAACATAGTAGAATGGTATGTTAACCAATCTAAAATCTTTACCTGATGGCGTTCTAACCGTATCGATGGAGAACCTGCCAGTCCATACGCGCACAGCTATGTCGTGAGGAGCCTTATCCATAAATTGGTGCAACGAACGCAATTTTGAATTGGTACCACTTTTCACTTCAACTGGAATCACCTTGTTACCAAACCTATACACAAAATCAATTTCTGCCGATGCGTCAACTTTTTCGCGCACCCAGTAATTGCGACGAGTGCCAAACTCAAAGTTTTCTGCTATCAACTCCTGCGCTACAATATGCTCGGCTACCCTACCCTTCCATACCGACATAATATCATTTACATTAAATATCTCGCTCCTTATACCTGCATAATAGTTCACTAAACCCGTATCAAGCCATAATAGTTTCGGTTTTCGACGGTAATTGGGCATCAACGGAATCTGTTCTGTAGTCACAGGATAAGCAAGTTCAAGTAACAAAGCCCTTTCAATGGTTCTAAAAGCTTCGCCCATTTCGCGAGAACGATAATTGCTATCGGCGAAGTTATTGAAACTTAAAGGCTCCGCTGCGTATGTCCACCCCTCCTTGAGTATATGGCGTATGACGGTTGCCATTGTCTTATTTTGTGCATATTTTTGAACATCATCGCTATATGCGTTCAAAAAGGTGCTGTAAATAGGATTTACCGCCAGTATATCCCTATGTTCGGCATATTTCACAATTGCTTCAGGCATTCCTCCGACAAGCACATAGTTGAGAAAATGATTCATAAGCCTATCGTGTATGGCATCAGCTGATAAATCTGCAACAACTTGAGCATCATACTCTTCGCCTATTCCATTTAGGAATTCGACAAACGAGCAAGGACGCAAAGCCATATACTCAACGCGACCCACAGGAAAAGATATATGTGTGTCAATCAGTGTTTCGAGCAACGAACCTGCGGCAATAACATATAGTTCAGGAGCTTCTTCCCTGAAATAACGGAGCAAACGGACTGCTTCTGGAGAATTTTGTATCTCATCTATGAAAAGCAAAGTTTTTCCTTCGGTCTTATGTTTGCGACAATGAATGTGTATTCTGTCGATTAAAGTTGGAATATCATCTTCTTCAAACAAATTGCGGTCTCGCCGACGGTCAAGGTTTAGATATAGATATGTGTCAAATCCTGTGGCAAATTGATTTACAAGAGTAGTCTTGCCAACTTGTCTAGCACCACGAAGTACTAACGGCTTGTGATCTAAAGAGTTTCTCCAATTCTCAAGATATTGTATTGCAGTTCGTTGTATCATGATAATATCATTTTATTTGTAACAAATCGACAGCAAAAATACAACTTTTTTGTAATATTTTGACACCAACAATTATTATTTTTTGTAACATTTTGACACCTATTTATTTCTATAACATAAAAAAAACACTAATTGAACACACAAAAAGAACCATAAAAGAATTATTCTCACTTTATAATCTGTGTTATCTTTGCCCCAAAAAATTAGTTGTAAGAAATATGTCTTTTAATCCACAACATATCGCACTTTTGCGCCAGTTAGTATCAGAATCGGCAGGCCATAGCATAAAGACTTCCACCGACTTCATATTCCTGTCGGGCGAAATACAGGGACGGCTGAAGGAAACCATCAGTACATCCACGCTGAAAAGAATCTGGGGCTACATAGATGGCTATGCATCGGTACGCAATGCAACGCTCGATGTCTTGGCTCGCTTCACGGGCTTTCCCGACTGGGAAACCTTTGTAACCGACTACTGCGAAACCGAAAGTGTGCAGTCGTCGCACCGAGTGGTAGCAAAATCGTTGTATTCGACCGAATTGGCCGTCGACGACAAGGTAGAAATCCGCTGGAATCCTAACCGAAGACTGAAACTTTGCTACAAAGGCGACAATCGGTTTGATGTGACTGAATCGGAAAATGCGAAATTGAAAGTTGGAGATTCTTTCCTCTGCGAACGCTTCACGCTCAACGAGCCATTATATGTGGAACACATCCTCGACGACGGCACAAAGGAACTGTTTGTAATTGGCAACAAGGGCGGACTTACAAATGTAAGCAAAGCATAATCAGAGATTCTTTCGGCTTTCTTTTGCATGAATATCCACAAGCCTAAAGAGTTCCGATTCTTCAGCAGCATACTCATCCCACAATTTATCATACTCATCATCAGAAATCTTACCTTCACTATGTAGCGATTCAAAACTTTTGTATATATCATTTCCGTCAGAGTCGTACTCATCATAACTATTTACCATATCATACCACGAGTCATTGACCTGCTGCATAAATATTTTTTGCTTGTTCCTCGGCAATCTCTGGCGGTGTTGCTGAATATGAATGAGTATCTTATACCATGTAATGCCTCTAAGTATTAAGTATTCTTCCTTGTAAAGGATTTCCCCAGACTCTATTCTCTCGTCGAATGGCTTCTGTATGCTGTCAAGTTCCGACTTTATGTTGGCAATGTAGAGGTTAAGAAGTTCGTCGTCGCTATTTGTGACGATATTCTCCTGCTCAACAGGATTTCCAACAGCATTCGGCTTTGTTTGCTGTTCAAAATCTTTCGTTGCTAGATTTTCCACAGGCAGAGAATCTTTGTCTCTATGCTCAACAGACAGAGAATCTTTGTCACTATGCTCAACGGCTGGAGTATCGGGAATCATCACCGCAGGTTCTTCCTTTTGAACGAACTGCCTGCCGATAAATATTGCCAATCCAATCAAAATGACGAATACAATTGCGACAATGGGCATCCACTTTCTTCTGCTGTCGGTGCGTTTAATGTCATTGAGGACTGCCTCTGCCGAAGAATACCGTTTTTCGCGCTGTGGTTGCAGGCACTTGCGGATAACGCGTCCATAGCGTTTCGGGAACAGTTGCCTAAGTATAATGCCGAAAGCATAGATGTCGGTACGATTGTCAACTTCCTCGCCAGCAAGCTGTTCGGGTGCTGCGTAGGCCTTTGTGTATGCAGGTTCTTTCAGTATTGCCCATTCGTGGCTGTCGGACAGTCCGAAATCGATGATTTTGACATGGTCGCCATCGTGGGTAATAAGAATGTTGGACGGTTTCAAGTCCTGATGGACAATTTGCTTCTTGTGGCAATAGGCAAGCGCATTCAAAAGTTCCTTGGCGACTTGTCTGCGTTGCGCTGAAGTCGGGTTTTCCCGTACGAAATCCGCCAAAGTTCGCCCATCCACATACTCCATAATTATGCATTCGCCCAGTTCGGGAACATTTTCGTGTCCGTAGGTGCGTACAATGTTGGGATGGTTCAGTCCGACCATCAGCGTATACTCCTTGGTAAGCATCTGTGCGAACTGCTTGTCGGCAGTATATTCTGGCTTCAAACCTTTCAGCACATTCCATATACCGTAGCGCTGGGCTTTCATCAGGCGGCAATGCCCCTTTGAAGGCAGTTCGGCAAAGTCGGTGAACTTGTCGGAAACGCGGATATTCTGTGCCGCCACCTTGCCCGATGATGATATGTCGTTGTCGCTGCTTGGCATTTTGAAATATTAGAAGGCAAAGGTAATGAAAAGTTTCTAAATTTGAATGGCTGACGCCGTTTCTGTGGCTTCACCGTTTTTATAGTCGAACTGAGGCTCAGTCGAGCAGTCTGGCTGTTAGACTGTTAGACTGCGAGACTGCTAGTCCTTATCACACTTTTTCGGGCGACTTTTTCGTTTTTCTTTACACTTTTTCGGGCGACTTTTGGAGAGAACCTTACACTTTTTCGGGCGAGTTTTTGGTTCTAGACATTTGTAAGCAGGAATCCCATATACAACGGCAAGGTAAGCAATGCACCTTCGCGACCTACATTATAGTCTCCAAGTTTCAAGGCGTGATAAACATGATATTTCTCGGGATGTTTCAGCAATGTGGACAAGGACTTTGCATTTCCTGTGCGTGCCTTGCATTCCAGAGGAGTACATTCTCCTTTATAACGCATCATAAAGTCAATTTCAATGCCATCGGTTTTGTGGAAATAATAAAGTTTCCTACCCATTTTGCCCAAAATGTCAGCCACAACATTCTCGTAAATAGCACCTTTGTAGCCAAACAAATTACCTTGCAGTATGTCTGATTGAGTTCCCTCATCCAACATACTGATAAAAAGTCCGGTATCTGCCATAAAAACCTTAAAGGAATCCTGCATGGCATTTCCGCTCAAAGGCAGTTCTGTAATCGAAAGATTGTAGCACCTATGAATGATTCCTGCATCCTCTATCCATTGCAGGCATCCTACATAATCCTTGCTGCGCCCGCCTTTCCTGACCATTGAATAGGTGAATTTTTTGTTCTCCTTGCTAAGTTGCCGTGGGACAGACTCAAAACATTCACGAATCCGGTTCCTGTCTTCGTGATTAGCATACTTTACCATATCGGTTTTGTATTCTTCCACGATATTCCGCTGTATTGCAACAACTTGATTTATGTCGTGTGTGGCAAAAAACTTCTTAACCGCCTCCGGCATTCCTCCTACAACAATGTACTGTAACATCAACTGCCGCATTCGGTCATGAATTGGCTTTGGAACTGGTTTTTCTTCCGCCAGCGAAGTTTTCAAAAGTTCAATAACAGAATCCTGTATTCCATTAACCCAAAGCCATTCCTCAAAGTCCATCGGATTCATATCTATTATCGTCTCAAAACCGACTGGAACCGAATAATTTGCATCTGATGTCCGATAGCCGTTTACTCCCAACAATGAGCCTGTACAAATTACATCGTACCTGCCATCCAGCTTGAAGAACTTGAGTGACGACCGTGCCTGCGGACAATCCTGAATCTCGTCGAATATAAGGCAGGTTTTCCCTTTCTCGAACCTTGCAGAAGGAATTGCTGCCGAAATGGCAACCGTCAAGTAGTCGATTTGCAATGAACCTTCGAAAAGAGAACACAACTCCTTCTGTTCGTGGAAATCCATATATATGACATTCTTATAGTTCTTGCGGGCAAATTCCAATACCGAACTTGTCTTGCCACACTGTCTGCACCCCTTTATTACTAAAGGTTTTCTGTCGGGGTCATTCTTCCATTCTAACAAAAAATATTCTATCTTTCTCTTATACATAGCATTACCTTATAATGAGTGTGCAAATATACACTTTTTCGGGCGAGTTTTTCGTTTTTCTTTACATTTTTTCGGGCGAGTTTTTAGGAGAACTTTACACTTTTTCGGGCGAGTTTTGGTTTTGCAATGTTTTTTCAAGAAATAGGGATAACTAAATGTTGACAATTGTAAAATATTTTTGTGCAATATTATACATACCTTTGCGTTATGATAAAAATACGAGGAATGAAACGATTTGTCACATTATATCTTCTTGCAGTCAGTTACATGGCATTTGCCCAAAAGCCGTGTAGTTCCTGTGATACGCTTCCTCCATACAAGCACAGCATCATGTTTCAGTTCAATAGGGCATTCGACGACATAAGGGGAATTCCCGACTATCTGATTTATAACGTCAGTTTCGAAGATGGATTAGAACAAAATTACTATGCCAACCTGCGCTATGGCTACCGTGTGCATAAGAACATAATGGTAGGTCCAGAAATGATGTTTTTTACTCAGAAACGTTTCTTTTATAAGAACATATTGCATGTAACAAGTTTCAAAGTTGGCGGATATGCCCGTTTTCTTGTAAACAGGTGGCAGGTATTTAAGCCTTATGCCGATGTAGGAATGTCTTACAATTATGCACATAGCAAATATACTTGGACTGAGAATTATCAGCCTACCGACGAGGAAATACAAAGGTATCAACCATACAATTTTCATCATTTCGATTCGTATATAGCACCAGGCATGTCGTTTATGATATGGCGTAACCACATCAACATCGACCTCGGCGTGAAATTCTCGCCATTTAAGAATAATGTAAATAGCAAGATGTTCGTTTTTACTTGGAAACTCGGCTATAATTTCAATTGCAAAAAATAACCGACAATGGACTTTGTAATTCCATATACAAAAATATATGGTGTAAATATTTTTTTTTGCAATATTATACTTACCTTTGCTCGGTAATAATAAACAAGAGGGTATGAAACATTTGTTCTTACTATATTTTCTAGCTATCTCCTGCGTGGCTTTTGCCCAGAAGTCAGCGTATATTAAGGACAGGCTTTATTTTGATGTTTCCTATACGCTGCAGAAACGAGATTTAATGAACGATGAAGTCCAAAGGATAAGAAAAGATGCTTTTTCGCTGTCGGCGTGCTATGGTGTAACTAAATTCTGGGAACCCGGATTGTATTATAGCCTAAGCAAAGAATCATTGGGGAGAGGCTCTCATTTCGTAGGAATTAAGAACAATTTCCACATATTGCCTTTTTTCATAAAGCCTGACAATAGGTTTTTCCGTTTTTGCGTATATATAACAGATGTTTTTGATGTAAACCTTATTTATTTTAAGGCATCCGGAGTGTTTTGGTACCTTTGCGACGACATCGGATTGGGAGCATCGTTCTATTTCGCAAAGCACATAGGAATTAACCTTGAATACAGATGGGGCTTTATGCTTACGGGCAAGCCGATAAGGAGAAACTACCAAAATGGAATAAACTTCGGATTATGCTTTAGATTCTTGACAAAATGAAAAGTTTTGTACCCTACATATTTATTGTCGTCATACTTGTTGTAGTTTTTTCTTCCTGCCGCAAGGTCGTGACCGACAAATTTCCCGACTATCCGCAAAAGATAACGGTAAACTCAATAGCGAAGGCTGGCGAGCCACTATTGGTAAATGTTTCGCAAACTGGTAACATCAACGATTCCACGCTGGCTTTTGTAGATAATGCAGCGGTTAATCTGTATATAAACGGAAGCCTTGCCGAAACTTTAAGCTACGAAGGCGACGGCTATTATGTTTCGACTGTTATAGTCAACGAGAACGACAGCCTTGAATGCGTGGTTGCGTATAATGGCGATACAGCCAGATGCTATTGCATAGTGCCACAAAAGGAAATACCACTCGGTTTCGAATATATTGCAAATGCGGGAGTTGATGATTCCGGTGAACTTTTGCAAGGACTTGTAACCACTATCGGCAATATTAAAAGTCAGCGCAAATATTACGAGATAAAGATTTATACAGTAGAAGGATATGATCATTATGGCGGGACATCTCTTATGGACATGACCGACCCGATTATCAAGAACGAAGGACTGCCGTTGCCGTTGTTCTCCAACGAATTAGCTTCGGGTGAAAGTTTCTCCGTTACACTCAAATTTATGACTCATGTCCATGGCGCGGCGGTTTACAACGATACTTTAGTCCAGATGATCCGGCCAATACTTGTAAGATTCCGTGCTGTTGACGAGAACTACTACAAGTTCACACGAATGCACTACCTATATTACGAAGGTCGCTACTCCGAAGGCATTATCGACAATCCAGTAGTGTTCAACGTTTACTCGAATGTTGAAAACGGTTTAGGTGTATTTGCCGCATATACCGAGTACACCGACACAATTTATCCACCAAATATATGGCAACGATGAGAAAGGTAATCGCAATATTGATTTTTTCGTGCGTTGCCTTGGCTGCAATCTGCCAGAACAAGGTTTCGGTTTCGGGTATAGTCGCCGATGCCGAGACCGGCGAAGTGCTTATTGGTGCAAATGTTGTGGATAGCGCAGGACACAGCTGGAGCGTAACTGACAATTCGGGATATTTCTGCCTTCATACCGTGTTGCCTGCCAAAGTATCGGTATCGTTTATCGGTTATGCTACCGAATGGCTTACTATAGATGCCAAAACAAAGCTTCCACTCAGAATTTCGCTTGCACCCGACAGGCAGATGCTAGGAGAGGTAACTGTTGTGGCGCAGGGCAGAAAGCAGGGCGGTAATGTGTCGGAAATGAGCATAAAGGAAATATCAGAACTTCCATCAATGGGCGGCAAACCCGATATTGCAAAAGGAATGGCACTTCTGCCCGGAATCAGCACCCAGCGCGAAGGCACAAGCGTCTTGAATGTAAGAGGTGGAAATCCTGGCGAAAACATGTACCTTTTCGACAATGTTCCTATCATTTATGTAAATCATCTCGGTGGATTTTTCTCAACCTTCAACCCCGACATAATAAACGACATACGCATATACAAAGGAGGATTCCCTGCAAGATACGGCGGCAAATTGTCGTCGATTGTTGACATAACACAAAAGGAAGGCAACAAAAACAAGCACTGCGGTTCGCTGCATGTTGGTCTGACAGATATTTCTGCTACTGCTGAAGGTCCTGCGGGACTGAAAAACTCAAGCTATATAGTATGCGCACGAAAGACTATGATTGGCGCGTTGCTGCTCTTTGCATCTTATCTAGCCGACCAGAACTATCTTATCGGATATGGTTTCTATGACCTAAACGGAAAATTTTCGTGGAGTCCTACCGACAAGGACAAGCTTACTGTAAACCTTTATATCGGTGACGACTACCTTGGATTGCGAAGCAAAAAGCAAACAGGTTTTTATGTGAATCCACAGCAGTTCCGTCTTGGTTATATGTGGGGAAATGTGATGGCATCGGTACAATACAAGCGCATACTTGGTAACAAGACATTTCTTTCGGCTGGCATTTCACATTCGCGCTACAGACTGCGAACGGGCTACAGAATAAAGCAAGAAGTGGATACGCTTCCCGATGTTAGAAGCCGTTTCCTATCGTCTCTCGATGTCACAATGGCAGATGTATCGGTAAAGCACGACTTTTTCAAGTTCTGGAATATGGAGGCTGGACTACAAGGCGAATTCCAGTCGTACTTGCCTACATACAACTTCGAGCAGAAAAACACAATCTATCGTCCTGCCGCATTCGCCTACCTATCAACAACACTGCAATTCCTGAAATATTCAAGTGCGACTCTCGGCGTAAGGGCAAACGGAATAATGTCTAGCACCTACCACGATTTTTCAATAGAACCGCGTGCTTCGCTCACTTTTGGCTTCTCGCCCAACCATAGGCTCGGCTTGAGCTACATGACAGCAACGCAGTATTCACACTTGATATTCACTTCGGGAAGCATAATGAACAATGAGGTTTGGATACCATCTGGCGAAAATATTAATCCTGCAAAGGTTACGCAATACTCGGCAGAATGGGAAAGCGACTTCCTTGGAGGAAAACTGGCAATGACTATTGGTGGTTACTACAAGTCTTCGACAGACCTTGCAACCTACAAGGACGGCTTTACCAATTTCATCGGCGACGACAACTGGGAATCAAAAGTCGAGACTGGCGGAATTGGACGGGCATACGGAGTTGAATTCCTGTTGCGCAAAAAAGCAGGTCGGTTTACAGGATTTGTCGGCTACACATACGCAAGGTCGTTCCGTAAATACGCCAACATAAACAATGGTGAAGAATTTCCATACGACTTCGACCGTCCGCACAATTTCAACATCGCGGCAAGCTATAGGATAAACGAAAAGTTCAAAATCAGTGCTACGTGGACATACCAGACGGGATTGCCATACACGCCGGCATTGGGCAAGCAGTATGTTCCTGCACTTACCGAAGAGGGAGAACTTTATATGTACGAATGCCTAATATACGGCGAGCGCAACAGTGGCAGAATGAAAGACTATCATCGTCTTGACATTGCTCTTACCTACGAATACAAAACCAAGAAAGGTCGCGATGCGGCATGGAGTTTCGACATATACAATGCTTATTTCCGCCAGAATCCATTCTTCTATTACTACAATAATACGCCTTACGACTATTTCTTGTATCCAAGTGCAGACAGCAATTCGTCAGCGTTAAAATTATATCAGGTTAGCTATTTCCCATTCTTGGCATCATTCTCTTACAAAGTGTATTTCGGCGGAAAATAACTATTGGTGTCTGATAAAAAACATAAAGCACATATAATTACATTTATTATCAAGTATTTATACGATAATATTAATAAAGTGATTTGTCATTTACTTGCTTCGCTGCGTGAGCTAAAGGTACGGAAGCTAGTCGTAACACGCGATACGGGACGGGGAGCGTTGTGAAGACTGCTGTCCGTAATCTGTTAACGTATTATTAGAGAACAGATTACTCACTTCGTTTCGTGAGAGAGTTCCGGACAAGTGAACTCACAAGCAACGTTCCTTTTGCTGTTCGTTCTACTTTACTTGCTTCGCTGCGTGAACTAAAGGTTCCGGAATGACCAGAAAGAATTTAGCGGACAACAATGGGAAATAGCATACAAAATTCCTTAGAAACCTAGCTTTTTCTTGTTGATTTCTTTTTGTTAATACTTGTTATTCATTATACCTTTCTCCTTGTATATCAACAAATAAACATCACGCCTAATAGGTAAATCATCTATATTGTTAAAAAAAATCCTCCAATTCGCCTCTTCCCTTGAAATATCAAGAGTTTCCGCTTGTTGATATTTTTAGCACAGAAAACATTTGCTTCTTTTCAAACTACTGAAAAACAAATTGTTATCAATCGTTTTCGTATGTAAGCCTTGGACTTGTTAATAACATCAAAAAACATCAGCCCCTATTATTTGTAATTTTACACTCCCAAAAACAGGAGTTGAAATGGAACAGAAGAAAACATACAAAATGGACGATGCACAGAAGGCATCGGAAGAATATTTCGGTGGCGACGCACTGGCAGCTCGCGTGTGGCTTGCAAAATATGCTCTAAAGGATTCGGACGGCAACCTATACGAAAGGACTCCCGACGATATGCACCACCGTATTGCAGCGGAATTGGCAAGAATTGACAAGAATTACGCCAATCCAGTTGACGAAAAGGTTTTCTTCGACTTGCTCAAGGACTTCAAATATATTGTTCCGCAGGGCGGTCCTATGTCGGGAATCGGCAACACCAAGCAGATAGTTTCGCTGTCGAACTGTTTCGTAATTGGTAACGAAAGTCTTACCGACTCGTATGGTGGCGTTATGCGCATCGACGAGGAGCAGGTACAGCTTATGAAGCGTCGCGGTGGCGTTGGTCACGACCTGTCGCATCTGCGTCCTGCCGGTTCGCCAGTGAAGAACTCGGCTCTTACTTCTACGGGAATAGTGCCGTTTATGGAACGCTACTCCAACACCACACGCGAGGTGGCTCAGGACGGACGACGCGGCGCTCTTATGCTCAGCGTTTCTATCAAGCACCCCGACAGCGAGGACTTCATCGACGCAAAGCTCATAGCCGGCAAGGTTACAGGAGCAAACATTTCGGTGAAAATTACCGACGACTTCATGAAGGCCGTTATCGAACATCGCGACTTCGTGCAGCAATATCCTGTCGATTCCGATAATCCAATGATTGTAAAGACGGTTAATCCTGAAAATATATGGAAGAAAATCGTCCACAACGCTTGGTCGTCGGCAGAACCTGGCATACTTTTCTGGGACACCATAATCCGCGAGTCAATTCCCGACTGCTATGCCGACCTTGGCTACCGTACAGTTTCGACCAACCCCTGCGGAGAAATTCCGCTTTGTCCATACGATTCGTGCCGACTTCTGGCATTGAACCTGTATTCGTATGTTGACAATCCGTTCACGCCGAAGGCTAAGTTCAACTTCAAGAAATTCAAGGAGCATGTCCACTTTGCAGCACGAATGATGGACGACATCATCGACCTCGAACTCGAAAAGATTGACTCGATACTTGCAAAAATTGATTCCGACCCCGAAGACGAGGAAATCAAGCACGTGGAACGCCATCTGTGGGAAAAGATTTACGACAAGGCTGTCCGTGGCCGTCGTATGGGAATCGGTATCACCGCCGAAGGCGATATGCTTGCAGCTCTCAATATGAGATACAGTTCCGACGAGGCAAACGCTTTCGCTGTAGAAGTGCAGAAGACTTTGGCTGTTGAGGCATACCGCGCATCGGTGATGATGGCAAAGGAACGTGGTGCTTTCCCGATTTTCGATGCCAACCGCGAAAAGGACAATCCGTTCATCAACCGCATCAAAGAAGCCGACCCAGAAGTATATGAGCAGATGCTGAAATATGGCCGCCGCAACATCGCTATGCTTACCATAGCACCGACCGGCACCACCAGCATAATGACGCAGACAACATCGGGAATTGAACCTGTATTCAAGGTTTACTACAAGCGTAGAAGAAAGATTAACCCGAACGACCCCGATTCGCGTGTCGATTACGTTGACCCCGACACTGGCGAAAAGTTCGAGGAATACATTGTTTACCATCACAAGTTCGTTGATTGGCTCAAGGTCAACGGCTACAATGTTGACGAGGTTATGCGTCTGCCCGAAGCCGAGATTGAAAAGATTGTCGCCAAGTCGCCGTACGACAAGGCCACTGCTAACGACATCGACTATATTAATAAGGTACGTATGCAGGGAGCAATACAAAAGTGGGTTGACCACAGCATTTCGGTTACCATTAACATGCCTAACAACATTTCGGCCGATGTGGTAGCAGAATGCTATATGGAAGCATGGAAGAGCGGCTGCAAGGGCGTTACTGTTTATCGCGATGGTTCGCGCAGCGGTGTTCTTGTAGATGCCAAGAAGGGCGACGGCAAAACGGAAAAGCCTGCCACTGTCCACGAGCGTCCAAAGGTTCTCGATGCCGACATTGTAAGGTTTAGCAACCAGAAGGAAAACTGGATAGCATTCATCGGACTGGTAAACGGTTCGCCATACGAAATTTTCACAGGACGCGTAGAAGACGATGTGCTGAACATCCCGAAATCAATCACCCATGGCTACATTGTCAAGGTTCCGCTGCAGGATGGAACGACAAGATACGACTTCCAATACAAGAACAAGTACGGTTACGTAACTACTTTCGAAGGTTTGTCGCACATATTCGATTCGGAATATTGGAACTACGCAAAGCTGATTTCTGGCGTTTTGCGTCACGGAATGGAAATAGACAAGGTTGTGAAACTTGTAACCTCGTTGCAGTTGAGCGACAACATTAACACTTGGAAGGCTGGTGTTGCCCGTGCCCTCAAGCGTTACATTCCCGACGGCACCAGCGTCGATAATTCGCAGGCTTGCCCTCATTGCGGACAAAAAGGCACACTCGTTTATCAGGACGGCTGCGTTAAATGCACCAGCTGCGGATATTCAAAGTGCGGATAAAAAGAAAACATTAGTCTGTCATTATATTGAAAAAAAACGGCTATCGAACGGTAGCCGTTTTTTGTATCGTTTAGAAATTCAGCACCCCACTATTTGGCGATATGTTAACCTTATTCGACAAGCAAATCACACATGGTATTTCGCGCATAAGCCTGAATTTTATCTGCAATGGCTCGCTTTGATGTGGCTGTATCTGCAAATCACTCGAAGTTTTACAATATTCGCGTATCAGATTATCATCATCTAGATACACCGCACATACCGTCACTGGCAATTCGGGATGATTGAAAACGAATGGAAGTTCGTAGTTATTCGTAAGTGTAATGTCCATCAGGACAGAATCGTTCTCAATTTTTGTTTCCCCGACTGCTATATCAACTCGATTTGTGCCTTGGAATTTGGAGAAACTCGTATAAAACAATTCATAGTCGCCGACCTGCTGCATGCACGAGAAATGATATGGAGCAACAGTAAAGACATCTTTCCCCTGCAGGTCCTTGTCAAGTTGCAAAATATCGTACTGGGTGTATCGGTTGTAAACGGAACTCAAGGCTATGCCATCGTCACCAGCATAATAGCGATAAAGCGACGGCAACTGGAACGACGAATAAAATACCACAGGCTTACCTTCGCTAAGTTCACGGACTTCGGTCATTTCCTGACGGCAATCCTTAAATCCAGTAGATTCGGATGCCACGCCAGCGACAAGAAAAACTCTTCCAATAATGATAATCACTGAAAAAGGAAGCACAAGATAATTAAGCCTTCTTGTCCACTTCTCGTTGCTAGTCTGATTATACATTACAATCAATGCAGGAATCGATGCAACTATTGTCCAATGCGGTTCAGAATGTCCATTGATAGTCATAACCCAGAAAAAGACGACAATCCCGACAAACGCAAAAGCACACGACCTACCAAATGAGTCCTCCCTGTTCTTATTCGTTTTCCAACAGAAATAAAAGGCAAGGAAAAAGCATATCGGATTGAAAACCAAAAGCTGGTTTGGAATGAACTCTAGCGGATATTTCCACGAGAACGAATCGTTACGAATGACAAGATGGTACCTAAGCGACGGAAAATCGTTGTTAGCCTGCCACAGGACATGTGGCACCAACAAGGCGGCAGCCAAAATCACAGCAAACCATAATCTCCAATCCTTTAGTAACTTAAGATTTGAAACAATCACAAACGAAACCACAAGCACTCCCATATACTTGCTGTAAAGCATACAGGCAACGCTTACACCTATTAATAATGCAATTCCCAAGGATTTTTTCTCCAGATAACGCTTGTATAGGAAGAAGAACATTGCCGTGAAAAACAACATTGGAGCATCGGGGGTAGTGACAAAACCATAAAGCACAAACATCACCAACGAAGATGCGACGATGAAAAACCGGTTAACATCACTTATTGTAAAATCCTTGTCGCAGACGGTTTTCCACACAAAGAGCAAGGTACCTCCATGCATTAGTACAGTCAGCAACCGCACCGACAAGTTTCCGAATCCGACAAGGCTGCTGATGAAAGTCATCAGCGCCACCATTGGCGGATGGTCGTAGTATCCCCAGTCTAGGAATTCGCCGTACATTGCATAATATGCTTCATCGGAGTGGATGTTTGTCAGTATTGCCTGAACAAAGTCCACAGCCATCCATATCAGCAAATAGATGTAGAACCGTCGTTTCTCCTTGGTAATCATTCTAAAAGAAATCGCTACATAAAATGAGCGTACACTCAATTATCAATACATTATGCCGCCCCTTCGACTACGCTCAGGGAGCGGCTGATTGTCAATTGAAAAGGAAGGTTTAGTGCGGCATCTTTAGTTGCCCAATATCAGCGGCATGCCATCGCTACCTGAGCCAATTACCACGGTCTTGGCGTTCTGCGAGTTAGCCAACTTTAAGGTTGCCTCTATACCACGCATTTTCAACAGGTTAGGCGTAAGACTCTGGTTGATGATGTTGTTTGCCTTGGCTTCACCTTCGGCTTCGATACGCTTACGGTCGGCTTCCTGCTTTTCCTTTTCAAGTTTGAACTGGTATGCAAGAGCCTCCTGCTCCTGCTGCAACTTGTTCTCGATTGCAGACTTGATTTGCGGCGGCAAGTTGATAGAACGGATAAGAACAGCCTTGGTTTCCACCGAGTTGTCCTTCAACTTTTTGGTAGTCATATCAACAATCTGCTGCTCAACTTCAGCACGACGTGTAGAATAGATTTCCTCTGCCGTAAAATTACCCATCACCTGACGTACGGTTGAACGAACTTCGGGAATAATGAGCTGGTTTACATAGTCCTCGCCAAACTGCTGGTGAAGAATCGGAAGTTTATTTGGAATCGGGTTGAAACGCACCGAAATCTCAACATTGATTGAAAGTCCGTTCTTGTCAAGGACATCAAGGGTTTCCTCGGTTTTGCGTTCCTTCACGTTGTAGATGATGAAATCGTTCCACGGAGCAACCACATTGAAACCAGGATTGTAGATGTTTGTCGTATCCAAACCCGAACCGAACGGACGGAAAACGATCGCCCTTTCACCAGGATTGACAATATAAAACATTGAACTTCCAAAAATTATCAGCAGTATTATACATACAGCCGCCGAAATGATGATACCTTTGTACTTTTTCATAAATTTATCTTTAATTATTTATTATTCAGTTCTTTAGGACTAATGCACACAATCGGGACATTAGCCTTCTTGATTAGTTCGGTTGCCATACTTCCGACAAAAAATTTCTGCAATTTGTTTTCCTGCCGTGTCATTATAACTACTGCACTTGCTTCGATGTCGTCGGCAAAGTCGTTTACGGCATTTGCCATAGCTTCTACGCTGTGTTCCGTTTTAATGATTTTGGATTCACATTCTATTTTCAGCTTGTCGAAAATGGACTTCACCTCTTTGATTCGTTCATCGAGTTGTTGCAAGACAGTGCTGTCGGTCGCATTTGTTGCCGAAACCACATAAACCTTCGAGCCATAAATCCTTGCTATTTTCTGCGTAAGGTCAACCTTCTGCTTTGTTTCCTTTGTCAAATCAACTGGCAAAACAATTTTTTCGCAGCCGACCTTGTCGAAACGTCCGGCGAACACCACCATCGGGCACGAAATCTTGTCGATGAGTTTCAGCGTAATGGAACGGTTGTGGTCGTTGCGGGCAGCATCGCTACCTATAAACATAAAGTCGGGCTTCAACTCCTTCTCAACCTTTATTATTGTCGTATTTACCGGTCCGTATTCAATCCTCGTGTGGATTCTACGCCGCAAATTGACATCACAGCCATCCACAAGATTCAGCACCTGATTGTGCATCGCATCAATCTCAAGGTCAAGGTTTTCCTGCTTTGCCTTTTGCGGTATAACGTGAAGCAGATAAACATCGCCATTGGTACGCTCAGCAAAGTTTACGCCCTGTCGGTAGGCTATGTTGGCCCTGCTCGAAAAGTTTGTCGGAACAAGTATCACATTCTTTGACATAAAAAAAGCAAAATACTTATATTAGTTTTCCCAAAATTATGTAATTTTACCATGACAAAAATACAACTTTTTTCGGAAATGAAACAAATAGAAGAATCTGAATTAATTGTTAATGCCGACGGCAGCATTTTCCATCTTCACCTTTTGCCAGAACAACTTGCCGACGACGTAATACTTGTTGGCGACCCAGGACGAGTTGCTCTGGTTTCCAAGCACTTCGACAATATAGAATGCAAAGTTCAGAACCGTGAGTTTGTAACACACACAGGCACCTACAAGGGCAGACGCATTTCGGTTCTTGCGACAGGAATAGGCACCGACAACATCGACATTGTTATGAATGAGCTCGACGCACTTGCAAACATCGACTTGAAAAGCCGTGTCCCGAAAAACGAGCACCGCACTTTAAACCTGCTTCGCATTGGCACTTCGGGTGGTTTGCAGGAAGATATTGAAATAGGAACATTTCTGCTTACCGAAACGGCTGTCGGATTCGATGGGCTGCTCAATTTCTACCGTCGCCGCGATGATGCTTGCAACTTGGACATGGAAGAAAAATTTGTAAAGCACATGACTTGGAATCCTCGGCTCGCAAACCCTTATTTTGTCGATGGCTCCAAGCATTTCCTTGAAAAATTCGGCAACGAGTTCCGCCGTGGCATAACCATCTCGGCACCAGGATTCTACGGTCCGCAAGGACGAGAACTTCGCCTCGAAATCCAAGACCGCGAAATAAATGACAAAATCCGCAGTTTCCGCTACAACGGTCGCTACATAACAAACTACGAAATGGAAAGTTCGGCAATTTTCGGTCTGTCAAAACTATTGGGACACAATGCCGGCACCGTATGTCTCATCATTGCCAACCGTTACGCAAAGCATTTCGTAAAGGATGCCGCACCGCTAATGGAAGACTTGATTGAAAAGACACTGGAAACAATTGTGTAAAATCAAACCGCATTACTAATGCATTGATTTTCAATCACAGCAACAAACTATCGAACAAAATTTCTGTTTTTTTTGTATCACGTTAATACCAATACAAAAAAAATGTAAATTTAACACCACAAAAATTTACGATGATTTTTATTTAATTAACTGAAATATAGTCTATTATAAAAGCAAAGAAAATGTACAAGATTACCGAACATCCGATTTTGGACATTCCGCAAACCGAACAGACCACCTTTGAATATAATGGTCAGAAGGTTACAGGACAGAAAGGTTATACAATTGCAGCAGCCTTGCATCAGGCGGGCTTCCCTGTTCACAGTCATAGCATCGACGGACGCGAGCGTAGCCTCGAGTGCGGCATCGGCAAATGCGGTGCCTGCCAGATGCTGGTCGATGGCGAAATCAAGCGTATCTGCATAACTCCTGTCGATGGCGTTAAGTCGGTTCGCGAAATTCCCCAGGATTATTTCCCGCAGGTTATCGAACCGAAGGACGAAACACGAAAGGTTTACAAGACTCAGGTAGTAATCATAGGCGCTGGTCCTGCTGGTCTGGCTTGCCGTGAAAAACTTAACGAAATGGGCATTGCCAACATAGTTGTAGATAACAACGAACGCGTTGGCGGTCAGTTCAATATGCAGACGCACCAGTTCTTCTTCTTCGAGAAGGAAAAGGTTTACGGTGGAATGCGTGGTTTCGACATTGCAAAGTCGCTCGCAGGAGACGACCACAGCAACATCTTCCTCAACTCCACAGTTTGGGACTTGCTCGAAGGTAAGCGCGTAGCATGCAAGAATCTCCGCGACGGAAGCATCTTCTACATCGATGCCGAACATCTTGTAGTTGCTACCGGTGCTGTTCCGTTTATGCCAGTTTTCGAAAACGACGACCTTCCTGGTGTTTATACCGCAGCAGTCGTCCAGAAGATGATGAACGTTGAACATACGCTTCTCGGCAAGCGCATACTTTCTATAGGTGCAGGAAACATCGGCTACCTAACTTCGTATCAGGCAACTCAGGCTGGCGCTAAGGTTGTGGCTGTTGTCGAAGCAATGGACCACGAAGGCGGTTTCCCAGTTCAGGCAAACCGTGTACGCCGACTTGGTATTCCAATCTACACTTCACATACTTTGCTTCGCGCAATACCGAACGAAACCCACACGGGCATAGTAGGTGCAGTAATTGCCGAATGCAAGAATTTCCAGCCGATTCCAGGCACAGAGAAAGTAATCGAAGGAATTGATGTAATTAATATATGTACAGGCCTTATCCCCGACAGCCAGTTGCTCACAAAGGGCAAGGAAGTTTTCGGAGCTAACGTATTTGGCGCTGGCGATGCAGTTCGCGTTGGCGAAGGTACTTGCGCCGTTCTTCGCGGAAAGCAGGTTGCCCTCGAAATTGCAATGCAGATGAACAAGCGCGTTAACTACGACGAATACCTTGCTGTTTCAAAGGAATACATCGACGCACAGCAACGTCCAGTCCGCATTCTGCAAAATCCGAACAAGCCAACAAGCGAACGTATGAACAACCGCGGCTTCGTAGTTGCCGACTGCCTCTACGGATTTGCTTGCAACCCATGCTCGTTCTCGTGCCCGCAAGGTGCAATCACAAAGGCTTCAACCTCATCGGTTCCCGAAATCGACTACAACAAGTGCGTAGGATGTATGGAATGTGTATCGCACTGCCCAGGTCTGGCAATTTTCGGCTACAACCTGCAGAAGAACACCTTGTTCCTGCCTATCGAATACCACGTTGATGTCAATTCCGAAGTCGTTCTTATCAACGACAACGGCGAAAAGGTTGGCGAAGGCGTTGTTGAACACATCAAGATTAACGAAAACAAGACCAACGTTGCCCGCGTAAAGGCTACCGACGTAAGCGGTGAAAAGCTGACAGAAGTTACTGGCTTTATCCTGAAGAAGAACTTTGGCGAGAAGGTTGCAATGAACCCGACAAAGAAGGACGGCAAGGAACCGGCTTACATCTGCCACTGCGAAGACGTTCAGCTCGACAAGATACTCGAAGTCATTGGCGACCGCAAGGTTATTTCGGTTGACGAACTGAAGCACACAACCCGTATCGGTATGGGTACTTGCCGTGGTAAACGTTGTATTCCACGCGTAAAGCAGTTGCTCCGTGGCTACGGAATAGAGGTTGTTGGCGATGCTACACCACGTGGACCTCTGTCGAACCAAGTTACAATAAACGATATGCAGCCGACGAACAAGCCAGTTGAATTTATTGCAGGCAAGAACACCAAGCGCGTTGAGTGCGATGTATTTGTAGCAGGTGGCGGTATCGCAGGTAGCGCATTGTTCCGCTATTTCTCCGAAGTAGGCAAGAAGACAGTTCTCTGTAATGCAGAACGCGGTTCATCGTGGCGTTGCATCGGTGGTGGTCGTCCGGCATTCTCGGTTCCCGAAATTGCCGACATTGCAAACCACAACCAGGATATTTTCCGCGAATTGCAGAGCAAGACCAATGTCGGCTACTATCCAATCCGCTATGTAGGCTTCGCACACGACGAGGCAACCTACAAGTCGTTGGAAGCATCGCTCGGCTGGTCGGACGGCTATATGGTTGACAGAAAGGACTTCCAGAAGGAAATTTCACCATATTTCAACCCGAATCTAGACACTTACAGCGCAGCTTGCGTAACCAACAACTGCTGGCAGGCAACTCCTGGCAAGGTAATCGATTATATACGTCACTTGGCATGCGAAAAGGGCGGTGTACTGCTCGAAGACTGCCGCTTGGTTGAAGTTCAGCGCACTGCAAAGGGATTTATGGCGTTGGTTTACACTCACGACAAGGAATTTGTTGAATACCACTGCGAACACTTTGTAAACTCGCTCGGATATCAGGCAGCAAAATTTGCAAAGCAACTTGGCATCGAAACTGGCTTGTACCCAATCAAGCACCAGGCATTCATCACAGGTCGTCTGCCAATGATGGGTAAGGATGGCGAGTGCTTGGATATGCTCATCGACCGCCGTCAATACAAGGGATTCTCGGCAGTTTACGGACAGCAGTTCAAGGAAACTGGACAAATCATCGGTTGCGCATCACCAGGCGTAGATGCAGCCGAAGCTGGCAAGAACCTCAAGTTCAACGCACAGAACTTCCTAGAAATATGCTCCGAAATGTTCCGCGAATGGATACCGCAACTTGGTGCAGTCAGCTTCCAGGCCTTCTGGGCAGGCTACTACACAGAACCTCGCTACATCATCGACCCGGGACACGGCTTGCTCGTAGGTCTGCAGGGACACGGCTTCATGCTCGGCCAGTACCTTGCAAAGATGTATGTCGACAGGTACATGGGACGTCCAGTTCCAGACTATGCCGACAGGCTGTTGCTCAGTGGCGATGGACTTTGCGAAAATGCATTCAAATAGGATTTGCACACTGCAAAACAGAATATGGAATAGAAGGCAAAATGCCTTCTATTCTTTTTTATATCCCGACAATTACATTTTTTACATTTCTTCATTGTCATACAAAGTAAATCACTTACATTTGCCGCCAGTTTTGCAATGTAGTTAAGTTAGATTTTGATTTTTTTGAGAAATGAAAGTTAAGTATCAGGATTTGATTGAACAGTCGTTCGACTTTCCAACCGAAGAATTTGAAGTAGAAGAAGGCGAACTCCTTTACTACGACATTCCGCTTATGGACTTGGTCAAGCAGTATGGAACACCATTGAAATTCACCTACTTGCCTAAGATAACGGAGAACATCCAGAAGGCAAGAGTGTGGTTCAACGTGGCAATTACAAAGGCCGACTACCAAGGCAAGTACGTCCAGTGCTACTGCACAAAAAGTTCTCACTTCCAGTTCGTAATGGAAGAAGTGCTGAAAAATAACGTGCAGTTGGAAACCAGTTCCAGCTTCGACATTGACCTTATCCGAGCTCTGAAAGAACAGAACCTTGTTGACGAAAGCCTGCACGTTGTATGCAACGGATTCAAGATTCCAGCCTACATCGAGAACATTGCCCGACTGATGAACGAAGGGTTCAAGAACGTTATTCCAATCCTCGACAACCCCAACGAACTGAAAGGTCTGCTCGAGAACGTTGAAGGAGATTTCAATGTAGGAATACGTATCGCATCCGAAGAAGAACCTAAGTTTGAGTTCTACACCTCGCGACTTGGAATAGGCTACAAGAACATAATGCAGTTCTATCACGAAGCTATCGAAAACAATCCGAGAGTAAAGTTGAAGATGCTTCATTTCTTCATCAACACGGGAATCAAGGATACCGCTTACTACTGGAACGAGCTTAACAAATGTATCAACGTTTACTGCGAACTCAAAAAGATATGTCCCGACCTTGATTCGCTTGATATAGGCGGAGGATTCCCAATAAAGAACAGCCTTAATTTCGACTACGACTACGAATATATGGCCGAAGAGATTGTAAACCAGATAAAGATGATATGTACGGCTGCAAAAGTGCAAGAACCAGACATTTACACAGAATTTGGCTCTTTTACTGTCGGCGAAAGCGGCGGCGCAATATATTCGGTTGTTGACCAAAAGCAACAGAACGACCGCGAAAAATGGAACATGATTGACTCGTCGTTCATTACAACTTTGCCCGACTCGTGGGCCATCAACAAAAGGTTTGTAATGCTGCCGCTAAACCGCTGGGACTGCCAGTACGAACGTGTTTTCCTTGGCGGACTTACATGCGACAGCGACGACTACTACAACTCAGAGCAGCATGTCAACGCAATCTACTTGCCCGAATTTGATCCGAACGAAACGCTTTACATTGGCTTTTTCAATACAGGAGCATATCAGGAGGCGATAGGTGGTTTCGGTGGAATACAGCACTGCCTGATTCCTGCACCCAAGCATGTCTTGATAAACCGCGATGAGGACGGCAAGATTACTACAAGACTATATTCCAAGGAGCAAAGCTACAAGTCGATGCTGAAAACGTTGGGATACTACTAATAAATTAAAAGTTCCGGGTTCAAAGTTCAAGGTTCAACAAAAAAGCGGATAATGTCCGCTTTTTTGTTATTCTATTACAATGTTTTTGACAATAGTGCCATAGCCCGTTGTAATTCTTACTGCGTACGCAGAAGCATTAAGCATTGAAACGTCAACTATTTCACAATCTGAATTGACTTCCTTTTCAAGAACCGCCCTACCTGTAATGTCGAATATACATATATGTTGCATACCTTCTGCACGTACATTCATTACTGATGAAGCCGGATTAGGATAAATTGCAACATCATTAGCAGAAAGTTCAAGCACATTACTTTCGTCAACGACAGTTATATAGCTTTCCTTAACTTCCATATCAGACGAAGCACCATTTGTAGCAAACAAAGTTACACTGTAAACGCCTGCATTCGGATAAGTTACTTCGGGATTTTCTTCCTGCGATACCAATGGTTCTCCGCCCGGGAACGACCAATAGTAGGATGTTGCGTTCTGGCTGAGATTGATAAATACAACAGCTTCGCCAACAAGGACAGTTGTTGTATCAACGGTAAAATCGGCAGTTGCCACAGCTCTGACATAAATGTATGCGGTCTTTGTCGCAACATCGTAGCCGTGTCCGTTGGTTGCAAATAGAGTTACATCGTAGTATCCCGGTTCATTGTATGTTACAACAGGATTCTCTTCTGTCGAATTTTCGGGTATTGCGCCCTCGAATGTCCAGAAGAAGGATGTTGCGTTTTCGCTGAGGTTTGTGAAAGCAACAGAATCTCCTACAAACACTTCTGTTGCCGAAGCCACAAAGTCAGCCGAAGTGACAGGCAAAACAGTTATGTAAGCAGCCTTGGTTTCGGTGTCGTTACTATTTTCACTTGCCGCAAACAAAGTTACCGAATACGAACCGGGCGTATTATAGGTTACTGTAGGATTTACATCAGTAGTGTTCTGCGGATCACCACCTGCAAATGTCCAGAAGAAAGTTGTGGCATTTACGCTTGTGTTTGTAAACGTGACGCTTTCGCCCGCATTGATTGTTGTTGCACTTGCAGTAAAATCGGCATTTGCAAGGTCCATAACATTGACATAGACGGTCTTTGTGTCGTTGTTTGCGCCATTGGTAACAAACAAGGTTATGGCAAATGTTCCTGTGCGCGTGTATGTTATAGTCGGGTTTTCTTCGGTTGAAGTCGCTGGTGTTGCTCCCTCGAACGACCAGAAATATGATGTTGCATTCTGGCTGCGGTTCTGCATTGTAATCGGCTGTCCTGCAGGTAGTGTACTTGGCACAACAAAGTCGGCGACAACCTCATCGGGTTGCGGCGGTTCGACAGGACCTTCGGTAACGGTGATGTATCCACGTTTAGTTTCCGTAACGCCGTTGACATAAATCATAATATTGCTCGAACCAGCGCGAAGGCTTACATCATAAACACCAGGCGTGTTGTATGTTACTGAAGGATTAGCATTTGTCGAGGTTGACGGGTCGCCACCGTCGAATGTCCACGAGAAGGCGGTTGCGTTTGAACTGCAGTGACTTGTAAAATGGACTGTCGTACCAACTTGCACGGTTGTCTGATCGGCTTCAAAGTCAACATCTATGTCGGAACCCGAAGGAGCAGTAACAATGATGTAGTTTTCCTTGGTCTCGGTGGCTGCGTTTGTGAGCAATTCTACAGTGCTTGCAGCGGCTTTCAAAGTAACTGAGTACATTCCAGCTTCGGCATAGGTCACAGATGGATTTTCGTCGGTGGAAGTAATAGGATTACCACCTGTGAATGTCCATAGGTAGGCATTCGCATTTTGGCTCAAGTTAGTAAATGTGATAGTTTCCCCTTCGGTGATGCGTGTTGCGCTTGCCACAAAGTCAGCTACTAAGGCATCAGGATCCTGCAATATATTCAGCACAATTCCAGAAGCAAAGGTCAGTTGCCTATTGTTAAGCGCCATATTTATTGGAGAAGTAACTGTTCCGTCAATCTCACCCGAAATATTGATGTTGAACTCACCAGCCTCGGTAGGTGTACCATATATATGAACCGACAAGTATTCATCCGATTCCATATAAGTGCCATTCAAGCAATAGTTTAGTCCTGCAGGAAGATTCGACAGTGAAGTAATGTTCATGCTTGCGATGTTTGCATTTGCATTAACACTGTAATTCCCATAAATATTTACTTCGACAGATGTAGTTTCGGGACATTTGATTGTCATGCATAGATCGATAGGCGTATTAACCTGATACGTCATCGGCTGCGATGTATAATAAGGTATTGAAGTTTCGCTGAAAGTATTGTCCGTTTCAACCGGGCAAGCATTTGATGTACAAATAATTCCTTGTTCGACAGTTATGTAGTCTTCCTTTATTTCCGTATCGCTGCCGTTTTCGTTTTCAACTGTAAGTTGCACGGTATATGTACCAGCCTCCGCGTATGCGTGAGTAGGATTCTGTTCTGTTGATGTTTCGCCGTCACCAAAATCCCAAGCCCACGATGTCGGACTGAAAGCACTTTCGTCGATAAAGGTTATTATCTCGTTGATGGCTGCATTTGTATTGCTGGCGGAGAAATCGGCGATTGGCAATTCTGTTCCTGTAGCATTTACCACAAGTGTTATTCCCGAAGAATACCCCTGACCAAGCATATTGTTTGCCATTGTGAGCAGAAAAGCCTGTGTGGATGCACTGTATGCACGAGCCACAATTTTCAGGTCAAAATTGCCAGCGACTGTCGGAGTTCCGGTGATATGTGCAGTATAAGTATTGTTTGGATGTGCCATCGTGTCGCTCACGCAGATTGACATTCCGTCGGGAACATTCTGAAAACCGCGCAAGGCAATGCTGTCTATTACAATTGTCATTCCTGCTTCGCTTATTGATTCGGGAATCAAAAGTGTAAGACAAAGGTCTGCTGGCGTTCCAACGGTAAATTCAGGAATTACGGCAGGATTGTATTGGATGATTGTAGATGAAAACTCGTCAGCCTCTGGATTAGCGGCAGGACATGGGTTCTCGCATATCACGACCTGGGCAAAAGAACTACAAACCAATGAAATAGCAACAAAAACAGAAAGTATAAATCTTTTCATTACGATACGTTTTTAAATTTGTTTACAAAATTAGGAAAAGAAAACTTAAAAGGCAAACTATAAATCAAAAAAAGGGAGCGAAAAAAATTCGCTCCCTTTTCGTATGTTAACTAACAAATTATCAATGGAATATGTATCTTACACCAAGAGCTACACCCCAGCCGAAATACCTATATAAATCATTTGCTGGTTTATAATGGTTTAGCAAATAAAAATGAGCCATAGGTCTCAAATCCAAGCTTAACTGTAATGGAACATCAAGGTCTGTCAAGAAGTCGTATTCAAGACCTATCTGAGCGCCAACACCCAGAGAAATGTCAGTATGGTCAGAATCTGCAAGCAAAGTGTTTACCTGAGCAGCAGGACCAACAAACCAGTTGAAGCCAGAAACTATGTTCCAGTGCCACTGATACGAACCCGTGAAGCCAATAAACAAACCATGATGCCATGTATTATCGGTATGCCAATACCTAAAATCGCCAACACCAAGGTCAAGTTCCCACCTATTGTCTGCATCAACTTTTGTCAAATAAGAAACTTCGGCACCCAAAAGGTCACCACCGCCAAGTCTCACACCGAGACCGCCGTTGTCGTTCTGTGCGCTTACCTGCTGTACCGAACAAAATGCCAATGCCACAGCAGCAGCCATAATTACTAATAATTTCTTCATTCTTCTTTGTTTTTAATTAATACAAAATTTTAAACACAACATCCACTTTACGGATATGGGCGCAAAAATATTATATCTAATTTTACAAAATTATGTTTTGTTCGAAAAATATTAACCGTCGATTGTGACTATAAATGCACCATCGTTTCTAACATCATGCACATCGTAACCTAAAGCCACTTTCTCTGCATCCCAAGCCTCGCATCGCGAAATGCTATTGGAACTTGCAATTATTATCTTCTTGAAGTTGAAATGCTCCGCGACTTCTTCAAGTGTAACATACGGACTGTCAGCCAGAACAACGTAATCGACATCAACCTTTCCAAAACTTTCATCATCAATGGGCATAAAGTTGTCGTCAAGCACATAAAGTTTCAATCCGTCGTAATCTATGAACTTCTGCTTGAAGAACACCTTGCGGTTGTCGATGGTGGTAATTGTAGAAAGCAGATTCTCCTTTCCCGACGACAAGTTAACGTACTTTTCACGGTCGAGACCTTTCTTCAGCCAGTTGTTCTTGGCTGTGAATTCAATCTTCTCTGGCTGAATGGAATCGAGATTTGCAAACATTATGTTGTCGGTGCCATCGATTATGTTTATTGCAGTGGTCTTGCTGATGTTATACACCACCAATGTTTTCTGCGAACTTGACTCAAACGACTGCCACAAGTTGGTAGCGGCAAGAAGAACACACATCGTCACCGCAGCAAACAAATGCCTGTAGCGTTTCGTAAAAAAGAAAAATACGACAAATAGAATTATTACCGCAAAAAGCAGAATAACCTGCGGCATATCAAGATATATGTCCTGCGCAGTCGAGAAAGGCAGTCCTTCGATTGTAAGACAAGCATAATTCATAGCCTTTGCCAACCACGACAGGCAATATGCAACCGCCGTTGAAACGTATGGAATCCACGACACAGCAAAGAAAATAAAGCATGTCCATATTGCTATGGTCGAGATGGGAATCATCACATAGTTGGTGAGCAGGAAATAATTGGAAAACTGATGGAAATAATAGAAACACAATGGCATTGTTGCCAATTGTGCTGCCACCGAAACAGTCGTTAGCGACCAAATCCAGTCGAGAAGTTTGTTCTTGACCTCGAAAATTGCATACAATTTAGGTTGCAATATGATAATGCCGATTACTGCCGAATACGAAAGTTGGAATCCGATATTCACAAGGTTGTATGGATTTATCACAAGCAGGATGAACATACTTGCAAATACGGCATTAAGCGAACCGGGACTGTTCTTCTGCAACTTGCCCAGCGACATCAGCGAAAACATCAACGAAGCGCGCGACACCGACGGCGACAAGCCCGTAAACAAGGCATACAACCAGATGAGCGAGATGGTAAGCACAACTTTCAACCAGTTGAGTTTGTCGTTTTTGATGAACGACAGCAGAAAGACGATAATGCCGTAAATTATACCAACGTGCAATCCCGATACCGCCAAAATGTGCATTGCTCCTGCCGACGAATAGGCATGGCGGATTTCATCGCTCAAAATATCGCTGTAACCCATAGTCATTGCCGACATAACACCCAACTCGTCGTCCGACAGACCGAAATCGCGCAACAATCCGACAAGTTTCATGCGCAGACGCGAAAGTTTCGGACGGAAACCAACAGCCTCGTCGTCAACTAACCGCCAATCGTCGCCAGCAAGGTAGTCGGAACTAAAAATCATGTTGTAGGCAAGGTATTTGCGATAATCGAACTCTTCGGGATTGCCCTTGTTTTCGATTCCCGACAGTTCTGGACTGAAAACTATCCTGTCGCCAGTGCGCAGAAGCAGAGATGCCGAATCCTTTTCCAGATACAACAAAGTGCGCCCCGAAGTTTCAATCCATTCATCACCATCGCGAATTGCAGAAACTTCTATTTCGAGCGATACATTGTTCTCCTTTATTTTCGGGTCGTCGGCGACCTCGCCAATCACAAACCCCTTGTACCCGGCAAGTGTGTCCTTTGCCTCGCCCTCAACGTTGAACGAAGCCAGTAACAATCCAACCGCGACAAGAAAGACATTTACAGAAATGCCAGTAGCAAGCGCAATATTATATTTAGGTATATGCTTGAAAACAATGAAACAAGCAGCCGATACGCCAAGCAGCGACCAGCCAATCCATTGTGGCAAAGGCAGAAGCAAAGCCAATACAATTCCGACAATCAGCGGAATTGTCAGCCTAATGAAGGGATAACGCCTTATTTCTTCTGCGAATGAGAAGGTCATTCCTTGCTTAATTTTTCAAGTACCTTTATCAAATCTTCGTCGGACATTCCAAGGAACATTAGAGAAGAATTTGCAGCTTCGGCAAGTTCGTGGTCGGGATAGTCTGCAATGAACTTTTCGTAATACTGACGTGCTTTTTCTTGATTTTTCAAGTAGTTTTCATAAATGTACGCCTTCTTGAATATGCAAAGCGGATAATTTCTATAATCCTTGTAATTCTCCTCGATTCGTGTCAAGTATGTGACTGCATTGTTGGGCTGATTTGCATTTTCGCTTATTTCGGCGGCACGGAAAAGGTATTCGGGAGCAAGAGTGTCTGTTGCGTATTTGTCGGCATACTCGGCATACATGCGTACCATCTCGATAGCCTTGTCCTTGTAAATGGCTTCGGTCTTGTCCTTGTAAAGTTCGGTTTCCTTGGCAGTAATTTCGTCGTAAAGCTTTTCCTGCTCGGTCTTTTCGTGCTTGCAGCTAGCCAATAGGCATACCACAAAAGCAAACATTAGCAACAATACGGTTCTGTGTAAATTCAGTTTCATTTCAATTGCGTTTAGGAATGCAAATCTAATGAAAAATATCGTTGCCGAGCAATTTTTATTGCACCCGTTCCTAATGCAAAGCCCTTTTTTAACGAATATTACTAAAAAAATCAAATTTTCTGCACAAATTCCCAATAAATATTGTAATTTCGCGCCATAATTTTTAAACCTAAAAAACAACTTATATGAGCGGTCTATTTGGAGTCGTTTCGAGAGAAGCCTGTATTACAGACCTTTTCTACGGAACAGACTATCATTCCCACATGGGAACAAAGCGTGCTGGTATCAGCACAGTCGAAGAAAGCGGTAAATTCCACCGTAACATCCACAGCATCCAGAACTCCTACTTCAGGACAAAGTTCACCGACGATCTCCACGAGATGGAAGGCAACCTGGGCATTGGCGTAATTAGCGACACCGAATCGCAGCCAATAGTTGTAAACTCGCACCTCGGACGATTTGCGATTGTCACCGTGTCGAAAATCAACAACATCCCCGAACTGGAGAAAAAGTGTCTGTCGATGAGCCAGCAGTTCACCGAAATGAGCATGGGTACAACCAACCCTACTGAACTTGTAGCACTGCTAATCACTCAAGGCAAGGACTTTACCGACGGCATACAGAATGTTTACCGCCACATCAAGGGTAGCTGCAGTATGCTTATACTTACCCCCGATGGCGTTATCGCTGCACGCGACTTATATGGCCGCACACCTTTGACAATAGGTCGCAAAGGCTCAAGCTATGCAATTGCATCCGAAAGCCACAGCTACCTCAACCTCGACTACAACACAACCCGCTTCATTGGTCCGGGCGAAATTGTAAAGGTTACCCCTAACGGAATTGAACAGCTGCTCGCTCCAAACAACAAGATGCAGATTTGCTCGTTCCTCTGGATTTACTATGGTTTCCCATGTGTAGAATACGAAGGCATCAACGCCGAAGAAGTTCGCTACAAACTCGGACATGCAATGGGACAAAAGGACGACATAAAGGCAGATTTCGTATCGGCAATTCCAGATTCCGGTATTGGAATGGCTCTCGGTTATGCCGAAGGTGCTGGCATTCCTTACAAGCGTGGCGTTGCAAAATATACTCCGACCTGGTCGCGTAGCTTCATGCCTGTAAACCAGGAAACAAGAAATCTTGTCGCAAAGATGAAGCTTATCCCCAACCGCAAGGTTCTCGAAGGCAAGGAAGCAGTTTTTTGCGATGACTCTATAGTTCGTGGAACACAACTCCGTGACAATGTTAAGATGTTGTACGACTGTGGCGTTAAGCGCGTACATGTTCGCATAAGCTGTCCGCCATTGGTTCACGGATGCGAATTCCTGAACTTCTCGGCATCGAAGACCGATATGGAACTCATCGCACGCCGCTGCATCGAGGAACTCGAAGGCGGACAAATCCGCAACCTCGAAGCCTACAAGGACGAAACCACAACTCAGTATGCCAATATGGTCGAGATGATTCGTAAGCGCGTTGGCGTTGATACACTGAAATTCAACTCTTTGCAGACCGTTTGCGATGCTGTTGGACTTCCACGCGAGCAACTCTGCCTGCATTGCTTCGACGGAGCATCATACGGATTCTAAAACAAAAAACTAGCATAATGTTCGGGGCGACAATTCGTCCCGAATATTTTTTTTCACTATGCTTGAAAGCCTCGGACTTTTTGGACTATTTCTCGGCTGCCTGCTGTCGGCAACGATAATACCTTTCTCATCGGAAGCATTGGTATCGGGCGCTTTATTGTTAGACTACAATGCGTGGGTTATCGTCATTGTAGCAAGCATTGGCAATACCGCAGGCGGAATGATTAGCTTCGGCATGGGCTGGCTCTGCAAATGGGAATGGCTGGAAAAATATTTCAGGGTAAAGCGCGAAAAGTTGGAAAAAGTGCATAACCGCGTTGAGAAATATGGTTGTGCTGCGGCTCTGCTCACTTGGTTGCCGATAATTGGTGACTTGATTGCAATCGCAATGGGATTTCTGCGCACCAATCCGTATATCACAGTTGCGCTGATGTTTGTAGGAAAGTTTGTGAGGTATCTTGTCGTGTTGGGAATTATGAATTGGGCGGTCATGTAGGCGAATGCCTATTTGATGATTTGATGATTTGATGATTTGCTTGCGCGAGCTAAAGGTTGAAAATTCAATAATTTGTAGCGATGTGCCATGGCTCGTCGCTACAAAAAATTATACATTGTAAATTATTAATTATCAATTACTAAAACAGCCTCTTGAATCCCATTATTTCGCGCATTTCACGAACGGTCTTGATGGCATTTTCACGGGCTTTCTCGGCACCACGCATTACGGTGCGTTTCAGGAATTCGTTGTCGGCATCTATTTCCTTTATACGTTCGCTAATAGGCTTAATTATCGCAACAATGTCCTCGGCAAGTTGCTTCTTCATGTCGCCATAGCGGATTTCGCAGGTGTTGTACTTTTCGGTAAAATATGCCACTGTGTCGGGTGTAGAAACAGCCTTCATTATCGTGAAAAGGTTCTGTATCGGTTCTGGCATAGGCGAATTTGGCTCGGTTGGACCGCTGTCGGTAACTGCCTTCATCACCTTCTTGCGGATAACCTTCTCGTCATCAGCAAGGAAAATGCCGTTGCCTTCCGACTTGCCCATCTTGCCGGAGCCGTCGAGTCCGGGAATCTTGATAAGTTCACCACCGAAATTATAAGCCTGCGGTTCCTTGAAATATTCAACATTGAACATAGTATTGAAACGACGGGCGAACTTGCGCGTCATCTCCAGATGCTGCTCCTGGTCCTTGCCAACAGGAACCTTGTCGGCGTGATGCATAAGTATGTCAGCAGCCATCAGCACGGGATAGGTCAAAAGTCCTGCGTTTACATTTTCGGGTTGCTTGCGTGCCTTCTCCTTGAACGAACTGGTACGGCAAAGCTCACCCAAGTAGGCGTTCATATTGAGTAGAAGGTACATCTCACAAATTTCGGGCACATCGCTCTGAATGTAAACCGTCGATTTTTCGGGATCAATGCCGCTAGCAAGGTATTCAACCAATACCTGACGCACATTGCGGTGCATTTCCTCGGTGGCTGGATGAGTGGTAAGCGCGTGATAGTCGGCTATGAAGAAATAGCAGTTGTTGCCTTCCTGCATCCTTACAAAGTTTCTTACTGCTCCAAGGTAGTTGCCCAAATGGAGATTTCCCGTTGACCTGATTCCACTTAATACTGTATCCATAGTTATTGATTATTTACTAAATTTATCTTTAATAATGAAAAAAGAGTACGTCATTTCGGAAGCCTGACTGAACCAGCGATACGGAACGGAGAGCTGCGTGAAGACGGCTGTCCGAAACGTTGCTTGCAACCTCGCGAAGCTTGCGAGCAATCTCCCATTAGTACTCAAGGGGGATTGGCTACGCCGAGCTGAAGGTACCGCATAAGCGAACTCACAAGGCTCGTTCCTGCGCCTGTTCGTTCTGCTTTGTGGAATGACAGAAAGAAAATGATGTTTATATAGAAATATTTGTTGCATAATAACATTATTTCTTTGGAGAAAGAATGTCGTTGTACATCTTTTCGTCCTTTAGTATCTCAATCGCTTTCTTTACTTCCTCGTCGTAGTTGATGCTGAACATTATGCTGCCCTTCTCGTAGAAGTAACGCGGCATAATGTAGCTTACAATCCACTTTGTTACCTCATCCTTGTAACGTTCCAAGTCCCTGTCCTTGTCCTGCTTCAGCTTAGAAAGCAAAGTTTCGATGTCCTTCGAAATGTTGTCGTAGTAATTTTCGGTCTTTGCAACTTCAATCAAATCATCTACGCTTTCTTCCGAGAACGACTTGTACTCAAACTTTTCGCGCACAAGGAAATCCTTGAAATCCTTATAGTCGGCATCGGTGAAAACAAACTTTGCAGGGTCGTCGCCAATGGACTCGTGCTTGCTTCGATACCATACCGAATACTTGAAGAACATATCCTTGAGCATCAACTGGGTTAACAACGTGTTAGTTATGCTGTCATCAACCACAACATCGGGAGTAATACCACCGCCATCGTAAACCTCACGCTTGTTCTTGGTGTAGAACTTCGAGATTAGCGAGTCGGGAACATGACCTACGCTTCCGTCCTCGTTGCGGTGCGAATAGTCGAGAGCCTGAATGCATCGTCCGCTCGGTGTGTAATACTTTGCCGTAGTGACCTTGAGCATTCCGTTGTAGCTGAGGTTGCGCGTAGTCTGCACAAGTCCCTTGCCGAAAGTACGGTGACCAACAACCACTCCCCTATCCAAGTCCTGGATGCTTCCCGAAACAATTTCGGAAGCCGAAGCCGACATTTCATTGACTAGCACGACAATCTTTATATCCTTATCAATTGGCTTGGCAGTGGTCTTGTACGACTTGTCCCATTCCGAAACCTTGCCCTTGGTACTTACAATTTCCTGTCCCGCATCGATGAAAAGGTTGCAAATCTTGACAGCTTCGATAAGCAGTCCGCCCGGATTCGAACGCAAATCCAATACAAGCGACTTGATGTTATTGGACTTCTTCATACTTTCGAGGGCATCCTGCACCTCCTTGGCGGCTGTATTGGTAAAACTATTGAGAGCAATATAGCCAATTCCATCGTCAATAATGCCATAATACGGTACCGACGGCAACTTTATTTCTTCGCGAGTAACCTGAATTTCAATAGGTTCGTTGGCAAACATACGTTGCAACTTGAGTTTTACCTTGGTGTTGGGTTCGCCACGCAAAAGTTCCGACACGCCATCGGACGGCTTGCCTTTCATCGAATGACCGTCAACTTCGAGAATCTTGTCGCCGGCAATAATTCCAGACTTTGCAGCAGGCGAATTTTCGTACGGGTCGGTAATCATCACATAGTCGCCATCCTGACGGATAAGCGCACCAATTCCACCATATTGACCTGTGGTTATGAGCTTTATGTCCTCAATTTGGTTTTCTGGAATGTAAACCGTATATGGGTCAAGGCCTTCGAGCATCTTGTCGATAGCTGTCTTGATGGTCTTTTCGGGATCAATCTCATCAACGTAGTAAAGGTAAAGCTCCCTATAAAGCGAGTGGAAAATGTCCAGATTCTTGACACTCTCGAAGTTGTAGTCGGGCTTGTCCTTTTCCTGTGCCTTCAGCGAAACCGACAAAGGGAGCAGCAACATCGCTACAGCCAAAACCTTGATTATATTTCTAATTCTTCTCATAAACTTCAGAATAAATTTTCGTCAAAGATAGAACAATTATTCGTTCCACGTCGGAATAATCTTGAATATTATTCGACTGGAACACAAACGCGATGTCAAGGCAAATATTGTTCTCGGCAGCGGCCTTGCGCATTTCCGCAAGATTTTTCCTTATAGACTCGCGCATACGGCGTTTCATAAGGTTTCTATCGACAGCGTGATGCAGGTATTTCTTTGGCGCGGAAACAAAAATTCGCACCGAACCTTGGGAAGATTCGGTGCGGCGTGTTATATAGGTACATTTTATGTAGTCGATGTTTGCCTTCCTGCCCTTGCGGAAAAGGTTCTCGATATCGGCCTTGTGCTTTAGCATCGAACTTCTCTTGAGTGTCTGACGAGAGAAATCGTTGCGGGTTTCCTCGTTGATGGCAACTGGAGAAGTATCGGAATCGACTGGCATTTCGGCAATTATTTTCCGTTTTGCGCCTTGATGAACTTTTCAAGAGCCGCCGGCATAGAAGGATTGTCGGGTGTCGGAGCCTTTATGTCGAGACGGTAGCCAAGTTTTTCAACGGTTTCGGCCGTAGTAGGACCGAATGCACCGATGAAAACATTTTCCTCCTCTTGATTGAAGTTGGGGAAGTTCTGCTTAAGCGACATTACACCTGCCGGACTGAAGAACAATACTATGTCGTGACCAAGATTTTCCATATCCGACATGTTGGAACTTACGGTACGATAAAGAACTGCAATGTCGTATGCAATCTTGGCTTCGTCAAGCTTTTCGGGTATGTCCTGCTTATGGACATCGCTCAGCGGAACAAGGTATTTGTCCTCGGGAAACTTCTTTATCTGCTCCATAAGGTTTGCCAAGGTTCCGTTTCCATAAAATATCTTACGCTTGCGATAAGTTACATATTTTTGCAGATAGAATGCAATAGACTCCGATATGCAGAAATACTTGCGGTTGTCATTTGTTGGTACTCTCAGTTCTTCGCACATTCTGAAATAGTGGTCAACTCCATGACGGCTGTTAAAGATTACCGACATATAATCGCCAAGGCTTATTTTCTGTGTACGGAATTCCTTAGCCGGCACACCCTCAACCTTTACGAAAGGACGGAAATCAATCTTAACATTGAATTTTTTTGCAATATCGTAGTAGGGGGATTTGTCCGATTCAGGTTTCGGCTGCGATACGAGTACGCTCTTAATTTTCATCGTAATTTCCTATAAATTAAACTTTTACAATTCACAACATCGAAGTTAAAATGCCAACTTGATAATCACAAGTATTGGCAAAACTTCGAGGGCGCAAAAATACAAAATTGAGTGATGATTTAAAAATTTATTTTTCACAAGATGGAAAAAAAATGTCACATACTGAAATCCGACAATCAAAACCACCGCAGCAAAGGCTATCCAAATCAGTATTTTTGCAGTAACTGCCGAAACAAACGGACAAAATGCAAAAATAGGCACAAATACTAGCGAAAGCATTCTTTCGGTATCGAGAATAAGCGTGTTGTAGTTTGCTGCGTATTTCTCTATTCTGAACAAATAGCCAAAGAACAAGTTTGTAAGCCCCCTGCCAAAATTAAAGCCGGAAAAAATAAGCAAGATATTAAGCATTGTCTTCCACTCGCGTCCATATTCAAGACCTATATTTGTAAGTCCCGAGTAACAGACTGCTGCAAACAACATTGTAGATATCGACAGAAGCGAAATTATCGTGGAAAGCGCCTCAATTGATGAAACATCAGTAGGCTTTGTAACCTCCCTGCCAGAAAAGTTTTCGACGAACATCCTGTACATTGACTGCCTATAGAAATCGGGATACTTCAAATGGGTAATTATATATAGTACGACAATGATTACCGACATAACCAGAATGATCGAGGCATTCCAGTCCTTTACCCTATCCAAAACAGGCATCAGCTCGTACATCGCCAGCTACTTTTCGATAATAAAGGAACTTTCGCCAATCTTATTACCGTCCATATACAGGCACACCTCGTATTTACCAACACCAAGAGGTTCGGTTACCTTATGATATATGGAAACATCAAGAGCCTGATTATCGTAAGTTATGTTTCGAGAATCGGAATATGAAAGCTGACTGTCGCCTGCAGCGAAGGTAGAACCCGACGAAATGTAGTATCCATCGGGACGCTTGATGCGCAGATAGACGGTCTTCTGTCCACTCGATGCCAACTTGTTTGCCGAAAGCGTGAAGTTAATTTTCAGCTTTTCAATCTTGCCCGACTTGTTAGTCTCCCTATCGCGACCATTGAGGAAAACCACGTTTATATGCGAAGCGTTAACTATACTTGCGTCCTCAATTGTAGTCATAAGTTCGGTGTTGCGGTCAACGAGCTCGTCGTTTTCCGACTTGTACCTATCGTTTTCCGTCCTAACCATCTCGTTTTCGGCAGTAAGCTGCTGGTTCAGAGTATTAAGACTATCTATTTGATACACATAATGCTTCATTATGCTACGCAAGGTACCGAGTTCCTCCTCATACTTTTTCTTCATTCCAGCCGCCCAGTTTTTGGTCTTGTCAAGTTCCTCGATGAGCATCACGATTTCCTGCTTGCGACCGTTAATTTCGGCATTGAGGCTATCGTTGCTAGTTTCCAGTCCGTTGTACTGGTCAAGAAGATTGGAGAACTCAGCCTTGATTTTGTCGCGCTCGTTGGTGGTTTCGGTATTCTCAACAACAATCTGGTCCTTCTCCTTCGAGGTCTTGTATAAAAGGTAGCCAAGCACAATTACCGCCACAAGCATTACCGACACCATGCCGATAAGCACTTTGGTTGTTATGTCATTTTTTTCCATGGTTGACAAATTTTAGGTCGCAAAAATAAAGATTATTTACGATTTATGCAGTACGATTTACAAGTGAAAACAAGGAACAAATTAACAAGACAATTAACAATGGATAATTGACAATGGATAATTAACAATGGATAATGGGCAATGGATAATGGGCAAATTATCAAATTATCAAATTTTCAAATTTTCAAATGCCGAAGGCATTAAAACGTAAGAACCCCTCGTTACCACGCATAAAACACCGCATACCACACGGCTACAAATTCTGCGATTGTAAGGTAGCCCTTTATGGTAAATACTATGTCGCTGCTATACACAGATGTACCACTATAAAGCTTGCCGTCGCGCACCGTTGCAATTATGTCACTAGTGTAAACCGATGTACCCTTGTAAATCTTCCCATCGCGGATAGTCATGACAATGTCACTGGTGTAAACCGAGTTGCCCGAATACACCTTGCCATCCCTTATCGTGAAAATGACATCGCTGCTATAAACCGAATTGCCCTTGTAAATCTTTCCGTCGCGGATATTACAGACTACATCGCTGCTGTAAACCGAATTATTCTTGTAGACCTTGCCATTGCTTACATTACAGATTACATCGCTACTATAAACACTAGTTCCCTTGTAAATCTTTACAGGTTCAACGGCTGACATCGAAACCGAAATCAGAACCGCTATAAATATGGACAAAGTTGCTTTCATGGGCATATTGTTTTTGCACGACAAATATACAAAAATATTGCCAAATTACTAAATTAATGTTTCTATGCCTGCGGCGTTTGAAGGCTTCGCCGTTTCTGGGTTTCTGGTTTAAAGTTTAAAGTTTCTATGGCTACGCCGTTTAAGAAGTTTCTATGCCTGCGGCGTTTTGATGGCTTCGCCGTTTCTAAGTTTAATGTTTATATCTCGTTCAAGGTCTTAATTATCAAGTCAGACGCCTCGTCAATCTCATCATCGGTGATTACTAGAGGCGGAGCAATGCGGAAGGCAGTGTCGTGGAAAATGAACCAGTCGGAAATAAGTCCATTTGCTATTGCACGCTTGATAAATTTCAGCACATTGTAGAAAGAGCCAATTTCAACAGCCAGAAGCAAGCCCTTGCCCCTTATTTCACTTATCAACGAATGTGATTTCAAGTTTGAAATAAATCTGTCGGCTTTTGCTTGAATAGTATCGACAATGCCCGATTCGTTTATGATTTTCACACCAGCGAGTGCAGCTGCTGCCGAAACCGGATGTCCGCCAAAGGTAGTTATGTGTCCCAATACAGGGTCGGTCATAAACGACGACATAATCTTACGCGACGAGACAAATGCACCTATCGGCATTCCTGCTCCCAACGCCTTTGCAAAGCAAATAATATCAGGCTCAATGCCAAAGTGCATAAATCCGAACATCTTGCCAGTCCTGCCAAAGCCTGTCTGGATTTCGTCGAGAATGAGCAATGCACCTTTTTCCGTGCAAACGGAACGCAACTGCTGCATATATTCAACCGTCGGAACCATAACTCCACCCTCGGCCTGAATGGATTCTAGAACCACACAAGCAGTATCCTCATCAATCTGCGAAAGCTGGTCGAAATTGTTGAGCTCCAAGTGATACACATCTGGAAGCAAAGGACGGAACGAACGCTTGAAATCCTCGTTTCCGCAAAGGCTCAATGCACCTTGTGTGCTTCCGTGGTAGGCATTTACAAACGAGAACATCTTGCGACGGCGAGTATAACGCTTTGCGAGTTTTGTTGCCCCTTCGATAGCCTCGCTGCCACTATTTACGAAATAAACATTGTCAAAATTCTTCGGCAACATACCGCACAGATACTCAGCAAGTTCAACCTGTGGTGACTGCACGAACTCACCATAAACCATCAGGTGCATATATTTCTCCACTTGCTCCTGCACCGCCTTTATAACCTGCTCGTTGCAATGTCCGAGCGAACTTACCGAAACGCCAGAAATAAGGTCGAAATATTTCTTTCCATCGGGACCATACATATATACGCCCTTTGCACGTTCAATTTCAACAAGATATGGACTTTCTGATGTCTGTCCTATGTAATTTAGGAAAAGTTCCCTATGCGAGATGTTCATCGTTCAAATGTTTTTGCAGGATATGTTTCTCCACCGCCTTGTTGGCTGCAACAAGAAACCTTTCATACGAGATTGGTTTCAACAGATAGTCGGTGATGTCGTAGTTGTATGATTCTAGCGCGTATTTACGGCTGACAGAAATGACAATTATCTGTATATCCTTTTGATACTTGTCGAGGAAGTCGAAACCGCTCATCTGTGGCATCTCAATGTCGAGAAAAATGAGTGACACATTGTTCTCCTCAATGCATTTCTCTATGCCAACAGGATTGGCAAAAGTACCGCAACAAGTCAGGAAACCAGTCTTTTCGATAAAAGCTGCCATCTGTGTTCTTACAACCTCGCTATCGTCAACAACTATACAATTCATATCCTAAACGCCATGACTAATTTGCCCACAAAATTATAAAAAATAGAAACACAAAAAAGAGGTTGTTTCTAAGTTTAAAAGTTTAAAGGTTTCTAAGTTGCCGACAAGATGCAAAAAAGATAGTTTCTATGCTTCTGGGGTTCTAAGTTTCAAGTTGGCAACATGATACAAATTAATTTACGATTTACGATTGAACTTTGAAACGGCATCAGCCACAGAAACGGCGCAGCCATAGAAACGTGAAACATTCAAACGGCGTCAGCCATCAAACGCCGCAGGCATTCAAACCCTCAAACGGGCGTAGCCCATAAAACTTAGAAACGGCGTAGCCATAGAAACGTGAACGGCGCAGCCCTCAACGAAGTTAAACATTGAAACGGGCGTTAGCCCCCCCCTACTGTGCAGCCACAAAAAAAGGGTAAGCTACTTATATCGCACCGCTACAACCTCCTACCTTTGCTTTCTTCCGAACCTGGAGGATTCAGAGGGAGCTGGTCGTATAAGACTTACCCGCCGCAAAAGTAATACATTTTTCGCACAGACAAGAAAGAAATTTATTTTTTTGTGCACTGACATTAAAATAATACCTTTGTAAATAGAAAAATTCAACAATGAAAACTCTTATAAAGAACGCAACAGTCGTAAACGAAGGCCACAGCGAAAAACTTGATGTGGTACTAAACAACGAATACATTGAAGAAATCCTTCCATCGGGTCGCGCCGAAGAACAATACGACAAAACAATTGATGCCGAGGGGCTTTACCTTCTGCCTGGTGTTATCGACGACCAAGTGCATTTCCGCCAGCCTGGTGCCACACACAAGGCCGACATACATTCAGAATCTCGCGCAGCTGTCGCTGGAGGCGTAACATCGTACATGGAAATGCCGAACACAAATCCTCCGACCACAAATGCCGACCTGCTTAACGAGAAATTCAACATTGCAGCCGAAAATTCGATGGCAAACTACTCGTTTTTCATCGGTGCAACGGAAGAAAATGCTGACGACATTGCAAAAATCGACACGACAGAAGTTGCAGGCGTGAAACTTTTCCTCGGTTCATCTACAGGCAACCTGCTCGTAAAGGACAAAGCTGCCATCGAAAAAATAATGCAAGTCTCCCCCACTATAATTGCTGCACACTGCGAAGACGACGGCATAATTGCAGGAAACCTAAGCAGAATGAAGGAAATTTATGGTGATAACATTCCAATGGAAAAGCACTGCGAAATTCGCA
The DNA here is from genome assembly GCA_017620015.1 of Bacteroidales bacterium. GTDB lineage: Bacteria > Bacteroidota > Bacteroidia > Bacteroidales > ML635J-15 > Bact-19. The sequence continues at coordinate 12,677 of JAFZRE010000011.1, read as the reverse complement.
ACACAGAAGCCTGCTACAAGTCGAGCTGCGAAGCGGCAGAAATAGCGAAACGCACTGGTGCGCACCTGCATATCTTCCACATCAGTACCGAAAAAGAACTTACATTGTTGTCTGACAAGCCACTGGAAGACAAGAAAATAACCGCAGAAGTCTGCGTTCACCACCTTTTCTTCAACAGCGACAACTACCAAAAACTCGGAGCACGCATAAAGTGGAATCCCGCCGTAAAATACGAATCTGACCGCCTTGCACTTATCCAAGCACTGAAAGACGGCAAGATTGATGTCGTAGCCACCGACCACGCGCCACACACCTGGGAAGAAAAATGCGCACCTTATACAAAATGTCCGTCGGGCGCCCCAATGGTGCAACACTCGCTGCAAGTGATGATAGAACTAGCAAAACAAGGTTACTTCAGTATAGAGGACATTGCAAAGTGTATGTGCCACAACCCTGCTCGGCTATACAAGATTGACCGTCGCGGATTCATCAGAAAAGGTTATTTCGCCGACCTAGTACTGGTTGACTTAAATACAACCTATACAGTAAATAAGGACAACCTGCTTTACAAATGCAAATGGTCTCCACTCGAAGGATACACCCTTAACTCAAAGATTATGACCACTTTCGTAAACGGCAAGGCTGTTTTCGACAATGGCAAGATTATTGAAGAGAACAAATCGTCAATGAAACTGAAATTTAATAGATAAGACAATGGAAAAGAAACTTATAATTATCACACTGGCTTTCGTACTTGGGTCATTCAGTGCTTTTTCGCAACTCAACAGAACCATCAACGACAATGGCAAGGACATACTTTACGGCTATTGCACTCGCGAAGCACTCGAAAATCATGGTGACGGCTGGTTCAAGGCTGAATACGAATCATATACGGTAAAAACCGAGACCTTCAACTTTGAACTGCCAGAAAAATTCGACAGCGTACAGGTTTTCATGGGAACTTGGGAAAGCAATTCAAGGCGCGAGGTTCCACGTTTCTGCAAAATTTTCGACCTCGACTATTTCAAGGATATTCCTGTGACATTCATCTGCCTCGACAGCAAAATTACGGTAGATGTGCTCAATGTTGACGATTATTATGTTCAATTTCTTCCTGCAATTGTTTTCTACAAGAAAGGCGAGGAACTATGCAGATTTCTTGAACAGCCGAGAACGGAATCCATGGAATCGGACATTATGGACCTGATGGAAAGGATGCAGTAAACTATTACTTTCCTTCCGTTACAACCTCTCCGCCATCAACAACCATTCCACTTTTCGACCTTAGAATCAGTTTTGCGCCACTGCTTACGATTAATTTTCCTCTCACGACAAGCCGAGAAGTTCTGTCCACTTTCAGTTTTGCCTTGTTCTCCATTCGATAAACACTGCCGGCCTCTATCACAAGCGTACTTCTTTCCTCAACATTCACGATACTGCCCGTTTCCTGCATGAACTCGGAACCAGCCTCGCAGGTAAATACCGTCGGCTTGGCAAACAGTCCTGTAATACTATCACGCATTGGCTGCGCAATCGTAAGATTCTGCTTAAACCATATCTCCATTTTTGGTGCAAGAATAGCCTTTTCTTTCAACGAAATGCTACCAGTCCAAATGGCATTGTTTGTAATAGTGTAATCATCCCAGCGCACATCAATGCGGAAAATGCCATCGTCAAGCGGAGTTATTTCAATACCTAGACCTGTGAGATATGTTGTCTGCGTATTGCGGGAAAGGTGAGCGGAATACTGGCACCGCCCAGTTGTCATTGAGGTATAGAAAGTCTTTGTATTGCAAGTGCTTGGATTCGTCCCCATATTAAGTTTCGTATGCGTACAGAACATGTCTCTGGAATCTCCGTTTGCCACAAGGCTATCGATGTCGATACGACCTATATTCTTGCGCCACAAAGGTCTTTCATTTGATGCAGAAATAACCTGCTCTTCATCAGAAATAAAAAACTGCCTTTCCAAATCATGAGTGCCACAGAAAGGATTTTCATCATCGCGGCTATGGTAATATTCGTGTTCTGCCCAATTTATGCACCTCATCCTATACACAGTATCAGCATTGTGATAAGTGTAATTCCAATAACCCTCGGCAGGAATTATCTTTAGATTATCACGTTCATTGGACGCATATACGTCTATTTCCTTACCGCTTAGCACGTCGCGCCCCACCTGATAGTAGGCATACACACCAGCCACTTTATCGGGACGGCAATCGCTCTCGTTGGAAAACTGCAAGAAATCGAGCTTATTGTTTCTGCCCGACTGATGGTTTTCGAGCCAAATATACTGGTTCGACGACTTTTCGCCATCCTTGTAAGGTAGTTTTATCCGTACGGCATCTCCGTAAGTCACAAAATCGCGAAGAATGAAAGTTTGCGCGCCGTCATCCTTTGATATGTCGGCATTTACAGGTTTATCATTTACATCACGAGCGACAATCCACCATCCATTGTCGTTTCGGTTGTCCGGATGAATCCAATGCATACGCCAACGCTCGTAGCCATTGCACGACACCAAGGTAGAACCAGAACCGCCCATAAGCCCATAGCCTCCTTGCAATGGCAGAAAAGGCATGTACTCCGACGAATGGCGATGATTTCCACCCGATGTATGAAAAGAGTTCGGACCGAAGAACGAGTGAGAAATCTCGTGCTGGACTATCCCTGTCGGATTACTAGAAACATCATGAGTTCCAACGCATTGTGCAGTACCTATACCAGAAAAGGAATAATAAGAACCATTCATCAGCAACTTGTGCCCACTCAACATAGAAGTCGAAAAATAGCCACTACCTGCATTATCTCCTCCATATTCCCTTGTGATATTTCGGAAGAAAAACTGGATAAAACCTATTTTGCCTGTGCCATTGAAATCATAGTAAGAAATATCGTTGTGTCCATACATGGTCTGCAAACCACCCTGCTCATTTATAAAATCGACAGCAGCCTTTTCGATATTGCTTTCGTTAAAATTACCATAACGAAGCACCCTACTTTCCTTTATATTTACAACTACAAAATCGCCGGTAATCTGTAAATCACCAAAAGACGATTCCCCATAAAGCCTTGTAATACAACCATATAAATTATCCAGATTATAGGCAGTGTCCATAAGACGAAGCAGATAGTCGGGAGGATTCTGATTTAAACTCTCAAGCAAGACAATATTCCAATGGTTTGTCTTCGCAAATGGTTTTTCTCTTTCGGGACTTACATCGTATATAATGTTGACAAAGAAATTTAGCATACGGATTTCGCCATGTGGATTTACCTTCCACCCGTCCCAACTATTCTTCTGCGAAAACACAAAAACAACGGACAGAATCAACAATATCGACAGCAAAATCCTTCTCATCCTAATAATCAATACGCTGCGAAACTTTCTTCATCCAGCCAAGTCTTCTGCGCACGCATAACCTGCTCGATGACATCACGTGCACAACCTTCGCCGCCTTTCTTGTCGGAAACATAGAGTGCAATTTCCTTTATCTCGTCGGCAGCATCGGCAGGACAACACGGCAAACCAACAAGCTTCATAATCTGATAGTCGGGAATATCGTCGCCCATATAAAGGATTTCCTCGTTGCGAAGGTTGTATTTCTTCTTCAGCATTTCCAAGTCCTCGGTTTTCCACACGCTACCCATTATCACTTCCTCGACACCAAGATTTTTGTAGCGTATCATTGTCTTTTCGCAGAAACCACCCGAAATTATCGCTACGACTAGACCCTTGCGAATGGCACACTTTATTGCAAAACCGTCCTTTACGCTGGTTGTCCGCTGCAAATAACCTACTTCGTTTATATTTACCGTCGATGACGACAAAACGCCATCTATATCAAAGACCACAGCCTTGATATTCGACAATATCTCCTTGAAATTCAATGTTTCCAGATTTCTATTCATTTGTTGTAAGTTTTTAGGATACTTTCGCTCATAATCTTGTAAACTTTTGCAAGATTTTCATCAGAAGCAAGCATATCTATATGTGAATCAATAATCTTTCTATCGCCACGCACAGCAGGTCCCGTCTGCGACGAGTATGCATCGCTAGCAAGAATCTTCGCAAAACTCTGCTTCAAGAGCGGTGTTAATATACTAATAGGTATATTGTTTTCCTGTAACAATTTCTGTCCTAGGCAAACGCTATGGTTCATGAAGTTGGCTGCAAAAACACCGGCAACGTGCAAAACTTTGCGCTGCTCGAATGTCAATTCATAAATTAGCGGACTTATTTTCTCGGCAAAGCAACGTATTTCGTGAAAAGTATCAGCATTTGACGTCTCGATGCAAACAGGGATTTCGCTGAAATTATCAATCATCACATCGCGCGAAAATGTTTGGAACGGATACATTACCGCTGCGTTCTTCTGCTTGAAAATCTCTTTGGGCAGGCTTCCCGATGTGTGGATGTAAATTTTATCGTCGGGCAGATTGATTTGGCCAGCAATACTAGCATTTGCCTCATCCGACATCATAAACAGATAGGCATCGGATTTTGATGGTATTTGGAACAATTCGTCGGTAAAAACAGCATTTACCCCATCGGACAGCTGCTGTCCAGTAATGTGGTTTCGGCTGAACACACAGTCGACAATGAGGCCTTCGGCACGAAGTTTCCGTGCGATATGATAGGCAACGTTGCCAGAACCGAATATTGAAATATGTTTTATCATAGCCTTCTTAACGTCATTCCGTAAAACAAAGCGAACAGGCGCAGGAACGAGCCTCGAGAGCCTGTCTATACGGAACGCTGCTTGCAGCCTCGCGAAACGAAGTGAGCAATCTCCTTGTGTATTGCCGCACTTCGACACGCTCAGTGAGCGGCTTACAAACGCTCCCCGTTCCGTATCGCGTGTATGTTCTGACTTGTGGAATGACGACAAAAATAAAACAAAAAGGAAACCCCTTTACGAAGTTTCCTTTTTTTAGTTAATAAATTCCATTATTCTTCAACGAGAATAACAATCTTATTGTTCTTGCATTCCACAAGGCCGCCGTTGACGCTGAACTTCAGTTCATTATCATTCATTTCCCTGATAACGACCTCACCCTTGTCCAATGTCGAAACGATTGGAGCGTGCATGTTCAGCATCTGGAATGAGCCTTTTGCCCCAGGCACCTTAACCATTGAGGTTTCGCCTTCGAACAACTTTTTTTCAGGTGTGATAATTTCTACTGTCATAGCAACTGTTATTTAGTTTCAGCCATCATCTTTTCACCCTTCTCGATAGCCTGTTCGATAGTACCAACGAGGTTGAATGCAGCTTCTGGATACTGGTCAACTTCACCGTCGAGAATCATGTTGAATCCCTTGATTGTATCTTCAATCTTAACGAATTCGCCCTTCAATCCGGTGAATGCCTCGGCAACGTGGAACGGCTGCGACAAGAATCTCTGAACACGTCTTGCTCTGTGAACAACGAGCTTGTCTTCGTCCGAAAGTTCGTCCATACCGAGGATAGCGATGATATCCTGAAGTTCCTGGTATCTCTGAAGAATATTGATAACTCTCTGTGCTGTCTCGTAGTGAGCCTTTCCTACAACTGCCTCGGTAAGGATACGTGACGAAGAGTCGAGCGGGTCAACAGCCGGGTAGATACCGAGTTCGGCGATCTTACGGCTAAGAACCGTTGTTGCATCCAAGTGCGAGAATGTAGTTGCTGGAGCAGGGTCGGTCAAGTCGTCGGCAGGTACATATACTGCCTGAACAGAAGTGATAGAACCTCCCTTTGTTGAAGTAATACGTTCCTGCATTTCACCCATTTCGGTTGCAAGTGTAGGCTGATAACCTACTGCCGATGGCATACGTCCCAGAAGTGCTGATACCTCGGAACCTGCCTGAGTGAAACGGAAGATATTGTCAACGAAGAAAAGAATATCACGACCAGTTGACGATGAGTTGTCGCCAGTTCCGTCACGGAAGCTTTCAGCGATAGTCAAACCCGACAAAGCAACACGAGCACGTGCTCCAGGGGGTTCGTTCATCTGTCCGAACACCATGCTCAGCTTCGAGTCGTTGAGCTTGTCCTTGTCAACCTTCTCCAAGTCCCACGAACCTTTTTCCATGGATTCCTTGAAGCCCTCACCATACTTTACGATATTTGCCTCAATCATTTCGCGGAGAAGGTCGTTACCTTCACGGGTACGTTCACCAACGCCTGCGAAAACCGACAAACCGTCGTATCCGATAGCGATATTATTGATAAGTTCCTGGATAAGAACTGTCTTACCAACACCTGCACCACCGAACAGACCAATCTTACCACCCTTTGAGTAAGGTTCGATAAGGTCGATAACCTTGATACCTGTGAACAGCACTTCAACATCGGTGCTGAGTTCTTCGAACTTTGGCGGCTGGCGGTGTATTGGATAGCCGTCCTGCTTAGGAAGCAAGTCCATACCGTCGATGGTGTCACCGATAACGTTCATCAAACGTCCCTTAACCTGATTGCCAACTGGCATCTTGATTGGGTTCTTGGTATCGACGACCTCCATGCCTCTGCACAGACCATCGGTAGAATCCATAGCAATGGTTCTTACCGTATGTTCTCCGATGTGCTGCTGGCATTCAACGATTAGAGGCTTTCCGTTTTCACGCTTAATTTCCAAAGCGTCGTAAATCTTTGGCAGGTCTGACCCTGATTTTTCGAAACTTACGTCAACCACTGGGCCAATAACCTGAACTATTTCACCTACTAATTGTTCCATTGTGTAACTGATAAAATTTTTGCTAACAAAGGTAAAAAAACATATTTGAACTGACAAGAAAAATATTTCGATTTTTGTAAAATAATTTTTACAGACTGAAATACAGGCAATTACACAACAACACAAGAGCCAAAGCAATACTTATTACCTATGAAATAAAAAAACTATTGGTGCCCAATAAATAAAAATCGCAGGAAACAAAATGTTTTCCTGCGACCAAAGTTATGAAAAAAAAATGTGGGCTAAAACTATTCCTTTATCGCCTTAAAGCCGTTTCCAAGAATTTCACTGCTGTCGATTACGTTGATAAAGGCATTGGGGTCGATTTCGTAAATCTGTTCCTTGAGATGGGTGAACTCGCGGCGCGAAACTGTAGTATAAATGAAATTTCGCTCCTTGCCATTGTACATTCCTATGCCCTTCATGCAGGTTCCACCACGCTCAAGGTCGTTGATAATCATCAGGCGGACTTCCTCGTACTTGTCGCTGACAATAAATATCGTCTTGTAGCTCTTAACACCTTCGACTACAATGTCGATGACCTTGCTCTCGATGAAGATAAGGATTATGGAGTAGATTGGCAAACGGAAGTCGCCGAGCGAAAGCGAAGTGAGCGTAATACAGCTATCGACGATAAGCACCAAAGTACCAAGCGAAATCTTTGTGTATTTGTGCAGAATCATAGAGATAATGTCGCTACCACCAGATGTTGCACCAGATTTGAAGACCAAACCGATTGCTAGACCGTAGATTATACCGGCAACAACTGTGTTAAGGAAATAATCGGGGATAAACCAGCCGCCACCATTAATAATTTCAACCATATTGACACCCTCGATTGGTGCAGACATTATCGGGCCATCGTGAATTATAGGTGTGTAGCCCCAGAACATTTCCAACAGGAAGGTGAAGCAGAATATCAATATTGTAGAAACGACGGTCTTCACTCCGAACTTCGGGCCAAGAATCAATGTACCTATTATAAGCAGCGGAATATCCATGCAAATTGCGTACAAGCTTATCTTCCACGGCCATATGGCATTCAGTACGTTCGACAGACCGTATGTTCCGCCCGGCGCCATAAGGTAAGGGTTGACAAACATAACATCACCTACTGCAAACAACAGGCTACCGATGAATACCAAAAAGTAGGAAAAGAACCACTGCTTCGAAAATATCTTTTCTTTAGTCATATTGTAAAATATTTAGAATCAAATGATTATATTAACAAATACATTAAAATTTTGCGAGCGCAAAAGTAATAATTTGTTTTGTAAATTCAAAAGACTTTAAAATCCGTTTCTCGATACTTCTACAGTGCTCAACAAGCGAAATTATCTTATCAGCATCAGATTTCCCTTCTTCGTCCTGATACTGCCGTCGTACATTTCGGCTTCTACATAATATGAATAGGTATCAATGTTCTGGACTTTGCCCTTGAGAGTGCCATCCCAACCCCTGTTGAGGTCGTCGGAAAAGAAAACCTCCTCGCCCCAGCGATTGAAAATGCGGAACTGTAGCAATCGCTTGATACCCAAGCCTCGAACATAGACAATATTATTTCCGTCACCTTCGCTTAGCGGTGTGAATGCTCCCGGTACATCAAGCGAGAAACGCATATCAACATCAATATGTATGTCGAAACTTCTTTCGTAGCAACCAAGAGTATCGCTGAGCCACACAACATAATCGGTGCTTCTGTTAGGGAAGAAATACAAGGTGTCGCACCCAACGGCAAGAACACTGTCGGTCGGCGACCAGCGGCAATTCAACACACTTTCGGTCAATATAACCGACATAACCGTATCACCAATGTTTATCGAAGCATAATCGGGCTCGACCGAAGCCTCCACTTGCGTTATCACATTCACCGTGACCGAATCGCTTGCCAGACACATCTTGTCGGAAAAAACATCCACGCGATAGGTTGTGGTCTCGTCGGGCTTTACGGTCTGCACTGACGAATTGCCGTTAATCGGAGCGTCCCAATGATACGAATTGCCACCCATTACCCACAGATTCACTTCTTCGCCAAAGCATATCACAGTATCGTGGCTTATCAGGGGATGCGGACTTGGGAAAAGCGTGTAGCGGTGCGAAACGCTGTCGTAGCAATTGTGCTCGTTGGTTACGGCAAGCGAAATTACAAATGTGGAATCGGAATACGACGGATTTGTCCAATGTACCGGCACTTCCTCGGTAGATGCCCCAAGCCTGCGCCCATTCTGATACCAACGCCACTGCGCCTCTTCCGACGACTGGTTTACCAATGTAGCCGACAAAGGCTCGCACATTCCCACTCCATCTGCAATCTCAACGCTGTCGGCAAACAGTCCGAAACGCGCGTCAACCTCATAGACATATATCATTTCAGTGATGTCAACATTGCATTCTCCGCTTGTAAGGCTAAGCACCACAGGGAAATAACCCGACTGCGGCACATAGTCGTAGGTATGCGTAACCATAGGAGTAGTGTAGTTGTAGCCACCGCCAACAACCCACTGGAACGACTGAACGTTCTGTGCGTTGAGCATTCGGAAGGTGACATCGTCGCCAGCGCAAATGGCAGTATCGCTGATACTTATTTCGGCAAATGGTCCGCTAACCATAACACTAGTATTCTTCACCTGACGGCAACCTGACGGTGTTGTAACCACAAGAGAAATATTGTAGTATCCCGGTAAATTATATAGGTATTCTGGATTTTCGACATACAGGATGTCACCGTTGCCCATATTCCACTCGAACGAAGGCTCTGTTCCATCGGGCAAGGCCGTAGCCGACACTGAAAAAATTGGCTGGGCGGGATAGCAGTTGAAATTCTGGTGCGACGGCAAAAGTTCGGCTTCAAGGCTCTCTACCCACACGCCATCGGGATACGATATGGAATCGGTACAACCCAAACCACCAACAACTTTTAGCGACACAGGATAACGCCCCGGCACAGAATAATTATGGGAAACAACAGGTCCGCTGTTGTCCCAGACTTCGCCGTCTCCGAAATCCCAAGTATATGAAAAATCAGAATTTGTAACATTCGACGAGAAAATAACCATATTGTCGCGGCAAATGCTGTCGTCGAAGTCAACATTAAGGTCTGGAACATCAATAACGTGCAGATGGTCCTCGAAACTTCGGCGGTCGATACAACCGTGCCGAGTGGTAACCATATAATGTATTGAATAGTAGCCAGTATCGGCATATTCGTGCGATACTGGATTGCCGTGAATCGTTTCGCCACTCACAAGATTCCACTGCACATCACCGATAGGGTCGTTGGTATTGGTAAGAATACACTCAAACTCCACATTTGTAGGCGCACAAGCAATCGACGGCGGCGGACTTAATGTCGAGGCCGGGTCAACCACATAAATCGGCAGGGAGTAAATTGATATGCAGCCGTCTCCCTGTCGTAGCTTTACAGTAAGCGTATATTCTCCGCCTTCATCATAGGTGTGAACATGCGATATGTTAGTTGAAATGTCAAACCATTCAAGTTCGTCGTCAGGAATATCCTCGCTTTTCCAATCGTAGGCAATACTCGCAAATACTGGTGCCCATTCATCAATTTCAACAGACATCCTTTTTCCCATACAAACCGTATCGGGTTCCAAATGCCACTCAAAAGGAAGCGGGTCTATATTGCTAGTAAGTGCAATCTCATATGTACATCCAGAATTATCGTTATGACCAACAAGTTTGCACTTATATGAACCATAATCAGGATATGTGTAATCGAAAATAGTAGATATTGAATGCGGAATATGCGCAATGGTATCGCCTGTATCATAATTGGTAACAATCCATTCCCAGTACTGAGCACCACGGTTATCATCAATCATATATCTGAAATCGAAAGGCGCAGAGCAATGTGTATATTGGTCGAAATGCATTATCGGTGGCTGCACATATACACTGTCCCACCAATATATATCCGAGTTGCAGCTCATATAAACAGTCCTAATTCCTACATAGTTCCAACCTGTATCTACTTCAAATGTCATTGCATTGTACTGGTCGTTGGCGTTTCCAGCTCCATTATTACTACCATTAGCTACGATGACATAACCAAATCCCATAGTATCGGAACTCTCGTACATCGAATTGTAGAAATAATATATATCCTGCGGACATACCGTATCCTTGTTTATTGGATTGTGCATATTGTCGTAAACGCCATAGTCCTCGGGCGGAATTTGAATTCCAATCTCAATCATACGGCAGTCAACAGACGTATAGTCGTGCAGAATTCTTGTATCAGTACAACCAGAAGTATCGACTATTGTAAGCGTAGGCTGATAAGTACCGATTTCGGTATAGGTATGGCTCACAGGAGAGTATGTAGTATGAAGTGTCGTTCCGTCGCCAAAATCCCAGTAATAGTCAACTATGGCGTTGCCTGCGGTATATAAATAATGATGCTGGAACTGAATAGTTGTGGGAGCACAGCCTCCGCAAGAATTAGAAGTAAGGCTAGCTTCGGGGTGATTAACAATTATAGTCGGGCCATCAAAATTATCGGAACATCCAGCACTGGTGTAGGCGATAAATGATGTTTCGTAAATACCATTTCGATTGTATGTCACCTCAGGATTTTCCTCTGAAAGCAGATGATTGTCACCTAGCCCCACATTGTATCGGTACGACACATCATCGCCAGTGGAAGTGTTTGTGAAATGCACTGTGAAAGGATAGTCGCACGAGAAAGTGCCATCCACCACAAACGAAGCCTCAACCTGCTCGACAGTCACCTCGAAAGTTGTCGATTGCTCGCAAGGGCCGCCCGGGTCGGCGGTAAAGGTGACGGTATATGTGCCAGCCTCCATATATGCGTGATATGCAATTGGGTCGCGTGAAACCGGCGAGCCGTCGCCAAAGTTCCACTGGCAGTTAGTCCGTGGCGGCATAAGGCTTCGGTATGCCATAGACGACTTCTTGCATACGACCGACGGGGCATCGTAGCGCGGAACCAACGATGCAATGGAAATCATGTCAGGATAAAGCATAGTGGTAGAACATCCGTAACTGTCGGTTGCCGTCACGCTAACATCGAAATGTCCGTGAGAGTTGTAGGTATGTGTCAGATTGTCGCCGGTGCCAGTCTGTCCGTCACCAAAGTTCCAAGTGAGAGTATATGCCGACGAAACGTTTGGAGCAGTTGTAACTCTCGACTGGAAAGGCACCTGCAAAGGCGGTTCGCACCACTGGTCAACCTCGGTTGTAACAGAAACCACAGGTGCGGATGAAACGTTTACCATCTGTGAAAAATGCTCGCCAATGCAGCCGTTTCCATCGGTAACGCGGAGCGACACAGTGAGAAGTCCCGAATTCTGGTAGGTGTGCGAAGCGTTCTGTTCGGTCGATGTAGTTCCGTCGCCCCAGTACCACAGCCAGCTTGTAATTGGTGCATCCCCCTGGGTTGAAAGGTCGCGAAGCGACACGTCAAACGGAGTACAGCCTGTGAGCGGTGTTTCGTTGAAACGAGCCTCGGGCGACTGGAAAATCACGACTTCGCGGCTGGCACTTGCTGTTGCACCGCTACTGGTAACTGTTACCGATATGGTATATGTTCCGCCTTGAAGGTAGGAGAATGTTGGCGTTGCAAGTTGCGACACATCGCCGTTGCCAGACGACCACGAGTAGGCCACGTTTGGTCCAGCTCCCGTGACATTGCACCCGAAAGTAAGGTTTTGCGGCGAACATCCGCTGAACGAATCGCCTGTTATGGTTACGGAAAGTTGCGACTTTGCGGCGAATGCCGAAAGCAGGAACAATATTGTCAATATGCAGACTTTCCTAAACATAATTTCTTTTTTCAGTCATCCTATATTTGCTGCGTAAAAATAAATGTTATTTTTATGGAGTAAAAGTGATTATTAATTTTTCAAACAGAAGTGGGAAAGGAATAAGATTTACTTAGTCATTAATCTCCAAGATTCTGCGGAATGCTAATCCCC
>JAFZRE010000010.1 GCA_017620015.1 Bacteroidales bacterium | reverse complement strand
ATGAGTCCAACTCAATTTGAAAAAAAGTATTACCTTTGCAATCAATGCAACCAATAAGGTCGCTACAAATGAAAAAGAAGATTAATAAAAATACAATGAAAAATAAGGGAAAAACGGTCAACCTTATTTAGGCATTGACATACATTGAACCTTGAACTTTAAACCTTGAACCTTGAACTTTAAACTTTAAACTTTGAACCTTGAACTATTGACCCCTCTTCCTCCCCTTTGTATAAAATTCTCAAAAAAAGTTTCACCGTATCAAAAACTTTATTAAACTTGCCAAACATTTTAAAAAGCAAACTTATTATTAATTTAAATTTTTATGATTATGAAAAAATTTTACATGATTTTGGCTGCCTTATTAATAGGTAGTGTGTGCTTCGCACAATTTGCACCTCGCCAGGCATATAAGGCTGGTACCCAATCAACAGCTGCTGACCGTAGCGGTTACGTTGGAAATTTGTCTTTTGACCAGGTTATTTATCCTATGTCAAATGGTAACGAATTTGCAATTGCTCCTAAGCAGTATAATTCAAACCTTTCTGGTTCTATTACAAAAGTTAAATTTTACCATCACACACAGGGATCTTATACTAATACATCATACACTATTAAGATTTATAACAATATAAGTCTAGGTGGTGATTATGCTGGCTACGGATTTTATGATGAAACATCTTGTGGAACAGCTGCTTATACACAGAATTATACCGCTTCTGAAAATGGTTGGCAGGAAGTTGAACTGACCACTCCGTACACTATTCCTTCGGGAGAATTTTGGGTTTCAATCCAAGTAAACGGAACTGGTTTAGTTTGCTTAGGTGGTGCTGCATCAGCAGTTGAAGGTCAATATTATATGAAATCGCCAGTACAAGTAAGTGAAACTCAGAGTGTAACATTTTGGAGCGCACCTTCATTAACTCAGCAGGGTAGTTCGCAAGAAACTTTGTATTCTTGCTGTCTTGCAGTATTTGTTGACGATGGCGCAGCAGAAGAAATTCATTCGGATTTCCAAGCTAAATTGTTAAACCTTATTATTGAAGGACAAAACGCATCAATTGCTCCAGCTCCAGACCAGTACACTATTGGTACAACCGATGACCTTGTAATCTACCCGTTCTACCAGAACAATGGTCCTAATGCTGCTACTTCAGGTACTTTGACTGCTACTATTAAACTTGGTGGTAGCACATACGGAACACCAATGACAAGAACTTTTACTACAGAAGCACCTTGTGCAATATCATCTATGCCAGAATCTTTCTATCAAGCAGAAGGTTATGCAGTAACAATCACTGCTGCTGAAATGGATGCAATGGGTGTTGGCAATAATTTCGAAGTATGCTACGAAGTTTCATATACAGGCGGAGAGGGAACAGACAATGTTTCTGCAAACAACTCTTTCTGCATTCCTGTAACCCGTACAAATGCTGTATGCGACATTCAGGCAAAACTCTACACCGATGCACAGGGAACTGCTGAAGTTGGTGCTACCTTGACTTTGGCTGCAGACCAAGATTTCGTTGTATATCCAGCAATATTTAATGCTGGTCCAGATGCTGCTGCTGGTACAGTAACTCTTGACGTTCAGTTGGATGGTGCTTCTCTTGTTGGTGGCGCTCAGGCAATGTCATTGGCTTCTCAGCCTATTGCTGCAAATGATTTCACTACAATAATGCAGAATGGTGCATTGACAATATCTGCTGCATTGTTGGATCAGTACCAAATAACTGGTACTTTTGAAGTATGCCTCATTGCAAACTATAGTGGCAATGATCCTAACACAGAAAACAACACCAAGTGTGTAACTGTTACAAGAGAGACTGTTGCTGTTGAAGAAAACATCGCTGCTTCGGTTTCAGTATATCCAAACCCGGCAAACGATATGTTCACCGTTGCTAACGCAGAAGGTGCTACCATCGTAGTTGTTAACTCACTCGGTCAGGTTGTAGCAAGCATCGAAAATGCTGCTTCGAACCAGACTATCGACGCTAGCAACTTCGCAAACGGAACCTACTTCGTAAAGGTTAACGAAAGCGTTATTAAGATCAACGTTGTAAAGTAATCTTACAATAGCGATAAAACTTAAAGGCCTCGCATTTGCGGGGCCTTTTTTTGCCATTCGGTCAGAACGGAGACTCTTTTTAATGCCCTAAAGGGCAGAATAGTCTTGTCATGCTGAATTTATTTCAGCATCTTATTCAGTGCCCTGCGGGCAGAACGGCGAAGCCCTCAACGAAGTTAACCTTTAGCTCGGCGTAAGCCAAATTCAACAAATTTATTCCAAATGGAACAAATAGATTTGTCAAATTTGTTTCAATTTGTAAGATTTCTCGCGTAGCGACTCCTATCCATATCGCGTAGCGACTCTTTTTTTTGTGTCACAAGTGTCAGCCTACCCAACTCTCAACTTTTAACTCTTAACTTTCAACTTAAACGTCATTATCACTGGATTGTGGTCGCTGTACATGAAGTCGGCATCGTAGTTGATGGCTTCGGCTTCGATGTTGTCCGAAACGATAAATCCGTCGAGTACTGCTGTGTAGTTCACGCCTTTTGTGTATGGTATGTCGGTGCTGCGGCAGGTGGGCACATCCTTGATGTTACTGGCTTCCACTATCCTGAAATGTTCTGGAATTTCGCTGTCTGCCATCACCGATACCCATTCGGGAACCTGCTGTTGGCTGGCAAAGGCTTCTACTGTGCCACAAAGTGCATGGTTGAAGTCGCCACCAACGATGACATAGTTGCCTTTGTTGTATTCTTCGGTAAGGACACTGCGCAAAAGTTCAAGTTGCTGCTGTCTGATGAGTCCGCCTTCGTCGTATGCCGACATGTGGCTGTTTATTAGCACGAGTTCCTTGTCGGTGTTGGTTGGTATGCGTGTTATGACGAAGCATCTGTCTAGGTCGAAGAACTTGGTGATGAAGCTTTCGTCAACTGGATAACTTCGGCGTACGGCATTGTCGATTTTGTAGCGGCTGAGCGTGAGAAGTCCGGCGCGGACGCTTCCGTGCGGGTCGTTAATCGGGTAGCATAGGTACGAGCTGTGGAAGTTTTCGCCATAAACGCTGCAGTAGTCGTCGAAAGCCGACTCGATGATGTTGCGCTGGTTGATGAAGAAACTTCGAGTCGATGCGGTATCGACTTCCTGCAGTATGCAGAAGTCGGGGCTATGCTTTTCGATGTGGGCTTTGGCTCCGTGTGTGTTTGTCTCCACCGATTCCTTGCTTCGTGCCTTGCCGTAGGTGCCGCACACTTCGCTGCCGTCGTTCATGCGTCCTTTGTCCATAAAGAACGAATATTCGTGGTCGTAGGCTCCGAATCCGATGTTGTAGGTCATCACCGTGTAGTCTTTCCCGACTTCGATGTTTTCTGCTCGCTGGTTGCTTACTGGCAGTTCTACACCATCATCGATGCGGTAGTAGTTTATTTGCAGGTATGCGATGTAGCCGCCTATTGTGAGCACTGCGATTATTAGCAGTATTAGGATTGTGCGGAAGAGGAATTTTATTGCTTTCATGTTCTATCTCTCAAATTCTTCAAACGAACCGTTTTTCTCAATCTCGTTTTCAATATCGTCGGGGAGGATGGTGAAAAAGTCCAGACCGGTGAGTTTTTCAACTTCATCGACTGACTTTGCGTAGGTGTCGAGCGGTTTGTTGCCCGCCTTGTTTGCAAAGACAAACCCTAGCGAACGCCAGCTGCCGTCCCTGTACATCAGCACTACCTTGTAGAACGAATCTGGCACAGCGACATTGTTTGCACCGACTGTCGCGTAATTCTTCTTCACGATTGGTCCACACACCACATAGACCTTTTCGTTCTTTATTGCCCAGTCGCGCACCTGCTCCTCGAGTTCCTTCCAGTCGCCTGAGTTGAGGTTGTGGTTCTGCGGGCAGATGTTGGTGGTGTAGAAACTTTCTTCCATTGCTTTAGCATCCCATTTCATATCGCCGGCAGGAGCCATGTGACCGCGGTCGTAGCCCGAGCCTTTGTAGTCGTCGGTGGTGGAGCAGCGTCCTTTGATGTCGGGGTCGGGGACAAACTTGTCGGCTCGCGAAATTTGCCCTACAACTTCCTCGTCGGTAAGTTCGTAGGCCACCCAGTTGGGAATGAGCCAGGTGGTGTTGTAACTTACTGTGTATCCCTTGTGCTCGACGACCTGTTCCTTGAGTTTCTTTTTCGACTGCGGAATTTCAAGTCGTTCGTAGTAAGGGACTTGGCTTGTATCGGGGAATTGCTCGTGATAATAGTCGCGAGCCTTGTCGAAAAGGATTGTTATGCCTTCTTCCAGTTTCTCAACGCCCTTGTCGATTGCCGATTCAATGATTTTTTCTTCTGCTTTTTCGGCGGCGTGGTCGTTGCAACTTATGAGGCTGATAGCCACTGCGAGAGCGAAAGCAAGTGCCGTTTTTGAGTTCTGTCCCTTCATTTTTTTATGTTTGTAACATGTTTTGGCAAAGGTAGGAAAAATTGAGGACGGGATGGAGTGATGTTATGAGATTTTATGAACCAAATCACTTACAATCCATAATAATTCCCGATTTCAGTTTTCTTATTTTCTCATCCCACCGCCACCACTCCGCAGCACGAATCTTTTTTTGCACCAGTAATCGATGAGAGGCAGTTGTTTTTGCCACAGATACGCAGAAGTCCGAGGAAGGCGAAAATTATTGCTTCCTTGTAGTTTATTGTGGTGTCGTCGGGGATTATGATTTCCGAATTGCAGTTTCGGCGGATGTTGTCAATAAGAAACTTGTTGTACGCACCGCCACCAGTAACCAGAACTTTTCCGCAACTGCCTATGGCTTTGCCTATTTCGGTGCCAATGTGTACCGACAAGGTGTTGAGCATATCGGCAACGGTTTCCGAGGCATATTCTGCGAGGATTGGCTTCATTTCCTTCTCAACCCATTCGCGCCCGAGCGATTTCGGCGGTTTCTGGCGGTAGTATCTTATTGCCGAAAGTTTTTTCAGAAGTGTCGGTATGGTTTTGCCCGAGGCTGCAATGTCGCCGTTGGCATCGTAGTTTTTGCCGAGTTTGCGGGCGTACTCGTTCATTATGATGTTGACGGGCGAAATGTCGAAGGCAATGCGTTCGTCATGCTTGTTGCGCATCGTGATGTTTGAGAATCCTCCGAGGTTGAGGCAGGCATCGTACTCGCCGAACAGAAGTTCATCGCCAATAGGCACAAGTGGTGCGCCCTGTCCGCCAAGTGCTACATCACCGCTGCGGAAATCGAAGATAGTGGGAATCTTGGTTTTCTTGGCAATGACATTTCCGTCGCCAATCTGCATAGTGTAGCCTTCATTGGGGTTGTGGAAGACGGTGTGTCCGTGCGATGCCACCAGGTCGATGTGATCCGCTATGCCCTTGCGAAACTCGTTTATTGCATCGGCGGAAAAGTTGCCGAACCACACATCGGCTCGCTTGAGGTCTTCTGCAGAAAGCGTGTGCAACGAAAGCATTTTCGCCTTGGTTTCGCTGTCGTATTCGTAGGTTTTTGCTTTTATTGGCGTGTAGTTCCAGTTGTAGTCGCTACCTTCGAACTTGCACAGCACGACATCGAGTCCGTCAGCCGATGTGCCCGACATTAGGCCTATTATGTTGTATGATTCCATTCCTGCTTGAATTTTAGACTACAAAGGTAAGTATTTTTGGTGGATGATTGCATGGTTGAGCAGTTTTTGTCCCCCCCAGGCATTAAGGGCCTTAATTACCTTAACGGCCCTAGTGCCTGGGGAGGGGAGGAGGACAAAACTGCTATTACCAGTATCCTCAAGCAGGAATGGAGTGGTTCTGGGAGTAGTTCAGGATTACATTCCGTTTTTGAATACTTGAATTCTTAAATTTTTGAATCTTTTAATTATTTATTTTTTGCTTTGAGAAAATTTATTATCTTCGCACCCAATAAAATTTGTTTATATGGAAAGGATAATTGTCCCTATAGATTTCTCCGAGGAATCAATGAAAGGTTTGGAATTGGCTATAATTTATGCCAACAAGTTCTTCTGCGACATACAGATGGTTCACGTTCAGTCTAAAAAGCACGGCCGTCTGCAGATTCATTTCGAAAACCAGTACAATTCGATTGTCGAGAATTTCGAAGAATTGATTACCGAATATAAGCCGAAACTTAATTCGGTTAGCAGGCTTACCTATATTATTAAGAATGGTAGTGTTCACGAAGAAGTTGTAAACCAGGCAAACGCTTTCGACGATTCGATGATTATATGCTCGACAAACGGAACTTCCGGTTTGAGCGACTACATTTTGGGTAGTAACGCATACCGTATCATTCAGAGCACAACCAAGCCTGTGATTTCGGTTTACTCCGACAAGTACATCGGCGATGTTAAGAAGATTGTTCTTCCGCTCGACATTACCAAGGAAACCCGCGAGAAAGTTCCTCTGGTAGCAACTATCGCTAAGGCTTTCGGTGCTGAAGTTCATATTGTTAAGGTTGCAACATCCGACAGCGAAGGCATAAAGAACAAACTTGAAATTTATGCTGCAACGGTTCGCAAGTACTTCGACCAGGAAGGCGTTAACTACCAGACTTCCTACCTTATCGGCGACAATATCACCGACATTACCATCGAGTATGCAAAGACCGTTGATGCCGACCTTATTGCAATAATGACCGAACAGACAACTGCATTCTCGAACCTCATACTTGGTTCGTACGCATACCAGATGCTTAACACTTCGCCGATTCCAGTGCTTAGTGTAACTCCAAAGAATATTTTCTTGGCAGGCTACAGGGTAACAGGAGGAAATTAAAAGAAATTTACGAAGTACGATTTACGATTTTAGATTGTAAGTTGTTTTCAAACAATACTTTAGGAGGCAATAGCCTCCTTTTTTGTTTTTGACACAATAATTTGCAATATGCTCCGTTATTATGGAAAATGCTTATGAGAGGGATATTTTTTGTAACGGTTATGATGCTTGTGTCGGCATTTGTGTTTGCCCAGAATGGTAAGGCAAGCAAATATCTTGTCTATAATGAGACGACAAAAACGGGGCATACTATTAGTTTTCATATTCTTGCAGGTAAGAATTATGCAGTAATGTGCGACGATTTCAATCCGAAGATTTCGGGAAATTTGTATCCGCTTCTCAGTTGCTATTTGATAAGCCGTAAGCCTGCAGGTTACAAGTTTCTCAATGTGATTGACCGTCCTGATGAAATTTATGTTGGCGACGTGGCAAATTCGAAATTCGAGAAGTTGAGCAGGAAGTCAATTATGGTAAAATATGCGCCCGATTCGGCATTTATTGCATTTCTGAATGAAATGATTGCAGAAAAAGAACCATCTTTTCCAGCTCCTACTATTGTTTCCGAACCTGTAATTATGAAGTTTACACCGATTATTGGTTCGGAACGCATTGGTGAATACGACTGCACTATTGGTAAAATGCAGATTACAGAATCGTGGAGTTGCAAGATATGGTACACCAAGGACATAAACTACAACTGGGTGCATATTATACATGGCGAGTTCTGGCTTGTGCCAGGAACTGTTGTTCGTGCCGAATATTCCGATGGTATGGTGTACAGCCTCGAAAGTATCAGCGATTCCGAACTTGCTGTCGGCAACAATACCGAATCGGTAAAGGCAGCGTTACATTTGTTTTTTGGAAGATAATAAGAATGCCAATTTGCGAGTTTTTCATTATAACAGAAGAGGCCACCGAAAGGTGGCTTTTTTTATGGTCAATATGTGTGCGCAGAAATCCAATCGTAAATCGACCTGTTCAACCTTTAGCTCGCGTAATCAATCATCAAATTATCGAATCTTACAATCATAAATCGTAAATCGACATTCGTAAATCGTAAATATTATTTACCTTTACGCCAAATTTATCGCATGATTATTGGCTTGATAATATTGCTGTTGGTTTTTGCTCATGTCGATGAGGCTTCGGCTCATCAGCGGGCGCGGTACAACGTGGTGATTGACACCGACTGCGGTATGGACGATTTCCGTGCGTTGACCTATTTTATGGCATCGCGCGATTTCAATATTGATGCGGTGCAGTCGGTGGGAGCTGTGCTTGATGCAGAAACATCTTCGCAATGTCTAGCTTTTATGCTTGGCGAACTTCACCACGATGGAATATTGCTCGGAAAGGGCTTAAATGCGAAGAACTTCAAGAAAAATTGTTCGCCAGCCATAGATTTTTGGAAAAATAGGGATGATTCTGCCATAAAACCTAGTGCCGATGCCGTTTATACAGCCATTGCAAATGGTCGCAAGCCAGTTATATATGTGGCAATGGGACCGCTGACGAATCTTGCCAACTTTGTTGACAAGCATCCAGAACTGGCATCGAAAATCAATTATGTGCTTTGGCCGTCGGCTGTAAAGGATGGTCAGCCGTGCGGATACAATTACCAAATGGACAAGTCGGCATACGAGAAGGTTCTTGCTTCGGGACTGAAAATAAAAGTTCTGGATGCTGGCAGAATATTCTATCCCGACGATTTTCTCTCGCTTTTGCCCGAAATCAACACTCCATACGCACAAGCTTTCGCCAAATACTATCAGGGACAGACGTTTGCATCAGTTCGCTTCTGCGACGACTTGGTGCCCTTCTATATCCTTTATCCCGAATTGTTTACAGAAAAGGCAAGTAATGGAGTTTTGGTACTTACGCCAAAGCCAGATTCATATTTTGATGTGATTGCTACGCGTGTGCTGAATTCAACCGAGACCGAAAAGGGCGTGATAATTACCGAAATGCCACGAAGCAACTCGTTGCTGTCGGCAGATGTGTCACCCATTGCAGAGCAAATAATACAGAAATACGGCTACACCGAGTACAAATTGGTGCTTCTGACTTCGGAAATGCACTCGCATTTAGGAATTTATTCCATAATCGGTGCAAAGATGGGGCTTCGCATTTTGGAATATTTGCATGTTGGACTTGATGAGGTTACGATTGTGTCGAATGCAGGTTCCGAACCGCCAATAAGTTGCCTCAACGATGGCTTGCAGATAGGAGCGGGGACAACTTTGGGCTATGGTGCGATAACAATTTCTGCTGATAAGGATGTTTCTCCGTCGGTAGTTGTGAATTATAATGGTCGTAAGTTGATTTTCACGGTCAAGGACGACTTGAAGCGCGAAATTGCCTCGGATGTGATGGCATTGATACAGAAGCATGGTTTGGAATCGGATGTTTATTGGAGCGAAATCCGTCGTCTGGCAATAGAAAAGTACTGGAAGGAAAAGAGCAGGTTCGATATATTTGAGGTGGAGGAGATGTAGTAGAGTCGTTGCGAGCAACGACTAACTGGTTAAAAGTTAACATTTAAAATGTGGTAACACTGACAAAAATTTTATCTATCTTTACAACTCAATTTCTAAAAACGATTTTACAATGAAAAAGATAGCATTGGTATCTGGCGCAACTGCTGGAATTGGCAAGGCAACAGCCGAAATATTAGCTAAAAACGGATATAATGTAATAATCACAGGTCGTCGCAATGAGCGGCTTCTGGAATTGAAGAAAGAAATAGAAAATTCAACCGATTCGAAGGTTTATTCGCTCAATTTCGACGTTCGCGACAACAAACAGGTGTGCGAGGCAATTGATTCACTTCCTGCAGAATGGAAAAACATAGATGTGTTGGTCAACAACGCAGGTCTGGCATCTGGTCTCGACCCGATTCAGAGCGGCGACATCGAGGACTGGGAAAAGATGATCGACACCAACGTTAAAGGTTTGCTTTACCTTACACGCAAGGTTTCGCCAATGATGGTTGAACGTCGTTCTGGTCACATTGTGAACATCGATTCAATCGCAGGCAAGGAGGTTTATGCAAACGGAAATGTCTATTGCGCTACAAAGCACGCAGTTGATGCTTTGACAAAGGGAATGCGCATTGATATGCTTCCGTATGGAGTGAAGGTATCTCAGGTTTCACCGGGAATGGTAAACACAGAATTCTCTACTGTTCGCTTCCATGGCGACAAGGAACGTGCCGACCATACCTACGACGGACTTACTCCGCTCTACGCCGAGGACATTGCCGACTTCATCCTCTACATCGTAACCCGTCCTGCTCACGTTTGCATCAACGATATGATTGTTATGCCGGCTGCTCAGGCAAATTCAACTGTAAATTTCCGTAAAAAATAATAATATGAATCAAGTCATTCCGCAAGTTAGAATGTTTTTGAAAGCCGAGGATAGAACAAATTCGTTTGTTATGTTGAGGCGCAAAAAACATCTGCGAAAGCAAACAATAACGCGATACGGAACGGGGAGCGTAATAAGCCGCTCACTGAGCGTGTCGAAGTGCGGCAATATGCAAGGAGATTGCTCACTTCGTTTCGCGAGGCTGCAAGCAGCGTTCCGTATAGACAGGCTCACAAGCAACGTACCTTTTGCTGTTCGCTTTGTCTTACGGAATGACAATGAGAAAATAATATTTAATTATAATAAAGAATAATTGTTATGATTACCTTTTTTATAGCAATTGCGGTGCTGATTGTCGGTTATTTCCTCTACGGAAAGTTGGCCGAGCGCATTTTCGGCATCGACAAGAACCGCGTAACGCCAGCCGTCAGCATGGCCGATGGCGTTGACTACATCCCGATGAAGCCGTGGCGAATCTTTATGATTCAGTTCCTCAACATTGCTGGAGTTGGACCAATCTGTGGCGCCATTATGGGTGCAAGGTTCGGTACTGCATCTTTCCTTTGGATAGTGTTCGGAAGTATTTTTGCAGGAGCCGTCCACGATTTCTTTGCAGGAATGATTTCGCTGCGCAACAAAGGTTGCAGTCTGCCCGAAATCCACGGCGACTACCTTGGCAAAGGCGTGAAGCAGTTTATGCGCGGCTTTATGGTCATACTGATGATTCTTGTCGGTGTGGTATTTGTGAATACGCCTGCAACTCTGCTCAATACGCATTTCACTCCAAACTGGAACATCTACATCTGGGTTGGTATAATTTTGGTTTACTATCTGATTGCCACTTTGTTGCCAATCGACAAGGTCATCGGACGCATATATCCTATTTTCGGCATTTTGTTGCTTGGAATGGCTGTGGCGATAGTGGTGGCATTTATCTGCTATCAGCCTGCAATTCCCGAAATTTGGGACGGACTTGAGAACCAGCATCCGTATGCCGATAAAAATCCGATTTTCCCGATGATGTTCATATCAATAGCCTGCGGTGCAATTTCGGGTTTCCACGCTACGCAGTCGCCGCTTATGGCTCGTTGTATGGTAAACGAGAAGCAGGGTCGCCCAATTTTCTACGGGGCGATGATTACCGAAGGCATTGTGGCTCTCATCTGGGCTGCTGCCGCTGCCTATTTCTTCTCGCCCGAAAGCGGAATCGACACAATGGGCAAGAGCGGTCCTGCAATGGTCGGACTTATTGCAGAGACTTGGTTTACACCTGTGATTGCTGTGATTACAATTCTTGGCGTTATTAGTGCTGCTGTAACTTCTGGCGACACTGCCCTGCGTTCGGCACGACTGATAATCGCCGATTTTATGCATTCCGACCAGAAGCCAATACGCAACAGGCTGATTATTGCTGTTCCTATGTTTGCTGTAACTGCTGGAATCTTGATTTACAGCCTCGCATCGCCTAAAAGTTTCGAAGTAATCTGGCGTTACTTCGCGTGGGCAAATCAGGTTTTGTCGGTGTTTACGCTTTGGGCAATAACGGTCTATCTGGCAATAAAGAAGAAATTCTACTGGATAACCTTGATTCCTGCCTTGTTTATGACAATGGTTTGCTCAACTTTCATTTTCATTGCCGAAAAGGAAGGTTTTGGATTAGGAAAGGCAATTTCGTATTCGATTGGCGGAGCGGTAACATTGGTGTCTTGCATCGGATTTTTCCTGTGGAAGCATTTTCGCGCTGCAAAATCGGTTGTAAAAGAAGATTAATTAGTAAAAATTGTAATATATGAAAAGAATATTTGTGATATTAATGATGGCAGCTTGCTTCTGTGGTTGCGATATGTTGCTTTCGACAACTGGCGGTTCAACGCTTAATTCTATGTCGCAGACCGAATTGGGCAAGGCTGTTAAGGAACTTTTACAGGTAAGTGCAGACAATTCGTTGGCAAAGTTGGGCGTAAACAATGGTTTTTATCAGAACAATGAAGTTAAGATTCCATTTCCACCGGCACTGAAAAAGGTAGAAGACAAGTTGAAACAGGTAGGTTTTACAAATCAGGTGAACCAGTTTACCGAAAAGTTGAACCGCTCTGCCGAAGATGCTGCTTCGGGCGTAAAGGAAATTTTCAAGACAGCAATTACACAGATGACCATAAACGATGCCTTAGGCATAATCATGGGCAACGAAGATGCTGCAACACAGTATATGCGCAAGACGACGACTGCTGCTATAACCTCAAAGGTTTCATCGGTTGTGGCAAAATCGAACGAAAAAATCAAGCTGGCTTCCTATTGGACTCCGCTGGCAAACAAATACAATACAGTTATGATGTTGACTGGTGGTGCTCAAGTAAATACCGATCTTACGCAGTATGTAACCGAAAAGGCTGTCGAAGGTATTTTCAAGACAATGGCAAAGGAGGAGAAGGTAATACGTACAAAGACTTCTGCACGTACTACATCCTTGTTGCAAAAGGTTTTTGGCGGTTCTGGCTCATCGACTGCTACTTCAACTTCATCTACTTCGAGTTCTGGCAGTACAGCAACCAAGACAGGCTCGTCATCGTCAACAACTACTAGTGGAGGTAAAATCAATTCAACTTCAAGTTCTGGAAGTTCAACTTCGGGAAGCGGGAATACGGTTATAAAGAAGAACTAATAGGTATAAAAAATAGAAAAGCCCCGATTCGGGGCTTTTTTTATTTCAAATATTCGTAGTACCAGTCAATTGCTTCTTTCAGTCCTTGATGGACATCGTATTGCGGATTATATCCGAGCACTCGCTTAGCTTTCTCGATTGAAGCAAGTGAATCGCGGATGTCCCCAAGCCTTACATCGCCGTATTGAATTTTCACATTGGCAATTTCCGGGTCAAATTTTGCAAGGCTTTCGATTATTTCTGCTGTCAATTCGTTAAGCGAATTGCTTTCGCCGAACGCAACATTGAAAACAGTATTTTCAGCTTCGGGATTTGTAGTCGTTGCAGCCAATTCGTTGGCTTGTATTACGTTGTCAATGTAGGTGAAATCCCTCGACTGTTCACCGTCTCCATAGATTACTGGCGATTTGTGGTTTACCAATGCCTTTATGAATTTCGGGAAAACTGCTGCATACGCGCTTTCCGGGTCTTGACGGCGACCAAATACATTGAAGTACCGTAGACCTATTGTGCTCATTCCGTAGATTTTGCCAAAAATGCCAGCGTAAAGTTCATCTACATACTTGGTTATTGCGTATGGCGACAGCGGTTTGCCGATATTTTCTTCCACCTTCGGCAAAGTCTTTGAATCGCCGTAAGTTGATGAGCTTGCTGCATATACGAATCGCTTTACCTTGGCATCCCTAGCTGCGATGATCATGTTGAGGAACCCGCCGATGTTTACTGCATTGGTCGTTATCGGGTCGTTGATGCTACGGGGGACAGAGCCCAAAGCTGCTTCGTGAAGCACGATTTCGATTCCTTCGCAGGCCTTGTGGCAAGTTTCCAAGTCGCGGATATCACCTTCGATGAGCGTGAAATTGCTGTTGGATAAGTAAGGTTCAATGTTTTCGCGCTTTCCTGTCGAGAAATTGTCAAGGCAAACTACCTTGTTGTTTTGTATCAGCAGACGTTCAACAATATTGGAACCGATGAAACCTGCTCCACCGGTAACCAATACCCTTGAATCGTGCAATATGCCGTTACTTTGCATAGTTTACAGACCTTGTTTCCCTAATAACGGTAATCTTTACCTGTCCTGGATATGTCATTTCGTCCTGAACGCGTCTTGCAATTTCGAGGCTCAGCTGTTCAGATTCGGCATCTGTAATCTTTTCGCTTCCGACGATAACCCTAAGTTCGCGTCCTGCCTGGATTGCGTAGGTCTTGACAACGCTCGGGTAGGAGAGAGCAAGGTTTTCGAGGTCTTTCAGACGCTTGATGTATGATTCTACAATTTCGCGGCGAGCACCAGGACGTGCGCCCGAAATAGCATCGCAAATCTGTACTATCGGTGCGATGAGGCTTGTCATCTCGGTTTCATCGTGGTGAGCACCAATTGCATTGCAAACTTCTGGTTTTTCCTTGTACTTTTCTGCGAGCTTCATACCATAGATTGCGTGTGGCAGTTCTGGTTCTTCGTCAGAAACCTTGCCGATATCGTGGAGCAGACCGGCGCGCTTTGCCAGCTTGGTGTTAAGGCCGAGTTCGGCAGCCATAATAGCGCAGAGGTTAGCAACTTCGCGAGAATGCTGCAACAGGTTCTGTCCGTACGACGAGCGGTACTTCATCTTACCGATGAGGCGGATAAGTTCCGGATGCAGGTTGTGAACGCCAAGGTCGATAGAAGTGCGCTTACCAACTTCAATGATTTCTTCTTCAATCTGCTTGGTGGTCTTATTTACAACTTCTTCGATACGTGCCGGGTGGATTCTTCCGTCGGTAACCAACTGGTGCAACGAAAGTCTTGCAATTTCGCGGCGTACAGGGTCGAATGCGGAAAGCAGGATTGCTTCTGGTGTATCGTCAACGACGATTTCAACACCGGTAGCAGCCTCCAAAGCCCTGATGTTACGGCCTTCACGACCGATGATGCGGCCTTTAAGTTCGTCGCTTTCGATGTGGAATACAGTAACTGCGTTCTCGATTGCAGTTTCGGTAGCGACACGCTGTATGGTTTCGAGGATGATGCGTTTTGCCTCCTTGTTGGCAGTCATCTTAGCCTCGTCGATAATGTCGTTGATGAGAGTAATTGCTTCTGCCTTAGCGTTTTCTTGCATCGATTCGATGAGCTCCTTCTTCGCTTGTTCCGAAGATATTCCCGAAAGGCTTTCGAGTTTTTCTACTTGAGCCTTGTGTGTTCTGTCGAGTTCCTCGGCTTTCTTTTCTGCAAGTTCGATTTGTTTGTTAAGGTTTTCGCGAAGGGTGTCGTTTTCCTTTTTAGAGCGTTGCAGTTCTTCCAATTTGGCTGTTATGTTGGCTTCCTTCTGCTTGATTCTGTTTTCAGCAACGGCAATCTTCTGGTTCTTTTCGTTGAAGTTTCTGTCGTTTTCTGCTTTGAGTTGCAGGAACTTTTCCTTTGCTGCCAGTTCCTTTTCCTTCTTGATTACTTCTGCTTCAGTCTTAGCCTCGCTTACAATCTTGTTCTTCTTCTTTACAAGGATGTGGTCCCAAAGAAAAAACGATATCGCAATTCCGACTGCGAATGCTACAACTCCGATGATAATTCCAATTGTTGTTGGTGTCATATAATATATTAATTTAAAAATAAAACAAAAAACCCGCAAAGCCTTTAACTGTGAAAAAACCCCTAGATATGAATGGGCGGAGCCTCCAAACTACTTCCGGCTTCCAACGGTTGCAGAGCAACTGGCTATTGCTAGCCATAAGGCCTGTCGTACATAATCAGAGAGTTGCTCCAATTGTGTTTAGTTTGTTAAGTTTTTCAGCCTCTTAAAGACTTATACGGGTAATAATATAAAACCACGATAATATTTTAAAGAACGTTTACTCTTTGCTATTAAGTTTGTTGAATGATTCGATGATTTCTTCCAGTTTGAAGTTTAGGTTTTTCAACTCCATAATGGAGTTTTCAATCTGTTCGTTTTTCTTGGATATATTTGCTTCGTTGATTAAGCTATTATATACAAAATGTAGCAGCGCAAATACAACGATGTCGCGGTCGTCGGTCAGATGACCTTCTGATTTTTTCCTTTGCTGTTCGATAAACGAGTTCATGACTTTTTCGGAACGTCTAAGCATCATTTCCTTCTTTTCATCGCCTTTTGGGATACTGAGCTTATAATTTCTGCCGTCTATGTTAAGACTTATTGTTCTCGTTGTTATGTTATCGTTGTATTCCATCTTATTCTAACTACTTTTTTAAAAGAGTAATGCAGTTATCTATTTCCCGTATTATTTTGTTGATCTTCTGCTTGGCTTCCTTGTTGCCGTCTGATAGTGGACTGCTAAAGGCTTGTGCCAACTTCAGGTCGTTATATTTTTTTTCTATTTCTATTAGTCTCTCTTTCTTTATGTTAAGTTCAATATTCAAGTTCTCGTTCTCTTTTGTCAATTTTGCATTTTTTTCAATGAGAGAGTTACAGAAAGCTACAATCTTGTCCACGTTGGAACTAAGATTGTCAAGTTGTGCCTTATGTTCTACTTCTCCCATTTTTGAGCAAAATTTTCAATTTGCAAATTTATTGCATTTTCTTCAAAAAGAAAAGATGAAAATGCTGTTTTTTGAAAACTTTTTTTGTGATTTGATAGTCAAAAGGTTAAAAGGCTACGCTGTTTCAAGGTTTCTGGGTTTAGATACGCTGAGCTGAATGTTAACTTAGTTGAGGGCTTCACCGTTCTATGCCTGCAGCGTTTCATAGCATAGCTCCCTGAGCGTCAGTCGAAGGGGCGGTTTCAATGCCTGCGGCGTTTGAAGGCTTCGCCGTTTCTGTGTTTCACGCCCCCTGAGCGTAGTCGAAGGGAAGGATTCAATGTTCAAAGTTCAAGGTTCAAATCGTGTCAATGCCTAAATAAGGTTGACCGTTTTTCCCTTATTTTTCATTGTATTTTTATTAATCTTCTTTTTCATTTGTAGCGACCTTATTGGTTGCATTGATTGCAAAGGTAATACTTTTTTTCAAATTGAGTTGGACTCAT
>JAFZRE010000009.1 GCA_017620015.1 Bacteroidales bacterium | reverse complement strand
TTCCTATCTCGGACAGGTGGAGGGAAAATCGTTGCGCGATGGGGACTACGACCTTACAATAGGCGATGCTCTGGAATGTATCGGCTACACGACATATTGCGATTCCATATACGAAAGCGAACTTTATACGACAACAATAACAGAAAGTTCCGATACCGAATGCCAGTTGCGTTTCAACCTTAGGTCGGGTGTTACTGTTGACGAGATAACTGAATGCGGACGATATACATGGATAGACGGACACACATACACCGAAAGCGACAGCACTGCAACATATACGCTTACCAACAGCATTGGCTGTGATTCGGTAGTTAGGCTCAACCAGACAGTTTATCCAACATATTTTATAAATATGCCACAGATAATCGCTTGTGACAGTTACGAATACAATGACACAATATTCACAAATTCAGTTGCTCGCGTATTCCATTTCCAGACAATTCACGGTTGCGATTCTACTATAGTATTTAATCTTGGTATCATTCATACTCGAACCTACGAAACAGATACCACCGTCTGCGACAGCTACGAATGGGAAGGACAGACATACTCTGATGACAGAACATTCTCCACCACGTACCAGAACATTTACGGCTGCGACAGCATAATAGCAGTAAACTTTCATGTGAACCATTCAACCGAAACAATAGACACTAGGGAGGAATGCAGTTCGCTTGTGTGGATTGACGGCAACACCTACACCGAAAGCAACAGCGAGGCTACCTATACCTATATTGCAGAAAACGGCTGCGATTCGGTTGTTCGCCTAAACCTGACCATAACTCGCATCGAGTATGAATTTTTCGCTTCTGACTGCGAGGAATATATTTGGGACAATTATTTATATACATCATCTGGCGACTACACAAGGACATTTACCGCTGCAAACGGTTGCGACAGTGTTGTAACAATGCACTATACTATACTTGGTAATAGTATAAACGACACCATATACATCTGCAACAACGAAAGTTACACATGGATAAACGGTGAAACTTATACTATTGATGATGCAAGATATTATTCTGGTGGACAATACCAATATGCTTTTGCCACATACACATACACTAATTCATACGACTGCGACAGTACCATCCGTATGTATCTGTATTTTAGAAGTGACAATGTGATTGACATCCAACGTGCCTGCGATTCGTTTACTTGGGTTGACGGCAACACCTACACAGAAAGCAACAACACTGCTACAGTAACACTTACAAACCAGTACGGCTGCGATTCGGTTGTGCATCTAAACCTTACCATAGAACACGCTGACAACACCGTACATGAGGTTACTGCCAGTGAATGTCCCTACTATCAAATGTCTAACGGCGAGTACTTTACCGAGAGCGGCGATTACCTGCGAACCCTGCAATCTTCCTGCGGTTGCGACAGCATAGTATTACTCCACCTTACAATTACTAGCGAAGATGGTCTTGAAGGAACATTCTACGATGAGCGCGACGATAGAACCTATCGAACAATACAATATGGTTGCCAGACATGGTTTGCCGAAGATTTGTTGACAACTCATTATACTAATGGAAACAATGCTTCATCTGGACAAGGCGCCGGGTTTTGTGGTAATTATAGTAACAATGGATATTATGATGATTGGTTTGCTTGGGGTAATAATTATGGTTATTGTCCTTCTGGCTGGCATTTGCCAAGTCAATCGGAATGGGAATTACTTATAGATTATATGAGAATAAGAGAGGAATACACTTGCGACGGTTCTACGAGTGTCGCAAAAGCAATGGTTTCGGACTCTGGATGGGCTTCATCAGATGTGGAGTGCTCTCCAGGATACAACCAGTCTGCAAACAATTTTAGCGGTCTTGGACTTAATCCTGCGGGGATGGCATATTTGGGGGCCGTTGAAAAAATTTATTATGGGCAACCTTTTGAAAGAGGAGAAAAAGCAATATATATGGCAATAGGTTCACTATTAATAATTCAAAACAACTCTTCCAATATTACCTTTGTAGATGTAGATACATATCCTTGTTATGGGTTTAAAATCAGGTGTGTAAAGGATAATTAAAAAATACAGATGAAAACTAAAATAATACTTATAATTGCAATAATATTATTGCTGGGGACAAATGCTTTCTCTCAAACAATATCATTGAGTAATACTCAATGTAACAGCAACATATTATATGGAAACCCCATAATTTCAGAGAAAATAGAAACTGCAGAACTTTACGAATTTCATATATACAGAGAAAATTTTTCTAAGCAGATTATTAGTACAACAGGGGAACTTTCATACGATGAATATAAATCCCTGCCACTATTCAAAACTCTTAATGTGGAAATTCGATATTATGCCGATGGTATATGGATTATCAATCACCATGTTGGGGATATTTAGTCAGATGCGTAATGGATTAATCAATCGAGTATGAATAAATGTTTATTTTTATTAGCTTTATCTATTCTTATTTTATTATGTGGTCACAGAGGAATATCGCAAACAAATAATTCTACACAAGAATGTGGCTATGAAGAATTAATGAATAGGTATAGAATTCTTGGCGCTCAATTCTACACAGAAAAACCTACTGGCAATAGGGATGATGAAATTGTATATAAGATACCAGTAGTGTTTCATGTAGTAGTTCCTCCTGCACATACAGGCAATGCTTTTGAGTACATTGCTCCATATAAAATATATGAATGCTTGAATATTTTAGATACGATTTTTGCTGGAACTTCTCCTTTCGATACAGTAAACATTTTATCCGCCTGCCGAATATACTATAAGATTCAAGGATTGCAATGCCAATTTGTTGCTTTATAAAGTTGTGAAGATATAATAAGATGATTTTCAAATTGTTGATTAGAAAACATTGCGTATGAAAAAGATATTGGTTTCCGGCGGTGCAGGATTCATCGGCTCTCATCTGTGCGAGCGGCTGCTCAACGATGGCAACGAGGTCATCTGTCTCGACAACTATTCGTCTGGCTCGAAAGACAATATTATGCATCTTCTCGACAATCCGTACTTTGAGCTGGTACGTCACGATGTGACAATGCCATTTTCCATTGAGGTTGATGAAATATACAATCTTGCCTGTCCTGCCTCGCCCGTCCAGTACCAGTGTAATCCTATAAGCACCATAAAGACTTCGGTAATGGGTGCGATAAATATGCTTGAACTTGCAAAAAGCACAAATGCCAAGATTATGCAGGCTTCCACCAGCGAGGTCTATGGCGATCCAGAGGTGCATCCGCAACCCGAAAACTATTGGGGCAATGTTAACCCCATCGGTGCACGCTCCTGCTACGACGAGGGCAAGCGCTGTGCTGAATCGCTTTTCGTCAACTACCACAAGCAGAACAATGTAAGTATAAAGATAGTCCGCATATTCAACACCTACGGACCAAATATGTTGC
Organism: Bacteroidales bacterium; assembly: GCA_017620015.1. Classification (GTDB taxonomy): domain Bacteria; phylum Bacteroidota; class Bacteroidia; order Bacteroidales; family ML635J-15; genus Bact-19. Next base: position 168,574 of record JAFZRE010000009.1, on the reverse strand, counting down.
CTAATGACGGGCGCGTGGTGTCAAATTTCATTGTGCAGGCCTTGCAGGACAAACCCATAACAATTTACGGTGACGGTAGCCAGACGCGTAGTTTCCAGTATGTTGACGACCTTGTGGAAGGAATGATTAGGATGATGAATACTCCCGATGAGGTTACCGGTCCTGTAAACATTGGCAATCCTTGCGAATTTACAATGTTGGAACTTGCACAGAAAATAATTGAACTCACAGGCTCGAAAAGCCGAATTGAGTTTCACGAACTGCCCGAGGACGATCCAATGCAGCGCAAACCAGATATTACAGTGGCTTTGGAATTGCTTAATGGTTGGCAACCAAAGGTTCAGTTGGAAGAAGGACTTTTAAATACGATAGATTATTTCAAAAAGATAGTCCAATAAATGAAAAAAGCGGTTTTGAAACCGCTTTTTTGTCGCTGTAATGTCTGCTATATTATTTCGTCGGCAAGCTTCTTGAAGTCAACGCCGTTGAAGTTTCCGCTACTCATCATCAGGTAGTTGGTGCCGTGGCAGTCGGTGGAGCGCAGATAGTCCTGCAACTTGTTGGTGTCGGTATATACGGTTACGTTTCCACCGAAACATTCCTTTACATATTCTTCGGGAATATCAGGCAACTGCTTGTGTTTCAGAACTTCACGGTTGTAATAGACTATGGCTGTGTCGGCCTTGTCCATTGCACCGTTGTACTGCGGAATGAAATTCTTCTGCAAACTGCTGAAAGTGTGCAGTTCGATGCAGGCGATGAGTTTGCGTTTCGGATATTTCTGTTTCAACGCATTTACGGTGGCTTTCAGCTTGCTTGGTGCGTGTGCGAAGTCGATGTAGAATGCCGAGTCGTCGGTTTCCTTTACCAGTTGCAAGCGTTTTGCTGCACCTTCAAAAGTTTCCATTGCCGACCAGAAAATGTCGTCCTTTATGCCTAATTTCTCGCAAACTTTGTATGCTGCGTTTATGTTCTGGAAGTTATGGTCGCCAAAAACATTCAATACGTATTTCTTGTCGCCACGCACAACGCAGTACTTGCCGTCTTCCTCGATGACGTCGATTTTTCCGTAGGATTCTGACTTGATGTCATGGTTTACACGGCTGATTTTCTTCAAGTTTTCGTCACCCTCGTACCAGAAAAGGTTTCCACCGTACTGTATCGACTTTACAAATATTTCAAATTGTTCGACATATTTCGGGAAAGTGGGGAAAACGTTTATGTGGTCCCATGCTATGCCAGTAAGTACGGCTATATGTGGTTTGTACCAGTGGAATTTTGGCGTGAGGTCAATCGGTGACGACAGGTACTCGTCGCCCTCGAATATTGCCACGTGGTTCTTGTCCTCGAGGTTTACCATAGTGTCGAAGCCCTTGATGTTTGCGCCAACCATATAGTCGAAGCCGAGGTTTGCGTTTTTCAGCACGTGCATAATCATCGAGGTTATGGTTGTCTTGCCGTGGCTTCCGCCGATAACGACGCGCATTTTCGACTTTGTTTGCTCGTAGAGGTATTCGGGGTAGGAGCAAATCTTCAGTCCGAGTTCCTGTGCGCGGACTAGTTCGGGATTGTCCTTGCGGGCGTGCATTCCGAGGATTACAATGTCGATGTCGCCGGTGATGTTTTCGGGATGCCAGCCGAAATCCTTGGGTAGAAGTCCGCAGGCTTCTAGGCGCGAACGCGAAGGTTCAAAAATTTCATCGTCGGAACCAGTTACAATGTAACCTTTTTTGTGTAGTGCTATTGCGAGGTTGTGCATTGCAGCACCGCCAATTGCTATGAAATGTATTCTCATCTTACAAAATTTTTATTACTCTGCGAGTTTAATGAATTTTGTACAATGGTGGATGGATGGTTTCTGGATGTTATCAAATTTGGGATGTGAATAAAACATTTTTTTCTGCTTGCAGAACAAATCGCATCAAACCTTTTAATATAAAAGACGTTGCACGCAACGTCTCTACAGATTTTGAAAATAAACACAAACAAATCATCGAATCATCAAATCATCGAATCTTCGAATCTTCAAACCATTTCTCATTCTTCCGGTTCCACAAGAATTACGTTCTGTGGCAGTCTGAATCTCAGATACTTTATGGTCCTGTTTTCCTTGTTCCACATTTTTTCGTAATGTGTCTTTAGGGTGAGGAAACCGGTGTAGTGTTCCGATTCGTAAAGGTTGCTGGCATCAATCAGCAGAGGCAGGTTATTGCGAGCGATTACTTGCTTGGTGTATTCGTAGAGCGTATCGTCGTCGGTCTTGAGGTTTACTATGCCGTTGTCTTCCAGGAAGTTCTGATAGTAGGATAGGAAGCGCGATGAGGTAAGGCGTTTCTTGTGGGTGCTTTTTGCTCCGAGGTGCGGGTCGGGGAAGGTAATCCATATTTCAGAAACTTCGTCCTTGCCGAAGCATTTGGGTGTAAATTCGACGCGTGTACGCAGGAAAGCGATGTTTTTCATTCCCATTTCGAGCGAATCGGAAGCCCCGCGCCACATTCTTGCACCTTTAATATCCACTCCGATGAAATTTGCTGTAGGGATTTCGTTTGCCATTGCCACCGAATATTCGCCCTTGCCACAGCCGAGTTCCACGGTTATTGGGTTTTCGTTGTGGAAAAAGTCTGATTTCCAACGCCCTTTCAGTTCAAAATCGCCTGGACTGCCGTACATAAGTTTTGGCTGGAACATGTGCGGGAATGTTTCGTTCTGTGCAAATTTGAAAAGTTTGTTCTTCTGTGACATACGCCTGACCATTAAGTTTCGGTCGCAAAATTACACAAAAAATCAGGATTACGATAGGGCGGGTGACTTGTATCTAGCTTTGTGACGAAGATTCTTAAAAAATGTATGCATCATCCATTGTATTTAACATTTTGTTAACATAGTGGTAGGGGATATTTAACTAAATTCGCAACATTAATTTTTGTATAACTTAAATTTTAATAATATGAAGAAATTTTATTTAGTATTTGCAGTAGCAATGTTGGCATTAGCATTCGCATCATGCCATAAGGAAGGTCAGTTCAAGCCAAAGGAACAAATAGACAGAGTTCTTTACTCATCGTCGTCTACCACCAAGTATATGGCTCAGTCTTGGACTTGGGATGATAAGAAGTTGTCGAAGATTGACCATTATTCTAGCAATGGAAGCTTGTCTTGGACGGAATACATTACATACGATGACAAGAATCGTATCTCAAGAGTTGACGACTATGGATATAATGAGTCTGTTGAATACAAATATGATGGCAAAAATTTAAAGAGTGTGGACTACTTCGATGAAGGTAAGTTGGAAAAAACAATTAATGTTACATACGATGGAAAGAAAATCTCAAGGTTGGAATTTGTTAATTATCAAACTAGTAAAACAACAGAAGCTAAACATCTTAACTCCTTGTTTGCTGGTATTGAAAACAAAATAAATGAACGTTTTGAACAAGCAAAGTCTAATCATTTTAAAGCCACCACTATTAACAATGAAACAAGTTACGTTGATATTGTATGGGACGGCGACAATATTGTAAAGACAACATTTACTCTAACGCGTGGCGGCACTTATGATTCTGGAGAAATTCTTTATAATGTTTTATATACCTATAATGTGGAGAGTGTTTATACATACGATAAAAACATAAATCCTAAATATGGACTTAGAAATTTGTATTGCGTTATAGGTGCTGATGATGACAATTCTGAAACAATGTCATGCTTTTCAAAGAATAATCTTACGTTCTTGTCGAATAGATGGAATGAAAGTTATATGATTAATGGACAGTTAGACCCAGATATGTCTGATTCTGGAGTAGAAGAATATAACTATACATTTACTTACGACAAGAATGTGCCTACTGAGTGCTTGATTAATCATAAAGAAGATGGATCGTCATATACATACACAACTTATTACGAATATAAGTAGAATTGACACATTATAAACAAAAAAACGTCTCTCAAATGAGGGACGTTTTTTGTGTCTGTATATGCGAAAAACAAAAAAGGAGACTGCTTATGCAATCTCCTTTTTGTACCCGGGGCCGGGGTCGAACCGGCACTCCAGTGAAGGAACTGGTGTTTGAGACCAGCGCGTCTACCGATTCCGCCACCCGGGCATTCGGTATGCCTTTTGGGATTGCAAAATTACTACTTTTTTTTGAAATCAAAGCATTTTTTTTTGATTTTGTAAGAATTTTTAAATAAAGAATTGGTAATCAATGGTGTTAACCGCTGGAATATGAGTGGATTGCAAATAAATAATTCATATTTTGTACAGCCGCAAAATTTTGCGGCTCCACAAAAAAACAATTTAAAAATCCCAACATTTGTACAGTCGCGGTGCGCCACGACTCAACAATTTGAAATACCATCAAACCATTATAAATTAAGGTATATTATCTTCTTCGTCTCAAAGAATTCTTCACCGAAGAAATCAGAAATATTCGTAACCGAATAATTTTTCATTCCTTTCAGTTCATCGTCAAAGTCGCCGCCCTTGAGGTAGATGATTGAACGTTCGGTGGAACGCGGATTCAACACTTTGCGTGTCATTTTCACAAAGTCGGGGAAGGAGGTGACGGCACGGCTCACGATGCAGTCGTACTTTGGCGGCAAAAGTTCGGCGCGAATCTTCATGGCTTCTACATTTGCAAGGCCAAGACTTTCGGAAATGCCCTTTACCACCTTGATTTTCTTCTCTATGCTATCGACAAGCGTGAATTTTGCTTCGGGAAACATTATTGCCAGAGGAATACCCGGAAAACCGCCGCCTGTGCCGACATCAAGGATAAGTTCTCCTGCCTTGAACTGCTTTACTTTTGCAATCGCCATCGAATGCAGTATGTGGTGGACAAAAATATTGTCGGTGTCCTTGCGGCTAATTACGTTGATTTTTTCGTTCCACTCACGCACAAGTCCTTCAAGTTCAGTGAGTTTTTGCAACTGGACATCCGATAGTGAGGGGAAATATTCCTTAATCTTTTCTAACATCTTTCGACAATTCTACAAGTTTCAACTTGGCCTGATGGATTCTGTTTTTCACTATCGACAGCGAAATTCCGAGTTCGTGGGCAATTTCTTCGTATTTCATTCCTACGCCCTTCATAAACAGAATGTTCTGGTCGAGTTCGGAAAGCTGTCCGAGCAACGATTCCACGTATGCCTGCCTTTCTTTCTCGATGAGCGAAGTTTCTGGAGTGCTGTCGTCGGTAATTGATATCATGTCGCTGTTTTGTGGCTGTGGCAAGTTGTATTTCTTGCACCAGTCAAGGTAGGTATTTTTGGCTATCGTAAACACCCACGTGCGGAAACTGGCTTCGCGCTCGGCATCGTAGGAGTCCATCGACTTCCAGATTTTCTGCAGCGACATAATTGTAACATCGTCGGCATCGTCGCTTTGGCAGCCTCGCGAAACAAGGAAATCCTTAATGTCCATCTGGTAGCGACGGAAAAGGCACGAACTTGCCATCTCGTCGCCAGAGACTACCAAATCCCTGAGCTTCAAGTCGTCATATTCTTCAAGTTCGCGAGTCCTTTTTACCATTTTGTTTTCCGATTAAAGATTCCGTAAAACATCAAAGCGGCGTAAAAAATCGGTGCAAAGATATCAAATATCAGCGACATAAATAAATTGAAATCGGTTTTTGTCGTGCTGCAAAACTTAGCGAGCGAAAGTATTACAAGCACTAACCGCACTATCACGAATGCAAGTGCGAATTTCCAGTTTACAAATAGCATTGCTATTGCCACAGCAAAAAACAATGTCCGCGTAACAATTTCGCCTCCCGACAAGAACTTGTCTGCCAGTTTGTAGCGCACCGATGTGCTAACGTGACGTGATTTCTGTCGCAGAAGTTTTGCAAAAGTTTCCTTTGCAGGAGAAATTGTCTTTGCTTTCGACGAAACGCATACGGTTGGGTGTATATGTCTTGCCGCATCCTTTACAAAAAGGTCGTCGTCGCCCGATGCAATGTCGGAATGTGAGCCGAAACCACCAATGGTATCCCACAACTTACGCGAGTATGCAATGTTTCGTCCCACGGCCATATAGGCATGCCCCAGCGAAGCAAAACCAAGGTATTGCATTGCAATAAGCATGGCATCGTACGTCGAGAAACGCGCAGCGAATGTCGTGCCCGACAGTTCGCCGTAGCCTAGAACAAGCGGATTTTCTGCATCGAACTGCGACATTATTCCGCTAATCCAGAGCTCCGTGGCTGGACGGCAGTCGGCATCGGTGAATACAAGATGCTCGTAGGTTGCGGCACGGATTCCGTACGAAAGAGCCGACTTTTTGCCAGACTCTTTGTTTTCAACAAGTTTTACATTGGGATAAGTTTTTGTCAATTCGGCAATGTAATCTGAAGTTCCGTCGGTGGAATTGTCATCGGCAATTATGATTTCAAAATGTGGATATTTTTGATTTATAATGAGTTGCAGGTTAGATTTCAGGTTCTGCAATTCGTTTCGGCAGGCGATTATCACCGAGACGGCAGGCTGGTCTGTCTTTGGTTTGGCTTCTTCATCTTTTTGCATTGCGAATGCCGGCAGGATGTAGAATACAGCCTGAATAAGAAGTAAAGCTAACAATATGACAGACAAAATGATAAGCGGCATTTCTGTTCTATTTTTTGTGTGGCAAACTTACATAAAAAAATTAAGGTGGCGCATTGTTTTTCGTAGGGTGAAAAAAAGAGTTTGCATCATAATTAAACGACTGATGCTTAAGTATATGCACTTTTTTTATTTTTACTAACAAATGTTTTCTTAAACAGATTTGCAAGTCGGGATTTTTGTCTAACTTTGCAACCTCAAAATAAATTCTGTACAAATGGAAGAAAAATTGTTTCAAGAATTTCCTCCCGTGCCGACCCAAGAATGGGTATTTTATTCGTCCAATCACAAAGCATTGCACCAATCCTATTTTTTTATTGCACAATAGAAAATAATGTTTATATTTGCGACATACTAATTAAAAATTTTAAGTTTATGAATAAGAAATTTTTAATATCACTGCTTATCGGGATGATGGTGGTGATGGTATTGTCTGGGTGCGAAAAAAATAATTCATGTGAATTCTGTAGCGATTACATCTATTACAAACCTATAGGGCGCTTTATGAAATTTGTCCCAGAAATTTTCCAGTATGACTCTGTTTCTCAAACTTTAAGTATTGATCATGAAAAATATATGAGCAATAGAGAAATTGAGCAGGCCTTTGTCCCACCAAACAAAATTCCACATGACTTATCATATTCGAAATCAAAAACAGATTATTTTATTGTATGTGCTAAATTAAAAATAGTAGGACAAAAAGGGACCCCAGATGCGTACGGCGGGTACAAAAAACGTGATAGGATAAAATGCTACAAAAACATAAGACCTGTTAACTATATTTGTAGGGATGGATATATATTTAATAATGATACTATGTATTATATAAAAAATGGAGAACTATACAATGAATAGAAGAAAGTTAGCTATATTTATTGCTCTAATTTTGTGCATAACAAATGTCTTTTCTCAAAACTATTTTTATAGCGAAGGACAGCAAAGGTTTTATACGAATGATATCAAATCTATTATTATTGTAGTAAAAGACACGTCACATTATGACAATATAGTAAGCAACATACAAACACGTTTCAACATACCATTAGACTCAATAATGTTTGGCGAGGAAGGGAATTGTATTATGGTCAATAGTTCTATTTTGGGTAATATATCATTCCCTAAGATAATTGATTCAATATCTGTTAATAGTCATGACATAGAAATGATTTCATATTCCAAACAAATGGTCGAAACCAGCGTAAGAATATGGTTTACTGGAGAAGTACTTGTTAAGCCTGCAAAAGATTTTACTATTCAGAACGTCATGAGTATCATAAATTCCTATAATATTGACACAATAATAAATGAATATGACGAGTGGTATTCTATTAGATGTCAATCAGAGTCTGATGTTGTATCCTTAGCCAATTCATTATATACGAATGCATACGTAGAATATTCGTATCCTAACTTTTATTCTGTAATAAAAACATGCACATCTGATCCATTATATCAGCAACAATTTTACCTTAAAAATACAGGACAATGTATTTCTATGCCGCATACATTTGGCGGACAAGGATATGGTTTACAGAATATTGATATTAACGTTGAACCCGCTTGGAATATAACCATGGGAAATGGGAATGTAAAAGTTGCAGTAATTGATGACGGAGTAGAAGACCATGAAGACTTGAAAGATGCGAATAACGTAAGTAGAGTGCTTGATGGATATACGCCATCGTGTCTTTTTGGATGCAGCGGACATCCATTGCTTTCTGGAAAACATGGACAATGTTGTGCAGGAATAATAGCAGCGTCTCATAATAACATAGGAATAGCTGGCGTTGCTCCAAATTCTAAGATAGTACCAATAAGAATAATGAAGCCTAAATATTTTTTTAGTGAAAAAAACATAGCAAAAGCGATTAATAAAGCTTGGGACGATTTGGGTTGCGATATATTGTCAAATTCGTGGGATAAAAAAGAATACGGAGATGCTATAATAAGCGAATTTGAAAAAGCCGTTGAGTATGGACGAAATGGGAAAGGATGTGTAATTGTGTCATCTTCTGGCAATGAAGATCGTTTTGTATTTATAGATGGTACTTTCTCTATTATGATAGAAGCAGGAGATACCCCTGCCAATTATATATATTTCCCTTACATACCCAATGCAACAATAATGGTTGGTGCCATAACACAAACAGGATCCGTAGCATATTATTCTAATAGAGGTAGCAAACTTTCTGTCGTCGCCCCATCCAGTACATATTTATATGATAAAAACTTCTATGTTTTTTCTGGAAATGTAAGAACAATAGATAGGGAAGGAAATAAAGGATATAATGAAGCATTAAATATAGAAGGTAATTATTGGGGAGATTTTGATGGCACATCTGTATCATGTTCGTTAGTATCAGGGATAGCATCTTTAATACTATCTGTAAATCCGAATCTTCATTATAACGAAGTTGTTGAAATAATAGAAACTACATGTAGGAAGATTTTCGAAAATTATAGTCCCAATGGATATTATGATTATACCATATCGTCAGACCATACACATGGTTCGTGGAACAACCAAGTCGGCTATGGTCTTGTAAATGCCCATGCAGCAGTAATGGAAGCTTATTTCTATAACCATACTGTGGACGGAAATTCCAATATGGCATCATGCAATGAAGGCACATATTCTCTAAGTAGCAATGCAGTTCCCAATGGAACAACATTGTCATGGGAAGTGAGCGATAACCTTGAAATTGTCTCAGGGCAAGGAACTTCAAGCATTAACGTACGAGCAATAGCGGGAGGAAACGGATGGGTAAAAGTAAATTTAAGTCATGATGGATATACTGTAACAAAAGATAAAAGTGTATATGTAACAGGATACTCTTCTTTGTACAAAAATTATACGGTAACAGGTACAGTCCCCTTTAACACTGGATTTGTCATTGCTGGAACTTTTACTGTAAGTAGCGGAAGCACAGCAACAATTTCCACGACAGCATATTGTGCTCCAGATGCCAAGATTGTGATTGAAGCTAGTGGCAAGCTTGTAGTTGATGGGGGAACTATCACCAATCTTTGTCCTGACAAGATGTGGAACGCCATCTACGTAGTCGGTAACACCTACCAACGTCAGCTTGCCGATAAACAAGGCACACTCGAGATAAAGAACAATTCTGTAATCGAGAATTCTTCGTGGGGCATTGTCACATGGAACGGCACAAGCTACGGTACGACAGGCGGCATTGTGAAATGCACAAATTCAACATTCCGCAACAACGGAAGGCAGGTGGAATTTTATCCATACACCAACCACAATGCAAGCAATGAAGAATGCAACAATGTCAGCTTTTTCAAGAACTGCAATTTCACAATAGATGACAACAACCTGTTTTCTGCGTCTAACGTAACCTATACAGACATGATAAAGATGAGCGGAGTAAGAGGTATTTCAATACGAGGCTGCCATTTCAGCGACAATCGTACAGGCATGCCCGCACGCGGCTGTGCAATACGTATCGCTGGCGCGAGTGCAAACATCAAACCCTCGTGTTCTTTTGGCGACTATACATCAAATTTACCTTGCAATTGTACTGGAGAAAGTCGGAATACATTCTACTGCTTTACAAAGAGCATAGATGTTGAGAATACTGGCTCAAACTATTCGTTCTATGTATTCAAGACTGATTTCGAGAAATGCAAGCAGTCGGTTTACGCAAGCGCAGTAAACAACTACAGCATTACAATGTCGGATATAAACCTCACTGGAGTGGAATCTTTGTCTCCTGAAAACGGATACGGAATATATTCAAGCAATTGCACTGGATACAAGATAGAGGGCAATTCAATATATACGACAAACTCCACATCAGTATTCTGCCAGACTAACGGAATCTATATGCATAATTCTGGAGTTGACAACATACACAGGAACGCATTCGGGAAACTTGACAGGGGCATATATTCCGACAACAATCCTGGGCTTCTGATTTCATGCAATGAATTTTCAAATATTTTCAACAACGACATCAAGACTACAGGTTTTGTCTGCCATCAAGGTTCGTCTTCTACTGGTGCAGGAAACCAATTTACAGCAGGAGTATTGAATATCAAAACGGATAACACCAATTATCCGAAATACTACTTTAGCGGTCAAGCAAATTCATCAAATCCCTATTATCTGGCATCAATACAAGGCAGTATCACAAGGACTTCCAGCAGTGCAGCCAACGAATGCAATCCGACAATATGCATTGTGCCGGTATATCCTCCAATTGACCCTCCTATTGTTGGTCCGATACTTGGTAAGTCCGCTCCTTCAAACGATGACATTTCTCTATACGAATCTCTCAAGCAGATTTACGAATCGCGCTTGGCTGATTACGATGCAGCAGGGTATGATTTCTTGTTGGAAAATTTTGAGGAAGGTGATGCTGATATTGTGGCAGTAGCAAGGCTTATGCAGGATACACTGGTTTCAATACGCCGCGCAATGGCAGAAATCGCAAACCGCAATATAGATGCAATATTGCAGGATACTATTGTATTCGACCGCGAAGCACTCAACGGATGGTACAACCGCATAAATACCCAGACAGCAAAGTATTCGCTTGTAAACAGCTACTTCGAAATGGGCGAATATGCTCTTGCCCGTCAGGAACTTGCAGCAATACCGCAACGTTTTGCACTCACTATCGACGAACTTGCCGAATATGACAACTTCTGCCAGTACCAGTCGTTGCGTGAGGCTGTATATACCGACGGACGCAACTACGCACAACTAACCGAAGACGAGATTGCAGAACTTCAAGTAATGGTAGAGCGCAACACTGGCGTATCGTCGGCGTATGCTAACTCGGTACTCTGCTTCTTCTATGGCATTTGCCGCGACGAGGAAATTGACATTGACTTCGACATCGACGCACCAATGAACAGCAAGAGTACAACTGAGGTTGTAGAAGAAAATGCAGAACCGCTTGCAATCTATGTCTATCCGAATCCAGCCGACGAGGAACTGAACATTTTGCTAAATTCTCTCCCAGAAGGCAAGACTATGATTGAGTTCCACGATGTAACAGGCCGTCTGGTTCTTTCCGAGGAAATCAAGGGTAACAGCACAAGCATAAACATTTCATCGCTTCGACAAGGCGTCTACATGTATCGCATAGTCAATGGTGACAATGTAATTGCAAGGGATAGGATTGTGAAGGAATAAACAAGTACTAAAATTATCATATAAAGCGGATTGTCAAACAACCCGCTTTTTTGTTTTTTTTACCTTTCCCTATATAAAAAAAGGTATTAACTTTGCACCCTAAAAATTTCTGTACAGATGGATAATAAATTGTTTCAAGAATTTCCTCCCGTGCCGACCCAAGAATGGGAGGATGTAATAATCAAGGACTTAAAAGGCGCCGACTACGAGAAGAAACTCGTATGGAAAACTCAGGAAGGATTCAATGTCCGCCCATACTATCGCGCCGACGACCTAAAAGATATCAATTATTTGGATTCGAAGCCGGGAAGTTTCCCGTTTGTCCGCGGAACCAAGGATAACAACAACTGGTTCATACACCACGGCATCTGCTGCTGCGACGGCGACTACAGGAAAGCCAACGCTACCGCAAAGATGTTGCTGACAAAGGGAATAGAATCGCTCGGTTTCTACATTGACAATACAAAGGTTCAGACCAAGGCCGACTTCGAGGCTCTGCTCGCCGACATTAAGATGGACAAGACTCCGGTTACATTCATCGGTTGCTGCCTCAAGACCATGGAAACCTTGAAGAATTTCCTCGCATACATTGATTCGCTCGGAATCGACAAGAACGAGGTAAGAGCCAACTTCGACTTCAACCCGCTGCGAAACCTTACCAACAAAGGTTTCCTCTGCGAGGACAAGGCTTTCAAGTTGCTTGCCGAATGCGTAAAAATGGCTAAGGACTATAAGCGCGTTCGCGTTATCTGCGTTGACGGATATACTTTCAACAGCGCTGGCGCATCATCGGTTCAGGAACTTGCTTTCACACTTTCGGAAGGTAGCGAATATTTGTCGCGCCTTACCGACGAAGGCTTGACCGCTGAAGAAGTTGCTAAGAAGATAGTATTCCTGTTTGGTGTCGGAAGCACCTACTTCATGGAAATTGCAAAGTTCCGTGCTGCAAGAATGCTGTGGGCTAACATAGTTGAGGCTTACGGTTGCGATTCGGAATGCGCAAAGAAGATGCAGATTGCCGCAACCACCAGCGAGTGGAATCAGACAGTTTACGATGCATACGTAAATATGCTTCGCGGAACTACCGAGGCAATGAGCGCAATCATCGCCGGTGTCGATTACCTCGAAGTTCTTCCTTACGACTATCCGTTCGAAGTTCCTACCGACTTCTCGAACCGCATTGCTCGCAATGTGCAGACCATCCTCAAGGAAGAATCGCACTTCGATAAGGTAGTTGACCCCGCCGCTGGTTCGTACTACATCGAAAACCTTACAAACTCAATAGCCAACACCGCTTGGAACCTCTTCAAGACTGTTGAAGATGGTGGCGGATTCGTGGCTAAGTTCAAGGAAGGCTTCGTACAATCGGAAATCAAGGCAGTTTCGGACAAGCGCGACAAGAACATCGCAACCCGCCGCGAAACATTGCTCGGAACCAACCAGTTCCCGAACTTCAACGAGAGAGCCGAAGCCAACATTACCAAGGAAATCGTTTCGCGCGACATTCCTACAATGATGGGCATGAAGATGGAAGAAGGCGACTGCTGCTCGCACGAAAAGATAGCCGAACCATTGAAGCCTTACCGTGGTGCCGAAGCATTCGAGGCTTTGCGTCTCGCTACCGACCGTAGCGGTGTAGAACCGAAGGCATTCATGCTTACATTCGGTAACCTGGCAATGTGCCGCGCAAGAGCTCAGTTCTCGTCGAACTTCTTCGCAGTGGCAGGCATCAAGGTTATGGACAACAACCGCTTCGCAACAATAGAGGAAGGCGCAAAGGCCGCTTTGGAATCAAAGGCTCAGATAGTTGTTGCCTGCTCGTCGGATGACGAATATGCCGAAGCAGTTCCGCAGATTGCCGAACTCATCGGCGACAAGGCTATACTTGTTGTTGCCGGCGACCCCGAATGCCGTCCCGCACTCGAAGAAAAGGGCATCAAGAACTACATCCACGTAAAGTGCAATGTGCTTGAAACCTTGAAGGAATATCAAAAAATGTTGGGTATTAACGAATTATAACAGAAGCCATGAGACCGAATTTCAAAGATATAAAATATACGGGCAAAGCAGCAGAATGCTGCGGAAATAGCAGCGACCAGTCGCTTTGGACAACTCCCGAACAAATTAGCGTAAAGGGCATCTACACTGCCGACGACCTTGCAGGAATGGAACATCTGAACTATGCAGCAGGTGTACCGCCTTTCCTTCGCGGTCCTTACTCAACAATGTATGTGCAGAAGCCGTGGACAATCCGCCAATATGCAGGTTTCTCGACAGCAGAAGAATCTAACGCATTCTACCGCCGTAACCTTGCTGCAGGTCAGAAAGGTCTGTCGGTTGCATTCGACCTTCCTACTCATCGTGGCTACGACGCCGACCATCCACGCGTTGTAGGTGATGTTGGTAAGGCTGGTGTTAGCATCTGCTCGGTTGAGGATATGAAGATTTTGTTCGACCAGATTCCTTTGGGCAAGATGTCGGTATCAATGACAATGAACGGTGCAGTATTGCCAATTCTTGCATTCTACATCGTGGCAGGTTTGGAACAGGGCGTAAAGCTCGAAGAAATGCAGGGTACAATACAGAACGACATCCTTAAGGAATTCATGGTTCGTAATACCTATATATATCCGCCTGAGTTCTCGATGCGTATCATCGGTGATATCTTCGCTTACACCTCGAAGTTCATGCCTAAGTTCAACTCAATTTCGATTTCGGGCTACCACATGCAGGAAGCAGGCGCAACCAATGACATCGAAATGGCTTATACTCTTGCCGACGGTCTCGAATACCTCCGCACTGGTATCAAGGCTGGCATCGATGTTGACGCATTTGCACCGCGTCTGTCGTTCTTCTGGGCAATCGGTATGAACCACTTTATGGAAATTGCAAAGATGCGTGCAGCACGTATGCTGTGGGCAAAGATTGTAAAGCAGTTCAACCCGAAGAATCCGAAGTCGTTGTCGTTGCGTACACACAGCCAGACATCGGGTTGGTCGCTTACCGAACAAGACCCGTTCAACAATGTTACGCGTACTTGTATCGAAGCAATGGGCGCAGCATTGGGACACACCCAGTCGTTGCATACCAATGCACTCGACGAAGCCATCGCATTGCCTACCGACTTCTCGGCTCGTATTGCTCGTAACACCCAGATTTACATTCAGGAAGAAACCAATGTTTGCCGTTCAATCGACCCGTGGGCTGGTTCGTACTACATCGAAAGCCTCACCAACGACCTTGCACATCGCGCATGGAAGCACATCGAGGAAGTTGAAAAGCTCGGCGGTATGGCAAAGGCAATCGAAAGCGGTATTCCTAAGATGCGTATCGAAGAGGCTGCAGCTCGCACCCAGGCTCGCATCGACAGCGGAAACCAGACAATTGTTGGTATCAACAAGTATCGCCTCGAAAAGGAAGACCCGATTGACATCCTCGCAGTTGACAACACCGCAGTTAGAAAGCAGCAGGTACAGAGGTTGCAGGAATTGAGAGCAAAGCGCAACAACGACGATGTTCGCCGTGCATTGGACGCTATTACAAGATGCGTAGAGACTGGCGAAGGCAACTTGCTCGAACTTGCTGTTGAAGCAGCAAAGGTACGCGCTTCGTTGGGTGAAATTTCGGATGCATGTGAAAAAATTGTAGGAAGACATAAAGCTGTGATTAAGACTATCTCTGGCGTATATTCTTCGGAAACCAAGAACGACGCCGAATTTGAAAGGGCAAAGGAACTTTGCCGTGAGTTTGCAAAGAAGGAAGGCCGTCAGCCTCGTATTATGGTTGTCAAGATGGGTCAGGACGGACACGACCGTGGCGCAAAGGTTGTTGCAACAGGTTACGCCGACTGCGGTTTCGACGTCGATATGGGACCGTTGTTCCAGACTCCGGAAGAAGCAGCAAAGCAGGCTGTTGAGAACGATGTCCACATTGTTGGTGTATCGTCGTTGGCAGCAGGTCACAAGACCTTGATTCCAGCCTTGATAGAAGAACTCAAGAAGTTAGGTCGTGACGACATCATGGTTACCGCTGGTGGTGTTATCCCAGCTCAGGACTACCAGTTCCTCTACGATGCAGGCGTAGCAGCAATCTACGGCCCTGGAACCCCTGTTTCGAAGTCAGCAATCAGCATGCTGGAGTTGTTGATGGCAGAATAAAAAGAACAGCATAATGCAAAAACGGGCGACAATGTCGCCCGTTTTTTATTTGTGTCAATGTGTCTTGTGTCATAGTGTCGACATAATGACATAAGACACATTGACCAGTGTGCTTGATTGTCGAAAAATGTTTATTTTTGCAAAAAAGAAACTGAATGAAAATATTTCGACAAGCATATTTCTGGCTTGACACATGGGTTCTGGCAAACATAATTCAACTTGCCACCCAAGATTTCTGCAAACGCTATCTTAACCGCTCAAATGACCCTTGTGGCCGCCAATACGACCAGATGACGCAAGCCGCCCGTTCTGTGCCCGCCAATATTGCTGAAGGCAACTCTCGCCATTCAACATCAAAGGAAACGGAAATGAAACTTACTGACGTTGCCAGGGCTAGTCTTGCAGAATTGGCCAATGACTATGTAAATTGGTTGTTACAACACGAACAACTTCCTTGGTCAATAAATTCTGATGAACACAAAAAAGTAAATGCAATCATACTTGACAGAGCAAATTACAAGGAAGATGTCCAATATCTGAGCAGCATTCACATACTAACACAAAAACACAAGTGGGACGAATGGTTCAATTCTAACGATTCAATGACCGAAGCCAGATGCATACTGACACTTTGCAACCGTTTAATATCAATGTTAGGCAAGCAAATTGAAACTTTACTTTCATCTTTTCGAGAAGAAGGTGGATTTACTGAAGGTTTGACAGCAGAAAGACTTGCCTATCGCACGGAACAAAGTATTCAAACGGAATCTCCATTATGTCCAAAATGTGGCAAACCAATGATAAAGCGCGTTGCAAAAAAAGGCATCAACTCTGGCAAAGAATTTTGGAGTTGCTCATCATATCCCGAATGTAACGGAACAAGGAAAGCAGAATAGTAATGCCCCAAAGAGCATTATGCATCGAATATATAAAATATTCGTAACGCATTGAAACATAATGAAGTGATGGCTAATGACCTAATTGTTCAAAAAACTGTTCAAAAAATTTTGCCATGTGAAATGAAAGCATTAATTTTGCAGTCCAAATTTTTAAGAAATAGAGAAATGTACGCAGTAGTAGAAATTTTAGGTCAACAGTTCAAGGTTGAAAAGGGCACAAAGCTTTTCGTGAACCGTATGGCAAGCGAAGAAGGCAGCAGTGTCAAGTTGGACCGCGTTCTTCTTGTTGACAATGAAGGCAGCGTTAAGGTCGGTGCTCCGACAGTTGATAACGCATCAGTATCAGCAAAGGTTATTAAGCATTGCAAAGGCGAAACCGTGTTGGTGTTTAAGAAAAAGAGAAGAAAAGGCTATCAGACCCTCAATGGTCACAGACAGGCTTTGACTCAGATTGAAATTGAAAGTATTAACGCATAAAACAGTAAAATTATGGCACATAAAAAAGGTGTTGGTAGTTCGCGCAACGGTCGTGATTCCGAAAGTAAAAGATTAGGCGTTAAGGTTTATGGCGGTCAGATTGCTATCGCAGGCAACATTATAGTTCGTCAGCGTGGTACAGTTCATCATCCGGGCAACAATGTTGGTATCGGTAGAGACCATACCCTCTATGCTCTTTGCGACGGTGAAGTAAAGTTCCAGAAGAAGAGAGACAACAAGTCGTATGTTTCGGTTCTTCCGTTCACCGAAGAAGTGACTGAATAAGGATCTTAATAAATTTTTCATAATAAAGGTTTTAATTTGATCTTGAGTGGTATTCCCCGTATCACTCAAGATTTTTTGTGTACATGTATGAAAAAGATTGGATTGCTATCGGATACGCATGGGTATCTGGACTATGATGTGCTCGATTTTCTCGAACCCGTAGATGAAATATGGCACGCAGGTGACATTGGCACCGAAGATGTGCTCGATGCTCTCGAAGCTCGCAAGCTTGTACGCGCTGTATTTGGCAACTGCGACGGCTGGGGAATCCGTATGCGAACCACCGAGATTGAACGCTTTACCGTGGAAGGTCTTGATGTGCTGATGACTCACATTGGCGGTTATCCAGGTCGCTACGAGTACAAGATAAACGAGATTATGAAGGTCTTGCCTCCTAAGCTTTTTATCTCGGGACATTCGCACATACTGAAGATAGTAAATGACAAGAAGTACAATCTTTTGCACATAAATCCTGGTGCGGCAGGACGAATGGGCATACATCGCACCATGACATGCGTAAGGTTTGATATTGATAATGGCGTAGTGAAAAATCTTGAACTTTTTGAGAAAGATAGGGGAAATACACCGCTTTAAAAGTATTCAAACTATGAAAATATATTTGTTGGATAGGAATAGTGTTACAACAGAGCAGTGGCAACGATATTTTGCAGAGGATGCCGATGTGGAAGTTGTGAATATGTATTTCGAAGATTTCATGAATAGCCATGATGTGGAATGTGTGGTTTCTCCTGCCAATTCGTATGGATTGATGGATGGAGGCTACGACCGTGCTATAAGTGAGTATTTCGGTTGGGACTTGATGAAGGTGGTTCAGAAAAGGATTTTGGATGAATGTTTTGGAGAACAGTTGGTTGGAACGAGCATTATTGTTGATATCCCCAAAACCAACAAGAAACTCATTCACACTCCGACAATGAGAGTTCCGTCTTATATAAAGGACCCTATGATTGTGTATTACTGTATGCGTTCGGCTCTGATGCTGGCAATCAAAAATGACATGCAAAGCATTGTGATTCCTGCGTTTGGCGGTGCTTGTGGTGGATTAAGGCCGGATGTAATTGCGTATATGATGAAGGTGGCTTATATGCAAGTCATGAATCCTCCAAAGGAATTAAATTGGGAGTATGCCAACAGGGCGAATTTTGAAGATTTTTGATGTAGGAAAGAGAAAATTAAGGTGGAAATAATACCATAAATTACATTTCAAACGGCGTCAGCCATTCAAACCCTTGAACTCTGAACCCTTAAACTTTTAAACGGTGCCAGCACCTAGAAATACGCTCTAACTTCCACGCTTGCCGTATGTATCACTGGCGAAGCTTCGCTCTTGCGACCATTGTACGACAAGTTGATTTGCAATCCGTTGGCTAGCTGACGCTGGAAATTTACCCCCCAAGTGAAATTCATGCCTGGTTGCAGTCCTTGTAGCATTTCGTAGTCGATGGCTGAATTGCCGCTGCTGGCATACTTATAATATATAAAGTTGAAATTTGCATTGAGAGAACCTTTTTTCACCGAATTTAGACGATACTCAAGGCCGACATTGTTGCTGGTAAGTTTTTCGGTGCCAGCCGTATTATCCTTCTGTTCGAAATTGTAGGTAAGCGAAATGCGGTTGTTTATGTTGGGCTGCACATTGAACTGGAAATCGTCTTTGATGCTGGCAATTTTGTAGTCCTTAGCGGTGAAAAACTGCGATTCGTAACCTTTTTTGCCGAAAATGGTCGAGTTTTGCATTCCCACCTTTGGCGAAATGTTGTACCTGATAAGTACTGTCTGCGTGAAGTTTGTCCGCGAATCGAAACCAGTAGTAAGCAGGCTCTTGCTTTTTACCGACTGTACAATATAGTCGATGCCGAACTTGGGTTTTCCACGGTTGAACGACAAGCTGTTGCGGATGGTCGAGTTCATCGAGACAAGTTCGTCGAGGCTGATGTTCTGCGCAAAGGGATTTGCAAATTCGGCAATCTTGTCCGAGGTGTTTTTCTGCGAAATGCTGTAGGCAAACTGGTCCGAGAAACGACTTAGGAACTTGAGAAACCCTTTCTTCGATTTCCAGCGCACTGCAGGATTTATGTTGAGGCTCTGGTTGAACTTGTTGGCATACACCTTTATATATTCCGTCGAAGGCATCTGTACACGGATAAAGTTGGCCTGGTCGGCAAAGAAGGCAACTTCGAATTCGTCAAGTTCCTGAACACCGTTGCCGTTGTAGTCGGTCCAAGTGTAAACGCCTTGTCCGGGAGCAACTTCGATGTAGGTGTATTCAATCTTGTTTTCCAATCCCGAACCTATTTCGTACAAGGTGGATGAAGTTATTGCTCCCTTCCACAACTTGAAATTGTATTCGAGTTTACCCGTGAGGTTGTCTTCGGGTTCGGCGCTATAGAGCAAAGTGTCGCGCACCTGCAACAGGCGGTAGTTGATGGTCGCCTTCAGACGGTGGTTGTTCTTTCCGCCAACTTCCGACGACAATGAAAAGTCGTGTGCGCGGGTGGCATCCTTCAGGATGTCGAGGCTCTGCTTGCGGTCGTTGCGGAACTTGTATGACAACGTAAACTTCTGCCGTGCTGAGTCGGATGTGCCAGCAAAACCTTCGTATTGGCTGTACGAATAACTGTTTGCCAGCAATGAGCCTTCGCCGTTGTGCCAAACATTGCGCTCTCCTTCTTCACGAGCGCCAACTATTATCTTGCCGAAAGTCTTGGAAACATCAAGCTTGTGTCGCAAAAACTGTGTCTTGTTGAGCGAATCGGCACTTGCAAGCAAGGAGGCGTTTCCGCTGATGTGCCATGTGCCAAGCCTGTAGTCGGACGAAAGGTCGTTTTTCCAGCCCGAATATTCGATGCCACGATTTATGTATGATGTCGTATAGAGCGAATTTCCGTGCTTGCGGTTGGAGTAACGGATATGTCCGCCAGCAACATTCTCGCAGTGAGAGTCGGCATAGTAAGAACCTATGTTCCAGTCTCTTGTGAATTCAGTTTCGCGAAAATACTCTACGGCTTCGAAGTTACGGTTCAGGAATTCGTAGTTGACATCGATGCTGAGGCTGTTCTTTTCGGTTTTCACAAGGTATTGCTCGGCGGTTGTCTTTACCGCCACACCGAAGTTGTCGCCACGGTCAAGTTTCGAGAAGGTGTTACGGTCGTTGTTCGACAATGCCACTTCTACCGATGCGCTTGTCTTTTCGCCGAACTTCGACTTTGCCCCGAATGTAGCCATCTGCTTTTTCTGCGGCGCAACTATCTTGGTATAAGGAATATAGTTTCCCTGCGGCACTCCATTTACTGGCGCAACCCACTCATAGACCCTGCCGTTTGCCGACGACACTCCGCGCACATAGTTGCCCTTGTTTTCGCCCACAAGCGAGAAAGAAACCCTATATAAAGCGTCCTGCTCGCTGGTGCTATAGACAAAAACCGAATCGTAACGCACGCCATCGACAATGGTATCGACAAGTTTGTAGCGCACCTCGTCGATATTGAAACCGAGACTGTCGTAACCGGGGATTATGGCTTGGTCGAGGTTGTCGCCTATGCCGGCCATCAGTCGCTTGTCGGAATCGAGGAGGTCCATGTTGATGGGCTGGTTCTTGCTGTCGCCTTCGTGGTATAGGTTGAGCCAGACTTCTGTGTTGTCGATTTTCAAGGTGTTGGACGAGGTGACGAGGAAGCGCGTATAGTTCTGGTCGGTATATTCAAACTCGACTATTATGCGCTTGTCCTTGTTGATGGGTTGGTGAGCCGTGAAGGTAATCTCACCGAGATTGTAGTCGATGACATAGTCGCGGTCGCTTCCGCGCGACATCAGAATTCCGTCGATGTAAACCTTTTCGGTTCCAGCGAGCACCACCACATACGCCTCGTTGTTGGCACCAGTAAGTCGGTACGGACCTTGGTTGCCCTCCACGCCCGAAATCTGCATCTTGTGGTACTTGCCCTTCGCAATCGCCGCACCTAGCGAAGCGTTTATTTCGCCAGAGCCATGCTTTGCCGTCTCGAAAGTCTTTTTGCCCGACAGGTGTATTCCCTGCGACTTCTTGTAGTAGTTGAGGAAATATCCTTGCGGCTTCTTCTGCTCAAAATCACCGGCAATAAGCGCAAACTTGGAGTTGTAAATCTTGATGAAAACCTTGTCGAACTCCTGCAAGTTTTGCGAGTTGCCGTCGGGCTGGATGGGGATGTTGTTGTCGCTTATGACTGCCGAAATGAAAAGGTTGTCACCGATTCGCCCGTCGAGTTGCAGGTCGAGGTTAGAGTTCATGATCACATTCTGGCTGTTTCCGAAACTCACGCCACGCGAAATGCTTCCCTTGCGCGAAAGTTCGGTCTGCGAGAAAAAGTCGTCGTAGTTTTCCTTGGTAAGAATGAGGTCGTAGCCTGTGCGTTCGTGCTCGTGGTCGGAAAGCATATACTTGCTGCGGTCGAATTTCTGAGCCGGCTTCGAGAAGTTCACGGGGAAGGTCTTGAAACTGACTTTTGTTCCTGCTGGCGGTTTCTCGTCGAACACGATGGTCGAGGTCTCGAAGTCGAAATGGTATTTTGCATCAACAGGATTTCCGTCGGCATCGACAAATTTTATGGAACTTTGCACCACGCTCATTGAGTCGAGCACCAACGTATCGCCCTGCACCGACAGGTTTTTTAGGCTTATCAGCGACTGTGCTGACAACTCCAACGCAGGCAACACGGCAAGCATAAAAATTATGTATGCCAAGCGAATCCACAAGGTGGAAAGCCGTTTGTTGCCGTTGCTGTTGCGATGAATCATCCGAGTTGCAAATACAATAAAACGGCAAATTTAAGCATTTATGTTGTGAGAGGGGCAAAAAATCAAAAGTTCAAGGTTCAACACTTCAAAGGTTCAAAGTTCAATTTGCTAGAACACATTAAATTTTCATATTCCTACATCGCTATCGCTGCGCAAACACCAGTTGTGATTGCATATATCAGCAGATATGACAACGGACGGTGCACCGGGATTTTCTTTGCAATGAGGTCGTAGATAAGGTAGCCAACCAACAATGCCGAGATATATGTTCCTATCATTTCCTTGCCTGCATAGCCCTTGCTTACAAACCAGACTCCGGCAAACATATTCATTTTGCAGTACAGGTCGATTATGAATGCAAGTACGCTGGTCTTGTAAATCTTACTACGTATGCTGGTAATGAGAAATATTACAAGCGATGCTAACCAAAGGAAAATGAAGCTAGTCAGTGCATACGGAATATTTGCTGCCGCCAAAATTGCGCATACTGAAAGCAGTCCCATTACGGTGTAGTCGATGATGTTTTGTGTTTTGGTATAGGTATTCATAACTATTTAATTTTATGGTTAATAATGATGCAAATGTAAGAAAATTTACGGATTTTAGTGTTTTTTGTTAAAAATATGTTAAAGGATGGCGGTTTGCTGTCCGTTGAATTGTTGCAGGTTTGCCACTATTTTTTCCGTCAACGCATCCTTGTCGGTTCCTGTGGCATCGACGGTAATCTTAGATTTTGCGTAGAACGGTTCTCTGGCTTTGAGTGTTGCTGCAACATAGTCGGCGAGTTCTGCATCCGACTTGCCCTCGGTAAGTGGACGCTTATGGTACGAAGCGGAAATTCTACTGCTAAGTTCTTCGGTCTGAACTTTTATATATATGGTTGTGCCAAGCGAATTCATCAGTTCCATATTGTTGCCAAAACATGGTGTGCCGCCACCGCACGAAAGCACAAATTTGTCCTTTTCGGAAAAGGATTCAAGAACAGTTGTTTCGAGTTTACGGAAACAGGCTTCGTCATATTTCTGGAAAATAGACGACACCGACATTTTGTAGCGGGATTCAATCTCCTCGTCAAGGTCGTAGAATGAAAGGTCCAATGATTTTGCGAGGCGACGGCCGATTACCGACTTGCCTGCACCCATGAAGCCAACGAGAAAAATTCTCATCTGTTAGAATAGTGGTATTTGAAGCTGGGCTTCTGCCTTCTGCATTGCCATTTCTTCCTGCTTGCGCAGACGTGGCTTGCGTACAACCTGCTGTACGTTGAAACCCAATTCGTTCAAGCATTTCAGACGGTCTTCGAATTCAAGGTCGGCATATCTTTCGCAGGCAGCCTCGTAAACTTCAACAATCAGCTTGTCGGTTGTATCGCGGATGTAATCGATATTTTCAACTTCTGCCTTGTTGAGGTTCTGGCGGTAATTGCGTTCCTTGTGTATTTCTTCAAACTTTTCGACCCAGATTTTTACGGATGATATGTTGGGGTTGGTAAGCAGACGTCCTCCATTAGCTACACGGTTCGAATCGCATTCGAAAAGATGCTTTGCCACTTCGAGAAGTTCTTCGCCATTGCGCGGATTGGGAATAACAAACGGATACTGCAATCCATACCACGAAGTGATGTCAACTGGCAATTCGCTGCGTTCAATAGCCATGTGCATCGACATGTAGTAGTGAACTACGAAAGTTTTTGCCTTGCTGAACAAATTGCTGTAGTTGTTGTTGAATGCTTCTTCCTGCTGTCTCAGGCACTCCTTGTATGTTCTGAATTTTTCGAAAACGGAAAGGTTTTCTTCGGTTATATTAGCCTGGTATTCAGCAAACAAACAATCGTCGCCCAATGGGTTTTCGCGCAAATACGCATCAAACGACCTCAAAATCTCGAGCCTTTCAACATCAGTGTGTCTGTAAATCAGTTTCTCCATCCGTAGTCTAAATCTATAAAATCGCACAAAAGTATAATTCATAAAAACAACAAAATACAGTCAAATCACAAAGTAATCAACAGATTAGTGTTTATTGTGAATTTATAACCTTCGGATTTTCAAGGAAGAACGATTTTAGACATTAGGTATGTTTAAAAAATCCAAAGGTAATGTATTTATAATTAATGTATTAGTAAAAGGTATTGTCGGATAATGATAGTAATAAATATATATTGTAAAGACGCAAAATTTTGCGTCTCAACAATAAAAATGGAATACTGCCCCTTCGATACTTCGACAGAGCTCAGCAACCACAGGCTCAGGGAGCGAAGTATCATTAAATTTTTGAATTTTCAAATCTTCAAATTATCAAATTTTATTATTTTTGTGGTCTAAAATTTATTGCGATGAGATTCAAACGAATATTGTTAAAGCTCAGTGGCGAGTCGCTTGCCGGAGCATCAAAGCAGGGAATCAGCGAAACCCATCTTATGGAATACGCCAATCAGATTAAGGCAATCCATGACAAGGGAGTACAGATAGGAATTGTAATCGGCGGTGGTAATATTTTCCGCGGAATATCGGGCGAAAGCAAGGGCTTCGACCGTGTAAGGGGCGACCAGATGGGAATGTTGGCGACAATAATCAACTCGCTGGCATTGCAGAACGGTTTGGAATCGGTTGGTGTGAAGACTAGGCTTTTCACTTCGATAGGAATCGAGTCGATTGGCGAACGCATCTCGAAGCCGAAAGTAGTCGAGGCGTTGGAAAATTCGTACGTGTGCATACTTGCCGGCGGAACAGGAAATCCTTATTTCTCAACCGACAGCGCTTCGGCTCTGCGTGCAATCGAAATTGAAGCAGACGTATTTTTGAAAGGTACGCGCGTAAACGGTGTCTATACAGCCGATCCGGAAAAGGACCCGACTGCAACCAAGTTCGATACCATTACCTTCGACGAAGTTTATAATCGTGGACTTAAGATTATGGACCTCACCGCATTTACGTTGTGCAAGGAAAACAACATGCCTGTAATTGTGTTCGACATGGACACCTACGGCAATCTCGAAAAAGTAATAAATGACGAAAATATAGGAACTTACATTACAAAATAATCATGGAAGAATTAGAATTGTATATAGAAGATGCAAAGGACGGAATGAAGTCCGCACTCGAACACCTTGAAAAGGAATTGTCAAAGATCCGTGCAGGCAAGGCAAATCCAGCAATGCTCGAATCGGTAAAGGTTGAATGCTATGGTACAGCATCGCCGATTTCGCAGGTTGCCAACCTTTCGGCTCCAGACCCCAAGACAATCTTTATACAGCCGTGGGATAAATCGACAATTCCTGCAATCGAAAAGGCTATCCTCGCTGCAAACCTCGGTTTCAATCCGGCAAACAACGGCGAAGTTATCCGTATAATCGTTCCGCCTCTGACAGAGGAACGCCGCAAGCAGCTCGTAAAGCAAGTTAAGGGGCTTGGCGAAGACTCGAAGGTTGTCATCAGGAACGCACGCCGCAACGCAATCGAAGAATTCAAGAAACTGAAGAAGGAAGGCGTTTCGGAAGACGAAGCAAAAGATGCAGAACAGACAGTTCATAAGGCACACGAAGATTTCATCAAGAAGGTTGATGCAGTTATCGATGCCAAGGAAAAGGAACTGATGACTGTATAATGTGACGAGGATATAAGTAATCCTTGTTGAAACGGGGCGCCAAGTTTTTACTCAAAACGGCAATTTTGCCTTGACGGTATAAATCTTGTGCATATAAGTTATTGCCTCGGATGTGTTTTTGCATCGTTGCTTGTTTGCCATGCAGATGTTTTTTCGATTATAAAATTTTAATATGTTTGCAATTGATTGAAAAAATAAATGTATATTTGGGCAATTTTTTAAAATGGATATTCTGTAAAAATATGAAACGACTGCTCATAATAGCAATAATGGTTTTCTCGGTGCTATTCTTACAGGCACAGAAAGCCTTGATTGATAAGGGAAACGAATATTTCAACCAGTATTCATTCGACTTGGCTAAGGACTATTACGAAAAGGCTTTGCCAAGTATCTCTGCAAAGGAAGACCTTGCAAAAGTCAATTACCAACTTGGATATTGCTACAAGGAACTTGGTAATACCGACAAGTCGGAAATGTACTTCAGGGTTGCTGTGAAGAATTTTGTCAGGGGTGTCATCAAGCCAGACGTTTTGCTTTTCTATGCTGATGCACTCAGAATGAACGGAAAGTACGAGGAAGCTGTTGATTACTATCAGCAATATCTTAGATATGCACCGCAGGACCACCGTGCTAAGAGTGGTAAGGAATCGTGCAAGATTGTTCCGACATGGATTAGCCGTCCGACTCGCTATAAGGTTACCAATGTGTCGAAGTTTAATACTGCTCAGGCCGACTTCTCGATAGTTTGGGCATCGAAGGATTACCGCACTGTTTATTTTACATCGTCGCGCGAAGGCTCGCAGGGTAGCCGCGATAACTACAAGTCTGGACAGAAATTTACAGATATTTTCGAAGTAACTCAAGATAGAAAAGGCGCTTGGTCTTCGCCAACACCTATTGTTGGTGGAGTAAACACCGAGGACGATGAAGGTGCTTCGACGGTTTCTCTGAAAGGTACCGATATGTACTTTACACGTTGTAAGGCTGGTAAGAAGGTTGATGAACCTTGCAAGATATACCTTAGCACAAAGAAAGGTAACGCATGGGGGCAGCCCGTCCTTCTCGAAATTCCAGGATTCGAGTCGGCAGAAGTCGGTTATCCTGCTTTGTCTCCCGACGACAAGACCTTGTACTTCAGCGCCGAAGTTGAAGGTGGTTACGGAGGACAGGACATCTATATGGCTCAGAGGGTTGGAACTTCCAACAAATTCACAAAGCCAATCAACCTTGGTCCAAAAATCAATACTCTTGGCGATGAGGTTTTCCCGACTGTTCGTGAAAACGGTGACTTGTACTTTGCTTCCGACGGTCATCAGGGAATGGGTGGCCTTGACATCTATAAGGCTGTTAAGAAGGGCCGTGAGTTCACAGACGTTGAAAATTTGAAATACCCGATAAACTCTTCATTTGATGATTTCGGCATTATCTTCAACGGCAAGGAAGAATCCGGTTACTTCTCGTCAAACCGTAAGGGCGGAAAGGGAAGCGATGATATTTATTCGTTCGTATTGCCGCCACTTATGATTACAATGAATGGTGTGATTTACGACACCACAAATATTGACAAGAAGATTCCTATAAAGGAAGCTAAAATTACAGTATATGCCGATGGCGCTGTTGTAAAGGAACTGACATCAAACGAAAAGGGTCAGTTTACAATGCAACTGGAGAAAGATAAGGTATATGAAGTAAAGGGTGAAGTATCAAAGGATTACTTCTCGAATTCGACACGATTCTCAACAGCAAAGGTTGAATACGATACTGCATACAATGTAATACTTAACTTGGGAAGAATTCCAAGAGTTATCGAATTGCCAAACATTGAATATGCATACGACAAGGCTGACTTGAAGCCGGAATCAACAGTTTCGCTCGACGGATTGGTAAAGACTTTGAACGACAACCCGAACATCACAATCGAAATGCGTGCACATACTGACTTCCGCGGCAACGATGACTACAATATGACGCTTTCGCTGGCAAGAGCAAAGTCGTGTGTTGACTACCTTATTTCAAAAGGTATAAAGCCAGACAGACTTACAGCAAAAGGTTTTGGAGAAACAGAACCAAAGACTGTAACCGCACAGATGGCAAAGCAATACACTTTCTTGAAGGTCGGTGATGTTCTTACCGAAGACTACATCAACAAGCTTGCTGATTTTGGAAAGAAGGAAATATGCCATCAGCTAAACCGTCGTACCGAATTTAGTGTTGTGTCAACAGATTACGGTTTAGAGGAAGAAATGAAGAAGGCCGCAGAAGAGGAAGCAGCGAAGAAAGGTAATGCTGTAATAAAACATTCTGATGGCGACGACTTCTAAGATTGAATTCTAATAACATAAAAAGCTCTCTTCGGAGGGCTTTTGTTATTCATTACAAGATTATTTTGCACAATGAAGCACCTATTATATAGACTATTTGCAATGACAATGTATTGCATAATGCCTATAATTGCTTTCGCCCAGCAATATCCTTTTCAAGACACTACTCTAGACATCGAAACCCGCGTTGACGACCTTATAGGAAGGCTTACCATTGACGAAAAGCTTTCCCTGCTTGAACACCAGAATCCTGCAATCACACGCCTTGGCCTGAAACCATACAGCTGGTGGAACGAAGCCTTGCATGGCATAGGTCGCAACGGAACGGCAACAGTATGGCCTATGCCGATAGCGTTGGCGGCATCGTTCGATAGTAAAATGGTTGAAAATATTTTCTCGCAGGTAGCCGCCGAAGCGCATAAAAAATATTGCGAATCACAAGTCCAAGGCAATTACGGTGATTATACTGGACTTACATTCTTTACGCCAAACATCAACATTTTCCGTGATCCGCGTTGGGGACGTGGTATGGAAACCTACGGCGAAGATCCTTACCTAACGGCTAAAATGGGCGCTGCCTGTGTTGGCGGACTTCAGCATGGTAGCAACGATGGTTCACTTACTGCGGCAGCTTGCCTAAAGCATTTTGCAGTACATAGCGGTCCAGAAGGCACTCGCCACCAGTTCGATGCAAATATTTCGCAACGCGACCTCTGGACAACTTACCTTCCAGCATTCGAATACATTATCGACCACAGCGATGTCAAGCAGGTAATGTG
The DNA here is from genome assembly GCA_017620015.1 of Bacteroidales bacterium. Classification (GTDB taxonomy): domain Bacteria; phylum Bacteroidota; class Bacteroidia; order Bacteroidales; family ML635J-15; genus Bact-19. Next base: position 139,489 of record JAFZRE010000009.1, on the reverse strand, counting down.
CGGCTATAACCGCCTCAACGGAAGCCCCTGTTGCACCAACCATGAACTTCTGGTTGATATACTGCGTAACAAATGGAAATACGATGGCATAGTAGTTACCGACTGCTGGGCGTTGAACGACTGCTGGGAACGTGACACCGTGATTCCTCGCCATAAAACCCACGCCACGGCGGCACTTGCTGCTTCCGATGCTTTCGGTAGCGAAGTCGACCTTGAATGCGGAAGCGGTTTACAAGCATTGAAAACTGCCGTTGATTCTGGATATATTCACGAAAGCAAGATTGACGAACATCTGCGTAGAGTTCTTTCTCTGCGTATGGAAATTACAGAGTCTCATCCAAGGTTCAACAATTTGCCAGAAATCACGCCGCACGACGCCGCAACAGAGACATTTGTACTACTAAAAAATGACGGCATTCTGCCAATCGATGGAAAACGGATTTACCTCGCAGGGCCGAATGCCAACGACACTCTTATGCCACTCGGCAATTACAACGGCACACCGCTTCACACTTCAACCATCTTGGAAGGACTGAGCCAGCGTTTTGTAATTTCAAAAAATGCCAATGATGCCGCCATAATTGTCTATGCAGGCGGACTTAATCCGCAACTCGAAGGCGAAGAACTTCCAATCGACATCCCTGGTTTCCACAAGGGCGACCGTACAAGGATAGAGCTTCCCGATAATCAAATCGATGAGATAAAACAACTGAAAAAACTTGGCAAACCAGTGGTTCTGTTGTTATGTTCAGGTAGTGCAATCGCCCTTGAAAACATTATCGACGAAACAAATGCCATAATGGTTTGCTGGTACGGTGGCGAGGACATGGGAGAGTCCGTAGCCTCGGCATTGGCTGGCGACTGCGACAACTTTGGTCATCTGCCCGTAACTTTCTACAAATCAACCGCACAGCTTCCCGACTTTGATGACTACGACATGCAAGGTCGTACCTATAAATATATGCAGGAAAAACCATTGTTCCCATTTGGCTACGGACTTTCGTATTCAGATTTCCAATTGTCAGATATTAATTTCGACAAACGTGAAATGCGCATCACGGGAACAATCAGCAATAATGGCACAAAAGCGAAATGCAAGTCGGGAAAATCTGTAATTCAGGTATATATCAAGAATCCGAACGACAAAAGCGGATTGCAAAAGTCGCTCATAGGAATGCAAAAAATAGAAGTTCCAGTTGGTGGCACAAGCACATTCGACATAAAGATTGACAAGTTCTGGCTACGCAGATTCGATGAAAAGACTGGCGAAATGTCCGAACCCAGAAACGGCGAGAAACTAATACTGCAAGTTGGGTTCAGCAGCAACGACAACGATTTGGAAGACATCACAATTAAATACAAAAGCAGAAAATAATATTAAAAACTTCTCTGTATATTGAGAACTTTTTGTATTTTTGCAAAAAGTTTTAAGTATGGAGAGAATAAATAGAGCAGATTACACAAATCGTGTAATTGAACTTTTGGGCAAAGGCGAAGTGATCGTACTGACTGGGCATCGTCGCGCAGGGAAAAGTTGTATTCTTGAAAACCTATCTGATATTTTGCAAAAAAGGGGAAACATTATGTTTTTGGATATGGAAAATCCGGAAAATTCCAAGATCAAAAATTTTGAAGATTTAAACCTATGGATTAAGGAGCATCATATAAATGGGACACACAATTATCTACTTATTGATGAAGTTCAGGAAATTGCCGAGTTTGAAAAAACTCTCCGATGGTGGATAAAACAGGATAATGTAGATATTATCGTTACTGGTAGTAATGCTATGATGTTATCTAGCGACATTGCCTCTACATTTGCTGGCAGATACTTTCCCGTGCATATATACAGCCTCAGCTATAAAGAATTTCTCGTTTTCCATAATCTCCAACATTCTCAGGATGCATTGGTTGCATACTTAAAATGGGGTGGTCTGCCTTTTTTAAGCAACATTCCTGCCCAAGACATTCGAACACGTACTGATTATTTATGTAGTATCTACGACACTATTTTTGTTCGCGACATACTATGCCGCAAACAAATCAGAAATGTGGCATTCATTGATAACCTAGCACGATTTGTCGCTGACAGCAGCGGAAAACTGTTTTCTGCAAACAGCATTGCCAAGTTCATGAAAAGCAAAGGAATATCAGTATCTTCAAATACTATTTCCGATTATATGAACACTTTATGTGCCACATATATGATAGACCGCGTAGAACGATACGACATCAAAGGCAAAAAGCTATTCGAACAACAGGAGAAATATTATTTTGAAGAACTTGGCATCCGTAACTACCTATGCAGAAGTATGCGACAGTGGGACTTGGAAAAGGTTCTGGAAAACGCAGTATATATCAAATTACGTATGATGGGATACATTGTGTATGTTGGACAACTTGACGGGAAAGAGATAGATTTTGTTGCAAAAAAAGGTGACGAAACCGCTTATTACCAAGTGTCCCTCCAGATTTCAAATTCTGAAACATACGAGCGTGAGTTCGGCAACTTAAAACTAATCAAGGATAATTTCCCGAAATTTGTTATTACTATGGATCCTCTTGCATCTATCACCAACGACGATGGCATACAAGTTTTATCAGCAGGTGACTTCCTTTTAAACTAAAATCAAATAACCATTACCATGAAAAGAATCCTTTTAACATTTGCCCTTTTTACAATATTCGCGTTTTCGTATGCAATTTGCTGGGCACAAAGTGACACTCAACCCGAAACCGATTCGATAATCCTCAATCGCATCGAGCAATGGCAAGACCTGAAATTCGGCTTTATGGCACACTGGGGAATGTACTCACAGTGGGGCGTGGTGGAATCGTGGAGCATCTGCAACGAGCCGTGGATAAATCGCAACGGAGCCGACTATTACGAATACAAGAAGGAATATCAAGCCTTGAACAAGACTTTCAATCCCAAGCATTTTGACGCCAAGCAATGGGCAAAGGCTGCGAAGGAAGCTGGTATGAAATATATGGTTTTCACCACCAAGCACCACGACGGCTTCTGCATGTTCGACAGCAAGCAGAGCGATTACAGCGTTGCAGGCTCAGATTGTCCTTACCACACTTCGGCACAACCCGACATTACAAAGGACATTGTTGATGCATTCCGCGATGAAGGAATGTGGATAGGTCTGTATTTCTCGAAACCCGACTGGCACAACGACGACTACTGGGCACATGAGTGGGCAACTCCCGACCGCAACGTTAACTACGACATAGCCTCGCATCCTCAACGTTGGGAGAACTTCAAGCAGTTTACCTACAACCAGATATACGAACTTACACACAATTACGGAGAGATTGACATTCTCTGGCTTGATGGTGGCTGGGTGCGTCCAGAATGGAGTTTGAACGACGAAACCCGCGAATGGCTCGGATGTTACCAACGCATACAAGACATTGATATGCCACGTATAGCAGCAATGGCTCGCAAGGACAACCCCGACTTAATAATTGTTGACCGTAGTGTAGGTGGCAAATACGAGAATTATCGCACTCCCGAGCAGCAGGTCCCCGATAGTTTGTTGTTGTATCCATGGGAGACTTGCATGAGCATGGGCGACAGCTGGTCATACGTTGAGAGCGACAATTACAAGAGTACGCGCAAACTGATACACACACTTATAGACATTGTCGCCAAAGGTGGAAATTATCTGCTCAATGTTGGTCCCGATGCTGATGGTCAACTGCCCGAAGCAGCTCTTCAACGTATGAAGGAAATCGGAAAATGGCTGAAGAAAAACGGCTATGCAATTTACGGTACCCGTCCGCTCTATCCTTATGCCAAAGGCAATCTGCGCTACACCCAGTCAAAAGACGGGAAGCACCGCTACGAAATCACTCTGAACGATGATGGAGAATATGCAATTGTGAAGGAAATTAGAATAAAAAGATAAGTTTTTTGCTGCTTTTAATAAACAATAATCATAGTGTTGTTGGATTAAGTTATTGAATATATGTATGTTATGTTTTAGGTGTAAATAAATTTTACTATCTATTTTGCATAATGCAAAAAGAATATTATTTTTGCATAAAAATAATACACATGAAAAATCCGTTTGTACTATCTCCAAAGGTTGATAAAGAGTTATTTTGTGATCGAGAAAGTGAATTGCAGGATTTGCTTCGCATTGTCACCAACGGGGCCAACGCCACTTTGATTTCGCCACGAAGAATGGGGAAAACAGGACTAATATACCGTCTATTCGACGAAATTAAAGAGCAAAAAATGGACATCGATACCTTCTATGTTGACATATATGCCACCCAAAATACGGAGGATTTCGTAACGGCATTCGCCGAAGCAATAGTCGATGCATATCAGAAAAAAATACCAGTCCTGAAAAAAATACTTAAAGCAATAGGTGGGATGAAACCTACACTTTCGTTCGACAAACTGACTGGCAGTCCCGAGCTGTCGCTCACCTTCAATAGCGATGACGAAAAGCTTACTACACTGAAAAACATTTTCAATTTTCTTGAGAACCATGACAAGCCAGTCATCGTTGCTTTCGACGAATTTCAGCAAATACGAGAATATAAGGGTGTATATATGGAAGCAGTGCTGAGAACACACATCCAAATGCTCAAAAATGTAAACTTCATCTTTTGCGGCAGCCGCAGACACATGATGATAGACATGTTTATAAACGCTCGCAAACCATTCTATTGTAGTACAATGCCCGTAAACTTAAGCAAAATTGCCGCCGATAAATATTCTGAATTTATAAATAGGTTGTTTGAATCGAATGGCAAAGCAATAGAGCCAGAAGTCGTGGAGTTCATACTCGACTTCACGCGATGCCATACATTCTACACGCAATCGCTTTGCAACTATATATTTCAAAATTCAAAACGAAATATCACATTAACAGATGCAAAAGGTTTGGCGGCACAACTTCTGTCTCTCAACGAAACGATATTCTTGCAATATAGATCGCTTATCACAACTCAACAATGGAATTTTCTAAAGGCAATAGCCAAAGAAGGCTCTGTTTTACAACCAATGTCAAGCAAATTTTTATCAAAATATTCAATTGGAACTCCTGCAAACTCACAACGATTATTATCATCGCTCATAGAAAAAGACTTGATACTAGATGAGATAAGTATCAATAAATCAGAATATTTCGTATATGATGTATTCTTTTCGAGATGGCTTGAAAATAATTAACATCACTATCTATTTTGCATAATGCAAAAAGTATAGTATTTGCCATATCATAAACGATTAAAAATGTCAACCATTAAAAATATAATATTCGACCTCTGCGGACCGATAATAACAATTGATGTCGGACTGATAGACAAACGTTTACAGCAATTAGGAGTTAAGACAGAACAACCATATCGCAAACTCTACGATATTGGTCTTACCAAACGTTTCGAATCAAACCAAATTACAACCACCCAATTCTGTAAAGAACTGCGCTCAGCACTCGAAACTGGCATCTCCGACGAACTAATCTGCGACGCCTGGAACACATTGATTGTCGATTTTAAACGCGAACACCAACAACTTCTTCCGAAAGTTCACAACCATTACCATACCTTTATGCTCAGCAACAGCGATGTGGTAAATGCAGAATATTTTGTTAATTACCTTAATGAAAATGCAGGATTCAACTTCACGGAGCAGTGCTTTGATGAGATTTTCTTCTCATATATGATTGGCGACCGCAAGCCAAGCGAAAATGTTTTCAAACACATACTAGCCAAACACAACCTAAACGCTAACGAAACCCTTTTCATCGACGACTGCGAAAAACATTGCATTGGCGCAAAAGGAGTTGGACTTAACACAATACGGCTCCAAAAACCTACAGACATTTGCGAACTTTTCAACGATAACGGAACATTAAAACAACAGATATGAAAAAGAAGATATATCTTGCAGCAGGATGTTTCTGGGGTGCAGAACATTACCTCAAGCAAATAGAAGGCATAACATTCACTCAGGTCGGATTCGCAAACGGCAACACCGAGAATCCCACCTACGAACAAGTATATACTGACTTAACAGGCTATGCAGAAGCCGTACTAGTGGAATACGATTCATACATAATTCCATTGCGCGCCATCATACGATTATATTTCAAGGCTATCGACCCGACAAGCCTCAACCGACAGGGAGCCGACTTTGGCACTCGCTATCGTACGGGAATCTATTATGCCGACAAGTCGGACTTGCCAATAATTCAAGAAGTTATGGCATTGGAAGCAAAGAAATACAACTCACCTTTGCAAGTAGAAGTCGCCCCGCTGAAAAATTTCTATCCTGCTGATGATTATCACCAAGATTACCTAGACAAGAACCCGACAGGCTATTGCCATCTGCCGATTGAACTTTTTGCCTATGCAAAGAATTACAAGCCAATAAGCGTTAAGATTCGCGAAAGCCTATTTGCCAATCAGGACTTGGGATACCGCGATTTTCATTCAAAGCTAATGCCAGCCATCGAAAAGGAGCGGATAATTGGAGTGCGTACGCCGCAACTGCGCAAACTTGCAAAGGAATATGCCAAGGATGCAGAAATCGATGATTTTCTTTCAAGCCTACCGCATCAGTATTACGATGAGAACAATTTGCACGGATTCGTTATCGCCGAAATGAAGGACTACGAATGTAGTATTGCCGAAATCGACAGGATCCTTCCATACATAGACAACTGGGCGACCTGCGACCTCATTAGGCCAAAGTCATTCAATAAAGACCACTCGCGACTTATAAAAGACATCCGTCGCTGGATGAAGTCAAGAAATACATATACCATACGTTTCGGTATAGAAATGCTTATGACTCATTTCCTTGATGACGATTTCCGTCCTGAATACCTAGAATGGGTTGCAAACATCACAAATGACGAATACTATGTTAAAATGATGGTTGCGTGGTACTTTGCTACTGCACTTGCGAAGCAATACGAAGTCACATTGCCAATCATCGAACAGAAGCGGCTCGCTCCGTGGACACACAACAAGACTATACAGAAAGCCATTGAAAGTTACCGAATTACAAATGAGCAGAAGGAATATTTAAAGGGAATGAAGATTAGAGATTGTAAATAGTAGTTGTTCCTTATTAAATGCATCTTGTTGAGAAATAAAATATTATGTTGAGTATGAAATATAGCAAATATGTAACTTGTCGAAAATTTATCTCATGAGTGCAGTTGACATAGTAATTATCATAGTAATAGTATTTTTTGCGATTAAAGGCTTGATATGCGGTCTTATAAAGGAAGCTGCTGGAATAGCGGCTATACTTGTCGGTTTGTTCGTTGCAGTTAATTTTTCAGGTTGGTTGACGAACTTCATACTCGAAAAAGGATGGTTTGACCCAAAGTACTTAGAAATAATCAGCTTTACAATAATTTTCCTAGGGGTAATAATTTTAGTCATCCTTTTGTCAAAACTGCTGAACAAGTTCGCTGATGCCATAAGCATACAATGGCTGAACAAATTAGCCGGATTCGTGTTCGGTGGAGTAAAGGGGGCTTTGATTGTTGCTGGTGTTTGCTATCTCATAGAACGCATAATCCAAAATTTTAGCCTTACCGAACAGACATTCTTCGCAGATTCTAAGATCTACAATCAGTTGCTGGAAGTATTTGGGAAGATATTCTTGTAGGATGGTTTAGTTTGTTTATGATTGTTCCAAATTGTTTTGTTGAGATGCAAGATTTTGTTTCTGTACATTATTTCGTTTGAAATACGTTTATGATGTTTAATTTTTACTTGCGAAAAATTTCGCAACGAAAATTTTCGCATAATATTAATCATTGTATATCAAATATTTATTATTTGTTTTATAGGGATGCAATGCATTGCGTCCCTACAGATTTGTATATTGTTAATTGTTAATTGTCAATTATTCATTGTCAATTGAAAAATATTTTTCCGTCAATCTTCTCAAATTTTTCAGCATCCGACCTTCTCATCTCCACCTTTCCGTCGTTCCAAACCGACGGCCAGCCACCAATGATGTGACCTAAATATACAATCTTTATCGGATGCAGGCCTTTTGCCAGTGCCACTGACTTGTCGTTACGTGAAAAACGCTTCACCTCGCCAGAATTGTCAATCAACTTTTGACCGTCAATCCAAAATTCCTCGTTGTCGGTTGAGAAATAATACACACCATCCTCATCAATTTGGATGTAGCCTTCGGCAATGGATGCATAGTTGTCATAGCCATTGAGCGGCTCACCAAAATTTGTCACACTGCGGATGTCAACCAGCTTGGAAATAATAGTATCCCTCTCGGCCTTGCCCGTCGCCTTTTCCAACTCGCTAATATTTAGGAACATTCCAGCTACATTGTGCATACGTAATCCTGGCTCTACATCGGCAACATCAAATGCGGGTGCATATTCCTGCTTCTCGACGGTGATCTCACGCACACGGCTCAACTTTCCAGACGGCAATACCGAAGCAATCTTCAACAAGGTGTTATCTTTTATTACAATAGGTGCAACATATTCGGTCGAACTTGCCGTCAAGTCGGAACCATCGATAGAATAAACCATCTTCATAGGTCGCGAAGTCGTGAACTCCAGCACTGCCGAATCGACAAATGCCACAAAGTTGCACGAGCCATGTGGCTGTTCTGGCAACGGAATGTGGTATGTTGCATTGTGCATATCAAGACGTACATATGTATTGTTAAGGCGACGGCAGAAATCGGCATAGTCTTTCTTTTCCAACGGCGACCAAGCGACTTCGGCAAGCGCCATCACACGCGGATAGTAGCGGTACTCACGCAACGTGTCATTATATAGGTATTCAGCCCAAAGATTGCATTGTACGCCGCGCACATGATTGCCAAGGTTCAGTCTTGCCAAGGTGTCGGGAATAGGATTGTAGGCGTATGTCTTTTCCAAACGCGAGTCGCCTCCGATGGTTACAGGCTCAATCTTGCTGTCGCCTTGATAGTAGTCTATGTACATTCCACCGTTGTAAGGCGTCATTATCACATCGTGACCTTTCTGTGCAGCTGCAATTCCACCGTCCTCGCCACGCCACGACATTACCGTTGCCGATGGATTTATTTCACCGTCAAGGATTTCGTCCCAACCTATAATCTTTCGTCCATGTTTTGCAAGCATAGCCTCAACGCGTTTCACAACATAGCTCTGCAAGCAGTCTTCGGGTGAATGATTCGGATTCTCATCCAAGTGTTCTTCCTTAATTCTTGCCTGGCACAAAGGACATTTCTTCCAGAAAACCTTAGGGCATTCGTCGCCACCGATATGGAAATATTCGCTCGGAAAAATCTCAACTAGCTCATCAATCACGCCTTGCAAAAATTCAAATGTTGATTCCTTTCCCGGACACATCACAATGTCTTCTACTCCCCACACAATGCGCGGATTTACCGTATCGTTGTTGCACGACAGCCACGGATAAGCCGAAATTGCAGCAAGTTCATGGCCGGGCACTTCGAGTTCGGGAATTACTGTTATGAAACGTTCGGCAGCATACTCGACAATCTCGCGAGCCTGCTCCTGAGTGTAGAAACCGCTGTACTCGTAACCTTCGCCCTCGAGGCGTGTTGCTCCTGCCTTAGTGAGTTCGGGATATTTCTTTATTTCGATGCGCCAGCCCTGGTCGTCGGTAAGATGCCAGTGCATAGTGTTGACCTTGTACATTGCCCAGATGTCAATTTGCTTCTTAATAAACTCAACATCAACGAAATGCCTCGATGGGTCGAGATGTACGCCACGGTAGGCAAAGCGTGGTTCATCGGAAATTTCGACGCAAGGCATACTCCACTCAACGTCTTTCACAACTTTGGTCGATTCAATTTCGGCAGGTAAAAGTTGCATCATGGTTTGTATTGCGTAGAAAAGTCCTGCTGCCGATGATGCCTTAGCAGACACACCATTTTCATAAACAGAAAGTTTGTAGCCTTCGTGTACAATCGGAGCATTGGCATCAAGTTCGAGTGCGATGACATTCTTTTCTCCGTTTTCCTCAACCTTGAAGTCGTATCCAGTCGAAAGTCTCAACTTTTTTGCAAAAAAATCGGCAATATTCCGTGCAGAATCACAATTGACAACAAAAACGGTATTCTTGTCAAGGACAAAATGCCTGGTCGTATCAACCGACATTTCCTTAGGTACTGGAATAATGTTAATACCTTCGTTGTAAGGTTTCGTCTCGTAGTTTTTGCTGCACGATGCCAAGATTGTAGCAAGGGCAATCATTAGAATGCAAATATTTCGTTTCATAGCAATATGTTAGGCTACAAAGTTACGCAAAATTTCATTAGCCAATGCGTGAAGTTAAAAATTGATGTAAGTGTTAAGATTGGTCATAAAAAAAGCATCCGTAGATGCTTTTTTTATCTTTTTATGGAACTATTTTACTTTCAGTTCTTTAAGATACTTCTTTATTGTGGTTTCCAGGCCTAAATAAAGTGCATCGGATATTAGCGCGTGACCAATCGACACCTCAGCTACATTAGGAACATTAGTTACAAAGTATTTAAGATTGTCGAGATTTAGGTCGTGGCCAGCGTTTATTCCTAGTCCAAGTTCGTTGGCAAGTTTTGCTGCCTTTACAAAGTCAGCAACTGCCTTTTCCTTGTTTTTGGGAAAGTTTGTTGCGTAAGGCTCTGTATATAACTCAATTCGGTCGGTTTCGGTATATACAGCACCTTTTATATTCTGCAGTTTTGTGTCAACAAAAATAGAAGTCCTTATTCCTGCGTCCTTGAAGTCGCAGATGATTTTCTTCAGGAATTCCTTGTTTGCAACGGTATCCCAGCCGGCATTGGATGTAAGAGCCTCGGGTGGGTCTGGGACGAGTGTTACTTGTGTGGGTTTTACTCTCAGCACAAGTTCGATGAATTCTTTAGACGGGTAGCCTTCGATGTTGAATTCTGTGGTTATTATCGGGCGTATGTCGTACACGTCCTGATATTTTATGTGTCTTCCGTCGGGACGAGGATGAACAGTTATGCCTTGTGCACCGAACTTTTCGCAGTTGATTGCCGCCAATTTTACATCTGGCACATTGCCGCCACGAGCATTTCTTATTGTAGCTATCTTGTTAATGTTTACACTTAACTTCGTCATTTCTATAATCTTTTCTTCAAAATCAAATTCAAAATGCCTATCAGAAATAGGGATGTCAAAAATACAAACTTTTTCATCTCGCTGTCCTTTTGTTAATAACTATTTTTTTGTCGCCGAAAAGTTCCATGAAACTATTGATATTAACAAAAAAGATTATTTTTGCATTATATTAGGATGATGGAAGATGAAGGTTATTATTGTAGGAACGGCATATCCATATAGGAGCAAAGTATCCGCTTTCAATCATAATTTGGCTCGTCAACTGATGTCTGAAGGTAACGACGTGGAAATTATAACGTATAAGTATCAGTCGTCACGCTATAATGACGATAATAAGCTGTCGGGAAACTCATCTCCGGAGAACCTGAAGATAACCCACATGATAAATTCGGTAAATCCGGTAAGCTGGCACAAGACTGCAAGTTACATAAAGAAATCGCTTCCCGATGAGGTGATTTTCGCATATACGAATTCTCGTGCGGCAATATGTATGGGCAATATTGCCCAGAAACTGAACGGATGCTCGCAAATTAAGCGTGTGGCTATTGTAAAGGATATGATTCCTGATGATGCAAATATGTTCGACCGTTTTCTGCCGTATAAGTTTGCCCGTAATGTTGATGGTTTCGTGTGCATTAAAAAAGGCATTGCCGAGGACATTGAGCATTTCGAGAAGGAACCTAAGCCGAAAAAGTATTCCAATATGCCGATAAGTTTTCCGTACGGCGAGCGAATTCCTCGTGCCTTGGCTTTGGAACAGCTTTCTCTTGACCCTAATTGCAGGTACTTGCTTTTCTTTGGCTACATAAGACCATATAAAGGTCTTGACCTTCTTATAGATGCGTTTGCCGATGAAAGAATACGCAAGTATAATGTGAAACTGATTGTCGCCGGTGAATTCAAGGACAACATCCAATTATATATTGATAAGATTCGCAATACTGGCGTAGGGGACTATCTTGAAATTAGAACTGAATATATAGGCAACCGCGATGTGAACAAATATTTTTCTGCGGCTGACATGGTTGTGCAGACTTACAAGAAGCCAAAGGAAAGCGGCGTTACACAGTTGGCATATCATTTCGAGAAGCCTGTGCTGGTCACAAATGTCAAGAAGTTGGCAGACATAGTTCCCAACGGTGTTGTGGGATATGTGGTTGAGCCAACAGCTAAGGATATTGCTGATGCCATAGTGGACTTTTACGAAAACAAACGGCGTGAGGAATTTGAGAGGAATGTGGTTGTAGAGAAACAGAAGTATTCGTGGGTAAACCTAACAAAGACAATAGAAACTCTTTTTGATTGAAAATGACCGAGATAGAACAAATAATAAGCGAAAGCATAGTTGTAAAGCAACGCATATTGGAGAATCATGAACTTTTAAGGCGTATTGACGAGTTCAAGTCGGCAGTAGTTAACGCTTATCGTAATGGTGCAAAGGTTCTTTTCTGCGGAAACGGTGGTAGTGCTGCCGATGCCCAGCATATTGCAGCCGAATTGTCAGGACGGTTTTATCTCGACCGTAAGCCGTTGTATGCCGAGGCTTTGCATTGCAATTCGTCGTTTATGACATCGGTGTCGAATGACTATGGCTACGAAAACGTATTTTCGCGTGCTGTAGAGGCTGTGGCACATAAGGGCGATGTCCTCGTTGGAATTTCGACTTCGGGAAATTCGGCTAACGTATTAAAAGCCTTTGAAAAAGCACAAGAAATGGGCGTCTATACGGTAGAAATGACAGGAAAACAAGGTGGAAAGATTGCTCAGTTTGCCGACCTTATAATAAATATCCCGTCTGACGACACTCCACGGATACAGGAATCACATATAATGATAGGTCATATAGTTTGCGAACTCGTTGAAAAGGAACTTTTTGGAAATGAGTGATTTGTCTCTTGATCGAGTAAGAGAAATTTTCGGATACGACCGCTTTGCTACCGAAGTGACAGGTATTGAGATTGTTAGTGTTGCCGAAAATTATGCAAGGTGCGAACTTGCGATAGATGACCGTCATCGGAATGCTATGGGGGCGGTTATGGGTGGTGTTATATTCACTCTTGCCGATTTTTGTTTTGCAGTAGCTGCAAATGCCGAAAAACTTTCGGTGGTGTCGGTGTCTTCAAATATTGTCTATTTGAATGCTGTCCGTGGTGAAAGACTTATTGCCGAGGCTAATTGCATAAAGTCGGGAAGAAGGAATTGCTTCTTTAGGGTTACTGTTGCTGACGAACTTGGTACTTTGGTTGCTGAGGTTACTGAAACTGGATGTAGGGTGGAGGGATGTTAAGTTTCAGATGGTTTGAGGTTGTTTGAAGTTGTTTGAGATTGTTTATGATGGTTTGAGGTTGTTTGAGGTGGTTTCAAATTGTTTATGATTGTTAATTGCCCATTATCCATTATCCATTATCCATTGTCCATTGTCCATTGTCCATTGTCAATTGATATTCCACCTTTCTTTGTCTTCCTTGCTTGGTGCTTTTCCGTGCCACTTGTAGTCGCCTTCGATTTCAGCGACACCCTTGCCCATGGTTGTGTTAGCGATGAGGACTTTAGGTTTGTCGTCAGCCATGCTGTCGAAGGTGCGGACTAGTTCTTCGATGCTGTTGCCGTTGCATTCATAGACGTCCCATCCGAACGATGACCATTTTTCGCGCAGAGGTTCAAGTTCCATAACGGTTTCGTTTGGACCGTCAATCTGCAAGCGGTTGCGGTCAACTATGGCTATAATGTTGCTTAGCTTGTGGTGAGCTGCGCTCATTGCGGCTTCCCAAACTTCGCCTTCCTGAATTTCGCCGTCGCCACATACACAGAAAATCTTGCGGTCACAACCATCTATCTTATCGGAAAGAGCCATGCCAACGCAGATTGACAAGCCTTGTCCGAGCGAACCCGATGCCGATTCAACACCTGGCAATCCCGATGCCAGTGACGGATGTCCTTGTAGGCGAGTGTTAATTTTGCGCAGAGTCAAAAGTTCTGACTTGGGAAAATATCCTGCATTGGCAAGTGTTGCATAAAGCACTGGTGCAGTGTGCCCTATCGAAAGTATGAGTTTGTCGCGGTCGGGCATCTGCGGATTTTTGGGGTCGTGCTTCATGGTGTGGAAGTAGAGAACTGTGAAAATGTCGGCAAGGTCAAGCGAACCGCCTATGTGTCCCGAGCCAGCCTCGCAAAGCGAATTGATTATGTCGTGGCGAATAGTGGCGGCAATGTCTTCGAGCCGTTTCAGTTCTTTTTCGTCCATTAGTGGATTGGGTATTTTATGTTAGTCTTTATGATGTATGCTTCGGGGTACTTTGCAAGTAGGTCCTTCATCAGCACTAGAGCTTCGAAGCGTGTCATGAAGTCGCCGACGTGCACTTCAAAATTCGGTTCGACGAATGTAACGTATGCTTCGTGGTCGTCGTTGCTGCAGGCCGAACGGATTGCGTTGGCGCGCGAACGCGAGTCCTGTGTGTTCTGTGCGAATACCTTTACGCGGTAGCCAGGAAATCCGTCGCGTTTCTTGTTAAGTCCCACGCAGGTTTCCATGAAATTTTTCAGCGAGGCATCCTGTTCTATCTTAACTTTTCCGTTGTAGATGGAGTCGTTGAAATATTTTATGCGAGAAGGAGTAATATTCTGTCCCAGCATTTGCAGTGAACAGAAGGCTATTATGAATAGTATTGCAATCTTTTTCATCAGAAAATCAATTTGTGGCAAAGGTACTAAAAAAACTTGAACCTACTTAAGTTTTCTGTGTGTTCTACCTTTATTTTTTTCGACACTATGAATTTCGAAACCTTCACATATCCCGACAACTTTAGGGTGGCACTGCCCCTAGTAAGTGCGTTTGTAAGAGCAACGGGGTCTTTTACAATATCCTTGAACGAAGCATCGTAATTTATCTGATATGCATTGTTCGACTTGGGGTTGATGTGAATTCTTTCCTTTTTGTTGAGGCATCCGATAGGGATGTCGTTTACCGAAACGTCAAGTTTAACACCTTTTACATTGAATCCGAATGTGTTGGGATTATTGATGGGTATTTTCCCGCCTATGCTTATTCCACTTAGACTCAAGTTGTTAATCTTTACGTCTTTTGGCGTCCCTACGCTTACTTCCTGTATGTTGCATGAATTCATTCCGACAATAGTTATCGAAAATGCAAGGAGCAATATTGTTATTCTCGTTTTCATCGCTAAAATTTTTGCAAAAATAAGGTTTATTTACGATTTATGAAGTACGATTTACGATTTTGCTGACAAGATGCAAAAGGCTTGCTATTTTTTTGTTGCCCCCCATAGCCTTAAGGCCGTTAACGCAATTAAAGGCTTTAACGATGGGGGGCGATCAAAAACAGCAAGCAGGCCACAGAGCCCCAAAATATAGAAGCAATAAACATTATTCGTTGTCAATTCTCAAATTATTATTATTTTTGAGGTCGAAAAAAATATAAGTTATGGCACGAAGCGAAGAAATAAGCAATAACCTAAACATATTGGGCAGCGGAACTAACATTGTAGGCAATATCGTTTCGCAGGGCGATGTTAGGGTTGACGGGACATTGGAGGGCAATCTGACCACTCAGTCGAAGCTCGTCATTGGTAATACTGGCAAGATTGTCGGCGAAATAAAATGCAAGGATTGTGAAGTGTCGGGAACGGTAAAAGGCAAGATGCAAGTGGAAAATCTGCTTATGCTGAAATCGACGGCTGTGATGGAAGGAGAAATAAGAACCTCCAAGCTGGCTATAGAACCCAATGCTGTATTCTCTGGCACCTGTAGCATGAGTACCGCAGTCCCCGAAGAATCGTATAATGGATAACGAGAAAAAAGGCGACAAGTTAAATTCCGGTCTCGGGAAGTGGGCGCGATATACCTCGCTGGCTTTCGAGATGGGAATTGTTATTTTTGCAGGTGCTTTCGGTGGGCATAAGTTCGACAGGTATTTTGCTACCGAAAAGCCGTGGTTTACAGTTGCCATGTCGCTGTTTGCTGTGTTTGCATCAATATATATGGTTATAAAAAGCCTGAAGAATGAAAAATAATTCGCTTGTCGGAGTATTGGCAAAGCTTGCAATATTCGGTGTGGGATTGTTTGCCGTGCATTTTCTGTTGGCGCGTGCTTTTCCCGTGTGCGCTGCTACGGGAATCTACGAGGCGCATCTTTTCCTTTTTGTGCTTACTGTGGCTGTGGTCTTGGTGCTGAAGTTCATATTTAGGAAAATGACGCAGAAACAAGGGCTTTTCGGTTATGTATTTATGGCATCGAGCCTTGTGAAAATGGCTTTGTGCGTGGTTTTCCTGATTCCTATAATAAGAGGCGATGCCGATTATCGCATTGCGTATGTGGTGCAGTTCTTCATTTTGTATTTTGCATATCTTGTTATGGAGGTCGTGCTAGTCGCAAAGTTGCTGAAGTCGGCTCAGGAAAAGCAGGATTCTAGTGATGTGAAACAGGAGTAAATTTGTTCAGATGTACAATCTAATAGTCGATTCGGGCAATACTACGATAAAGATGTTTCTGTTTGACGATGGTGAAATCGCACAGAAGATGGTTTGCAACGAATTGCCGGAACTGCTTCCGACGCTTAAGGCTAACGTATCGCTCGACAAGATTGACCGCTGTATAGTTTCATCAGTAAGCATCAGCCAAAGCGAGATTGCGGAGGTTTTACGTCCGTTTTTCCCTGTACTTGAATTTTCATCACGTTTAAAGTTACCTATAATAATAAAGTATGGCACTCCAGAGACACTTGGTAGCGACCGTGTTGCGGCGGTTGTCGGGGCGGTTTCTCGTTATCCCGACAGGAATGTGCTTGTGATTGACTCTGGTACGGCAATAACCTACGACATTGTCACCGACAAGGGCGAATATCTTGGCGGAAATATTTCGCCAGGACTGAAAACAAGGTTTCGTGCACTGCACAATTTTACAGGAAAACTTCCGTTATTGAATGCGGATAAAACTCTCGACGGCTTGTTCGGAACGAACACTACAGAGGCAATAACCATTGGTATTCAGAACGGTATGCTTTACGAAATTGAAGGCACTGTGAAAGAATTCAGCCATAGGTTCAATGACCTTTTGGTCGTTTTTACAGGTGGCGATAGCTTTTTCTTTGAAAACCGAATTAATTTTAATAATTTTGCAGAGCCATATTTGGTGGCTTTTGGATTGAATGAAATATTGGAATATAATGGTTGTTAGACGATTATTATTGCTAGCTTGCCTATTGTCGGTCACCGTGTTTTCCTTTTCGCAGGGACACGTTGGTTCGCCGTATTCGCGTTACGGCATTGGCGATGTAAATGCAAATTCGCAGGCTCGCAACTCGTCGATGGGTGGCGTGGGATATGCTACTCCGTTTATGTACGATGTCAACTATAAAAGTCCTGCTGGCATCGGTGATATTGACACCTTGACTTTCATATTCAATTTTGGTTTCGATGCAGGGTTGCGCAAGTATTCAATCTCAAATCCGCAGACGTCGAAAATAAAGAGTGATGCCGAATTGTCGCAGATTGCCGTTGGTTTCGCCTGCACAAAATGGTGGAAGATGGCTCTCGGCATAACACCTTACAGCAATGTGGGCTACTCGATTTACTCGGCGGACAATTCGTTTGGCATCGACAAGAATTACGTTTATGCAGGTGACGGTGGGCTCAACAAGGTGTTCTTCTCCAATGCGTTCAACCCGATTAAGGACTTGAGCCTGGGTGTTGGCGTATCCTATCTTTTCGGAAAGATTTACCATTCCAATGCCATTGCTTTCGTGAACGATACCGTTGGTACTTACATCAATTCGTTCTGCCAGAAGACATTTAAGATTTCCGATGTTACTTTCGATGTCGGACTGAAATACAATATCCATATCGGGGAGGACAATCTGAGACTTGGTGCCTACTATGGCTACAACCGCGACCTGAATGCAAAGCAGTCAACATTGGTTTACAACACTTTGGCAAGCGCTGCGACTACTGTCATCGACACCATTCATCAGGAGGGTGATGTGAAAGGCAAAATAGGTCTGCCACATACTATAGGATTTGGAGCTTGCTATACCTATAAGGATAAATTGTCGGTGGCAGCCGACTTTACTATGCAGAACTGGAAGGATAGCAAATTCTTTGGTGTATGCGACTCGTTAGACAATAGCATAGGTGCTGCTTTGGGCGTGGAATATACTCCTAACAGGCTTTCTCCAAAAAATCTTTGGGAGTCTTCATCCTATCGTATGGGTCTGTTTTTCAATAACTCATACATAAATATGGATAGCGGAAAACTGTCAGTTCCAGATTATGGCATTACTTTTGGAGTAGGATTTAAACCGCGGCACGGAAAGACGGTATTCAACGTTACTTTCCAGGTCGGGGAGAGAGGCTCTTTAAAAAATGATTTAGTAAAGGAAACCTATTTTATTGTTGGTGTCAACTTAAGTTTAGTTGACCGTTGGTTTGTAAAAAGTAGAATTGATTAAAAATTTATAGCTATGAAAGTTAGAGTTTTAACATTGGTGATGATAGCGGGTATGTTCTTTTCCGCTGGTGTGTTTGCGCAGGATGATTTTACAGTAAATATGTCCACGTACACGGAATTCTACAACCAGAAGAACTACAAGGACGCATATCCGACTTGGAAATGGTGCTTTGAAAATTGTGACGACAGGGTTAGCGAAAAGACTACCAAGAATATTTTTATACAGGGTCCGACAATCCTTGAAAACGTAATTGCAACAAGGGAAGGCGAAGCTCGTGAAGCAGCAATCGACACCTTGCTCATTATTTACGACAAGAGGATCCAGTTGTATGGACAGGAAGCTACATATCTTGGTTCAAAGGCTATTATGCTGAACAAGTATCGTCCGCAAAATCAGACCGAGGTTTACGATATGTGTGCACGTGTGTTTGAGCTTGCAGGCAATTCGGCAAACTATGGTGTGCTCAAGTTGTACATGGTTGTTGCTTTGAATCGTTACGACAAGGAAGAAATCAGCAAGGAAACAATGGTAAATGTTTATTCTTCGATTTCCGATGCACTTGCCGAGCAGGTGGAAAAGGAAACCAAGGAGGACAAGAAGACTAAGATTTCTGATGCAGCAACCGCTGTAGAAGAATTGTTTGTCAACAGCAGCGCTGCCGACTGCAAGTCTATAATTGACGTGTTCTCGCCTAAGTTCGAGGCCGATCCGAACAATGTTGAATTGGCAACTAAGATTGTTAAGCTTCTTAGAAACGGCAACAGTGACGAGTGCAAGCTTTCTGACCTTTATATGCGCGCTGCAATCGTAATGTACGAAAATGAAAAGAGTTCTGCCGCAGCACACGCAATCGGACAGGCTTATTTCAAGCGCGGTGAATCTGGCAAGGCTGAACAATACTACAACGAGGCAATTTCTCTCGAAGAGAACAATGAGAAGAAGGCCGACATGTACTACGAACTTGGTCTCTTGTACTTCACTGGCATGAACAATTACCAAAAGGCTCGTCAGGCTGCACGCAGCGCATTGGCAGTTGACCCGAACTACGGTAAGGCTTATCTCTTGATAGGTAGGGTTTATGCAGCAGGTGGCAAGGGTTGCGGTAACGATGCTTTCGAGAACAAATGGGTTTACTGGGTTGTTGTTGACCAGTTCCAGAAGGCTAAGAGCGTAGATCCTTCGGTTGCCGAAGAAGCTAACAAGCTTATTTCGACCTACTCTGCATACTTCCCGAAGGAATCGGATGCATTCTGGGCTGATATGAAGGCTGGTGCAACTGTAACCGTAGGGTGCTGGATTAACGAGACTACCACTGCAAGGTTCATCAAGTAGTGTCAGACTTAAAGCAAATATTTTTAAAGACAGGTATCGTGCTTGCAATTGTTGCAAGTACGATATTTGTTTCATGCAAGAACGACATCGACAAGGTAAACTTGCTTACCAAGCGTTCAAATATGCCTACATTTTCTGTCTTCGGATTCGAGACGGTATATAGCGATTCGGGAAGGGTAATGGTCGAACTGAAGGCAAAGGAGTTGTCTCGTTTCGAAGGGCAGAACTTGAAATACGATGAATATCGGTATGGCTTGAATGTCAGATTTTTCGACGGTTATGGCTCTGTCACGGCAACGCTTAGGTGTTCGTACGCCCGATTCTTGATAGAGAAGGAATTGTGGGAGATAAAGTCGGACGTTGAGGTTGACAATATTAGTCGAAACGAAAAGATAAATACGGAACTGATGTACTGGGATATGAAAAAGGAACTTGTGTATTCGGATAAGTACGTCAGGATAACTACTGAAGATGAAATTTTGACTGGCGATGGCTTCGAGTCGAACCAGGACTTTTCGGAATGGAAAATACTG
Organism: Bacteroidales bacterium; assembly: GCA_017620015.1. Taxonomy (GTDB): domain Bacteria; phylum Bacteroidota; class Bacteroidia; order Bacteroidales; family ML635J-15; genus Bact-19. The sequence continues at coordinate 119,059 of JAFZRE010000009.1, read as the reverse complement.
AAGCCTGCCGGTGTAATAAGTATAAAGGATGAGTAGCAAGAGGATTTTTAGGATTGTAGTCGAATGCCTATGGGTGGTTATGGCAATTTTCTGCCTGTCAGCCGGCATATACTATCAGACCAAGTTCGACAGCGTATCTAACGTTTGGATATTTTACGCAATGGCTGTAATAAGTGCAGGAATGTTCATCATGCGCTTCATGCAGCGTCGCAACGAGGAACGTCGCGAGCAAAGACGAAACGGAGATAAATAATGATAACCTGGATAATCATAGTGCTGGCGCTTGTGCTCTCCGCTTTCTTTTCGGGGATGGAGATTGCATTTGTAACGTCCAACAAACTGAAACTAGAGATTGCCATCAAGAAGGACAGTTTCAACTCGAAGGTGCTGGCACTTATAACAAAGAATTCGTCGCAGTACATTTCAACAATGCTCGTCGGTAACAATCTTGCCAATGTTATTTATACTATTTTTCTGGCAAAATTGCTGGCAGCACCGCTTGCTCCATTGAACAACGAATTGCTCATCCTTCTTCTGCAGACTATTATTGCGACGGTCATTGTGCTGTTTTTTGCCGAATTCCTACCCAAAACCTTGTTCCGTATCCTTAGCGATTCGGCTCTCAGTACTTTTGCAGTACCTGTGGCATTCTTCTACTTGCTGTTTTATCCTATAGTGGCGATTTCGGTTTTGTTCGCAAGGCTTATTGCTAGAATCTTCGGAATAAGAATCGACGACCATCAGAAGGACAATATGTTCAGTAGGGTTGATATAGAAGATATTATTGGCAATGGCGCCGAACTTTCAAATTCGGCAAAGTCGTCGCAGGAGCTCAAGATTTTCCATAATGCAATGGATTTCTCGTCAATAAAGTTGCGTGAGTGCATTGTGCCGAGAAACAAGATTCTTGCCGTGCCTGTAAACGAGTCGGTAGAGAATGTGCGAAAGATGTTTGTTGAGACTGGACATTCTAACTTGCTGGTTTATAAGGAGAATGTTGATGATATAATCGGTTATGTGAACATAAAGGACATTTTCAAGAATCCGCAGAAATTACGTAACATCATGCGTCAGATACTGGTGGTGCCCGAAACTATGTCGGCAAAGAAACTTTTTGGTCGCCTGATAAAGAACAACCGAAGCATCGCCGTGGTGGTGGATGAGTTTGGAAGCACCTGCGGAATTGTTACAGTTGAGGATATTCTTGAGGAAATCTTTGGCGAGTTTGAGGACGAGCACGATTCTCCTGAATTGTCGGTGGTGGTCAACAAGGACGGAAACTATATCATGTCGGGACTGCTCGATGTGGAGACTTTCAACGAGGAATACGGCTACTCGCTTACCGAATCGGACGAATATGAAACCATTGCAGGCTATATCATGTATTTTTCGGGCAACTTTCCAAAGATGGGAGAGATTGTCACTATCAACGACAACGATGTTTCCTACCGCTTTAGGATTCTGGAAATCAAAGGCACAAAAATCGTAAAGGTCATGCTTTATGCAGAATAGACTGTTCGGATATTCTGACGACAGAAAAACTTGCATTGCAATTTCAGCGATTGCATTTGTCATATACATGATTACTGCATACGTCAACTATGGTTACCATCATGCCGACGAACTTTTCCAGATTATCGAATACGCCGGACTGAAGTCGGAAACATTTACTCCGCTTGTCGCTTGGGAATATGATGTGCAGATTCGTCCGATGTTGCAACCGACAATTTGTCTTGGTTTCTTGCAGTTTTTCAAATGCATTTCAGTGACTGACCCATATGTGCAGGCACTTGTGATGCGGCTTTTTACTGCCATGATTTCGTTTGTGGCAATATTACTTTTCGTCAGAAGTACCGCCCGTCGAATACAAAAAACAAGGTATCGCACAATTTATCTGGCATTATCACTGCTGATGTGGTTTGTCCCATATATTGCGTGCCGTTTCTCGTCGGAAACGTTTGGCGCTATTTCCCTTTTGTTTGCTTTAGCAATATATTTTTCGGGAAAGGAGAGTGTCATTTCTCGCATACTATTCGGTTTTTGCCTTGCATTGTCATTTATCTTCCGTTTCCAGATGGGAGTGGCGATATTCGGTTTCGGCTTGTGGGCTTTGATTATCGACAAGCGCGGATGGAAGTATTTTATTGTGCCGGCAATATCTTTCGCTGTGACATATATGGCTTTAGGTGTAGGCGTTGACAGTTGGTTTTATGGTAATTTTGTGTTTGCACCATACAAGTATGTAAAGGTAAATTCTGAAGTAAGTGCCGACAAGTTCGGCTCGTCGCCTTGGTGGTTCTACTTGTACAATCTAGTATCGTATCCTATATATTGGATAGGGATTCCTTTGGCTGTTGCGATATTATATCTTTTGGTTCGCAATCCGAGAAATCCTTATTTGTGGTGTTTTGTTCCTTTCATTGTCATTCATTCGTTTATAGCGCACAAGGAAGTCCGCTTCATGTTTCCGATGGCATTTCTTTTCCCAGCAATACTTATGTCGGCATTCGAACTGATTGACAAGCACCTTGGTGGTAAAAAACTATGGAAAATAACATGCTATGCATTTATAATATTGTTTGCTGCTGTAAATGTTGTTGGACTTGGTGCTAATATGACCAAGTCGGCTGGCTATCAGAAATTTTATCTTGCCAAATACATTAATGACAATCTTAAAAACCAGAAAGTCAATATTATACATGGTCCAGATTCGAATCCATATGGACCTTTTGGCGCAATAAGTGGATTCTACAAGAACGACAATGCCACGATGCATAAATTTACAAATATATATGGTATTGGATTTTTGCTGAAGCCCGATGCCGAAAACTTTTTCACTTGTCGAAAATGTGACTTGGAAAAGATGGTATGCGTAGGCGAATTTGCTGGTAAAAGTCCGTTTGATGTACTTGCCAAACTTGGTTTTGAATATCAGTCGCAGTCGATTCCTAAGTTTACCGAAAAGTTGTGTGAGTACTATTCTGGTTTTGATACAGGAATGGTATTGTATGTTTTCAAGTATGTAGGTAACAAATATGGTTTTGATAAATCCGATTTTAAGAAGGCTGTATTTTATTATAACGACTGTGAAAATTCCAACTGGGGGCAGTCGCAGACAATTACTTCTGAAAAGTATTATTCTGGAACTCATTCTTCGGTAGTGTATTTTGATAGTCGATATGGTGTTACGCTGGAGGATAGCATAAGTAAGGTTTCTTGGGCTAAGAATATTTTTGTGGTATTACAGGTTTACCAGACCGAGGTGATTCGAAATCCATGTCTTGCTTTGGAAATAATTGACGACACAGGTGAAAAGGAAATGATATGGGATTCGCGAAGGATAATGGACAAGACTCATAAGACAAACGAATGGGTTGAACTTGTAATGAATTTCGAACTTCCAGATAATTTCAGTGAATATTCAAGGTTTAAGATTTATCCTTTCAATCCAATTGAGGCTCCAGTGTATTACGATGACATTTTTGTTGTGTTCTATTGATAAGCATTAAAAGTGTGTATATTATTGACAATCAATAGCTTGATGTTTGTTGGGCTCTGGAGTTAAAAAATATGAACAAAATTTTGTGGATTAAAAAAATAGCAGTAATTTTGCAGTCCAAATTTTACGGGAAAGAAACTTAATTGTAAAACATAAAATATTATAAGGCAATGAAAAGAACATTTCAACCTTCACAGAGGAAAAGAAGAAACAAACACGGTTTCAGAGAGAGAATGTCAACCGTTGAAGGACGCAAGGTATTGGCAAGAAGAAGAGCAAAGGGAAGAAAGAAACTCACAGTTTCTGACGAACCAAGGCACAAGAGAAGATAGTAATAATAATTTTATTGTTTTTGCCGAGCATAATTATCCAAGCATTTGGGTGATTGTGTTCTTTTTTATATATAGTCAAGATGGGAAAACTGAAGAAATTAGTCGGCGATACCGCTATATACGGGCTTAGCAGCATAATCGGACGATTCCTCAACTACCTGCTGGTTCCGCTCTACACCTACAAGATTACAGCCGAATCGGGCGGGTACGGAGTTGTTACCAACATCTACGCCTACACAGCCCTTATCCTTGTGATTCTAACCTTCGGAATGGAAACCACATTCTTCCGTTTTGCCAACAAGGAAGGCGCTAATCCGCTCAAAGTGTTCTCCACTTCGCTGATTTCAGTAGGTGTTGTTGCTCTTACCTTTATTGCGTTATGCTCGGTTTGTCTGCCTTGGATTTCTGAGGCGCTTGGCTATGCCAACCATCCCGAATACATTGAAATAATGGCGATTGTAATTGCAATAGATGCATTCCAGGCAATACTGTTCGCCTATCTGCGCTACCAGAAGCGTCCAATAAAGTTCGCCGCACTGAAACTATTGTTCATATTCCTTAATATAGGTATGAACCTCTTCATTTTCCTGCTTGCACCAAAAATGTGCGAATGGTGTCCTTCGCTTATGGGATGGTACAATCCGAGCTATAATGTAGGTTACATTTTCGTTGTGAACCTAATATGCACCTCACTAGTAACCTTTGGATTCATACCCGAACTAAAAGCTCTGCGCAATGGTTTCGACGGCAAGCTTATGAAGGAAATGTGGAAATACACCTGGCCGTTGCTGATTTTCGGAATCATAGGCATTATGAACCAAGTTGCCGACAAGATTTGTTACCGCTTCATCGTTCCCGGACAAGAAGGCGAAACACAGCTTGGCATATATGGTGCCTGCGTGAAGATTGCAATGATTATGGCGATGATAACACAGGCTTTCCGCTACGCATACGAGCCGTTTGTGTTTGGCGAAAACCGCGAGGAAGCCAAGAAAAGCAAGGATATGCAAGCAAAGGTGATGAAGTATTTCGTCATCTTCACACTACTGGCATTCGTGGCGGTAATGTCATACATTGATATATTGAAGTTTATCATCAGCAGAGACTACTGGGAAGGTCTTGCTGCTGTTCCTATTGTGATGATGGCGGAAATTTTCATGGGTATATACTTCAACCTGTCGTTCTGGTACAAACTTACCGACCAGACATATTGGGGCGCAATAATTTCGGCAATAGGTTGCGCTGTATTGCTTGCAATCAACTTCCTGCTTGTACCGCAAATTGGTTATATGGCTTGTGCTTGGGGCGGATTTGCTGGTTACGGAATCTGCATGGTGTTGTCGTACCTGATTGGACGAAAGAAAAATCCTGTGCCATACAAACTTATGCCGATTTTCGGATACTTTGCACTGGCAGTCGGAATTTTCCTCGCCGAAAAGTATATGAGAGAGTTCCTGTACCCCGAAAGCACAGTTATTGCAATCATTGTCAACACATTGCTTATGCTGGTATATCTTGCAGTTGTAATGTATAACGAGCGTGTACTTGTAAAACAAGTCGTATCTGGAGTAAAACGGAAATTATTAAAACGATAACACGATGAAAATCAGAATAGTAAACAAATCCACAAATGCTTTGCCGCAGTACGCGACATCGCAGTCGGCAGGTATCGACCTTCGCGCAAACCTTGCAGAACCAGTTGTTCTGAAGCCGATGGCGCGTAAACTCATCCCGACGGGACTTTTCATCGAACTTCCCGAAGGCTACGAAGCGCAGATTCGTCCACGTAGCGGTCTTGCTCTGAAACACGGAATTACAGTTCTCAATACTCCCGGCACTATCGATGCCGACTATCGCGGTGAAATAGGAGTAATCCTAATTAACCTCTCGACCGAAGATTTCAAGATTGAACACGGCGAACGCATTTGCCAGATGGTTATTGCCCGCCACGAGCAAGCCGAATGGATTCAGGTTGAAGAACTCAACGAAACAGAACGCGGAGCTGGCGGATTCGGACATACTGGGAAAAAATAAAAATGGGCGAAAATATTTTCGCCCATTTTTATTTCGTTTTAACTTCGATTAGAACAATCCGAGAATTGTGCTAAGTGCATTTGCTGCAGTCGTCAGTGTGCTTGCACTCGACGATGTGTTGATTCCTGACAATGCATTTGCAGAAGTTACCAGACCGTCGTAAATAGGACCGGCTTTGGTTTCGGTAAGAATGCCAGCCCCACCAAGTACCATACCAGCGATGTAAGCCTTGCGGTAGTTAGTGTCCTTGCCGTTCTGCTTCAAACCAGCAATGCTTGTTGACAAAGCGATAGCATTGGTAAGAACATTGGAGTCGTTCATATTAACCTTGTTGCCAGCAGCCTTGTACGACTTGTAAAGGTTTACAAGCGACGAACCGCATGAAGTACCAGCAGTCTTTGCAACAGTGTTGGATGAAGAAACATTCGATGTCGAATTGCATGAAGCAAAAGCAAATGCAACTGCTAAAATGATAAATAAAACACTTTTTTTCATCTTATTATATTTTAAATTTTACAATCTTTTTACCGCGCAAAATTAATCTTTTCATTGGAATGCAAAACAAAAAATTATTTTAATGCACCAATATAATATCTTTCGCATTGTTCGGCACTTACATTTATCTGCGTTATTATGTCGTTCACGAGGTCGCAGACAAAGAGCGAATGTGTGTCGAAGATGAACATTGTGGCGTATTTTGTTGCGTTTCCCTGCTGTATTTCGATGGTGTAGTCCATTGTCTGCGTGGCGTATTCGAGCGAAAGTTCATCCTTCGAGAATACAAATAGCCCGAATTCGCGGAAACAGCCGTAAAATCCATTTGCCACCTTGCACACTTTACTTTCGATTATACGTTTTAGTGGAATTGCCAGCGACCAGAATTCTTCTTCGACCTTGCCCATAAGTCTGCGGTGGATACCGTAGCTGTAGCCGTAGCGCCTGATACGTTCGATGTCGCTATCGGAAATGTCGTCGGCACCAGCCATGTCCGTGATGAGCGAGATTGCATCGTCGCGACCAGTGACCATTGCACGTGTAACTTCTATGCCGATGCCAGCCTCGTTGTCCTGCAGGTCGGGACGGTCGCGGTTGACAAGGTTTGCGTATTTGTCACCAAGCAAATCAACTAGTACAATCTTGGCGTAACGCTCGAAGAATGTCGTGTCGAACTTCGGCAGAAGCGATATGATTTTTGTTTCGTTCATCGGTTACAATATTTTTTTCAGCCACAATTCAAGCACAGGATCGGCAATGAAGGTGCCGGAAGTATCAAAGTCAATGAGTTCCTTGTCGGTAAGTGAGGCTTTTATTCGCGCTATGTTGCTGTAGGTTCCAAGTGAGTATGTTTCGCGTATTTCCTTTATTCCGAAATCTTTACTTATGCCATCAAGCAGTGCGCGGAGGAAATTCGTCTGGTATGAAGTGAGACTTTCGGTTTGCTGCAGGAAAAGTTGTGTGTTTTCTTTTATTAGGTCATCCACCGACTGCTTGAAAATATCTTCGGTCACATCTTTTTCGGTGTTTAATAGTGTAAGCCACGAAAGTTGCTGAACATACGAAGGGTTGTATTTTACAATTTCGCAAATCCGTTTGCAAAAATCGTCGCTTATCTTTTTGTTTTCCTTGGCAAATCCTTTGGTTATGTATGGAATCCATGTCTCTATAGGAATAGGGTCGAGCGGTGCAATGTCGCCGAACTTGTAGAACGGGTTGCTACGGCTCTGGAATATGTTTTCGAGCAGGTGTTTCTTGCTCCCGAATAGGCAATAGCTTGTGTTTTGCTGGTGCTGCCATACCGAGCGCATCCTTTTCTGCACCGAAAGCGACTTTTCGAATTCGCCAATCTGCTGGAACTCGTCTATGCAAACCACAATATGACATTTCTTTTTTGTCGCAATGCGTTCAGGTAACTCAAGAATTTCCTCAGGAGTGTGAGTTTTGGGTGTAATGCCTAACGAAAGCGAGATTTCGGAGTTAGGGTCGGGTGATAGCGCAACCCTTGAAACTATGCGGCCGAGAAAAGATGTCGCCGTATCAACAAACTCCTCAAAACGACTTGCTGTCTGCCTTAGCACAGCCTCTGCAAAGACATTATAGAAATCGTATTCGCTTCTGCACCAAAAAATATCCATGAAAACGACCTTTAGTTTATCGCTTTTAACCTCTTTTGCAACTTTCTTGACCAAAGATGTTTTTCCCCATCTGCGTGGTGAAATAAGCATAGTGTTTATACCATGCGTAAAGTTGGCTTTAAGTCGTTTTATTTCGGCTTCCCTTCCTATGAAGTTGTTGTCGCCAATAGATTCTCCGAATAGAAATATCTTGTCCATGTTTAAAGTTGTTTCTGACTGCAAATATATGACTTTTTTTGATAATACAACATTGTGTTATACAAATTTGTATCACACAATGTTGTGTTATGTGTATTATGTTGATTAATAATGGACTATCTGCGTAAATGTTCGTAAAATGTTTATATTGTTTTTGTCGGAAATAATCTAACACAAACATGTGTCATACAATATTGTATCACACATGTTTGTGTTAAGGCGATTTACTATGATTTACGGTACATTTTCTCTCTCTTAAAATTTCCTTAAATTTATTATTGCATAAAAACATTTATTAATCTATTTTTGCAATCAATTATTATTGAATTTGTAAAATGCCCGAATCGGCAGAAATATCGCACAAGGGAACAGTGAAGTCAATCGCTGGCAGCACCGCCATCGTTGAGATTATGGTGTCGTCGGCTTGCGCCACCTGCAAGGCTACATCGTTCTGCGGATCAAGCGAATCGGGCAGCAGGGTCGTCGAGGCCCAGCTTATGCAAGGACAGGAAATTTCCGTAGGCGACGAGGTAAATGTAAAGATGACGCAGACGATGGGCACCAAGGCCGTGCTTATCGGCTATGTGCTTCCGTTTGTAGTGGTGATGATTGGACTTTTCGTGCTGATTGGCGTCGGTGTGAACGAGGGAATTGCCGCCTTGGTGTCGCTGGTACTGCTCACGGCATACTACGTTGTGCTGTATCTGCTGCGGGACAGGATAAAGAAGGTTTTTAACTTCAGAATTGAGAAAAGCCTTTCTTTCGATTCCGCCCCTTCAACAAGCTCAGGGAGCGAGAACAATGAAACTTAGAAACCCAGAAACTTTAAAACATAGAAATCAGAAACAAAAATTAATAATTTAAAATCAGTGAATTTATGGAGATTGTAATTTGGACTGTGATACCTTTGTGTGCGCTAGGAATAGTGTTAGCAATAATACTGTTCTTTGTCGCCAAGAAATTCAAGGTAGAAGAGGACCCGCGCATCGACGAAGTGGAAGCGTGCCTGCCGGGTGCAAATTGCGGTGGATGCGGATTCCCCGGTTGTAGGGGTTTGTCGGAAGCCGTTGTGAAAAGCGGTAATCTCGATGGCAAGTACTGCCCAGCAGGCGGTAATGCAGCCATGAGCAAGGTTGCTGCCGTTATGGGACTTGTAGCCGAGGAAAAGGAACCTATGGTTGCAGTCGTTAGATGCTGCGGTTCACACGATAAGCGTCCGCAGACTTCGACCTACGACGGAGCCAAGACCTGCGCTATCGCTCACGCTACATCGAGCGGCGACACCGGTTGCCAGTACGGTTGCCTTGGCTATGGCGACTGCGTTGCCGGATGCCATTTCGGTGCAATATCTATTAACCAGGAAACGGGTCTTCCCGAAATCGACTACGACAAGTGCGGTGGTTGCGGCGGTTGCGCCAAGATGTGTCCGCGCGGTGTTATCGAGGTAAGACCTCGTGGCAAGAACGACCGTCGTGTTTATGTAGGCTGCATCAACAAGGACAAGGGTGCCGAAGCTATGAAGGCTTGCAAGACCGCTTGTATCGGTTGCGGCAAGTGCGCAAAGGTTTGCCCGTTCGAGGCTATCACCGTCGAGAACAATGTTGCATATATCGACTTCACAAAGTGCAAGTCGTGCCGCAAGTGCGTTGCAGAATGCCCGACAGGTGCAATCAACGCTGTAAACTTCCCGCCTAAGCCGGCAACTCCGCCTGCTCCGAAGCCCGAAGCACAGCCAGCTCCTGTACAACAGGCTGCATCTAAACCAGAAGTACAACAGGTTTCTGAAAATCAAGAAACAACGGCTACTTTTAAATGTCCGAATTGTGGAAAGATGATTGCAGAAGATAGTACGTTCTGTGAATTTTGTGGTGCGAAAATAACTTCAAAATCAGGAGCCATAGTGGTAGAAAACAATGTAAATAACAACTAAACTCAGGAGGACTCATCGTGTTAAGAACTTTTCCAAAAGGTGGTGTTCATCCACAAGAAAATAAGATTTCAAAAGGAAATCCTATCGAAAGAATAGAACTGCCCAAGCAGGTCATGATTCCTATTGCTCAGCACATAGGTGCTCCTGCCGAACTGGTTGTTGCAAAAGGCGACACTGTAAAGGTTGGTCAGCTCATCGCAAAGAGCACTGGATTCGTATCGGCAAACATACATTCGTCGGTATCGGGTACTGTTGCAAAGATTGAGAAGACCATCGATACATCGGGCTACAAGAATACCTGTATCTTCATTAATGTCGAGGGCGACGAATGGCTTGAAACCATCGACCGTACTCCCGACCTGAAGACCGAAATCACAATGTCGGCCGAAGAAATCCGCGCCAAGATTGCTGAATGCGGTATAGTTGGTACAGGCGGTGCAACTTTCCCGGCACACGTTAAGTTGTCGATCCCACAAGGAAAGAAGTGCGAGCACCTTATTATAAATGGTGTCGAGTGCGAACCTTACCTTACTGCCGACCACCGTCTTATGCTCGAGCATACCGAAGAAATTATGGTTGGCTGCAAGATTATACAGAAGGCTACCGGTGCCGAAAAAATCATTATCGGTATCGAGAACAACAAGCCCGATGCAATAGCCAAGATGACCGAAGCTGCTAAGAAATACGGAATCACAGTTATGCCTTTGAAGGTTAAATATCCGCAAGGTGGTGAAAAACAGCTTATCAAGGCTACCGTAAACCGCGAAATTCCTGCTCCTCCAGCATTGCCTATCGATGTTGGTTGCGTTGTACAGAATGTCGGTTCTACCTTCGCAATCTACGAAGCAGTACAGAAGAACAAGCCTCTGTTCGAGCGCGTTGTAACTGTAACAGGAAAGTCGGTTAAGTCGCCGAAGAACATACTTGCAAGGGTTGGTACTCCGTTGAGCCACCTCATTGCAGCAGTTGGCGGTTTGCCCGAAGACACTGGCAAGGTAGTAAACGGCGGACCTATGATGGGTAAGGCTGTGAAGTCGTTGGAAGTACCTGTAACAAAGGGTACATCGGGCGTGCTGATGTTCAAGCAGAGCGAAAGCGTCCGTATGGAAGAAAATGCTTGCATCCGCTGCGGAAAGTGCGTAAGCGCTTGCTGTATGGGTCTTGAACCTTACTTGCTCAAGAACCTCGCCAAGATTCGCGACTTCGACGCTTTGAAGGAAGAAAGAGTGCTCGACTGCATCGAATGCGGTTCGTGCAGCTTCACCTGCCCGGCAGGAATTCCTATTACCGACTACATCCGCTACGGTAAAGCGACAGTAACAAAAATTTTAAGGTCTAAAAAATAGTAACAGCTATGGCAGATAATAGATTAGCAATCGCAATGTCACCGCATGTTCACAGCAACGAGTCGGTGAAAAAGATAATGTACAGCGTGGTAATTGCGCTGTTACCGGCCTTCTGCGTATCGGTTTACTTCTTCGGTCTGAACGCTATCAGAGTTACTCTCATCTCGATAGTTGCTTGTATGGCTGTTGAATGGCTGATTCAGAAGTTCTTATTGAAGGGAAAGACCACTATTTTCGACGGTTCGGCAATTGTAACAGGTATGCTTCTTGCATTCAATGTTCCTGCAAACCTCGACTGGTGGATTATTGTTATAGGTGCAATCGTCGCAATAGGCATTGCAAAGATGACTTTCGGCGGATTGGGCAACAACCCGTTCAACCCTGCAATCGTAGGTCGTGTATTCCTGCTCATTTCGTTCCCGTCGCAGATGACCACCTGGCCAACTCCGGAACCAATTTGGGACATCAAGGCTCTCGATGCAGTAACAGGTCCAACACCACTGGGACTTCTCAACGAAGGTCAGATGGTTGATTACAACTATATGGATATGTTTATCGGCAACATGGGCGGTTCGCTCGGCGAAATGTCGGCGATAGCACTGCTACTTGGCGGTATCTTCCTGCTTATCCGCAAGGTTATAACCTGGCATATTCCAGTTGCAGTTCTCGGAACTATGGCTGCTTTCTCGGCAATCCTCTGGGGCGTTGACCCGACCAAGTACGCCGACCCGCTGTTCCATATACTCGCCGGTGGTGCCCTGCTCGGTGCTATCTACATGGCAACCGATATGGTAACTTCGCCAATGACTGGCAAGGGAATGCTGGTTTACGGTGTTGGTATTGGTATCATCACCATCTTAATCAGAACCTGGGGTTCGTATCCGGAAGGTATGTCGTTCGCAATCCTTATTATGAACGCACTTGTTCCGCTGATTAACAACTGGTGCAAGCCGAAGCGTTTCGGTGAGGTTGTAAAACCGCCAAAGGAAGAGGTAAAGAAATAATTGTGGAACCTAAAAAAGAATTATCATGGCAAAGAAACAAAGTTCTTTAATAAATATGGTGCTCACGCTGTTCGTGATTACAGTAGTGGCAGCCGTGGCTCTCGGTTTCGTATATTACTTTACCCAGGAGCCTATTGCACAGGTGAAAGAAAAGAAGTTGAACGAAGGTCTTATGAAGGTGCTCCCTGCATTCGACCATCAGGTAGCCGAAGAAGTTGAAGGTGTTCCTACCTACAAGGCATTCGACGCTAACGAACAGTTAGTTGGAACAGCTGTCGAGGTTGTTACCGACAAGGGTTTCGGCGGCGATGTAAAGGTTCTGGTCGGTTTCGATACCGAAGGCAAGATTTTCGGATACACCGTTCTGGAACATAAGGAAACCGCTGGTCTTGGTTCGAAGATGGGCGACTGGTTCCAGGAAGGCGGAAAAGGCAATGTAATCGGTAAAGACCTTTCTACCCCAGCAAAGGTTAGCAAGGACGGTGGCGATGTTGACGCTATCACAGCAGCAACAATCTCGTCGCGTGCTTTCTGCGATGCTCTCAACAAGGCTTACGCAACATACGTTAATACAGTTGGCAGCTGCGTATCTACCGATACTTTAATCATTAAAAGTGACCTCAAATGCGATACGTTGACAAATGTTTCTACAATACGTAAGACTGATGAAAACAGCATTGAGGTAACATTTAAAGAAGAAGGAGGACAGGACAATGAATAACTGGAAGAATTTCACTAAGGGTTTCATAAAGGAGAACCCCGTATTGGTAATGTTGCTCGGTTGCTGCCCGACACTGGGAACCACCACATCGGCAATCAACGGCTTGAGCATGGGTCTTGCGACGACATTTGTCCTCGTATGCTCCAACATAGTAATATCGCTAATCAAGAACCTTATCCCCGACAAGGTGCGTATTCCATCGTACATTGTTGTAATTGCATCGTTCGTAACGGTAATCGACCTGCTTATGCAGGCCTACTTGCCGGGCATTTACGAGACATTGGGCTTGTTCATTCCGCTTATCGTTGTAAACTGCATAGTTCTCGGTCGTGCAGAAGCTTTTGCATCGAAGAACGGCGTTTGGGCATCCTGCGTTGATGGTTTGGGAATGGGTCTCGGATACGCACTTGCACTTATGATATTGGGTGCTGTACGCGAAATTCTCGGTAGCCTGTCAATCTTCGGATGGCAGTTCATGCAGGCCGACGGAATCCTCGTATTCGTGCTTGCTCCGGGTGCATTCTTCGGATTGGCATATTTTATAGCAGTAGTAAGAAGGTTTAACAAATAAAATTTACGACTATGGCATACATACTCATTATAATATCGGCAATGCTCGTAAATAACATCGTGCTTGCCCAGTTTCTCGGAATATGCCCGTTCCTTGGCGTATCGGGAAAGGTTAAGACGGCTGTAGGAATGGGAAGCGCAGTCCTGTTCGTAATGACTCTTGCAACCATTGTGACATGGCTCGTGCAGACCTACATCCTCAATCCGTTGGGAATTCAGTTTATGCAGACAGTTGCATTCATCCTCATCATCGCTGCCCTCGTACAGATGGTTGAGATTATCCTCAAGAAGATAAGCCCGTCGCTGTATCAGGCACTCGGTATTTTCCTTCCGCTTATCACCACCAACTGCGCAATACTTGGTGTTGCAATATTGGTTGGCAACGGAACTTACAACTCAATGGGACTCGATGCAACATCGCTTTTGCCGGCAATAGTATTCGCAATAGGTACCGCTTTGGGCTTCATGCTTGCATTGGTAATCTTCGCAGGTATCCGCGAACACATGGCAAAGCTCCCGATTCCAGAAGGCATGAAGGGTGTTCCTGCAGCTCTCGTAGTTGCTGGTATCCTTGCTTTGGCTTTCATGGGATTCTCAGGACTTGTATAAAGTTTTGTTTTCATAATGTAGCTGCGTGGTACTTTCGGGTGCTGCGCAGTTTTTTTATGGCTTCGCCGTTACAATGCCTACGGTGTTTGAAAGCATAGCTCCCTGAGCGTCAGTCGAAGGGGCGGTTTCAATGCCTACGGCGTTTAACTTCGTTGAGCTAAAGGTTGGCTTACGCCGAGCTAAAGGTTAACTTCGTTGAGGGCTACTTGTGCTGAGCTCAGTCGAAGTACGCCGTTGAATGGCTATGCCGTTTCTGTGTTTATATGTTTGGGGTTGCAGGCTCGAAGGCTAACAGGCTTGCTGTCTAACAGTCCAACCGCCTTGCAGTCTTGCAGACAGACTGGTCTTCTGCTAGACTTTTAGCCACCCAATGTTTGAATGTCTTCCATACAACACCAATGAATTTTATGGTTTGTATTTGTGCAAAAATATTAACCTCGGAGAGGTTACATATATATAGAACAATATGTTCATTATAAAGCGTTGGCGCATGTTTTTGCAGCAACTCGTGCTGAGCGAAGTCGAAGTAAGCAATGCAAAAACTGTGACAACGCATGATTTATCGGGTAGCAATAACAAAAAATATTTCTACCACAACAATAATAATTATTTTTGCACCGGAATTAACCCTAATTGCAATGCAGAACACCGATAACATAAGCGCAGTAATACTCGTCAAGAACGCAGAGAAAACAATTGGCGAATGCCTTGAATCGTTACACCAGTTCGGCGAGGTCGTTCTGCTTGACAATGGCAGTACAGATGCAACGCTCGAAATTGCAAGCAAGTATCCAAACGTAAAGGTTTTCAGCGAACCGAATTTCTACGGGTTCGGCAAGATGAAAAATATTGCCGTGAGCCACGCTACCAACGACTGGATATTGAGCATTGACTCCGATGAGGTGCTTATGTCCGAAATTGTTTCCAAAATAAACGCAATGCAACTGAACGAAAATACTGTCGTTGCCCTTTCGCGTCTTAACTACTACGGCGACCGCTGTATGAAGTGCTGTGGCTGGTATCCTGACTATGTATGGCGAATTTTCAATCGCAAATACACTTGCTTCAACGAAAATATGGTTCATGAAGGCGTTGAGATTAAGCCAGATACCCAAAAACTTTACATAAAGGATGCAATGAAGCACTACACGGCAACCACAATGTCGTCGATAATAGATAAAATGAACCGCTATACAAGTCTGTCGGCTCAGCAGAAGCATGATGCAGGCAAAAAGACATGTGTAATCGTTGCAATACTAAAGTTTATTCATACCTTCAACATGAATTATTTTTTCCGCAGAGGAATATTTTACGGATATAAAGGTTTTGTGTTGTCGGTGCTGAACGCCAGTGCGTCTTTTTTGCGCTATATGAAGTTGTACGAACTGAACAAATCAGATAAGAAACATTAATGCTGAAAATTAATAGATTATAAGACAAAAAAGGCGGATTTCTCCGCCTTTTCTATTTAAATAATTCCAAATCTTACTTTACCGGAACGTTCTTCAAGGTTTCAACCAAGAATTTCCAGAACTTCTCAACCGAAGCAACATTTACTCTCTCAACCGGTGAGTGCGGATGTTCGATTGTCGGACCAAACGAAATCATATCCCAGTTAGGATAAACGAAGCCCAACAGACCGCATTCCAAACCAGCGTGGATAGCCATAACCTTTGCTTCTTCGTTGAACAGACGCTTGTAGCAGTCCTTCATGGTGTTGAGGATTGGCGAATTCATGTTTGGATTCCATCCTGGGTACGAGCCTGAGAATTCAACATGTGCACCGATGAGGTCGAAAACCGTACCAATCTTGTACATAGTACCCTTCTTAGCCGATTCTACCGAGCTGCGGGTGAGGCACTTAACCGAGAAGTTGCCGTCCTTGCACTCAACAATTGCCAAGTTGTTCGACGTTTCAACCAAACCAGGCATCGAGTCGCTCATTCTTACAACTCCGTGAGGACATACGAATGTAGCCTTGATAATCTTTTCGCCGATTTCCTTTTCGACAACCTTTGCAGGCATAGTAACCTTTGTAGCGCAAAGAGTAATGCTCTTTTCGGTTGCAGCGAATTCGCTCTTGTAGTAGCCGTCGAACTTTGCAACTTCAGCCTCGAAGTTAGCGCAGTCGGCATTAGCAATGAGAACTACTGCGTAAGCCTCGCGTGGAATAGCGTTGCGCATGTCACCACCCTTGATTTCAGCAAGACGCATATCGGTCTTGTAGAGGCAGTGGTTGAGGAAGCGAACCAAAAGCTTGTTTGCGTTTGCACGACCAATGTTGATGTCCATGCCGCTGTGACCGCCGTTCAAACCCTTAACGTCGATGCGGTAAGCAGTGTAACCAGCAGGAGCAGGGCATTCGTCGTACTTCATGGTAACGTTTACGTCAACACCACCAGCGCAACCAACGTAAAGTTCGCCTTCGGTTTCGGAGTCGAGGTTCATGAGGATGTCGCCATTGAGCATACCTGCTTTCAGGTGGTTAGCACCAGTCATACCGGTTTCCTCGTCGATTGTGAAGAGGGCTTCGATTGGTCCGTGAACGAGATCCTTAGATTCGAGGACAGCCATTGCAGCAGCACACCCCATACCGTTGTCGGCACCGAGGGTTGTCTGGTTAGCGCGTACCCATTCGCCATCGATGATGGTTTCAATCGGGTCCTTTGTGAAGTCGTGAACCTTCTCGTTGTTCTTCTGCGGAACCATATCGAGGTGACCCTGAAGGATAACGCCCTTGCGGTTTTCCATACCTGGAGTTGCAGGCTTGCGGATTATTACGTTGCCAATTTCATCGACTACTGTTTCGAGACCTAACTTTTCGCCAAATTCCTTAACAAAAGCCACAACCTTTGCTTCGTGCTTCGATGGACGCGGAATCTGTGTCAGTGAATAGAAATTCTTCCATACACCCTGTGGATTCAATTTTGTGATTTCACTCATAATCTTATTTGTTTTTTAATTTGTTTGTAATTTTATTTACGGATGGCAAATATAAAAAATATTTCTGAACCGCAAACTTAAAATAATGATAAATTGTAGAAACCACCTCAAACCATCATAAACAAATTGAAACCACCTCAAACAACCTTGAACTTTTGAACCCTTGAAGTACAATCGTGCCATGGCGCGATTCTACAATCATCAAACCACCTCAAACCTTTGAACGTTGAACTCTTTGAACTTTGAACCCTTGAACTCCTTGCCTTCCATTTCGGCACATTCATTGCAATATAAAAAGCATGATGTTAAAATAATTTTAAGGATACGATGCCGTTTATAAGAGGATTGTTTCGTATCTTTGCAGTTTAAATTTTTATGAGATGAAAAAGGTCTTGTTCTTTATAATAGCGGTTATCTGTGGCGCACAGGCAGTTACGGCGCAGGTAAAATGGATGGGCATAGAGGAGGCTATGCGCAAGCAGGACTCGATGCCAAAGACGGTAATGATTGACATGTACACCGACTGGTGTGGCTGGTGCAAGAAGATGGATGCCGAGACTTTCAGCAATCCTGAGCTTGCTGCATACATAAATGCCAACTTCTACCCCGTGAAATTCAATGCTGAAACCACCGACACCATAATGTTTCCAATAAAGCACACCGACGAGAAGACGGGAGAAGTTACTTCGGAACTTAAGCCGTTCATCAACTTGCAGACTGGTAATCGCTCTCCGCATTTGCTTGCACAGATGCTTCTGAGCGGACGTATGTCGTACCCTACGATAGTTTTCATCGACTTCGAGGGAAATGTTGCTCCTGTTCCTGGCTATCAGACTGTTGAAAATCTGGAGCCTTTGCTGATATATTTTGCCGAGCGCATAAACAAGTACAGCCCGTGGAATGAATATATGGATTGCTTCAATGCTACTTTCCGACCCGAAACCGACACTACTGGTCGGTTCGAAGGCTCTATTGACTGGATGGACTTCAATGCCGCTGTGAAAAAAATGAAGACCGAACCGAAGAAACTTCTGCTCTATATATATTCCAACTGGAATACAAGCAGCAAGATAATGCTCGGTGGGGCGTTCAAAGAAAAAGCATTGTCCGAATACATCAACAAAAATTTCTACCCTGTGCAAATACCTTATGACATAACTGACAGCCTTGTAATAGCAGGACGTACATTCATTAACGAGACAAAGCAAGCGCAACATCCACACCAGATAGTGCTGTCGTTGCTGCATCCCGACTATCGCATTCCTGCCTTTGTGATTTTCGACGAGAACGCAACTCATCCAATGTTTGTGCAGCGCGGATTCTCTTCTTACTCGACAATCGAGAAGCTGCTTACTTATTTCGGTGATGACTTGCAGGACAAAGGCGTTGACCTTCAGAAATACTACGATGAATACATATCAAAACTACGAGAAAAGGAAGATAAACAATAGTAACAAGATGCTTAGACGAATCATTATACTGCTTATCCCTGCAATTTTTGCCGCATGTACTCTGTCGGCGCAGGTAAATGTTGAAATTTCACAGGAAAAAGTCCTTGAAAACGGTCAGAAATTCTATCTTCATACCGTGCAACAGGGACAAACCTTATATTCTATTTGCAAGGCATATTCTGCTAAGGAAAAGGATGTGCTGAATGCCAATCCCGAACTGCAATCGGGTACGCTTTCTATTGGACAGGTAATTAAGATTCCGATTGAAAATGAAATCTCAAAGGACGGAAAGTATATTGTTTACACAGTGAAGAAGGGCGAAACGCTTTACTCGCTGCTGAAACGCTTCGAGACTACCGAAAAGGAATTCTACGAAGCTAATCCAAAACTTAGCCGTAACGAAAGTATCAGGGCAGGCGACGAGATTTACTTTCCTATGAAGGAAAAGAAAAATGAAAATGTGATTGTAAAGAAACCGGAAGAAGAGCCAACCCCAAACATTATTACGCCACGCGACAATGCAAAATACATCTATCATACCGTAGCAAAGGGCGAAACTTTGTACAAGATTACAAAGCAGTACGACATTAGTCTTGATGAACTTGTCGCCGAAAATCCAACTCTTGCCGACAGACCCCTGTCGATTGGCGAAACCATACGTGTACCGCGCAAGCAAGCCGCTGACAACCAAATTGTGGCTGTAACACCCGGAAGCGACGACAATTATGGCGACAATACTCATCGTATAACACCAGTAGAAGCCGAGCAGCCTGACACTGCTAACGTTCTCACCGGCAAGAAGGACTTTTCAATTGCATTGCTCATGTCGTTCGAAACAGAAGCCAATCTCCGCGACCTGGCAAATCAGGAAAAACGCAAGGTACCGCAGAAAATACGTACTGCCACCGAACGTGCCGTCGATTTCTACTCTGGATGCCTTGTGGCACTCGAAAGCTTCAAGCACGACGATGTCAACATAAGATTTAAGGCATACGATATTGGCAAGGACAACACCATACTTACAACTATGGTTGAACAAGGCAAACTCAACAACGTTGACATGATAATCGGTCCCGCCTACAAGAGCCAGGTCGATTATCTCAACTCTCTGGACCTTGGCATTCCGATGCTTTTGCCGTTCGTTACCGACGAAAACGTGCTGAAAAGCAATCCGAACAATATAATGCTGAATCCCAGCAAGCAGGACATTCGCAACGAGGTGGCAAAGTATGCAGCAAGCATGCCGAACTGCAATGCCTTGATAATAAAAGGTACTTCCGACGATTCGAAAGTGGCTGCGTCAAAATATGTGGAAGCGATTCAGAATTTAGGCGTGAAGGCTACCGAGCTTAACTTCAATGGAAGCAGCATCGAGGCAATAGGAAGCGCATTGGTAAAAGGCTCCGAAAACCTTATCATTATGACTTTCGAGAACGAAATGACCGCAACGAGGGTGCTGTCACAGGTTTTCAAGCTTTGCAACGACTATAAGATAACGCTCATTGCCGACCCGAAGATTATGAACTACGAAAGCATCGATCCGAACTACTATGTAGAAGTTAGATACACCTATTATTCCGATATCAGCATCAACTACAAGAACATTGATGTAAAGACGTTCATAAGCAAGTTCCACAATGCTTTCCTTTGCGAGCCAAACACCGATGCCTACATAGCCGCTGATGCAATCAACTACTTTGTTCCGCTTATGCAGAAGGCAGGTAAGAATTTTGCTGGCATCATCAACCAGAACTATGTACAGGAAGGTCTCGGCGGAAAACGTCAGTATGTGAAAAATTCGGGATACAGCACCAACTCATACAGCAACAAGGAAGTTTATCTATATACCATACAGAAGGATTATTCGTTCTCGATAGTATATCCGACAGAAAATTCAAGCGATAACAAATAACACAGGAAGGAAATGGGAGCACTGACAATGACCGTACAACTGCTTTTAGCGTTATCGCTACTGGTGGTGATACACGAATTCGGGCACTATCTTGCAGCCCGCGCCTTCGGTGTAAGGGTAAAGAAATTCTACCTATTCTTCGACTTCCCGATGTTTTTTACCGCACCGACTTTTGCTTTGTTCCGTGCAAAAAAGGTAAACGGCAAGTGGAAATTCAGCTGGTTTAGCCGTAATGCTCCAAAGGAATACGATGAAGACGAAACCACAACCGAATGGGGCATAGGATATTTCCCGCTTGGTGGATATTGCGCCATCGACGGTATGGTTGACGAGACCACCTCGTCCGACCAGCTTCCCGAAGAGCCTAAGCCCTGGGAATTCCGCACAAAACCCGCTTGGCAACGCCTAATCATAATGATTGGCGGAGTGACGATGAACGTAATTGCCGCCGTGCTGATACTCGGATTCTCTCACTTGGCATTCACAAAGTCGTACTTGCCGGTCGAAAACGTAAGCGAAGGTATTTACCCGTCGGAATATGGACGCTTCCTAGGTTTCGAGGCAGGCGACAAGATTGTAGAAATAAACGTAAACGAGGTTGAACGCTACGAGGACGTTTTCTCTGCAAAACTTTTCTTCGCCAGCACAATTACCGTTGACCGTAATGGCTACCGCAAGGAAATAGAAATTCCCGACACTCTGTATTCCTATATGAAAAGCGGTGGAACATTGTTCGATTTGTCCAATCACAAGGTGGTAATTGACAGTGTGTTAAGTGGAATGTCAGCCGACAGGGCAGGAATAAGGCCTAATTCGGAACTGCTAAAAATTGGCAACGTCGAAGTCATAAGTTTCGGTCAGATGCGCGATATGCTTAATTACAGCAAGGGATGTACTCTTGAATTTGAACTTATTGCCAACGGTGAAGATTACAAAGTTCCAGTAGAAATCGATAGCACTGGAAAAATCGGTGTCTTTGTGAAGCAGCCGCAATACGAGACAAGGGATTACACGCTTGCAAGCGCAATGAAGTACGGCTGGCGCGATGCTATGGAAACGCTCTACGCCAACATCAAGGGCTTCGGGCTGATTTTCAGCGGTAAGGAGAAAGCCCGCGAAAGCCTGCAGGGACCAATCGGAATCGCCAAGGTTTATGGACCGGTATGGGACTGGGCAAGATTCTGGAAACTGACGGGAATAATATCCATCATATTGGCATTCATGAACATACTGCCAATACCAGCACTCGACGGTGGTCACGTACTTTTGCTTGCAATCGAAGCCATCACACGCAGAAAACTTCCGAACAAGGCTCTGGACATTATTCAGCGGATTGGCCTGATGATACTGCTCCTACTTATGGTTTTCATTATCTTCAACGACATTCTAAATCTTTTCTGATATGAAAATGAAGCGGATAATTCAAATATTACTGATTCTTATTTCTTGTGTATCAATGGCGTATGGTCAGGAATACCTTGATTTCAACAGCCGATACAACAGGCAGAAACGGGTTCTTGTGGTTCCGTTCGACGAAAGAATCTATTTCAACGATGCCACAGCCGAAATCGCCAAGCGCGACGGACTTACTCACGACGAAATAATGGAATATTTCCGCTATCAGCTTAATTTGCAACTTGTAAACTCACTCATCGACTCCTGTGAGGTGGTTGACCTTTTTAAGGATAACACCCGCGAAGACGAAGCAGATATTTCGGGGCTTTACACAACTATGTCCTACGAACTTCGTCTTGCTGAATTTGAACTCGACACCGAAAATATGGGCGCACTAGCCAAGAAGCGTGCTGAAAAGTTGGAGGAGGCTCGGCGCAAGCAACGTGAGGAGGATATGAAAAATGCACGTCCCGGAATACAGAACGGGGAACTTGTTGGTCGCAAGCAGCAGACCGACGATATGTACTTGCATATAATTATAGGTCAGCCCGAGGTACTGAAAGAAATTGCCAGCCGCCGTAAGGTCGATTATTTCCTATTTATCAATCAGTTCGATATCAAGACCGACTACCGCGACCCCTACATCAGCGGTCAGCGCAACGTACAAAGGCTCATGCGTGTGCATTTCAGCATCTACAACACCGAAGGGGAATTTGTTTCGGGAAACTATGCAAGTACCAAGGTCCCATACTACGAGGACAGCAAGGAACGTATTGTAAACCTATATTTCCCCGAAATTATGCGACAGATATTGAAAAAGCTAAAATTCCATTGATATGAAACTTGTTCTTGCAAGCAATAACAAACATAAGCTCGAAGAGATGAGGGCTATTCTCGGTGACAAGGTAGAAATTTTGTCGCTGTCGGACATCAATTGCCACGACGAAATTCCCGAAGAGCAGGATACAATAGAAGGCAACGCCTTGCAGAAAGCTCGGTACATACACGACAAGTTTGGTATCGACTGCTTTGCCGATGATACAGGACTGGAAGTTGAATGTCTTAATGGAGAGCCTGGCGTTTATTCAGCTCGTTATGCTGGCGAACATCCAACCTTCGACGACAACATTGCGAAACTTCTCGCTAATATGGAAGGTCATGAAAATCGCAAGGCAAGGTTCAGAACTGCAATAGCCTTGTTGCTTGGTGGAAAGGAATACATTTTTGAAGGCGAAGTGAATGGTCAGATTATCAAGGAATACCGTGGGCACAACGGCTTTGGTTACGACCCGGTTTTCCTGCCGGATGGCTACAGCCAGACTTTTGCAGAACTGCCAGCCGAAATAAAGAACAAAATCAGTCATCGAGGAAACGCTGCAAAGAAATTGGCGGAATTTTTGAACAAAACCAATGAAAATGAATAAGATAGAATCCATAGTGATAACCATTACCTTCCTGATAATATCAATAATATCGTCGGCGCAGGTGGCAGTGGGGCAGTGGCAGGACCATTTTTCGTACAACAACGGAAAGCAGGTCATTGTTGTTGGCGAGACAGCCTATCTGGTTGCAGACTGTGGCATAGTGAAATACGACTCGCAGTCGGGAGAAGTGGAAAAGTACAACCGGTTCAATATTTTGTCAGACGTAACACCGACGAGCATTGCCTATGATGAAAGAACAGAAAGTGTTGTTATCGGTTATTCGAGTGGAAACATCGACATAATACACGAAAACGAGGTTACAAATATCAATGATATAAAGAAAAAGTCGATAAACAGCAGCAAATCGATAAATTCAATCATAGTCAATGACGGCTACGCGTATCTGGGTACCGACTTTGGAATCGTAAAGCTGAACCTTGAACGGATGGAAATAAGCGAAACTTGGTTCATAGGTGAAAATGGAACCTACATCCACGTGAACGATATGGATATGCATGGTGACGACTTGTATGTGGCATCAACGACAGGGGTATTGCATGGTAAGTTGTCCGACCATCTCGTGGATTTCTCAAACTGGCGTGTTCTGACCAACATTGTGGCTCCGTCGCAATATGCGTGGATGAACGGTGAGAACTTCAGCACCGTGAAGTATTTTGGTGGAAAATTGCTTACTAGCTACAAGAGTCCGCGGACAAATAGTGATACCATAATGGCATATGATGGAAATTTATGGTCGCACGTGCTGGATGAATGTGTGTCGGTAAAATCGTTGTCGGGCAATGAGGACACTCTTTTGTGCTCCACAGGAGTTGCTCTCTATGTATTTAATAGGGCATTTGAAAGTACCCAGCCCGAACCGCATTGGTACTACAAGTCGGCCGACAGGTGGACTTTGGCTTATTCTAGCGATGCGGTAATAAGCGATGGAAAAATATGGGTTGCCGACGGCACTAATGGGTTGGGATGGCTCGAAAACTCTGAAGGAAAGGGTGATGCGCTTAGAATTAACTCGCCAAGTAGCAATGCGGTTTTCGACATTTCTTCCTCAAAATCAAAAGTCATAGCCGTTAAGGGTGGTTATAATGCTTCATACACGCCTACATGGACGGCTCCTGTCATTTATGAGTACGAAGACTATGAATGGACGACTCGCACGTCAAAGCAAATTCCCGAAATGTCTGGGTTGAACGACCTTGTAACCATAACAATTGACCCCAACGATGAAAATCATTATTTTGTCAGTTCTTGGATTAAAGGTCTTATTGAGTTTAGGGGAAACCAGTTCTATAAGCTTTACAATAATGAGAATAGTACACTTATGCAGATTGACGGAATTGACTGGGTGAGAGTTGGTGCTACAACGTTCGACAGCAATGGAAACCTGTGGGTGACAAATTCGCTTTCTGCAAAATGTCTGCATGTAATGGCTCCCGATGGAAAGTGGACGGGATTCTCGTTCCCCGATATGGTAAAGAATATTCGCAGCATAATAGTAACCCAAAACGGTACAAAATGGATGGCTTTGGGGCAGTCTGGCGGACTATTTGTTTTTAGCGACAATGGAACGCCGGAGAATACTTCCGACGACCAGTACAAGTTCCTTAGCGTAACTAATGAGGATGGCGAACTTGTCAGCAACGACATATATTCGATAGCCGAGGACAAGAACGGTTACGTGTGGGTTGGTACGGCAAAGGGTGTTGTCGTATATTACAATCCTGACAAGGTTTTTGAGTCAAACCCCTTCCGAGGCAGACAGATAAAAGTGCCACGCAACGATGGTACCGACAATGCAGACCTTCTGCTTTCTGCCGACGTTGTGACAGCTATTGCTGTTGACGGAGCCAACTGCAAGTGGTTTGGAACACAGAATGGTGGTGCATACTATACAAGTGCCGATGGCATCGAGACCATACACCATTTCAATACCACAAATAGTCCAATTCCTAGCGATAATATATTGACTATAAGTATAGTGCCAGAAACTGGACATGTCTTTTTTGGAACTCCGAAAGGTATTATTTCATATCGTGGTTCGGCGACCGAAGGTTTCGAAGACTACGAGGAGATTTTGGCTTTTCCAAATCCTGTGCCGTCGGGCTACGAAGGACCAGTCTCGATAAAAGGTCTGGTTGCAGGCTCTATTGTAAAGATTGCCGACATTTCCGGTAATTTGGTGTACGAGGCGAAATCAACTGGCGGTCAGCTGGTTTGGGACGGCCGCAACCTTCGAGGCAACCGTGTGGCGTCGGGTGTGTATGTTGTGTTTGCCTCAACCGAAATCGGCGAGCAGAAATCAACAACAAAAATAATTTTCCTGAAATAATGAATAATTGACAATGTATAATTGATAATTTGTGGCGACGCGGCGTGCCACGTCGCCATAAATTTAAACTTTGAACCTTAAACTTTGAATGCTTCTCAAATCCGAAGCCATAGTTCTCAACCGTATAAAATACACCGACAATTCCTTTGTCGTGAACCTTTATACCGAAGCCATAGGCAAGATTTCGGTGCTTGCACGCACGTCTACGCGGAAGCAGGGGACTAAAGCCAATATTTTTGCTCCGCTCAATATCATACAAACTGAACTAAGGCTGAAGGATACCCGTTCGGTGCAAAGCATATCGTATTGTGAACTTGTAAAAAGTCCTACGGCTATTGAGAACGACATAAGCAAGATTTGCATTTCGCAATTTATTGCCGAGGTGATAATGAAGATGGTTAGGGAGGAGGAACAGAATCTGTCGTTGTATCGTTTCTTCAAGGATACAATTGCTGCAATTGAAACATCTAGTGAAAATATTGTCAACCTTCACATAATTTTCCTAAAGGAGTTTGCACGTCATCTTGGATTTGCTATGACCAACAACTATTGTGGCGAAACGCCATATTTCAATTCGCGAGAGGGAATGTTTCTTCCTTTTTTCACCTCCGAGGAGGAATCGTTCGACCAGCAGTTAAGTAATGCATTCTCCCTAATTCTTGCAGCATCGTACGAAACCAACAATTTCCGTATTCCCTACCAGTACCGCAAGGAAATCATAGAGCAGATGCTGGCCTACTATAAGATTCATACCGAAAACCTTACGGAAATAAAGTCACTGAAAGTCTTGAATGAGGTATTTGGACAATAATTTTATAGGTGCCTGTAAAACTAACTTTTGCTCCCCTTGAACATTGAACTTTTTCAACTTTGAATTTTCTTGATTTCCACCTTTCTGTTCGCATTGTCTATTTCCACTTCAATATACCCCTTGTCGAAGTTATCAGTACAATATCCAGCCACATATTCATCGAGTGTTAGTCGTTGCCCGGGCACTGGTGGGAAAAGGCTTGCTTGCAGAGACCCGAACACACCTGTCGGCATTCCGTCGGAACCAAGTACAAGGTTTTCGCCAGGCTTGAATCCTGCTTTGTCAATCAGCATACGGAATGGGTCATTGCGCTCGCAGTAGGCTTTCGTAAGACGGTCGGCATAGTCGATGCTATCCATGTTGAAATTCGGCTGCATGCTCAATGTTAGGTTAAGGTCGCGAGCTTTCATGGCTTGTTTTTCGGTGATGAACTGCGTGTGTTCCAGTCGGATGAATGTGTCGGGCGAATGTCGCAGTACACCGTCGAGGCAACGTAGAACTTGCTCGATTGCATTTTCGCCAATGCAGTGTATTGCCATTGCGGTGCGGTATGGGATTATTTGCTCTAGCAGTTCGGTAAGTTGGGCATCGGTGTAGGTCATGAATGGATTTCCTCCGTTGCGGTATTCTGAGATTGCTGCGGTAGATGCTCCGCAGGCCCCGTCGGCAAAAAGTTTCAATCCACGGCACACTTTTTTGTAGCGGTCTGGCAGAAGAGGGTAGTTCTGTGGCGAAGTCCACACCTCGGTGAGGTCGCTGCAGTCGTTTGTGGCGAGGAACTCAAAAATCTCGTTGTTGCAAACGTACATGTCGGCGGCGAAGCATACGCCAAGCGAGAGGTTTTTCTTTATGTTGTAGTCGAAAATTTCACGGTTGAAACCGAAAATCCCTGCTATGAATGTCAGCACTTGCATGGTGTTGCGCTCTATCCATTCCTGGTTGTGGCAGTTGGTGAACCATTCGTTGTACTTTTCCTCGACGACTTTCCCTGCTTCGGTATTGAATATGTAGTTGTGAAGCGAGTTGTTGCATATAATTATAGGTGGCAGTTTGTCAAGGTTTTCCTTCGAGAATGTGAAGTATGAGTCGAACCAGCCCATCGCAACGTTTATGCGGTCGTGAGGAAGTTGTGAAAGAATCTTTATTGCATCATCCTCTGTTCTTACCTTGAACAAGTCTGTGGCCTTTGCAAGCGAACCGTACGAAAACAAGTGGTTGTGACGGTCTTTCAATAGCGGTATGCGTATCATGTCAATACTAATTTTGTGCGCAAATGTAAGCATAATTTTTATTGGGTGTAACACAATCAACCACCAAGAAGATATAGAAACATAAAACTGGCTTTAAAGGCTAAAAGTCAAATGGCTTTAAGCCTGCAAGCCCTAGAACATTCAAACGGTGCAGCCAATCAAACAGCGTAGCAATAAACGGGCTTTGCCCATCAAGCGCCGCAGGCATTGTAAAGACGTGCCATGGCGCATCTCAACAGAAACACCGCAGGCATAGAACGGCGAAGCCCTCAACGAAGTTAAACTCATAAACTTTTCTTACCTTTGCCTCCGCTATGGATTACGAAAAATATATGCGTATTGCGCTTTCGGAGGCGCGTGAGGCCGAACTTGAGGGCGAGGTGCCCATCGGCGCGGTTGTCGTATGTGGCGACAAGGTTATTGCAAAGGCTCACAACCGAACGGAGCATTTGCACGATGTCACTGCACACGCGGAAATTATGGCAATAACATCCGCCGAGGATTATATGGATGCAAAATATCTTACCGATTGCACCTTGTTTGTGACGGTAGAACCTTGTGTAATGTGTGCCGGAGCCTTGGCATGGGCGCAGGTTTCCGAAATTGTATATGGCGCGGCAGATGAGAAACGTGGATTTTCAAGGTATTCACGCGAAATTCTTCATCCGCGGACAAAACTAAAAAGCGGTGTCCTTGCCGACGAGTGCGAGAAAATTATGAAGGATTTCTTTGCGAAAAAGCGGAAGTAGGGCAAACGGGCTGACGGACGAACAGTCTAACAGTCTTGCAGTCTAATGGTCGGACAGACAAGCAGTCAAATAGTTTTGCTGTCTAATGGTCTGACAGACTGCAAGACAGGTCTTCCGCTAGACAGTTAGACTTTCAGTCTTAGTTCACGTTTACTACTTCCTTCACCTGCGGGACATCGGTTTTCAACTTATCTTCAACGCCAAGTTTCAAGGTCTGGATACGATATGGACACGAACCGCAAGCTCCTTGCAATCTTACCTTTACAGTAAAGTCTGGTGTTACTTCAATAAGTTCAATGTCGCCACCATCCTGCTGCAGGAAAGGCTTTATATCGTCAATCGACTTTTGTATTTTCTTTACAATTTCTTCCATATTTATAATTTTACTTTGTTTCGACCATTTTTGTCGGAGGCAAGGTGGCATTGCGTTTTTCAACTGCCTTTACCAGATTGGCGGCAAGTTGTGCGAACATTTTTCCCACTATGCTTGCAAATTCCATCGAGGCTGGCATACCGTTGTCTCCGCTGTCGCAGATTGACTTCACGATTGGAATCTGTCCGAGAAGTTCGGTGTCCATTGCCTTTGCCAATTCAACTCCACCATCCTTTCCAAATAGATAATACTTGTTGTCTGGCAGTTCGGCTGGTGTGAACCACGACATGTTTTCAACAATACCAAGAATTGGCACATTGATGTCCTTTGTCCTGAAAAGCGAAACCGCTTTGCGGGCATCGGCTATTGCAACCTGCTGTGGCGTGCAAACAACTACAACGCCAGTTACAGGAACAGTCTGAACGAGAGTCAGGTGAATGTCGCCAGTTCCAGGAGGCATATCGAAAAGCAAGTAGTCGAGTTCGCCCCATTTAGTGTTCTGTATGAACTGACGCATTACGCCTGCCGCCATAGGACCGCGCCATATTGCAGCACTTCCGGGAGCGACAAAGTAGCCTACCGAAAGGAGCTTAATGCCGTATTGCTCGATTGGCATAATGATTTCGCGACCTTCGCTGTCGGCTTCTGCCAAAGGCTGAGCATCTTCGGTGTTGAACATCTTCGGTACGCTCGGTCCGAAAATGTCGGCATCGAGAAGACCTACCTTGTAGCCCTTCTGTGCCAACGAGATAGCAAGGTTGACGGCAACCGTCGATTTGCCTACGCCACCTTTGCCACCAGCCACGGCGATAATGTTCTTAACTTTTCCAACACCGCATTCCGCCGGCTTCGGTTTCGATTCCTTCGGCTTTACCTTTGTGATTATATTTACAGCGACATCTCCAAATTGTGCTTCCAAGACATCCTTTGCATCGCGTCTTACTGCCGAAAGGAACGGGTCGGTAGCCTTTGGAAATAACAAGGTTACATTTATTTCATTGTCGTTGGTTTCTATTTCGCCAATCATTCCTTCTTCTTCCAGCGAACGTCCTGTTTCGGGATAGCGAACAGCACCAAGTACTTCAATAATATCTTCTCTTTTCATTACTTTTATTTTTAAGGATGGCAAAGTTACATAATTTTGGGATGATTGCAAAATTTTATGTTGTTTACAAATGAAGCGGCGCGGAGTTTACCTTGATTGTCGACTAGGTTGGTGTTTCCCGTCATTTCGGAAGCTAGTCGTAACACGCGATACGTTATGGGGAGCGTCGTGAAGACTGCTGTCCGTAATCTGTTATATTGTTTGTCAATTTTAAAAAAGGCATTAATGGTTTCAAATAGTAAAAAAAATAATTATCTTTGGAAAAATTTTTATTCATGAAAAGACTCGCCACAATTCTGCTTGTTTTGTCAATGGTATTGACACTATCGGCGCAGAACACAACATTCAATAAGGATTCAGTATTCACATTGGGTATAAACGCATACGCAGGCGGAAACCTTGAAGAGGCTCAGTTGCATTTCGATACTTACCTGAAAAATGCCGATGACACCACGGATGCACAATATGCAACAGTTCTTCACAAGAGAGGCAACGTCGCAACTTTGCTTGGTCATTACAAAGAGGCTCTGCGATACTACCATACATCACTTGCAATAAGGGAGAAACTTTTCGGTAAAAGTCATCCCGATTGTGCCGCATCATTGGCAAACATTGGAAATGCCTTGCAGAATATTGGCAAACATGCCGAGGCAATAGATTATTTGCTGCGTGGTGCCGAGATGGATAAAAAGTTTTTCGGCGAGATGTCTCAGTTTTATGGCGAGGATTTGCACAACATCGGTAATTCGTATTACGGTCTGCGCGACTTTGCCAATGCCGAAAAATACTATCTTGAAGCTGCTCGGACAAAAGCGTCAACCATCGGTGATGACAGCTACGATTATGCCACTACGCTGGCTATGTTAGCCAACCTTTATTCCGACCTTGGTCAGAACGAAACCGCAATGAAATACTACGAGACTGCTGCTAAAATAATAGGTGCAAGCAAAAGCAGTCAGGATACGTATGCAAATGTCATAAGCAGCATGGGAACACTGTATTCCGCATTGGGCAACTACACTGAGGCTCTAGGCAAATACGAACAGGCAAAAGCAATTCTCGAAAAAATGGGTATGGAAAAGACCACCACCTATATTGCCGTCCTTACTAATGTTGCAAGCGCGTATTTCTTTATGGGCAACTACGACAAAACGCTTGAAGTTGACAGGCAGGTTGCAGAAATCGCAATGGCTGGAATGGGAGAAAAATCATTGGAATATGCAACTGCCTTAAATAATATAGGTACAATCTATATGAAAACTGCCGAATACACAAAGGCTCTTGAATATCTGTGGAATGCAGCCAAAATAAGGAAGGAAGTATTGGGTGAAAACAATATTGAATATGCCAAGTCGCTGAATAACATTGGTAATACGTTTCTTCTCAAAGGCGATGCCAAGGCTAGTGCCGATACACTTTTGAAAGCATACAAAATTGCCGAATCGGTTTTCGGAAAAGGTCACAAC
Source organism: Bacteroidales bacterium (assembly GCA_017620015.1). Classification (GTDB taxonomy): domain Bacteria; phylum Bacteroidota; class Bacteroidia; order Bacteroidales; family ML635J-15; genus Bact-19. The sequence continues at coordinate 87,458 of JAFZRE010000009.1, read as the reverse complement.
AATACAACCGACTATCTGCTGAATATTGCAAACTGCTATATGAAGTCTGACGATTATAAGTTGGCTCACACATACTTGCAGAAATCTTATGAAATTGGTAGCAAAAGTTTGAGGGAGAACTTTTCGTTCCTGTCGTCGCGCGAACGCGAACTCTACTGGCAGAACAATCAGGTTTTGTACAATTCTGTAATCGAAAACACATTCCATATTCCTGCCGATACATCTGCCGCAAGGTGCTCATACAATGCCGAACTGGTTACCAAAGGTCTTTTGCTGACATCCGAAATAGAGTTCAATAGGCTTATTGCTGAAAGCAAGGATTCGAAACTGATTGCCGAGTTCGAGAATATGAGGCAGCTTGGTCTGATTTTGAACGGTGAACTAGAAAAACCAGTGGAAGAACGAATCTACAACTGCGATTCGCTTGAAAAAGAAATCCAGAAAATGGAAAGGCATTTAGTGGAAAACTGCCGTCAGTATGGCGACTTTACTCGTTCGATTGCAATAAACTGGAAAGATGTGCAGAAATCCTTGAAACCTAATGATGTTGCCATCGAGTTTGCAAACTTTACCGAAAACGACGTGGTAAAGTATGCGGCAATCGTTCTTACAAAAGCTATGGAATCGCCTGTTTTTGTGCCACTTTTCGATGAGAGCGACATTGCAAGGTTGCTTCGTGGCATTGCACCCGCTAAGCCAGATGTACAAAAGGATGACGACCGCGGGGCAAGCACTGTTTCGGCAAAGCGGCAGGGAATCTACGAATCTACAGGACTCTATAGGTTGGTATGGCAGCCGTTGGAGAAATATTTCCCCGAAAATCCGCGAATCTATTTTGCTCCGTCGGGAACCTTGCACCAGATTGCCGTGGAGTATGCTCCAGTTGATAACGACAAGACCATTTCGGACAAATATGAGGTTTACCGTGTATCGTCAACGCGCTTCCTTGCAATGGATTATATGCAACGTCCTTTGAAAAATTCAGTTCTCTACGGAGGCATCTTCTACGATAGCGATACTACCACAATGAAACGTGAAAGCGACCGCTATTCTACTCGTACAACAAACACGACATCAATCTTTGCTCTCAATCGCAACGAAGACCGCGGAAGCCTTAACTATTTGCCTGGCACAAAGACCGAGGTTGAAGACATAGTTGGCAAACTGAAGAAAAGTCGTGTGAAGACAAAGTTGTACGAAGGTACACAGGCTAACGAGGAATCGTTCAAGGCTTTGTCGGGCAGTAATATAGCTGTCTTGCATATTGCAACTCATGGTTTCTTCCTGCCTGCAGACGAAAAGTTGTCCGGTGACCAGTCGCTCATACAGTCGGGACTTTTGCTGTCGGGTGCAAACTATGCTTGGCAGAACAAACCATTGCCCGAAGGTATAGAGGACGGCATTCTTACTGCAAAGGAAATCAGTTATATGGACTTGCGCAAGACCGACTTGGTTGTACTTTCGGCTTGTCAGACTGCACTTGGCGAAATCACCGGAGAAGGTGTTTTTGGTCTTCAGCGCGGTTTCAAGAAGGCCGGTGCGCATACAATTATTATGAGCCTTTGGCCAGTAGATGACAAGGCCACACTGCTGATGATGACCGAGTTCTACTCGAACCTTACTTCGGGTATGACCAAGCGAGAGGCTTTCCTTGCTTCACAAAACAAGGTTAAGACTACCGCAGGTTTCGAGAATCCAAGGTATTGGGCCGCGTTTATTATGCTTGACGGTAACGGAAAGTGATTAACCCTTGAACGTTGAACTTTAAACGTTGAACTTTAAACTTTGAACCCCTTGCACCATCAAACTATTTCAAACATCAAAACATTTGCATTACTTTTGCACCAAATAAATAAGGTATGGCAAGGCTTCACGAATTATTCTGGTCTTTCTTTAAGATAGGAGCGTTCACCATTGGTGGTGGCTATGCCATGATTCCGCTTATGGAGCAGGAAATCGTGGATAGGCGCAAGTGGCTGGGCAAGGAGGAGTTTATGGATGTGATGTCGCTGGCGCAGTCGATGCCTGGAGTTTTTGCCGTTAACATGGCGACAAACGTGGGCTATAAGACACGCGGAGCATTGGGGTCCGTAATTGCTGTACTTGGCAACGTGCTTATGCCTATATTGCTTATTTTGGCACTTGCAATTTTCTTTCGTCAGTTCAGCGACAATGCCATAGTTGAGAGTATATTCAAGGGAATACGTCCTGCCGTTGTGGCTCTTATAGCCGCACCTGTGTTCAAGATGGCAAAGACTGCAAAAATCTCGTGGCGAGACTTCTGGATTCCAGCATTGGCGGCATTGCTTATATGGCTTCTCGGTGTGTCACCTGTAATAATAATCCTAGTGGCAGGACTTGGCGGATTTATTTATGGTAAGATAAAAAGTAGAAAGGAGGCAAAGAAATGATATTCTGGCAGCTTTTCTACACTTTTCTAAAAATCGGCATATTTACTTTCGGCGGTGGATATGCAATGGTCGCTCTTATACAGAACGAGGTGGTAATAGAGAACCAGTGGATGACTTCGCAGGAGTTTACCGATATTCTTGCAATTAGCCAGACAACGCCTGGACCGATTGGTATAAACACTGCCACCTATACTGGCTATACGGCGGTTGTAAATGCTGGTTATCCTGCATATATGGGAGTGCTCGGTGCATTTTTGGCATCGTTTTCCGTTATTTTGCTTCCTTTTTTGCTGATGCTGATTGTCACAAAGGTACTAATGAAGCATAAGGACAATCCGACTTTGGCAAACATCTTCCTTATTTTGCGAAAAACTGTTGTCGGGCTTATTGCGGCTTCGGCACTTATACTGGTATCGGTAGAAAATTTTGGTTCTCCAACCGAATCAACATTCCGATTTGTGCTTAGCATTATAATTTTTGCAGGAGTATTTATTGCTTCGTACAAGTTTAAGAAAAGTCCTATACTGCTTATTCTTGTTTGTGGTCTAATAGGTTTTCTGGCATACGGTTTGCCTGAAATGATTTGATAGACAATGCGGCACAAAAAAAGCAGACTGTTTGTCTGCTTCTTTTGCTGGTTTGTAATTTGATGTTAGTACAATATCGTTAGGCTACCTGTGTATGCTCTGTCCTTCTCTAAGTTTTCGAGGTTGACGATGTACATATAAGTCCCAGATGGAACAAAATGTCCTCTGTAGCTACCGTCCCATGGTTCGTCGTAACCTCTACCTTCATACATCAGCTGACCCCAGCGGTTGTAAATGTAGATATATGCTTCGGGGAACATCCAGATGTTTTCAATTATCCAGGTGTCGTTTACACCATCGCCATTAGGTGTAAATACATTTGGAATCTTGATACAATCGCCAACATGGTCAATCAGAGCAAGGGAATTCACGATTACGTGGCAATCGTTGTCATCGGTAACCGTAACGCTGTAGGTTCCTTGAATCAGGCCTGTCATTATATTAGTTACGTTTGACGAGTTAGCCCAAGCATATGTATATGGCTCGATACCGCCTGTAACTTCGATTTCAATGCTTCCATCACGTCCGCCAGTACAGGAAGGTGCCGTTACAATCTTATTTACTTTTATTTGCTCGGGTTCATTTATTTTTATCGTAGTTGATGCGGAGCAATCATTGGCATCAACAACGCTTACCGTATATGTGCCAGCTCTAAGACCATCGTATGAATTGCCGTTTGAGAATGTCGAGTTGCCTATGTGGGCTGAGTAATCGTATGGTGCAGTACCGCCACCAGCTGTAGCTGTAATTTTGCCACCGGCACCGCCGTAGCATGAAATGTCGGTAGCAAGTGCTTCAACTATAAGTTCTTGTGGCCAGTTGATTGTGAAGTTGCTGATGTTTGTACAGCCGTTTGCATCGGTTATTGTGAGAGCGTAGGTTCCTGCAACCAGTCCTGTAAGTTCGTTTGCGCTAGAACCTGTACTCCATATCAATGAATATGGTGTGGTTCCTCCTGTCGCGTTTGCGATAATCTTTCCTGTATGGTCACCATAGCATTTAGGATGTGTTACCGATGTGCTTACATTCATTGCAGGAGGTTCCGACAGACTGTATGTCGCATTGCCTTGGCATCCCCACGCATCGGTAATTGTAACCGAATATGTGCCTGCCGTTATGTTAAAGTTAGTCTGGTATGAAGCACCGTTGTTCCATGTGCTAACGAACGGTTGTGCTGCATCTTCTGATGTCACGGTCAATGTTCCAGTATTTGTTCCATAGCATCTGACAGACGATTGTTCTTCTATCTCGGCTGAAACTATACCTATATTTCTAATTCTGGTAGATTGAGAAAGAGTACATTGGTTTGCATCTGTTACGGTTACTGTGTATTCGCCTCGCATTAAGTTTTCAACCGAACTTTCTGTATCGCCGTTGCTCCAGCGGTAGGTGTATGGAGGCTCGCCACCAGAAACGTTTACCGAAGCATTGCCTAACGATATTCCACATTGTACATCGTTGCGTATAATTGGAATGTTCATTGGATCGGGCTGCTCAATAATTGCACTTGCAGTTGATGTACAAGATGTTGTATTGTCAGTAACGGTTACATTGTATGTGTTTGGCTCAAGCGAGTTTATTGTTGGTGTTGTCTGGCTTGTGTTCGACCACGAATACGAGTACGAACCAGAACCGCCAGTAACATTTGTAGCAATAATACCATTGCTAAAACCATAGCAAGTAACATTTGTAGGTGTGAGTTCGATAACCGGGTTTGTATTCACTGTAAGATTCAAGGTAATTATACTATCGCAGCCATTGACTGTCTGATGGGTCTGGACGTATGTTCCATTAGCTGTTTCTGAGAAGCCGTATTCCGTATAGGTTTCTCCTTCGCATATGTTGGCAGTTATCACAGGATGATATGACGGGTTTACTGTGATTATATGGCTTGTAGGTTGTGCATCTGTGCCTGAAAGTGCAATGTTTATTGTATTGTCACCAGCCTCGGTCCATAGTACCGTTATGGATTCGGTACCTTGTCCTGAAACTATTGTGCCGCCATCTACTGTCCAGCTGTAGTACATGCCTGGAACCATAGTCGAGTAGGTGGCTGTTTCTCCCTGACATATAGGACTTGGACCTTCGATTGGAATGTCGCAGTAGCCGACGATTATGCTTCCCGAAACAGATACTTCGTGACAAGCTTCATTCTGTCCAGTCGAGGTTATTGTGTAGTTTATCGTTCCTACATCATTGGCATTTCCACCTATTATTATTTGGTTGCCATTTTCTTCGTATGAGATGCCGTATTGTGGGAATCCAGTTATGCTTACTCCTGTTGCACCACCGCCGTATTCAAATGTCAGTTCCTCCATGTCTTGCCAGAAGCAGGCATTTGCCGTACCGCCTGTTGTCGGTGTAATGGTAGGTTCGGTAGCAAAGGTTATGACAACATCGTCGGTAACAACCGATCCCGGGCAGTTGAGGCTTTCGAGTCGCCATTGTAGCGTAGCATCATATGGGAATGCTGTGCCTGTGTATGTGATGTTTGCTATTGGAGAACTTATGTCGTCGATAGATATGCCATCGGGAAGTACCCAGCTTGCATTCCATCCCGAACTTGGCCATGAAGCGTCAAGTGTGTATTCTGTTCCGCATATGTTTATGTCGTCACCTGCCGTCAAGTCGGTTACGTCGTTGTATAATTCGAGGTTATACATCTGAGCCAATTCTACCGAACATTCGTTTGGAATAGATACTGATGTAATTGTCAGCAATGTATGTCCAGTGATGTTGTGTGATGCATTGGCAGGTGTAGTTACCGTATATTCTTCATTTGTTTCGCTTGTAGATAGCGTATATGTTACGGTTGCACCGTTTACTGCAGAGCCGTGTGCCATTGCATTGATTGTAAATGTTGATGGTGTGCCTGTACATACGGCTTCGATTCCAGTTACTTCGACTATAGGTGCAGGATTTATGGTAACATTGGTTTCTGCCGATTCAATACCGCAGTCGGTAACTATGTATGCCGTGTATGTTCCTGAATTTGCAGGGACTACATTGGTTAGCTCAAGTACGGAAGTATTGGAATTTCCGATTTCCGAACCGTTAAGTCTCCACTGGTATGCGACATTGCAAAGCAAGTTTTCATCAATTGGGCTTCCATTAGTATTGATGCTCAGACTAATACTTTCGCCTTCGCATGCAGTGGTAGTGCCAACAATTTCGTAGTTGGTAATTTCTGGTTTAACAGTTATGGTGTCGAGTACTACCTTTACAATACCGCAGCACGATGTTGAGAGTTCGGCACGCAGTATTGCATATTGTATTTCATCGGTAGTATTGTTGAACGAAACTTCAACGCATTCACCAGTTGTTACACTTGTAATTTCTGCAACCGAGGACGTTACCGACCAATTTATAACGATTGATGGGTCTAATGCAGTGTTGTTTACAAGACAATATTCGTGTACACTTGCACAGCATATTGTGTCATCGCCTTCCATTTCTACATTAGGTAGGGTAGGAGCAGCCTGAATCATATTTATGAATCCAGTATAGTTGCCAGATGAGCCAGCAGGCGTCTTTAGTCCTGCTGTAGAATAAGTTACAGTTGTTCCGCTTGCTCCGTTAGTTGGTGAAGCTCCGCTGCCAAACGAGGTAAATGTAATTCCGTTCATTGATATTGGAATTCCAGTACAGCTTGCAATCGGGTGTTCGTCAGAGCCAGCTATAATCTCATCCTGATTTGCCAAATTGAAGTTATATCCAGTTGTTACCGATGAGGTCAGTCCTGAATTGGAAACATTTGCAATCTTGTATGCCACACCCGTAGCACCTTGACCGCCACGTCCACCAGCACCACCGGCACCGCCTCGTCCACCAGTGCCACCGTAACCGCCATAATATGGACCGTTACTCAAGCAGTTGTAGTCGCATTCTGAACCTCTAACGCCAGCACCACCTACGCCGCCAGCACCACCAGCACCGCCAGCACCACCACTACCGCCTTGTCCAGCAGTTCCTGCCGAAATATTACAGTCGGTAATAGTTCCTAGCGGTGTATTATATAGGTATAATCCGAATGTGGAACCACCGCCGTAGCCTCCAGTACCACCGGTACCGCCGCCACCGCCGCCACCACCGTAGCCGCCGTTTCCGCCGTTACTTCTATCGTTACTTCCAAATAAGTTGGAGCAATATGACCTACCTCCAGTACCACCGGCACCGCCACCGCCGCCACCATAGCCAGGACCGCCAGTTGCTGATATGCCCGGTGCAAAGAATTCTCCGAAGTCAGAATTTACTATAGTTCTAATTGCTCCAGTTTCTCCTGTTGCACCTACAGCTCCAGTACCTCCAGTGCTTCCTGTACCACCATTGCCACCTGTGCAACTACCACTTGAACTTGAGTCAGAACCATTTGAGCCTCGACTTCCACCTGTACCGTTTGTTCCGCTTGTATGGCTGGCGTTGAAACCAACTCCTCCGCCTGCAAGGGCTCCGTCACCACCTTGTTGTGTACCCGAACCTCCGTGAGTACGACCATTTGCTGCCGCACCAGGATTACCCTGATGTCCCTGCTTGCCGTTACCAGCAACTCCAGGCTTCAACTGGCACCTTACTATTTCGTAGTTGGTGCAGCTCTTAAGATAGACGGCATAGTTGGATACACCGTAGTTGGTTTCTATTACAACCTGCTCTTCCGATGGGGTTAGGTCGGCTGGGAAGAACCTATATACGAGGCCATTGGCTGGCTTGCAAGTTTCGTTGAATGTACAACCGACTGCCGATTCTACAGTCGTGGGGCTTGCCCAGCTTGAAGAAACGTTCACATATTTAGATGTTCCTGTCTGTCCGTCGCGAACGCCAACACGCGGGGTCAATGTCGTTTCTGTACAAGGATTTATGTTGCCGTAGCAAATTTCAATGATATTGGAGCCTTGGTAAAGTTTTATCTGGAAATTCTCAGTGTAAGATGATGTGCGGCAACTGGATGAATATGGTACTATGTTGTACCATTCTATTGTCAGTACGCCACCGCTGTAATTGCTGTAAATGTTTCCGCTGTATGGGGGATACAAGTCGTGGAGCAGAGCTAGAACAGAACTTGTGTTTGGCGCAGAAAGCGTACCAGATGGTGCCCCGCCGAAATTTATGAATCCGTTTGAACATACATATATCTCTGAGCCACTGAAATAGGTCGTTCCACACAATGTGAAGTCGAACGGCAATGTTATTGGCAATGATGCATCATCGCCGAACGAACCTATTTGTGTCGATGTGTTGTGCGGTATGCTTGAATATGTCGAACTTGCAGTTTCAAACGACCATCCGCTGCAACTATATATTGTTGCTGCAATACCTTCATCCTGGTTGCTGGCAGGAATGTCGTTTCGTGCATCGGCAGTTTCCACGGTAAGGTCTTGCAGGCGGAATCCATGTACGGCATCTCCCCTTAATGCGACTACTGCAGGAGCGGCTCCGCTACCAAGTACATTGGTGTTGGTTCGGCGTATGGTTGTAGCACCTGCAGTTGATTTCTTTTTGTTGAAGTTGTCGAAATAACCGCCCTCGATGGTTACATTGCTTACAAGGTCGAGAGGATAGTCGATTTCGTAAATACCTTCGGCCATGCGGATTATTGCACCAGAGCATTCCGACATTCTCAATGCCGATGATATGTCTGTCGGGTCGGATGGCGTCATGCCGCTACCGTCACCGTCAACCTCAACATAGACAACGTTGCAGTCGTTCATCGAGTTGACATCTATGATTTCTACCGATACCGAAGCTGTTCCAGAACATCCAAGTCGTGAACTTACAGTTACTTGGTATGTTGTCGTTGTATTGGGCGATACGCTGATTTCGGATGTGCTACCTCCGTTGCTCCACGAATACTGGCAGTTGTCGCAGTTCGAAACTACGGTTGACAAGGTTACGTTGTCTCCATTGCAAAGCCTTACGTATCCAGGTTGTACAGCAACCGTCGGACTTGGATTGACCGTCACATTTACGCTGTTGATTTCGTAGCAACTGTTGGATTGGTTTGCATTTGTTTCCGGATTGAACGAAGTCGTTGTGTTTGTAACAGTTACATAATACCTTGTTGTGGATGTTGGGTTGCTGGAAGTGTTGGCTGTGTTTGCTCCGTTCGACCATGAGTATGCAGTGGCGGGGTTGGCGGTGACTGAAAGTTGAGTCATGTCACCCGAACAAATTTCTGCAGGATTTGCGTATATGGAAGTTATCTGTGGTTTTGGAGTAACTATTACGTAAGTGTAGAACGAGTTTGTTCTGCTTGTTGTTGTTATCTGCAATTCGTACCATCCTGTCATTGCAGTGGTTGCGTTTTGCCTTGATACCGAAGTGCCGCTTCCAATCTGAGTGCCAGTTGCAGTTTGGTTTGCTCCGTTGAAGTACCATCTGTAGCTGGTGGCATTGTTGATGTTTGAGCAGGAAAGTGTTATTGTTGCACCTTCGCAGACTGGAGAGTTCGAAGTGACGTTTGCAATGATATTGCAGTCGGTTGTTGCTTGACCGTTGAGCCAGCTTTGGTGCTGTGAGTTGAAAAGTATTGTTCCCGCTTGCTTAGAGTAGTTGGTTATAAGGAAAATGTACCATTGTCCTGATTGTGCGTTAGGTATGTAGCACCATTCGGTATCTTCGGTAGTGTAGCTGCAGTCGATTATGTTTCCTGTTGGATAACCACCCATGTCGCCGGAGTGGTTGCCGTTTGATGGTCTGTGGCTACCGTTGTCGGTACTTGTATTGAGTCCGCCTGTACATCTAGTACGTAGAAGTTCTTCTGCTGTCGCAGCGGTAAAAGGTCCCCAGCATACGAAGTCGATGTCGTAGCCATTGCTGTGTTCCATATATATAAGCAAGTCGCCAGGGTTGTCGATTCTCATATAGAACCATGCAGGAGATGGGGTAGTATAGCAGCAAGCAATGTCAGTACCGCCACTGCTGAAGTCGGTGGCCTGGATGTCACTTGTTCCGGCAGGGAAGGTATAGGAACCTTCGTCGGTGCAGAAAGCGATTGCCTCGTTGCAGAAGTCGGCGCTTTCGCCTCCACTGCGCAGTTGCTTGAACTGGTGTTCGTTATAGAACTGGACGTCTGCTCCAGAAGCCTTCAATGACGCATATTCTTCGCGTTCGTCAGCAGTCATTTCTCCTATGGGTTTTGCCTTCAGAATTTCCAACCTTTCGAAATCTATTTTCGATTGCGAAAACGACGGAATTGCAAGGAAAACTATCGCAATGCACAATATGAATCGTCTAACAAACCTTTTTTCACTATAAAAATTACGCATATGCTATTATTTTAGTTAAAAAATAATCTTATAAAATATTGTTAATCAGTGTGTTAGTTTTGAGATAGTAAAAAACAAACTACACCTATAACGACCGCAATTTAAGTAAATTTTAAAATATGGACAAGATATTTTTAATATTTTTGATGTGCGGTCTGATTTGATAACGTTTGGTTTGCGAAAAGGTTGCCGATTTTTTGAGTTAAAAGTTTCGAGTTTCACGTTCAACGTTTAAAGTTTAAGGGTTCAAAGTTGCTATTTTACAATTATATCTAAATGATATATGCCTGGAAATCAGAATTTAATATGTCATGTTCGCATTTTGAAAAAAATATTAACACAAAAAATTGTATTGATGAAAAAAGTAGTATCTTTGCAGTCCGAAATTTTTGGAACATTAAAGGTAAAAAATAAATTAAAAGTTAAGTAAAAATATGGCACATCATCAGTCAGCAAAGAAGAGAATCAGACAGATTGAAGCAAGAAGGTTGCACAACAAGTTTTATGCACGTACATCGCGTAATGCTGTTCGTGCATTGAGAGCTATGTCGGTTAAGTCCGAGGCACAGGAAATGCTTCCGAAGGTTGCAAAAATGTTGGACAAATTGGCTAAGAAGAATGTTATCCACGCCAACAAGGCTGCAAACCTTAAGTCTTCTTTGACAAAGCACGTCAACCAATTATCGTAATCAGGTTGTACTTAATTAAAGACGTTGCTGTTTCGCTTTAGGGCGAAGCAGTTTTTTTGTTTACACATGTATGAAAGATAGGAAAAGCATAAAGGACTGGTCTGAAGACGAGCGTCCACGCGAAAAACTTATAAATCTAGGACCCAAATCTCTGACATCGGCAGAGCTCTTGGCTATTTTGATTAGTTCTGGCAACAGACGGAAAACTGCACTCGATATTGCCCGCGAAATCCTAGCCGACTGTGACAATAAAATTGACAATCTTTGTCGCTTGACATACAGCGACCTGCTGAAGTACGAAGCCATAGGCGAGGCAAAGGCTGTTACAATAGAGGCTGCGTTGGAACTTGGTCGCAGACGTGAAAATGTTGTTGCGGAGCAAATCCTAAGTAGCGAAGATATTTTCAAGTCAGTAGTGTCGAAGGTGGTTGACGAAAACCGCGAATATGCGTACGCCTTGTACCTTAATAACTCAAACGGATTAATCAGGATTGTGAATGTAGGGATTGGCGGAATCGACTCAACTTTGGTCGATGTAAGGGTTGTGATTGCCGAAGCATTGAGGTTGAATGCCTGTGCCGTGGCATTTGTCCACAATCATCCGTCGGGCAACCTGACCCCAAGTCGTCTTGACGACGAACTGACAAACAATCTGTCGAAGGCATGTTCGCTTATGAAAATTCGTTTTATCGACCATGTGATAATAAGCAGCAACGGCAAGGACTACTATAGTTATCACGATAAAGGAAAAATCTAAGGTATTTACGATTTACGAATTACGATTGACGATTGTTGCAGACAAGATGCAACAAGGTAAGTTTCTAAGTTTGATGTTTTCTGAGTTTCTCGGTTGCTGGCGTGACTAAAGGTTGTTGAACCGTTGAACTTTGAATTGTTAAACTTTGAACCAGAAATTATCAAACCCAGAAACGGCGCAGCCATTGAAACAGCGAAGCCATTCAACGGGCTCTGCCCTAAATATTGTATCCGAATCTGCTTAAATCCCTATCGTTGTTTCGCCAGTCCTTTTCTACCTTGACAAAAGTTTCAAGGAAAACCTTCTTGCCGAAGAATTTCTCTATGTCGATACGGGCTTCCGTTCCGACTTTCTTTATCGAGGCTCCCTTGTTGCCAATGATAATGCCTTTCTGCGACGGGCGTTCGACGATTATTACAGCCTTTATGCGTATGATGTCAGGACTTTCCTTGAATTCTTCAACTGCAACTTCGCACGAATACGGTATTTCCTTCTTGTAGTTTAGCAGAATCTTTTCGCGGATGATTTCCGAAACGATGAACCGTTCGGTCTTGTCGGTTAGCTGGTCTTTCGGGAACCAAGCGGGACCTTCGGGCAGCAGCGATACTATTTCGTTGAAGACGATGTCGAGGTTGGTGCCGTTGAGTGCCGAAATTTCAAAAATCTTTGCGTTTGGCAAACGGTTTTCCCAGAAGAGACGTAGGTTTTCAACATCTTCATTACTAACAAGGTCTATCTTGTTTATGAGGCAGAGCACTGGAATTTTCACTTTGCTAAGTCGCTCGATGTATTCCGCATTTTTCTCGGCAGACTCCACGACATCGGTCACATACAGAAAGACATCTGCATCGTCGAACGAGACGGAAACGAAGTCCATCATCTTTTCTTGTAGCTTGTAGTTGGGCTTTATGATTCCGGGAGTGTCGCTATACACAATCTGGAAGTCGTCACCGTTGACTATACCTAGAATCCTATGGCGCGTAGTCTGTGATTTTGAGGTGATTATAGAAATTCTTTCACCTACTAGGGCATTCATTAGCGTTGATTTTCCGACATTTGGGTTGCCTATGATATTTACAAAACCTGAACGATGCATAATTATAGTTTTTTGCAAAGATAAATTTATTTTGCGTACTTCTCGACAATTTCCAATAGCTGTCCGCGATTTATCGGTTTTGCCAGGAAGTCGTTGAACAGCATATATTCATTTTCTTTCATATTGTTCACTGCCGACGATGCAACAATGTTGGTGTTTGGCTTATGTTTTTTTATCAGCTTTGTGGTTTCGATTCCGTTCAAATCAGGCATCTTCAAGTCCATAATGACAAGACTATAGTCGGATTTTTCAGCCATCTCAACTGCACGATACCCGCCGTCGGCATACTCCACCGCATATCCTTCGCGTTCCAAGATTACACTTAGCAACTTGAAGTTTATTGGTTCATCGTCAACGACTAAAATTGTGCCTTTGTTCATTAGGTTAATGTTTGTACAGTGCAAAATTATTGTTTTTTCATTATAGTGAAAAATAAAAGTTGGTTTTTATGGTGGGCGCATTGTTGGAAAATTTGTACTTTTGTTAGTTCGTTATCGCACGGTTATGAATGAACTTTCGCAGAAGATAATTCCAAAATTGCCATACGGTGATGGTTTCCGTTTTGTTGACGAAATAACTTTTGTCGATGAAAATCGGATTGTCGGGAATTATACGTTTAGGTCCGATGCACCGTACTACAAATGGCATTTTAGGCATAAGCCTGTTACTCCAGGGGTGCTGTTGATTGAGTGCATGGGGCAAATAGGGATGGCTAGTCATATTGTCTTTTTAGAGAATTTATTGGAGTTTAAAGGGTCTATTAATCCGATTATGCTAAATATGGATGTGTCGTTTTTGAAGGAAGTTATGCCTGGCGAAAGATTGGTAGTAGAGTCTCAGAAAATATATTATCGTGGCGGGGTGCTGAAGTCAAGGATATGTCTGCGCAATTCAAGGAATGAAGATTGCATTGTTGGTACTGGTCAAGTAAAATTGGTGAAAGATGAGTAAGCGGGTCGTTGTAACGGGAATGGGCGTTGTTAGTCCGATTGGTTCGACCATTGAGGAGTTCCAAAAGAATCTCTTTGATGCGAAATCAGGCATAACTTATTGCAAGATGCTTGAGGAAAAGAATTTTGCTTGTCGTGTTGCTGGAATTCCAAAGTACGATGGGCACAATGATGAGCTAATGGGTAAATATTTCCCTTTGGAGACCGACAAGGCTATTAAGTATGCAGTTTCCGCAGCTATTGATGCATGGCGTGATGCAGGATTTGAATTGTCGGATGTGTATGCAGATGAGACGAACGAGAATCTTGGCATTGTGGCAGGAAGTGTTTGTGCTGGACATAATTTCTTTATCGAGAGGAAAGACCTTATAGATTCCGGTCTTGTGAAGAAACTTGGAAGTTGGTATCCAATAAATGCTATGCATAGCGGAGTCGCAGCTTTTCTTTCGAATATCTTTGCCGCATCGAGTACTGTTGAGTATGTGTCGTCGGCATGTGCAACAGGCAGTGAATCAATCGTCAGGGCATTCGATAGGATAAAAAATGGAGATGCAGAAATGATGCTTGCCGGTGGTTGCGATGCCGACTCTCCATATCTTTGGGCTGGATTTGATACAATGAGGTTGCTTTGCCGCAACAGCAACGATGAGCCAACAAAGGCAAATCGGCAGATGAGCGCGCTTGCAAAGGGTTTTGCCCCTGCCGCAGGTGCTGGAATGCTTGTTCTCGAGGACTACGAACATGCAAAATGTCGTGGTGCAAAGATATATGCCGAGATATTGGGTGGGCATATAAATGCTGGCGGACAGCGCAATGGTGGAAGCATGACATTGCCAAACTCGAAGCGTGTTGTCGATTGCATTCGCAGGGCATTGGAGAAATCTACTATAAAGGCAGAGCAGATTGATTATATTAATGGTCATCTTACAAGTACAATGGCCGATGCTATTGAGGTTGTCAATTGGTGCAATGCACTTTCGCTGAAGGATAAATTTCCATACCTTAATTCTACCAAGTCGTTGATTGGTCACACGATTGGGGCTGCCGGCGCAATTGAGACAATTGCCACCATATTGCAGATGAACGGAAGGTTTATCCACGCATCGCTTAATAGTCGTCCGCTACATCCAGAAATCGAGAAAGTTTACGATGCCAGGATGATTCCGGAAGAAACTGTCGAAAATGTTGATATAAGTTATGCTGTCAAGGCAAATTTTGGCTTTGGTGATGTCAATGCTTGCTTTGTGATGAGAAATCCTAGTCTGATCTAATTGTTTTTTTATTGGTGTCCAATAAATCCCACTACCTTGTCATTCCGTAAAACAAAGCGAACCGACTAAGGAACGTGTCGTGTGAGCCTGTTTGTACGGAATCTGTTCTATAATAATCCGTTAACAGATTACGGATAGCAGTCTTCACAACGCTCCACGTACCGTATCGCGTGTTACGACTAGCTTCCGTACCTTTAGCTCACGCAGCGAAGCAAGTAAATGACAACCCTTTTTTATCTATGTTGTGTAAACGATTGATAATAATCTAATTACATAGACATATCTAATTTTTATTGGATACCAATAATTGGTTTTATTCAAAAGTTTCGTAATCCTTTACATCGCGGTTAACCACGCTTCCTGCGGGAATGATTGCATTGCGCCCAATCCTATGGTGAGGAAGTACAACGCTACCTGCCGCAATATATGCATAGTCGCCAATTTCACACGGACCAATTATCGAGCATAATGGGCTGACATTTACAAAGTTTCCCATACGGACCTTGTGCCCGATAACCGCATTTGCGTGTATTATGCACGACTTTCCAATCTCAAAGTCATATGATATGTTTACTCCTGGATGTATGATGTTGGCTTGCCCTTCGGGAATTTCGGAAAACAAGTTTACAGAACTGTATCTGATTATGTTTTTGGGATGTCCGCCAAGTTCAACCAGACTATTGAAAACGCGTTCCCTTAGTCGTGGATGACCGATTGCAACGCAGAAATCAGGATTCTTTTGGATTATTGGCAGTAACTCATCTGTGGTTTTAATTACAGGATAAATGCCGAACAACAAATCCTGGCAATCCTTGCCTGTGTCGTAAAAGTAAACATCCTTAAGGTTTGATTTTTCGTAAATGTCAGAAACACCTTTGCCTTCCGTTGTAACATAAAAGGCCAATGTTTCCTTTCCTGCCGAACCTGCACCTGCAATAATCATGATTGTCTGGTTTTACTTGTTACTGAAATTATCATTAATAAATTTGCTTTGTTCCTCTGCTGACATTTCGAAGAAACTGGTCAATTGCTGAAAGTTCATGCCATCGATTATCCTGCGTTTTACATTGAATTTCTCGGGGACACGGTCAAAAAAGGCTTCATCGTATCTGAAATCAGGATTCTCCGACATTATCTCTGCAATTTTTCTTTTGAGTTCGTTACGGGTATAAGGGATTTTTTCGTCCTTGTACCTTTTGCGCACTGCGCATTCCTTCAGATATTCCACTTTTCTTATTAGATTTGAGAATACCTTGTTGTTGTATTTTGAAACAGAGTTGCTTGCCTTAGGTCTATTTCCCTTGTAGAATGTTGCAAGTTCATCAAGTTCCTGTTCTGAAAGTTCGCCAAGTGCGTAGCCTTCGGTGCTTACATCGTTGAAATAGATGAAAATATCCTTCTCGTTGCAGAATTTTATCAAATCTGGAATGTCGAAACGATTTTCCTTCATCGGGCAGACGGAAATGCTCATGTTTTCTCCATTTTTGAGGCTTATTATACTGAAAAATTCAATGTTTTCTAGTGCCTTTTCGATTTTTGCGCCACTTCTGATTTTCGCGTAACGCTCTGGATTCAACGTGTCTATTGACAGACCTATTTGGAAGTTGCCATGCTGAAGTATGGCCTTGATTTTTTTGTTAAGTATCGTTCCGTTACTTTGTATGCGTATCTTGCATTGTGGGTTAATGGCAATAATGAGTTCCCATATTTGGGGATAGATGTCGCTCAGAAAAGGCTCTCCACCGAGGAATTTGGTCTCAACGAGATGCGGAATAAATGGTTTCAGTTGTTCAATGAAGTCATCGTTGTCGTATGGAGCTACAGTGCGTTTGCCACCATCGTGTGCCGACGAGAATTTTGCGTTGCACATCTCGCATCGTAGGTTGCAGGTGTTGTCGAGTTCGAAAACCATCTCGGAAGGCATTGCTCCTTGTGGCGGAAATATATCTGTGAAGCGTGCGCCAACCGACATATAGTCACCGCTGTAAATCATATCCTTGCAGAACTTGCACCCTAGAGAAAAGTCGGTTTTGTCCAGATGTTGCTGCAAAAGTTTGCGTTTTTCACCGTTTATTATCTCCTCGATTGTATTTTCAGGAAACCTTCCAAGTTCATAGTGGCGGTTGAAGCAGCAGGCAGTTACTATTCCGCCAAAACCGAAATACAGGCTTCGCATCGGGACATGGCATACGGTGGGGTCGTAGCCAAGTTGACGCTGAATATTGTATTCCATTAAGTTACTGCGGAATTTCTCATCATCAATGTCCTGTCCGACAAGGCTTTTGTTGCGCAGGTTGTTTTTCCAGCGCAGCAGATTGCGTGCGATTGTCCCGTATGTGTGCTTTTGCTTCAACATTTGCTGTACAAAGGTAGTTTTTTTGAGATTATGTAGCACAAAATATTTCGCAGTTCAATATTATTGGTAACTTTGCAAACAAGTATGGATATTTTTTATGAATGATATTGCACTTTCAATATTCGTTTTCTCTTGCAATCATGCACAATTCATCGAAAAGTGCATTCGGTCGGTGCTGGAGCAGAAATGTACCTATAATTATAAAGTGTATGTTTTCGACGATTGCTCCACCGACGGAACTGTTGAAATTGTGAAAAAGTTGGCAACAGATAACCCCGATAAGATTTCTTTTTACGAGAATGAAAAAAATATGGGAGTGCTGTATTCTGTGCGAAAAGCCATCGGCTTGTCGTGTGAGGCAAAATATTTTGCTTTTATCGATGGTGACGACTATTGGTGCTACGATGGTAAATTGCAAGTGCAGATTGACTTTCTTGAAGCAAATCCAGAATATTCCGCTTGTTTCCACGATGCAGAAATTCATCAGATGAACAATACTGGAGATGCCGAGTTTATGAAAAAGACAAAAGTCGGTTGGAAAACCTATTCGCAGATGAACAAGTACTATCCCGACTTTGAACCGCAGATGCTGATTACAAGGACAATAATTCCAACATCGACACTGGTTTGCAGGTGGAAAAATCTGGAAAGTTTTATGCAAAACTATAAGTTCAAGGAATTTTCGTTCAGTTGGGCGTTGGAACTCGAACTGATAAAGAACTCGAAGTTCAGATATTTCAACGAGTGCTGGTCTGTTTACAACGACCACGTAGGTGGAATCTCGAAACGCGGAAGCCTGTTTGACTTCAAACGCAACAATATCAACATTTTGGAATCGCTTTTCGATGATGATTTTTATAGGTTTTATGCACCGGAGATTTACCAGACAATTTGCTCCGAGTTCCGTATGATGATAAAGAGCGACGAGGGGCTTCGCTTGTCAAAACGCGAATATCGGAAATTGCTGTCGGAATACAGAGGTTACCAACGAAAGGAAATAAAAGTGGAGAAACGACAATTTTTGCACGATTATGAATATATGAACGAACAAAAAATATAATTGATAATCCTGTAGCGACGCACCATGGTACGTCGCTACAAATTATCAAATAAAATGAACAACAATGAACAAATTCGTATTTGCCGTCTGTGGTGCCAAAAACTACATTTCCCAGCTAGCCTTTTCAATCGAAAGGTTAAAAAGGTTCACGCGGAACGAAATAATTGTGGTTACCGACAGCCGCAGAAACGAGATTCCTATTTCGTACAAAAATATTATTGACATCGCCACACCAAGCGAATACAACGACCACGAGGCAAGCATATTCCTAAAAACTTCGTTGCATAAAATTCTTCCACACGGACATACCTATTGCTACTTGGACAGCGATGTGGTGTGCCTGTCCGAAAAGGTTGACGAGATTTTTTCACACTATTCTGCACCAATAACATTTGCCAACGACAATGCTCCTTTTGAGTATTTCAGTCCGCATGCAGTGAACTGCAATTGCATTGAAAATCATACACATAGTGGAGAGATAATTGCAAAATTCAAGGCAGAAGTTGCAAATCGCATAGGTGATTTCAACCTTGATGCCGATTCTGTGAAAGACGATAGGAGAGAACTCACCGAATTGTTTGCCAGGACAAAACACAATGTTTTTGGAGCAAGCCGATATTTCTTTCTGCGATATTTGCCTTTTGTATGGTCATTCGCGTTTGGAAAGTTTACTTTCAGCAAGCCGGAAATGTGCTGGCGAAATAGCAATGGAGAAGTTGTAGAATTAGATTTCCGCTATTACAAAAAACTGATTCTTCCAAAACTTGGCGAAAACCCTGCCGATTGGATTGACTTTGAGCTAGATACACCTCATTGCAACCACCTATCCTCCTACATTTCCCAAACCTACGGCATAAACATTCCTGGTGACTGGCAGCATTGGAATGGCGGAGTGTTTTTGTTTGATGACTCGTCGGCAGAATTTCTGGACTATTGGCACGAAAAGACCATTGCCGAATTTGCAAATCCATACACAAAAACTCGCGACCAAGGAACTTTGGCATTGACAGTCTGGAAGTTTGGATTGCAAAACCACCCGACTTTACCCGTTGAGTATAACTGGATTGCAGAATTTGCAGACAAGAATATCGACTACGACTCAACCAAAGGCTATACTCGCGATGGCTTCAAGACCATTTCACATCCAGTGCTAATGCACATCTATCACCATTGGGGCGATGAGGAATGGTGTATTTGGAAAAGCGTGAAGTAAGAAACTTATTATAAGTTTAACGGTTTCAATTTGTTTGAGATTGTTTGAATCCGATTTGTCTTCTTGGTTCCGATTTTGTTTCTCGAAATTTATCAAGAGCATCGTTAAGGGCCTCAATCTGGATTGCAATCTCATTATTTGTTTGCTCTTGCTGAGCATTAATATCGTTTTGATCGTGAAGAATTTCTTCTACATAAGCATTCAACTGGTCAATCTTGTGGGAGAGTTGCTCATAACGCAAATCGGTAGACAACATTGCAGCAACAGCATGTCTAATGGATATAAATGCTCTCATAATATTTATGTTAACTTGAATAGCTGTTTCAGAATGTAATACCGAACTGAGCATTGCTATGCCATATTCAGTAAATGCAAAAGGTCTGTATCTATTGCCTCCTCTTTTTGAGGTCGCATTTTGCGACTTCAAAGATTCTGTACTTATGTTTGAGGTCGCAATTTGCGACCTCAAACGCAACCATTCCTCATCAGTCAGTACAAACATAAAATCATCGGGAAAACGATTTATGTTACGCTTGACCGCCTCATTCAACCTTTTGGTTTCTACACCATAAAGTTCTGCTAGATCTTTGTCAAGCATTACGCGCTGTCCTCTTATTTCAAGGATGCGTTCCTTTATAATTTCAATGTTATCTGTTTCTTTTATAATTATTTCATCTGTCATATTTAATGTAGTTCTAGTGTCCTTTTAATTTTACTTACCATTTAAGAAAACTAAAGGCTCGCAGATTAAAAGCATTTTCTATTACAGACATTCTGCCGTTAATTCTTATATTTCAACCATTTCCACAATTCCTTGTAGTTGGTCTTCTTGCCGTACATAAGTATGCCGACACGGTAAATCTTTGCCGCCAACCAGGTTATTGCGATGAAAGTTACAACCAACAGAGCCATTGAGATGATAATGTCGGTGAACGGTACGCCAAACGGAATCCTTACCATCATCACTATCGGCGAGGTAAACGGGATTATCGAGAACCAGTAGGCGAGGCTGCCGTCGGGATTGTTGATTGCCGAAAGCATTACGAAAATACCCAGAATAAGAGGAACCGTTATTGGCAGCGTAAACTGCTGCGTGTCGGTTTCGTTATCGACAGCCGAACCTGCTATGGCGAACATTCCTGCATATAGCAAGTAGCCGCCAACGAAGTAGAACAGGAACATAAGCAATAGTCCAACATAGTTTACCGAATCCATTGCCTGCGTTATTTCGCTGAACTTTGCCATGTCGTCGGTGTTGACATCGGTGGTGTCGGTAAGCGACGAACCCATAATCTGTGTCTGCGGGTTGAGGTCTGCCGGAGATAAATCCTTCTGCATCACAGCGTATGTTACGCTAACGATTCCAAGCGTAAGCATTACCCACAGCACAAACTGCGTAATTCCTACCAGTGCCACACCGATAATCTTGCCGAGCATAAGCTGGAACGGCTTTACCGATGAAACAATAACTTCCACAATGCGGTTCGACTTTTCCTCGATTACGCCGTTCATAACCATTGAGCCGTACATGAAAATGAACATATAAATCAGGAATCCGCAGAGGTAGCCTATTATCATTGCCACGGTTGTCGAAGATTCCTTTTCTGTACCGTCGTCGTTCATCGTGGTGGTTATCACATTGATAGAAGTGTTCGCAACCATAAGTATGTTGTCGATTTCCTTCTGTGAAATTTCAAGTTCCTCGGCTTTCTTGCTGAGTTTCAACTCTTCAGCTTTCTTTTCTATGCCATTGGAAATGTGCATTTTGAGTCCCATGTTGGGTTGCTGGTACGAAAAAAGTTGTACCGAGCCGTTGTTCGACGACATTGCATTTATCGGAATGTAGAGCAGAGCGAAATGCTCGGAATCCTTTAGGTCGGTCTTTGCCTTCGATACATTGTAGTAGTTGCCTTCGAAATATTTGTCCGACACAAAGTCGAAATTAAGGTTTTTGGTGTTTTTCAGCGAGTACTGGTCGAACATTCCAGTTTCGTCGATTACGGCAATATTCTTGAAGTCGTCGTCTTCGAGGCGCATAAGAATTGCTGGTGCCACCATAAGGGCTGCGAACAGAATCGGGCCCAGAATTGTCATCACGATGAATGATTTCTTGCGAACACGGGTTTTGTATTCCCTTCCTATAATAAGTCCTATCTTGCTCATATCCTTAGTTTTGTGCTTGCGCTTGTTCTGCATTCGTGTTATTTACCACTCTGATGAAGATGTCGTTCATGCTAGGCAGTGCCTTCTGGAACGATTCTATGTTGCCGAAGTTTGTCAGGCGGGCGATGATGTCGTTGTTGGTCATCTCCTTGTTCAGCAACTCGATGCTCATCTTGCTGCCACCTTCAAATTCCTTCACGTCCAGAATCTTGTAGTCTGAAGTGAGCGTTGCAATCATCTTGTTGAAGTAGCCTGAGTACTGCACTTCGTAGATGTCGGGTGCATAGTCGCGGCGGATAGTGTTTACTTCGCCTTCGAGTATCTTCTTCGACTTGTTTATCAATGCAATATAGTCGCATATTTCTTCAACCGACGACATGTTGTGTGTCGAGAAAATTATTGTCGAACCGTTTCTCTTTAATTCCAAAATTTCCTGTTTCAGCAGGTTGGCGTTTATCGGGTCGAATCCGCTGAAAGGCTCGTCGAAAATGAGCAGTTTCGGCTTGTGGAGTATGGTGGTGATGAACTGAACTTTCTGCTGCATACCTTTCGAAAGTTCTTCCACTTTTTTGTTCCACCAGTTCTCAATTTCAAACTTCTCGAACCACTTTTTCAGTTCGCGGAAAGCATCGGCTTTCTTCATTCCCTTGAGCTGGCAAAGGTAAAGAGCCTGCTCGCCGACTGCCATTTTCTTGTAAAGGCCGCGTTCTTCGGGCAGATAGCCTATTTGTGCGATATGTTTTCCAGAGAGTTTTTCTCCGTTGATATATACTGTTCCCTCGTCGGGGGCGGTAATCTGGTTTATAATTCGTATGAGAGTTGTCTTGCCAGCGCCGTTTGGGCCTAGCAGACCGAAAATGCAGCCTTCGGGAACCGATATCGACACTTTGTCGAGTGCGAGGTGGCTAGAATACTTCTTGACTACATTTTCTGCAACAAGTGTTTGATTCATAATTTGTTACTACGATTATTTAAGTGAATATGTATAAATTATACCTTCGATATTTCTAATTTTGTCGCGTACTGGTGCATTCGGCTCATACACAAAGCCTTCGACACATACAACGCGCTGGCGAGCCTCGTCGATTTTGCTGTAGCTTACAAACGGACCGCCCATAAAGTCGCCGTGCATTTTCCACATTCCGTGTACAACAGCGGTCTTTGTGCCGTTGTGCATTATGGTTTCGATGCTCGGGTAGTCGAATTTTGTTTCGGTGGTCATATACGAGCCTTCGCGTCC
This sequence comes from Bacteroidales bacterium, assembly GCA_017620015.1. GTDB lineage: Bacteria > Bacteroidota > Bacteroidia > Bacteroidales > ML635J-15 > Bact-19. The sequence goes on along the minus strand of JAFZRE010000009.1, from coordinate 64,403 downwards.
GCCCGGAACGTTCTTTTCGAGAACCTTGTTGCGCATTGCGATTATCTGTTCAACCGACAGGTTGGTGGTGTCGGTCAAAGGATATTCGTACACGAAGATTCCGTTGGTTGTCTTTTGTGTTTCATACGAAATCCATGAAAAGTCATCAAGGAACTCGTCGATGCGGTAAACCGACGGCAGCGAAATGCTGATGTTGAAAGTGTCGGCAATTTGCTTTTCGCCCATCTCGTTGCGGCTTCTGCTGAACGAATAGATGTATCGGTCGCGGTCGGCGGTAAGGAAAAGCCTCTTGATGTAATCGCGTTGCTCGCAAAGCGCCTTCACGAATTCTGTCTGGTTGGCAGCCGTAATTCGTACAAAAACCTGATTGCGGGCGTACTTGTCGTTTTCCACATTTACCACGCCGTTTTTCTGTTCAGCAATTTTCTCAAAGAAAATTATGTTGCGATGCAACTGGTTCATTTCTACAAACTTGTCGTACGAAATCTGATGCAAGTCCATAATCGGCTGTTCGAAAGGCAGGTTCGGGCAAAATTCAGAAAATATTGCTCTAAGGCTGTCGCCTGCTTCGGCTTGCCAGTTTTCGTTACTCATTACCACTATTATGTCCCCAGGACTACCATGTGCTGTCGGCATGGTGGTAGTCTTTGACATGCACGACTGCAACAAAGTGCAAGTCAAGCACATACTCAATATTACCAATAAACTTCTCATATATTTATGTATTTAATTATACCGCGAAGTTAATAATAATTTTGATAGGGGCGGTAAATTTGCGAATTTATTCCAGCATTTTGTTCAGATAACAACACAAAGAGAGCCTTAATCAATTCGTCGCCAGATGCTTGGTTATTAATGTATTCTGAATAGAACTTACACTTTTCTGGATGAATAATTTTTAAAGCTTACACTTTTATGGGGGAATGTTTGTGGAATATTACACTTTTCTGGACGAATAATAGAAGTGTAATTATTTTCCATCAAAAACTTTTGCTACTGGTTGAGAATAAAAAAGACACATCAGAAATTTGTTCCGATGTGCCTTTGGTTATGTTATATTATTCCGGTTTATATTTCTTAATATATAGACCTTAATGATAATTTATTGCCTAATGTTTGCCTGGTGCATTTTTGTTAAAATCAACTACCCATGTATCATAATCACTCATATGATTGTGGCTAAATTCGAGTAATAACATTTTCTGATAAAATGGGCAATTAGGGAAAATACAATCATCTTCACATAGTAAATAATTATTATTTAACCCCGGCATAACATTAACTTGCTGAATTTTACGCTTGTAATCAGGGCAAATGCAATACGATTGAAATCTTCTGTCTTGCATTTCTGCAGAAATTTTGATTCCTTTGGGTCTTGCTGGATGTTCAAATTGTATTTCAGAGTCCCTTCTTTGTTTCTCGTATTTTTCTTTCTCAATCTTGGATTGTTGTTTTAGTTCCTCTAGTTCTGAACTTGTGCAAAATAAATATTCAGATTTATCATTAAATTCAACAACATAGCCATGCATTGTTGACAATCCTAAAAAACTTCCTGTTTGCACCCCTTGTCCTTCAGAACAAACAACTATATCAGAATCATCGTGCCTTTTATCAGCACAATGAAATTTTGTAAAGTGACCTTCACTATCCTCATAATGGGGAATTATTCTTCCATGTGTTGCGCAAAAATCATACACATCCCAAATGTTAATTATGTAACTCATAAGTTATTTATTTGTGTTATTTCCATTCTATTCTGTTGTTTTTCTTAGCTCTATTTATATCTTTCAAAAAATAGTCAACTGACCTACTTCCTATAGTCATCGGAATTATGTATGTTATTCCATCTTTTTTTGCAGCAAATACATAATCATAAGCTTCCTTGTTTTTTACTTCGAATGCAACAAATTCAGAACCCAGATTTTCCGTATCCAAATCCCATGAATAATCCATTTTATAGGCAGTATAAATCTTTTCCATTTTTATATTTTTTTACAAAGATATATACATATAATTTATTAACAATCAAAGTTTTGTGTGATTTTTTCGCACAAGATGGGAGAGTATTTTGCTCAAATTAGTCAATCTTTTTTATGTTTTTACCGATATATCGATGGGCGATATATCGATACATCTGTAAAAAATTACTTTGGCTAAAAAGAAAAAATCATATTTTTGCATCAATATCAAAATCATCAAATATGCAGATACATCGCATTGGATACTATTGGCTTGACACTTGGATATTTGCAAGTGTCATACAATTGGCTACGCAGGACTTTTGCTCGCGCTACCTTAATCGGACAAACGACCCATGCGGACGGCAGTACGACCAGATGACACAAGCCGCGCGTTCTGTGTCTGCAAACATCGCGGAAGGCAGTTCGCGACATTCTACTTCTAAAGAGACGGAAATGAAACTTACTGATGTGGCTCGGGCAAGTTTGTCGGAACTGGCAAACGACTATCTAAACTGGATGATGAAGCACGAGTGTTTGCCTTGGTCGGTAAAATCGGAGGAACACCAGAAAGTAACTGCTATTCAACTTGATAAGCCTACATATAAAGATGATGTACAATATTTGAGCAGTTCTCACATTTTGCAACAGAAACATAAATTTGACGAATGGTTGCATTCAAATGATTCAATGATTGAGGCAAATTGCATACTAATACTTTGTAATCGTCTGACGATGATGATTAGCAAGCAGATCACTAATCAACTTTCAAATTTCCGTGAAGAAGGTGGCTTTACAGAGGGACTAACTGCAGAACGACTTGCATATAGGACAGAGCAAAGTGTGAAAGAAGATGCTCCGATGTGTCCAAAGTGTGGAAAACCGATGGTCAAGCGTATCGCAAAAAAGGGAACCAATTCGGGGAAAGAGTTCTGGAGTTGTACGGCTTATCCAGAATGTAACGGTGCAAAAAATATAGACTGATTTTATTCCTCATCAACCTTTATTTTCCCATTCTCAACTATAACTTTCAAATGGAAAGTTTTCTTTTCGCTAATGCTATTGTCTTGCACAAATAGTGCTACGAAGTCATAATCAAGCAGTTCGGAAATATGTTTTAATCGCTTAATATCCATACTGCCGTTGCTGAAAATGTCGTAGGCATTGCGACGTGAACAATGTATCATCTCGGCAAACTTAGCCGCCGAAATATGCTTCTCATCAAGCACTTTCTTGATTTCTTGTCCTATGTGTATGTCGTCTGCCATAAATAAAAAAGAACCGCGAGAATTTCTTGTCAGCACTCGAGGTTCTGGACAGACCCTATCAACTAAACAAAGAAGCCCGCGGTTTTCCGCGAGCGTTCCGCTTCTTATTAGTTGATAGAAACACGAAATGGTCCAGATTTCGAGTGCAATTTAGAAAGCAAAAACGCCAATATGTTTTATTTTCTATTCTATTATAGTTCTATCTGTTTCGTTTATAAATGTTTAGGTTAATATTGTTTATATAATTTGTGTTGCTTTTATAATGCAAAGATAAGAAAAGTTTTGGACATTCACACAAACTTTACATCCCTTCCTTATATATTTCCGCCCTAACTTCATCTTTGGGCAAATTGTATCCCGTGAAAATTATTCCCATACGGAAAAGATTGATTCTCAGCGAATTTGGCATTTGTGACGAAATTTCTACCCACGCGCGGAACATATCGTGGCTCCAGTTGATGTCGTCGATGACGATTATGGATTTCTCTCCGCAATGTTTCTTTACAATATTGTTGAAATATTTGAGCGTGGCTTCGTAGGTGTGGTTGCCGTCGATGAGGGAAAGGTCAAATTTCTGTCCATTCAAGGCATTGCTGTCGAAAAGATGGTCGAAGTTGTCGTTTATGAAACTGACATTGCCGATTTTTCGCTTGGCAAATTCGTTTTTTGCAAACTTGTAGGTTTCGGGACAGCCTTCAACGGTAGTTAAATTTATTTTCGGATTTGCCTTTGCCAGAAACATCGTGCCTATGCCGATGGATGTCCCAAGTTCAAGCGCAGTTTTTATGCCGAACGAATCAATAATCTTTTGTATTACACCGCCATAGCGCGGTTCGGTTGACGATTTCCGTGCTATCTGCTTTACTTTCCGAATGCCATTTTTGCCTGTGCCAAAGTCGGTTACGTTCAGTTCGGTGTTGTCGGCAAGCATATTCACACGGTATTCGCAGCAGTCGATGAAACTGCTCATCTGGAACATCGAGTCGAGTATGAACTCGTTGAACACATCGGGTAGTTTTTCGTTTTCCTTCGACCTTATCAGGTATGATATGTTGCCTGGCAGTTTCAAAATTATTATTTTTGCGCTTGCAAAGTTAGAAAAAATCTTTGTCGTTTTACCGCTAAGTATGGTGCCTGAATTTTTAGATACGGACATAACCTATTTGAAAGGCGTTGGACCTAAGCGTGCCGAAATTTTCAAGAAGGAATTTGGCATTCGCACGTTCCGCGACTTGCTTTACTATTTTCCGTACCGATATGTTGACCGTAGCCGATTCTATTCTGTTGCGGAACTCAACAAGGACTTGCCATACATTCAGTTGAAAGGTAAATTCATAAGTCTTGAACTTCAGAAAATCGGAGCCAACAAGAAAAAACTCGTCGGAACGTTTACCGATAATACTGCTGTTGTGGAAGTTGTTTGGTTTCAAGGGATTGACTGGATAAGCAAGAGCGTTGACGCTAACAAGACCTATATATTATTTGGTAAGCCGAGCGAATTCAGCGGTCGAATTAACATTGTGCATCCCGAAATGGAGGAACTGTCGAAGTGGCAGAGCAAACCGCAGGTGACACTTGCTCCGCAGTACAGCACTACCGAGCAGTCGAAGAACAACTACATCAATTCCAAGACATTCCAGACACTCATCGCTACTCTTTTGCCCGAAATACACGGCAAAGTTTCGGAAACCTTACCAAGGCATATCATACAGAAATACAATCTGTTGGGCTTGGAAAAGACTCTTTGCGAGCTTCATTTTCCCGGAAGTGCCGAAATGCTTCGTCAGGCGCAGTACCGAATAAAGTTCGAGGAACTTTTCATAATACAGCTCAACATTCAGAAGGCAAAACTTCACCGCCATAGCACTGTGCGCGGATTTGTTTTCGAGCGTAAGAAGGACAACTACCTGAAAGAATGTTTCCACAAGAAAATTCCTTTCAAGATGACTGGTGCGCAGACTCGTGTGCTTCAGGAAATACGTGCCGATGTATGTAGCGGTCGCCAGATGAACCGACTTTTGCAGGGTGATGTGGGAAGTGGAAAGACGCTTGTTGCCTTGCTGACTATGCTTATGGCTGTCGATAACGGATATCAGGCTTGCCTTATGGTGCCTACCGAGGTACTTGCCCAGCAACATTACCGTTCGCTGTCGAAGTTGCTTGACGGAATCGGTGTTTCGATACGGTTGCTCACAGGCTCGACCAAGCAGCGCGAACGCACGGAGATAGACCGTGCTCTGCGCGACGGAAGCCTTAATATTCTGGTCGGGACGCATGCACTAATTGAGGAAACCGTTGTGTTCAAGAATCTTGGAATGGCTGTGATTGACGAGCAGCATCGTTTCGGAGTGGAGCAGAGGGCAAAGTTGTGGAAGAAAAATGAACTTGCTCCGCATATCCTTGTTATGACTGCCACGCCGATTCCGCGAACCCTTGCAATGACGCTCTATGGCGACCTTGATGTTTCGGTAATAGACGAACTTCCGAAAGGCAGATCGAAAATTATCACTCGCCATTTTACTGATGCATACCGACTTAAAGTTTACGGCTTTATGCGTAAGCAGATAGAGGAGGGGCATCAGGTGTATGTGGTGTATCCGCTGATTTCGGAATCGGAGAAAACCGATTTGAAGGACTTGGAGGACGGCTACGACCGTATTACGCGTGAATTCCCGATTCCCAACTACCACGTGGCTGTTGTTCACGGTCGTATGAAGCCCGATCAGAAAGAATTGGGTATGAGGCTGTTTGAAAAGAACGATGCACAGATTATGGTTGCAACTACGGTTATCGAGGTCGGTGTTGATGTGCCTAATGCTACAGTTATTGTGATTGAGAGTGCCGAGCGTTTCGGCTTGTCGCAGTTGCACCAGTTGCGAGGCAGGGTAGGCCGAGGAAGTGCACAGTCGTATTGCATTCTTATGACAAAGCCCAACCTTTCCGAAAATGCCTACAGCCGCATTTCCACTATGGTCAACAGTACTGATGGCTTTGAAATTTCCGAAACAGACCTGAAGTTGCGTGGCCCGGGTGATATGGAAGGCAAACAGCAGAGTGGTTTCGCTTTCGATTTAAAGATGGCAAGTCTTAGTCAGGACGGACAACTCATACAGTATGTGCGCGACATTGCCAACGAAATCCTTGACGACGACCCGACACTTGAAAAACCAGAAAACGTATTGCTAGTCAAAGCCTTGAAGGAATTCAACAAGGACAAGGTCAATTATGGAAGCATCAGTTAGATAAAAGTGAAATCGTTTATTCAACGAATTTCACTTTTCAACAAGTTCTACACTTCGCTGTCGTAGTCGATGCCCTGCTTTTTCAAAATCTTCTTTACATACATTGCAAAGAATGCCAGGAATGCAAAGCAAAGAACTGGAATCACATACGAATAATGTATTCCGAATCCGTCAGTTTCCGAAAGCGTCTGCATATAGTCGGCAAGTTTGCCCTGAATAGGCGGAATTACAGCGCCACCGAGAATCATCATTACGAGGAATGCCGAGCCTTGGGTTGTGTATTTGCCAAGTCCTGCAAGTGCAAGGTTGAAGATTGACGACCACATTATAGAGCAGAACAATCCACCAGCCATAATTGTATAAACCGAAACCATTCCTTCGGTGCAAATGCCTATAAGCATCATGCATACGGCAAGCACTGCGAAAATAAACAAGGTGCGTGCTGGTTTGTTCTTTGTAAAGAAGAAGGCTGCAATCTGAATGGCTACAAGTGCGATGTATGGAAGCAGAACCACAATGCTGTACTGCGAGATTGCGTTTACGCCCAGCACTACGCCGAATGCCACCAGCGGAACAACTATGGTAAGAATCTTCTTTGTCGTAGATTTGAAGTCGAAGGCGGCAACGGCACCAGTCCAGCGACCAATCATAAGGCTTCCCCAGTACATTGAAATGAAAGGAGCGACCTCGTTGGCTGCAAAACCACCAAAGTCGGGCTTTTGGAGAAGTTCGCCGAAGTTGCTTACTGTTGAAACTTCAACGCCAACATAGACGAAGATTGCAAGCATACCAAATACAAGCTGCGGATATTTCATTGCGCCCCAGCCTTCGGGTTTCTTCTTTGCCATTCCATTGACGGAAAGTAATGTTGCAAAAACAATCACCAGTGCTGCCATCAGGAATATCACGCGGAAAATTTCCACATTTTCCATGTTTACGAAACTTTCGCGGTAGCTCATGAATACCGGGATGAACATTGCCACTAGCAAAACGGTCATTATTGTGAGGGCGACAAGTGCCTTGCTTGTCTTTTCAGTCTTTTCGGTAGAGGTATCGTTTGGCAGTTTCTTCGAGAAGAAGAAAATTGCTGCTGCTATGAGGAACAGAACGCCAACGCCGGCATATAATATTTCGGCCTTGCTGATTTCGAGGTTTGCAATTTCCTCATCGCTTACGGCTGCGGTAGTTCCGAAAAGGAGCAATGCCACGATAATCGGGCCAATGGCTGTGCCGAACGAGTTGAGACCGCCGCAAAGGTTAATTCGCGATGCGCCAGTTGCTGGAGGACCAAGGGTTATTGCAAACGGATTTCCTGCCGTCTGTTGCAACGAGAATCCAAGTGCCACTACAAACAAACCAATAAGCATTCCCATGAAGCTGTTTGCACCAACAGCGACAATCATTGCTGCCGCACCCACCGCCGAAAATAGCAGTCCGAAAACTATGGATTTTTTGTAGCCGAACCGTGCTATGAAGTCGTTGCGTCTGACAACCGAATAAGCGAAAAGTATCAATGCTCCGACATAATATGCAAGGTAGAACGCAAAGTCGATAAGTTGGCTCTGGAACTGGTCCAAGTTGAAGTAATGCTTGCAGAACGGAATGAAAATGCTGTTTCCTGCTGCCATGAAGCCCCAGAAGAAGAATACTATAATAAGTATCGACAGGGCTCCGTAGTTGGTCTTTTGCTTGTTATCTGTCATAAAAGTATTTTTTTGCAAAATTACAATATTGTTTGAAATTGTTTTAGATTGTTTGATGTTGTTTTAAATTGCTGAATATTTAAATCCTTGAACTTTTGATTATTTATGTACAATCGCGCCATGGCGCGATTCTATCATAAAACATTGAACATTCCTTAGAACAAGTATCCCATCTTCACATAGAAATTCATCATCTTGCCGTTGTCCTGCTTGTTGAGGGCTGTAGCCCAGTCAACAGAAAGAATGAAGTTCTCGTTCATGGCGACTTTCAGTCCGATTCCCGCTGCCGAGTGTGGCATGTAGGTTTCTTTTCTCGACGGGTTGAAGTAGTCCTCGTACTTGTCTGTGCGTCCCGTTGCGACGTTGTAGGCAGTAATGGCAGTTCTTACTTCAGTCTCGTCGAGTTTGTAGGGCTGAGTAACAACACCTAAGTCGAAGAACGGATTCAAGCCGATATAGAAATGTTGCTTTCCGATGTCGAAGTATGCAATTTTGGTTCTAAGTTCGACATTTGCGTATGCAAAACCGTTTGCCAGAATTCTGTTTCGCATAATTCCACGCAGCGAATTTCCACCGCCAAGACCCTCATATATTACACGCTGTATGAAAAGCGTATTTAAGTAGGTATTCATATAGAATGGTGATTTGCCTGCAATTGTATTTTGTGTTCCGATTCTGTATGCAAATGTAACCCTGTCCTTGTAAATCGGCACATACTGCCTGAAATTGAAGTTGAACTTCAGATTGTTGTATTCGGTCTGATTGCCAAAAGCTGCCGAATAGGTAAAGAATGCATCGGCATAAATTCCGCGTGAAGGGTTGGAGCGCTTGTCGCGGCTGTCGAAGGTGATGCCACCACGAACATAAGGATGCCATCCGCCGTTGGCTTCGTCGGGTTTTATTATGCCCCAATTCCTGTAAAGTTCGTAAAGACCTTGAACCGACGGGTCGAGGTATTTTTGGTCCGATGGCTGGCGTTTGCCGTTGAGCATGTCAATGTCGCACTCGTCAATCATATAGCCGAGTACGCCCAGACCAGCATTCCACTTCCAGTCACCAGAGATTGTGCCTTCGATATCGGCTGCTACACGTACAAGGTCGCGCTTGTACTTGTAGAATGCACGCGAGAGGTATTCGCTCGAATCCTTCTTCGCATTGTGCCATCCCATGTGGTATAATGTCGGATATCCGTTGTATCCGTAGAAGTCGCACATTGCATCGGGCAGATACGAAACATCTACCGTGAGGCGATGATCGGGAATCAAATACTTCGAGTCGTAGAAGAAACGGAACAAACCGTATCTTTTTGTAGTATAGGCGGCCTCCACATAGAACGAATGTATGTATTCTGGGTACTGGCTTCCGTCTCCATAATAATATATGTTCGACAATGCACCGAACTGGAATCCGAGGTCTGCATCGTAGGCAATGCTCGGCAAAATTCCGAAGTTCCATCCAGTCTTGACCTTGGAAGTATCTTTTTTCTCAGTCTCTGCCATCGCGTTAATAGCGAAAATGGCAAGAATGGCAAGAATTACAATTTTCTTCATCTGTTTGATTTTTAGAACAACTTTAGCAAATATGCAATGCCGACTCCCATATAAGTACCTATGGCATAGCCGATAAGTCCGATAACGATTCCACTAATCAGCACCTTCTTGTTTCCCATTGCACCGACAACAGGCGGAATGAAAGGCGGAGAGCAGAAAAGTCCCACTTGGGCCACAGTGTATAGGTCTCCGTTGATTTTTGAGAATCGGCAGAAGATGATATGGATAATTACAGACACAAGCATTATGTACAGCACGAACAGTCCAAGCGAAATTGCCGACATATCAATGCTGTACGGATTGAACTGCGATGCTACCGCTATGCTGAATATCAATATGAAAATCATACCGAGTTCGAAGGTTTTCGGCAATTCGCGGATTTTCTTCGAGAACGATGCAATTATCGACAATGTTGTGATTGTAAGGATGATTACCAGTTCGTTGAGTTTGCCTGTGCCAGTTTCCTGGTCGCCAACAACGCCAAGATTGTAGAGCAGCAGCGACAATCCAGCGCCGACTGCGAGAAATCCGATTGACAAAAGCAATCCGAGCATTGTCTTCGGAAATACTTTCTTGTTGAGCATCATTCCATAGTTTTCAATGCCGTGGTCTTCGATGCTACTGTTGAGTTTAGATATTGATGTCGATTCATCGGGGAAAGGCAGAATTTTGCGGAAAAGCCTGTATCCACCACCTGTTATGAACATTATCAGCGGGAAAGTAATGAGCATCTGGAATGTGAGCACGAGGGTGATTGTTGTGGGGTCAACGCCAAGAGCGGCACCCAGTGCGTTGAAATTCATTGTTCCCCCCGTGTAGATACCTGTCATCATTGCCGACACATTTTCGATGTCGTTTACTCCAGTGCTACGGAAAATGAAGAATCCTGAAATTACGGCGACTGTAATTGCGATAATTCCGCCCACGAGGGCAAGAATTGTCTTTGGCAAGGCGCGAGTCCATAGTTTGAAGTCGCAGTTGAAAAGCATAAGCGGTATGGCAAGGGGCACCGAAATGTTCATTATCAACTTCTGTATGCTCTCGAAGGTAGCGGCATCGGCAGTGCCTGGTTCAAAAGTTACGAATCCCGTGAGGCTCATTATTATGCCGACTGCGTAAGCCAGTATCACGGTACCTATTTTCTGCAATATTTTCCATTTGTGGAATGCCGACACTATAATTATCGGGAAAAGCAGGTATATTGCGATTGCAATTGTTATTCGCATAAGTGTACAATTTGTTTTAATGTGCAAAATTAGGGCATCCGATTGAAACGAAAACGGTTCGGCAGAATGTTTAATTAAACTTGGGTTGTTAATACCGAAATGGTATATGGCAAAAAAGGACGGCATTGCACCATCCTTGATTATCTATTTTTCAGTCTCCTGCGGAGAGAAATCTTACAAATCTACACAAATTTTACAAATCTTATTTGTTTGATTTGGAACATATTTGTACGATTTCTGGCGTAAGGCACTCCTATTCCTTTACAAATTTTCGTAAAGCCGCTCCCTGAGCGGAGCCGAAGGGTCGGCTGTATATCCTTACCACATAAACACCACTTGTCAAATCTTCCACATCACAAACAGCATTGTCGCTATTTACCTCAATGCGTTTTACCACCTGACCCATCATATTCACAATCTCGATTTCCGAAATTGTTTCCGTGGATGTGATGTTGAGAATATCGGTGGCGGGATTGGGGAAGAGGGCGATTTCGGGAACTGCGCTTTCCTCGATGCCAGTAAGCGAAGTAAAGTAAGCAATGTATTCAGCATCGGCTACAACCGTGATTGTGCGTGGATTGTCGGTATTGCCATCGTTCCACGAAACAAACTGGTAGCCAGCGTTGGCCGTTGCTTCAATTATAGCCTCGCCATTTTCACAATCTGGAAGTTGCAACACAAACGCTTCTCCCATATTTAAATCAGAACTTAAAACATTCAGTATATATAAACTTGTCTGAATATTCGTAAAATTAGACCATACATCACTCGTCGTATAATCATCTTCTGTACCACAAGGCACATATACATCTGCATTTAAAACATCTTCCTCAAAAGCGGTTTGGTTCAATATCGGAGGATTTATTGCATCTGAATAGATAAGATTAATCTCTGTACATCCTCCAAATGCGTATGCCGGAATATTCGTTACATTTTCGCCGATTCTCAAAATTGACAAATTATGACAATCTAAAAATGAAGGTAAGTATGGGATTCCCATCATTGTACAATTTGTCGCATTAAAATTTAAATTAGTTAAACTACTACAATTACCAAAAGCTCTTGATCCTATGTGTTCTACAGAATTGCCGATAGTTATTGTTGTTATTTCACTGCAACTTCTAAAAGCGTTATCTCCAATTTCTGTAACAGTGTTAGGTACTATTAGGTGTGTAAGGCTTGAACAATTTTCAAATGCCGAAATCTGAATATTTGTAATTGAGTCTGGAAAAGTAACAGAGGACAAAGCTCTGCATCCATAAAATACATTAGGTTTAATTTCTGTTATTGAGTCTGGTATCGTAATAGATGTTAAACTTCTGCAATATTCAAATGCACTACTGCCAATACTTGTTAGCGAATTAGGAAGTATTATAGAAGCAAGCGAAGAACAATGCAAAAATGCATTTTCTCCAATTTCTGTAATGGTATTGGGCAATATAACCGATGTTATATTACTACAATTCTGGAATACTCCATCTTCAATTTTTGTGACAGAACTTGGAATTGAAATTGTTGTTAAATTGGAGCAACCAGAAAAAGCATAACTGCCAATATTTGTAACAGAATTGGGAATTGATATTGATGTTAATTGACTACACCATACAAAAGAATGACCAACAATTTTTTGTATTCCTTCAGGTATTGCGTATTCAGTTGCATAGCCACAAGGGAAATAAGCGAAAATCTTATCATTATACACTGGCTCTGTCAAACCACTACACCCCGCAAATGCATCTACACCAATTTCTGAAACAGTATTTGGAATTGTTATTTGTGTAAGTAAATCACAATTTGAAAATGCATTGCTTGAAATTTCAATTACGGAACTAGGGATTTCGACTTCATTAGCCAATATAGAGCAACCTGCCAAAATGGATCTTGTCTCATCATAATATATAAGGTCACCATCAACAAATCCGTTAACAGCCAAAGCTCCCCAAGGACTACCGGTAGCATTTCCATTGTATATAATATTTCTAACACGATGAAATGCACCATATCCGATTTCCGCAACTGAATTTGGTAATGTTACTGAAAACAATCCGCAACAACCAGAAAATGCATATTCACCAATACTAGTAACGGAACTCCCAATTGTAACCGAATTTATAGCATCACAATAAAAAAAAGCCATACTACCAATACTTGTGACAGAATCTCCAATTACAACCGATGTCAAATTTTCACAACCTTCAAAAGCATAATTCTCAATGTTCGTTACAGAATACATAATATTATTATATCCAACTAAATCTGGAATTATTAAATCACCAGAAGGGTGGTCTTCATCGTTTTTTACCACCTCCACCGTATACGGTTCCACATTCGATGTAATGTTGTAATACAACGTTTGCCCGCTTTCGCATACTGCCGAAAAATCGTAAGCCATTGCATAGCCACCCAAAAGGACAGCAAAAACTAAAAAACTTAAAAATCTTTTCATAATAACAATATTTTTATTTGCCACAAGCCCAAAATTGGACGGTTCAATTTAAGTTTCGAATAAAAAAGTGGGCTTCGTTTAACTCTTATCTGCGCAAGAGGCTCTGGAATGCCCAATAATCAAATAAGAAAAAGCCCACGGATAAACCGCGAGCATTTTCACTTCTATCTTGACTATTGTAGAAATTTTCCAGATTCCTTGCGCAAGAACAAAAGCAAAAACGCTTTTTTATTTTAAAATCAGTTAATTACGTCTGTTTACTATGTCATACCTTTTTTTAGTTACTATATATTAGGTTCCTTTTTTATAATCGCTGTGATCGTATCAATCATTTTCTTTGACGGGTCGAACAATGGTTCTATCAAGCCTTTGGTTGCTTCAAACGAGCAGTTATAGTCGCTCTTTTCCCTCATTGTCTGCAAAAGCGTGAAAGTGTCGGAGTGTTCTTCTTGCAATATTCCCGTCTTGATGTATGTCTGCCTAAACAACATTCCTGTCCCGTGGTGTGTACGCACTTCGTGCTTGTCTTGAATAAGCAGGGAGTTGATTGCATGAAACACTGCATAATACAAACGATTTGCCGCTGCGTCCCATTGTTCGTGTTCTCGCATAATTACAGCCTGATTGTAGTTTGCAAGAGCCTTTTCCAATTCCCTTGTTACAATGATTGCTCTGTTTTCGTCACTTAGGCTCATATCAGTACCCGTTTGTCCAATGATACATTATTGTAAAATGGGGTATAACTGTAACTTTCCCATTCGTTTTTGGAATAAACCTGTGGATTTATTTCTTCGCCGATGTCCCATCCAAGTTCGCGAAGCGGTTTCTGAACCAGATAGTCATCAAGAGTCAACTCGTCTTTGTCGAGCAATATTAGCAGGTCGTAGTCGCTATCGGGGCGTGCATCACCTCTCGCGCGTGAACCGTAAAGCCACAGCGAAGCTCCTTTGGGCAGCGTGTAACCCGCTGTTTCCATAATTCGTTCTATGACTTTTTTCTGGTTCATTCTTTTTATTCCTATTTTCACGCTACAATGATACGCTTTTTTTTTCATTCGGCAAAATTTATATTGCAGATTCAATGTCTGCGGCGTTTCTAGGGCTAAAGCCCGTTTGGATGGCTGCGCCATTTCTAAGTTTAACTTCGTTGAGGGCTTCGCTGTTTCAATGGCTGTCGCCGTTTCTAATTGTTTCTGGGTTTGTTGGATGCGCCGTTTGAAGATTTGAGGGATTTGATGATTTTCCATAATAATATAGCAGCAAAATTTTCGAACGAAAATGGAATATAAATCCATTTAGTTTGGAAAATTTTACCATTCATTTTTCCAGACTGAATGTCATATTTGGAACAGTAGATAATTTTTTTATTTATTTTCTGTACGAGATATTACATATTTGGTTATCTTTGCAGCAAAAATTGAATGATGTCAAGCAGTTTATTAAAGCAGTTTGGGAATGTGCCTGTAAGCAGTGCAACACTAAACGACATATTAGGCGGTTACTCTTCTCCGGCAATGAAAGTTCAACTTGCTGAAAAGAATGGCGAACTGATTTGTCTGAAAAGAGGCTTGTATATGGTTTCTCCGGAAGATACGGGAAAAAATCTTTCGTTGGGACTTGTTGCCAACCATATTTACGGTCCGTCGTATGTTTCGCTCGAATATGCTTTGCGCCATTATGGACTTATTCCCGAAGCGGTATATACTATCACATCTATAACTACACGCCATACGCGGACTTTTGAAAATTCGTTGGGGCGGTTTTCGTACCGTTGCGTGCAGGCGGACTGGTTTCCGATTGGCGTAACTACCGAAGTCGAAAATGGTGTGCGTTATATGATTGCAACACCCGAAAAGGCTCTGTGCGATACACTTTTGCATTTGAGCGGACTGCCATTGAGGTCGGTTTCAGGACTTGAAGTGGCACTCGAAGAGGATTTGCGAATCGACATTGATGAAATCCGTGGTTTTGATACAAAAATAATTCGTGAGTGTGCCGCTTGCGGAATGAAGTCAACATTATTTGCCAACCTTTTAAAAATTATTGAACGATGACTTTGTTTGACGAGATGGTTGCACAGTATGCGCCACAAAATCCAGTTGAAAAACTTAATGCTCAGCACGAAGTTATGCAACAGATTGTGCTTGCAGGATTGCAACGAGGCGGATTTTTCGCCCACGCAGCGTTTTATGGTGGTACTTGCCTTAGAATTTTTCACGGGCTGAGAAGATTTTCCGAGGATATGGATTTTTCTCTTGTAGAGAAGAATCCAAATGTGCATTTGGAAGAATATTTTCCTAGCATTGTCGAGGAGTTCAAGATTACGGGCAGGGAAGTTGACATAACAAAACGCGATAAGAAAACTTTCGGAAAGATTGAATCTGCATTTTTGAAGGACAATACCGAAATATACAATATGGCTTTTCGCACCGAGAAGCAAATAAAAATCAAGATTGAACTCGACACCGATCCGCCACTTCGTTTCGACACCGAGCAGAAGCAAGTGATGGCACCGTATGCATTTAATGTAAGGTGTGTTTCGTTGCCATGCCTTTATGCGGGCAAAATGCACGCACTTGTTTTCCGTAACTGGAAGACAAGGGTAAAGGGGCGAGACTGGTACGATTTTGAGTGGTATGTACGAAATGGCATAGAACTAGATTATAATCATCTGCACGAAAGAATAAAGAAATTCAATGGCGAATCGCTTGATAAAGATGAGTTTATTGCATTGCTAAATGAGCGTTTGTCATCAACGAGCATCAGTCTCGTCAAGCAGGATGTTGAGCGATTTGTTCGGAATCCGCGCGAGTTGGATTTCTGGTCGAACGACTATTTTTTGGAACTTGCAAAAAAAATTCGCTTCAAGTAGGCAACCATTTTAAAAATTATTCGTTAGGGAGGTGTATGCGAAAGGAAAAGTTGGACATATACAACGCCAATGATGCGATGGCAATCGTGGAAGGCTGCGTAAAGAATGACCGTGAATATCAGCAGATTCTTTACAAACAGACTTTTACAAAAATGCTTGGTACCTGTCTGCGGTATTCGTCCGACTACGAGGAGGCGATGGACTATGTGCAGGAAGGATACATAAAGGTATTCGACAAGATAGGAAGTTATCAGCCTACAGGTTCTTTGGTATCGTGGATAAAGCATGTTATTGTCAACAATCTGATTGACTCGTTGCGGAAAAAGTCGAAATACCAGTTTTCCGACATGGACGAAATGCAAATCGAAGATGATGACAATAGCGGTGAAGAACTGGAAAGGATGGCAGCAAAGGAACAGAATGCTAGTAGAATAGTGGAGCTTTTGCAAGAATTGTCTCCTGCATGCAGAATGGTGTTCAATATGTATGTGGTGGAGGAGCTTTCGCATCAAGAAATAGCCGATAGGTTGGGCATTTCGGTGGGGACATCGAAGTCGAACCTTGCAAAGGCAAAAATGAAACTGAAACAGATGTTTATAAATAAATATGGCGAAGATGAGTAATTTAAAGAAAATATTATCCGAATACGAGGGCGAATTTAACCCCAACGGCTGGGCACAGCTTGAAAAGCGTCTGCCAAAGCAGACCTTCATGCAGAGGTTCGGCAAGTTTATTGTCGGCGGAGCTGCTGGTGCATTGGTTGTTGCTGGTGTGCTTGTGGCTGTGCTGTGGAACTACGACGAAAAACCTCAGTCGGAAGAACCTCTGGCAAAAGCCGAAATTTCAGCCCCGATGCAGAGCATGGAGGTCAATGAAAATGTTATTTCTGCAACCGAACAGTCTTCTGCTAGGCCAAAAGATAGGATTTCTGAATCGAACCAGCAACAGATTGCCGATGTTGCTGAGACAAATAATAATACTGGAATCGCTGAAACAACAGTTGAACCTTCCGAACCCGCAATGCCATCTGAAACTCCAGCAAACAACGATAAGCAGAATGTTGTTTCGAATAATCAGGATAACCAGTCCCAGATGACGCCAAAAGTTGTTACAGAACCATCGTTCTCGGTTTCGTGCGACAGGCATTGCGCTCCCGCTACGGCAAAGTTTGTGGCTGTTGGTGTTGAGGCCGACTGCGAAGTTGTGTGGGATTTCGGCAACGGAAAGCAGGGCAACGGCAACAATGCAACCTGTGAATACCGCAAGAAGGGAACCTACACGCCATCGGCATCGGTGTACCGCAATGGCAGGTTGCAGAAAAAGGTTAACCTTGATGCAATTACAATTGGAGAAACACCAGTTGCCGATTTTTCGTGGCGTTCAACCGACAACAACTATACATTCTACACAGGCAGGACTCTCAATATGTCGTACAAGTGGGAAATCGACGGTAAGTCGTTTGCCGACAAGTCGGTTGAATACGAGTTTGTCCGCAGTGGCGACTATCCGATAAAGTTGGCTCTTGCCGATGGCGAATGTTCGGCAGAAACCATCAAGACGGTAAAAGTTGTTATTACACATGTATTTTATGTCCCGAATGCGTTTACCCCCGATTCCGAAGGCGTAAATTCGACATTCGGTCCTATAGGTGAAGATATGGATTTCAAAACATATAGTTTTGGTATTACAAATTCGAGGGGAGATGTGGTGTTTACTTCGACCGACCCGTTGATACAATGGAATGGCAAGGTAAACAATGTGGGAACTGCCGTCGAGGCTGGCGTGTACTACTGGATAATAAAGACGGTAGATCATTATGGCAACAGCCAGACGCGGAAAGGTACCGTAAACGTAATGAGGTAGAGTATTATGGTATGGAAGCCACTGGATTTTCTGGTGGCTTCTGTTTTTTTTAGTCTAAATCTAAAATAAAATCAAAATAACGCTTGCAATGTTACCAATATTTGGTAACTTTGCAGAATAAATATTTTCACTATGAAAACAACATCGGTAGCTTTAGGCGATTATTTTGAGAATTTTGTAAGCAATACTGTACAGAGTGGCAGATACAACAATGCAAGTGAGGTAATACGCGCTGGATTAAGGCTTTTGGAGGAAAATGAGAAACGCTTGCAAAACTTGAAGATTGCAATCTCCGAAGGAGAAAATAGTGGTGTCGCAATTGATTTTGATGCGACAAAGCACTTGAAAGAATTAAAATCAAAAAGACATAATGGCTAAATGGCATTTAACAAATAGGGCTGTTAGCGATTTGGATTCCATTTGGGAATATACCGCCAATGTATGGTCGGAGCAGCAAGCTGATTTGTATTATGGAGAATTGATTGTCGAAATAGGTCATATTGCAAACAATAAATTTCTTGTCGATAGAGAATATTCTGAGGTAAAAAAAAGGTTGTTTTGTCATCATTATAGAAAACATCTCATTTTCTACAAAAAAGAAGATAATGGAGATGTGCTGGTAATAAGAATTCTGCACGAAAGAATGGATGTGTTGCCAAAATTAATAGATTAGAAAGATACATTCATCCCAATCTCAAAATCAATCTAAAATCGTAATTCGTAAATCGTAAATAATATTGTATTTTTGCACCACAAAAAATTAAAACATTATGGTAAGGGTAAGATTTGCACCTAGTCCTACGGGACCGCTTCACATAGGCGGAGTTAGAACCGCATTGTACAACTATTTGTTTGCCCGTCACAATGGCGGACAGATGATTCTCCGAATCGAAGACACCGACCAGACCCGCTATGTCGAGGGTGCCGAGGAATACATTATGAATTCGCTCGAATGGTGCGGTATAAAATTCGACGAAGGTATCCGCGAAGGCGGAAAATACGGTCCGTACCGCCAGAGCGACCGCAAGGACATTTATGCAAAGTACGCACAGATACTCATCGACAACGGTAGCGTCTATATGGCTTTCGATACTCCGGAGGAACTGAACGAACTTCGTGCCGCAGCCGAGAAGGAAGGCAAAACCTTCATCTACAATTTCTCCACTCGCATGAGCCTGCGCAACAGCCTTTCGCTTAGCAAGGAAGAAGTTGACGAACTGCTGAAAAACGGGACTCCATACGTTTTGCGCTTCAAGGTGCCGGAAAACCGCGTGCTCGAAACCCACGACGAAATCCGTGGCGACATCACATTCAACACCAAGGAAATGGACGACAAGGTGCTTATGAAGACCGACGGTCTGCCAACCTACCACCTTGCAAACATCGTCGATGACCACCTGATGGAAATCACCCACGTAATCCGTGGCGAGGAATGGTTGCCATCGTTGCCGTTGCACATACTTTTGTACGAAGCTTTCGGCTGGGAACATCCTAAGTTCGCACACTTGCCACTTATCCTCAAGCCTAGCGGAAAGGGCAAGCTCAGCAAGCGCGACGGCGACCAGCTCGGATTCCCTGTTTTCCCGATGCAGTTCAACAACAACGGCGAAATGTGTAAGGGCTACCGCGAAGATGGATATTTCCCCGAGGCTTTCATCAATATGCTGGCACTTTTGGGCTGGAATCCTGGCACCGAGCAGGAAATCTTCTCGATGGACGAACTTATCAAGGAATTCACAATCGAACGCGTTGGCAAGAGCGGAAGCCGTTTCGACCCAGATAAGACAAAGTGGTTCAACCACCAGTATATAATGAAGAAGTCTGCAGAGGAAGTTGCAGAACTTTTCCGTAAGGATTTGGACGTTCGTGGCATCGACTACTCGAAGTTTGACATCGTACGCATCTGCGAACTTATGAAGGAACGTATTTCGTTCATCCATGAAATGTGGGACGAAACCCGCTTCTTCTTCGAGACTCCGACCCAGTTCGACGAGAAGTTCAAGAAGAAAGCCTGCAAGGAAGATACTGCCGAAGTTCTCAAGGAATTGGTTAACATTCTGGACAAGTGCCCCGATTTCAAGCCTGAAACTACCGAAGGTGCAGTAAAGGCTTGGATTGAAGGCAACGAATGGGGATTTGGCAAGGTTATGTCGCCTTTCCGTCTGGCTATCGTTGGCGAAGGCAAAGGCCCGAGCGTTTTCGATATGATTGAAGTCATCGGCAAGGCCGAAACCTTGAAGCGAATCAACAATCTGATTGCTGCGCTGTAGCAAATATTTTATGAGATAAAAAAATCCACACCCCAAGTGTGGATTTTTTTGTTTTATAGTCGTTTTCTGTCATGCTGAACTCGTTTCAGCATCTGAAAAACGACTATTTGTAAGACATAATATAGCATATTACAAGCCGTTGCTTAATATTTACTATTTCTCACAATAAATTTTTTCTCATTTCGTTAAAATGTTAAAAACTATTGTTTATCTTTGTCGCAGATATATTGATAGGTAATTGAGGTTTAATCATTCCGGAGAAGGTTCTGCGCTTTGGAGAAAAAAGGAAAGGCAGACAAGTGGAGATTTTGTTAGATCATATAATTTATTGATATGAAACGATTTACAATAATATGCCTATTTGTGTTAGCTTTTCTTTTTAGCAGTATGATTTCCTATTGCCAGAATGAAAGGCAAAGCAACTATGATATTGTTAAGGCTAGGATTGCGGAAATGAAACGAACTCTTAACGATGAAATTTATTTTTCCACCTACGAAATTATCGAGTGGACCTTACCTGTTGTTGACGACAAGAAACAACTGAACGAAATTGTCAGGGTTTTGAAGAAACTGAAGAAAAAATGTCCGCAAAAGCCAAATTCGGTTTGCGACTGCTACGAAGCGAAGATAAGGAAGGGAGAAAAAATCGCTGATGAGATTTTGTTTTGGAGCGGATGCAAGGATTTAATTAGCAAATAAATATAAGGAGATATGTATATGAGAAAATCAGCAATGTTATTTATGATTGTCGCAGCAATGGCGACTTTGATTTCGTGCAATCGTAACACGAAGTCTGAACCTGCAGTTTACGAACTGGAAGTGTATAAGACGCAGAAAATTGTGTTGAACGCAGAAGACCGAGACTTGGAAAGTGAAATAACTCTTCCAGGAGGACTTGTTGACATTGACGGCAAGGATGCGCTTGTGTTTTATTCTAATGGAAGCATATCGTACTACGATTTGGAAACAGGCAAGAAGATGAGCGGTGTTAATAATGTAGAACCAAAGGAACCTGTGTCTTTTGATACTGTGATTGACGTTGATGTTCCGTTGTTGGCAGGTGACAGCAAGCAGCTGGGTGTTAGGCTTGATTACGACGAGACTAACAATGTTTACTGGGCAGAGAAGGCTTACGATACCGAATATTATGGTAAAAATGTTAACGAGCTTATTATTATCGATAAGGATTTCAAATATTTGGG
This sequence comes from Bacteroidales bacterium, assembly GCA_017620015.1. Lineage (GTDB taxonomy): Bacteria > Bacteroidota > Bacteroidia > Bacteroidales > ML635J-15 > Bact-19. The sequence goes on along the minus strand of JAFZRE010000009.1, from coordinate 42,804 downwards.
AACAATTTACGACAGTAAGGTTTTTCCTTGGTTCTGGAACGGTAGGATACTTGTCGATATCAGCCGTATAAAAAACAATTCGGTTGTGACGGTTAACTTTTTGAAACTTACTAAGACCGACCGCGACTACAAGGAGTACATTGAATCGTGCCGTGCCGACCTTGAGAAAAAGCATAAGGATTGGGAAGAATATAAGGAGAAGAATTCCCCAGAAAATAGTCCGCTCATTGGTTTGGTAAAGCCCGAGGCTGACAGAGTATATAAGGTACTTACCTTGTACTGCAAGGATGAAATATCGGATGGCGACAAGATGGTTATCGACTCGCTGATTGGCGAAAAGGAAATTGTCAACTTGGCACCTATATATCTTGTGATTTCTGCCGAAAATGAAGAAGCTGCCACCTCGTATGTCAAGAAAAACGGTCTCGATTGCATCGAAAAGATTGTGTTCGATACCGAAGGCATTGCAAAGACAGATGCGGGACAGGACAATCCGCGCTTTATATTGGTTGAGGACGGACTTATAAAAAGAGATACCATTTATAGTACCGAAGACCTTGGTTCTGAAATGTTTCCGAGGCTGTTTGGTCAGGACAAAGGCACCAGGTACATTATTTACGACGGTGAACTTGTCGTTTTGGCAACCTCTGGCGCATTTTTTGACGATTAATTGATTTAGGAGAAAGAAGATAATATGAGTTTAATTCGTTTGACAATAAAATATTTAAAGGAGGTTTAATTATGAGAAGACTATTTTGGTTATTAGGAGTTGCCGTATTAATGACAACGTTGGTTTCGTGCAATCGCAATGCCAAGCCCGAACCAGCAGTTTATGAGTGGGAAGTGTATAAAACGCAGGAAATCCTAGTAAATCCAGAAGACAGGGGCACTCGGTATGCCAGCAGAACGCGTCCTCTAACGCTTTTGGACATTGATGGCAAGGATGTTCTGGTCTTTTCTTATGAAGCTTATGGAGAAACCAATTCATATTATGACTTGGCAACAGGCAAAAAGATGTATGAATTGGATAAAGCGGAAGATGTAGAGTTGGTGAGAGAGGAAAGAAAAGAAGTTGCGGATAATGTGTTTCATGTAAAAGCAATAGATTTAAACACGTTGTATTTTGATACCATAATGCCTACAGAAGTTCAATTGGCTACGAGCAACGAGAAATTATATGTTGATACTATCTTCAGAGAGAAAAATGATATGCGTCGTACTTTTATATATGACAAAACTAATGAGGTATATTATCATATCATAGCTTATGATTCTGAATACTATGGAGAGCATGTTCATACTTGTGTTCTTGCGGATAAGGATTTCAATTATATAGGTGAGATTTACAACGAACGTGGTATATGGTGTTCTAATGACAGAATTGCGATTAACTATGACATTGTTAACGATTCTATCATAAAGCTGAACTATCTGAGGCTCACAAAGACCGACCGCGACTATAAGCAATACATTGATTCGTGCCGTGCCGACCTTGAGAAAAGACATAAAGACTGGGAAGAATACAAAGTCAAGTTTGCTGAAGAAAACAGTCCTGTTGTAGCTTTGGTAAAGTCGAAGAACGAGATTGATGGTGCTATGTATAAGATAATTACGTTTTATTGCAAGAATGAAGTGTCAGATGCCGACAGAATGGTAATTGATTCGTTGATTGCTAGAAAGGAGATTGTCAATTTGGCGCCGATATATATTGTAGTTTCTGCCGAAAATGAAGAGCTTGCAGCATCGTACATAAAAGACAATGGTCTCGATTGCATCGACAAGATTGTGTTCGACACCGAAGGTATAGCAAAGACCGATGCAGGACAAGCCAATCCGCGCCTTATGTTTGTAGAGGATGGTCTCATAACAAAAGACACTGTTTATCGCATCGAGGACATTGCCAAGAAAATGATACCTAGGGTGTTTGGCGTAGGCAGTGGAATGCAGTATGATATTTATTGTGAAATGCTTGTTGTAAGAGGGACACATCCGGATTATTTCTTTGACGATTAGTTGACGAACACGGCTCTTTCATTTGGACCATATTGTTATTTGTGATACAAATAATTAGCATCTGAATAAATCCGCTGGCTGAGCTTGTCGAAGTCAAGGTAACGAAATGATATAATGCTACCAACCTTACCCTTCGACAGGCTCAGGGGGCGGTTAAATGAAAGAGCCGTGGTTGACGAATACATAAAATGGAAAAAAGGTTGCGATTGCAGCCTTTTTTGTTGGATTGCATATCCTTGGCGCTGCCGCGGGCGTCCTTGCAAAAAAAAGAAAACTTGCTCCGCCGCGTTTTCATTTTTGTTTTCCTGCAAACATTTAGAGTTAAAACTATAAAGTGAAGTGTGATGGGGATTACAGATCCCCTGCGCTGCCGCGGGCATCCTTGCAAAAAAAGAAAACTTGTTCTACTGCGTTTTCATTTTTGTTTTTTGCAAATTCTTTTATTGCAGTCCGCAAAAATTCCAACCAACACAAAGCCTAATGTATCAAATTGCATATCAACAACGAAACAAATGGACTACGTTTTTGAAGAAATATAATAACCTCGGAGAGGTTACATATATATAGATAAAGAATACGTTAGGTAGCGCTGGTGCATGTTTTTGCAGCATAGCAATGCAAAAACTGTGACAGCGCATGATTTAGCGGACAACAATGAATTAAAACTATAAAGTGAAGTGTGGTGGGGATTACAGATCCCCTGCGCTGCCGCGGGCATCCTTGCAAAAAAAGAAAACTTGTTCTACTGCGTTTTCATTTTTGTTTTCCTGCAATCCTTTTGAAAGCAAGCTTTCACGGATTTGCAGGAAAACAAAAAGAGCGAAGCAAAAACTTCGCTCTTTTTTTGCGGAGAGAGGGGGATTCGAACCCCCGGTACCGGTAACCCAGTACGTCAGTTTAGCAAACTGGTGGTTTCAGCCACTCACCCACCTCTCCGTGCTAAAATCTGAACATTTCCCTATAAGCGGAAATGCGGGTGCAAAGATACAGATATTTTGGATAACACAAAAATTATTTTCGAAAATATTTTCCACTAAATTTTATTGTTAGTTTTTTCCAAAAATTCAATACATTAACTAAAAATGATTATCTTTGCAGTCTTACAAAATGACATATTATATGAATCGTTATTTATCTATCTTTATTGTAATGCTTTTGCTTGCATCGCTCACCTTTCTGTATTCGTGCAGCGGGACAAGTTCGGGCAAGGCAAACCTTGTAGCAATGTACGGACTGGTAAACGGTTCCAATTGGCGAGGTGCAGACCCAACAGCAATTGTTAGCGAACACAAAATAAAGATTAATGGAACATCGGCTAATGGTCAGACGATGATTATAACTCTTAATGCAAAAGAGTTGGGTGAATATACGTTTTCTCCGACAAATGGACATTTTGCCGAGTTTATTCCCAATATGGCTTCGGGAACCGAACGTTTCTCAACTTTGATTGGAGAAGGTGGCGGTGTGGTAAGACTTACGTCGTTCAACGAGGAGACCAAAACACTCGGAGGTGAATTCCATTTCAAGGCATTCCGTTCCGATGGTTCTGCTAAGTCTGTAACAGAAGGAAAGTTTACTAATGTGCCTTATACCTTCTACAATATTGATGACGACCAATATACCAATGTGTTTAAATTTACGCAGAACAATATGTTGTGGAATGCTGTTACAATTTCTGGCGTCAAGAATGATACTGCCATGATTGTAAAGGGCGAATGCGACCGTTCGCTGGCTTGGCAAAGTGTAACCTTGCAAATGCCACAGAATGTTTCCGCTGGAGTTCACTATTTCGGACAGGACGTTTCTGGTTTCTTCCAGTCTGGATTCTATAGCTTCCCTGCTACCGCCGGTGCAATAACCATTACCGAAAACAACACTCAGAGCAAGATAATCAAAGGGACATTCTTCTTCAATTATCTTAACAATAACAACGAGGTACAGTCAATTTCTGATGGTACTTTCGATTTGAAATATACTGACGAGACCGTAGTTGAATAGCAAATCATAATGTAAAACAACATAAAAATTTTCACATGAACGAAAAGATATTGAAAGACCTTGCCAAAATTGGCATAACAGGTGTAAAGAAACTTCATTATAATCCCTCATACGAGGAATTGTTCAAATTTGAAATGGACCCGTCGCTCGAAGGTTTCGACAAAGGTCAACTTACCGAACTCGATGCTGTAAACGTAATGACAGGCATCTATACTGGTCGTTCGCCTAAGGACAAGTTCATCGTTATGGACGAAAACTCTAAGGATACCGTTTGGTGGACAACCGATGAGTACAAGAACGACAACCACGTTTGCTCGCAGGAGACTTGGAATGTTGTAAAGGACCTTGCAAAGAAGCAGCTTTGCGACAAGGAACTGTTCGTAGTTGATGCTTTCTGCGGTGCCAACAAGGACACTCGCATGAACGTTCGCTTTATCATGGAAGTTGCTTGGCAGGCTCATTTTGTTCGCAACATGTTCATCAAGCCGACCGAGGAAGAATTGAAGGACTTTGAACCAAACTTCACTGTTTACACAGCTTCGAAAGCTAAGGTCGAAAACTACAAGGAACTCGGCCTCAACAGCGAAACCGCAGTTGTATTCAACATCACAAGCCGCGAGCAGGTTATCCTCAACACCTGGTACGGTGGCGAAATGAAGAAGGGCATGTTCTCGATGATGAACTACTATCTTCCATTGCAAGGCATTGCCGCAATGCACTGCTCGGCAAACACCGACATGCAGGGCAAGCACACCGCTATCTTCTTCGGACTTAGCGGAACTGGTAAGACCACCCTTTCGACCGACCCGAAGCGTCTGCTCATCGGTGACGATGAACACGGCTGGGACGATGACGGCGTTTTCAACTTCGAAGGTGGCTGCTACGCAAAGGTTATCAACCTCGACAAGGACAGCGAACCCGACATCTATAACGCAATACGTCGCAATGCGCTTCTCGAGAACGTTACAGTTGACGAAAAGGGCAAAATCAACTTTGCAGACAAGAGCGTTACCGAAAATACCCGCGTAAGCTACCCGATTGACCATATTGAGAAGATTGTTCGTCCGGTAAGCGCAGCACCTGCTGCTGAAAACGTCATTTTCCTTTCGGCAGATGCATTTGGTGTTCTGCCGCCAGTTTCAATACTTACACCCGAACAGTGCAAGTACTACTTCCTTAGCGGTTTCACTGCTAAGTTGGCAGGAACAGAGCGTGGCATTACCGAGCCTACTCCAACATTCAGCGCATGTTTCGGTCAAGCATTCCTCGAATTGCATCCGACAAAATACGCAGAGGAACTCGTAAAACGCATGGAAAAGAGCAACGCTAAGGCTTATTTGGTTAACACAGGATGGAACGGTACTGGCAAGCGTATCTCGATAAAGGATACCCGTGGTATTATCGATGCAATTCTCGACGGCTCAATCCTGACCGCACCTACAAAGAAGATTCCGTACTTCGACTTGGAAGTTCCGACTGCATTGCCAGGCGTAGACCCGAAGATTCTCGACCCGCGCGACACCTACGCAACCGCCAACGAATGGGAAGTTAAGGCACGTGACCTTGCAGAACGTTTCATCAAGAACTTTGTTAAGTTCACCAGCAACCCAGCAGGCAAGAAGTTGGTTGATGCAGGACCAAAGCTATAATAACTAAATGGTATATTTACAAAAGGCTGCCAAATGGTAGCCTTTTTTGTTGGATTATTGCTAAGAATAAATCTTTTGCCTTTTCGTCTGCAAATTTTTCAAGAAATAATTTGCATTACAGAAAAAAGTATTATATATTTGCATAAAATTATGTGGCGTATGAAATACATTCTTTGTTGTATATTTGTAATACTTGTCTGCGGAATTGCAAGTTTCGGGCAGGATATACATTTTACGCAATATTACGCCACCCCCTTAGTTTTTAATCCCGCAGCAACTGGATTTTTCGATGAGGACCTCCGATTGTCGAACAACTATCGTACGCAGTGGAGTGCCGTAGGTGTTCCATACCAGACGGTTTCGGTGTCGGTTGATGCTCCAATACGTTTCCGTGGCAAGTCGGGACTAGGCGTTGGCTTCATGTTCTTGCACGATAAGTCGGGCGGAACAAAACTCACAGCCAACAAATTTATGCTTTCGCTGTCGTATTTGCTCAATATCAACAAGAAAAACCAGATTTCAGTAGGATTGCAGGGCGGATACGTCAACAAGTACTTTACTCTCGACGGAATAACCTTGCCGAGCCAGTACAACCCCGACACTGGGCTTTTTGATGATAATTTGCCGAATAATGTTACCGATATGGATATGTCGCTCGGCTATTTCGACATGCATGCCGGCGTTTCGTATCGTGGAAAGTTCCAGAAAGTGGAGCCTTTGGTAAGTCTGTCGGTACTTCACCTCAATTCGCCAAAAGAAACATACTGCAATACCAACAGCAAGCTAACTCCACGAATGTTGCTGAGCGGTGGCGTTAGAATCTTCTGTGCTAGTTCGTGGTCGGTAACTCCGCATATACTTACTACATTCAATAAAAAGACCGAGGAAATGCTTTTCGGTGCACTTGCCGAGCGAGAAATCCCAACCAAAATTATAACATCAGTTTTCTTTGGCGCAAGCGGACGTACCTCGTTCTCAAACTTCGATGCCGCAATGCTCACGGCGGGACTTACATTCTATGGAATTACTGTCGGAGCAAGCTACGACATAAACCTGTCGAAACTTATGCAGGCAACAAATTCACGCGGAGCATTTGAAATTTCACTAATATACAAATTGAAATTCGCAAGGAAAAACTACATAACGCTGCCTTGTGACAGATTCTAAAATGGAAGCAAACAGGTCTAAAATATTACAATTTCTTTTGTCTGTTGGGCTGATATTGGCACTTGCATTTTTTACGGCAAATAGCATATCCGCTCAAAATACCGCCAAAGAAAAGTCTGTGTCGAAAGGAAAACTGTTGAAAAACGCAAAAAATGCAATTTTCGATGGTGATATTTTCACCGCCACCGACAACTATCGCAAATACGACGACAAATATCCTGGTAATGCAAAAGTAGAGAAGTCTCTTGCTTATTTGTACTGGAAAGAAAAGAATTATCCCGAGGCTCAGAAGTATTTCAACAAGACATACAGAAACGACACCAAGACAAATCTAATCGAACTGTTCTATTCTGCAAAATGCTTGCATACGATGGGAAAATACGATGAGGCCAAGAAGGAATATGAAAGGTTCGCCTCGGTGGCTCGTTCCGACAAAAGCCTTCGCGATTATGTGAAACTGGCAAAATCTCTCGCCGAAAAAATGGACAGCATTGCAAATGAACGTGTCAACAATAACATCTTGATGCATCACCTCGACACTTCTATAAACGGCAAGCACATCAACACGGCACCGTTACCATACGAAAACAATACGTTGATATTCGGTTCGCTGCGTGAAAATGAAATTACATATTACAATAAAGCCGAAGATACTTTGCCCACCCGTAAGTTCTACATTGCCAAGGAAGAACCCGAAATGGAATGGAGTTTCGTCGGTGAGTTCGATACAGTATTCAATACCAATGAGTATGATGTGAGCAATGGTGCATTTTCTGCCGACAAAAAGAGGTTCTTTTTCACAAGATGCCAGAATGATGACTATGGGAAGAAAATCTGTGAAATATACATGTCGAGGCTTGAAGATGGCGTATGGCAAAGTCCCGAACGGCTACCCGATGTGATAAATGCTTCTGGTTTCACAACAACAATGCCGTCGCTTGGCATTTCGAGGCAGAATACCGATGTGCTTTATTTCGTAACCGACCGAGAAGGCGGACGTGGCGGTCTTGACTTGTGGTTTTCGCTGTATAACTGGAAGGACAAAACCTGGAAGGAAGCCAAAAACTGCGGGAAACAGGTAAATACCGTTGGCGATGAGATAACACCGTTCTACGATGTAACAACGCGCACACTTTATTACAGTTCCGACGGAATGGCTGGTTTTGGCGGATTCGACATCTACAAGACAACGGGCGAAGGCAAGAGTTTCAACGATATACAGAACCTTGGTCAACCTATCAACTCAAGTTACGACGACCTTTATTATACAATTGACGAAAGCCGCAGGAAAGGTTTCCTATCGTCGAACCGCGACGGCGGATATTCGCTGCGCAACAAGAATTGCTGCGATGATATCTACGAATTCATTTACCGCGACCATATTGTTGTCGCAGTTGACGGAAAAGTTATAGGAATTACTGATTCTACTTTCTATCGTAGCATCGAAGAAGAATATGAGCGCACACATACAGTTGATATCAACAAAATAGAAAAATCAGACAAGGCGGAAATATTACAAGACTATCGCGTTGACTTGTATATGACCGATAACGAGGGCAAAAATTATTTCCTTAAATCTACCACAACTGGCAAGGAATTATATTTCTTCAACCTCGAACGCGATGTTGACTACTATATCAGCGTCAAGGATTTCAACAACAAGGAAAAACGTCTTGAATTTACAACAAAGGGCTTGACGCATTCCGATACCTTGCATCTCGATCCGATAATAATAAATTCGCTGCCGACGCGAGCCTTTGTTGTCGAAAACATTTACTATGACTTTGCAAAATACAATCTGCGCGAAGAATCAAAGGTTGTGATTGATACGACAATACTAAAAATCCTTAATGCTTATCCAAAAATCATTGTCGAAATCAGTTCGCACACCGACAGTGTCGGTACCGACCAAAGCAATATGATATTGTCGCAGAATAGGGCACAATCTGTTGTAAATTACTTGATACAAAAGGGAATAAGCAAGGACCGGCTTGTTGCAAAAGGTTATGGCGAATCTAAGCCGATAGCACCCAACTCCAATCCCGATGGCTCCGACAATCCCGAAGGCCGCCAGAAGAATCGCCGTACCGAATTCCGTGTAATTGGTCACCTCGACGACGATGCCGACATCTTGTATGAGTACGATTAGGTATTTATGTAAGTCATATCCGATTACATTTATTACCTTTGCATGCAAAATAACGAGAAATGACCGAAAGCAAACCGATGCATGTTGACGTTGCCGAAATTATCCGTGCAAAAAGTCCGAAGCTGGCAAAAAAAATGCCTCGCTTTGTTGTAAATTTGCTACGGAGGTTAGTTCATGAAAAGGATGTAAACGAGATACTTACAAAAGCAAACGGAGCAACTGGCATTGACTTTGTTAACATTGGAGTGGAATCTCTTGAACTGAAGCGGCAGGTCAGTGGAATGGAAAACATTCCATCCGAAGGTCGCTTTATCTTCGTCGCCAACCATCCCCTTGGCGGTCTCGAAAGCCTTGTAATGATGCAGACAATCAACGAAAAGTTCAGCGACTTTATGTTTGTGGTAAACGACCTGCTAATGGCATTGGAACCATTGCGACCAGTTTTCATTCCGATAAATAAGGTAGGCAAGCAGTCGCGCACAAATGCCGAGCAACTCAACGGACTATATGCTTCCGACAAGCAAGTGTTGTATTTCCCCGCTGGACTTTGTTCTCGGAAAATCAAAGGAGAAATCGTTGACCTGCCTTGGCAGAAAAATTTCATAGTCAAGGCGGTAGAATATCAGCGCGACATAATACCGATTTACATTGGTGGTCGGAATTCCAATTTTTTCTATAGGCTTGCCAACTGGCGTAAACGGCTGAAAATTAAATTCAACATCGAAATGCTTTTTCTTGTTGACGAGATGTTCAAGCAACGCGGACAAACAATAACACTAACAATCGGGAAACCAATACCCTACACAACCTTCGATAAATCGAAAACACCAATGGAATGGGCTGAATGGGTAAAAGAAGAAACTTATAAAATGGCTAAAAGGCTAACAGGAGAAAAGGCTAAAAGTCTAACTGTCGAGCAGAAGACCTGTCTGACAGTCAGCTAGACCGTTAGGCCGCAAGACTGTTAGCCTGCAAGCCCAGAAATCTTTAAACCGTTGAACATTGAACCAGAACAAGAAACATTAAACTTTGAACGTTGAACATTTGAACCAGAAACCTAGAAACCTTCCCATGACCGACATCTTCACCACCGAGAAACGTTCCGACATAATGTCGAAAATCAGGTCGAAAGGCACAAAGCCTGAGATAAAGCTTCGCAAGGCTCTGTTTGCCCGTGGTTTTCGTTACCGCACCAACGACAAGCGTCTGCCTGGTACTCCCGACATTGTGTTGCCAAAATATGGCACAGTGATTTTCGTAAACGGATGTTTCTGGCATCACCATCCGGGCTGTAAGATTGCAACGACACCAAAGTCAAACACCGAGTTTTGGCAAAATAAAATAAAACGCAACCGTCAGCGTGATTTGGAGAACTATTGGAAACTGGGTGAGTTAGGGTGGGAGGTCATCGTAGTCTGGGAATGCGAACTTAACCATGCTCACGATGCCGATGCTGTAGCCGACAAACTCGCAGAGCGACTGCGTCGGAAAATACAAATGCAATCACGTCCATACGAAATCCCAGAAGAATCGGAAATTGGCATTGCCGCCGAAAATCCATTGGAATATGGGAAATAATTATTTAACTTGCATTTTTTCAAATACTTGACGGCATAAAAAAAATATGTAAATTTGCATCGTTATTCGTTTGTGAAGTTTTTAATGTACTATTATGGAAGAAACAAAGAGATGTCCGTACTGTGGAGAAGAAATATTGGCAGTTGCTAGAAAATGTAAGCACTGCGGAGAATGGTTGGACAAGGACAATTCGCAAGAGAAAAATCAAAATCCGTCACCTGACGACAATGAAATAAATACGCCAGCCGATTCTGATGCGAAATTACTACAACAAAATATCCCATTTAGCAAAACCATTATAAAAATTGCAATGTGGGTTGCTATCATTGGTATTTTTATTTCAATGGCACACGATATTTTGCCAAACGGTTCCAATGTATCTGAGTTTTTAAAAGGAGGTCGTGGGGTACGTTTCATCGCCAAATCTCTTCTCTTTGTTCTTAGCCTTGTCCCTATATGGATTAGTTGTGTTTTAGAAGCCATTGGTGCTGTTGTTTTATTGTACTCACTAAAGCGAGCAATGTCAACCTTAAAGAAAAACTTTGACAATTTGTTCAATTGGTTGATTATTACGTTTTGTGTAATGATTGTTTTAAACATAATTAGTGGATATACAGATAGTTGGGAAATGTATCTATTCATAATACCGCTATCTTTGGTTCCTATTATTGTACAAATTATACTTGGTGTTAAGATTAGTGCGGCTTACAAAGGCGATATCAAAAAGCTTGGACTCACAATGGCTATTTGTGCTATTCTCAACATAATTTCTACTTGTGTTTATGTATTCTTAATATACAGAATGTATTACAATGATATTACAAGTGATATATATGCGCTTGAAGTTGGTTTTTCTATTTTCTCAACACTCGTATATGTGTACTATTATAATGCATTAAGAGAGATTCAGGTGCCTTATGAGAAGAAAGAAAAAAAGAAAGAGAAAGAATAGTTCAATATCTACTTAAAAATAAAGGGTACATCACATCCATACGAAATTTCTGAAGAAACGGAAATCGGAATGGTTGTAGAGGAAGACGCAGAATACAAAAAACAACTACCTTTGCTCTCTCAAATTTTTACACGATGAAAGTTAGGAATACACTGATATTCATATTGATAATATTTGCAGTCATTGCAGTTGTGATGGCTGTTTTTCCGAAAGATGGCATTAGGATAACCGACAATTTCGTACTGCACTGCCCAACATTTAGCGACTTCTGGCCGTCGTCGGTGAAGTCGGAGCCTACGGTTGACCTTGATTCTTTGCTTTCGAACCAGATTGACATCGATGCACAACTTGCAGAAAAAACGCCTGCTCAATTGAGGGATATGCCTGAATATGTGGAGCAGCCCGACCCAACTTCCGACAATGTTGTTAGTGACGATGCTTCAAACTACAATATCGAGGAGATAAAGTCTGCCGTAAATCCGCTCGAAATGCCAGCCGGTAACAATACTGCCCTCGACAATTTCTTCCGCAAGCTCTCTAAGCATGGTGAGTACGAGAAGATCAGGATTCTTCACTACGGCGACAGTCAGCTCGAGGGCGACCGCATCACTGCATACATAAGGTACAAGATGCAGGGACGGTTTGGGGGATGTGGAGTCGGAATGTGCTCGCCTGTAGCAGTATATGCACAGTATAGCATGAAGCAGGAAGCTTCGGATGGTTGGATTCGCTGTCCTGGATTTGGTAAGCGCAATCCGGCTATCACGCATAGGAAATATGGACCTATGATGGCATTCGATCGTTTTTCGCCAATACGCGATTCTCTGTGGGAGCGTCCCGAAGAGCCTTACACTGCTTGGTTGAAGTTCACAAAGTCGTCGATGGGATATGCCAACACTCGCAAGTTTAAGAATGTATATATATATTATGGTAATTGCACCGAGGAGGTGAACATAACCATAAAGGTTGGTGGGGCGGTTGTAAACGAAGGTCGTATGCCGATTTCGGAAGGCTTGAACGTGTATGCTTACAAGTCGCCCGACTATATCAGCGATGTGACTTTGGAGTTTGAGGCTTTCGACAGTCCCGATTTCTATTGTGTTTCGCTTGAGGACGACCACGGAATACAGGTTGACAATATTGCCATGCGCGGTTGCAGCGGTGAGGTTTTTACTGGTACCGACCGTTCGCTTTTGTCGTCGTCGTACGCAAAGCTCGGTGCAGACTTGTTCATATTGCAGTTTGGTGCCAATGCCGTTCCAAACACCAAGGACGAGAAAGGAGCATCGTATTTTGTAAGTCTTTTCATGTCGCAGGTGCGTACCATCAGGGCTATGTGTCCAAATGCATCGATTATGATTGTCGGTCCTAACGATATGTCAATCAAGAATAAGGATGTTTACGAAACTTACCCGATGCTCGACACTATGGTCACGATGCTCCGCGATGCCGCAGCACGCAACAACTGTGCATTCTGGGACACCTACAAGGCTATGGGTGGGCGCAATTCGATGCCCAAGTGGGTCGAGGCCGATCCGCCACTGGCAGCAAAGGACTACACTCATTTTTCGCCGCAGGGCGCACAGGTAATTTCAAACATGCTTTACAACGCGATAATCGTGGAATACACCAACTACTTGCAGAGGAATAAATAACTCTCTAATTTATGACCGAGTATTTATTGCATATTTTCAATAGAATAATCCGCTGGCTGAGCGTTAGTCGAAGCCGCGTTGTAATAAGTTATGGAACAGTTCTCTTCGACTTACCCTTCGACTACGCTCAGGGGGCGTCTCATGGGGCGAAAGTTCAGGGAATGAATATTATGAAAATTAGGGATTGTATGAAAAAGATGGTTTTGCTGCTTGCTGTTGCTTGCTTGTCGCTCGCTGCTGTGGCCCAGTCGCTGTCGTTTCCCTATCCCGAACGCAAATACGACTTTGTAAACTACGATTCGTCGGTACTTTACACCCCAGCCGGCAATCCAAATCTTGAAACATTCTTTGGCAAACTCGACAAGTTCTACTTCGATGGCGACGAGGGATTTACCGTGCTTCATCTTGGCGATTCGCACATTCAGGCGGGTGTGGTATCTTGGTGTCTGCGCAGACATTTCGAGAGTCTCTGCCACGATTCGTACGGCGATTTTGGCTTGTTGGCACCATTGTCGGTTGCTCCGAAAAACAATCACCCATATTATTATGTATCACGCAATTCGGGCAACTGGGAGTTCGAACGCATAATTAAGAACGTTACGGGAACGCAAATCGGACTTTCGGGATTTGTCGCCTTTACAAAGGATAGTCTTGCGAATCTCACATTTGCATTTCCCAAACGCTCGATGAAGGAAAAGCACGAGTTTACAAAGGTAAAATTGCTGCACGGCGTTTCCGACACCTGCTACGATATATTTACCAATGTCGATTCGCTGATGGTTGATTGTATAAACGACTTCACCGAAGGCTATACCGAAATGGTGTATTCGCATTCGTTCGACTCGCTAGTATTCAAGTTTGTTCGCAATGTTGATTCGCGTGCATGTGCAGAGATGCATGTGCATGGGGTTTTGGTCGAGGATTCGCTGCCGAATGTCAATTTTGTAACCATTGGAACAAATGGAGCTTCAACCGAATCGTACATAAAGGAAAAACATGTGCTCGAACAGCTCGAAGTCGTGAAACCCGACCTTGCCATTGTTGCCCTTGGCGTGAACGATGCATCGGGAAAGAACTTTGACAAGAGCAGATTCGTGCAGAACTACAAGAAGATTGTGAATGCAATACTTCAGACTAATCCCGACTGTGCTATAATCTTTGTCAGCAACAACGATTTCTGCGGTTATCGTACTGGTCACAATAAAAATCAGCCGTTAGTAGTGGAGGCTATGAAAGACTTGTCCAAAGCTTATAAGGCATCATTGTGGGACCTATATACAGTCATGGGAGGAAGCAAGTCGATTTACACTTGGCAGAAACACGGACTTGCCAATACAGACAAGATTCATTTTACTAACGACGGCTACACTTTGGAAGGCGACTTGCTTTTCGGCGCGATACTTAGGGCGTATGAGAAGCATTTGAAGGGAAGAGCAGGGAATGAGCAATAGGGTAGGTGAAATTTGCAATATGTACGAGACTTCTGCTGAGTAAAATTGAGATTGCATTACGAAATTAGTAGCAGCTTCAATTGATTATCATTTTTGAAGCCAGAATCTTGTCAACTATCGCTATATCACCTTCTATATGGAATATTATGTTTAATCGCTTATTATGTGTTCGCAATTGCTTTGCGTGAGGATGATAGTGGCGTACTGATAAGTAACGGCTTTCTGGAATAATGCCTGCAAGATAGCGCAATGACATAATTTCAGCTTGCAATTCACGAGAATATTTTGCTGCATGTTCTGGAGTGTTAACGCTTACTATATAGTTCGCAATATATTCGATGTCAGCAAAAACCGAATCAAGTATTTTTACTGAGTACTCTTTCATAACTTTTGAAGCACAGCCTGTTCCAACTTTTCTATGAATTCTTCAACTGTATGCAAACGATTCATAGGAGTTGCTTCAACTTGCTGAGCATTTTCGGAATGCCCGTTTTTTAAAGTAGAACTTTTTAGAGTATGTGTTGGTGCAACAATTTCCATTGTTCAATACAATTTTTACAACAGCAAAAATACTATAAATATCTTGATAGACAAAATCATTTTTATGTTTTTCTTGCAAACAGATGTGCGTATCAGTTTTTTATCTAAATTTGCGATCTCATAAATTTATCATAAGTATGATTGAGTACAAAGACAATGTGGAGGCTGCAAATGCCTTGAGGTCGAAATATGACGAGATGCTTGTCGAGATTGGCAAGAAGATTTACGGACAGGACCAGGTCGTGAAGGAAGTGCTGATTTCGATTTTCAGCCGTGGACACTGCCTTCTGGTCGGTGTGCCTGGACTTGCAAAGACTTTGCTGGTTAACACTATAGCCGAAGTCCTCGGTTTGAAGAACAAGCGAATCCAGTTCACTCCAGACCTTATGCCATCGGACATTATCGGTAGCGAAATTCTTGGTGAAGATCGTCAGTTCAAGTTCATAAAGGGCCCGATTTTCGCCAACTTCATCCTTGCCGACGAAATCAACCGTACCCCGCCTAAGACTCAGGCCGCACTGCTCGAAGCCATGCAGGAACGCTCGGTAACCGCATCGGGAACAATCTACAAGCTTGACGAACCATTTTTCGTTATGGCAACCCAGAACCCGATTGAGCAGGAAGGTACTTATCCGTTGCCCGAAGCTCAGCTCGACCGTTTTATGTTCAACATAAATGTCGGCTACCCGAGCCTCGATGATGAAATCCGCATCGTGAAGAACACCACAGCCGACAAGAATTTCGAAATCAAGCAGATACTCAGTGCCGAGGAAATCATTTATTTCCAGAACCTTATCCGCAAGATTCCGATTAACGACAATGTACTCGAATACGCTGTTCGCCTCGTAAACAAGACCCGCCCCGATTCGGAGATTGCACCCGAAATCACACGCAAGTTCATACACTGGGGTGCAGGACCGCGTGCTTCGCAATATCTTGTCATTGGTGCAAAGACCGTGGCAGTGCTTGGCGGAAAGTATTCACCCGACATCGAAGATGTTCAGGCAGTTGCAAAGATTGTTCTGCGCCACAGGGTTGTAAAGAACTACAAGGCCGAAGCCGAAGGTCTTTCCATCGAGGACATCATCGACGAACTTGTGAAGGACTAAGTTTCACCAAACTTACAACCGATGAAATTCAGGTTTGCGCTGACATTGATGCTAACTTTCGCGACTTTGCTTGCATTATCGCAGAAGAAAGTGGAGATTCTTCACGCAAACACCCTTGAATACAGCAAAAAGTCGGGCATCGAGGCAAAACGCCTGCTCGGCGATGTTGTCTTCCGACACGATGAAATCTATATGTTCTGCGACTCGGCTTACTTCTACGACGAGACCAACTCGGTGCAGGCATACAACAATGTACGGTTCAAGCAGGGCGACACCATCCTGCTTATAGGCAAGTACGCCGAATACGACGGCGACATCCGAATGGCAAAGATGCGCGATTCGGTGATTATGCAGCACAACAAGTCGTACCTCATAACCGACTCGCTTGACTACGACCGCGACAAGAACCTCATCTACTACTTCGAGGGCGGACGAATGTACGACGGCGACAACCGTCTGCGCAGTCAGTGGGGATATTACTACACAGAGACTTACGACTATTATGCCGTCGAGGGCGTAGTGCTGAAAAATCCAGACTATTCCATTACTAGCGATACGCTACGATACAATACCGAAACTGAAATTGCTGACTTTTTCGGTCCTACCGAGATAGTTTCCGATTCGAA
The DNA here is from genome assembly GCA_017620015.1 of Bacteroidales bacterium. GTDB lineage: Bacteria > Bacteroidota > Bacteroidia > Bacteroidales > ML635J-15 > Bact-19. The sequence continues at coordinate 25,917 of JAFZRE010000009.1, read as the reverse complement.
CTACCTGTACTGCGAATATGGTCGTTACAATACCACCACCGACGAGGCCAACCTTACGCAAAATGCTTGGTTGCAGTCGGGCTGCAACTTTCTCTATGGCGATAGCCTCTACTACGACCGCAAAATCCGTTTCGGCGAAGGTTTCCGCAATGTGTCGATAATCGACACTTCCAACAATATGATTGCCAGCGGAAACTACGGATATTTTTACGAGGAGCCAGAAAAGGCGTTTATGACCGACAGCACTCTGCTAACATACATAATGGACGGCGATTCGCTGTTCATTCACGCCGACACCATATTCATTACTACCGAAAAACAGGGCGATACATTAGATTTCAAGTTGATGCGGGCATTTCACAAGGTACTGGCGTTCAAGTCCGATGGACAGGCACGCTGCGATTCCATAGCCTTCCATTCCAACGACTCCATTGCCGAGATGTTCTACAACCCCATAATGTGGAGCGACAATATGCAGGCTACCGCCGAATACATTTCGGTGAAGTTCGTGAACAAGGAGCCAGATTCGTTTGTGATGAAAAATTCGTCGTTCCTGTGCCAGCACATCGAGGATGACTACTATAACCAGATAAACTGCAAGAACATCAACGGCTACCTGAAGGACAAGAAGCTTTACCGCACAGATCTTTTTTCCGACTGCCAGACCATATATTATATAGAGGACGAGGAAGAAAATGAATTTATAGCCCAGAATAAGCTTCTAAGTAGCAATATGCGTGTATTCTATGAGGACAAGACTATCAAGGACATTATGTTCTTCGAGAAGCCCGATGGCCTTGCCCTTCCTATGGACCAGATAACTGCCGACAAGTTGTTCCTCAAGAATTTCAAGTGGTTCGATAATGTACGCCCAAAGGAGAAGAATGACATTTTTGTGTGGAAGGAAATAGAAGTTTCTGGACAAAAATCTGAATAACAAAAAAGCCCACATTAATGCGGGCTTTATGTTCTTTTATGCTGTATGAGCTATTAACCGTTTATCTTCTGGTTTGCAATTTCCATTACTTCCTTTTCGATTGCCAAAGCACGGTTTTCAATCTCTTCGCCCTTCTTTAGGATGTCGGCAACAAACTCCTTGTCGTTGTAAGACTTGCAGTTTATCTTTACGTTGAGGAATGCTCCCTGAACAGCCGACCTTGCAGCCAAAGCGCCTACACCTGCATCACTTATCGAAGCTTCAAGACCGTTCTTTGCCATTTCGAGCATTACTTGCATGCTTTCGCAGCTCAGGCTCATGGTCTTGAAAGGTATTTCGATAGCAAACTTAGTTGCTTCCTGTATTGCTTGTTTGCGGCGTGCCTTGTCCTCGTCGCTTGCCTTTGGCAGGGCAAATGCATCCATAATCTTGTTGAAGGCATTGGTGTCCTCGTCAACCATCTTGAGCAGTTCGTCGTGGTAATATTTGCCCTTTTCTGCCCAGTCGCTGTAGTTCTTCCATGTGTCGTCGTTGCGATGCTTGAGAGCGGTGAGGTTTGCAACCATAGTTCCCAAAGCAGCGCCGAGCGAACCCATATATGCCGAAATTGAACCACCACCAGGAGCTGCCGATTCCGATGCAGTGGTGTGGCAGAACTTTACCAAGTCCATGTCGATGAGCTTTGGCTTGTTGTCCTCGAGCATGTATTCAATAACGTTCTTCTTCGGGTCGAATGGCTTAACGTCGTTCAAACCGAGTGAGCGAACTGCTATCTTGATAAGTTCTTCGTCTGATACGCCGAGTGAACGTCCTTGTTTTTGCAGGAAGTATTTACCTGCATCGAGTAAGGTCTTGAGCGGGGTAACACCAACGAGTTCCGAACCAGTTACGCGGATTCCGTGAGCTGCAGCGCGTTCGCAAACAGTGTCGAAAGCAACGTGCAGAGGGGTAACGTCGATGTCGGTGAGGTTCATTGAAATCTGTGCAATTCCGTATTCCTCAATGTACCAACCGATTGCCTTAACTGATTTCAAGAGACCGGGAACATATACCTTGTTGCCGTTTTCATCGAGAACTGGCTTGCCGGTTACTGGATGACCTTCGCGCTTTACACGGCCACGTTCGCGGACGTCGTATGCGATTGAGTTAGCTTTGTTTACCGAAGTGGTGTTAAGGTTTACGTTGAAAGCAACGAGGAAGTTACGTGCGCCAACTGCGGTTGCACCAGTGTGCATTACACTATTGTTCCATTCGCGTGGACCGAAATCTGGATGCCATTCTTCGCTGCCGATGCGCTTTGGCAGTGCTTCGTATTCACCAGAGCGGCAGTTTGCAAGATTACGACGTTTCGGTTCGAAAGCTGCACTTTCGTAGCAATAAACAGGAATTGAAAGTTCTTCGCCTATGCGTTTTGCAAGTTTGCGTGCATATTCAACTGTCTGTTCCATCGTGATGTTTGAAACAGGAATCAACGGGCATACGTCGGTGGCACCGAAACGTGGGTGTGCTCCGTGGTGCTTGCTCATGTCTATGAGTTCCGAAGCCTTCTTTACGGCTAGGAATGCTGCGTTGCATACTGGTTCGGGTTCTCCGACAAAGGTTACAACAGTGCGGTTTGTTGCTGCTCCCGGGTCAACGTCGAGGAGCTTTATGCCTTCTACTGATTCTATTACATCGGTTATCTGTTTGATGACAGCCATATCGCGTCCTTCGCTGAAATTAGGAACGCATTCAATTATTTGCTTCATTTCGATACGTTTTAAATTTTGCGCAAACATACATAAAAAATCTGGTATTTTTATACTTGTATGAAAAATAAAAAAGCTGGCTGATATAGGGCGGACTTTTAGTAACTTTGCGCAAAACAAATTGCTATGGACAGGTCGGTTTTGTCGTTGATGTTTAAGGATTTTGATCAAGAGGAAGTGGAAAAGTGTCCCGAAAAGATGCTTTCCGATTTCCAACGTATGCATTTTGAAAGATATTATGCAAATCCGTTTCCTTTGCGCAAGTCGGCGGTCATGATATTGCTTTTTGTCCGCGATGGCAGGTTGAAGTCCATAATGATTGAGCGCACCGACATCGGCAAGCACGCTGGACAGATTTCTTTTCCTGGTGGTAAGGCAGAGCCTTCGGATGCCGACAGCATTGCGACAGCCATACGCGAAACTTTGGAAGAAATCGGCATTAGTGTGCAACGTGCCGATGTTATTGGCGAATTGCCGTCCGTAAAAGTCCCAGTGAGCAGTTTTGAGATTTTTCCTGTAGTGTCTTTTGTCGATGGAATTGGCGATTTCAAAACGTCGGAAAGCGAAGTAAAGAAGGTGTTGGAAGTTGATATCGAGGATATGCGCTCATCTTTAGACAATAGGTCTGTGACGGTTGCAGGAAAACAATACGAGGTACCAAGTTATCTTTGTGGAAATTCGGTGGTTTGGGGTGCTACGGCGATGATTGTTGCGGAAATGTTTGGGGCGATGGAAGAGTGGAAGGGCTAGCGCCGTTTCTAAGTTTCTATGCCTACGGCGTTTCAAGGTTTCTGAGTTCAAAGTTTTTTTTGAAAAAATATATAAATGTTTGCAGTTCTGAAAATTATGTGTACTTTTGCGAAATAGTAATGGCTATTACCGTAATGTTGTTTACTAAAATATAATGCTATGAAATTCTATAATAGGGAAAATGAGCAGAAAGAACTGAAAAAGGTGCTTCGGCAGAGCAGAAACGAGTCGAAAATGACTGTTCTGATGGGACGCAGACGCATAGGCAAAACCGAGTTGGCGTTGAAATGCGGAGACGAAACAGTGCTGTATTTTTTTGTCGGGAAAAAGACAGAACCACTTTTGTGCCAGGATTTTATGGACGAAATTAGCAGGAAGTTCGGTTTCCCGATAATCGGCAGGGTAAATTCCTTTCCCGAAGTGTTCCGTATCGTTATGCAAATGTCGGAGAAAAGACCTTTTACCTTGGTAATTGACGAATTTCAGAACTTCTTGAAAGTTAATCCATCCATATACAGCGACATTCAGCGCGATTGGGACTTGTATAGGGAAAACAGCCATTTGAACTTGATAATCAGCGGTTCCGTATTTACTCTGATGAAGAAAATATTTGAGGACTACAACGAGCCACTTTTCGGTCGTGCCAATGCGCAGATGACGCTCCGCCCGTTTTCCACTTCCACACTGAAAGATATTTTGGCGGACTTCAATCCAAATTACACTGCCGAGGACTTGCTGGCATTGTTTAGCATTACGGGCGGAGTCCCGTGGTATGTGTCGTTGCTGCTCGACAATGGAAATGTTACGAAAGACAAGATGCTTGCGGCACTCACAATGGAAAATTCACCGTTTATCACCGAGGGCAAGAACATTCTGATAGAGGAGTTTGGCCCCGACTACGCGACTTATTTCTCCATCCTTGTCTGCATTGCCAGCGGAATGAAAACACGTGCCGAAATTGAGGACGAGCTGGGACTTGACAACATTGGCAGCTACCTGATTCGTTTGGAGAACTACTACCGTCTAATTACCAAGTCGTTGCCAATATTCTCGAAGCCTAATAGCAAGAAAGTCCGCTACAAGCTCAACGACTGTTTCTTGATTTTCTGGTTCCGATTCTTTTACAAATACCAGTCGCTTGTCGAGAACAATGCATTGAAATCGCTAGCAGCCATTATTGAACGCGACTACAGCACCGTTTCTGGCCTTATGATGGAACGCTATTTTGCAACCAAGTTTGCCGAGAAGGGCAAATACATAGTTGGCAAGTGGTGGGACAGGAAGGGCACAAACGAGATAGATCTGATTGTTGCCGACCCGATTGCCAAGGAAGCCTGGATTTATGAACTCAAAAAGCGCGAAGACAAGTACAATGCAAAGGTTTTGAAGGAGAAGGTAAAAGTAATGTTAGCGCAAACGCCCGAACTGGCAAAGATGAAACTTCATTTGGGTTCTCTTTCGTTGGATGATATGTAAGGTATTGATATACAATTTTATATCTCAAATTTTATAAAATAGTAATAGCCATTACCGTAATGGCTATTACTATTTTGGGAACTTGTGTGGGATTTATGATGATTGTGTCTTAGTCTTTTAATTGTTGGCACGCTTTACAACCGTCAGCCCGCCTTTCCCTCCCACAACGAACATTTTTGATTTTAGCAGACCATCCTTGTCGGTTAGGTTGTCAACATACAGAGGCTTTCCAAGAATAAAATGCTTGCACGAAAAGGTGTCGCCAACCTGCCATTTGGAGTTTTCTGTTTCGATAATTTCAAAGCGCGAATCACCTAAATATTTCAGTAGCGACTTGCGGTCAGGGTTCCATTCTATATGAAGCATTTCGCCGATACTCAAGTCGTTGGAACAGATTTCTTCCCCAACAAAGTCTCCCGAGCCTTCGCCCGACAGAAGCCTGAAATTTTCGAGAAATGCATTCCAGTTTTCAAAGCCGACATATTGCGACAGGACATCCAAAGTGTACAATCTGACGAGCGAATTGTCGTCGGTGCGGTCGTAGCCGAAAAAGCGTTTCAAGGTCTTGTCGGTTATGGATGAATTCCGCACCTTCACCCTTATGGACAATTGCAGTTCCTTGAAGTCGTGAGGACTTAGGTCTTTGTCGTAGAATCCGGCGGCTGACCTTATGCGGTTGCGAAGTTCTTCGAGGGCTTTTTCGTTTCGTGGAATTGAAGTTTTTGACATTTTTGTGAATGTTTTGTAGCGATGCAAAATTATAAAAAATTACCTTTGCCGTAATTTTTGCTATGTTGGAAAGTTTTACATCGGGCTCGTTCGGAAATATTGTCTCCGATTCATCTAGGTTTCACGATTATCGGGAAGTGGAACGCGAGGGGGCTGGCTATAGCAAATTTTATACAGTCATCAGTGGCGGCAGAAAGTTGTTTCTGAAGGCAATAAACACTGAAAACGGTAGTACCGCCGAAAATGTCAGCCGTCTCGAACGAGAGTACAAACTGTTTGAACGGTTATACGGCAACGAGCATATTGTCCGTTGCATCGACTTGCGCGATGACTCGCAGGTTGGGCTGTGCATTGTGATGGAGTATGTCGATGGGATGACTTTGGCGGAGTTCTTGGCGACATCGCCATCTGCCAGCGAGAGGAAGCGAATTCTGAACGAACTGCTTGATGCAGTTGCGTTTATCCATAGCCATCAGGTGGTACATAACGACTTGAAGCCCGAAAACATCCTAATCACTCGCAACGGGCACAATGTGAAGCTGATAGATTTCGGTTATGCCGATTGCGATTTTAGCACCGACAAGGCTACTGGCGGAACAAAATCTTACGCATCTCCCGAACTTCTGGAAGGAGGCAATATTGACGGCAAGAGCGATATTTATTCTATTGGGTTTATAATCAAGGCTTTGTTTCCGCATCGATATGGACTGATTGCACGGAAGTGCCAGCATAAAAATACGAATGGGCGTTACAGTAAAGTTTCGGATATAGGCAAGGCCATTCGGCGATGCGATGTGTGGTCGTTGCTGTCTGTTGTGGTAGCCGTGATTGGCATTGCATTGTTTGTGGCGATATGGTTTGTGAATAAGTGGCAGGATGAATCAAATGTGCCAGTTCCAGCGCCAGTAATGACCGTGGATTCTACAGAAAATAGCACTAATGTCCAAGAAGAAGTTTCTTCGGAAGCAAAAACGGATGTAAGGACAATCGTCAGTGAGTCTGACAAAAAGCAGAGTGATGTTTTCAAAAAAGAATCGTTGCTGGACTTTGATTCGATACACAAGTGCTATTTTGATTTGTATGATAAGTACGAGCGAGACATCAAGGCTGCCATTGCCGATGGTAAAATTGAGTATGTAGAGTTTGGCGAACCATACAAATATCGTTTTGCGGACGAGATATATCAGCTGGAGCAAAAGATGATGCCCGCAGACGAGAATCTTATGGTTGAATTCGAGAAGGATTTTATGGCGATATATGGGATATTGTTGCCTAAGGTATTTAATGTCTATTCTTATTTGCCGTCATTTTATAAAGTGGTGAATGACAGGTGCAAGCGGGATAGCATTAGTGAGGAGTTGGAAAGGTTCAAGGAGCAGATAGACAATAGATAAAAACTTGCCGTTTCGAAATTTGTGTATGCTTTTTATAAAATAGTAATAGCCATTACCGTAATAGCTATTACTATTTTGTGTTTATGTGTATAAATAACAGATTTTCTTTGCGTTGTGTAAAGTTTTGCCGTTTTTTCAACCTAAAAATAGGCGGATTCTGCCGTTTTCCCAACTTTTTTGTTTGGCAAGATTTTTAGGTGGTTAAACAAAAACATAAAATTTGATTGGGAGATTTGTCAATTGTTTCTATGTTTCTGATTTCTATGGTTATTGTTGGAACGCAAAATTTTGCGTTCTTACAATTATCCATTGTTAATTGTCCATTGTCAATTTTCCCCAAAATAAGTACCGAAAAGTACCAAGTCCGTTCCTTTTTTTACATCTACTTTTGCCGACGAAACAATATCATTTGATGTTGAAGAGATGAAGTTAATTAAATGTATAATTCTAAACGAAAGTAAAATGAAAAGTAATTTGTTTGTAATGATGTGCGCTGTTGCGCTTGTTTTGGGAGTTTGTTCGTGCGGTGGCGAAAATAAGCCTAAAAATGGAGAAGAAGTCACGAAGATGCTTCCCGCTTCTGCTGTGAAATTTACCGGGGATTGCAAGGATTTCTTTGAGATTTCTGGAGATTCGGTTAAGGTTATCCTTACAAAAGTTGGGGATGGTGATTTTGGTTGGGAAGTTAGGTCGGTATTTTCCATTGCAAAGACGCCTAATGCCAAGTCGTGGAAAGAACTTGAGGAAACGCCTCATTTTGAGAAACCCGGTTATGCAGGAATGTTTGGATTTAGTCATTGTTATGCACGCCCTCAATTTTTGGACGCAAATGGAACCGAAATCAGTTTGGACTTAAAGATAGCTGAAGGTATCAACGAATTGTTGAAATCGGAAGAAAAGACTGCGGAAAACATTGTTGTTCAGTATCAGTACGACTTTAAACGTAGTGATTACGAAACAGCCTATGAAAAATTCGATAAGGTTTCTGGATTGAAAGTTGAAATTGGCATTGCTAATCAACAGTTCAGCAACGAAGCAAAGCCCTCAAAGGTTTCAGACGGCGACTGGGATTCCATTCTCGACGAGTACGAGAAGTATGTTGACAAGTATGTGGCTGTGTGCAAGAAGGTTATGAACGGCGACACGAATGCCTTGTCGGAATCTGTTTCGTTGGCCGAGCAGGCCGAGAAACTTGGTGACAAACTGAGCAAGGGGCAGGGGTCGATGACATCTGCGCAGATGAACCGCTACACCAAGATTGTCACAAAGATGACTAACGCAATGCAATAAATACTAATTTCATATTATGTAAGAATGAGTCTGCCTGCTTGTCGGCAGACTTTTTTTTGTGGTAATTTGACTTGATAGGACAAAATAAGTACCGAAAAGTACCACTCCCTTTCCCTATATACTTCCTACCTTTGCAAAGGAAAGCAGTACCGATTTTTTTTCTGCAAAAAAAGCAACGCTTGTCTGCTGAAATTAAAAAATGTGTATATTTGCGACACATATTATCGGTAGCGATACCGTCTGTCTGAAAGTGAGAATCTGGTAAATTCCAAACGAAGTAAGACGGAAAAGTACGCTGCGTGCATCCAGCACGCACTGTTTTCTTATCTTTACTTCGGGCATACCAGAGCCTTCACTTCGAGATGGGATTGGAGTGCGGGCTTTTTTGTTGCCTAACCCCAAGTGCAAACGATAGCAGCGGAAGCCGAAAAGCTGGACGAGAGTAGGCGAGGATTGGAATGTAATTTTGTGTACGACAGAATTTTATCTAAAAATAATAGGAAAAAGCCGAAAATCCTGCAAAGAGTAGGCATAATGCTTAAATTATATTACAATGAAGGAATATAAGAAAGCTGAATTAATCGCTAAGAACCTTCCTTCTGGTTCTTATGCTGCTGGGTGCCCTGTAAATGCCATTAATGATAATCCAGACCCAGATTGTAAGCAATGCGAAAGCCAAAAATAATAGGAAAAAGCCGAAAATCCTGCAAAGAGTAGGCATAATGCTTAAATTATATTACGATGAAGGAATATAAGAAAGCTGAATTGATCGCTAAGAATCTTCCTACTGGTTCTTATGCTGCTGGTTGCCCTGCAAAAGATCGTTATGAGGGTTCTGGAAACCCTCAACATGTGTGTCTGAGATGCGAACGCACTAGCTAGTAGGAAAGAAACAGGAGGCTGTTGTTATTCAGCAGCCTCTTTACAGCCTGAATAGTCTAATTAAAAAAGAAGAAAGATGAATATAAAATTAAAAAATGAGCCTGCCCTTTTAGAGCAAGCAAATAGGTATGTATATTACGCATACGATAGCGGCATGTATGCAGACAAAAATGTCACAGAAAAAGAAGCGTTGGCAAAAATGTATATTGAGGTCACACCTAAAGGTCAAAAGTTGATTGGCATTGAAATCTGTGATGAAAAATTAAAGAAATGTTTAATTGATGTAGCAAAGAAGACAATTTCTAATTTTATAGAATAACAATATGTTAGTACGACAATCACAAAATACATATATCCGCACTACCGATAGGTATGGGTACATTACTAATCAGCTTACGAGGCACGACCGCACATACAATGAGACTGGCGCAGACTTCTTAAGGCAAATAACTCGGGAACCGCAGGATGTTGATGGCATTGTTGACAAGTTGATGAATGTTTATAAAGGTGCCGACCGCAATGAACTGCGTAAAGATTTTGTCGAGTTTATAACCGACCTTGCCGATGACCACTTTCTTGTAATAGGAGAAACAAATGATGAACTCAATGCAAACGACCAGTCGTTTACATATGCTGTTGACAATCCCAAAACTTTCGCTTTTGATTTTACACAGCAGACAAAGGAGAAGGTAAGTGAAAACACACAGGATTTTTTCCTTGAGGAAGTACAGGGACGACCGTTGATTTCCTGCTTGCAGTTCGAATTGTCGAGCCGTTGTAACGAGAGGTGTATCCATTGCTATATTCCGAATGGCAAGAAGAACAAAGGTTTCGATATGCCATTGTCGAAGGTGAAGAGCATATTGGATGAATATGCGGAAATGGGCGGGTTGCACGTTACTCTTTCGGGAGGAGAGGCGTTTCTGCACAAGGATTTGGTAGAAATATGCCGTTACTGTCGCGAGAAGGACTTGAAAATTACAATCCTGTCAAACCTTATTTCGTTGCGCGAAGACCAGATTCCTGCACTGAAGGAAGTGAATCTTTCGTTGATACAAACATCTCTGTATAGTATGAATCCGGAAATTCACGACCACATTACCACTGTGAAAGGTTCGCACGCAAAGACAAAAGCCGCCATAGAATTGTTGGTGAAGAATGACATACCAGTACAGATTTCGTGTCCTATAATGAAAGCCAATCGTAAAGGCTATGCAGAAGTGTTGGAATACGCAAAAACTCTGAAGATAAAGGCATATACCGATTATATAATGATGGCACAGGCTGACTTTAGTACTGACAATCTTGCCAATCGCATATCGTTGGAGGAAACGGAGGAACTTTTGCGTGACATAATTGAATACGACATCGACTATAAGAAAATGGTAGAGGAAACTCCGCCTGTTAGCGACTTCATTGCTTTCGACTTGGAACGCTACAAGAAACAGCCTGTGTGCGGTGTGGGTTACGACAACTGCTGTATTACAGCAAACGGGGATGTATATCCGTGTGCAGGTTGGCAGGCGTATGTGTTGGGCAATGTTTATAAGCAGTCGCTTGGGGAGATATGGGAAGAAAGTCCACGAGTTAAGGAATTGCGCAAGATTACTCAAGCATCGTTTCCACAGTGCTTGGAGTGCGAAGCCCGCGACTATTGTGCGCGTTGTCTTGTCCGCAACTATAATGAGAGTGGTGGTGATATGTTCAAGGTAAGCAAGCATTTCTGCGATGTTGCTTTCTTAAACAAGAGGTTGATAGAGGAATATAGAAACAAAGGACTGATAAAATAAAAATATTATGGACAATAATAATTTGATGGATAATATATTGCGAGAATTACACTACAAAATAAGTGAAAATTATGTGGATATATCTTCTCTTTATGGATTAGGAACGAATCTTACAATGAGTGATATAAATATTGCGCTTTCCGAATTGATAGCAAAGAATTATGTGCAAAAGGTTGACGGAGGTGTGAGAATAACTGAGTTGGGAGAAAGTTTCTGTAAGATCAGTTCTTTTTGTTGTAATTCTAAGCCGATTGTAATCTAATAATTATGGTATTGTTTGATTCACATATTCACATTGGGCAGTTCAGATATTTGTACAGTACTCCGCAGGATGTACTTGATTTTCTTACAAAGGTAGGCGTAGATAGGTTTGCGGTTTCTTCAATAACTACATGCGAAGGAAACAATGAGAAAGTACTCGGCGAGATGCTTGAAATGGTAAAGATTGGAGGAATGAAGGTTGTGCCTGTATTTTGGGTGATGCCGTCAATGTTGGAGGATGGTTGGTTTGAGAAATTCATTGATTGTCGAATACAATGGAAATGTCTCAAGATTCATGGATATTTTTGTAATTGGGATACAGATGGATGGCAGATTGAAAAGGTGATTGCCAAAGCAACAGAATTGAAAGTGCCTCTGTTGTTGCATACTGGTGGTCGAGATGAAAGTGATGCAGGAAGTTATATGAATGTCATCAAGAGGCATCCCGAACAGATTTTTATTCTTGCTCATAGCAGACCAGTAGAACAGGCAATTGACGTTATGCAACATTGTCCAAACGCATGGGCGGATTGTGCATTTACACCGCCAGAGTGTGTGTCGGAAATGATAAAATGCGGATTTGCAGACCGAATTATGTTCGGTACGGATTATCCTTTGCATAATGTTTTTTACGCTGGAGAAAATATGGAAGACCTTTATCACAAGATAGTTGATGAAATAAAAGGCTCTATGTCGGAGGCAGAGTGGGACCTTGTGTCGCATAAGAATTTTGAAAGATTGTTTGGCAAAATATGATTTAAAAAGAAATGAAAACCTTGATAAAAGTATTCATCGTAGTGTTATTGTTGATATTCTTGATACCAATGCTATTTATACTTGCAGGAGAAGTAGGCGTGGCATCTTGGTTTGCTGGTAGCGACTTCGGTTACATACTGCTTACCATAGTGTTCATCATATTGGCTATCATATTTTTGATAAAGGCTTTCAGTTAGATGTTTTTACAATAAAATGATTAAATTATGAATTTTCTAGAAGACCTTGCCGCTGCGGGATTGGGTTTTGCCGCAGGACGAATAACAAAAAGCGATTCAGTAGAGACTATGTCGCTCGAGGACCTTATCAAAGCATACGCCGAGAAACGCTGTGGCATATATACTTGCAACAACGATTTTGCCCGCCAGTTGCATCGGATTGCAAGCAAGTACGAGGAATGTGACTATAAAAGGCTGTATGGTACGGGGTACTAATTGGTTTTGAAAAGAAGAATATTCCTGACACTTCTAAAAGTGCTGCCTATAACCAGCACTTTTGTTGTATAATTGCTGTTTATAAACTGCACTAATCAAATTTAATGCTTATTATAAACTGCACTTTTGTAAAAATATGCTTGCCATGTAAGGCAAATTTATTATCTTTGCGGCAGAAAAATTATGGCGTATGGAAACACTATTTGCAAAGCAAGACAGGATGTTAGCCAATACATCCACGGCGATAGTCAGGAAACTAATGGACGAAATAAACTGGGATGCAAGGCTTATCTCCATTCAGGGGCCACGGGGTGTCGGCAAGACGACGCTTATGAAGCAGTACATCAAGAAGAATTATCCGGCTTATACGCGGGAGGCATTGTATTGTTCGCTCGATTCGGTGTATTTTTCGTCTCACTCTCTGTTGCAACTTGCCGAAACCTTCTGCATCAACGGTGGCAAGAGTCTTTTCCTCGACGAGGTTCACAAGTACCCAAACTGGAGCAGGGAGATAAAGGAAATATACGACACATATCCCGAAATAAAGATCGTCTTCAGCGGTTCGTCGCTGTTGCAGTTGCTGAATGGCGATGCCGACTTGTCGAGACGGTGCATACCATATACAATGCAGGGACTTTCGTTCCGGGAATTCCTGCTGTTTTACAAGAAAATAAAGATTCCTGTGTGTCCGCTTGAGGAATTGCTGAAAAATCCAGCCGACCTTTGCCACGAAGTGAACAAAAATTGCTTGCCTGTGCCCAATTTCAAGGAGTACCTGAAGGTTGGGTACTATCCGTTCTATATGGACAACAAACGCGACTATTACACATCTGTAGAGCAGGTGGTGAATATGGTTCTTGAAGTGGAAATGCCCGAACTATGCAGGGTTGACATTGGCAATGTGCGGAAACTCAAGGCGTTGATGGAAGTGCTGTCGTCAACGGTGCCGTTCACTGTCGATGCTACGAAGATGGCAAAATTAATAGGTATAAACAGAAATACGGTAGTCGAGTACCTTTATCATCTTGGCAGGTCTAAGATGCTGAACCTGCTGTTTTCCGACCTTACCAGCGTGAAGAAGATGCAGAAGCCCGACAAGATATATCTCGAAAACAGCAATATGCTTTATGCGTTGTCGTCGCGGACTGTTGACATCGGAACAGCGCGGGAAACCTACGCGGTGAACCAGCTTTCGTTTGCCCACAAGGTTGAATACGGCAAAAAGAACGGAGACTTCAAGGTTGACGGCAAGTACATCTTCGAAGTTGGCGGTTCGGGCAAAACCTACGATCAAATTCCAGACATACCCAACTCATACATTCTTGCCGATGACATAGAAACGCCATACAGAAGCAAGTTGCCGCTGTGGGCGATTGGATTTGGGTATTAGAACTAGATATATTCGCAAAGATTTGAAAACCCATATTTTTTCAAATGTATAAAGTGCTGCCTATAAGCAGCACTTTTGTGTTTAAAATGCTGTCTATGGACAGCATAAATTATAATAGATACTAGGTATTGTACTGATTTTTAAGTAAATGCAAAAAAGTTTGAAAATAATTGCCAAAAAATTTGGTCGTATCGGAAATTTTGCCTTACTTTGCATTGATTTCCAATAGGAAAGAAAGTTCTTTGAGAATTTTAGCATCAAGAGACGGTCTTGAACCGCTCCAACCGAGCAACATAACGCTACGGTGGGAAAACGATGTGAATTGATGGATTGTTTAATTTGTTAATTAAAAAAGTTATGGACGCAAGAAAAATAAGTTTAGGAAAAAGTTCGTACGACGAGACAAAAGTTCTGTCGCACGCTTGCCCTTATATTAAGGTGGCTAATAGTTTCGGAAGATTTTTAACTGGAACTTATTGGCATATCGATAAATTTGCTTTAAAAAGCGTTGGAAATAATGAAAAACTGATTAAAAATTAAGGATCATGGACTTTTTAAGAGATTTAGGATTGATGGCTGCAGGGTACGCCATCTCGGGTTTGAGTGAAAGCAATGCTGTTGCCGATCTGGTCGATAGCAAGTTTGGAAACAAGTCGCTCGAGGAGGTCATCGACAAGTGGGCACACGACCACAACATCTATATGCGCAACGATGACCTCTACTGCGAACTCCTTAGGATTGCTGAAAAATACCGAGACCCGTATGTGAGATAATAGCAAGCCATTTGTTGCAAAACTGCGCAACTTGTGCCACCAAAACGGCACAGGTCAGGGGATGCACGGCCTTGTATCGAAGTGAATTAAAAATGAATAATAACTAAAAACTAATTGAAAATGAAAGCGTTAATTAAAGTATTCATAGTGGTGTTCCTGATTATGTTCCTTATCCCGATGCTGTTTGTGATTGCGGGTGAATTGGGCTTGGCATCGTTGTTTGCAGGTAGCGATTTCGGCTACATATTGCTCACGGTTGTGTTTATTCTGCTGTTTGTCTTTTTCCTGATAAAGATTTTCAGCTAAGGTATTGTATGTTTAACTAATTAATGAAAGGGCAATAAAATGGATAAGACTTTCAAAGATGTCGTAAGCGATAAGTTGTGTGATTTTATTAATTCAAAGAAGCTGTCTAGCAGGCAGATGTACGAGACTATAGGTTGTCCGACAATCAATTTGAACTTCTCGCAGAGTAGGTTTTATTACGGTGGGAGCTTGGAAGCCCTTTACAGTCTGGCGAGGGAAGGTCGCATTGTGCTGTCAGATTCGTCGTGGGGTGAAATAGAAGCAAAATCGGACAAGTGCAAGGACACAAAGCCAGGTTTTGACGATATTTCACCTAAATGTTGTGGTGGCAGTCCTTGTTATAAATACACTTTTAACAAAGAGAGTGTTGTTGTTGAAGCTAGTTTTTACGATGAAGATGTTGATGATTGGAGCGACTATATAAATGTAAAAAGAATATGGCAGCATAGAACTTTCGTGTTCAAGCCGATTGATGGCGACGAATCGTCGCTGGACTCTATACTCGATGTTTTCTGGAAATGGATTGGCCGCAGGTTCTTGAACTGGTCTCTCAATGAAGTCCTAAACGAACAGGCGGAACGTTTGGTCGCTAACTTTATGAAAGAAAATTTTGAAAATGAATAGGGGTATTATCAAAAATAAATCAGAAAAATGAAAATTAAGAGAATGTAATTATGGAAAAGTGTGAAAGATTGAATTATCAGGTTTTGAGTGACGCTTTTGTGCGTAATGGATGGAAAAGGCATCATTTGTTTATGATTGGTGATAGTTGGGACAAAGGCGACGACAAGGTTACTTGTTTCTATAACGGTTACAGGTTGAATGGCAATCTAATCAGCAGTGAGCAGCTAATCAAGATGCTCGACATTGATGTGCGTTTGCTTCAGGTGGCCGATGCCTTGGATCCGCGCAACATAAACACCAAATACAGTCGTGCTTTCATCGATGGTGTTGCGTGGGCTGACGAGAATCCAGGCACCGAAAGACTTAGGACCCGCGTGGAGGATATGGCTGTGGATGCTAAAGGACTGCGTCATCGTTGCGAAACTGTCGTTCTCAATGTCGGTAATGGCGAAAGTTCGCCTTTCCCGTCGGGAATGTACAATGTCACAATTCGCAGTGGCGACAATGCCGGCATTTGCTTGCATCTTGTTAGCAACAATGATGGCTGGGAGGCGGTGCTGTCGCTTGAGGGCAAGGTCCTCGAACTTGAGGACAACGGCAGGGACATTTCTGTCACCGATATTGAGGATAGGTGCAAGTTGTGGCTTTCGCAGGAAAACAAGTACGGTATCAACAACCGAGTGGCAGCCTTGTCGATGTGGGATTCGTTGCACGCAGAAACAATAAAATAAACTGATTGCGAATTAAAATTTTAAAACAATGAAAAAGATATTATCATCAGATGAAACAATGATTACCGCCATTTTTGAGAGCACTTGGCGCATGGTCGTCGGTTGGATGGGGCTGCACGACATTGCCACTATAAGTGCGTTTAGAAAGGAGTTAAAGGATGTTCATAATGTTAGAAATACCAATATTTCCGGGGGAATGGAAATTGGCGATGAATTTTCGTTGAGGTTAAATAGTCAGCGCACTTCTAGATTGAGAGCCGAGTTGATTGCAAGAGGCTACGGAGTAACGTATATTGATGATAATTCTATTGAGGATTCGTGTGTGGAAGACCTGAAAGATGTTGGCAGGAAAAGCATCTTTGTCGTGAACATAAATGATAAACCTAATTTCTATTCGGAGTTGTTTAAACTCGGAGAAAGGTACAATCAAGATGGTTTCCTATATAAGCCGTGCTGTGATGAACACACATATTTTATCGGGACAAATGATGCCGATTTCCCTGGATTTGGAAACTCCGCTAACCAAGGACAACTTACATCGTTGTCAAGCAAGTTTATGTTGCGCATAAGGAATGCCTGTTTCGCTTATATAAACAAGGATATGTGGATGCATGATAAAGAAAGGAAAGAATTGGCTATGCGTGAGAAGAATAGGGTTAGAATGGAGTCTATAAGGAAATGGGAAGCTGCTAAAAATATGGATGAGAATATGTATTGCAGTTTTCGTAAAAAATTGAAAGATGCTACGTTGTCAGCAGAGGAACGAAAAATGTATGAAGAATTGGTAAGGAAAAGAATGCTTATTTCTGCATTTCCCGATAAGGAAGCGTTTGCCGATTCTGAATTTGATTGGTATCGGAGGTATTGTGTTAAATCATCGGTGGAAGATGAGATAATGTGTATTCGCGCTATGGATTGGGAGTTGTTAATACGCAACAATGGGGTGAAACTTGAAACTAAGGATGATATTAAAGGTTTTTCGAGGCAGTTGTTTATGTCTTTTTTGAAATGATGAGTATGAAAAATAAAGTTTTGAAAATACCCCATTTGTCGGTGATTGGAATTTTGGGTGCGGAACTTTGTGGAAACGCTTGATTGTGAAGGATTTTGTGTGTTTAGTTAAATTAATTATAAACTTAAATTTTAAAAAACATGAGTAAAATTGAAGAAAAAAAATTTCCCGAAGTATTTGTAGGTGAAAACGGAAAAAAGGGCGTTAAGAACCTTGAAGGTAGCATTATCGTACCGGCAAATTATGATGAGATTGCTTATACTTATGGACGCATGGTCCCTAAGGATTATCCGTATGTGGCTGTCCGCGATGGCAAGATGGGCTTGGTTGTGCCCGATGGTAAGGGATCTGAGCTTACGGCTTTTGTTTACGACAACATAGATATGTTCTCATCTATGCCATACGGCTGGTTATGGTTCCAAAAGGAAGGAAGCAAGCAGTTTGGCATTATGACCATCGATGGCAAGGAAGTTATGCCATGCAAGTTCGATTCGTATGGCGCAGGAGGCCAGACTCTCTACTTGTGCAGTGGCGACCGTCACGGGCTGTTGCAGACAGGTATTGGTGTGCTGTTAGATACAATCTACGACGACATTGAAGTTGAAGACCCTGATTCTCCCATTATCTTTACGCTGAATGGGGAGAAGGGCTATGTGAGGAGCACCAATGGCAAATTTTATCCGCAGAGTTTATCCGAAACCATGAGCGAAGACGAGTGGGAAGAAATATTGGACGAATGTATTTGCGACCAGTATGACGATAATTAAAGATTGATTTTTCGAGCGGCATTTCTGTTTGCGAATGGAAATGTCGCTTTTTTTTCAAAAAAATGATGGAAAATTTCTCTATCTTAAAAATAATCCATATTTTTGCAGCCGAAAAGTTAAAAAATTAAGAATTAAGAACTAAAACTATGAAAAGAATGAAACCATCAGTAAAACAGATTTTGGCATCCGTACCATCTTCACGCGTTATGCTTTTTGCACGAAGTTGTTGATTGCGATGCAATGAACCAATTTTGACAAATCCGTTCTAGCCATACTTGTGTCGTGGCGGAGGGGATAACGGAGATGCGTTTGGAAAGAATGCCAGACGGGTTACATTTTGTGTTGTAGCCTTATCTATTGTGTATAGCAATGGAAAAATGAAAATATTACTAATTGAAGATTAGAAATTTATGGAAATAATAAACAATAAGGGCGTAACGACAAAAATTTACGCTAAGACCATAGAGGATGCTTGTCTCGAACAGCTTAACAGTCTGGTAAACAATCCGGCATACGAGAACGAAACCATCCGCATAATGCCCGACACTCATGCAGGAAAAGGCAGTGTCATCGGCTTTACATCCACATACGACGATATGATTATTCCAAATACCGTCGGCGTTGACATTTCGTGCGGTATGCTCTGTGTCAATCTGGGTAAGGTTGATATTGATATGCAGGCGCTAGACAATCTCATAAGGCTCAAGATTCCGTCGGGAATGTCGGTACACGAAGGCAGAGTTGTCACTTTCAAGGAACTTGAAAAGATGAAATGCTACCGTTACCTGAAGGATTCGAGGCGTATAGTGCGAAGCATAGGCACTTTGGGCGGTGGCAACCATTTCATTGAGCTAGACAGGAGCGAAAGCGGTGACATCTACCTCGTCATCCACACAGGTTCGCGCAACTTGGGCAAGCAGGTGTGCGAGTATTATCAGAAAATCGCCGTTGACCTCTGCCACGGCAAGGAGAAGCTGTACGAGGAACGCGAGCGTATAATCCGCGAATACAAGCGTCAGGGACGAAGGGACGAAATCCAGAAGGCTCTGCGCGGGCTGAAGTGCGAAACTGTGGAATGCAGCATTCCCGACGACCAGTGCTATCTTTACGGGCGGTTTATGGCCGACTATCTGCACGATGCCGACATTTGTTCGGAGTTCGCACATCTGAACAGGCTTACCATTGCCGACATTATCATCTCGAAGTATTTCAAGGGACAGTCGCTGAAGGACTACGAGTGGTTCGAGACCTTGCACAACTATGTCGATACTAGGCATCGCATAATCCGCAAGGGCGCGATTTCGGCGATGGCTGGCGAAAATGTCATCATACCGATGAATATGCGCGACGGAAGCCTTATTTGCATTGGAAAGGGCAACGACGACTGGAACTGCTCGGCTCCGCATGGCGCAGGACGGCTTATGTCGCGGACAAAGGCTTTCGACACCATCACGCTCGACGACTTCAAGCAGAGCATGAGCGGCATCTTCACAACTTCGGTCAACAACGATACGATAGACGAGTCGCCAATGGCCTACAAGCCAATGGACGAGATTCTCGAACTGGTAAAGGATACCGTAGATGTTGTTGACATCATTAAACCTATTTACAATTTTAAAGCATCAGGCGAATTGCCAAGGAGGAAAGACAAATGAAAAAGGATAAGATAGACAAGGTTACGCTCGACATAATAAAGGCAGCACGCAAGAAGTCGCGCGAGGAGGAAATTGCTATGTTCGGCAAGCAGATTTCGATGTACTATTGGAAAGGCGACAAGAAGCGTCACGCACGAGGCGGAAAGCATAAGAAGAGGTATTGATAGTAATATTTGCAAGTTCAGTGCTGCGAGTGTGCGGTAAGATGCATTGAGAACATCTATGGGTGGGGTACAGGCTGAGTTGCATTTTTTTTACTGTTTTATATGCTCGGGAATGTGGATTTTTTTTATATTTGTACCGCGAAAACTAGAACTTAAGATAGAATAATTCAAAAAAATAAAATACGATGAAACTTATCTTTAATCCGTATTATGACTCCAAAGTCTATGAGAAGACAAACGGTTGCGTTGTTGGCGAAAAAGTTGTCGGCCCGCAGGGATTGCTTTCCGAACTGGAACTCCGTGCAGGACTGACAGGAAATTATTTGAGTGATTTTCAGCGGACTATCTATTATGCACGGGCAATGAAAAGTGCTATTGCCAGCAATAGTTCCTTGTTTTTCACCAAGTCGTTCGCAAAAGACAAATTAGGTACCGCCGCCGTAGTTTTAGGTTGGCGCGACGCCCTGGTAAAGGCCGGTTGGAACAAAAAGGTCTCAGGTAGTCTCCGTCTTGACGATTTGGCTTCCGTAGAAGCTAACTTCGATGTAAAGGGCGAGGCCGACCGCTGGCGTAGTCTGCTGGACTTTGCAGGAAAATCATCTTTATTGAACAATACCGACGAAATTGAGGTTACCTGCAAGAAGGAAAATCTTGAGCCACTTTATAGGCAACTGTTCGATAACATCGAGGCTAATGGCGGTAAGGTATGCTACAGTCCGAGGGCTATCAACACCAGTATATATCAAAAAGCAAGTGCCTATATGTTCGACAACGACATAAAGATTGCCGAATGGTTGGCGCAGCAGCCATTGGGCGACAACGATGTAGTGGTAAGCGACGACACTTCAATTTTAAATATTGACTTGGCTCTCGACGACAAGCCGCAAATAGGTTCCGAAAGCAATGCCATCGGAGCAATAATGCAGATTTTCTCTCTTGGTATTAGCCTTTTCTGTAGACCACTTAATCTCAACACGCTGTTGGCTTATCTTCAACTGCCTACAACGCCCTTAAATTCGATATACGTAAAACGTAAGAAAAAAACTGATGATAGTTACTATTACCAATCTCTGCGCTGGGCACTCTTTGAACAGTTGCTCGACGACAACGGCATCAGTAGCGAATGGGACAATCTGATAAAAGGAGCGATGTACGACCATGATGGAAACGATTTGTCATCATCGAAAAAGCAGAAAGATGCCCTGCTGTTCATAAATCAATGGCGACTTGCAAGGAAGCAAGGCGACGACTGCGAAGTTGACAAGTCCGATGTAATAAAGTATGTCGATGCAATGAGGACGTGGGCGAGAAAAAATCTTTTCGACGAAAGTACAGCAATGCAATTCAATGCAGTGTCCGAGTATTGCGATACTATGCTGCTGATTCTGGAAGACGAACCCGACATCGTCAAGACCAATGACCTTACACTATGGGCAACCCAAATCAACCGTCCTGTTGAAATATCCACATTGTCGGCTCGCAGAGGCTCAATCAATATTACTCATGCAGTAACCGACATTCATACTGATCCTGATACGCTCTACTGGGTTTGCACCCAACCGAAATATAATTTCCGGTACGACCTCGATTTCCTTAGCCCAGATGAAATTGGCATTCTCAGAAATAACGACATTGAGGTTACTGATAGGGAAACCTTGCTGAAGGTAAGGCGCGAAACTATGCTTGGAGTTTTGTCGAATGTAAAGAAGAATATATTTCTGCTCGAATGTAAGGTTATTGGCGGAGATGTGCCTGTGGAAGACTCTGTGGCAACTGAATTGCGTCTAGATGGAAACCTCGTAGTGCAGCCGAAATCTCCCGCCCAGCAGAATATGGAAGAAAAAGACGTCGATGCATCCTCATCCAAGCAAAGTGAGTATCAAGTAGATTCTTCTATTTTTAGTAAACTCGACACTTTAGAGCAAAATGGTGGAATAAGACGGGATTCGGAAAGTTATAGCAGCCTCGACGAGCTCATCCAAAGGCCTTTCGACTACGTGATGGATTATATTCTTGGCTTGCGCGAATACGGCAGGGATGCTATGTCCGACATCGATACCGTGAAGGGAAATGTGGCTCATGCTTACGTCGAAATGCTTACTGAAAAAGGTAATAGAGATGTGGACCAAATGCAGAATATCCATAATACCCAATTTGACGACAACATTAACATTTTGGCCGAAACTATGGGCGCTATCCTTTTGCTTGAGGAGAACGACTTGGAATTCAAACGTTTCAAATCGTTGCTGGAGAAAAGTATCAACATACTGCTCAAAATAATAAAGGAAAATAGCCTGACTATTGTAGGCGCCGAACAATATTACGAAGCAGAGATTCCTGAAATTGGAAATATGAACGCCCGTATAGATTATGTGCTTACCGACAGCGATGGCAACTATGTAATAATCGATTTCAAATGGAATGAGGGCAAAACCTATGAACGAAAGCTTGTAGAGAACGATGCCTTGCAGTTGGCGGTCTATCGTGCTGTGTTAGAAAAATATCTGAAAAAAAGTAATAAAACCAGCAAGGTAAGCTTTATGGGTTACTTTGTGCTGCCAAGGCATACGCTTTATACGGTTTACGATACATTGAAATCGTCTGGTGACGGCATAGAGTTGCTATCTGCAAAAAACAACAACGACTTGATGGCAATGGCTACCAACTCATACGTGTACAGAATGAAGCAATTGAAGTCTGGTCTTATCGAAGAAGGCGAGAGTTTGGAACTTGCCAATTTGCAATACGTTAAAGACACAATCGACCAAAAGCTCTATCCGTTAAGAAGCGACTATAATAATGAGGAATTGAAAGGAAATAGCTACGGCAACAAAAATATCGTATTGAAAGGAGGACTTGTATAATGAAAAACATAACATATATCAACGCAGGAGCCGGTTCGGGCAAAACATATCGCCTTACAGAAGAAATGGTCGACAAGGTAAAAAAAGGACTTTGTACTCCATCGCAGATTATTGCATCTACTTTTACCGAGGCTGCTGCCGCCGACCTGAAAAAAAATGCACGTGAGAAGTTTTTACAGAACAACTTGTTCACCGAGGCGGCAGAACTAGAATCTGCAGCTATAGGAACAGTGCATTCAATAGGGCTGCTGTATATTAAGAAATATTGGTACAAACTGGGCTTGACTGCTACTATTGAAACAATTACCGACGAAGCCAAGAATAGTTATCTCAACCGTACATTGACCAAGGTTGTTTCCCCCGTCGATGTTGCAGCGTTTAGGAATTTTGCCGAGATTTTTGCAATAAAAAAACCTTTTTCAAGCAAACTATATCTTGATTTCTGGAAACCGTTAGTGCAGGAACTAGTGGAAAAGTCCAATGCTTTTGGAATTAGTGACTTGTCAACTTCAAAAGAAAAATCGCTTGAGTTGGCACAAATGCTTTTGGGTGAAAACGGTAGATTCTCTTTCATGAAAGAGCCCAAAAAGAGTGAAAACGAATTGCGCGAAATGTATTATGGTTGCATTAGTCGTATCTTCCGCATTGCCAAGGATTGGTCAGAGCTTTTCGACAAGTTCAAGGAAGAACATGGTTTGATTGAATTCAACGATATGGAGACCAAATTCATCCAGTTGTTGGCAGACAAGGACGTGCAGAATGATATTTCGCAGTCGGTGAAATATGTATTTGTTGACGAATTCCAGGATTCCAATCCAAAGCAAATCAAGATTTTCGATTTGCTGTCTGATTTGGTTGAGCGAAGCTATTGGGTGGGCGACCCCAAGCAGGCTATTTATGGTTTCAGAGGCTGCGACACGGTGCTGGTACAAGCTTTGACCGATAAGGTTATTCAGGATGCCGATGCTGGAGTCAACGGTATGAGTTACGACACCTTGTCAGAATCGCGCCGTTCTGTGAAGCCATTGGTGGATACCACTTCTGCCGTATTCAAGGATGTTTTTAATAAACTGGATCCTAAGATGGTGGTACTCACAGCACACCGAAAAGAATTAATGCCCGACAATGTCCCGTCGCTATGGCATTGGGAGCAGATAAAAACACTCGAAAAAACTAGATATACAGCAAGCAGGAAGAAACTTTCCAAATCCATTGCTAGGCAGATAAGGGATATGGTTGACGGCAAAAGTGATATTAAATATGTATTTGACCAGAATACTGGGAAACCGCGTAAACTTAAATACTCTGACATTGCTGTATTGGCAAGAAGTAATAGCGAAGTTGCTGACATAACAGCCGCCCTAAATGACAAAGATATTCCTGTGGTAATGGAAAGTTCTGTCGATTGCAACAACAAGGAATTGCGTCTTGTGCGTCTGCTTCTCAACTATATGATTGACGAGTCGCCACTTCTGAAAGCCGAAATAGCCAACCTGCTTTTTGATGTGAAGACCGCTACTATTATTGAGGGCAAACAGAATGTAGATTTCGGAAAATTGGACGCTCTAAAAGCCAGGTTAAGGACTCTTCCTGTGGCCGACATCGTGAAAACCTTGATAATAGAACTCGACCTTTTCAATCGATGCAAGAAGTGGGGCTTGGCGGCTCAGCGGGAACGTGCCTTGCAGGCACTTATCGAGGATGCGAAGGCTTTCGACGAGAATGCGGCGACTATTGGCGAGGCTTCTTCTATTGAGCACTATCTGATTCATCTCGATGAGGATGGCGTGACGGTAAAGGAAGGCTTCTTCGAGGATGGTGTTCATGTCGTGACCTATCACGGATCAAAAGGCTTGCAATGGAATATTGTCATACTATGTTCGTTGGATGACGATCCGTTGAACGAGAAGAGCCTGACGAAACGTTTCGTATTTGGTATCAATTATGTTAGATTGACTGACCCTACTGCCGACAAGTTGTACTCTGATTATTATCTTACCTGCCTTCCTGGTTTTCTGGCTTCATCTAATTCTAATTTGCCAGAAGTAATGATGTCGGATATTAAAACCTTGGGCACGTTTAGTCAATATGTAGATAGGGAATATTATGAATCGCAACGTATTCTTTATGTAGGCGTTACTCGTGCACGTGATTATCTCGTCACAACTTCGCTTGAAGGTGGAAGGATGTCTTGGTTAGAAGCTTCCAGGATAATGCCAGTTATTGCCGGAGATGGTGATTATCGGGCTATATGGGATGCAGGTGAAGGCAGGTCTATGTCAAGGTTTGTTCAGATTGTTGACGATGACAGCTATGAGAGCATGCCTGAGCCAGAGCACTATCTTTGCCGCTGCGAAAAGACAACGCAAACAGAATACGACGAAAAATTCTTGACGCCAAGCAAGATGTCCGACCCAGAGTTGGCTCAAATTGTTAAGCCTAAAGTACTTTATCCTGTGCATGATGAAATTCCACGCCCAATCAAGGTCGGTTCTGGCGATGAATACGACATTATGGGTACCTGCATACACAACATATTTGCCATCTACAGTCCAGAAATTGATGCCGATGAAATGCGCGAAAAGGCTCAAATGATTATCGATGCCTTTGGCATGAAAAAGATGTTGCCGAATGTTGATGGCATATTGGACTCCATTGCTGGTCTATACCAGTATCTTGAGAATCGTTATGGTAAGCCTTACGAGATTGCCCACGAAGTTCCATTCCGCCGAGAGTTTGACGGTTGCGTTATTTCAGGTGAAATGGACTTGCTATGGTACACTTCGCCTACCGAGTGTGTCCTTATCGACTTTAAGAACTATCCCGGCGTCATGTCCAAAGCATTAAGCCCGTCGAACAAAGAAGAATATGTCGGTAAATACGCAGTGCAGCTCAAGGCCTACGAAGAGGCTCTGCTGGCGGCAGGACTAAACGTCAAGGCAAAACTGATATATTACTCCGTTTGGGGATATTTGGTAGAACTTGAATATTAAATAATTAGCAACAATATGCGGAAAACAATGGCGTGCAGATTCAACAAGCAAGTGCAAAATTAAATAATAAGGTTGAAGAAGACCTCTTTCGGAGATAAAAAGTTCAATTTTTTTCTAGGTCTTCTATTTATCTTGTATTGTACATCACTAATAAAATCATCGCTAATATATTT
>JAFZRE010000043.1 GCA_017620015.1 Bacteroidales bacterium | reverse complement strand
AGGAAATCAAGTTCTGCGTCGGCTGCCTGTCGTGCCAGAAGACGGGCGCGTGCGTCATCAAGGACGATGTGCCGGCCATCATGGAGAGCGTGCTCAACGCCGATGTGGTCTGCTGGGCCACGCCGATCTATTACTACGAAATGAGCGGCCAGATGAAGACCCTCATCGACCGCATGAACGCGATGTACCCCAAGGATTACAAGTTCCGCGAGGTCTATCTGCTGACCACCGCGGCCGAGAACGAGGAGTTCGTGCCGAAACGCGCCGAGGGCGGTCTCACCGGCTGGATCGACTGCTACGGCAAGTCCGCGCTCAAGGGCCACATCTTCTGCGGCAGCGTGGGCGGCCCGAACGAGATTGCCGGCAACGCCAAGCTGCAGGAAGCGTTTGAGATGGGGAGGAATGCCTGAGTTTGAAAAAAGACGGCGATACGTGTGCGAAAAGCCTTGACAAATATCGAGATTACGCAAGGGCTCTGCGGCTCTTGCGTTTTTTTGAAATAAAACAAAAAATATCGTTTGCGATATAATTTTATTTTGTAATTTTGCATCGCAAACGATATAATTTTATATGGCATACGAACTACTAAAATTGGACAATCAGCTTTGCTTCCGTCTTTACACGGCAGCACGACTGACGATGGGCGCCTACCACCCCTATCTCGACCCGCTGGGAATCACCTATCCGCAGTATCTCGTGATGCTGGTGCTTTGGGAACACGAAAAACAGACCGTAATGGACATTTCACATCGTCTGCAGCTCGACACCAACACGGTTACACCGCTTCTGCAGCGTATGGAAAAAGCCGGACTGATAAAACGCACCAAGGGCAAAGCCGATGCTCGCCAGCGCATTGTAACGCTTACCGAAAAAGGTCTTGCAATGCAGGAACAGGCAAAGCATATCCCCGAATGTCTGAGCGCAGAAATTCTAAACCATATAGGTTCGATTGAGGAACTGACTAAAATTATTCCAACTCTCGACAAACTTATCGAAGGACTAAAACAAACTAATATTAATAAATAACTTAAATTTTTTGAATTATGGATAAACAGAAATCAATCAAGGCGTTACAGTTTTTTGTAACAAATTTGTCAAATCAAGCATTTGGACACAAGTTGCAGGGTAAAATATTTGCAGACCAAGGTTTTGCAAAATTAGGTGAAAAGTATGTAGGTCATCACGACGAAGAAATGGGCTGGGTTGACCAGTTTATCGGCCGTATGCTCGACCTCGGCGGCGAACTCAAGCACGAAAACCGTCCCGAAGGACATCTTATCAGCGACCCATGCGAGTACATCAAGTTCGACCACGAAGTATCAGTCAACGGCATCGATTTCCTCCGCAAGTGCATGAACGACCTCCGCGAAGACGATACCACCTACGACATAATGAAGGCATATCTGAAGGATGAAGAGGAAGATATGTACTGGAGCGAGACACAGCTCGACCTTATCGAGAAAATAGGCTACCAGAACTGGCTTATCAAACAGATGTAATAATGAAAAAATATATATGTGCTGCCGTCGGACTGCTTATATTTATGACGGCTTTTACGCAAAACAACAAGACTATGGCAACGATTTATGATTTTAAGGCCTTGAACAACAAAGGCGCAGAGGTTGAAATGTCGCAGTACCGCAGCAAAGTTCTAATGATTGTAAACACCGCTTCGAAGTGCGGTTTCACACCTCAGTACGATGGTTTGGAAGCACTTTACCAGAAGTACAAGGACCAGGGATTCGTCATTCTCGGCTTCCCGTGCGACCAGTTCAAGCATCAGGAACCGGGCAGCGACGAGGAAATTGCTGAATTCTGCCGCATAAACCACGGTGTAACATTCCCATTGATGAAGAAAATTGATGTATTCGGCGAAAACGCCCACCCTATCTTCACCTACCTTACCAAGCAGGTTCCAACCGAGGAAGTGAAAGGCATAAAGAACAAGGCCACAATGGCGTTGGTTGACAGTCTGAGCAAGTCGGAAGGTCGTGGCGAAGGCGATGTCCGCTGGAATTTTACCAAGTTCTTGATTTCGAAGGACGGTACGGTTATCAAGCGTTTCCCGCCAGTAGCAACTCCTGAAGATATGGATGCAGATGTGGAAGCAATGATTAAGCAGTAGAATTTATTAATAACCAAAATGTTATCACAATGAAAGAACAAGTATTAAAGGCTATGCGCGAGTTTGGCGCACCCGTAAATGCAGGCAAGATTGCCGAAATTACAGGTCTCGACCGCAAAGATGTTGACAAGGCATTCGCCGAACTGAAAAAGGAAGGCGCAATAGTGTCGCCAGTCCGCTGCAAGTGGGAACCAGCAAAATAAAAACTTATCCATAAAAAAAGAACACCACCGCAAGGGTTTTCGTGACCTTTGCGGTGGATTTGTTTTTGCACAAACCGATTTGTATAAAAACACATTTTGCATGTTTCTTAAAACATCAATTTTTGGTATTTTTGCAACCAAATTATTAACAGAAACATTATGATTTATTTGCTGATTCTCCTATTGGTTTCGCTCGCGGTATCGGCTGTGGGCTGGAAGTATTTCATATATTTTTTCAGCCTCGGCTACGGATACGGAGTGGCAGCGCTGGCGGTAACAATTGGCGTGATGTTCTACACCGACCTCAGTCTGCCCACTATGATGCTCCTTGCAATGTTGTTCATCTTTGGCATAAGGCTGGGCACCTACCTATTTGTGCGCGAACGCAAAGCTGCAGCCTACCGCAAAATTCTCTACGACCCCTCGCTACAGAAAAAGAAACCTTTGGGCGTTGTCTTCGCCGTATGGTTCTTCTGTGCAATACTTTATGTGGCACAGGTAAGCCCAGTGGCATTCCGTCTGGCCAATGGATCACAAGATTCTGAACTCTGGGCGTGGATTGGTGCCGCAGTGATGTTGTGTGGCATTGGACTCGAAGCCATCAGCGATGCGCAAAAGTCAGCTGCCAAAAAGCGTAATCCCAAACGCTTTGTCGATACAGGGCTCTACCGCATTGTACGTTGTCCCAACTACCTCGGCGAGGTTGTCATCTGGACAGGAGCTCTGCTCAGCGCTATCGGTGCCGACCTTGTGTGGTGGCAATGGGTGATTGTAGGCATCGGCTACCTCGGCATCGTCTATGTCATGTTCAGTGGAGCCCGCCGTCTTGAACTACGACAAAACGAAGTCTATGGCAACGACCCTGAATATCAGGCATACGCCAAGAAGACTCCAATACTTATACCATTTTTACCGATCTATTCAGTCGCACGTTATGAATGGCTCAGTGCTTAATATTTTTTCTGATAGAGGCACACTTGCAGCAAAAGATGTGACCCCGTGGCAAACCTTCTCCGGCAAGGGGATGAAATTTCAGTTGCAGTCCTACGACTGGGCAGGCTACGCGTGTGTGTCATATCTTACCATGCGAGCTTTCCTTGGACTGATGAAGATGGAAACCATCATATGTACGCCCTACTCGAAAGATTTGCCCATCTTCTCATACGACCTCATTAACGCCATGGGCAAGCGTACTTTGCTGATTGAAGTTTACGACACCCAATTGGAGCCCATCGACCTTTCCACAATGCAATCGGTGAAAGAGTCGTATCGCGATCTGAAGGACAAGAGTTTGAAGCCAAACTGGTACGACAGTCTTAGGCTTTCGCCCAGTACCAGCAAGATAGGACCGACATCCAGATTGTCATCGTTGACCACAGAGATGACCACCGCATACACCGACCTCTTCGCAACCGCACCTACGGTTGACCCTACCGCAAAGACCGCCCGCAACAGCACATACGTCGAAGGCCTAATCAGCAACGGTGGCCCAGCCATCAACACTATCCGCCAGATGCTAGGTTCCGAAGCCGCCGAAACACTCTTCCGCCGCTTTTTGTTCGGCACAGAACGGTAAGTTCGCTGTCAATATATTTCATCAGCTAATGAATAATAGACAAAGTCATACATAAAAAAACGTCGCAAGGTTTTTGTAACTTGCGGCGTTCTTATTTTTCTATATACATCTATTCCACAACAAATTTCACCGTTTCCCGTAAATTTTCACCATTTATTTGCAAGAAATAGACACCTTTTTCCAAATCTGCTACCGAAATCGTTCCGCTTGAGATTCCATTCATAACTTCCTGTCCCAGAACATTGAAAATGGAATAATCTACCTGTCCGCACGAAAGGTTATTCAGATAAAGAACATCCGAAACTGGATTAGGATAAACTTCAAATGATTGGCTTGTAGATTCGAGAACTGACACTGGATCATGCGTTGGAATTATATTCACGATAATGCCTTCAATCTTGGTCATTCCGTAGTAAAAATTTTCATCGGGAATGTCATACCAATCATCCAAAGAACCGCCGTAGCCAAAGTTGATATGGAACTTGCCATCAGATTCGCGATAACCATCGACAACGACATTGTGTCCAACCGTACCTTCGGGATTTTCAACGGCCAAGTGGGCAGGATAACCTGCTTGCAAATTGGAAATTAAAGTTTCATACATTTCTTCACTAGCTTCACGATACAACTGGCACTCGGTAAAGCCAAACCGCTGATAAGCGGCAAACGCTTGGTCAACACGGAAAGTTCCAGAACCTTGGGAAGTATAAACTTGAGTGCATGCAGTTCCACAAGCAAAAACCACAGCGGCAGCCAGCATGTCGGGAAGTTCTTCGCCACGCTGGAAATGAGCATCAACGGAATCAAGCAACACATTTAGCTGTGGGAACGAAGGGAACTGCAAGTTTTCCCAGTCGTCATCAATTCTGTAATTGCGACCAGCATAGTTGTGAAGATAGTCGTCTTCATCTGTAAAGCGAGTGCCCTGTGTTGTGCGCAGATAATTGATAATCTGCCCCATAGCAATAGCAGGACAACCAGCATAACTTTCAGAATTTCCATTCGAAGGATCCCTTGGGCAAAGCAGATTATATGGAGCATTCTGCGTCCAACTAGATGTAAGCATACCATCATTGCTTCGCGATTGCAGGTTGGATTCTGGAATATCAGCAGTCTTAAGCAGAACATTCTGCGACCAACCGCTCAAAGAAAAAAACATAATCAACGAGAAAAGAACAAAAGACTTTTCCCAGAAACGCCATGATATTTTTGTAAACATATTAATATAAATTTTAATTAAACTTTATTTTAGTTGTCGCAAAGATAAAAATTGTCATCAATATTACATGCTTATTATCACATATTTAACTTATTTTTCACATTTACACTTTTAATCCAATATACCGAACAACATGCAAACATTTCCGGTTTTTATTGTTCTGACATAATTTATTTGCTTTGCAAAAGGCACAAAAAAGAGTATCTTTGCAAAAAAATAATCAAATGAGGAAATTATTAGTCATTGCAATTTCTGTGTTCACACTTTTCGCATGCACAAGCAAAACGGAAACAACAGAACCGAAAGAAGAAAACACAACTCAGGTCGCACAAGAACAGACAAATTTGTCGCAAGAAGCAGTAAGTCTTAACGACACAACAGGCAAAGGACTGAAAGTTCTCCTGATAAATGGCAGTCCTCGAAAAGAGGGGAATACTTATCTGGCTCTCACGGAAGCCGCCAAGCAATTGGAGCAGCACGGAATCGCCTCCGAAATTTTGCAAATCGGAACAGAACCCACACACGGCTGCATTGCTTGCAATCATTGCAAAAAGACTGGTCGCTGCGTTTTTGACGATGACCTATATAATCGCGCATACAATCTTATGTCCGATTGCGATGCAATCATTGTCGGTTCACCCACCTACTACGGTCAGCCGAACGGCACATTGCTCTGTCTTATACAACGTCTATGTTATTCGGCATCAAGCATTATGCAGAACAAACCAGCAGCAGCCGTGGCTGTCTGCCGCAGAGGAGGAGCAACTGCCGTGTATCAGACACTGCTTATGCCCTTCCAAATGCTGAATATGCCAATTGTAACCTCGCAATACTGGAACATCGTTTATGGTCGCGACGAAGGCGAAGCCGCATTGGACGCTGAGGGACTACAAACTATGCGCACTATGGCAAACAATATGGCTTGGATTCTAAAGAAAATACACAATGATCCAGAAACACCACTAAGAGAAAAGGAACACCAAGTGACGAATTTCATAAAATAGCGAAACATTGACTATTGAAACGAGACGACATATCTGACAAATTCATTTACTTTGCAAAAAAAATTGAATATGAAAATATTAACAATATGAAAAAGTTATTATTCAGTTTCTTATTGATTGCAATGTGCTTGGGAGTGAAGGCACAATGGGAAAACCTAAGGAATGCTGGCAATGAAATATATTACACCGACATTCACTTCTGCAATGCCGATACTGGCTATATTGTAGGTTATGATGGTAGTGTAATGTGGGTTAATAAAGGAATTGTTGACAAAACGACTGATGGTGGAAACTCATGGGAAAGAATATATGTAGGATATGATATTGCAATATTATCGGTTTCATTCCAAAGTCCTGATACTGGTTACGTTTGTGGATACCACGGAAAAATTCCTCAAACTGCAGATTCTACGTATTCAATGGTTCTAAAGACTATTGACGGAGGTGCAACATGGTTTTCGTTCTTGACATCTTCACAAATTGATCCTAATACTTTTCGCCAAGTTCGTTTTTTTAGTGAAAATAACGGAGTTATTATATCAAACAAAGGTACGTATTACACTACAGATGGAGGTAGTTCGTGGAATTTTCTGCAAGGAATTTGGGGTAGTGTTGGCATGCTAAATGAAAATGTCGGAATGATTGGCAAGTACCTTTTCCATTTTGAAGAAACAGAATTAATCATTGATGAAGAAATCGCTTTGGATGACGATACAGCATACGGAATGTGTGACATAAATATGATTGATACACATACATTTTTCTATGATTTTCCAGAGTATTCCGAATCGGTTTACAAATACACTAATGGATACACAGAGGTTTTGGTAACAGCACCTTCAATGTGTTATTATACAGGTGTATATTTTGTAAATCCCAGTGTAGGTTTTGTCGGTGGAACTGGACTATTTAGAACCGATGATGGAGGTCGTACTTGGGGAGAATATTTCCCCATTGATGCTATAAAATTCTTTTTCGTTGACGAAAATAATGGATTTGCTCTTACGGAGGGTCGCATATACAAAACCTCTACTGGTGGGCTTGTTGGGAAAAACGAAGTTGTAGCAAATAAAAAAGAAATAGGAATCTTTCCAAATCCAATAGCAAACAATATGACAGTTGACCTTTCTGCATTTGATTTAATGGATAATTATCATTACGACATTGTTAATGCATCAGGAAATGTTGTAATAAGTGGCAAAAGCAAATCTGTCATATTTGACATTGATTTACAATACATTAAGGCAGGAATGTATTTTATACGCTTCAAAGATTTGAATGTTATAGAAAAAATTATAAAGGAATAAAGTTATGATAAAGAAAAGTTGCTTTTTGCTCACCACAATGCTATTTCTGCTGTTATCCACGGCATTTGCGCAACAGCCCGACAAGGCAAAATATGCCGCATCGCCATCGGGATTTATGCAGAAGGAAATAATGAAAGACATAACCGGCAAGGAAGGCGATGCACCGAACGGCAAAAAGTTCGTAATGGACTTCAACGGCAAGACCTACCCCACCGACCCATCCAAATACACAACAGTATGGCACAACGACCCTGTTTCGCAGGGACTTAGTGGCACCTGCTGGGCATACTCGGCAACCTCGTTCATCGAAAGCGAAGCCTACCGCAAGAGCGGACATCAGGTGAAACTGTCGGAAATGTTCACGGTTTACTGGGAATATGTAGCCCGCGCCGAAGAATTTGTCCGCACACGAGGCAAGACCGAACTCGGCGAAGGCAGCGAATCAAACGCCATAAAGCGCGTAATGTTCAACCACGGACTTATGCCCTACTCGGCCTACAACGGACTGAAGGATGGTCAGAAATACAACAACCATGTGAAGCTTTTCACCGAGTTCAAGGCCTATCTCGACGAGGTGGCAAACAAAAACCTCTGGGACGACGATGTGGTTGGCAAAGTGAAGGAAATCCTCGACCGGAACATCTGTACGCCTCCCGAAACATTCATCTACGAAGGCAATACCTACACGCCGAAATCGTTTATGGAGGAATACCTGAAAGTGAGACCAAACGACTATTTCAGCTTCATGTCGTTCAAGAAATATCCGTACAACCAGCGCCACGAACTCGAGGAACCCGACAACTGGTGGCATAGCAACGAATACTACAACATTTCGCTCGACGACTACATCTGGATTATCCGCAACGCCATTACTAACGGCTATTCGGTAAGCCTCTGCGGCGACACATCCGAACCGGGCTATGTGAAGGAAACAGAAGTCGGCATAATCCCCACTTTCGACATTCCTGCCAAGTACATCAACGCCGACTCACGCGAAATGCGTCTCGAAAACGGTTGCACCACAGATGACCACTGCATTCAGATTGTTGGTTACCAAAAGATTAAGAATCAGTACTGGTACTTGATAAAGGACTCAGGTTCGGGCGGAATGGATGGAGAACACCGTGGCTACCGCTTCTACTGCGAGGACTACATCAAGCTGAAAATGATAAACATTATGGTAAATGTCGATGCCGCAAGGAAAATCCTTGACGGAATAATAAAATGAAAACCTATTGTAGCATAATAATAACAACAAAGGAGATTGCTCGCAAGCTTCGCGAGGTTGCAAGCAACGTTTCGGATAGGTTAATTCACACAGCTCCCCGTTCCGTATCGCTGGTTCATTATACCTTCCGAAATGACATCCCTTTCGTCATTCCACAAAGCAGAACGAACAGGCGCAGGTAACGAGCCTTGTGAGTTCGCTTATGCGGAATCTCATAAAAAACTATAACCATGACAAACGAATTTTCAAACTTACTCAAACAAGATAAAATTCCCGTACTCGAGGAATTCTACACCATACAGGGCGAAGGCTTCAACAGTGGAAAAGCCGCCTACTTTGTCCGCTTAGGCGGATGCGACCTTGCCTGCCGCTGGTGCGACTCCAAGGAATCGTGGGTTCCGCGCCTCGACCAGTTTGTAAAGATAACCGACATTATCGAGCGCGTAAGGCAGACCACCGCCGACACTATCGTTGTAACAGGCGGAGAACCATTGATTTACAACTTTAACCGTTTTACCGAACTTTCGCGTAAGGCAGGCATAACAACAATGATAGAAACCAGCGGAGCACACGAGTTCAGCGGTGTGTGGGATTGGATTTGCGTTTCGCCCAAGAAGCAGATGCCACCACTGGCCGAGTTCTACCAGCTTGCCAACGAACTGAAAGTTGTCGTTTTCGACGAAACCGACCTCGAATGGGCAGAGAAATGCGCGCAAAAGGTCAGCGGTCGCTGCGAACTCTACTTGCAGCCCGAATGGAGCCAGTTCAAGCGCACCGGCGACTTGGTTGT
Organism: Bacteroidales bacterium; assembly: GCA_017620015.1. Taxonomy (GTDB): domain Bacteria; phylum Bacteroidota; class Bacteroidia; order Bacteroidales; family ML635J-15; genus Bact-19. The sequence continues at coordinate 716 of JAFZRE010000043.1, read as the reverse complement.
CGATTATGTGAAGAAAAATCCGAAATGGAAAGTATCGGTGCAGATGCATAAGTTTCTGAGGATACCATAGAGAGAATTGACAATTAACAATGGACAATTAATAATCGATAATTGACAATGAACCTAATCTGTAGCGACGCAATGCATTGTGTCGCTACATTAATTTTTTCTCTTGCATTTCCAAAATTAAATTTGTACTTCCGCGGTTTCAAAATTATAATGCGTTAAATAGCGGACATTAGTTAATAACATATTGATTTATAACAAATTACTACAAACAACAACAAACACAGAGCACCCTATTTCTGCAAAACGGAAATAAAACTTTTATTTTGCGACTTACAAAAAATGATATAATTTTGCACCCACATTCGATCTGTTAGCTCAGTTGGTTTAGAGCGCTTGCTTGACAGGCAAGAGGTCACAAGTTCAAATCTTGTACAGATCACTTTTCTTTTTTGGGTCTGTTAGCTCAGTTGGTTCAGAGCGCTTCCTTCACACGGAAGAGGTCAACAGTTCGAATCTGCTACAGACCACACGAGCCCAGCAATAGTTGGGCTTTTCATTTTCCCTACGTCATCCTATATTTGCTGCGTAAAAATAAATGTTATTTTTATGGAGTAAAAGTGATTATTAATTTTTCAAACAGAAGTGGGAAAGGAATAAGATTTACTTAGTCATTAATCTCCAAGATTCTGCGGAATGCTAATCCCCTT
>JAFZRE010000042.1 GCA_017620015.1 Bacteroidales bacterium | reverse complement strand
CTGTTGCAGTATCCTCTCTAAAATAAAAGTCGCTATAAAAAGGCATCATTGGCATAAAAATTTTTTGATATGATTTTTCATTTATCAGGACAGTATCAGAGCGTAGAGCATATACTGGATCATTTCTGTAACAAGGTCCTATATTTTCGCAAGGAAAACTATCGTGCGGCATTGTAAATACATCATTGCCATCCCTTATGCCCCCTACTGTTTCATATCCAACCCACCATTCAGTTTTCTCACTACCGAATATCGACTTATAATAGCGTGGTCCTGTCTGGAAATCGCAGTCGGGCATTCCTGCAAAATGATACGAATTTCCAAGAGTGTCGGAAATGCAACGCAAACCATCAGTATATGATTTCACTTGGTTGGGAAACAGGCATTTGAGAGAACCTATGCCATCAACTATACCTCTATTGCCAAAAGAATTGTACAATGCAGTATCGGTGCAATGCGCATACTGTACATTACGCAGTTCTCCCAATATTTCAATCTGTCGAACAGAATCAACAAGCATACTTACTCCAAACTCGTCTATCTCCCACGATTCACCTGCGACCTTGTCAAAATCATACAAAAGGCAAAATCGTTGCAAGTCTTCCGAATAGCGGTAAACCTTGGAATCATGCGAATAGACTATGTTTTCCGACTTCAAACTGTAGTTGTTTAGGTTGTCGGGAACATACTCGCACAGCACCTTGGCTTCAATACCATCAACAATAGTATCATGATCGTATGTGATATATGAATACGAAATGTAGTCGGGGTCAAAAGTGTTGTAGGTATAATTCCACCTAAAACCGTTGCTTCCAAAATTGTATGGTTGTGAATACACGCATACAGTATACATAAATAATACTAAATACAACAATAAATGTTTCATAAAAATAAAACTAGCAATTTAAATAAGTGTACACATTATTTTAAAATGTACTTGAAATTGAAAGTGCAAATCCGTTTGATGCAGGAACATGTCTGCACACACCACCCACGCACATCACGCCTTCGCGCTGCTTGCCGTAGGTAAGCTGAATGCGGTTGCCACCCTTCACGTAGCCGAAGCCAACATTGAAATAGTGAACTCGTGCGCTCTTATCGGGATTGCCGTAGTTCCAGTTGTCGAACACGGTAAAGAACCAGTTTGGCATTGTGAACTCAAGCTGTCCGAGAATCCAATTGCCCTTGTCCTGCTTGGTGAACATTGCCTGAACTTCACCCTTCAAAGCATATTTGTCGGTAATCTTGTAGGTAGCCTCCACAACAGCGATGTTCGCCTTCACATTGTCGTGACCAGCCGTACCCATAAGCACATTGTAGTTGTAGTACAAGTTCATGTATGCAATGTTGGTGTACCACTTCTTCGACCATTTCTTCGAGATTTCCACATTGATGTCCTGATAGTATAGCTCCTTGCCGATGGCGAACAACGAGGTGTTGTAGCCGTAGGTTCCGGTGGTGCCTATAGGTGTGGAATCGTTGATTGCGGTCTTCTTTATGTTGTGAACACGCGAATAGTTAAGTGTGATTGTAGTTCCATACTTTCCACCCAACTTGCTGCCTTTCTTGAACTTGTAAAAGAATTCTCCCTTTACGCCCCATTCACCCATAGGCTGGCTTGCATACGGATAGAAAGCCTGCAAAACGTAAGTGTAGTTGCGGGTAATTTCTGGCAAATAGCTTACGGTAACATCCGAAAGCGTTGCATTGCGGTCGGTGCGCAACGACATATTGTCAACCCACTTGGTCGAAAGTATCACGCCCAAACCTTTCTGCGAATATGTTGCATTGATTAGGAATGCCTGTCCTGGACGGTAGATGTAGTTGTTGTCGGCCGACGGGTCGTTTATCTTGTATGCGTATTCCGAAATCAGGCTGAAGCCCGAATAGCCGAGGTTGATACGACCGGCGCCTGTTGCCACGTTGTTGGGCAGGTTGTAAATCGGATTGTCCTCCTTCTGGTACTTGCTTACGAAACTACCACCTATTCCAAAGCGGAACTGACTGTCGTTGAGCGACTTTATCATCTCATTGAACTGAATTTCTCCATCAACACCACGAAGAATACCATCGGACAGTTCCCAGTAGTAACGTTGCTTGCCTATCAAACCCTTGATGTTGACACCGGGCACTATCGTATATTTTATACGTGCACCAAGGATTGCATTATCAACACCGAGCGACTTTTCCTCGTAGGAACGCAGTGTGAGTCCGTTGCCAAACTGCTCGTAAAAATGGCCTATCGTCACCTCAAGGTTGTCGTTGGTGAAGTTTGCCCAGTAGAACGGTACTCCGAAACCATCGTTCTTGCCACCCGAATTTGGGAAACCCAATAGGGTGTTGTAGTAACCTTCGAAACGTGCACCAGCCGAGAATTTGCCGTACGAAATCATGAAGTTGGCATACGAGTTCGACAACAACCGCTCATCGACGGCAGTTGCGCCTATCTTCTGGTCCTCGAAATAATACTGAAAATCGCTCTGGAAGTTACCAGAAACGTTAAACTTGTTCTCACTCTTACCGTCCTTCTGCGCCCAAAGTGAAACAGCAGAAAACATTACGGCAAGCAGAAATAAAAATCTCTTCATATACTATAATGTTCGCACTATTAGTTGCAAATTGATTTTCCTTGCGGAAAAAAGTAAGGCAAAGGCATTTTATTCCTCTACCTTTTCTTTTTCTATGTCCTTATCCTTTATATCCTTTGCTTCTTCTACCTCTTCAACCTTCTTTTCTTCTTCTTTTTCTATATCCTTTACTTCTTCTACCTTTTCTCCTCCCTTTACATCCTTAAGCGATTCGCCTGCTGCCACTTTCTTTATCATCTGGAAAGTTTCAGCTTCGTCGCCCTCGAGATAGGATGTGTGCTGCCAAGCCACATTGCCCTTGCCGTCGAGCAGGAACGAATGTGGAACATTGTTCACGTTCATGGCACGCTTGAAGTCGCCATTGGAATCAAGGTAAACATCGAAATCCCAGCCACGGGCATTTACAAACGGACCGACCGAATTTGTACTGCGGGCATCGTCAATCGACACAGCAATTATCTTCACACCGGTTTCATCAGCCCAGTCTTCGTAGGCCTCGCTGAATGCCGTCAACTCCTTGATGCATGGCTTGCACCAAGTAGCGAAAAAGCATATCATTACAGGCTTGCCATCATTTTCGATTATATCCTGCGAATTGACAACTTTTCCCTTCAAGTTCTTAAGTTGTACCTGTGGAATTTCCTGCGAGTATGCCACTGCTGACACAACAAACGCAAGCAACATTGCAAAAACAATTTTCTTCATATCTGTAAAATTTTACGAAAACAAAGATAATACTTTTTCAAAAACCATTCCACATTATGAAACTTTTTTCAAAAAAACTTTGTCCAAATGGAAATGTTTTTTTATTTTTGCAAAAATTTTCAGATATATGAGACGTATATTTACACTTATAGTAGTTTTAATTGCTTGTGCATCACAGATGTTCGCACAATTGCAGTTATTTTCTGTTGAAAAAACAGGAACCGAAGCTAATCCACAATATATCCAAGGCGATGAAATAACAGGTACAACGATAAACATCTCAGCAGGTGTTTCAACCGATTATTATTTCAAGATAAAGAACATTGGTTCTTCAGACTTAACAAATGTTAAGGCATACCTCAGGGTAAATGGAGAAAATGCAACTTCCAGTCAAGCAACAGCAACAATGTGTACCGAACCAGGAGGAAATTGTGGCATACCACCTTCTAGCCCAGGATTCGCTCTTGCTGCAGGTGCAGAACAAGTAATCCACTTGAATATAACAACATTGTCAGCAACCGATTTTGTTGTAACTGTATATCCAAATGGTGGTTCTCCAGAAGCAAACTTCAGTCTTCATGCTGTAACAACAGGTATTTCAAACATTGCTGCAAATACTTTCAATGTTTACCCAAGTCCTGCTGACGAATCATTCACCATCGAGAACGGTTTTGGCAAGAACAGCTATGTTGAAATCTACAACGTTCTGGGACAGACTGTAAAACGCATCCCATCCGACAATGCCAACAACATTTCGGTTAACTGCAGCACCTGGAAAAACGGCTACTATGTATGTCGCCTTTACAAGGACGGAAAGGTTGAAAAGACCGTAAAGGTCGTTGTTTCTCATTAAAAACAGACTAACAAATACAATTAATTATATAAGGTATGCAAACGCATACCTTTTTTATGTCTGCACCTAGATTAACGGGAAACTAAATATTTTCCCATCTAAAGTTTTATAATCCATAATTTTACATATCTTTGCCTAAAATTTTTGTAATTTTATGAGAAAGATTATCCTTCTTTTTGCATCCATTATAATATGCCTGCAATCGTTTTCGCAGATTGAAAATACCTTGCAAAAGGCCAACACTCTTGCCTCGAAATGTCTTTCGAGCAATGCCGACATATATGCCGAATGCCTCGGCGATGCCAACGAAATGTACAAGGCCGCATACAGCGAATTTCTTGCCGACCCACGCTCGCGCGAAAAAATCAGCGACCTCGACTATGCCCGGATGATGTTCCACGTCGGATATTCCATTTATCTGAACGACAACATCTATGGCAACATCCCGTTCTACGATTCGGCAATGAACGTCTATGCAAAATTTGACAAACTCGACAACAATGACGTCTGGCGATGCTTCGAGATGCTTGAAATATTGTACTTTCACTATTACTCTAAAGATTCCGACTACGAAAAATCATTGAAATATGCGATGCTTCAAGCCGATTTTACAAAGAAATACCTCAAGAAACAAAACCACGAAATTGCATCTGCTATGGAATCGCTTTCCGATGCGTATGCACGGGTAAAGGAATATGACAATGCATTGAATGCTATCGACGAAGCAATTGAGTATGCACATAAAGGTAGCGAATCGGGCATGTACGCAACTCTTCAAAATAAAAGGGATCTCATCGAATTGGCAATGGAATACGAAATTCCAGAACCCTATCGACCTGCCGTACGTACTTTGATAGAAAATCCCACTTCACGCCGCGATTCGCTATACAACTATATAATAGATGGCGACTACAACTATGGTGAAAATTTGTTTGCCCGGTTCGATACGCTTCAAACTCTGTTCGAGAAAGGCGGCATGAAAAATTCCTCCGACAGCCTTCTGTATGCCAATGCGCTCTACAATATGGGTGACTTCAGCAAGCAGCAACTATTATACGAAGACGGCGACGAAGGTCGTAACCTTATGAAAGCCCGCGCACTGCATTACTTCAAGCTTGCCGATGCCGCATGCTCGTCACCGCAAAATGCAACCACCGAAAACCACGCCGATATACTTTACGAACTTGCAATCACATACAACAACCTATACAACGACCAGAAAACAGCAATGAAGTATGCCGAAGCTTCACTCGACATCTTCACCAAGCTGCCAGGCAACGACTATCGGTACAAAAGCATCATCAACATTCTGACTGCACTTGGCGACCATTATAGCAGTGAAGAAATTCACGACTACGACAAAGCCATCCTGTACTACGAAAAAATGGCAGAACTTAGCCGCGACAACGACATCGACCAGTACATCTACGCACTTACCAACATAGGCAACTGCTACATGAAAAAAGGCAACACCGACAAGACCATAGAATACTACCTGCAAGCCTACAGCAGCGACGACAGCACAAACGGTGGAAATGCAAATGTGATACTGAAATTAGCCGACGCCTACGAAACGGCGGGAAACCACAAGGAAGCCGAAAAATACCGCAAGGAATACAACTATATAATTGAAAATGAAGTAAATGATTTTGACGATGCTATTGTTCCAACCTCGTACATGAAAGTGACCGACTATATGGACATTGCCGTTGACGATGACGAAGTGCAACTGCTCTACGACGGCACTTTCCGCCCGACAAAAGGCACTCGCTGCGATTCACTTCGATACGATGTTGTTTGCGCCCTTTACAAGTCGAGAGAAAGCACCCCAAGCGAACGCCTGAACAATGCGCGGACACCAATGCTTGCATTCCGCGAATACCTTGCAACCAGCAAGGCAACAGCCACCGACAGTCTTTACTACGCTTATTCGCTCCACAACGTGGGCAGATTCTACGGCGAAACCACAGGCACAAACAAGGCTCTGGAATACTTGGACGAAGCAAAGTCAATTTTTGAAAAACTGTCGCAGACAAATACCCGCAACTATGCCAACACGCTTTACGAAATGGCAGAAAACAAGAGCAATCTGGGCGAAAATGACGAATCGATAGAATATTGCAAATTTGCATACAATATATACAACAAATTGCCAGTAAACAGTTTCACAATAGAGAGATGCAGAAGTTTACTCAACGAACTGATGAACCAATATACCAAGTTGAATAATAGCAAATTGATGTTGGAAGTCTGTGACGAATATCTGGCACTTATGGACAAGTCGGCCGGTGTTCTCGAAAGCTATGAAATCAGCGAATACAAAGTCTCCATCTACGAAATGAAAGCTAAGATTTATGCCGGCATGGATGATTATAAGAACGCTGCCGACAGCTACCAAAAGACATTGTCCGAGATGGAAAAAGACAAGGATACAAAGACATCGTATAGATACTGCCAAACTTTGAAACATCTTTACAAGACATACGAAGCCGCTGGCGACACAAAGAATGCCAAAAAGTACCGCAAGAAATACGAAAAGATGTCGAAAAACTTCATCCTTGACGAAGATGAAGATATGGCATTGTGGGACGGACCAGACACCATTGAGGGCTATGATGACCTTGACAGCTACGGAATGATACCAATGAGCAAACTCGACTCGCTGTACCAGTCGTTTTACTTCATAACATCATACATCGAGCAGACAGATAGTAAGGACGATGAAGACCACAATTCGGGCATAAAAGCCTTCAACGAACTGAAAAACTATTTTGCGACCAACGGATATACCAGTGATAATGATAGTTTAGTTTACGCCAGCTCACTTCTGCACATAGCATTCATCGAAATCGTTTTTGCCAACTACGATTCAGCCGCCAAATATCTTGACGAACTCGACAAATTTATTCATCTCGGAAGCAAAAATGATGAAAGATATGTTATGCTATATCTTTATTACCTCGACTACCAAATTTCAATATTCAATGAGAAACAGGATATAGCATCGCTGACAAAAACTTACGACCAACTTTTCGAATATTACATGGGTCTGGATAGATACTACCAGTTCTATTATCCGCAATTCGGCAATCTTATCAATGCAGCAAATTATTACACTTTTGCACACGACTACGACAAGGCTTTCAAAATCTACAATAGCCTGCTTTCGCTTTTCGACGAGACCGACAACAGCGACATTTATTACTACCTTGTAAACTCAATGTCTTCGGCATACTGCCTTATGGGCGACTACACTTCTGCAATAGGCTGCCTCGAACCCAAAATGGACAACGTCGTATGCGGACTGATTGATGCAGAACTGTACGTTGACATATACAACATACTTGGAAATGCGTATCTGCACCTTGGAAACTACGAAAAGTCGGCACGTTGCTTCAACATGGCGCAGGAATGTGCTAGAATCCAATTAGAAGAAACATCACCATCGGTAGCCAATACGCTAAACAACCTCGGCAACCTGTATCGCAAGATGAACAACGAAAAGGTTGCACTCGATTTCTACAACGAATCACTAGCAATTTACAAGCGTAATTTCGGTGAAGACGACATAAATTGTGCTGCCAGCTACAACAACATCGGCAATGTATATGATGGAATGGGCAAACTGGACGATGCCCTGGCTTCGTACGAAAAGTGCCGCACAATAATGGCCGCCAACAATATGCAAAACACTGGCGACTATGCAAATACCACCGCAAATATTTCGCGCGTCTATAACGCCAAAAAAGAATACGTAAAAGCCCTGTCGTATGCCGAAGAAGCCCTGAAGATTACCGAACAAATCTATGGTACCGACCACGCCCGTTACGCCGACATGACCAACAATAAGGGCGATGTCTATTTTGCATCTGGCGACTACCAGAAAGCCGCAGAATGTTACACCAAGGCACTTGCAATAAACCGCAAGCACCTTGTTTCCGACTTTTCGTTCCTAACGGCTTCGGAGCGCGAAATGTACTGGGAAAACAACGGCTCGATGTGCCAGCGCATCCTTCGTTGCGGAAGCAAATTACCCAACAACGATTTGATTTCGGGCGGTGCCTACGATGCCGAACTCATCACCAAAGGATTGTTGCTCACTTCCGACATTGAATTTACACGCACAATATACGAAAGCGGAGATTCGGCCCTCATTGCCGACTATATGAGACTAGTTTCGCTGAACGATGCTCTCAACAAGGCTTACGAAATGCCCGTTGAAGAAAGGTATATCGACACCCGCGAACTGAAGGAAAGGATAAACAACGCCGAGCGCGACCTTGTTGCAAGAACTACAAAATACGGCAACATAGCAGGTTCGGTAGAACTCACATGGAAAGACGTGCAGTCGGCAATGAAAAGCGGTGACGTTGCCATCGAGTTTACTAAATTCGATGTGGATTCCACACAGACAAAATATGCCGCACTTGTGCTTACCAAGGATATGAAGTCGCCAGTACTGGTTCCACTATGTACCGCCAGCGACTTGCAACGTCTGATGCGCACTGGTTCGTTGCCCGACAAGCAGAGTGACGACGGCAGAGGTGCAACCGTCATGCGCGACAAGCGTATGGGTCTATACACTTCCACCGACCTCTACAATGCTATCTGGAAACCGATGGAAAAATATTTCGGCAAGAATGCCAGAGTATATTTTGCACCTGCTGGAATCCTGCATCAAATAGCTATTGAATACGCACCTGTCGATGCAAAGTCAAGCATTTCCGACAAGTACGAAATGTACCGCGTATCCTCCACCCGATTCCTTGCAACCGACTATTCGCCACGTCCATTCGAGGAGGCCGTACTATACGGAGGCATCAAGTACGATTCCGACACCGCATCCATGAAGCGCGAGAACGAACGCTTTGGAACACGCGCTGTGTCGTACAACTCGTTTGCAGAAATCAACAAGGATGAAGATCGTTCATCACTCACTTACCTGCCTGGAACAAAGTCAGAAGTAGAAGCCATTGCAACGATGATGAAGTCGGGCAAATGGAATACAGAACTACGCGAAGGCGAACAGGCAAACGAAGAATCGTTCAAGTACTTGTCGGGCAAGAAGGTTTCGTTACTGCACATTGCCACACATGGTTTCTTCCTGCCTGCCGACACAAAGCTGAACTCGAGCCAGTCGCTCAACCTATCGGGACTTATGCTTGCTGGTGCCAACAACATCTGGCAGAACCGCACTATCCCCGAAGGTATCGAAGACGGCATACTCACAGCCAAGGAAATCAGCGGAATGGACTTGCGTAGCACCGACATGGTTGTACTTTCGGCTTGCCAGACAGGACTTGGCGAGATTACCGACGAAGGCGTTTTCGGACTTCAGCGCGGATTCAAGAAAGCTGGCGTAAATACCATTATCATGAGCCTCTGGTCGGTCGACGACAATGCAACACAGTTGATGATGACCGAGTTCTACTCGAATCTTATAAAAGGTATGACCAAGCGAGAAGCCTTCCTTAAGGCACAACGCACCTTGAAAACAACCGCTGGCTTCGAGAATCCAAGATTCTGGGCAGCATTTATAATGCTGGACGGAAACTAAAAATGATTGCTTGCGCGAGCTAAAGGTTGACGATTTACGATTGTCGTTTTTGATGTCATGCTGAATTTATTTCAGCATTTGTTATTAAGATCCTGAAACAAGTTCAGGATGACCGAATGCTGAAACAAGTTCAGGATGACTATTCTGGATGGCCCCTTCGGGTTTCAGTATCCGTTTCGATTCACGATTGTTTTATTGGGCAAAAGGCTAAAAGTCAAGCAGAAGACCTGCCGAGCAGTCTGGCTGCAAGCCTGTTAGACCGTAAGACAGCAAGCCTGTTAGCCTTCCAGCCCCCAAACAACATGGCAACGTTTATTATGTTGGACGGAAACGAATAAAAATGTATTTTTGCGGAAAATAATATAAAATAATATGAAGAAATTTTTGACAATCGTTTTACTTGCACTTTGGTGCAGTTCTGCATTTGCACAACAAGACACAACAGCCATTTTCAAGAAGTTTCAGGAACAAATGGACGAAGCCGATTATCAAGGATTGTTCGGCGATTTCGACGAAGCTATAAAATTGTACGACAAGGCAATCGCAACCGCCAAGAGCGTCAACAACGGTTACAATATGCATTATGTGGATGCATTAATCTCTGTTGGAGATATGTTCTACTTTGTAGGTGACAACCATACTGCATTGAAATACTTTTTGCCGGCATTGGAAGTTATTGAAAAACTTCTAGGGAAAGACGATCCCAAATATGCCGAAACCATGTTTAGCGTCGGATACTCCTACTATCATGACAAGGAGTACCAGACAGCATTGAAATATTACATGGAACTGCTGGATATATATAAGAAAAACATCGGCACAAAAAATCTTGAGTATGCGGAAACATTACACTCCATTGGCATATTATACCTCGAAATGGACAATTACAAGGATGGATTGACTTATTTGCTGCAGTATGCTAACATTCAGAAGAAAACTCTTGGCAAAAAGGAATCAACAATTGCACAGATATTTGACAGTCCAGAATTGAAAGAATTACTGCAAACCGACAGCAAAACCCCTACGCAAGATCCTGACTATGCATCAACATTAGACGAAATAGCTTATGCATACAGCGGTTTGGGCGACTATAGGAGCGCATTGAAATGCTATAAGCAGTCGATGGATATAAGGAAAAAAGTATTGGGAGTAGATAATCCCAACTACGCAACGTCACTTACCAATATGGGTATTGCATATTCCGACTTAGGCGACTACCAGAATTCATTGAAGTACTTATTGCAGGCATTGAAGATGAAGGAAAAGAATTTACAAGAAAGAGACCCTGCATACGCATCCCTACTTAGTGATATAGGTTATTTATATAACGAAACTGGCGATTTCCAGAATGCATTGAAATATACTATGAAATCACTTGAAATAAGACAACAGATGCTCGATTACCATATAGCCATAAAACATCCGGATGTAACGCTTGGAGACTCGTATCGCGATGCAATCTCAAGGTCGTACAACAATCTTGGCATAATATATAGCGGCATGGGCGACTACAAGACCGCTTTCAAATATTATTCGCTGGCGCTGGAAATCATGAAACAGAAATCAATTCAAACAGATGAAGATATTAGCTATGCGACTTCGGTTGACAATTTAGGTAGCTGCTACAAAAATCTGGAAGACTACAAGAATGCAATATTATGCTATAAAAAGGCTATGGAAATCAGAAAGCGACTTCTAGGCGAAGAACATCCCAACTACGCATATTCGCTAAGCCATATCGGAACCATATACGAGTTAATGAAAGATTACCAGAACGCCTTGAAATATCATACCCAGGCACTGGAAATAAGGAAAAAAGTTTTGGGCACAAAACATCCCGACTATTCTTCATCACTAGCCCAATTGGGTAACATTTACGACGATATGGGCGACTACCAGAATGCACTGAAATACCATAAGCAAGCTATGGAAATCTACAAGAAGGTTTATGGTGAAAAACATACCTATTATGCCGTTTCGCTCAGCAATATCGGCTTCGTTTACAACAATATGGGCGACTACCAGAATGCAATAAAGACAAACAAGCTCGCTACCGAAATTCACAAGGACAACCTGATAAGGAACTTTTCGTTCATGACTGCACACGAACGCGAAGCATACTGGGACGAAATGAATGACCTTTTCACACGAAATATCCAATATATGTCGCATCTGCCCAATGATACGATGGCAACAAAGACTGCATACAACACCGAAATCATCGCAAAAGGACTTCTGCTTGCTTCCGAAATAAACATTGCCAACGTAATAATGGAAAGTGGTAACCAGTCGCTTATTGACGAGTTTGAAAATCTAAAAGATATGCACCTCCAGCTCAATAGGGAACTGGAACGTCCAGTTGCCGAACGTGTTTACAACTGCGATTCGCTCGAAGACGAAATCAAGAAAATAGAAAGGCATGTAATGGAATCGTGCAAGGAGTTCGGTGACGTAACCAATTTCCTAAAAATCGACTGGAAAACAATACAAAACTCTATGAAAGCGAACGATGTCGCAATCGAATTCGCCAACTATAAGGAAAGCGACACTACAAAATTTGTCGCACTAGTGCTTACAAAAGGTATGAATGCTCCAGTATGCGTTCCGCTGTTCACAGAGAATGATATTAAGAAACTGCAACGTGGCGTAGCCCCATCAAAGCAGGAAGAACAAAAGGAAGATGAAAATCGTGGTGCATTCGGAGTTTCATCGAAACGACAGGGAATCTACGAATCTACAGGACTTTACAACATACTATGGAAACCATTGGAGAAATACTTCCCCGAAAATCCACGTATATACTTTGCTCCATCGGGAATGTTGCATCAGGTTGCTATTGAGTATGCACCGACAGGCGACGGCAAGCTAATTTCCGACAAATACGAAATTTATCGTGTATCATCCACGCGCTTCCTTGCATTGGACTATATGCCAAAGCAGATGAAAAGCACCGTCCTATATGGTGGCGTTTACTACGACAGCGACACTACCACAATGAAAAAGGAAAGCAAGCGCTACTCGACACGCAATACTGGCTATTCGTCGTTTGCAGCCTTTAACGCTGGCGAAGAACGAGGAAGCCTCAACTATCTGCCAGGCACCAAGACCGAAGTCGAAGACATTATAGGAAAACTGAAGAAGAACAAGATAAAGACAACTCTCTATGAAGGCTCGCAAGCCAACGAAGAATCATTCAAGGCTCTGTCGGGTAGCGACATAACCACACTTCATATTGCAACCCACGGTTTCTTCCTGCCAACCGACGAAAAGTTGCCGGGCGACCAGGCGCTAATCCAGTCGGGACTTTTGTTGTCGGGAGCCAACTATGCTTGGCAAAACTTGCCACTTCCCGAAGACATAGAAGACGGCATCTTAACGGCCAAGGAAATCAGCTTTATGGACTTGCGCAAGACAGATTTGGTTGTACTTTCAGCTTGTCAGACTGCACTTGGCGAAATCACCGGTGAAGGTGTATTTGGTTTGCAACGTGGCTTCAAGAAGGCTGGTGCACGCACAATTATAATGAGCCTCTGGCCAGTAGATGACAATGCCACACTGCTGATGATGACCGAGTTCTACAACAACCTAACATCTGGAATGTCGAAACGAGAAGCCTTCCTTGCAGCACAAAACACGGTTAAGAAAACTAAGGGT
>JAFZRE010000041.1 GCA_017620015.1 Bacteroidales bacterium | reverse complement strand
GTTATTGTTGTCGTATAAAGTTCGCTTTCGTATATGGAATCGCAATATGTCGTGTAGCCGATACATTCCAGAGCATCGCCTATTGTAAGGTCGTAGTCCCCATCGCGCAACGATTTTCCCTCCACCTGTCCGAGATAGGAAATTCTATTTGCACCTCCGCTGCCAAGGTTCACCATCTTCACCGACGATGTGCCACTGGATGTAGTTGCCGAAAGCAGGTAGCCCTGCGGAGAGGCAAGGCTAATCTCGAAGCGGTGTTCGCCTTCGGTGAGGTTGCCATTGTAGTTTGCGAAAACACGTCCGCCCATGTCAAGTGCTTGCATTGTGACCTTGTCTGGTTGTGGCAGAGCAAGATTAACTTCGGTTGTACCATAAAATGGATTCGGTACATTCTGCGAAAGTTCGGCAGGCATCGTACTGTTTATTTTTATCGCCGTAATATCAAACGAACAGGAGGTGTCGGGAGCTACGAGCGTTGCCGTCCATCCTTGTGTTAGGTTGCGTATCACTATGCTGTCCATGTCCACATGCCTACCGCGTATGGTCTTGCCTGTGAAACTGATATTTATGCTCTGCGAGAATGCACAAACGGTGCATATTGCAATTAATATGGTCGAAATCAGTCGTTTCATAGCCGTACAAATTTTACAGTTCACAAATATAGACAATTTTAATTGGCATTTCGTTGCCTGAGGGGTAAACTTTTCCAATAAAATTTGGGGCATTTTCATCATAAAATAATCATCAAAAAATGATTATTATTTTATGATTATTGTATAATATGTTGGCAAACAGGAATCTAGCCTCTTTTTAGTGTAATGACCGTAATTTCTGCATTTGCTCCTATTCTTACCGGGAGCGTGCAGCCGAGGCCGACATTTATGTACATTGTCTGTCCGTTTTCGTCGTAGCGACCATCGGTGTCGGTGAAAGTCCATGAGGCAGGGGTCCATCCGAAAAGTTTTATTTGTGCGGCGTGGGTATGTCCGCAGAGGGTGAGCGGAATGTCGGTTTGTCCGACCACTTCGCCGCGCCAGTGGCTTGGGTCGTGGGTAAGAAGTATGCGGAAACCGTCGGTGCCTTGCATTGCTTTTGGCAAGTCGCCCATATCGATGGTGCGGAAGCCTTGGTTGGTGCAGTTCTTGTTGTCAACACCGATGACGGTTATCTTCTGTCCGTTGCGCTCTATTGAAAAATTGTCGTTGCGAAGCAAATGCCAGCCAAGAGTGTTTCGCTGCAAACTATCAAGGCGTTCTACGGCATTTTCGCGGCTGAAAGTCGTATCTCTGCGATGCCTATAAATTATAAAGTCGTGGTTGCCCAAAATGCTTGCAACACCATCCTTTGCCTTGATGCTTTTTAGCGTTTCGATGTAAGGCTCTGCTTCTTCCACGCCAAGGCTCACCAAGTCGCCAGTGAAGCAAACAAGGTCGGGATTCTGTGCGTTTATGGAATCGACAAACTTCTGCAACTGCTTGGGATTGTCATCGAAGGTAGAAAGGTGCAGGTCGCTGATGTGGACAATCTTGTAGCCGTCGAATTCGGCGGGAATGTCCTTGTGTGAGTATTCCCATCTGTTGATGTCGAGTTTGAAGCGACCGAAGAAGAATCCGTATGCCATCACAAGCCACGCAAAGGCGACGAACACGAAGGCTGTCCATCCGAATGGCGCGTAAGGCAGAGCGTAGTGGAAACATTTGCATACCAGCCATATTACAAACCAAAGTATATTTGGTATAGCTACCAAGACAAAGCTCAGCACAAGTACCGATACCAGCATCATTCCCATCATAATCAGTTGGCGTTTTGCTTGTCCAACTTCTCGAACACCGAATTGTTGCTGACAAATTCAGGCACAATCTTTTTCATCTCGGCTACGATTTCCATATCGTTGCGGTTTGGTGCTATTTCGATGAGGTGTTCGATTGGCCTTGCAACTTCGGAATGGTCGTAAACGCGAACCTTGGCGACCATAATCTGTTTGTTTTCAGTTGGAATTGTATTCTCCTTGGTTGCAAGCAGTTCCTCGTACAACTTTTCACCGGGACGAAGCCCCGTGTATTTAATTTCAATGTCATCGCCGACCTTCAATCCCGACAACAGAATCATCTTTTCTGCCAATTTTGCAATTTTTACAGGCTGTCCCATATCGAAAATGAAGATTTCACCGCCTTTGCCCATATTTCCTGCAATAAGCACAAGCTGGCAGGCTTCGGGGATTGTCATAAAGAAACGTGTGATTTCTGGGTCGGTAACAGTTATAGGACCGCCATTTTCAATCTGCTTGCGGAAACGCGGAATTACCGAACCGTTGGAACCCAAAACATTACCAAAACGTGTAGTTATGAACTGAGTATTTACATTTTCGGTGTTGTTGAGCGACTGCGTGTAAATTTCTGCTATTCGCTTGCTTGCACCCATAACATTTGTTGGATTTACGGCCTTGTCGGTGCTAATCATCACAAACTTGCCTACATTGTGCCTTACGGCGGTATCGGCAAGAATTTTGCTACCCATTACATTGGTAATCACCGCTTCTGACGGATGGTTTTCCATCATCGGCACGTGCTTGTAGGCAGCGGCGTGATAAACTATTTCGGGTTTGTACCTGTCGAAAACCTGCTCAACAAGAACCTTGTCGCGAACATCGCCGATGACGATTTCAATGTTACTGAACTTATATTCCTCGCGGATTTCAAGTTCGATGTCGTAAAGTGGCGATTCGGCGCAGTCGAACAGAATTATCGTCTTGGGGCTGAATTTGGTCAACTGACGGACTATTTCACTGCCGATAGAACCTGCCGCACCAGTTACCATTATGACTTTCCCGCTCAGGTTGCGGTTCATATCGTCCTGGTCGATATGTATTTCGGGGCGTTCGAGCAGGTC
Organism: Bacteroidales bacterium; assembly: GCA_017620015.1. Taxonomy (GTDB): domain Bacteria; phylum Bacteroidota; class Bacteroidia; order Bacteroidales; family ML635J-15; genus Bact-19. Next base: position 12,257 of record JAFZRE010000041.1, on the reverse strand, counting down.
TTCAATCTTGAATTTCTTCAGTTGGTTGACCGAAAGTTCTCCGTTTACCCAACTCGTCACTTCTGGAATTGTGCGGACTTCAACGTTGTGGGCTATACAAATGTCGAGCACGAAGTTTTTGCGTGCCACCGACAGGCTTCGTTCCGAAATTATCAGCAGAGACACATTGTTTTCATCAATAATGCTTTCAAGGTCCTTTATGTGGTAAATTCTGATTCCGTCAATCTTGTTTCCTGCGACTCGCTTGTGATGCTCGACAAAGCCCACGACTCTATATTGTGTACGGCGGTCGCGCTCGATTGCCCTCTTGGTCGTCTGCGCAAGGTTTCCCATTCCGTATATCAGCACGTTGTTGCTGGATTTCGGTTGCCCGTTGTATTCAAGGTACAGTATTTTTATGAGAAGTCGCGAGAATATCAATGTCGATGATGATATGAAAGTGTCGATTATGACAATCGAAAGCGGAACAATGTATTTCCCAATTATTGCAAGTCCAATAATGTCCGCCAGTACCAATGCCGCCGAACCGCAGGCAAGGACAATAAGAATCCGCACGATGTCGTGGGTACCGGTAAACCTCACCATTCCGGAGTAGGTCTTGCCGATCAAGAAAGATATTGCCCTGATGAGAGTTACCGTTATTATTCCAATCGGCATAAACAGACTTTCGGTGTCTGGAACGTGGAAGTTGAACCTCAGGTTGTAGGCAAGGACTATTGAAACAAAACAGATGACTATGTCGATTAGAAATATCACCCATCTTGGCGTGATTCGTCGCAATATGTTTATGTTAGGTGTCATAATTTCCTTAAAATGATTACTCTATGCTTGTCGTTGTAAAGTTCATTGAAATTGTATTTTTCGCAAATGTAGTTGATGCTTTTTTCGTCGTAAAAGCAAACGTGCGTGGGGTCGTTCTTGTAGTACCAGTCGGCAAAATCTGTTTTTGGGGGCAAAAATTCTGTCATTATGCCTAATATTCCGCTGAGATTCAGCATAGTGCAAATTCTGTCGAGTTCGTTACTGGGTGTGAAGAAATGCTCAAAGCATTCGGTTGCGAATATGAAATCGTATTTTCCCTCCAAGTTGCATTGTGGAAAGAAAAACGGGTCGTAGAAATCGCATTTAAAGCCTTTGTCCTTGATTATCTGTGCAAGTACGGGATTTGGTCCGCAGCCGAAGTCCAGTCCTTTCATCCCTGCCGACAAATATTTCATCATTGGTTCGATTACTCGGCCGAGAAAAGTAACGTATCCTTCATCGTCGATGCTGTTCTGGTGGAACGAATAGCGTTTTTTCTCTTCGTCGGCACAAAGGCGGTCGTTTTCGTCCATATACACAAGCCCACAGTGGCTGCAACGGTGATAAGTTCTTCCGTTTGCAACGAAAGTTTCTTCTGCTTGTCTATTGCACAATGGACAGTACATCTTTATTCCTCGTTGTCGGCAAGTTCTACGCGCAAGCCCATATCCATAATTCCGACAAGATTTTCGGTGCGCATTGCCTGGTTGTATTCTACGTGATATTTTCCAGCGGTTGCAAAACGAACATTTTTCTTCCACAGAATCTGTTTGTCCCAGATGTCGCCCAATCCGCTGCCAGTCCATTTGCCGTGTTCGTCGGCGAGTACGCATTGGATTGTATCGACGGCCTTCTGTCCGCTTGGCGACCACGAGTTTATGAAAAGCCAAAGGTTGCTGTACGGATACTGGTTTGCGTGGCGTACATTCACATAAATGTCGTGCAAGGCTGTGGTGTCGCTGACTTCGAACTCGAAACTCAAAGGTTTCGACGAGTTCCATACATAGTCGTCAATTTCTACATATTCCTCGTAAACCTTGTTGCTGTCGCACGATGCAAAAGCTAGCGCTAACATCGCTATTATGAATAAGATGTGTTTTCTCATTATTGTTCGTTTTTGTCGTTTGTAGGTTTGGGCGTGCCATCCTGCTTTTGATGCGAATCCTGCGGTTTGCCCTGCTTTTTGCCTCTGTTGCGATTCTTGTTTTTGTTCTGCTTCTTTGCCTTGTCAAAGCGGGTGATGCTTTCGGAGTTAAGCTCGTCGGTGTACGAAATCGAACGCGAACCGGTCTTTTGCATCTCGAATACGTTTTCTGGCAAAATTCCATTCCTGTTCTGTTCCACAATGTTCTTTACAGTGTCAACGTCAAGGATTTTTATGGTAGGAATGTCGTTTATGCGAACTTCGTAGTACATCTGCTTCTTGAAGATGTCGTTCTTGATGTGGTGAGCTTCGCCTTCCTTTGTGCGCAGTACCGATGCGTTTTCGGGGAAGTCCTTGCGTGCATCAAGGTAAACGCCAAGTTCGTAGTTAAGGCAGCACTTCAACTTGCTACATTGTCCTGCAAGTTTCTGTGGGTTTAGCGTAAGTTCCTGCAAACGAGCCGAGTTGGTTGATACTGAATTGAAGTCCGACATCCAAGTCGTGCAGCAAAGTTCACGACCGCAGGGACCTATACCGCCGATTCTTCCTGCTTCCTGACGTGCACCTATCTGCTTCATTTCGATGCGGATATGGAATTCCTCGGCCATACGCTTGATAAGTTCACGGAAATCGACGCGTTCCTCGGCTATGTAGTAGAAAATAGCCTTGGTCTTGTCTCCCTGAAATTCGGTGTCGCCGATTTTCATCGACAGACCGAGTTCTTCGGCAAGTTCGCGTGTGCGGAGCATTGTCGGACGTTCGAGGGCGATTGCCTCCTGCCATTTCTTGATGTCGTTGGCGCGTGCCTTGCGGTAGATTTTCTTTATTTCGGCAAGCCTGAGGTTCTTTATCTTTCTCATCTGGTAACATGCAATCTGGCCTATTGCCGAAACAATTCCGATGTCGTGTCCGGGCGACGATTCCACAGCCACTATGTCGCCAACCTGCAACGGCAGGTCGAGGTTGTTTTCGTAAATGCCCTTGCGGGTGTTCTTGAATCTTACTTCCACATATCTCGACTGGGCAAGCGGGTCGTTGATGTCGGCAAGCCAGTCGTAAACGTTGAGCTTGTTGCAGCAGCCTTTTGCCGAGAACGAACAATAGTTTTCGTCGCAGTTGTCGGTCGGGATATTTATAATTCTGTCTTCCATGTTATTTGCGTATTATTTTCATTATGTTGAACGCGGTGTCGGTAAAAATTATCTCCGAATTTCCATTGCGTTCAATCTGGTAATATGAATCGTTGAAAATTGTTATAAAGTTATTGATATTCCTTTCGTTTATGAAGCGTGAGAAATTCTTTGCAAATGCGTCTTCGTCCTTTGTGAGGTAGGCGACGTTGCCGTTGATGTTCCTTGCAAAGTTTTCGCGGACCATAATCAGGCAGTAGTCGATGAAACTTTTCTGCCGTTCGCGCGACAGTTTTGCAATTTCCTTTGCAAATGCAAGAGCCGTAACCACATCGCCGCTGTAGCAGGTTCGCATTAGTGACTTGAAGTTCTCGAAGTTGAATGCGTTTTCTTCGTCCTGTTCGATTTGCTGGCGTGCTTCGAGGAAACTGCCGTTGCTAATCTTCACGATGTCGGCGGCTTCGTCGTCGGTTATGCCGAATCTGTCAACCAGAGCCTGTTTCAGCGGTTCGTCAGCGATTCCGAGAACCTTTATCGGCTGGGTGCGCGACTGTATTGTGGGCAGAATGTCTTCGCGGTTGTTGCTCACAAGCAGGAATACAGTGTTGTGCGGCGGTTCTTCGAGGATTTTCAGGATTTTGTTGGCGCACTCGGTGTTCATCTTTTCGGGCAGCCAGATTATCATCACCTTGTAGTCCGATTCGTAGGTCTTTAGGCTAACCTTTTTGATGATTTCCGCCGATTCGGCAGCGTATATCTGGCATTGTTTGTTTTCACTCTGTAGGTTGTTTGTCCAGTCGCGGTACGAAAAATAGGGGCTTTTGTTCACCATCGGTCGCCAAAGGTCGATGTAGGTGTCGCTCACGGCCTTGTTTTGTGAATTTGACGAAGTGATGTATGGGAAAACGAAGTGCAAATCGGGGTGTACCAGTTTTTCGTACTTCTGGCAGCTCGGACAGCATCCGCAACTGTCGCCGTCTTCCTTGTTTTCGCACGAAAGGTACTGGGCGAAAGCTATTGCCAATGCCATCTTGCCGACACCCGGCGCACCATAGAACAAATAACTGTGGCTCACACGGTTTTCCTTGTAAGCCTGTACGAGCCTGCTCTTGATTTCGTCCTGTCCTATTACATCCTTGAATCTCATTTCTGCAAAAATGAAAACAAACCGCAAAGATACGAAAAAATATCGGAATATTTAAATCTTTTTATTGGAGTCCGCTATAATTTGGATAATACTTATATTCGTGTTACTATCAAGTATTTACACAATGCCATAAATAGAGTAGCTTGTCATTTCGGAAGCTAGTCGAAACACGCGACACGAAACGGAGAGCGTTGTGAAGACTGCTGTCCGTAATCTGTTAAAGGATTATTATAGAACAGATTCCGGATAAGCGAACTCACAAGCAACGTCCCTTTTGCTGTTCGTTCTGCTTTTCGGAATGACAATATAGAGGGTTTAGCGGACAATATTTTCGTTTGCGATTTTCCTTTCAAAATTTGCGTAGGCAAAATATTGTAGTTAACCTTGCGAGCAACGTTGCTACATATTTTGGAATTAATTCGACATAAATTCTCAAATTTTGAATCTTTTGGTCCCCTGATTTGTTATTTTAATGTTAAAATTTTGTTAAAACAATTTTGTGAGGCAACGATTTTGTACTTTTGGTTGTCATTACAAAAAATAGAAGCATGGAAGGTGGCATTTCCAAGATAATGAAATACATAATGCTGTTGCTTGCTGCCACTCTGTTGCAGACGGTGATGAAAGCGCAGTTGTCGGTTTCGATAACTGGCGACTTTGACGGCTGTGCTCCCCAGATTCTCACTTTTGGGTGCGATGTTACCGGGGCGGAGGGCGCTGTGTCGTACTCGTGGTCGTCGGGCAACGGAGACGTTTCGGTGCTTGCCGAGCCTACATTCTCCTATCTTGTGCCAGGACGCTACAATCTTTCTCTCACTGTCGAAAGCAACGGACAGACGGCTACCGATACGCGCGAGATAGTGGTTTTCAATGGTCCGACCGCTTCATTCAACGATAGTTCAATTGTCGGTTGTGTCCCAAAATCTTATATGTTTCGCAGTAGTTCTACTGCTGGCGATGCCGAAATTACAAGTTGGCTCTGGTATTTTGGTGATGGTGTATCGGCACAAGGTATTAACCGTTCACATGGATATACATCGCCTGGAATATATACGGTGTCGCTCGAAGTTACCGATGCCAACGGCTGCCGCGACGAATACCATTCGCAGATGCTTACTCTCTCGAAGCGACCGAGCGTGACTATTTCGGCCAACGATGCGCAATGGTGCGTTGCTCCGCACGAGGTCGATTTTTCGTCAGAAATTTCTACCGATGTTGGACTTGGCGGTACTTACGAGGCTACTTGGAATTTTGGCGATGGAACAACCAGCCACGAGGACAATCCTTCGCATACATACGAAAATACAGGTAGCTACAATGTTTCGCTGACGGTGGTCGATTCGTATGGTTGCCAGACGGTTGTGAATGAAAACAACATGGTGGCAATAGGTACAATTTCACCAAACTGCAATGTGCCTGCCGAGATGTGCCTTAATACACCTTTTGCATTCCATAGCGATGTCGATGACGACATAACTTGCTTCTGGGACTTTGGCGACGGTACGTCGGTGCAGTCTGGTTCCGATGCAATACATTCGTACTCGCAGGTGGGTCATTATTCGGTGTCGTTCACGGTTGATCCCAACGGGCCATGCCGCCAGACTCAGGTTTTCGATGTCGAGGTGGTTGATGTTCGGGCTTCGTTCTACACCGACCCGCAAGATTTGTTCTCCTGCACTTATCCCTTCGAGGTCAGGTTTATAAGCAATTCGGTCGGCGAAAACCTTTCTTATTCCTACAATTTTGGCGACAATTACCTTGGATTCCATGACTTTATATCGCATTCTTATACACAGAACGGCAGATTTACGCCTACGCTTACCGTTACGTCGCCCGGAGGATGCATTTCACGATTCACAGGACCAGAAATCGTTGTCAACCAACCCGATGCAGCCCTTTATTCCACTACCGATGGCGGGTGCGTGCCAGCAACGGTGGGCTTTTACAACAATTCGGACTATACGAGCAACTCGGCTGTCGTGGATTTCTTCTGGAATTTCGGCGACGGTACTTCTACACATACCACAGCCCCATCGGTTACGCACGAATATACTGAGTTTGGCATATTTTATCCAACGCTTACAATTACCGACACGTCGGGATGCATTGCTACAAGCCAGTTGCGTGAACGTCCCCATGGCATAATGACTGGGAATCAGGTTTCGCCGGAGCAATTCGGAGTAACTGATGCCATGCACAATTTTATTCCACGCGATACGCTTTGTCCGCTCGATGTGGCATATCTTTACAATTCGATGGCTGGAAATTCCGATGAATACGACTTTTTCTTCGTGATTAATTCTGGTGGCAAGACTTGGGAAGTAAATTCTGATACAGAATACAGGCAATATATGTTCAGTGTTGATACTGGCTGGAACAAGGTTGGATTTATGGTCGAGTACCGCAACTGCCAGTCGCCTGTGCAATTATGGGACAGCATATATGTTGAGCCGCCGATTGTCCATGTCGCATCGTACAACGACTGCTCTGCACCATTTGTCTATTCGTTCAAGTTAACCGAAAACCTTGGAGCCGAATATTGGGAGTGGCATATTTGGAATGCCGACAATAACAACAGGATAATGGATGTAAGCCATTCAACTGCCGATTCAATTTCGATTGTTTTTCCAAGTTACGGACATTACCGTTGCAATCTTGTCGCCCACAACGACGGGTCTGGTTGCGAATATGAGCAGGAAATAGTGTGCGACATTATGCCGCCGACATTCAATTGGGAAATCTCAACCGACACTCTTTGCCTAGGGAACAGGCTTACAGCGGTAGTTTTGAGCGCACCTGCGTTTGCCGAGGTTGCTTTCGATTGGGAGGGCAGTGGAGTGCCAACCGACCAGCTCGAATGGATTCAAATCAACGGAATAACCGATTCTCGCTACACATACGAACGCGGTGGCGACTACGAAGTTATAGCTTATGCACGTCAATACGACGGATGCGTTTCGGTATTTACCAAGCAGTTGTATGTTGTTGACCCGCAGTCTGGAATCTTCCCCGAAAGCCTTGTAGTAGGTTGCAATCCTGCTACATTCGAGTTCCATAACGTCACTAGCACCGACGACCCCATTTATTCGGCTGTATGGAACTTCGGCGACGGCACGGCAACTGCATCTGGCGAAAATGTCACGCATACTTACACCGAAGCTGGTGTTTACGATGTTTCTCTGGAACTCATGACCTGGCATGGATGCTCGTTCTCGGGAACATTCCGCGAAAGGGTGAAAGTACTTGATTTCCCGTATGCCGATGTCGATTTTACATCAATGGTTTGTTTCGGCACTATGCAGACATTCGTATCGAACGAATCGGACAATTCCATCTGGCACGAATGGGACTTTGGCGACGGTACGACAATTTCCGGGACAAACAGTACTATTACACATTTGTATGAACAAACTGGTATTTACTCGTTTACGCATATAGTTTCAGTGCGTAGCGACGGTGTTGCTGTTTGTGGCGATACACTTCCGTGCGAAGATTGCATAAGCATTGAAAAGATAGTTTCTGCGAATTTTACAATCGACAGTTTGGCATACAACTGCTATCCAGTAAGTCCGACAATACATGTTGACATCGAGACCGAACCAGATAATGCCAACCTAAGGTACAACTGGGATATGGGCAACGGTGATGTCTTGCATGTGGCAAATCCGCAGTACCTTTACACCGCACCTGGCATCTACGATATAAACCTAGAACTGACAACTTTTGGCGGATGTCGGGCAACGGCTTCGCAACAGATTACTATCACTGGTCCCGAAGCCGACATTTCGCTCAGCGATACCATTGTCTGTGCTGGTGGCAGTGTGCATTTTTCGATGACCGATGCAGTAAATGTCGAAAGTTTCGTGTGGGTTGTAGGTGGTGGCGATAGTTATGCCAATATGCCCGAAGTTACACATACTTACGGCTATGTTCCGCAGTCGGGATATTTCCCCGTTACCTTGTCGCTGCAAAACGGAAATTGCACTATTGATTTCACCGAGCAGGTTTATGTGTATAGGATTTCTGCCGATTTCAACCTTATCGACCAAAATGGAATCAAGATAGAAGAAGGCATGTGTTCGCCGTTGGAGGGAAGCCTGTCGTATTTTGGTGACGACGGTGTTGAAAAACATTGGTACGTGAACGGGGTAGAACTGACCGAAAATTCGGTGTCGTGGACAAATTCTTCCACGCAGATTGATTCGCTGAATGTGGTTTCGCTTGCAATTACCGATTCGCTTGGCTGCATCGACAGTATTTCTCGCAACTATTTGGTTTACAAGCTTCCAGACACGCAAACCTTTGGCGATACTTTGATTTGCATGGGTGGTGAAGCACAAATTTCTGCTGCTGGCGGAAGTGCTTATTACTGGGACCTTCCCATAGGCGACAGCGCACAAATTCAAAAAATTTCACCAAACGAGGCAACCATTTACTATGTTTATACGTTTAGCGAGAAAGGATGTTCGAAATTGGATTCGGTTATGGTCGATGTAATGCAAGGCTTTGACGCGGAAATTGACGGGCAGTCGTTTGCCATAAATATGGGCGATACGGCTGTGTCGGTTGTAGTTGCCGACAGCGGATTGGAATGTTATGTTTCGCCAGAGGAATACTCTTTGTTGGGAAATTGCGATTCAATCAGGATGTTCCCGCTTGAAAACACCACTTTTACGCTTGTGCTAAGGGATACGCTTGGCTGTGAAGAAAAAAGTTTCGACATTTATGTTGACGTTGACATGAAGCTTACGCTCGATGTTCCTTCGGCGTTTACGCCGTTGAGCGAAGGCGACGGCAACAATGTGGTGTATGTTCGTGGTCTTGGCATAAAGCGTCTGCGTCAGTTCCGCATCTACAACCGCTGGGGCGAGGAGGTTTTCTTCACCGACGACCTGCATACGGGCTGGGACGGCACAATCGGCGGTGTTGTGCAGAATCAGGACACATATTCGTATTATGTCGAAGCCGAAATGTTTGACGGAAGTGTTAAGACAAAAAAGGGGAATGTGGTGTTGATTAAATAATTGTAGAGACGTTGCGTGCAACGTCATTAAGAAATGTTGAAATAACAAGTAGAAACGAAAGAATAGGAAAATGTATGTTAACAAAACGATTTGTAATGTTTATGATGTTTTTTTTTCTACATAAAATTCATTGATTATCTTTGTAACGAATTAACCTAAAAATTTGTAATATGAAAGCGAACATTAAAATATCAATAATCCTTCTTGGAATCGCGTTTGCCTTTTCATTCTCATCGTGTGAGCGCATTAAATTTGACGAAGACGAGAACGCAATTGTAAGAAATGCAAGAAACACCTTGCAGGAATACGAAACCGATGGCGGTGATTTTGTGTTTTTGAAATCTGTCATAGGTATGGAAGCGAGTGCTTACGATGAATATTTGACAGGGAATGGCTACGAGGAATGTGAATACAATAGTACCACTAGTGCAAAATATACAGACACAAGGGTTGACAGCATATCAAAATATTTGTTTGTACATTTAGGATATAACAATAAGGTTCCTAATGTAGAAATGAAAGTACAGAGCAATGACATCGATACATTGTCGGCTATTTTTATGAAATGGTTGCTTGAAATAAAGAATTCCAGTTCGTTTCCATTATTGGTTAGGGAAAGTTATGAAATAGATGATGACGGCGCATATATGACATTCGATAATATTGATCAATTTATTGATGCCATATCATCAGCCCAGCCTTCATCTGAGCTAGATGTTGAAATATATATTAATGACAATCAAGGTTATACATACAATCTATATATAGCAGGGTGGGCAAACGCCGTTTATATGCAGATTATCAACGAGCGCGTAAACTCACCGCTTCCCGAAGTGCCAACCGTAAATCTCACGGAAGAATATTTAGGAAAGGACATACTCATTGCCAAAGTTGACTATATGACTTTTGAATACGGCGGATTTTACTCGATGAATGTTACAAACAAGCAGAACGAAGGGAACGAAATACCTTTCCTTGCAGACTATATGTATCCAGGCGATTTCGGCTACATAAAACTATACTATCACGATGAAAGCAATCTGCTTATGGACGGTTCAATTATTTGGTCAGGATGTGGCGAACTTAATTTCCCCGAAACATTTGTAAAGGGTAGCAATTCATCAACATACGTTCCCGAATACACAATGAAACGCGGCCTGTCATTTCCAAGCGACAGAATTTCGTACATAGATGATGATGGAAGTTATGTGCAAGATGTTGACGAGTCGGATAATGACTTGGGATATATCTGGCAGACGCTTTCCACACAGGAGGAATTTATGTCGTACTATGAGCAGACATCGAAGAAGGTTGCTGTATATCTATATACACCGAGTCTAGGTTTTGGCGACCCATACGAATGGTACTATATGGTATTTGTGGAGAGGTAAAATAATTACAATATGAAAGCGAACATTAAATTATCAATAATCCTTCTCGGAATCGCGCTTGCCTTTTCATTCTCATCGTGCGAACGCATCAAATTTGACGAGGACGAGACCGCAGACATAAATCGTTCAAGGGCAATCTTGCAGGAATACGAAACCGACGGTGGAGATTTTGTGTTTTTGAAATCGTTAATCGGCAGAACAAATCAGGGTGCAATTGATTTTGTCACTCAGAATGGCTATGTGGAAGATGAAGGACAATCTAATTCCAGTAGAAAGGTGTTCTTTGATGCCGAAACAGATTCCATATCAAAACGTTTGACATTGTACCAAGAAGGTCAGTATATGCAAAATTTATCATTGTCGGTCAAGAACAACGACCTTGATACTTTGTTCGCGGTTTTCAAGAAATGGTTGCTTGAAATTAGCAATTCCACTTCATATCCATTGTTAGTTCGAAAGAATTATAAAATGAGTAATGGTTGGTATAGTGGCAACCAGTATTTCGATACTCCCGAGCAACTTATAGATGCAGCAGAATCTATATACCCACAGGATAGCATATATCTTTATTTCTCTGGTAACGACAATCAAGCCTATGCATATACATTGCTTATGGATTACAGATCGGCAAAAACTGCATATATGACGATTGAGAATTTCAGAGTAAACAATCCACTTCCTGATGTTCCAACAGTAACTCTCACAGATGAATATCTTGACAAGGACATACTAATCGCCAAGGTTGACTATGTGACATTTGAATATGAAGGTTTCTACTCGATGAATGTTACAAACAAGCAGAACGAAGGAAATGAAATTCCATTCCTTGTGGATTATGTAGAAACGGATACATATGGACATGTAAAGATATACTATCGAGATGAAAGCAATTTGCTTATGTATGGTGACAAAATATTGATGGGAACTGGCGAATTGCATTTTCCAGATACTTTTGTCAAAGGAGGTTCTTCGGAAACATATGTCCCCGAATATACAATGAAACAAGGACTTGAATATCCTGGTAGCGACAGAATTTCGTACATTAATAACAATGGAATTTACACTACTGATATTAACCCAGATTTTCACGAAACAGATTTGCACTATATTTGGCAAACTTTATCGGAATGCGAAGAGTTCATGTCGTTTTTTGAACAAACTACGAAAAAGGTTGCTGTCTATCCATATACTAATGGATATTTTTACGATTGGTCTTATTTCGTATTTGTGGAGAGGTAAATATTATGTTAATTAAACAAAATAAAAGAGAACGTCATTTCGGAAGCCTGAGTGAACACGCGATACGGAACGGGGAGCGTTGTAAGCCGCTCACTGAGCGTGTCGAAGTGCGGCAATATACAAGGAGATTGCTCACTTCGTTTCGCGAAGCTGCAAGCAGCGTTCCGCATAAACAGGCTCACAAGCAACGTACCTTATGCTGTTCGCTTTGTTTTACTCGCAAGCTTCGTGAGCTAAAGGTTGCGGAATGAACTGTGTTAACTACCAAATATTTTTTGAAAAATTTTCATCATACATTTTGTTGCCAGTCATAATAGCGAATATTTGTTTTATAAGTTTGTTTACCAGTGCAATACGTATTACCTTATTTGCCTTTCCCTT